>NZ_RJKO01000002.1:0-511940 GCF_003751825.1 Rathayibacter sp. PhB186 | reverse complement strand
AAAGGCTGGTAGGAGTGGTCAGAGATTGCTTGCGTCCACTTTGTGGTTCCCAGAATACGGGCTCCATACCGCGGGTCGTGTTCGCAAAGACACGACCTGCACACCGCACCCGACACTGCTCGGGGCGGACAACTGAACACACGCATGACGTGTGACCCAGATTTGACCACCACCACGCCTTCGGCTGGTGGGTGTGTCTGAGAGGGTTACGGCGGCCATAGCGAGAGGGAAACGCCCGGTCACATTCCGAACCCGGAAGCTAAGACTCTCAGCGCCGATGGTACTGCAGGGGGGACCCTGTGGGAGAGTAGGACACCGCCGGACACCAATTCACGATGGCCACCCAGAAATGGGTGGCCATCGATGTTTAACCAGAGGTTCTCCCTGAGAGCCGCTAGCCGCTCGACGCGGCGCCGTGAGGAGTGACGATGTCCGAGGACCGCACGTCCGGAAGCGAGAGCGTCGAGCTCGGCGATCGTCTCGACGACATCGAGCAGTCGCCCCTGGCATCGCGGGCGGCTGCCTACGCGGAACTGCAGGAGCAGCTTCGGATCCGGCTCGAGGGTGGTGACTCCGCTCGATGACCGACTCCGAGGACCAGCGGCTCGATACCGCACTCGCCACGCGAGGCATCGCCCGCTCCCGAGTGCATGCGGCGCGCATGATCGCCGACGGTGTCGTCACCGTGGACGGTGCGCCGGCGCTCAAGCCGTCGATCCGAGTGCGGCCCGAGCAGGAGGTCGCCGTCGCTTCGCTCGACCACTACGTCAGCCGCGCGGCTCACAAGCTGATCGCCGCGCTGGACGCCTTCCCCACCGTGCGAGTCGACGGCGCGAACGCCCTGGATGTCGGCGCTTCCACCGGCGGCTTCTCCCAGGTGCTCCTGGAACGCGGAGTCGCGTCGGTGATCGCGCTCGACGTCGGTCACGGGCAGCTGGCGCCGCGGATCCGCTCGGAGGAGCGAGTGCGCGTCGTCGAGGGCTTCAACGCCCGGGAGATGACGGCGAGCTCGCTCGCAGCGGCCTCTCGAACGGCTGACGTACCGGACCTCGTCGTCGCGGACGTCTCCTTCATCTCCCTGTCGATGGTGCTGCCGGCCGTCGCCGCGTCCGTCGCGCCGACCGCCGATTTCGTCGTGCTGGTCAAGCCGCAGTTCGAGGTGGGCCGCCTGGGCATCAAGGAGGGGATCGTCCGCGATCCGGAGCTCCGGCGCGAGGCGCTCTCGGACGTGCTCTGGTCCGCCTGGGACGCGGGGCTCGGGGTGGCCGGTCTGATCGCCTCGCCGCTCCCGGGTGGCGCTGGGAATCAGGAGTATCTGGTGCACCTCCACCGCGACCGCGGAACGATTCCGACAGAATGGAGGGACGCGGTCACCGCGCTCACCCTCGGGTGACGCGATCGTGTCCGCCGCCGTCGATCGACCCGAAGGACACCCACTCGATGCAGTCCCCTCCTGGCGAGCGCAACATCCTCGTCATCGCCCACACCGGACGGGCGGACTCCCTCGAAGCGGCGATCCTCGTGGTCGGACGTCTCCGCGGGTCCGGAGCCCGGCCCGTGCTCTGCGCCGACGACAAGGGCGACATCGTCCGTACCGCACCCGAGCTCAGCGACGTGGCCGTCCTCGGTGCCGACGTCACGCTGGAGGAGATCGAGCTGGTCTTCGTGCTCGGCGGCGACGGCACGATCCTGCGCGCGGCCGAGATCGTCCGGACCGGCACGGCTCCGCTGCTGGGAGTGAACCTCGGCCATGTCGGCTTCCTCGCCGAGAGCGAGCGCGACGACCTCGACGACGCGGTCGCGCGCGCACTCGACGGCGACTACGCCGTCGAGGAGCGGATGACGCTGCAGGTGCGCGTCAAGATCGACGACGCCGTCGTCTACGAGACCTGGGCGCTCAACGAGGCGACCGTCGAGAAGGGCAGCCGCGAGCGGATGCTCGAGGTGATGGTCGGCGTCGACGGCCGCCCGCTCTCCAGCTTCGGCTGCGACGGCATCGTCGTCTCGTCGCCCACCGGCTCGACCGCCTACGCCTTCTCCGGCGGCGGTCCCGTCGTCTGGCCCACGCTCGAGGCCATGCTGCTCGTGCCGCTCAGTGCGCACGCCCTGTTCGCCCGCCCGCTCGTCGTGGGGCCGGACTCCAGCCTCGCCGTCGAGGTGAAGGAGCGCACCGACGGCGTCGGCGTGCTCTGGGCCGACGGCCGCCGCACCTACGAGCTGCCGCCCGGCGCCCGGGTCGTCTTCCGGCGTTCGCCCGTGCCGGTGCGCTTCGCGCGCCTGCACGACGCCCCGTTCACCGATCGCCTGGTGCAGAAGTTCGGTCTCCCCATCCGCGGATGGCGGGGGTCGGCGGAGACGGAGTAGCCGCATGCTCGAGGAGCTGCAGATCCGCGACCTCGGCGTCATCGCCGAGGCGACCCTCCCGCTCGGACCGGGATTCACCGCCGTCACCGGTGAGACCGGTGCCGGCAAGACCATGGTCGTGACCGCGCTGGGCCTCGTGCTCGGTGCGCGCTCCGACGCCTCCGCCGTCCGCTCCGGCAGCAAGCAGGCCTGGGTGTCGGGCCGCTGGCTCGTGCCCGAGGAGGGTGCGGTCGCGGATCGCGTCCACGACGCCGGCGGCGACCTCGACGGCCCCGAGCTGCTGCTCGCCCGCTCGGTCTCAGCCGAGGGGCGCGGCCGCGCCGTCGTCGGCGGCCGCAGTGCTCCGGTCAGCGTGCTCAGCGAGCTGGCCGATCAGCTCGTCGTGGTGCACGGGCAGTCGGACCAGATCCGGCTCCGCTCGGCGGCCGCGCAGCGCGACGCGCTCGACCGCTTCGGCGGGCCCGAGCTGGGGGAGGCCCTGCGCGACTATGCGAGCGCCTTCGAGCGCTGGCGGGCCAACCGCGAGGAGCTCGACGAGCTGACCACAGCGCGCGAGTCGCGGGCGCGCGAGGCGGAGCGACTCCGCAGTGCGCTCGCCGAGATCGAGGTGGTCGCTCCGCAGCGCGGCGAGGACGTCGAGCTCTCGACGCAGTCCGAGCGGCTCGGCAGCATCGAGCAGCTGCGCATCGCCGCGGGGGAGGCCCGCGAGGCGGTGTCCTCGGAGGAGCTCGACGGCCGCGACGCCCTCGGTCTCGTCGAGATCGCCCGCCGAGTGCTCGAACGCGCCGCGGAGCACGACGCGGCGCTCGAGCCGCTGACTCAGACCCTCGGTGAGGCGTCGGTGCTGCTCGGCGACGTCGCGGCCGGCCTCTCCTCCTACCTCGCCGAGCTCGACCTCGACGGCGCGCACGACCTCGAGCTGATCGAGAACCGCCGGGCGGAGCTCTCCGCGCTCGCGCGCACCTACGGGCCGACCCTCGACGACGTGCTCGACCTCGTCGACTCCTCCGGTCTGCGACTGCTCGAGCTCGACGGCGACGACGAGCGGATCGCAGCCCTCGAGGCCGACACCGCCGCCGACGCCGATCTGGTCGAGCGGCTCGCCGACCGGCTGACCGAGCTGCGCACCGCGGCCGCCGCCGAGCTGGGCGCGCGGGTGAGCGACGAGCTGACCGCGCTGGCCATGGCCGATGCGCGCCTGCACGTGCAGGTCGGCAGTGTGAGCGAGCCGACGGTGCACGGGCGCGACTCGGTGGAGATGCTGCTGCAGCCGCACACCGGCGCCACTCCGCGCGCGCTCGCGAAGGGCGCTTCCGGGGGAGAGCTCTCCCGGGTGATGCTCGCGATCGAGGTGGTCGTGGCGGCGAACGATCCGGTGCCTACGTTCGTCTTCGACGAGGTCGATGCGGGCGTCGGCGGTGCGGCGGCGATTGAGATCGGGCGCCGGCTGGCGCGTCTGGCCGAGACCTCGCAGGTCATCGTGGTGACCCACCTCGCCCAGGTCGCGGCCTTCGCGACCAACCACCTCCGGGTCGAGAAGGGCTCGGACGGCTCGGTCACCTCGAGCGCGGTGACCCAGCTGGATGCGGAGGAGCGGGTGTCCGAGATGGCGCGCCTGCTCTCCGGGCTGACCGACTCCGAGAACGCGCTGGCGCACGCGCGCGAGCTGCTCGAGTCGAGCCGGCGGCGCTGACTCCGGCCGGTGCGCCGCCCCCCGACCGGTGCGAAATCGGCGGGGGCGGCGCCCGGACCCGGTTCTGCTGTTACGGTGGAACCCCGTGGTGGACAATTCGAACTCGGGCCTTTCCTCTTCCTCTTCCGACACTTCTGCGGCCGGGCGCGACACCGCCCCCGCGAAGGTCACGAAGCACATCTTCGTCACGGGCGGGGTCGTCTCCTCGCTCGGCAAGGGCCTGACGGCCGCCAGCCTCGGCAACCTGCTCACCGCGCGCGGACTGCGCGTCGTGATGCAGAAGCTCGACCCGTACCTCAACGTGGATCCCGGGACGATGAACCCGTTCCAGCACGGTGAGGTCTTCGTGACCGACGACGGCGCGGAGACCGACCTCGACATCGGGCACTACGAGCGCTTCCTCGACATCAACCTCAACCAGGCGGCGAACGTCACCACCGGTCAGATCTACTCCCGGGTGATCGCCCGCGAGCGGGCCGGCGAGTACCTCGGCGACACGGTCCAGGTCATCCCGCACATCACCGACGAGATCAAGCGCCGCATGCGCCTGCAGGCCGAGGACGACCCGCAGCCCGACGTGATCATCACCGAGATCGGTGGCACCGTCGGCGACATCGAGTCGCAGCCCTTCATCGAGTCGGCCCGCCAGGTGCGCCACGAGCTCGGCCGCCGCAACGTCTTCTTCGTGCACGTCTCGCTCGTGCCGTTCATGGGCGCCTCCGGCGAGCAGAAGACCAAGCCGACCCAGCACTCCGTCGCCGCGCTGCGCTCGATCGGCATCCAGCCGGACGCGCTCGTGCTGCGCAGTGACCGGCCGGTGTCGGAGTCGAACAAGCGCAAGATCGCGCTGATGTGCGACGTCGACGAGCAGGCCGTCGTCAACGCGAAGGACGTCGCCTCGATCTACGAGATCCCCTCGATGCTCAACGAGCAGGGGCTCGACTCGTACATCATCGATCAGCTCGACCTGTCGGCCGGCGAGGTCGTCTGGGACGGCTGGTCGCAGCTGCTCGAGGCCGTGCACGAGCCCAAGCACGAGGTGACCATCGGCCTGGTCGGCAAGTACATCGACCTGCCGGACGCGTACCTCTCGGTCACCGAGGCGCTGCGGGCCGGCGGCTTCGCGCAGCAGACCAAGGTCGTCCTGCGCTGGATCGCGTCCGACGGACTCGAGGACCCGGAGGCGGCCGCGAAGGCGCTCTCCGAGCTCGACGGCATCTGCGTCCCCGGCGGCTTCGGCATCCGCGGCATCGAGGGCAAGCTCGGCGCGCTGCGCTTCGCCCGCGAGAACGGCATCCCCACCCTGGGCCTGTGCCTGGGGCTGCAGTGCATGGTGATCGAGTACGCGCGGAACGAGGCAGGACTCGAGGGCGCGTCGTCCTCCGAGTTCGACCCGGAGACCGAGTTCCCCGTCATCGCGACGATGGCCGAGCAGGTCGAGATCCTCGCCGCCGGCGACATGGGCGGCACGATGCGCCTGGGTCTCTACACCGCCGATCTCGCCGAGGGCTCGATCGTCGCCGAGGTCTACGGAGCGCCGCAGGCCGCGGAGCGCCACCGCCACCGCTACGAGGTGAACAACGGCTACCGCGACCGCATCGCCGAGGCCGGCCTGTGGTTCTCGGGGACGTCGCCGGACGGCAGCCTCGTCGAGTACGTGGAGCTGCCGCGGGAGAAGCACCCGTTCTACGTCGGCACGCAGGCGCACCCCGAGCTGCGCTCGCGGCCGAACAACGCGCACCCGCTCTTCAAGGGGCTCGTGACCGCGGCGCTGGAGCGCCAGGAGGCGTCGCGGCTGTTCCCGGCGTCGGAGGCCGGCTCCGATGACTGACGCGACCGACTCCGTGCCCTCGGACGCGCCGGCCTCCGACTTCCTGCTCTCGGACGAGCTCGTCGAGCCCGAGATCCTCACCAGCGAGCGCGTCTTCGACGGCATGGTCTGGGGCGTCCGCGCCGAGACCTTCCGCTACGGCGACGGCGAGCTGCGCCGCGAGTTCCTCGACCACACGGGCGCCGTCGCGGTGCTCGCCCTGGACGACGAGGACCGCGTCGCGCTGATCAAGCAGTACCGCCACCCCGTGCGCACCCGCGAGTGGGAGATCCCGGCGGGCCTCCTCGACATCGAGGGGGAGGACGCCCTCGTCGCCGCGCAGCGCGAGCTGGGGGAGGAGACCGACCTGCGGGCCGGCCGCTGGGACCTGCTCTCGGAGTTCGCCACCTCGCCCGGCGGCAGCGACGAGGTGATCCGCATCTACCTGGCGCGCGATCTCTCCGCCACCGACGCCGCCTTCGAGCGCGAGGCGGAGGAGGCCGACATGGAGCTGCGCTGGGTCGCGCTCGACGAGGCGGTCGACGCCGTGCTCGCACGGCGGGTGCAGAACCCGTCGCTGTGCCTCGCGGTGCTCGCGGCGCACGCCTTCCGCGCGCGCGGCTGGGCCGGGCTGGGCGACGCCTCCTCGCCGTGGACGCGGCACCCGCGGGTCCGCCGGGGGTGACTCCGCCCGCGATCGCCGACGCCTTCCTCCGGCAGGCGAGCGTCGAGCGCGGACTCTCGGCGCACACGATCGCGGCGTACCGGCGCGATCTGGGGCTGTACCTCGGCTGGCTCGAGGAGCGCGGCGTCACCGATCTCGCAGCGCTCCGGCGCTCGGACGTGGGGGACTTCGCCTCCTGGCTCGCGGCGCGGGCCGAGCGGCCGCTCGCGGCGAGCTCACGGGCGCGCATCCTCTCGAGCGTGCGCGGGCTGCACCGCTTCGCGCTGGAGGAGGGGCACGTCGCCGACGACGTCGCCCACGACGTGCTGCCGCCCAAGCTGCCGATGACGCTGCCCAAGGCGATCACGGTCGAGCAGATGGCGTCGCTGCTCGAGGCGGCCCGGGGTGAGGAGCTGTCGGAGCTGCGCGATCGTGCGCTGCTGGAGCTGCTCTACGCCACCGGGGCGCGCATCTCGGAGGCGGTGGACCTGAGCGTCGACGACGTCTTCGACTCGGAGGTCGTGCGGCTGACCGGCAAGGGCTCGAAGCAGCGGATGGTGCCGCTCGGGAGCTTCGCGCGCGAGGCGGTGCAGGACTACCTGGTGCGGGCGCGGCCCGAGCTGTCGCGGCGCGGGCGGGCGACGCCGGCGCTGTTCCTCGGCGTGCGCGGGAGCCGGCTGTCGCGGCAGAGCGCGTGGCTGGTGATCCGCGCGGTCGCCGAGAAGGCGGGGCTGGATCGGGAGATCTCGCCGCACACGTTCCGGCACTCCTTCGCGACGCACCTGCTCGCAGGCGGGGCGGACGTGCGGGTGGTGCAGGAGCTGTTGGGGCACGCCTCGGTGGCGACGACGCAGATCTACACGCTGGTGACGGCGGACACGCTGCGCGACGTGTACACGACGGCGCACCCGCGGGCGCGGCGCTGAGGGGGCGGGGCGCATCATGCTGATCGAGTAGCCCGCGCAGCGGGCGTATCGAGATCCGCCAGCGTCGGAAGTGGAGTCTGCAGACCCGCCCTGCTGAGGACGGCGGGTCTCGATACGCCCCTGCGGGGCTACTCGACCAGCATGGAAGGGGCCGCTGCGGCTGCTCGACCAGCATGCGTATGCCGCTGCGCGGCTGCTCGACCAGCAGGCGCGCTCGAGATCGGCGGACGCCGGGGCGGCGGCGGGGACGACGACGGGGTCGCCGGTACACTCGACGGAGGCCGCGCGGGAGCGCACGCCGACACGGGAAGCGAGGCGACGCAGGTGACACGCAAGACGGACGACAAGGCCGAGCTCACCGGTCTCGAAGCCCCGACGCTCGGCCCGACCGGCCGGCCCCTGCGCGACTTCCCGCTCCCGGTGGAGCTGACCGGGCACGGGCCCGCGCGCATCATCTCGCTCTGCAACCAGAAGGGCGGCGTCGGCAAGACGACGACGACCATCAACCTGGGCGCGACGCTCGCCGAGTACGGCCGCCGCGTGCTGGCCATCGACTTCGACCCGCAGGGCGCGCTGTCCGCCGGGCTCGGCGTCGCCACCTACGACGCGATCACGATCTACGACCTGCTGCTCGGCACCGTCAAGGACCCGAGCGAGGCGATCCGTCCGACCCGCGTCCCGGGTCTGGACATCATCCCCGCGAACATCGACCTCTCGGCCGCGGAGGTGCACCTCGTCAACGAGGTCGCCCGGGAGACGATCCTGGCCCGCGTGCTGCGGAAGGTCAGCGCCGACTACGACGTGATCCTGATCGACTGCCAGCCGTCGCTGGGCCTGCTCACCGTGAACGCGCTCACCGCGAGCCACGGCGTGCTCATCCCGCTCGAGTGCGAGTTCTTCGCCCTGCGCGGTGTCGCGCTGCTGATCGAGACGATCGACAAGGTCCGCGACCGGCTCAACCCGGTGATCGAGCTCGACGGCATCCTGCCGACCATGTACGACTCGCGCACGCTGCACTCGCGCGAGGTGCTCGACCGGGTGGTCGACGCCTTCGGCGACAGCGTGCTCGAGACCGTGATCGGGCGCACGGTGAAGTTCCCCGACGCGAGCGTGTCGGGGGTGCCGATCACCACGTTCGCGCCGGAGCACAACGCGGCGAAGGCGTACCGCAAGCTCGCCAGGGAGCTGATCTCGCGTGGCGCGGTCGCCTGAGGCGCTCCTGCTCGACCAGGAGGCGGACACCGCCCCCGTCTCCCGCGGCTTCACCGTCGCGCTGTCGAACTTCGAGGGGCCCTTCGACCTCCTGCTGAGCCTGATCGCGAAGCAGCAGGTCGACATCACCGAGATCGCGCTGAGCGCGGTGACGGACGAGTTCCTCTCCTACCTGCACGGCATCGACACGGCGGAGGGGCTCGACCGCGCCTCGGAGTTCCTGGTCGTCGCGGCGACCCTGCTCGATCTCAAGATCGCCGGGCTCCTGCCGCAGGGCGAGCTGGTCGACGCGGAGGACGCGGCGATGCTCGAGGCGCGCGACCTGCTCTTCGCCCGGCTCCTGCAGTACCGCGCCTTCAAGCAGGTGTCGGCGTGGTTCGCCGAGCGGATCGACGCCGAGACCGGCCGGCACGTGCGCCAGGTGCCGCTCGAGGAGGAGTTCCGCGCGAAGAAGCCGGAGCTGGTCTGGACGCTCTCGCCCGAGGACTTCGCGGCGCTCGCCGCCTTCGCGCTCGCGCCGCGCGAGATCCCGACCGTCGGGCTCGACCACCTTCACGCTCCGCTGATCAGCATCCGCGAGCAGGCCGCGTACATCGTGGCCGTGCTGCGCGAGCGGACGACGGCGACCTTCCGCGAGCTCGTCGCCGATGCGGGCGAGAAGGGCGTGATCGTGGCGCGCTTCATCGCCGTGCTCGAGCTCTACCGGCACGCCGCGATCGCGTTCGAGCAGCCGGAGCCGCTCGGCGAGCTGACCCTGCAGTGGGTGGCCGAGAACTGGTCGGACGCGAGCCTCGCGCACCTGGGGGCCGACTATGACCAGTGAGCCCACGAGCACCGACTCCGCGGCCGTCGCCGGTCCTGGGACCGTCGCGTTCGAGATCGACCGCGCCGTCGAGGCGATCCTGATGATCGCGGACGAGCCGCAGTCGCTCGCCGCGCTCGCCACGGCGCTCTCGCGGCCGATCCCGGTCGTCCGGCAGTCGGTCGAGCGGCTCGCCGCGGACTTCGACGGCGCGGACGGCGGCATCCGCCGCGGCTTCGAGCTGCGCGAGGTCGGCGGGGGCTGGCGGGTCTACGTGCGCCGCGAGTACGACTCCGTCGTCTCGGACTTCGTGCTGACCCAGAACCCGACCAAGCTGTCGCAGGCGGCCCTCGAGACGCTCGCGGTGATTGCCTACAAGCAGCCGATCTCCCGCGGCCAGGTCGCGCAGATCCGCGCGGTCAACGTCGACTCCGTCGCGCGCACCCTCCTCGGCCGCGGCCTGATCGCGGAGGTCGGCAGCGACCCCGAGACCGGCGCGGTCCTCTACGGCACCACCGAGCAATTGCTCGTCCATCTCGGCCTCGCCTCGCTCGACGAGCTGCCGAAGATCTCCCCCCTACTGAGCGACGGACGGAACGGATTCGATGAGCGCGGCTGACTTGCCCGAGGGCGAACGACTGCAGAAGGTCCTCGCGGCCGCGGGGGTCGCCTCCCGCCGCGTCGTCGAGGAGATGATCGTCGCGCGGCGGATCCGCGTGAACGGCGAGGTGGCGAGCGAGCTCGGCCGCCGCATCGACCCGCAGAACGACCGGATCGAGGTCGACGGCGTCGCCGTGCAGCTGGACACCTCGCGGCGCTACGTGATGCTGAACAAGCCGGTCGGCGTCGTCAGCTCGCTCTCCGACGAGAACGGCCGGCCGGACCTGCGGACCTACACGCAGAACTTCGAGGAGCGGTTGTTCAACGTCGGCCGCCTCGACTCCGAGACCTCGGGGCTCCTGGTGCTGACCAACGACGGCGAGCTGGCGCACGTGCTCGCGCACCCGTCGTTCGGGGTGACGAAGACCTACATCGCGAAGGTGCACGGGCAGGTGCTGCCGCAGACGATCGCGGCGCTGACTGCCGGCGTCGAGCTGGAGGACGGCACGGTCGCGGCCGACAAGGCGCGGCTGCTCGGCCGGCCCGAGGGCCGCTCGAACGCGTCGCTCGTCGAGATCACGCTGCACTCCGGGCGCAACCGCGTCGTCCGGCGGATGATGGCGGCCGTCGGGCATCCGGTGCTCGAGCTGGTGCGCCGGCAGTTCGGCCCGCTGCACCTGGGCTCGCTGCGGTCCGGCGATCTGCGCGACCTGACCCGCGACGAGCTGGGTGCGCTGCTGACCATCTCGCGCCAGGGCGGCGAGGCGCCGGTGGAGAAGCCGGAGCCGACACGCCAGGCGAGCGCGGGCGCGCGGCGGCCGCGGCCGCAGATCGCGGACGTCCGGGGGACCGAGGGGCGCGGAGAGCGGCGGACCGAGGAGCGCTCGGTGCGGCGGTCCGAGGAGCGGCCCGTGCGGCGGTCCGAGGAGCGGCCGGAGCGCCGGTCGGAGGACCGCCCCGTGCGCCGGTCGAACGACCGGCCCGAGCGCCGTTCGGACGATCGCCCGGTGCGTCGCTCCGAGGAGCGTCCCGAGCGTCGCGCCGACGACCGCGGCGACCGAAGCTCGGACGAGCGCCGTCGTGACGAGCGGCCGCGCGAGCGCCCCTCCGATGCGTTGCGCGCCGACGATCGCGCGACGCCGCCGCAGGACCGGCGACGCCCCTCCGCGAACGGCGCCGAACGGCCCGACTCCGGTGTGCGGCGCAGCGGCCAGGACAAGCGGCGTCGGCCTGATCGGTAGGCTGTCGGGGTGAACGAGCTCCTGCACCCCGCCCCGCCCGCGATGCGGACGACGGGGACGGTGCGGGTGGTCGGCTCCGGCCTGCTCGGCGCGTCGATCGGCCTGGGCCTCGCCTCGCGCGGGGTCGACGTCGTCCTCGACGACGCCTCACCGGCCAGCCTCTCGCTCGCCATCGACTACGGGGCCGGCCGCGCCGCCTCCGCGGACGACCGGCCCGTGCTGATCGTGGTCTGCGTGCCGCCGGACGTCGTCGCCGGCGTCGTCGAGCGCGAGCTGGCCGCGTTCCCCGAGGCGGTCGTCACCGACGTGGCGAGCGTCAAGATGCAGCCGCTGCGCGAGCTGCGCGCCCGCGGCCTCGACCTCAGCCGCTACATCGGCTCGCACCCGATGGCCGGTCGGGAGCGCGGCGGTCCGGTGGCGGCCCGCGGCGACCTCTTCGTCGGCCGGCCCTGGGTGATCTGCCGCGACGGCGAGACGCCGCCCGAGGCGCTCGCCCGGGTCGAGGCGCTCGCGCTCGACCTCGGCGGCTCGATCATCGAGATGGGTCCGGAGGAGCACGACCGCTCGGTCGGCCTCGTCTCGCATGCGCCGCAGGTGATCTCGTCCCTGCTCGGGCAGCGGCTCGTCGACGCGCCGAACGACGCCCTGCGGCTCGCCGGCCAGGGCGTGCGCGACGTCTCGCGGCTCGCCGCCTCCGCCCCGGAGCTGTGGGTGCAGATCCTCGGCGCGAACCGCGAGCACGTGGTCGCCGTGCTCGACGCCTTCCGCGACGACGTCGCCGCGGTCGCCGACGCCCTGCGCGACCTCGACGCCCCGGGTGCCCGCCGCCTGCTCGCCGAGCACCTCGCCGCGGGCAACGCCGGCGTCGCCCGCCTGCCCGGCAAGCACGGCCAGGACCAGCGCTTCTCCACCCTGATCGTCCTCGTCGACGACACCCCGGGCACCCTCGCCCGGCTGTTCGTTGAGATCGGCGAGGCCGGGGTCAACCTGGAGGACGTGCGCCTCGAGCATGCGGAGGGGCGCCGCGTGGGCCTCGCCGAGATCTCGGTGGTGCCGGAGGCCGTCGGCCCGCTGACCGAGGAACTGACCGCACGCGGCTGGAGGATCGCCGGATGAGCACGGAGCAGAACAGGCAGGAGGGCGGCCTGAACCGGATGACGCCCGCCCGCCGCGCGCAGCAGAGCATCCCGGAGGACGGGGGAGCGGCGCCCGAGCGCGCGAGCGGCTCGCACACCGACGACGTGCCCGACTTCGGCGACGCCGTCGTCGTCGCGATCGACGGACCGGCCGGCAGTGGCAAGTCGAGCGTCTCGCGCGAGGCGGCCCGACGGCTCGACTTCGAGTTCCTCGACACCGGCGCCGCGTACCGCGCGCTCGCCTGGCACGGCCTCGACACCGGGCTGGACTTCGCCGACGAGAACGCGATCGTCGACGCGCTCGACGGCTTCGACTACTCCATCGGCACCGACCCCGAGTCGTACTCGGTCTGGGTCGGCCGGACCGAGGTGACCGCGGCCATCCGCGAGCCCCGCGTGACCGGTCAGGTCTCGGCCGTGGCGAAGGTCCCGGAGGTGCGCCGGCGGATCACGCTGCTGTTCCGCCGCATCATCGGCGAGACCCGCAAGGCCGGCATCATCGTCGAGGGGCGCGACATCACGACGGTCGTGGCGCCGACCGCCGGGGTGCGGATCCTCCTGACGGCGAGCGAAGAGGCTAGGATGGCGAGGCGTTCGCGCGAAGTCACCACGCAATCCGCTGAAGCGACGGGTCAGGCACTGCGGTCCAGGGACCGCGCCGACTCCCAGGTGGTGGACTTCATGAACGCCGCAGACGGAGTCACTCTTCTCGACTCCACTCATCTCGACTTCGAGCAGACCGTCGATGCGGTCATCGCCGAGGTCCGAACTTCGAGAGCAAGGGCCGATCATGGCACAGGACACGCACGTCGGTGACGACGAGCTGAACTTCGGAGACGACGACCTCGTCGAGCGCCTCGGCGACCTCGACGAGCAGCTCGCCTCCTCGCGCGCCCAGGCGCTGCGCAGCGGACTCGAGGACTACGACCTCGACGAGGAGGACCGCGACCTCCTCGAGTACGCCAGCGAGGACCCCGACGAGATCCGCTACCTCCCGGCGCTGCCGGTCGTGGCGATCGTCGGCCGGCCCAACGTGGGCAAGTCGGCGCTGGTCAACCGCATCCTCGGCCGCCGCGAGGCCGTCGTCGAGGACACCCCCGGCGTCACCCGCGACCGCGTCTCGTACAAGGCCGACTGGCTCGACCGCCAGTTCACCGTCGTCGACACCGGCGGCTGGGAGCCCGACGCCCGCGGCATCGACGCCTCCGTCGCGATGCAGGCCGAGATCGCGATCGACCTCGCCGACGCCGTCATCTTCGTGGTCGACGCGAACGTCGGCGCGACCGCGACCGACGAGCACGTCGTGAAGCTGCTCCGCAAGACCAGGAAGCCCGTGTTCCTCGCGGCCAACAAGGTCGACGACGTGCGCCAGGAGCCGAACGCCGCCTCACTGTGGTCGCTCGGCCTCGGTGAGCCCCACCCCGTCTCGGCCGTGCACGGCCGCGGCGTCGCCGACCTGCTCGAGACGGTGCTGGAGAAGCTGCCGCTCGAGTCGCTCGTCGCCAAGCGCGAGGTCGGCGGCCCGCGGCGCGTCGCCATCCTCGGCCGCCCGAACGTCGGCAAGTCCAGCCTGCTGAACAAGGCCGCGGGGGAGGAGCGGGTCGTCGTCAACGAGCTGGCCGGCACCACCCGCGACCCGGTCGACGAGCAGGTCGAGATCGCCGGCAAGATCTGGCGCTTCGTCGACACGGCCGGAATCCGCCGCCGCGTGCACCTGCAGCAGGGCGCCGACTTCTACGCGTCGCTGCGCACCTCGACCGCGCTCGAGAAGGCGGAGGTCGCGGTCGTCGTGATCGACGTCTCCGAGCCGATCTCGGAGCAGGACGTCCGCATCATCGACCTGGTGCTCGAGTCGGGCCGCGCGCTCGTGCTCGCGTTCAACAAGTGGGACCTCCTCGACGACGAGCGCCGCCGCTACCTCGAGCGCGAGATCGAGAAGGACCTCGCGCACGTCGCCTGGGCTCCGCGCGTGAACATCTCGGCGAAGACCGGTCGCCACCTCGAGAAGCTCGTGCCCGCGCTCGAGCTCGCCCTCGAGTCCTGGGACACCCGCATCCCGACCGGCAAGTTCAACGCGTTCCTCGCGGAGCTCACCGCGGCGCACCCGCACCCCCTGCGCGGCGGCAAGCAGCCGCGTGTGCTGTTCGGCACCCAGGCGTCCTCGCGCCCGCCGACATTCGTGCTGTTCACCACCGGCTTCCTCGACCCGGGCTACCGCCGCTACATCGCGCGCCGCCTGCGCGAGATCTACGGCTTCCAGGGCTCGCCGGTGAACGTCAACATGCGCGTGCGGGAGAAGCGCGCGCGCTGACACGTTCTGTCGCGGCGGCTCCGGCACGTCGTTCTGCGTCCGGCTCGCGGGAATCCTCGGATCCCGCGAGCCGGACGCGTTTCTGCGTGCCGGAGCATGCTGATCGAGTAGTCCGCGGAGCGGGCGTATCGAGATCCACCCCCGCCCGCGCATCCGGCGATCGATCGGTCAGGAACGGTCGTGCTCCGCGCGCCGACCCGACCACTCGTGACGGATAGATGCCTCTGGGCGTCAGTCCTGCGTGGCGAACGGCCACCAGGACGGCAGCAGCCGCCGGTACGCCGCGAGGTAGGTCTCGGGAGTACGCGGCTCGGGGAGCCGCAGCCACGCCTCCATCAGGCCGGTCGAACCGGCGGCGAGGAAGGAGGCGGTGCCGTCCGCGAGGAACGCGGTGATGTCGTCGCCGTCGGGCAGCTGCAGCGTCCCGGTCTCGAGCGTCGCGAGGACGGCCGCGCGGAAGTGCAGCGCGAGCATCGCCCGGACACCCGAGTCGCCGCCGGGAGCGTCGAACGCGCGCAAGTAGAGGTCGCGGCGCGTCTCGAGGTGAGCGAGGATCCGCGCGGTGCCCTGGCGGATGGTCGCGTCGGTCGCCGCGCCGGTCCGGAGGGTGTCGAGATACTCGTCGCGGATCGCGTCGAGCTCGTCGGCGAGTGCCGCACAGAGCAGCTCGGCGGCCGAGGTCGCATGCGCGTAGAAGGTGGAGCGGTTGACGCCGGCACGATCGGTGATCTCGGAGACCGTGAGGCTGGAGACGTCCCTGGCAGTCGCCAGATCGATGATGGCTCGGTGCAGGGCCACCTGCGATCGCTTCTGCCGCGCGTCCACTGCTGCTGCCTCCTGTAGGGCGCGCGCTCCGGTCCGCCCGGCGCGCACCGCCTCAGCGATTCTACGGGCGCCGAGCGTCGGTCGTTTTCACTCTCGGCCCCGCGATCCGCTAAGGTAGTCGAGTTGCCCGGGCCTCGGTCCGGACTGCCACGGGCTGTGGCGCAGCTTGGTAGCGCACTTGACTGGGGGTCAAGGGGTCGCAGGTTCAAATCCTGTCAGCCCGACAGAAAGCCCTGATGGGATGTCCGATCGCGGACTGGTTCTCATCAGGGCTTCGTCGTTTCTCCGCCAGCTCTTCAGCGGGACGAGCCGCTCAGCGCAGCAGCTCCGCGACCTCCGTGAAGGCCGCCTCGCGGCGAGCCACCCGCGCCGCCCGCTCGATCGGGTCCTTCGTGAAGGGGGCCTGCTGTGACGGGTGGAACGTGCGCACGACGGCCAGGCCGCGCTCGCGCTCGATGCCCGGGTGCAGCCGGAGCAGGCGGCGCCAGCCGTGGTCGGCGTCGGCGCCCTGCAGCAGGACGACCTCGATGCTCGGGGCGAGGTCGAGAAGATGCAGGACGGTCGGGATCCCCGCGTCGAGCTGCTCCGCGGTCGGTGCCTTGCCGATGTACCAGGGGTAGGCGTTCCAGGGCAGGAGATCGAACGGCGACAGTCCGACGTCCGTGAGTAGGCGCCACATCAGCTCGGCGGAGCCGTCGTCGTTCTCGGTGCAGAGGAACCCGCTGCCCGCGCCGTCTCGGGTGCCGGGGCCGGGGTCGCGCAGGATGCTGAGCACCCGCGCCTCGGTGCCGCCGTGCAGGGGAGCGATATAAGGGAGCCAGCCGCGATCGTACGGGTTCCGCAGCTCGTAGATCCAGCGGTTGATCGGGGCGACGTGGGGCGCGTAGCGCTGCTCCCACTGCTGCCGGCGGAAGTCGAGGTCGGCCATGGCGCGGGGCATGACTGCACCCTAGACCCCGGGTGCGCGTGACGATCGGGCCGGCCGGGCGGACTGGAGGACGGCCCAGGCGAGACCGGAGGAGAGCAGGCAGGAGATCAGCAGGGCGCCGGAGAGGGTCAGCAGGACACGGAGTGCATCGTTCCCCTGGCCGTGGAGCGCAAGGCTGGAGGCGGCACCGGCCACCGGCAGCATGGTGAGCGCGACCGCCGCGACCACCCGGCCGAGAAGCAGATCCGAGAAGGCGCGTGATCCGATGCCCGCGAGCGCAGCGCTCGTGCAGCAGAGTGCGAGAGGAAGGACTGCGAGCAGACCCCAGCCGATCCCGTGCAAGTACACCGAGGCCCAGAGAACGACGGCGGGCAGCGACACGGCCGACGAGAGGAAGGCGTGAAGCCCGACACCGGCGAATCCGGCTCGGGCGATCGAGACGTCCGCGAGCGGAAGGTGCTGGTGGTCGAGGTCTTGCGCGGTCGCCTGAGACGGACCCGGAAGCGCGAGGATCAGCACGAGGAGAAGTCCGCCCAATAGCATCGGCACGCTGTCCCGCAGCAGGCTGGAGAGCACCGCCACGGCGAGGAGGGCGAGCGCAGTGCGGGGCTCCTGCCAGCGCCGGCGCCGAGTCTGCGCCAGGTGGCTCGCTAGGACTGCGCCGACCGCGGAGTCGGGCCATCGCGTCCATGAGGGACGGCCGACGGCGTAGCCCCGGCCGGACAGAGCTCTGCTCGACTCGCCGGAGAGGACTCGGGTGAGCTGGTTCGCGAGGATGCTCTCCTCGACCGCGGGTTCGACGAAGATTCCGGCTCGCCGGACGAGCAGGCCGACGGCGATGCTCGAGAGCAGGAGAACGCCGATGGTGGCGGAGGCGTGCGCGAGTCCGCTCGCCTCGGGCGCGAGGATCACCTCGAAGAGGAGACCGGCGGCGCTCATCGCGGCCGACCCGATGGAGTCCTCGCCCACGAGCAGCGACTGCACCCCGAGGGCGATCCAGACCGCGCCCGCGGCGAGGACGCAGGCCAGCCCGATCCGGCGCCGGTCCGGCCGGGCGATTCTTCCGAGGAGATGGCTGGTCAACGACGTCGCCCGGATCAGGAGGAGGACGGCCGTCATCGCGCACCCCGAGAGCACGCCCCACGCGACCGGCTCTCCACGGAGAAACAGTGCCGTCGCCGACGCCGCGGAGGCACTGACGAACGCGATCGCCGCGGTCCCGACCGCATGCACCACCACGACGATGCGCGGACCACTCGGGCTCTGCAGCACCCAGGACACGTCCGCGGGCTGCAACCGCAGCGGCGAACCCCGCTGCGCTGTCAGTGACACCAGGATCAGAGAGAGACCGAGGACGAATCCCGCGATCCGCGTGGGGGGCGACTCCGTCGGAGACCCGCCGGCCCCACCCTGAACCAGGAGCCAGACGCCGCTCGACGCAGCGATCACGAGGACGACGATCGCGAGGGGATTCGTCACGAGGGCCGTGGTGCTGCGGATGCGGATGCGCAGGTAGGCCCGGGAGAGAGCGAGCGCTCCTGCAAGGGGAAGACGCCGCGTTCGTTCAGTCGTCGTCATCGCGAAGAGCTCCCACGACACGGAGATAGACGTCCTCCAGAGGCGGCTGCCCCTCGAGATCGTCGCGCCCGAGACGCGCAATGTGCGCGATCCTCCCGGCGTGCAGGATCACCGCTCGATCGGCGATGCGCTCCAGCTCGGTCAGCCCGTGCATCGAGAGCAGGACGCCGCAGCCCTCGTCGGCGAGCCGCCGGACCTCGTTCCGGAGCTCGCGCACCGAGACGGCATCGAGGCCGTTGAACGGCTCGTCCAGCAAGAGGAGCCCGGCGCCCTTCAGCAGCGCAAGAACGAGAGCGAGCTTGCGGCGCATCCCCTGCGAGAGCTGATGGGGGAGGAGGTCGTGCTTGTCGCTCAGTCCGTAGCGCTCGAGGAGCGACGGTCCGAGCGACTCGTTCCGGGGTGAGCCGCTCAGTCGCTCGATCAGCCGGACGTGCTCCACAACGCTCAGACCCGGGTACAGGTCCGGTTCCTCCGGCATGAGGCTGAGGGCTCGTCGAGCCTCCGTCGTGCCGATCGCGTGACCGAGGACGAGGGCACTGCCATGCGAGGGCTCGTACAGTCCGGCTAGAACGCGCATGAGGGTGGTCTTCCCGGCGCCGTTGGGTCCGACGAGTCCGACCACCTCGCCGGCGTCGATCGTGAAGGAGACGTCGCGGAGCACATCGACTGAGCCCATGCGCTTCCCGAGGCTTCGAACGTCGAGGAGCAGGCGAGGAGTGTCGTTGTCACCCATCGGTGGTCAGCCAGCGGGAGAGATCGCCGCCGGCCCGCTCGATCGCCTCCCGCAACGGATCGAGGCCGCCCTCTTTCAGAAGCGCTGCGAGCATCTTCCGGATATCGGGAGATCCGCTCGCGGCGGCCCTCTCGACTGCCCGACGGACTGCGGGGTCGTACTGCAACGCTCGTCGATGACGAATGAGCGGTCGAAGGACGGGTCGTGCGGTGGTGCTCGCATCCCAGCCGCGCTCGTCGCCGAATGCCTGGATCACGCTTTCGGTGCTGTCACCCGGCGCGAGGCACGCGGCGTAGGCGAATGCGACGTGCAGCGCCGACACAGGCTCACTCTGCTGCTGGGCCACCTGTCCGGCGATGGTCATCACCCTGCGGAACTCTGCTGCGCGTTTCACGCTCCACCTCCTCGACGTCATCGAGGAGCATAGGTTCGCGCCCACCACAAGACAAGAGGAATCCTCGAAGTGGCGCGTTGCACACGATCTGACCGACTGCCGGCCTCGCGCCGTGGTCTACTTCGCGAGCTGTCCGAGCTTCGCGTGGGAGCGGGAGTAGGCGAAGTAGATCGCGAAGCCGATGGCCAGCCAGATCAGGAAGCGCAGCCAGGTCTCGATGGAGAGGTTGAGCATCAGGTAGGTGCAGATCAGGGCGGAGAGGCCGGGCAGCCAGGGGTTGAGCGGGACGCGGAAGCCGCGCTTGAGCTCGGGGCGCTTGCGGCGGAGGACGATGACGCCGACGGAGACCAGGACGAAGGCGGAGAGGGTGCCGATGTTCACCATCTCCTCGAGGACGCCGATCGGGGTGAGGCCGGCCAGCAGGGCGACGATGATCGTGACGACGACGGAGGTGACCCAGGGGGTGCGCAGGCGCGGGTGGACCTTCGCCAGGCGCTGGGGGAGCAGGCCGTCGCGCGACATCGCGAAGATGATGCGGGTCGCTCCGATGAGCAGGGTCAGCACGACGGTGGTGAGGCCGGCGACGGCGCCGGCGGAGATGACCGTCGCCATCCAGGTCTGGCCGTGATACGCGAAGGCGTTGGCGAGGGCGGCGGAGGGGTCGAGCTCGCGGTAGGGGACCATGCCGGTGACGACCAGGGCGACGGCGCAGTAGAGCACGGTGCAGATGATCAGCGAGGCGATGATGCCGATGGGCATGTCGCGCTGCGGGTTGCGGGTCTCCTCGGCGGTGGTCGCGACGACGTCGAAGCCGATGTAGGCGAAGAAGACCAGCGAGGCGCCGGCGATGATGCCGCCGACTCCGAAGGTCGCCGGCTCGATGCCGGAGAGGAACTGCAGCAGCGGCTGGGCGAGACCGGACGCGGCCTGCGACGCCTCCGCGGGCGGGATGAACGGCGAGTAGTTGCTCGCGTTGATGAACTGCAGCCCGGCGATGATGACGAACAGCACGATGAAGAGCTTCACGGCGACCAGCACCAGGTTGACGCGCAGGGACTCCTTGATGCCGAAGGTCATCAGGGCGCCGAGCACGAGCACCAGGAGGATCGCGGGGACGTCGACGACGCCCCCGTAGGAGATCGCCTCCGGCAGGACGATGCCGAGCTGCCCGAGGAACGAGCCGAGATAGGCGCTCCAGCCCTGGGCGACCACGCTCGCGCCGAGGAACAGCTCGAGGATCAGATCCCAGCCGATGATCCAGGCGAAGAGCTCGCCGAGCGAGGCGTAGGAGAACGTGTAGGCGGAGCCGGAGACCGGCACCGTGGAGGCGAACTCCGCGTAGCACATGGCCGCGAGCGCGCAGGCGAAGGCGGCGACGACGAAGCTCAGCACGATCGCGGGGCCGGCGATGTCATGCGCGGCGCGGCCGGTGAGCGTGAAGATGCCGGCGCCGATCACGACGCCGACGCCGAAGACGGTGAGGTCGAGGGCGCTCAGCGACTTCTTGAGGCGGGTCTCGGGCTCGTCGGTGTCGGCGATGGACTGCTCGACGGACTTGGTGCGGAGGAGGCTCACGGTGGTTCTCTCTGGTGAGGTGACGCGGTGTGCAGCGGGTCGCGATGCGACGGCACTCCGGGAGGATAGCGGCGCGGCGGGCCCGTGCGGCAGCCCTCGCGCCGATGGCGGGAGGCGGGGGCCTTCGCGCGCTCCTGCGGCGGGGCCGGTGTCAATCCGTCGTGAGCTCGTCCTTCTCCCGAGTGCTGATCGTTCCCGGAGCGGGCGTCCCGGGATGGGCGGGGCCGCCGGTGACCATCACCTCGACGTGGGCGCGCTGCGGAGGGTCGGAGTAGACGAAGAGGTAGGGCTCTCCGCTCACGAGCGCTGCGACCTTCATGACACCGCCGATGCTGTAGGGGATCGAACCCGCGTAGGAGCCCGCGGGGATGAGGATGTAGCCGCCGCGGGGACCGACGCGGATGACCTGCGTCGACCCGAGGGTGAGGTCGTGATCCGTCCTGAAGTCCACCCTGCCCTCCTGGCGCAGCACGATCGGAGTTCCTGTGATCCCGTCTCCGTTCACGAACACCGAGATCTCGAAGCGCCGACGGGCACCCAGGTTGGTGGTCACGAGTCCGGCATCGATGACGCGCACCCCCAGGAAGGTCTCGGGGGGGGGACGGGGGAAGGGGAGACGGATGCCGCGGCACCGGGCGCCGCCGCGCAGGCGGCGATGACGGGCGTAGAAAACGCGGCGGCGAGAGTGGACCGTCGGACGACTCCCGGCCTCTGGGCGGAGTCGTGATCGTGCTGATCTCCGGTGTGCTCGTCGAACGGCATTCTGCGACCTCTCGTCGGTGAGTGGTGGTTCCGGAGCCGTCCTGCGGGGGAGTCGGGGGATCGGCGCGGGACCGCTGAGAGTGTCCGGCAGCACCCCGCGGCGCAGCGAAGAAGTGACGTGAAGTGGGCGCACTGGCGGGTTCTGTCTCTCATCGGGATCGGGCGAGGCCGACGCGAGCGAAGCGAGGACGGTGACGGGGGGTTTGTCGTGATCAACGTCCCTCGTGGTCAGAGCGCCCCGAGGCGATCGAGCGCGTACGACCAGGCGATCCGCTCCTGCTCGAGTCGGATGTTGCCCGCGGTGCTGAGGAGACTCAGAGCATCGTCCTCGGAGCGGGTGAGCAGAGCAAGGGCTCCCAGATCGGGTGCCGGGTCGGTCCCCCAGAGGTCGCGGTGGGCGAGGAGGGTCTCCGTGTCCATCAGCGCAGATGTCGCGGCGACACCGAGCGCCCGCAGGCGGTGCAGGATCGAGAAGCCACGGGAGTCGAGATCACCCCAGTAGGTGACCTCGCGGGCCCAGGGCAGATGCGAGACCAGTCCCGCTCGGTCGCCTCCCCCGTGCAGGACGACCGCGCCCGGTACGTCCGGCATCGCCAGGACCGTGGCGAGGTTCTCGAAGACGAAAACCCTCGAGGGGTGAAAGGACAACCGGGCGAGATCGTCGATCGGCGCCGTCACATCGGAGAGCCCGGACAGGGCGAGGGCGGAGTCCAGGATGCGCACCCGCAGGAGCGTCGACGGCTTCCTCAGTCCGAGATCGATCCCGCCGGTAGTGGAGCGGTGCAGTGCCGTCACGAGACCGAGGCGTCGCTCGATCCACTTCGAGTCGATGCCGCGAATGGGGAGTTCGCGGACGAACCGGTTCGAGACCGGATTGTCCCGTAGCCAGAGGAGGACGGCGACGAGCCGGTCGAAGTCGTCCTCGGTCAGTGCCGTGATGGTGCGCGCGTGGGTCTGCAGTGTCGCGACCGCGGCGTCTCCGCCACCGGTGAGGGATCGGAGCGCATCGATGCGGTGCCGCAGGCGCAGCCACTCGGGCTCCGCTCCCGCCGCACGCGCGATCGAGGTGGCCCCCCGGACGACGGCGCGCTCCGGTATCTCCTGTGATCCGACCCTCGACCAGCTCCGCACCGTCCAGGAGACCTCGATCTCGCCGGACTCCGCCGCGCGGCGCCAGGACTCCACCCAGGTCCGCGCGGCATCCAGATCGGTCAATGCATCGCGCTCGGTGGGCGGATGGAGCGGGAGATCGAGCATCGGCTCATGGTCGCCGCGCGCAGCCCATGAGCGCGATTCGCGCTGGAAGATCCGCTGGGCGCGGTCGCGGAGGTCGGCCACGGTGACAGGTGCCGTCATCGATGCTGTTCCTCTCCAGGCGTTCCGCCGGCCTCCTGCGGAGAGAACACCACGTCGGCGATCCTCGAGGCGTTGCGGTCCGGGTTGGACACCGCGGTGATGGCGCCCACATAGGGCTCGAGTGTCTGGAGGAGCTTCTGCGGCGTGGCGAGGACCATGTGGAACCCGAACGAGCGGAAGACGTCCATCGCGTTCCGCGTGTACCGGCTGTCGGCCTTGTCGAACGCCTCGTCGAGAATGATCGTCCCGAACCGGGGCAATTCCGCCTCCTCCTCGGTGAGCTGATAGCGGAGCGCGGCCGCAAGGCA
Source organism: Rathayibacter sp. PhB186 (assembly GCF_003751825.1). Classification (NCBI taxonomy): domain Bacteria; kingdom Bacillati; phylum Actinomycetota; class Actinomycetes; order Micrococcales; family Microbacteriaceae; genus Rathayibacter; species Rathayibacter sp. PhB186. Next base: position 488,722 of record NZ_RJKO01000002.1, on the reverse strand, counting down.
GAAGATGACGAGCTTCTGCCGCTGACCGCCCGACAGCCCCTCGGCGGAGTCGTACACCCGGAGGACGGTCCCCGCGGCGTCCTTCTCGCGGGCGAGGAAGCTGACGTGCAGGCGGGTGTCGAGAACGCGAGCTCGCCAGTCCTGATCGACCCGGTCCCGCGAGCCCAACCGACCCATCACCGTGCGCAGGACGGCGAAGCGCTGCTCGGCGCCCGCCGCGGACTCGTCGGCCCAGTTGCCCTCGACGATGCGGCGCAGATTCGCGAGGAAGTCCTCGACCTCGGGGGAGCGTGTCGTCTTGATGTCGATCTCGAGGAATCGGTCCCGTCCTTCGAACGGAGACCGTCCGAGAGCGGCGTTGACCGGCAGGATGCGCTCCCGGACGAGTCCCGGCGCATCCCGCAGATCGCCGAGGAGGTGGGCCACGACGTCCCGCGACCGCTCTCGAAGCAGGCGCCGGAAGTCGCTCTCCTTCTCCGGGAGCCCCCGGCTGAGGATGCCCTCGAGGAGAGCCCGGTAGCCGTACCTGTCTTCGATCTCGGCGGTCAGATCGGCGGACGCCGCGGGCCAGGCGGCGCGGAACGCGGCGGCACCCGCGGCGAAGGCGGCCGCGGCGTCGCCACTGCGTCGCGCGGCGATGTCCTTCTCCCGGGAGAGTGCCGATTGCACGGCGCGCGCGATCGCGTCCACGGTCTCGAGGGTCAGCGAGCGCCTCTCGGCCCGGAACCGAGCGCCGAGGGCTTCGGCTGTGGAGTCGTCCAGGCTCGAAGGGGGTGCGGATTCCAGAGCAGCGAGCTGCGACTCGATCCGCTCGAGCGCACCCTGAGCGATCGCCTCCTCGCGGAGCGCCTGCTCGTTCCGGCGCGTGGCGTCCTCGAGCTGCGAGGCCGCCTGCTCCCGAGCCTCCTGCGCGTCGCGCAGCGATGACGACCGCGACGTCAGAGTTACCAGCTCCGCGCGGTGCGCCGCACTGAGCTCCGCAGCCGCGGCGAGGTCGATGCGCTCCCACGAGACCGTCACGACCCTCTCGAGGACCGCTCGCTGACCGAGCGCTGATTCTCGTGCGGCGTCCGCCTTCCCGTCGGCTGCGGCGGCCGTCGCGCTGGCACGTTCGGCCTCCCGCTGCTGAGCGAGGAGCGCGTCCAGCCGCGCCTCCGTGTCACCGCCGAGAAGCCACCGGGTCGCATCGCTGACGGCGGAGCGGTCGTCCTTCTCGTATCGGCGCGAGGTGCGCTTGACGAGCCCGCCGATCGTCACTCCGCGGTCGACGTCATCGAGCTCGTCAGCGTCGGCCACGCAGGCGAAATCGAAGTCGGATGCGAGTCGCCGCCGGAGGAACAGGGTGAACGGGCCCTCACTCACCGTGACGCGATGGAGGAGTGAGCGGGGGTCGCGTGGTCGGCGAGGTGGCTCGCTCACCTCCGGTACGGCCTCCATCACCAGACGGACACCGAGATGTCGGGCGTCGGACGCCCGACGAGCTGCAGGGAGGAGGTCGTCGGGCACGAGGAGCGTCGTGGCGAGTGGTGCGAGCACCCGCTCGATCGCGCCGCGCCAGGCCGCGTGCTCGGGCAGGACGGCGACGAGCTCGCCGGCGAAGGGAACCGCAGCGTCCGGAACGCCGAGCGAGCGGGCGAGGAAACGGCGCGCGGCGAGGAGCCGAGGGTCGAGATTACTGCGATGCTCGCGCAGTGCGACGATCTGAGCCTCGACGGCTGCCAACCGCTTCCGGGTCTCGCTCGCCGCATCCCGGATGGAATGGGGCACAGGAGCCACGCGCTTCGTCAGCTCGGCGGCGGCCGTCGCGAGGAGGTCGGCGAACTGCGCCGCATCGGCAGGCAGCGGAACGCCGATCCGCTTCAGCTCACTCGACAGGCGATCTCGCTCCCGTGTCACCTCGCGCTCGGCCCGCTCGCCGGCGGTGATCCGCTCCTGCAGCAGCTCGACACGAGCGCCGCCCTCCTCCCGCACCCGAGCGACGGCAGTGTCGAGGGCACCCCGCGCGATCGCCTGCTGGCGCGAGGTCTCAGACAACCGCGACCGGGCTCTGGCGAGTGTCGCGCGCGCGGGGCCGAGCGCCTCGTGCGCCAGCCGGCGCTTGACCGAATCGGTGTACGGCTCGACAGCGTCGTGCAGCTGGGCGACCGAGGACGACTCGGCGGAGGCGAGATCGAACGCCGTGATCGAGGCGTCGAGGGACCGCAGGGCGTCGGCCTGGCGCCGGAGATCGACGACGTGCGCGTGTGCCTGATCGAGTTCGACGAACTGCTCGACCGCATTGTCGGCCCGCGCGAAGGTCGCTGGGGACTCGAGCATGAAACCGCGGAAGAGGGCGTCGAGCGTCCCGAGATTCTTCGCGGACTGCGTCTTGTGGAGCAGCTGCAGCGTGGTGTCGCTGCGGAAGCCGAAGTGCCGGACCACCCGCTCGTGGAACCTGCCGTGCTTGCCTCCGGTCGTGATGAGCGCGTCGGGCAGCGCGGCCGACATCCGCCGCGCATCGATTCCGCTCGCGACGTGCGGCGCGAGGGCGACGATGTCGAGGTCGCCGCGCGTGAAGATCCGGGCGTCCTTCAGCGCGGTCGTCTCGGTGCGGGTGCCCGGCGCATGGAAGACACGAGCGAGCACGACGGGTTCGTCGTGCAGGTTCTCGTAGCGCAGCAGGACCCCGCTCCACGTGGCGCGGGACCGGAGGAAGGTCGTGGTCGCCCGGTCGGAGCTCTCGTCGACCTCCTTCGTCCAGGCGCCCCGCACGTAGCTCATCAGGGAGCGATCGCTCTGCCTGGAGGCGCCGTCCTGTGCCGCGGCGTTCAGCCTGAGCCAGCGGTCGGGAGTCACGACCGCGGCGATCCCGTCGAGTACGGACGACTTGCCCGAGCCCGACGCGCCGGTGAGGAGGTGGCCGGAGCGCGCGATGCCGATTCTCACCCGGCCGGAGAAGGTGCCCCAGTTGAAGAGCTCGACCTCCGCCAGGCGCCACTGCCGGGTGGGCTCAGACCCTGGCGTCACGTCGGAGGCGTCGTCGTCGAAGGTGAGCATCGTCATTCGTCCTCCTCGTCCTTCAGGTCTTCGTCGTCGCTCTCGTCGCGGAGGGCCTCGGGAGCGGCCGCACCCAGCCGAGAGATCCGTTCGTACTCGGCGGTGATGGCGCGGACCTGGTCGGCGTCGACGATGAGCCGCAGCACCGGAGAGATCTCAGCGCGGTCGTCCTTCAGCGGGTGCAGGACACGCAGTTTGTTCTGCATCTTGTGCCAGGACGCGTTCAGGCGGCTTGCGAAGTCCTTCTCGTCGCGATCCTTCGTGCGGTAGACGGTCAGCTGCTCGAGCACCTCGGTCCTGCCCACGATCACGCGTCCTCGCCCCTCCTCGCTCAGCAGGGTCTGCCGAAGCACGAGCAGCATCGCGCTGTCGAGGAAGGTCAGGGCTTCGGAGCGCACCGCGCTCGGTGCGTCGTCGGAGGGCGCGTTCCGCACGAACGCGAACTCGCGGTCGCGGTCGAGGACCAGCTCGAGGAAGAGATCGGCGAGTCGCGAGCGGATCACTCTCTCGTCGCTCAGGAGCACGGCCCAGAGCTGCGGCTCCCGTGCTCCCGAGAGGTAGGGGCCCCGGATGAGCCGGAGCTGCACGCGCCGGGTGCGGTCGGGCAAGGTCCCGCTGTCACCCTGCCAGAGACCTGGCTCGTCGAGGTCGTCCGTTCCGTCGGAGGAGGGCACGGCCTGCTGCTCGCCGGTCACGAGACGGTCCCGATGAAGCGGTGCGCCGCGACGACGGCGGTCCGTGGGATCTCGTCGGTGCCGCGCCAGGAGAGCACCTCGAGCTCGTCGTCGACGGTTCCCTGCTCGGCTGCGAGGGCGAGCAGGCCGACGACGCTGCCGACGCCCTGCGTCGCGGGATGGACGTGCAGGACCTCGGCCACCGTGCAGGACCCTCGCGCGGCGAGCAGATCGTTCGTGTTGCGGATGAGCTCGTCGAAGTCGATCTCGGTCTCCCGGGCCAGAGCCCGGAGGTGCGCGAGGTCGGCGACCGCCGCGGGGTTCTCGTGGATCTCCGCGGTGGCGTCGAGCTCGGCCGGATCGTGCAGGTCGATCGAGCCGACGCTCGTCATCGAGACCGCGGAGAGGTCGAGAGACAGACCGACGGACGACCACGGCCGAGTGTGCGGTGCGGCAGTGATACCTGCGTGCTGCGCGGTCCGGAGGAGCGAGCGCATCACCCGATCCTGCTGGTAGTCCTGGGACTGCACGTAGCGGCGGAGCGCCCGCGCGAAGAGGGTGATCACGTCGTGGATCTCCGCGCTGCGGCCCTTGAGCGTCGTCAGGAAGGAGCGCAGCGACCGGCGCTCCGCCGAACTGAGAGCGCTGGCGAACGAGCGGTCGAGGATCCGCCGGACATCCGCCTCGAACGCCGCGCCGAGCGCGGGATCGAGCACGAGCTGCGAGAACGCGGCGAAGCTGCGCCCCGCGTCCGAGTCGCTGATGTGGTCGATCCCGCGGAACACCTCGTCGACGACGGTCGCCTGGGAGGCGCCGGATTCGACGATCTTGGCTCGCAGTGACGCATTGAGCGCCTCGAACTCGCCGCGGACGCGGGCGAAGTCGTCGGGCACCTCGGCGGCCTGGGCGAGGAGGTCGCGCACCCTCTCGAGCGCGCGATCGGGGTCGAGCGTGGGGGCGTCTCCGGCCTGCAGGTCGCTGATGCGTCGTTCGATGCGATCGAGCTCCTCCTCGAGCAGCGCGACCCGGGTGTTCGTGTCGGGGTCGGTCTCGATCGCGAGGAGCCGGACCTGCGTCGCGAGACCGGTGAGCCGTGACTCCGTCACGCTCGAGCGCGGCGCGGCTCGCCCTTCCAGAAAGCGGATCGCGACGATGGCCTCGGGGGACAGCTCGAACGTCTCGCCGCGAGCCTCGGTCGACGGCCGACGCACGAGGTAGCCGGCCGAACGCCAGTCGGCGCAGTAGCCCTTCGCGCTCAGAGGGAGGTGCAGGCCCTGATCGCGCAGCCGCTCGAGGTCGCCGTCGAGGCGCTCGTACAGCTCCTCCGCGTCGACCCGTCGCTCGTCGGCGCCGAGGTGCGTGCCGAGGAGTCCCGCGATGACGGGGAGGTTGTCGGTCGAGAGAAGGCGCAGGGCGACGTCGTCATCGGCGAGCTTGCGGAGGTGATGAACCTGAGCGACGGCGGGCATGCCGCCATTCTCGTGCACTGCGCCGACATCCCGTAGGTGAGCGGCGGAGCCTCCTCCGCCTGTCCGCTCCCTGCCGCTTCACTGGCGCGGAAGGCCGCTCCACGCCGCCCGCAGGAGCGCGTACGGCCCGCCGGCGGCGAGCAGCTCGGCGTGCGTGCCCTGTTCGGCGATGCGGCCGGCGTCCAGCAGGACGACGTGGTCGGCGGACGCGGCCTGGCTGAGGCGGTGCGCGACGACCAGGGCGGTGCGGCCGCGAAGTACCTCGGCGGCGGCGCGCCCGAGGAGGCCGGCGTCGGTCGAGCCGGCCTCGGCGGTGGCCTCGTCGAGGATCACGCCGGCCGGGTCGGCGAGCAGCACCCGGGCGAGCGCGAGCTGCTGCGCCTCGGCGGGGGTGAGCGCGGCTCCCGAGGCGCCGAGCGGGGCGTCGAGGCCGAGGCGGGCGAGCATCCGCTCGGCGCCGACGCGCTGCAGGGCGTCGGCGAGGGCGGTGTCGGAGGCGTCGGGTGCGGCCAGGGTCAGATTGTCGCGGAGCGTCGCGTCGAACACGTGCACCTCCTGGGTCACGAGCACGGTCCGATGCGGGCGGGTGACGGCGCCGGAGTCGGGCAGGAGCAGGCCGGCGGCGAGGGCCGCAAGGGTGCTCTTGCCGGCCCCGGAGGCGCCGACGACGGCGACGGTCGTGCCGGCCGGCACCTGCACCGAGACGTCGACGAGCACGGGGTGGCCTGGGACGTGCGCATGGTGGATCGAGGTGAGCCGGAGGTCGTCGGAGGACGAGGCAGGCCGCTCGGTCGGCGTCTCCGCGGTGATCACTCCGACGATCCGGCCGAGGGAGGCGAGGGCCGACTGCAGCTCGTCGACGACGAAGAGCAGCTGGTTGATCGGGCCGAACAGGCGGAGGAAGAGCAGCATCGCGGCGGTCGTGCCGCCGAGGGTGCCGGAGCCGCTCGACACCAGGAGGAAGCCGACGACGAGCAGGGCGCTCATGCCGAGGAGCTCGGCGAGGTTCAACCGAGCGAAGAAGCCGTTCTGGATCGCACGGGCCCGCATCGTCACCCGCACCACCGACCAGGACGCTGCGGCGATCCGCTCGAGGTGCTGTCGGCCGAGGCCGTAGGCGCGCACGGTCTCGAGGCCGTTCAGGGAGTCGAGGAGGCGCTGGGCGCGGTCGGACATCGCCGAGCGTTCCGCGGCGTAGACGTCGGGTGCCGTCCGGAGGTACCAGCGGAGCGCGAGCAGGTGCACGGGGACGACGACGAGCATCGCGGCGGCGTAGCGCAGGTCGATCACGGCCATGCCGACGACGGTCACCAGGATGGTGAAGAGGGCCCCGGTGACGGCGGGGACGACGCTCGGGATCGCGTCCGACACCTCGGCGACGTCGTCGCCGGCGCGGGCGATCAGGTCGCCGGTGCCGGCGCGCTCCACGCGGGCAGTGGGGAGGCGGAAGGCGGCGTCCACCATCCGCTCGCGCAGCTCGGCGAGCATCCGCTCGAACAGCCGCGAGGCGGCGACGACGCCGACGGCCGAGAGCACGGCACCGGCGGCGACCGCGGCGGCGGTCACGAGGCCGAGCAGCACGACGACGGCGGGGTCGCGCTCGGTGGCGGTGACCGCGTCGACGACGGCGCCCAGGGCGAGGGGCGGGACGACGCCGGCGGCCGCCGCGGCGACGAGCACGACGACGAGGGGCGGGAGCAGGAGGCGGCCGCGGCCGAGGGCGCTCCACGAGGCACGGAGGACGGTGCGGCTGGACGCGGTCGGGAGACGGTCGGCGGTCAACGCGAGACCTCGGAGATCCGGTCGGCTCCGTCGTCGGCCACGACCTCGTCGGCGCGGACCTCGACGACGCGATCCGCGACCGCGAGGAACGCGGGGGAGCGCGAGAGGACGACGGTGCGGTGCCCGCCGCGGACGGCGTGCAGCCTCGACGCGATCGCGGCCTCCGTCACGGCGTCGACCGCCGTCGTCGGATCGTGCAGCACGAGCAGCGGCGCGTCCTGAGCGAGCGCCCGGGCGAGCGCGACGCGCTGGCGCTGACCGCCGGACAGCGCGGAGCCGCCCTCGCCGACGTCACCGTCGAGGCCGCCGGGGAGGACGCCGGCCAGCTCGGCGCAGCCGGACGCCGTGAGGGCGCGGTCGGCGCTCGCCGGGTGCACGCCGGGGAGCTGCACGTTCTGGCGCACGCTCCCCGAGAACAGCCGGGCTGCGTGCGGGGCGACGAGGGCGCCCGGGTGCGCCGAGCGCAGTCCGGCCAGCACCGCGTCGGCGGTGGCGCCGTCGACGGCGACGACCACGAGCTCTCCGGCGCGCAGCTCGTCGAGGGGGAGGGAGCGCCCGGGCGGATCCGCGCCCTCGCTCTCGCGGAGCAGGGCGAGCAGTCGCGCGGCCGACGCGGTCGCGGTCGCCCACCACGAGCCGGCCTCGCGGGCGGCGTTCTGCAGCGGATCGATCAGGAACTGCGCGAGGCCCACGACGGTGATGAAACCGCCGACGCCGAGCTCGCCGGCCAGGGCGAGGAGGGCGGCGGCGACGGCGACGGCGGTGAGGAGGAGACCGGTGGCAAGATCCATCACCCCGCCGAGGACTCCCTCCGCCCGCCGCGCGAGGACGGTGCTGCGCAGGGCGAGCCGGCTGGCGGTGCGGTAGCGGCGCGACGCCTCCTGCTCGGCGCCGATGCCGCGGAGGACGCGGTAGCCGGCCAGGAGATCGGCGGCGCGCCCCGCGGTGTCGGCCGCCGCCTCCTGCTCGTCCTCGCTGCGGCGGCGCAGCCCGCGCCCGGCGAGCTCCGTCGCCCCGAGCAGCAGCGGGGCGCCGACCAGCACGGCCAGACCCAGCGGCCAGGAGATGCCGAGCAGGACCGCGCCGCCGAAGAGCACCGCGGCCAGCTGGCCGACCGGGTGGACGCCGATCTCGACGGCGGCCGAGAGCCGGTTGACGTCCGAGGTGGCGAGTGAGAGCGCGACGCCCAGCTGATCGGAGGCGCGGCCGCCCCAGGCGGGCCGCAGCAGCAGGTGCTCGGCGACGAGGCCGCGCAGGCGGTGCTGGACGACCAGCATCCCCAGCTCGGCGAACCGCGAGCCGAAGCGCCAGGAGAAGGAGAGCAGGGCGAAGTCGGCCGCCAGCAGCGCGAGGTGGAGCAGCAGCTGCAGCGGGTCGCCGGTCGCGACGGCCCGGTCGATCGCCAGCCCCATCAGCACGGGGACGAGCGCCTCGCCGATCTGATGGCTGATCACGAGGACCAGGGCCGGCACGGAGTAGCGGCGGGCGCCGGTGAGGACGCGGAGGGTCAGCCGGGCGGGGGTGGTGGTGCCGTCGAGGCGGACCGGCCGGGCGTCGATCGGCTCGGGCGGTGCCTGCAGCAGTGGACCGCGCGGCTTCCTCGTTCGCGGTCTCCCTTGGCGCTCCCGCCGGCGCCGCGTCATCGGCGCTGCCCGGCGCGCTCGCGGCCGACCGGGGCGACGAGCGGAGCGCCGGTGACCGGATCGGGGATCACGACGCAGCGCAGGCCGAAGACGTGCTCGACCAGCTCCGCGGTGACGATCTCGCGGGGAGCGCCCTGGGCGACGACGGCGCCGTCCTTCATCGCGACGAGGTGGCTGGCGTAGCGCGCCGCCTGATTGAGGTCGTGCAGCACCGCGACCAGGGTCCGGCCCTGCTCGTGCAGGTCGGTGAGCAGCTCCATCAGCTCGATCTGATGGGCGATGTCGAGGAAGGTCGTCGGCTCGTCGAGCAGCAGCAGCGGGGTCTCCTGCGCGAGCACCATCGCCACCCAGACCCGCTGCCGCTGCCCGCCCGAGAGCTCGTCGACGGGGCGGTCGGCCAGCGCGGCGACGCCGGTCGCGGCCATCGCCGCGGTCACCGCCTCCTCGTCGGCGATCGACCACTGCCGCAGGAACCCCTGGTGCGGGTGCCGGCCGCGCGCCACGAGGTCGGCGACCGTGATGCCGTCGGGGGCGAGCGAGGTCTGCGGCAGCAGCCCGAGCACGCGCGCCACCTCCCGCGGCTTCGCGGCGGCGATCGCCCGGCCGTCGAGCAGGACCTGCCCGGTGCTCGGGGCGAGCAGGCGGGAGAGCGCGCGCAGGAGGGTCGATTTGCCGCAGGCGTTCGGTCCGACGATCACGGTGAAGGAGCCGTCGGGGATCTCGAGGGAGAGCGCACGCGAGATCACGCGGCGGTCGTAGCCGAGGGTGAGGTCGACGGCGGCGAGGCGGGCGGTCATGAGCGTCTCCGTGCTTCGTGGATGAGGAGGCCGACGAGGTAGAGGCCGCCGACGACGACGGTCACGACGCCGACGGGGAGCGAGCCGGGCAGGACGTGCTGGGCGGCCGTGTCGGCGCCGAGCAGCACCAGCGCGCCGACGAGCGCGGAGGGGATCAGCGCGATCCCGGCGGTGCGGGCGAGGCGGCGGGCGATCTGCGGAGCGGCGAGGGCCACGAAGGCGATCGGGCCGCAGGCGGCGGTCACCGCGGCGGTCAGGGCGACCGCGCCGATCACGAGCAGGACGCGGGTGCGCTCCACGGGAGTGCCGAGCGCGCGGGCCGCGTCGTCGCCGAGCTCGAGCTGCCGCATCGGTCGGCCGAGGAGGCCGAGACCGGCGAGCGCCACCGTGATCACGGCGGCCGCGGGCAGCAGCTGATCCCAGCCGACCGGGTTGAGCGAGCCGGCGCCCCAGACGGAGGCGACCATCGCGATCTCCAGCTTCGCCCGCAGGACGAGGTAGGTGCTCAGCGCCTCGAGCATCGCCGAGACGCCGATGCCGACGACGATCAGCCGGAAGCCCTGGACGCCGCGGCGGTAGGCGAGCAGGTAGACGAGCGCGGCGGCGATCAGGCCGCCGAGGACGGAGCCGGCCGCGACAGGCGGCGAGCCGGCGCCGGCGCCGAGCACGATGATCGCGAGCAGGCCGCCGGCGTAGGAGCCGGAGGTGAGGCCGATGATGTCGGGACTGGCGAGCGGGTTGCGGGTGAGCGACTGGAAGACGGCGCCCGCGACTCCGAGTGCCGCGCCGAAGAGGACCGCGCCGAGCACGCGCGGCAGCCGCCACTCGACGACGACCGTGCGGGCGATGCCGGAGCGCTGCCCGAGCAGGGCCGCGACGACGTCGGGGGCCGAGAGCGGCAGCTCGCCGAGCCCGAGCGCGACGACCGCCAGGGCGAGGACCGCGGCGGCGAGCACTGCGCCGACGAGGAGGGTGCGCCGGCGGACGCGCAGCGAGAGCGGGCCGCCGCGGAGGACGAGGGTCACAGCGTGCTCGCCTTCGCGCGCCGCACCAGGTGGATGAGCACCGGGGCGCCGACGAACGCGGTGACCACTCCGACCGGGACCTCGCCCGGCCAGAGCGCGACCCGGCCGAGCACGTCGGCGAGGAGCAGGAGGGTCGGTGCGAGCAGGACGGAGAGCGCGAGGATCCAGCGCTGGTCGGGGCCGGCGATCCAGCGGGCGACGTGCGGCACCGCGAGCCCGACGAACCCGACCGGCCCGGCGATCGCCGTCGCCGACCCGGCGAGCAGCGTGATCGCGAGGACCGAGAGCAGCCGGGTCCGGCCGAGACGCGTGCCGAGGGAGGCGGCGAGGTCGTCGCCGAGGCCGAGCGCGGTGAGCGAGCGGGCGGCGGCGAGGGCGATCACGACTCCCACGAGGACGAAGGGGGTGGCGGGGAGCACGACGTCGAGGCCGCGCTCGACGAACGACCCGGCGTTCCAGCCGCGCAGGGCGGTGAAGGTGACCGGGTCGAGCAGCATCATCGCGGTGGTGACCCCGCTCAGCACGGCGGCGACGGCGACGCCGGCGAGGGTGAGGCGCACCGGGTCCGGGCCGCCGCGGCCGACCGAGCCGATCAGGGCGACCACGGCCGTGACGACGAGCGCGCCGAGGAAAGCGAACGGCAGGTACTGCGCGGGCGAGCTCGCGCCGAGGGCGACGCCGATCGCGACGAACAGCGCCGCCCCGGCGTCGACGCCGAGGATGCCGGGGTCGCCCAGCGGATTGCGGGTGAGCGCCTGGATCACGGCGCCCGACACTCCGAGCGCGGCGCCGACGACGAGGCCGGCGAGCGTCCGGGGGAGGCGGAGGTCGACGACGACCTGATCGGCGATGGAGCCGTCGTAGGCGGTGAGCGCGTGCCAGAGCTCGGCCGGGCCGAGCTGGTTCGAGCCGACGAGGACGCTCAGCAGTGCGGCGACGACGAGGGCGGTGAGCGAGGCCGCGAGACCGAGGCGGCGGTTCCGCCGGACGGTCGGCACCGCCGCCTCGGTCTCGAGGAGTGTCGTCATGGAGTCGTCAGCCCTCGATGCTCTGCGGGGCCTCGCCGGCGACGGCGTCGACGAGCCTCGGCAGGAGCTTCTCGAGGACGAACTTCTGGCTGAGCGGGGTGAGGAAGTAGATCGCGCCCGAGAGCTCGGGGTCGGTGAAGACGGCGTGACCGCCGGTGACCGCGGAGAGGCTCGACGTGGTGCCGAAGTCGAGCACCTCCTGCACCCCCTCGGCCGACTCGGTCGCGAAGACGATCACGTCGGCGTCGATGAGGCCCATGTTCTCGGGGGAGATCAGCGCCTGCTGGTCGGCGCCGGGGGCGTACTGCTCGAGCCCGGGCGTGATGGTGAAGCCGAGGTCGGTGAGGAAGTCGGTGTTGAGGCCGTCGGGGTAGACGTACATGCTGCCGTCGTAGGGCACGCCCTGCGAGAAGGTGGCGGTGAGCCCGGCGAACTCTGGGTGCGCGGCGGCGGCGTCCTCGTAGGCGTCCTCAACCCCGGTGATCAGCGCCTCGCCCTCGGCCGAGCGGCCGATGGCGCGGGCGACCTGGCGGGTCTGGTCCTGCCAGCTGGAGAAGTAGAGACCGGAGCCCTCGACGCTCGTGACGGTCGGGGCGATCCCGGCGAGCTTGTCGTAGATCTCCTCCGTCATCCCCGCGTTGGTGCCGACGATCAGGTCGGGCTCGAGGGCGGCGATCCGCTCGTACTCGGGGCCGTCGGTCTGGTCGAGCACGGTCGGCTCCGCGTCGCGGAGCAGGTCGGTCGCCCAGGGCCAGACGGCGAACGGCTGCTCGCCGTACCACTCGGTGGTGGCGATCGGAGTGACGCCGAGCTCGAGCAGGATGTCCTGCTCGGTCAGACCCACCACGACGACGCGCTGCGGCTCGGCCTCGACGACGGTCTCGCCGTACTGGTGCTCGACGGTGACCGGGAAGGAGTCGGACGGCTCGGTCGTGTAGTCCGGGTTCTCGGCGCTCGCCGCGGCGGTGCTGCTGCAGCCGGACAGCGCGGCGACGCTCAGGGCGAGTGCCGCGGAGGCGGCGAGGAGGCGGGCGGGCAGGGCGCGAGGGGTCATGGCTCTTCCGGGATCGTGGGGCAGGGGAGGCGGACGTCAGGTTAGCCTTGCCTTACTCGGTCCGCCATCACCTCGAGCGGACGCCGATCAAGGAGGGGGGACACCGTCGTGTCCGTCAGCGAACATCTCCGACCCGGTGGCGCGGCTCCTATTGATGCGGATCCCTTCGAGTGGACATCCGCCGCTCTCTCGGCCTCGCGATCCCGGGTCGTCCGCGGCACCGGCTTCGACGCGCACGTGCACCAGGAGGATCAGCTCGCCTGGATGGCATCGGGGTCGATGGAGCTCGGCGTGCTCGGCGACCACTGGCACCTACGGCGCGAGCACATGGCCTGGATCCCGGCCGGCGTGCCGCACGAGATGGCGTTCGTCGAGCCGGGCGAGCTGATCAGCGTCTACGTGGATCCGGTGCTGCGACCGCGCGGCGAGCGGTGGGGCGGCGCGCGGACCCTGCGGCTCGAGGACCTCGCCGGGTCGCTGGTGCTGCACCTGACGGACTCCGCCCCGTCGGCGCTGCGTCGTCGGCGCTGCTGGCTGCTGCTCGGGGAGCTGCTCGACGAGGCGCCCGACGACGCGGCGGCGGTGGCTCTCCCGCGAGACCCGCGGGCCCGCGCGGTGGCGACGGCGCTGCTCGAGGACCCGGCGGATCCTCGGGAGCTCGCCGAGTGGGCGGTGCAGATCGGAGTGAGCACCAAGACCATCGCGCGCGCGTTCGCCGCCGAGACGGGCAGCACGTTCCGCGAGTGGCGGGTGCGGGCGCGGATGCACTCGGCGATCGGGATGCTCGTGCGGGGGGACGCCGTGCAGACCGTGGCGCCCGCGGTCGGGTACGACTCGGTGAGCAGCTTCATCGTGGCCTTCCGTGCTCGGCTGGGGTCGACGCCCGCGGTCTACGCGGCGCGGGCGCGGGGCTGATCGGCGAAGTCCGCAGGGCGCGGCCTCGCCGTGGTCGGGGGTGCGGGGCTACCCTTCGACGCATGCACCGGATCTTCACGACGAGCGTCGCCTCCGTGTACCCGCACTACGTGGCGAAGGCCGAGCGGAAAGGGAGGACGAGGGCCGAGGTCGACGAGGTGATCGTGTGGCTGACCGGCTTCTCGGACGAGGAGCTGCACCGCCACCTCGACGCCGGGACGACCTTCGAGGACTTCTTCGCCGCGGCGCCGATGAACCCGAGCGCGGCCCTGATCACGGGAGTCGTCTGCGGCGTTCGCGTCGAGAGCGTCGAGGATCCGCTGATGCAGCGGATCCGCTGGCTGGACAAGCTGGTCGACGAGCTGGCGAAGGGCAAGGCGATGACGAAGGTGCTGCGCGGCTGACCGGCGGTCACCGCTGCAGACCGCGACTCGTGCCCGAGGCCGCGATGCAGGCGTCCCGCAGTCGGCCGAGATGCTCCCGCCATCCGGCCTCGTGCTCGAGGCGGAGTCCTTCCTCCGCGCGGATCTCGGCGAAGCCCTGCTCGACGATGATCACTTCCGCTCCTTTCGCCGACGCCGCCGTGGTCACGGTCACCGTCACTGTCAGGAAGCCGCTCCACCCGGGCTCGGTCCACTCGAAGGAGAGGCGCGTCGGGGCGTCGACCGCGAGGACGCGGCCGGTCGCCTCGAACGTGCGCCCGCCGTCCGTCCAGGTCTCACGGAGTGGAGAACCGGTCACTGCATCGAACTCGAGGTCGGGCCACCAGGTGGACCGGTCGACGAGGAGACGCCAGACCTCCGGGGGCGTCGCCGGGAGGTCGATCGAGGCCAGAGCGGAGTCGTCGCTCGGTGTGCCATCACTCATCGCTGCCCGTGCTGCCGTCGGACCCCTGACCCGGTCCTGAGCCGGATACCTGTCCGGCTGGTCTGCGTACCGGCGGACCACGTCGGCGTCGGACGGCCACCACGAGGAGCGCGATCACGGCGACGACGGCGAGCCAGGGGAGGAGGAAGCCGAGGCCGATGAGGGCGCCGTTCGCGGCGACGACCAGACCGTTCCAGCCGGCGAGCAGGCCGTCGAGGAAGCCGGTGGGCCGGGCGGTGACGGGCGACGACTGCGGAAGGATCGTCACCGTGAGGGTCGCCAGCGACACCTGACCCTCGAGGGCGGCGAGCTGCTGCTCGGAGGACTCGAGCGAGGCCTGGCGATCGGCGAGGGCGGACTCCGCGGCGAGGAGGTCGGCGAGGCTGCCGGCCTGGGCGATCAGCTCGGTCAGCCGGTCGACGGAGGCCTGGGCGGCGTCGACCCGCGCGCGGAGGTCGATCGCCTGGGTGGTCACGTCGCGCCGGTCGATCGAAGAGCCGGTCACCGTGCCGAGGGCCGCCAGCGACTCTCGAGCGTCGGCGAGCCGGTCGGCGGGGACCCGGATCGAGACGCTCCCCGCGCCCTCGGGGAGGGGCGCGTACTGCGACGGGTCGAGAGCGGGATCGGTTCCGGCCGCCGACGCGCTGGTGCTGGAGCTGATGGTGGAGCTGGAGCTCTCGACGTAGCCGCCGAGCGCGGCGGCGGTCGCGCTGAGCGCGGCGATCGCGTCGGCGACGGAGCCGGCCTCGAGCGTCGCGTTCGCCGTGGACACGACCTCCCTACCGGTCCCCTCCGCGGACGCGTCGCCGGGTGCCTCCGCCGCGCCCTGTGCCGAGCCGTCGGCGAACTGGGGTGCGGACTCCGCGCCCGACTGCCCGAAGTCGAGACCGCCCGCCTCACTCGAGGACCCTGCCGCGCTCGACGCGGACCCCGCACCGGCGCCGCCTCCGATCAGGGGGCCGACGACGACGGCGATCACGAGGAGGCCCGCGGCGACGCTCCCGATCGCGGCGACGCGTCGGCGACGGGCTCCGCTCTCGCGGCGCGCGGCGCTGATGGAGCGGAAGACCCGCGCCTCGAGTGCCGAGACGCGGTCCTCGTCGAGGGTGTCGAGCTCGGGCGCTGGGCGATCGGACGCGTGGATCTCGGCAGGCTGGAACTCGGAGGCCTGGAGCGCATTCACCCGTTCGTCGGTGGGTTCGGTCATGACGTCTCGGCTCCTCGGAAGTCGTCGACCACGAGTCGGAGGCGTCGACGGACGCGCGACAGGCGGTTGCGGACGGTGGCGTGCGAGACGCCCAGGGTGAGCGCGGCCTCCTCGTAGCCGCGCCCCTCGGTGGCGCAGAGGCGGAAGATCGCGCGGTCGAGCTCGGCGAGCCCGGCCGTCTCGCGGAGGATCGCCTCGGCGAGCGCGGCGGTGACGATCTGCTGCTCGAGGTCGTGCGGCGAGGGCGTCTCGTCGTCGGCCTCGACGGTCCGCTCCCGGTCGCGGAGGCGGGAGCGCAGGCGGTTGGCCGCTTGGAAGCGGCAGATCGTCGCGAGCCAGGGGAGGAGGGAATCGCTCACCAGCTCGAGCCCGCCGAGTCGGCTCCAGGCGAGGACGAAGGTCTCCTGCGCGACGTCCTCGGCGTCCCGGGGGTCGCGGAGGATTCCGTGCGCGAGCCAGTAGACGGGGCGGACGTAGGCGCGATAGAGCGAGCGGAAGGCGAGCTCGCTGCCGGCCGCCGCGCGGCGGACGAGTTCCGCGTCGGTCTCCTCCGGCGGCAGCTCCGACGGCGGCTCCCGCGGCGGCTCGGCCGGCCCAGCCGGCTTCTGCACGGCCGTCGTTCCCCCGACAGACGTGCTCTCCTGAGTGGGCGTCATTCGCGGACCTCCTCTCCCTCTCACTCTGACAGTGTCGGGCGGGCGCGGATCGTCTCAGAATCCGATCCGGCCGCCGAGGAGAGCGCCGCCGCTACGACAGATCCGGGATCACGATCTGCTGCAGTGCCCAGGTGTTGCCGTCGGGATCGGCGAAGTACACGAACTCGCCCCAGGGCTGCGAGTCGACCTCGGACACCTCCGCGCCACGAGCCAGCAGCTCCTCCCGGGCCTTCGCCGCGTCCGCGACGACCATCTGCAGGCCCTTCTGCGAGCCGGGCACCATCTCGGTGATGCCGATGCCGAGAACGATGGAACAGGCAGACCCGGGAGGCGTCAGCTGCACGAAGCGCAGCCCCTCGTGCACGGTGTGGTCGTGATCGGCGACGAAGCCGATCCGCTCGACGTAGAACCGCTTGGCGCGATCGACGTCGGTCACCGGAACGGCGACGAGCTCGAGCTTCATGTCCATGGTGTCTCTCCTGCTCCGTGTCCTTCGAGCGCCCGGCTGAGCTCTCGGGGTCGACGCTAGAGCGGCATCAGGTCGGTTCACGTCCTGATGGAGGAGCAGGATGTCGGCATGGCCGCGACCACCTCCCGCGCACTCGCTCTGCTCGCCCTGCTGCAGACCCATCGGCAGTGGTCGGGGCCGGTTCTCGCGGCGCGCCTCGGCGTGACGGAGCGGACTCTGCGCCGTGACATCGAGCAGCTGCGCGAGCTGGGCTACGCCGTGGCGGCGACCCGCGGCGCACTCGGCGGCTACCGGCTCGAGCCGGGCAGCCGCGTCCCCCCGCTGCTCCTCAGCGACGACGAGGCCGTGGCCGTGGCGGTCGGGCTCCGGCTCGCGGCCGACGAGGGGCTCGCCGACGGCGAGCGGACGACGCTGAGCGCCCTCGCGAAGTTCGAGCAGGTGCTGCCGAGTGCTCTGCGGGAGCGCGTCAGCGCGGTCGGTGGGGTGCTCCGGTCCGCCAGGCCGCGCGCCGCGTCGATCCCGCCGGAGATCCTCGGCCGGATGGCGCTGGCCTGCCGCGACCACGAACGGCTCCGCTTCCACTACGTCGCGGCGGACGGGGCCGAGAGCGACCGCGTTGTCGAGCCGCACGCGGTGGTGTCCACGCATCGCTCCTGGGTGCTGGTCGGCTGGGACCGGCAGCGCGAGGACTGGCGGACGTTC
Source organism: Rathayibacter sp. PhB186 (assembly GCF_003751825.1). Classification (NCBI taxonomy): domain Bacteria; kingdom Bacillati; phylum Actinomycetota; class Actinomycetes; order Micrococcales; family Microbacteriaceae; genus Rathayibacter; species Rathayibacter sp. PhB186. The sequence continues at coordinate 471,398 of NZ_RJKO01000002.1, read as the reverse complement.
CGGCTCGACCGGGTGAGCCGGCTCCTCGAGACCCGCGTGCACTTCGAGCCGCGGCGGCTCCCCGAGGACGACGCCGCGGCGTTCGTGGCGTCGTCCGGGCGGACGGCGCGGTACGAGCTGGTCGTCGATCTGGCGATGCCGATCGACGAGGTGGTGCGGGTCTTCGGGCGGTGGTCGGCGGGCTCCGTCGCGCTCGACGCTCGGTGGACGCGCTGGCCGGTGGAGGCGGAGACGGTGGCCGGTCTGCTCGCGGCGCTGGTCTGGATCCCGGTGGGGGTGGAGCATCGGGTGGACGGGGATCCGGACACGCTCTCGGCGGTGCGCGCGGCTCTCGAGCGGATGCACGCCGCTGCGTCGAGGTGACGCCGTCCCTCCACAGGAGAGGAGTCGCGGCGGCTCTCCACGGATCCGCCGACCGGCTCCCACGGCGGGCGGGGAGACGACGACCGTAGCCGCATGACTCCTACCGATCGCCTCGCCACCGCCCGCCACAGCCCCTCCCGGGAGCCGGAGCTCCTCCGCGTGAGCGGGCTGCCCGACCTGCTCGCCGCCGTCCCCTCGATGATCGGCCTCCATCCGGAGGACGCCCTCGTCGTCGTCCCGTTCCTCGGGAACCGGGCGGGAGGCGGTTTCCGCTTCCCGATCCCTCACCGACTGCGCCGAGCGGAGATCGACCAGCTGGCGGGCCGGTGCGAGCGCTTCACGGCGTCGATCTCGCGGGCGACCGCGGTGCTGGCCATCGTCTACACGCGGCAGAGCTACGAGACCGCGCGCGGCATCCCGCTGCTCGACCTCGGCCGCACCGTCCTCCGGCGGCTCGAACGGACCGACCTCGGGATCGTCGGCGTGGCCTGCGTCGCCGCCGACGGCTGGGGGCGCTACACCTCGATCGAGGAGAAGCGCGAGCCGCGCCCGCTCGCCGAGATCGAGGAGAGCCCGACCGGCGTCCTCGCGCGCGCGGCGGCTCCCGAGCCGCTCGACGTGACGGCGCTCGCCGCACTGCCGACGGTCTCGGACTCCGATCGTGCGACGGTCGAGGCGATCGTGCGTCATCCTGCCTCGGGGGCGCACGACGTGATCGGCCTGGTCGAGCGCTGGCTGCACGGCCCGCCGGCACCGCGTCAGGAGGCCACGCTCATCCGGGTGCTGCAGTCCCCGGCGTTGCGCGATCAGGCGACCCTGCAGATCGCGCTCGGCTGCGAGACGGCGTTCGAGGAGCGGCGGCGACAGAAGCGGCTCGAGGGGGAGCAGGCGCGCACCGGCCGCTCGATGGACGAGCTCATCGAGAGCGACGCCGACGCAGGACTCGAGGACGCGCACGACCTGCTCTCTGCGTCGCTGATGATGGGGACGGGGCCCGGCCCGGATCTCGAGCGGACCGAGCGAGCGACAGGTCGGCTCGCTCGGGCAGCAGCGCTCGCGCCCGCCGAGGCGCGGCCGCCGGTGCTGACCGTCCTCGCCTGGTGCTGGTGGGCACTCGGCGTCTCCTCGATCGCCACCCGGCATCTCGAGGAGGCGCTCCGGATCGACCCGCACTACTCGCTGGCGAGGCTCCACCGGTCGGTGCTCGAGATCCGTGCCGTGCCCGACTGGGTGCTCGACTCCGCGACGCGTTCCCTGGACCGGGCGGCGGCGCACGTGTGACCGGCGCGGAGAGCACGGGGTGACGAGGTGCCGAGGGCTGCTCTTGCCTCCTCGGACGAGCGAGAGTAACGTGCAACCACATGGTTGTACGAATCGAGGACGAGAGCGACGTCGACCGGCTGTTCCAGGCGCTGGCCGACAGAACGCGGCGCGACATCGTCGCACGGGTGCTGGAAGCGGAGCAGTCCGTGACAGTGCTCGCGGCACGCTACGAGATGTCCTTCGCCGCGGTGCAGAAGCATGTCGCGGTGCTGGAGCGGGCGGAGCTCGTCCGCAAGCGCCGCAGCGGGAGGGAGCAGCTCGTGAGCGGAGAGGTCGCCTCGCTCAGGAGGGCGGCGCGACTGCTCGAGGACTACGAGCTGCTCTGGCGCGATCGCGTCGACCGCATCGCCGACGTCCTCGCCGAGGACGAGGTGCGACCACCGGAGGAACGAAGGAAGGGACGTGCAGGATGACCGTCGTGGAGTCCGTCAAGGACATCGAGAACCTGACCATGACCATCACCGCCGAGTTCGAGGCGCCCGTCGAGCGGGTGTGGCGGATCTGGGTGGATCCGCGGCGGCTCGAGCGCTGGTGGGGACCGCCGACCTGGCCGGCGACCTTCGAGACGCACGAGGCGGTGGAGGGCTCTCGGAGCCGGTACTTCATGACGGGGCCGGACGGGGAGAAGGCCCGCGGCTACTGGGTGGTGACGAAGGTCGAGGAGCCGACGCGGTTCGAGTTCGACGACGGCTTCGCCGACGAGGAGGGGCACCCGGACGACTCGATGGGGGTCACCCACGCGGTGGTCACCCTCGCCGAGGTGGACGGACGCACCCGGATGACCGTCCGCTCCTCCTTCGAGACCCTCGAGCAGCTCGAGCAGATGGTGCAGATGGGCATGGAGGAGGGGATGAACCAGGCGATGGGTCAGATCGACGCGCTGCTCGCGGAGTGAGCAGGGCCGAGAGTTCGCGGCGGTGGGCGCGCCGTCCGGCGACCGGCCGTCTCAGGTCTGCGGCGCCGAGTCGGTGAGGTCGGCGGCGTACGCGGCGACCGATCGGCGATAGCACGGCAACGTCGGGGCGAGCGCCTCGAGGGCGGTGCGCAGCGCCTCGTCGGTGCGACCGGCGCTGTGCAGAGCGAGCGCGAGGAAGACCTCGCGCGCCGCACCGATCGACGGGTGCTGCTGGGCGGAGGAGAGGAGGGCGATCGCCTCCTCGGTCCGGCCGAGGTTCCGGAGGGTCGAGGCGTACTGGATGCTCAGCCGGGCGAGCCGCTCGTCGTCGAGACCGGCGGCGACGGCGCGCTCGTACTCCTCGGCCGCCTCCGCCTCGTGGCCTGCGCTGTCCAGGGCACCGCCGAGCTCGAAGTGCGCGACTCCGTCGCTGCCCGGGTAGCGCGCGGCGAGCACTCGCATCCGTTCGACGACACCGTCCGGATCCTCGAGGCCGTCGAGCCGGTCGACGGCGCGCTGCCAGAGGAGGAACTCGTCGTCCGCGTCGTCCTCGGACGCCGCTCCGAGCTCCTCGAACAGCGTCACCTGCAGGCCGTCAGGGGAGCGCAGGCGGGAGTTGAGAGAGCGCCACGGCGTCTCCCGCGGGGAGGCGACGAGTTCGGCTCCCGCGGCGGCGAGGGCCGCGGTCGCGGCGGCGGCGTCGTCGACCTCGAAGGCGACGCGGAGGAGGTCGCTCGTGTCGCCGTCCGTCTCGAGGCCGTCGATCATCCGGACCTGCGCGGGGTTCGCCAGCTCGAGGGTGGCGATGCCGGCCTCGAGGATCGCGACGCGGGCGTCGCCGTCGCCGTCGAAGGCGGCGCGCTCGGTCAGACCGAGGGCGTCCCGGTAGAAGCGGAGAGCCGCGTCGAGGTCGTCCACCTGGACGACGAGACGCAGCTGGCGGACGGCGGAGGAAGTGGAGGCGGTCACGTGCCGACGCTACCGGGTCTCGATACGCCCGCTGCGCGGGCTACTCGATCAGCATGGGCTCGCTCATGCGGATGCGGTGTCATCCGACGCCGTGGGGGAGTCGGGCGCGGTGAGGGTCTCACTGCTGGTGCCCTCGACGTCGGCGGCCTTGGCGCGGCGTCCGGCCTCGATCACGGCGGTGGAGGCGGCGGCGCCGGCGACCAGGGCGAAGAGCGCCCAGCCGGCGCCCCACTTCCGCTTCCCGACGAGGCCGTCGAAGGAGAGCGCGCCGGGGCCGTCGGCCACGATCGCGGTCGCGGCGGCCGCGAGCAGGCCGTTGTACTCCCAGCCCCCGCCGCTGTTCCAGAGGCCGTTCGCCCAGTGCACCTTGCGGACGGCCGTGACCATCGTCGCGATCAGCCCGGCCGCCGCGACCGGCGTCGCCAGGCCCAGGGCGAGCGCGGCGCCGCCGGCGGTCTCGGTGACGGCGGCGGCGACCGCGTTCCGGCGCGCCGGGTGCAGCTCCAGGCTCTTCATCATCTGCTCGGTGCCGTCGAGGCCCGGGCCGTCGAACGAGCCGCGGAGCTTCTGCAGTCCGTGTCCGACGAACAGACCGCCGACGGCGAGACGGAGAACGAGCGAGCCGACCTTCATGGTGACCTCCGGGAGGGGTGGGGTGGTGCGGGACGTGTAGAGCGAGCGTCGCGGCTGGACCGGGCCGGGTCAAGGGGTCGCGCCGACCTCTGGAATCGAGCAGACACGGCCTAGGCGGTCAACCGGTTCGCCTCCTATGATCGGAGCAGATCGACTCGAAGGAGAGCACGCATGACCGGACGCCTCACTGGCAAGACCGCCCTCGTCACCGGAGCCGGCTCCGGCATCGGCCGGGCCGTCGCGGAGCGCTTCGCGCGCGAGGGCGCCCGGGTCGCCTTCACCGATCGCGACCTCGCCGCCGCGGAGGACGCGGCGGCCGCCTTCCCGGACTCCGTCGCCGTCCGGCTCGACGTCTCGGACGAGAGCAGCGTCGAGCAGGCCTTCGCCCGCCTCGCGGCCGACGGCTTCGCGGTCGACGTGGTCGTCGCGAACGCCGGCGTGCAGCTCTTCGGCCAGGACGCGAAGATCGCCGACCTCGACCTCGACGTCTGGCGCCGCACGATCGACATCAACCTCACCGGCACCTTCCTCACCGTCAAGCACGCCGTCCGTGCACTGCGAGGCCGCGGCGGCTCGATCGTCCTCACCGGCAGCCCGACCGGGCTCAACGGCGAGGGTCAGGACTTCACCGCCTACAGCAGCTCGAAGGCCGGCATGCACGGCCTCGCCCGCACCGTCGCCGCCGCCTACGCGGGCGAGGGGATCCGCGTGAACACGGTCGTCCCCGGCTACACGGAGACCCCGCTGGTGACCGCGATCTCGGGCGACGCCGAGGCCCGCGCGGCGATCACCTCGCGGATCCCGCTCGGTCGGCCCGGCTCCGCGGCGGACGTCGAGGGAATCATGGTCTACCTCGCCAGCGACGAGTCGAGCTACGCCACCGGCGCGCTCTTCCGCGTCGACGGCGGCATGACCACCCTCTGATCGTGCCCGCGATCGAGATCCGGCCCGCCGCGCAGACGGTCCCGGCCGGGCTCCTCCAGGACGCCGAGCGCGACGAGCGGGCGGTCCGCTGCGGCCCGTGGTCGCTGCGGTTCTCCGACGGCCGGCTCGACGACCTCCGGTTCGGCACGGCGCGGATCCTCCGCGGGGTCCGCTTCGTCGTCCGCGACGAGGACTGGGGGACCTTCGCGACCGTCCGCGCAGCGCTCGAGATCGAGGGCGGCACTCTCGTGGTCGAGGGCGAGAGCGCTCAGGGCGAGGCCCGCGTCACCTGGACCCTGCGAGCCGACTTCTCCGGAAACTCGCTCACGATCGCACTCGAGGCACGCGCGAGCACGCCCTTCCTCCGCAACCGCCTGGGGCTGATCGTGCTGCACGGCACGGAGAGCGCCGGAGCGACCGTCGAGGCGCGCCACCCGGGCGGCACCACCGACCGCTTGGCCTTCCCCGAGCGGATCGCGCCCCATCAGCCCGCGCAGGACCTCGCCGGTCTCGCCTGGACCGCCGACGGCGTCCCGGTCGAGCTGACCCTGGAGGGCGACGTGTTCGAGACGGAGGATCAGCGCAACTGGACCGACGCGTCGTTCAAGACCTACTCGACGCCGCTGAGCCTGCCGTTCCCGGTGCCGGTCGCCGCGGGGGAGATCGTCCGGCAGAGCCTGCGGATCGACTGCGGCGGCGCGCCGCCGACCGTCACACGGGAATCGATCGCGTCCCCCTCCGTCCTGCGGACCGGGAGCGCCGGGCACCCGCTCCCCGAGATCCGCACCTCCGTCGCGAGCGCGCCGACGGGCCTCCGGACGGAGGTGCGACCGTCGCTCGATCTGATGGTCGAGTGCGACGTGCGCTGGGCGGGCTGGCGTCGCGCGTTGCAGCGCGCGCTCGAGGACGCCGGCGGACGCCCTGTCGATCTGCGCGTCGTCGCGTCCGGGCCGGAGGACGTCCGCACGGTCCTCGACGAGCTCGGCGACGCGCCGCTCGCCCGCCTCGGCGTCTTCGCCGCCCAGGGTCACCGCAGCACACCCGAGCTGCTCGAGGCGGCGCGACGGGCGGCGGCCGAGCGCGGCGCCGAGGTCGCCGGCGGCGTCCGCTCGCACTTCACCGAGCTCAACCGCGGCGCTGACGCCCTCGCGAACGGGGAGGCGTCGCTCGCCTTCAGCATCACCCCCTTCATGCACGACCGCTCGGGGCACCAGCTCGTCGAGTCCCTCGCCGTGCAGCGCACGGTGGTGCGCGACGCGACGGCGCTCGCGCAGGGCCGACGCCTGCACATCGGTCCGGTCACGCTCGGTGCGCGGATGAACGCCGTGTCGACCTCGCCGTTCGACCCCGGCGCCGCCGACATCGACGGGTCCGGCTACGGCCCGGAGATCGTCCCGGGAGCGACCGACGAGCGCCAGCACGCGCCCGAGCTCGCGGCCTGGGTCGTCGGCAGCCTCGACGCGCTCGCGGTCCCGGGCGTCGCCTCGCTCGCCTACTTCGAGCAGTGGGGACCGCGCGGCGTCGTCACGGCGGCCGGTATCACGTCCGCCGGCGCGGTGCTGCAGTGGGCGGCGGCCCTCACCGGGTCGCCGCGTCTGGACGCTCATGCAGCGGGACTCGTCGCGCTCGGAGCTTTCGCCGCGGACGGCCGGGTGGTGCTGCTCGGCAACCCGGGCGGCGTCGCGGTGACGGTCGATCCGACGGAGATCGAGCGCTGGGAGGCGGCCGGGGGAACGGACGGCGAGTCGTTCGTGCTCGAACCGGGCGGAGCCGCGCGGGTGCTGCTGACGCCGTAGCCGCGTCCGCGGACCGACGTCTCGCGCCGCAGGAACCGCTCGACGTGGGCGTCCCGCGGCCCGTCGACCGACGCGCGGCGCCAGAGCCCGCCCCGACCACACGATGGTGAGGATCCGTCGGTATCGTCGTCGGCGGCGCGCGAGCGCGGGACCCCCGCCCGCGCCGCGCGCCCCTGAACGAGAGGGACCTCCGTGAAGCATCGACGCCGCGCCCACCTGACCACCGCACGCTCCGCACTGGCACTGTCCGCTCTGGCGCTGTCCGGCGTGCTGGCGCTCGCCGGCTGCTCCGCCCCCGCCGAGGACGCGAAGACCGAAGAGCCGACCTCTCCGCTGATCGACTACCTCGGTGCGCTCTACGGCGGGGACCTCTCGCCCGAGGAGCAGGAGGAGAAGTACAGGGAGCAGGACCGCAAGCGCGAGGAGCTCGTCGCGACCTGCATGCAGGAGTCGGGCTTCGACTACACCCCGAGCGTGCAGTCGGCGTCGTTCTCGTCGTCCGACGCCGACGCCTACAAGCCGGACGATCGCGAATGGGTCGCGCAGTACGGCTACGGCGTCGTCGACTCTCCCGGTCGCTACGACTCGGCCGAGCCGGAGGACGAGTACGTCGACGCCAACTCCGAGTACTACGACAGCCTCTCGGAGTCCGAGAAGGCGGCCTACTCCGAGGCGCTGCACGGCCCGGCGGAGCCGGAGGACGCCGCTGCCTCCGAGGACGGGTCGTACGAGTACGACTGGACGACGGCGGGCTGCTTCGGCGCCGCCCAGCACGAGCTCGAGGGGGAGGATCCGGCGTCGGCGGAGAAGCACAAGCCGGTGATGGACGCGCTGAACGAGTTCTACACCGATCTGCAGTCGGTCCCCGAGCTGGCGGATCTGGATGCGGCGTGGTCCTCCTGCCTGAGCGACGCGGGCTACCCCGGCTTCGCCGCCCCCTACGACGCCGTGAACTCGATCAGCGACAAGCTGACGGCGGTCTACGACGCGGCCGGCGACCAGGTGGTCGAGCCCACCGACCCGAAGCTCGTCGCGGTGAAGGACGAGGAGATCGAGCTCGCCCTCGCCGATCTGGACTGCCGGGAGAAGACCGACTACTCAGCGGTGCACAAGAAGGTCCAGGACGCGCTGGAGCAGCAGTTCATCGACGACCACCGCGCCGAGCTCGACGCGCTGAAGGCCGACGCCGAGCAGGGCGAGTAGATGCGCGTTCCCCGCCGCTCGGGCTCCGGCGACCCGACGCCGTCCGACTCGGAGCCGACCGGTCGACCGGCCTCCGATCCGACGCCGACCGATCCGCTCGACCTCCTCGCGGTCACCGGGCCCGCCGACGGTCCCGACGACGGCTCCGAGACTCCGCGGCGTCGCAGCCGCTTCGCCGCACTCGCCGCCGTCGTCTCGCGCAACCGCGTCCTCTGGATCGTGGCCGCCGCCGCGCTGCTGAGCCTCGTCGCGGGCCTGCTCGTCGGGAGGTTCGTGGTCTCGCCCGCCGAGGCCGCCGCGAACGCGGAACCGCCCGCCCCCGGCCTGATCACCGCGCCGGTCGAGTCCGGCGAGCTGAGCAACGACGTGACCCTCCGCGGCGAGGTGCGCTACGCGGACGCCGTCGAGGTGACCATCGACACGACCGGGATCCAGGGCGCGGCGGTGGTGACCGGTCAGGTCCCGGCGGCCGGCACCGAGCTGTCGCCGCTGTCGATCGCGCTGGAGATCGCCGGCCGCCCCGTCATCGTCCTCCCCGGCGATCTTCCGGCCTACCGGACCCTGCGGTTCGGGGTGTCCGGGCCGGACGTGGTGCAGTTCAAGTCGGCGCTGCGCGGCCTCGGGATCGACGCCGGCGACCCGGCCGACGACGTCTTCGACGAGACGGCCGCGAACGCGGTCACCGAGCTGTACGCGCAGGCCGGCTACGCGGCACCCGCGACGCAGGAGGACGGCGAGGACGTCGTCCGCGCCGCCCAGGAGACGCTGCGCGCGGCCGAGCAGGGGCTCGTCGCCGCGCAGAAGGAGCTCGACGCCGCTCAGGCGGGCTCCTCGCCCGTCGAGGTCCGCGAGGCCGACAACGCGGTCGCGAGTGCGCGACGTGAGCTGGAGGCCGCCCGCGCGGCCGAACCGCCGGACGGCCTCCGGATCGCGGACCTCGACGACGCGCTCGGCCTCGCCGAGCTCCGGCGGGCCCAGCTGGGTGCGAGCACCGACACCGGCGCCCAGCGCGGCGCCGTCGAGTCGGCGCAGTCCCAGGTGACGCAGGCGCAGGAGGATCTGACCCGGGCCCGCCAGTCCGTCCTGCCGGCGCTCCCCGCGGGCGAGGTGCTGTTCCTCACCTCGCTCCCGCGGCGGGTGGACGCCGTCACCGCCAAGCGCGGCGGCGTCCTGTCCGGGGCGGCGATGACGGTCTCCGGCGCGAAGGTCGAGCTCTCCGGCTCCGCCGCCGAGGCCGACGCGCGGCTGCTCTCGGTCGGGCAGAAGGCCTCGTTCGAGCTCCCTGACCGGTCGTCGCACGGCGCCACGGTGTCGGGCGTCGATCCCGCGAAGGACGGCAAGGGGCGCTGGACGGTGACGCTCACCCCCGACCCGCTCTCGCCCGAGCAGATCGAGCAGCTGCGCGACACCAACGTCAAGGTCACGGTCGCGGTCGGAGCGACCGAGGGTGCCGTGCTCTCGGTCCCGGTCGCCGCGCTGTCCGCCGGCTCCGGCGGCGAGAGCCGGGTCGAGGTCGTCGACGGTGATCCGCGCGATCCGGGCGCCGCCACCCGGCTCGTCGTCGTGACCACCGGTCTCGCCGCGAAGGGCGCGGTCGAGGTGTCGCCGGTGGACGGGACGCTCGACGAGGGCGACCTGGTCGTGGTCGGCCGGTGACCGCTCCGCTGGTCGAGCTGCGGGACGTCACCCGCTCGTTCCCCGGCCCGCCCGAGGTGCAGGCGCTGAAGGGCGTCAGCCTCCGGATCGACGAGGGCGACTACGTCTCGATCGTCGGCCCCAGCGGCTCGGGCAAGTCGACGATGCTGAACATCCTCGGGCTGCTCGACCGGCCGAGCGTCGGCGAGTACCGGCTCGACGGTGCGCTCACCGGAGCGCTCGACGAGAACACGCGCGCGGCCGTGCGGGCGCAGCGCATCGGCTTCGTGTTCCAGTCCTTCCACCTGCTGCCGCGGCGCACGGTGCTCGAGAACGTGATGCTGCCGATGCTCTACAGCGGGACACCGCGGGCCGACCGCGAGGCGCGCGCCCGCGACGCCCTGCTCCGGGTGGGCCTCGGGCACCGGCTCGGCTTCCTGCCGACGACGCTCTCGGGAGGCGAGCGCCAGCGCGTCGCCGTGGCCCGCGCCGTGGTCGCCCGCCCGAGCCTCCTCCTCGCTGACGAGCCCACCGGCAATCTGGACGGCTCGACGACCGCGGACGTGATGCGGCTCTTCGAGGAGCTGACGGACACCGGACTCACCCTGGTCGTCATCACGCACGACCTCGCCGTCGCCCGGCGGGCGCGCCGGTGCCTCCGCATCGCCGACGGACGGATGCAGGAGGTGACCGCATGAGCCCGGCACTCGCGGCGCTGCGCCGGCGGCTCGGGCGCCGGCGACCGCGCTCGGCCGCCGCGTCCGCGCTGCTGCGGCCCGTCCGCCGAGCGGACCGCTTCACCGCCGCCGACCTGCTCGCCGAGGCCACCTCCGACATCGGCACGCGGCCGGCCCGGCTGGTGATGACCCTGCTCGGCACGGTGCTCGGCATCGGCGCCCTCGTCGCCACGATCGGCTTCGCGCAGACGACCGCCGACCAGCTCGCCCGCCGGTTCGACGCGTTCGCCGCCACCCAGGTCGTCGTGCAGCCGGCCGAGGCGAAGGACTCCACCGGGGACAGCGTCGCCACCGGGCGCCTGCCCTGGGACGCCGTCGACCGGGTGCTCCGGCTCGCCGGCATCGAGCAGGCGGCCCTCGTCGGTGAGGTGTCCCTCCGCGAGGGCGCGACCGTCACCGCCGTCCCCGTCAACGACCCCTCGGCGCCCGCCGCCGCCCCGCCGCGGGTGTTCGCCGCCTCCGCCGATCTCCTCGGCACCCTCGAGGGCGAGGTGACCGCCGGGCGGATGTTCGACTCCGGGCACGACGCCCGCGCCGACCGCGTCGTCGTCCTCGGCACCCGCGCGGCGGAGCGGCTCGGTGTCGAGCGCGTCGACTCCCGGCCGTCGATCCTGATCGACGGGGTCGCCTACTCGGTCCTCGGAATCTTCGCCGACGTCCAGGCCCGCGCCGAGCTGCTCGACGCGGTCGTCCTCCCCACCGGCACCGCGCGGGCCGACTTCGCGCTCGCGACGCCGGGAGACCTCCAGGCGCGCATCGACATCGGCGCCGGCCCGCAGGTCGCGGCGCAGGCACCGCTGACCCTCGCCCCGGATGCACCCGACTCCGTCTCCGTCTCCGCGCCCGGCGGTCCGTCCGAGCTGGCCGGCGACGTCCGCGCCGACGTCGACCTCGTGTTCCTGATCCTCTCGGTGGTGGTGCTGCTCGCGGGCGGCGTCGGCATCGCCAACGTCACCACGCTGTCGGTGATGGAGCGCGTCGGCGAGATCGGCCTGCGCCGGGCGCTCGGCGCCACGCGACGCCGGATCGCGCAGCAGTTCGTCGTCGAGTCGGCCGTGATCGGCCTCCTCGGCGGTCTGCTCGGTGCGGCGACCGGCGTCCTCGCGGTGCTCGCGGTCTCGCTCGCGCAGCAGTGGACCCCGGTGCTCGACCCCGGGGTGGCGTTCGGCGGCGCGCTCCTCGGCGCGCTGATCGGACTGCTCGCGGGCAGCGTGCCGGCGCGGCGCGCCTCCCGCATCGAGCCGATCGCGGCCCTCCGCGGGACGTGAGCGCCGCCGCCGGCGCCCGGGTCGCGACCGGGGCGCCGGCCCCGTTCCGCTGCCCGGGTGCCGCCGGAAGCGGCCCGACGCTCAGGCGTCGAGCGTCCAGCCCGGGCGCACCCAGTGGCAGGTGTAGCCGCCGGGGTGCTTCCGGAGGTAGTCCTGGTGCTCCTCCTCCGCGTCCCAGAACTCGCCGGCCGGCTGGACCTCGGTGACGACCGGGCCCGGCCAGCGGCCGGAGGCGTCGATCTCGGCGATCGTCTCGCGGGCGACGCGCTCCTGCTCGGGCGAGAGGGCGACGATCACGGAGCGGTAGCCCGTGCCGATGTCGTTGCCCTGCCGGTTCCGGGTGGTCGGATCGTGCGCCTGGAAGAAGAACTCGAGCAGGTCGCGGTAGGAGGTCTTCTCGGGGTCGAACTCGATCTCCACTGCTTCGGCGTGGTCGCCGTGGTGGCGGTAGGTGGCGTTCGGGGTGGTCCCGCCGGAGTAGCCGGCGCGGGTCTCGAAGACGCCCGGCAGGTCCCGGATCAGCTCCTGCAGGCCCCAGAAGCAGCCGCCGGCGAGGATCGCGCGCTCCTCGGCCATCAGACGGCGACCGTCTCGGACAGCGGCGAGTGACCGCCGGAGCGGGTGGCCGGAGCGGAGGGCAGGCGGGTGGACCGGGCGTGGGCGCCGGTGTCGTGCAGGGGAATGAGCATGGGTTCTCCTTGTCCTCGTCCATTCCACCACCTGGGCGCGGTCCTCGGGGGACCGGCGCAGGACCTAGCCGAGCAGCGTGTAGGTGGAGGCGTCCAGGTACACGGTGCTGTCGGTGCAGACCTCGATCGCGGCGGGCGCGCGGACGGCGGCATCGGCCGCGTCGATCACCTCGGCGACCAGGAACGTCGACGTCGCGGTCGGGCAGCCGAAGGCGCCGGGGGAGTGCCAGGCGACCCGGACGTCCGCCTGCGCCGCCGGAGCGAGGGCGAGCAGGCCGTCCGGGTTCAGGCCGTCGGCGGAGGCGACCGCGCCGAGGCGGCTGCCGTCGGCCCCGGCGGCGTAGACCCCGGGGATGCCGGCGAGCGTGCAGGTCCGGTCGGTCGTGTTCGTGAAGATCAGGTCGAAGGCGCTGCTCCCCGCGCCGGACGCGTCGGGGTCGGCGCGGTACTCGAGCGAGAGGTCGCTCCCGACGCAGCGGACGGTCGAGGGCTCGGGCGCAGGCTCGGGCGCCGGTGCCGGCGGCTGCGACGAGGTCGGCAGCGGGGCGGGAGTCTCGGATGCCGCCGTCGGCGCGGCGGTCGGCTCCGCGGTCGGGACGATCGAGGCGGGTGCCGACGCCGTCGCCGTGGGCGAGGCGGTGGGCGTCACCGTGGCCGTCGCGCTCGGCCGCGGCAGCGGCGAGGTGGAGGAGGCGATGTCGGCGCGCCCCGCGCAGCCGGTGACGAGGAGGCCGACCGCGGCCAGGGTCAGGGCCGCCGCGGCACCGCGGCGCAGGAGGTCGCTCATGGGCCGAGTCTGCCACCGCGGGGCGCGATCGGCAGCCCCGGATCGGGGGCCCCGGACCGACGGCCCTCGATCAGCTCCCGGTGTCCGCCAGGCGCCGGGACGCGGTGCTCATGTGCGCCTCCATCGCCCGCGCGGCGGCGGACGGGTCGCGCGCCTCGATCGCCTCGAGCACGGCGCGGTGCTCGGTGAAGGCGTCGAGGGCCTGCTCGGGGCTGCTGAGGGCGCGCTCGACCCAGAGTCGCAGCAGCGAGCGGATGGTCTGCAGCAGATCGCGCAGCACCACGTTCTCGGCGCTGACCGCGATCTGCAGGTGGAAGCGCACGTCGGCCTCGACGAACGCCGCGATGTCGTCGAGGTGCGACTCCATCGCCGCCAGATGCGCGCGCAGGCGCTCGAGTCCCTCGTCGTCGATCCGGAGCGCCGCCAGCATCGCGGCCTGCACCTCCAGGGTGCCGCGCACCTCGATCAGCTCGGCCGTGCGCCCCGCGGAGAGCATCAGGCCCCAGCTCAGCGTGGTCGGCAGAAGCTCGGAGGTGCTGTCGCGCAGGTAGGTGCCGGAGCCGGGCCGCACCGTGACGATGCCGAGGATCTCCAGCGCCGCGAGCGCCTCCCGCACCGCCGACCGGCCGACGCCGAGGCTCTCGGCGAGCTGGCGCTCCGGCGGGAGGCGGGAGCCGGGCACGAGATCGCCGCGGGTGAGCAGCGAGGTGAGCTGCTTGGCCACCTCGGCGACGGCGGTGCCGCGGGGGAGGACCTGCAGCTCCAGGCGCACGAGGGACGGGTCGTCTTCGGGGTACGCCGGCATGCTCCGACCGTAGCAACCGCGCCGACACCCCACCCGCAGCGACGCGACCGCAGAACCGGTTGACAACCGGTGCCCCGGCACGGCATCCTCTAATTGGTCAACCGGTCAGCCAATCCCCCCGAAGGCGGCCCGAGCCCCACCCCGCACCACCCAACACAGTCGTTGACACGGATCAGGAGATCGACGTGGACCTTCCCTCCCGCACAGGCGGAACCGCGACGGCGGACGCCGCCGTCGAGAAGAGCGCCATCAGGAAGGTGTCGATCCGGCTCGTGCCGTTCGTCGCCCTGATGTTCTTCATCAACTACCTCGACCGGACGGCCATCGGCTTCGCCGCGCCGAACGGCATGGAGGCCGACCTCGCCCTCTCGGCGGCCCAGTTCGGCTTCGCCTCGGGCGTCTTCTTCATCGGCTACATCCTGCTGGAAGTGCCGAGCAACCTCGCGCTGCACCGCTTCGGCGCCCGCCGCTGGCTCGCCCGCATCATGGTCAGCTGGGGCATCGTCGCGCTGCTCTTCACCTGGGTGCAGAACTTCGAGCAGCTCGTCGCCCTGCGCTTCCTGCTCGGTGTCGCCGAGGCGGGCTTCTTCCCGGGCGCGATCCTCTTCCTCAGCCTCTGGGTGCCGGCCAAGCACCGCTCGAAGATCCTCGCGCTCTTCTACCTGGCGCAGCCGCTCACGACGGTCATCGGCGCCCCGCTCGCCGGCCTGCTGATCGAGCAGGACGGCATCCTCGGCCTCGAGGGCTGGCGCTTCATGTTCCTCGGCGTCTCGCTGCCGGCGATCGTCATCGGCGTCATCGCCTGGTTCTACCTCAAGGACAAGCCCTCCGACGCGAAGTGGCTGACCCGCGAGGAGCAGGTCTGGCTCACCACCGCGCTCAAGCGCGAGGAGGACGTGAAGACCAAGGGCGTCACCACCCACCCCAAGATGTCGTCCGCTTTCAAGAGCGGCCGCGTCTGGATGCTGAGCTTCGTCTACTTCGGCTTCATCTACGGCCTCTACGCCCTCGCCTTCTTCCTGCCCACGATCATCGAGGGCTTCCAGGAGCAGTACGGCACCACCTTCGGCATCTTCGAGAAGGGCCTGATCACTGCGATCCCCTACGTGCCCGCGGCCATCGCCCTCTACCTCTGGTCGCGTGACGCCACCCGCCGCGGCGTCCGCACCTGGCACATCGTGATCCCCGCGATCGCCGGTGGCCTGTCCATCCCGCTCGCGCTCTTCGCCGGCTCCCCGGCGGCCACGATCGCCGTGATCACCGTCACCGCGATGGCGATCTTCTCGGCGCTGCCCAACTTCTGGACCTTCCCGACCCGGTTCCTCACCGGCGCGGCGGCCGCGGCGGGCATCGCGCTGATCAACACCGTCGGAAACCTGGCCGGCTTCTCGGCCCCGTACATCACGGGCGCCCTGAAGGACGCGACCGGCGGCTACGAGGTCCCGATGTTCATCGTCGGCTTCTTCCTGCTGCTCTCGGCCGTGCTGATGTCCCTGCTGGCGCGCCGCTACAAGGACGCACCGCTCGACGCCCCCAGCGTCGACGTGATCGCGCACTGAGCACCCCGCGCGATTTGCCGACCGTCCGACGCCCGACGCCCCTCCTCGAACAGGACTCCTGATGACCCGGCTCTACAACGACCCGTCCGACTTCGCCGACGAGATGATCGACGGCTTCGTCGCCGCGAACCGCCGCTTCGTGCGGCGGGTGCAGGGCGGCGTGGTGCGCTCGACCGTGAGTGCGCCCGGCTCGGTCGCCCTCGTGGTGGGCGGCGGCTCCGGCCACTACCCGGCGTTCGGCGGACTCGTCGGGCAGGGTCTCGCGCACGGCGCGGCGATGGGGAACCTCTTCGCCTCGCCGTCCGCGCAGCAGGTGCACTCGGTCGCCGCGGCGGCCGAGCACGGTGGCGGCGTGCTGCTGAGCTACGGCAACTACGCGGGCGACGTGCTGAACTTCGACGCGGCCGAGCGGCGCCTGCGCGACGAGGGGATCGACGTCCGCACCGTCACGGTGACGGACGACGTCTCGAGCGCGAGCGTCGCCGAGAAGCACAAGCGCCGTGGGATCGCCGGCGACCTGACGGTCTTCAAGGTCGCGGGGGCCGCGGCGGAGGAGGGCGCGTCGCTGGACGAGGTCGAGCGCATCGCCCGCCTCGCCAACGAGCGCACCCGCTCCTTCGGCGTGGCCTTCTCCGGCTGCTCGCTGCCCGGGGCGTCCGAGCCGCTGTTCACCGTGCCGGAGGGCCGGATGGCGGTCGGCATGGGCATCCACGGCGAGCCCGGCATCCGCGAGGACGACGTGCCGACGGCCGACGGCCTCGCCGAGCTGCTGGTCTCGTCCCTGCTCGCCGAGCTGCCCGACGGCGTCGACGCGGCCGAAGGCTCGCGCCTCGTCGTCGTCCTGAACGGGCTCGGATCCGTGAAGTACGAGGAGCTGTTCGTCGTCTACGCCGGCGTCGAGCGGCGCCTGGGCGAGCGCGGCCTCGAGGTGCTCGAGCCCGAGGTCGGCGAGCTCGTCACGAGTTTCGACATGGCCGGCGTCTCGCTCACCTTCTTCTGGGTGGACGACGAGCTGGAGCGGCTCTGGGCTGCTCCGGCCGAGGCGCCCGCCTACCGCAAGGGCTCGGTCCGCCCCGCCGAGCAGGCCGCGGTGACCGAGCAGAAGACGGCCTCGGTCGTGATCGGCGAGGCGAGCGACGACTCCCGCGAGGCCGCCCGCACCGTGCTCGCCGCTCTCGAGGCGACGCAGTCCACGATCGACGAGAACGCCGACGAGCTCGGCCGGATCGACGCCGTCGCCGGCGACGGCGATCACGGCATCGGCATGCAGCGCGGCGTGCACGCGGCTGTCACCGCCGCCCGGGCCGCGCTCGAGGCCGGCGCCGGGGCGGGGACCGTGCTCGCCCATGCCGGCGACGCGTGGTCCGACCGGGCCGGCGGCACCTCCGGAGCGCTCTGGGGCGCCGCGCTCGCCGCGGTCGGCTCGGCGCTCGGCGACACCGCCGCGCCCACGGCCGCCGCGGTGGTCGAGGGGGTCGACGGCGCCCGCGCCGCGATCCTCCGCTTCGGCGCGACGCCGGGCGACAAGACGATGGTCGACTCCCTCGTGCCGTTCGCCGACGTCCTCGCCGAGGCCGTCGCCGCGGGGGAGGAGCTGCCCGCGGCCTGGACCCGGGCCGCCGAGGCCTGCACCGCCGCCGCTGCTGCGACCGCGCAGCTGCTGCCGAGGATGGGCCGCGCCCGGCCGCACGCCGAGAAGAGCCTCGGCACCCCCGACGCGGGCGCGCACTCGCTCGGGCTGATCGTCACCGCGATCGGCGCGGTGCTGCGCGCGGGCACCTCCGGCTCCGCGACCCCCGGCTCTGTCGGCAGCGGCGCGTAGCGTCGACACCGTCCCCGAATCCGCTTCCAGCAAGGAGAGAACACCCATGAGCGCACCCTTCCGCCTCGTCGTCGGCTCCGACGACGCCGGTCTCGACTACAAGGACATCGTCAAGGCCGACCTCGAGACGGACTCCCGCGTCGCGTCCGTCGTCGACGTCGGCGTCGACGCCTCGTCGCACACGCCCTACCCCAGCGTCGCCATCGCCGCCGCTGAGATGGTCGCCCGCGGCGACGCCGACCGCGCGATCCTGATCTGCGGCACCGGCCTCGGCGTCGCGATCGCCGCCAACAAGGTGGCCGGAATCCGCGCCGTCACCGCGCACGACTCGTTCTCGGTCGAGCGCTCGATCCTCTCCAACGACGCGCAGGTGCTCTGCATGGGCCAGCGCGTCGTCGGCATCGAGCTGGCCCGCCGCCTGGCGAAGGAGTGGCTCGGCTACGAGTTCGACACGTCCTCCGCCTCCGCGGAGAAGGTGCGCGTGATCGAGGCGTACGAGGCCGGCAACCCGGTCGCCGACGACGCCGCCACGGTCGGCTCGTGCTGAGCCGCGCCGCCGGGGACGCCCCGGCGTTCACCGTCGGCGTGAGCCTCAAGATGTACTTCGGTCACGCGCGGACGCTCGAGTGGATGCGGCGCATCGCCGAGATCGCGCGGACGCACGAGGCGACCGCCTCCGGAGCCGTCGAGCTGTTCGTGGTGCCGACCTTCCCCGCGCTGGTGCCGGTCGGCGCCCTCGCGGCGGAGGCCGGCGTCGCGCTCGGCGCCCAGGACCTGTTCTGGGAGGACGCGGGAGCGTTCACCGGCGAGGTCAGCGGTGCGGAGCTGCGCGAGGTCGGCTGCCGGCTGGTCGAGATCGGCCACGCCGAGCGGCGCGCGCTCTTCGGCGACGACGACGAGCGCGTGCGCGCGAAGGTCGCGGCCGCGTTCCGCAACGACCTCGTGCCTCTGCTCTGCGTCGGCGAGACCGAGCGCGGCTCCGTCGAGGACGCCGTCGAGCTCGTGCTCGCGCAGATCGGCTCCGCCCTCGCGGACGCGGACGAGGCCGGCGCCGTCGGTCCGATCCTCGCCGCCTACGAGCCCGTCTGGGCGATCGGCGCACCCGAGCCCGCCGAGCCGGCCTTCATCGCCGGCGTCGTCACCGCGCTCGAGGCGGCCCTCGCGGAGCTGCCCGGCCGCGCCGGGAGCCGCGTCATCTACGGCGGCAGCGCCGGACCCGGCCTGCTGACCGCGCTCGAGGGCCGCGTGCCCGGGCTGTTCCTCGGCCGCTTCGCGCACGACCCCGAGGCGGTCGGCGCGATCCTCGACGAGGCGCTCGCCCTGGTGCGCGCAGACTCGGAGGCCCGCCCGTGAGCCGCCTCGGCCTGAGCAGCTACGCCTTCTTCTGGCGCTCCTCCGACCGCGTCCCGGAGCCGCTCGGCGTCGAGGACATGGTCCGCGAGACCGCCGCGCTCGGCGTCGACCTGCTGCAGCTCTGCGACGTGCCGGCGCTCGAGGAGTACTCGGACGAGCAGCTCGCGTCATTGCGCGCCGTGGCCGCCGCCGAGGGGGTCGCGCTCGAGCTCGGCACCCGCGGCACCGATCCCGCGCACCTGCGCCGCTGGCTCCGCCTGGCCCGCGCGCTCGACGTCGTGCTGCTGCGCAGCATGTGGACGTCGGGGGAGGACCGGCCGGACCGCGCCGAGACGCTGCGGCGCCTGCGCGAGTTCGCGCCCGAGCTGGAGGAGGCCGGCGTCACGCTGGCCCTGGAGACGTACGAGCAGGTGAGCACCGCCGACCTCGTCGACGTGATCGCGACGCTCGATCACCCGCGGATCCGGATCTGCCTCGACCCGGCGAACACCGTCGCGAACCTCGAGCTGCCGGCGGACGTCACCGCGCGCTGCGCGCCGTACGTCGCGAACTGGCACGTGAAGGACTTCGACTTCAGCCGCAATCCCGGCTGGGTCGGCTTCGTCTACACCGGCACGGCGCTCGGCGACGGCCGCCTCGACTACGACGGCATGCTCGCGCTGCTCCGGCCGGCCGAGCGCGGCATCACCCAGATCATCGAGTTCTGGCTCCCCTGGCAGGACACCGTCCCCGCCGCGGAGCAGGCGCTCGTCACCACGCGGCTCGAAGCCGAGTGGACCCGCACCACCCTCGACCAGCTCAGGAGAAGGAACTCATGACCGACACCACCGCCACCACCGCCCCGGGCACCGCCGCCTCCGCCCTCACCGTCGCCGTCATCGGCGCCGGCGGCAAGATGGGCATGCGGGTCTCGAACAACCTGCAGAAGTCCGACTACAACGCCCTCTACAGCGAGGCCTCGCCCGCCGGTCAGGAGCGCACCCGCGAGGCCGGCCGCGAGATCACCGCGACGCCCGACGCCGTGAAGGACGCCGACGTGGTCATCCTCGCCGTCCCCGACGTCGTGCTCGGCGCGGTCTCGGAGGACGTGATCCCGCAGATGAAGAGCGGCGCGATCATCCTCACCCTCGACCCGGCCGCCGCCTACGCGGGGCTGCTGGCGAAGCGCGAGGACATCCACTACGCCGTGGCGCACCCGTGCCACCCGTCGGTGTTCCTCGAGCGCACCACGCCGGAGGAGTGGGCCGACACGTTCGGCGGCATCGCCGCGCCCCAGGAGGTCGTCGCGGCCCTCGAGGACGCCGACGACGACGTGCGGGCCATCGCGGAGAAGGTCATCTCGACCATCTACGCGCCCGTCATCGCCGTGCACTGGGTGACCGTCAAGCAGCTCGCCGTGCTCGAGCCGACCCTGGTCGAGACCATCGCCTGCATGGTCGGCGAGTTCCTCAAGGAGGCGCTGGACGAGACCGTCAACGGCGTCGGCGTTCCCTACGAGGCGGCCCGCGCGATGCTCTACGGCCACACCTGGATCGCGCTGACCAACGGCCTGCGCGGCTCGAACCCGTTCTCCGAGGCGTGCCACATCGCCATGGGCTATGGCCGCGAGGCGCTCATCAAGGACGACTGGAAGAAGATCTTCGACGACTCGGAGCTCGACTCCGTCATCGCCAAGATGCTGAAGATCGACGCCGTCAAGCGCTGAGCGGCGGGCGGGGGCACTGCCTGCTGATCGCGTAGCGCTCGGAGAGGGCTGCCCTCATGCTGATCGCGTAGCGCTCGGAGGGGGCTGCCCTCATGTTGATCGAGTAGCCCTCGCAGAGGGCGTATCGAGATCCGCCGTCGTCCGGTGGGTGGGTCTCGGTACGCCGCTGCGCGGCTACGCGACCAGCACGTAAGGGGGCGCTGCGCACCCCCCCTCGGCCAGCATGGAAGGCCCTAGAGGCGGACGATCATCTTGCCGGTGTTGCCGCCGCGCATCATCGAGAGGAAGGCGTCGACCGCGTGGTCGATGCCTTCGACGACGGTCTCGTCGTAGGCGATGCTCCCCTCCTGGAACCAGCCGCCCATCAGGCGGTTGAACTCCGGGGCGTGGTCGAGGTACGCCGACAGGGTGAAGCCGCGCAGGGTCAGAGCGCGGGTGATGATGTTGGCCATGTTGTCGGGGCCGGCCGGCTTCTCGGTGCTGTTGTAGCCGGCGATCGCGCCGCAGAGCGCCGCGCGTCCGCCGTCGTTGAAGGCGTCGAGCGCCGCCTCGAGGTGGTCGCCGCCGACGTTGTCGAAGTAGACGTCGATGCCCTCGGGGGCCGCCGCGGCGAGCTGCTCGCGGACGGGACCGGCGTGGTAGTCGAACGCGGCGTCGTAGCCGTACTTCTCCGTCAGCAGCGCGACCTTCTCGGCCGAGCCGGCGGAGCCGATGACGCGCTTCGCGCCGAGCAGGCGTGCGATCTGGCCGGCGGCCGAGCCGACGGCTCCCGCGGCGCCGGAGACGAAGACGGTGTCGCCCTCCTTCAGCCCCGCGATGGTGGTGAGGCCGACGAAGGCGGTGAGGCCGGTCATGCCCAGGACGCCGAGCCGCAGCGACAGCGGGGCGCCGGGGATCTCGGGGACGACGCGGAAGGCCGAGGTCTCGGCCTGGACGATGTCGCGCCAGCCGAGCTGGTGCAGCACGACGGCGCCGACCGGGAAGTCCGGGTCGCTCGACACGGAGACGCGGCCGATCGCACCGCCGGTCATCGTCTCGCCGAGTGCGTACGGCGGGGTGTAGCTCTTGACGTCGTTCATCCGACCGCGCATGTACGGGTCGACGGAGAGGAAGGCGTTCTCGACGCGGATCTCGCCGGCCGCGGGTTCGTCGTACTCGACCTGCGCCGTGCGGAAGTCCTCGGCGACGGGCCAGCCGACGGGGCGGCGGACGAGCTGGATCTGGGTGCTGGTGACGGTGGTCATGGAGCCTTCCGAGGGGTCGTGGGGGTGGGGATCAGGAGGCGGCGAGGCCGATGCCGAGCGCGAGGACCGCGAGCAGTCCGGGTGCCATCTGCGTGAGCGCCGCGCGCCGCTTGCCGGGCGAGGAGAGCAGCAGCACGAGGGCTGCGGCGACCATCGATCCGGTGCCGGTGAAGACGAGGGCGGCGCCGACGGCCGTGGCGCCCGAGGCGAGCACGATCACGCCGACGATCGTCACGATCGCGAGGAACAGGTTGTAGAAGCCCTGGTTGAAGGCGAGCTCCTTCGTCGACTCGGCCTCTCCGGCGGTGGTGCCGAAGGTGGAGCGGGCGCGCGGGGTCGTCCAGAGCAGCGACTCGAGCACGAAGATGTAGACGTGCAGCAGCGCCGCGAGGGCGGCGAGAACGAGTCCGATGACGATCACGACGGGACCTCCTGATTGTGTATCGCTCGGTTCACTACCGAACGGCCTCACTCTATACTGGAACGACCGGTTCACAACAGTCCGGCTGCCCTCGGTAGCGCGACCGGCACCGGATCAGTCAGAACAGGGAGTAGCCGTGGGACGCACGCAGAGCTTCGACACCGACCAGGTCGTCCGGTCGGCGCGCGCCGTCTTCTGGGACCGCGGCTTCGAGGAGGCGTCGCTGCCCGAGCTCGAGGCGGCGACCGGACTCGGCCGCTCCAGCCTGTACCACGCGTTCGGCAGCAAGCGCGGGCTCTTCGACGCGGCGGTGCAGAGCTACCTCGACGAGATCGTGCGGCCGAGGCTGGAACCGCTGACGCGCGACGAGGTCTCGCCGACGGCCCTCGAGGACTACTTCTCGGGGCTGCGGGACGCGCTCGCCGATCCGCGAACCGTGTCGGCGCAGAGCGGGTGCCTCCTCCTCAACGCGGCGGGGGCGCCGATCGCGCGCGACGACGCGGTGCGCGAGGTGATCGCGGAGTACCGGGCGGAGCTGCAGCGGGCGATGCTCGCGGGGGCGGCGGCGCGGTGGCCGGGGGAGTCCGCCGAGTGGCGGGGGCGACAGGCGGGGGTGCTGGTGTCGCTGCTGGTGACGGCGCTGGTGCTGGCGCGGGTCGATCCGGGGCAGGCGGTGGCGACGGCGGAAGCGGCGCTGGGGCTGGTGCGGGGGGACTGACGGCCCCGGGTGCTGACTGCTGGCGTGCTCGTTGCTTCGCGACGTCGCACTCGGCGCGGACGGTGCGGACGCGGTGCCTCGTCGCGGCTCCTTCCCGCGCGCCTGCGGCGCGCCCGCCCGACCCGAGCCAGGAGCCGCGACGAGGCACCGCGACCACCCCTCCGGACGGAGGAGGTGGCGGCACGGTGGGCTGGTAACGGAGAGCGGGCGGACGTTCGGCTCGTGGGGCCGCGTTCGGCTCGGGGCAACCGGCCGTTCTGACGTGCCGAGGTGTGTTCTGCGTGCCGGAGGTGGCCGGGGGGAACCTTCGGCTCGTGGATCGAGGGTCGGCTCGGGGAATCCGGGGGTTTCGGCGTGCCGAGGGTCGTTTCGCGTGCCGGAGGTGGCGGGCGGGACGGTTCGGCTCGTGGAAGGACGTTCG
The DNA here is from genome assembly GCF_003751825.1 of Rathayibacter sp. PhB186. Lineage (NCBI taxonomy): Bacteria > Bacillati > Actinomycetota > Actinomycetes > Micrococcales > Microbacteriaceae > Rathayibacter > Rathayibacter sp. PhB186. The sequence continues at coordinate 448,128 of NZ_RJKO01000002.1, read as the reverse complement.
GCTCGCGGAAGCGGGCCGTTTCGGCGTGCCCGGGAGGGTTTCGAGTGCCGGAGGTGGCGGGGCGGTGGGTTCGGCTCGTGGAAGCCTGTCCGGCTCGCGGAATCCGGGGGTTTCGGCGTGCCGGAGGTGGTTTCGCGTGCCGGAGGTGGGGCACGGGCTGCGGGTACCGAGAAGGGCCGGCGGAGGAGTCTCCGCCGGCCCTCAGGGGTGGTGCGTCAGTCGGTGCCCGCGTCGAAGGCGGCGCCCTCGGAGGCGAGGTCGGTGGCGCGGCCGAGGGCGTCGGCGGCGGCGGAGCCGTTGCCCTCGGTGATGGCCTCGGACTCGCCGATCTCGAGGTGGCCGACCAGCTCGGCGGTCGAGCCGCCGACCAGGCCCGCGGCGGCGTACTGCTCGAGGCGCGAGCGGGAGTCGGCGATGTCGAGGTTGCGCATGGTCAGCTGGCCGATGCGGTCCTCGGGGCCGAACGCGGCGTCGCCGACGCGCTCCATCGACAGCTTGTCGGGGTGGTAGCTCAGCGCGGGGCCGGTGGTGTCGAGGATCGTGTAGTCGTCGCCGCGGCGCAGGCGCACGGTGACCTCGCCGGAGACGGCGGAGCCGACCCAGCGCTGGATGGACTCGCGCAGCATCAGCGACTGCGGGTCGAGCCAGCGGCCCTCGTACATCAGGCGGCCGAGACGGCGGCCCTCGGAGTGGTACTGCGCGATGGTGTCCTCGTTGTGGATCGCGTTGAGCAGGCGCTCGTAGGTCAGGTGCAGCAGCGCCATGCCGGGCGCCTCGTAGATGCCGCGGCTCTTGGCCTCGATGATGCGGTTCTCGATCTGGTCGGAGTTGCCCAGGCCGTGGCGGCCGCCGATCGCGTTGGCCTCGAGGACGAGGGCGACCGGGTCGGAGTACTCGACGCCGTTGAGCGCGACCGGCCGGCCGGCCTCGAACCGGACGCTGACCGTCTCGGCGGCGATCTCGACGTCCTCGCGCCAGGCGGCGACGCCCATGATCGGCTCGACCAGCTCCATGCCGCTGGAGAGCTCCTCGAGGCGCTTGGCCTCGTGGGTGGCGCCCCAGATGTTGGCGTCGGTGCTGTACGCCTTCTCGGTGGCGTCGCGGTACGGGAAGCCGCGGGCGACGAGCCACTCCGACATCTCGGTGCGGCCGCCGAGCTCGTTGACGAACTGCACGTCGAGCCAGGGCTTGTAGATCCGCAGGCGCGGGTTCGCGAGCAGGCCGTAGCGGTAGAACCGCTCGATGTCGTTGCCCTTGTAGGTGGAGCCGTCGCCCCAGATGTCGACGCCGTCCTCGCGCATCGCGCGGACCAGCAGGGTACCGGTGACGGCGCGGCCCAGGGGGGTGGTGTTGAAGTAGGTCTTGCCGCCGGAGCGGATGTGGAAGGCGCCGCACTGCAGCGCGACGAGCCCTTCCTCGACGAGGGCGCTCTTCGCGTCGACGAGGCGCGAGATCTCGGCGCCGTACTGCGCGGCGCGCGCGGGCACGCTGTCGATGTCGGGCTCGTCGGCCTGGCCGATGTCGGCGGTGTAGGTGCAGGGCACCGCGCCCTTCTCGCGCATCCAGGCGACCGCGACCGATGTGTCGAGCCCTCCCGAGAATGCGATTCCGACGCGCTCGCCCACGGGCAGACTGTTCAAGACCTTCGACATGGCTCCGATTTTAGGAGACTCGCGGGGGTCCTCGTGACGCGGGCGTTCGCGCGACGATCGTCGGATAGATCCGCACGGGGGGATGGACGGGCGCACGTCGGGCGTGGGAGGGTCCGACTGACCCGCTCGACGACGCGCGGGCACCGCCGCACTCCGAAAGGCTCCTCGTGCCACAGCCTCCTTCCCGCCGCCTCGCGGCGATCACGCTCGCCTGTCTGCTCGCCGCGGGAGGTGCGGCCGCGATCGCGCCCGGCGCCTCCGCTCTCGCGGCCGTCAGCAGCGAGCCGACGTCCACTCAGGCCCCGACGGCCTTCCGCCCCGGGTCCGCCTCCGACGACGCGGTCGCGCGCGGGCCGGTCCGGTACACGAACGCCCTCATCGGCGGCGAGAGCCTCGCGCGCGGCGAGAGCATCACGTCCGAGGGCGGCGAGTACCGCTTCGTGCTGCAGACCGACGGCAACGCCGTGATCTACGACTACAGGGGGTCGACCTGGAGCACCGGGACCCAGGGCCGCGGCGACCGGCTCGACATGCAGACCGACGGCAACGTCGTGATCTACGCCGCCGACGGCCGGGCCGTCTGGAGCACGGGCACCGGCGGAAACCCGGGCGCGCTCCTGGTCATGCAGGACGACGGCGACCTCGTCGTCTTCCGGGCCGACGACTCCGTCGCGTGGTCCTCGTCCGACGGCCAGGCGCCGCCCGCGGTCGCCGACACGCTCAGCAGCGGCAGCGACCTGCGCGCCGGTCAGGAGCTCGTCTCGACCGATGGCCGCTCCCGCGCGGCGATGCAGACCGACGGCAACTTCGTCGTCTACAGCGGCGGCTCCGTGCGGTTCAACGCAGCCACCTCCGGGCCGGGGAACCGCCTCGTGATGCAGTCCGACGGCAACGCGGTCGTCTACGCGAACTACGGCGCTCCGCTCTGGCAGTCGGGTACCGCGGGCAACCCCGGGGCACGCATGGTGATGCAGAACGACGGCAATCTGGTGATCTACGCCGCCTCGGGCCGTCCGCTGTGGTCGAGCAACCCGCCCCCCGCGCCCGTCGTGCGCGACGTGCTGAGCGGCGGCGGCGAGCTCCGCGCCGGTCAGGAGCTGGTGTCGAGCGACGGCGGCTCGCGCGCCGCGATGCAGGGCGACGGCAACTTCGTCGTCTATCGGAGTGACCAGGTGAGCTTCTCGACCGGCACCTCGGGCGCGGGCAACCGCCTCGCGATGCAGACCGACGGGAACGCGGTCGTCTACTCCGCGTCGGGCCGGGCCCTCTGGCAGTCGGGTACCGGCGGCAACTCCGGCGCGCGACTGGTGATGCAGAACGACGGCAACCTGGTGATCTACTCCGGGGACCGCGCGCTGTGGTCGAGCTACACGCCGCCGGTGCTGACCAGCGACACCCTGTTCGCCGGTAGCGAGCTCACCCAGGACCGCAGCATCCGCTCGACCGACGGCCGCAGTGAGGCAGTCCTGCAGGGCGACGGCAACTTCGTCGTCTACAGCAACGGCAGCGCGCGCTGGAGTGCCGGCACCTCGGGCGCGGGCAACCGTCTCGTGATGCAGGGCGACGGCAACGCGGTGGTCTACTCCGCCGGCGGCCGCGCGCTCTGGCAGTCGGGCACTGCGGGCACCTTCGGCCCGCGGATGGTCATCCAGAACGACGGCAACCTGGTCATCTACTCCGTCGACGACCGCGCGGCCTGGCAGAGCAACCAGCCGGCGCCGGCATCTCGTCCGAACGGACCGGTGCGAACCTGCGGCTCGTTCAACAACGACTGGTCCGCCGCGAATGCGTGGTTCCAGACGTATGCGAATGCTGGAAACCTCGATGACGACGGTGACGGCATCCCCTGCGAGACCCTTCGAGGCGCACCGCGTCCCTGACCGGCCGCTCGCTCTGAACGCTCGCCTCCTCTCGTCAGGGGGCGAGCGTCCGCAGTTCCACCGAAGAGGCCGGAGGTCGCGCCGTCACCACGACCTCTCTTCCGACGGGCGGCCGCACGACATCTGTTGGGTAGTTCTACCCAAAAGGATGGACGGGCGGGGAGGGCGCGTGGGAGGCTCCGCCTGGCCCGCTCGACGATGCGCGGGCCTCCTCTGCATCCGCACTGTGAAAGGCGCTTCATGCCACAGCCCCCCGCCCGCCGCCTCGCAGCACTCACGCTCGCGTGCCTCCTCGCGGCGGGAGGTGCCGCCGCGCTCGCTCCGACCGCGTCCGCGCTCTCGTCCTCGGTGGCGGACCCGACGGACACTCCGACTCCGACGCCCACCCCGACGCAGGAGCCGACTCCGACGCAGGAGCCGACTCCGACGCAGGAGCCGACTCCCGAGCCGACGCCGACGCCGACCGCGACGCCCGAGCCGACGCCCACCGCGACGCCGACTCCGACGGCCACTCCGACCGTCACGCCCACCGCCACTCCCACGGCGACGCCCACCGCTACTCCGACCTCGACCCCGCGCCCGACGCGGACGCCGACGCCGACCCCCACTCCGACGCAGCCCCCGGCCGCGGCGACCGACCGCCTCGCCTCCGACTCGACTCTCACCGCCGGTCAGCGGATCGTCTCGCGCAACGGCCAGTTCCGCTTCGTGATGCAGACCGACGGCAACGCGGTCGTCTACGACGCCGCGGGCCGCTCGACCTTCAGCACCGGCACGTCCGGCTCCGGCAACCGCATCACGATGCAGGCCGACGGCAACCTCGTCGTCTACACGACGGCGAACCGCGCGCTCTGGCAGTCGGCCACCGGCGGCAACCCCGGCGCGTTCCTGGTGATGCAGAACGACGGCAACCTCGTCGTCTACCGCACCAACGGCACCCCCGCCTGGGCGACCTCCTACCAGGCCGCTCCGCCCGCCGTCGTCGGCGACACCCTCCGCGGTGGCGCCGAGCTGCGTGCCGACCAGCAGATCACCTCCACCGACTCGCGCTCGCGGGCGGTCATGCAGGGCGACGGCAACTTCGTCGTCTACAGCAATGGCTCCGCACGCTGGAGCGCCGGCACCTCGGGCGCGGGCAACCGCCTCGCGATGCAGGGCGACGGCAACGCGGTCGTCTACTCCGCCGGCGGCGGAGTGCGCTGGCAGTCGGGCACCTCGGGCAACCCGGGTGCGCGCATGGTCATCCAGAACGACGGCAACCTCGTCATCTACGCGGCCTCGGGCCGTGCCGTGTGGTCGAGCTACACCCCGCCCGCACCGCCGGCGCCCGTGATCCGCGACGTGCTGAACGGCGGCGGCGAGATCCGCTCCGGCCAGCAGCTCGTCTCGAGCGACGGCGGCTCGCGCGCCGCGATGCAGGGCGACGGCAACTTCGTCGTCTACCGCGGTGGCGAGGTCCGCTTCTCCACCGGCACGTCCGGCAGCGGCAACCGCCTCGCGATGCAGACCGACGGCAACGCGGTGGTCTACTCGGCTGGCGGCGCTGTGCGCTGGCAGTCGGGCACCTCGGGCAACCCGGGCGCGCGCATGGTCATGCAGAACGACGGCAACCTGGTGATCTACTCGGGCAACCGCGCCGTGTGGTCGAGCTACACGCCGCCGGCGCCGCCCGCGCCGCCGGCTCCGGCCCCGCCCGCGTCGGGTAACGGTCAGAGCCAGCTGAACGGCAACAACAACCTGTACGGCAACCAGAACCTGGTCGCCGGCGAGTTCCGCGCCGCCATGCAGTCCGACGGCGTCTTCGCGGTCTACGGCGCGGGGACCCGCCTGCGCTGGAACGCCGGCGTCTCCGGGGCGGGCAACTACCTCGCGATGCAGACCGACGGCAACGCCGTGATCTACTCGAGCGGCGGATCCGTCCGCTGGCAGTCGGGGACCTCCGGAAACCCGGGCGCCCGCATGGTGATGCAGACCGACGGCAACCTCGTCATCTACAGCACCGGCGGACGAGTGCTCTGGCAGACGAACTCCGCGCGTCCCGCTCGGCCGGGCGCTGATAAGGACTGCAAGGACTTCTCGAGCCCGGCAGCGGCGCAGGCGGAGTTCAACTTCTACTATCTCGACTACGGAGATGTGTATGACCTCGATCGAGATGGCGATCGAAGAGTCTGCGAGTAGCTGAACGATGACGGGGAGGCCCGCTGCCGGGGAGGCGGCGGGCCTTCGTCTTCGTCGCCCGTAGGGTGTGGGCCGATTGGTACCCTGACGGCCGCCTCCTCGATGACCGGTGCCCTGCCCCGAGCATCACCCCTGGCAGCATCGGGTGGTCAATGATGGAGATCAAATAGTCCCGATCCCATGCGAGGATCAGCAGCATTCGGTAAGAAACCCATCATTGATGGCAGCACCGCCGAGTTCAACAAGCTCGCGCCGAACATCAGCGCTTTCCTGGAGAACGCTGACGGCGTGAAGGGCCGCCGCAGGGGCTAAAAGCCCAGCTCATGGCAGCCCCCTAGATGCCCCCGCTCCCGCTGGGACCTTGACGGTTCGTGAGGGAGGGGGCCTCATACTTAATTGAGAGAACCAAACCACTCAAGGATTTCTCCCCAGTTCTCGCAAGCCCAGGTCCATGCCTCTCGCAGAGCAATTGGTCCTACCCACTGCACCACCGTGCCGACGATGGTCCTCCATAGGGAGGGCTCCTCTGTACGGCGGGCTGGTCTTCTTCGTCTTGCTCGGGTATGCTTACCCATGTCAACCTCCAAGGTTGGCTTCGATCTGAATACGAAACGACGAGTTGTAACCTCGTCGGCACCAAAAAGGCCCGCGCCACTTCCTGAGGGAGATGGTTAGCGGGTCTTTTCCGTGCTTATCAATAATACCACATGTAAGACTTATGGTCTATCGCTGGTGAAGTTGTCGAAACGTACCCTGATCTTTTAAAGATGCAAGTCGATAAAGGCCTCTCGTCGGCGATAGGAAACGAAGGAACCCGGCTAGATGCGGGTTCTTCACGATCTCGGGAGCGGACGAGCTCTGGACAGCGCTCGACCTCAGGCCAGCGATCCTCCAAGCTCAGTAACGCTTGACACGCTGACCTCCAGGTGTCGAACGGCGTGTTCACCTCCTTCCAGGCGGTTGCGGCTTCCGGCCACACCTCAGCGGTGAAGCGCGAGCCTCGGATGACGAGGTAGACGAAGTACTCGTCCGCGTCGCTCACACCCGACGCGCTCGGTGATGGCTTAGCGATGCTCTGCGCGGGCGGTCGCCATGCTGAACGGCCTCATCGTCGCTTCAGCTATCGACGCGCAGCGTGAGATGCGCAAGGTCGCGCGGGTCGGAGCAAGCGGATACAGGCGACGCGCGGTGAACTACGTCACCCACCAACGTCTCTGTCAGCCGAGATCTTTCCTGACACCCCGAAGGCAGCAGCAGTGGAGGACGGCGCGAGCTTGTAGACGTCAACGAGAGCCAGGCTTTGCCGCGGTGGAGGGCCCGGAGTAGGAGAGTGTTGCGGGAGATGCGCGACAGCGCGCATTCATGCTGGTCGAGTAGCTCCGCAGGGGCGTATCGAGACCCGGCATCGTCAGCAGGGTGGGTCCGCAGACTCGGCTTCTGGCGGTGCTGGATCTCGATACGCCCGCTGTGCGGGCTACTCGATCAGCATGGTGGTGACCGTGCGGATTGTGGGTCTGCAGGCTCGGCTTCTGGCGGGGGTGGATCTCGATAGGCCCGCTCTGCGGGCTACTCGATCAGCATGGAGCGGGGGGTCCGCGATGCGCGGCTGTCAGGCGGCGGGGGCTCCGGCGCGGAGGCCGACGGCGGGGAGGAGCACGTTGTCGACGAGGGAGATCAGGTAGTCGCGGTCGACGGGCTCGCGCATCAGGAGCACGCGGTAGGAGACCATCGACGGGGTCAGGACGGCGAGCATGTCGACGTCGACGTCGGCCGGGATCTCGCCGCGGTCGATGGCGCGGCGCAGGAGGGTCCGGTTGGCGCGGGCGCGCGGTTCGACGATGGCCTGGCGGACGGCGTCGGCGAGCTCGGGGGCCTTGGAGATCATCGCGACGACGCCCGACATGATCCGGAGCTTGCGCTCGGCGTCCTCGATCGCGCGCGGGCGGATCAGGGCGACCAGGTCGCCGCGCAGGGTGCCGGTGTCGGGGAGCGCGTCCTGGTCGATGTCGGCGCCCTTCAGGCAGGCGACGGCCTCGAGCACGAGCTCGGCCTTCGACTCCCAGCGTCGGTAGAGCGTGGCCTTGCCGGCCTTCGCGCGGGCGGCGACCATGTCGATCGTCATGCCGTCGTAGCCGGTCTCGGCGAGCACGTCGAGGGCGGCGATGAGGATCTCGCCGTCGCGGTTCGGATCGCGGCGGCGGCCGGGGCGTGCCGGGGCGTCGCAGGTGGCGGCGGGGGGAGTGGGCGGCGTCATCGCTGCTTCTCCAATCGGTTCGGGAGGGCCGCGCGAACGGCCCGTGTGAACACCATGCTAATTGAAGAACTCCGCAGTTCCGAAACTACACAGTCTCGTATATGGTCTCCTCCATGTCGCAGACCACATCACTGCCGGACTCCGCCGCCCCTGCGGTTCCGGCCCCGTCCTCCCGCCGCTGGTGGACGCTCGTCGCCGTCGGGCTCGCCCAGCTCATGGTCGTGCTCGACTCCACCGTCGTGAACATCGCCCTTCCCGCCGCCCAGGCCGACCTCGGCTTCTCGGACGGCGACCGCCAGTGGGTCGTCACCGCCTACTCGCTCGCCTTCGGCAGCCTCCTGCTGCTCGGCGGGCGCCTCTCCGACCTGATCGGCCGCAAGCGCACCTTCGTCATCGGCCTGATCGGCTTCGCGATCGCCTCCGCGCTCGGCGGCGCCGCGCCGAACTTCGAGCTGCTGATCGCGGCCCGCGCGCTCCAGGGCGTGTTCGGCGCCCTCCTCGCGCCGACGGCGCTCGCCGTGCTGACCACCACCTTCACCGTCCCGAAGGAGCGCGCCCGCGCGTTCGGCGTCTTCGGCGCGATCGCGGGGGCCGGCGGCGCGGTCGGCCTCCTCCTCGGCGGCGTGCTGACCGAGAGCTTCGACTGGCGCTGGAACCTCTACATCAACGTCGTGATCGCGGTCGTCGCGGTCATCGGCGCGATCGTCTTCGTGCCGACCATCGACCGGGTCGGCCCGCGCCCGCGGCTCGACGTGCCCGGGACGATCCTCGTCTCGGCCGCCCTCTTCGGCCTGGTCTTCGGCTTCGCCAACGCGGAGACCGACGGCTGGGACTCGCCGATGACCTGGGTGCCGCTCGCCGCGGCCGTCGTGCTCCTCGTCGGCTTCGTGCTCCGCCAGCGCAGCACCGAGCACCCGCTGCTGCCACTGCAGATCGTGCTGGACCGCGACCGTGGCGCCGCGTACCTCTCGGTGCTGATCGCCGGCGCGGGGATGTTCGGGATCTTCCTCTTCGTCACCTACTACCTGCAGGTCTCGCTCGGCTACTCGCCGATCCAGACCGGGCTGTCGTTCCTGCCGATGATCGGGATGCTCGTGCTCGCCGCGCAGCTCTCGACCAACCTGCTGCTGCCGCGCTTCGGACCGAAGATCATGGTGACCTTCGGCATGCTGCTCGGCGTGGTCGGCATGCTGCTGCTCACCCGCCTCGACCTCGACAGCGGCTACGCGGCCGACGTGCTGCCGGCGCTGATGGTGCTCGGCTTCGCGATGGGCTCGATCATGCCCGGCTCGATGCAGACCGCCACCCGCGGAGTCGACATGCGCTTCGCCGGCGTCGCCTCGGCGATGGTCAACACCAGCCAGCAGGTCGGCGGCTCGATCGGCACCGCGCTGCTGAACACGCTCGCGGCGACGGCGGTCACCGACTACCTCCTCACGCACACCCCGACCACGGCGACCACCGCGGCGGAGGCCGCGGTGCAGAGCTACGCGGTCGCCTACGGCTGGGGCGCGGGCTTCTTCGCCCTCGGCGCGGTGCTCTCGGTGCTGCTGTTCCGCCGCCGCTCGGCGGGCCTCGCGCTCTCGTCCGGAGCCTCCGCGGAGCCGGTGCTCGCGCACTGACCCGCACCACCGCGCGGCCCCTTCCACGACCGTCCGACAGGGCGGATCGAGGGAGGGGCCGCCTCGTCGTGCGGCCGTGATCGGATCGTGAGAACGGCGTCGGCGGGCCGTCGTGCGCGACTGCCAGGATGAGCGGGCCCGCACTGCCGCGGGCCATCGCACACCCGGGGGAACCACATGATCCTGTCCACTCGAGGCCGCCTCGCGGCCGTCGTCCTCGCCACCACTCTGACCTGCGGCGCCGTCGCCGGTCCCGCGCTCGCAGCTCCGCCGGCGCTGCACGCCGAGACCGCCGCCGCGGCCGTCGCGACCGGCGATCGGCTCGCCGTCGGAGCGACGCTGAAGGCCGGTGAGGAGCTCCGGTCGAACCTCGGCAGCCAGGGCGTCTTCCGCTTCGTGATGCAGACCGACGGCAACGCGGTCGTCTACGACCCGAACGGTGGGGCGTTCTGGGTCAGTGGCACCTCGGGCGCCGGCAACTCGCTCACGCTGCAGCGCGACGGAAACATCGTGATCTACTCCGCGCAGGGCGCGGCGCTGTGGGCCAGCGGCAGCAACGGCCGTGGGGAGCCGTCGTTCCTCGCGATCCAGGCCGACGGCAACCTCGTCTCCTACTCCGCCACGGCGGCACCTCTGTGGGCGAGCCGCGGGGAGACCACCCTCGTCGAGGGTCGGCAGCTCGACCGCGGTCAGGCGCTCGCCTCCGCTGACGGCCGCTACCGCGCCGTCTACCAGAACGACGGCAACCTCGTCGTCATCGGGCAGAGCGGGGTCCGCTGGAGTGCCGGCACGAGCGGCGGCACGCGGCTCGCTCTCGAGGCGGGCGACCTCGTCAGCTATCAGGGCGGAGCGGCGGTGTGGTTCACCGGCACGTCCGGCTTCAACGGCGCCCAGCTGGTGCTCCAGAACGACGGCAACCTGGTGCTCTACTCGAGCTCGTTCCGCGCTCTCTGGTCGAGCGACGGCGGAAGCCCGGCGTACCGCGACTCGCTGGTGCCCGGCGCGCAGCTCTCCGTCGGCCAGTTCCTCCGCTCGCGAGGCGGGGACGTCCGCACGGTGCTGCAGAGCGACGGCAACGTCGTCGTGTACTACGGCAGTCCCTCCGGCGACGTCGCCCTGTGGAGCACGGGAACGTCCGGCGCGGGCAACCGCTTCGTGATGCAGAACGACGGCAACGCGGTCGTCTACAGCGCCTCGGGCCGAGCGCTGTGGTCCTCCGGGACCGGCGGCAATCCGGGATCGGTGCTGACGATGCAGAACGACGGCAACCTCGTGGTGCGCAGCGCCGACGGCCGGGCGCTCTGGGACTGGCAGCCGAACGGGTACGTAGGCATCTCCGGCGCCTGATCAGAGAGGCGTTCGCACGGAGACGGCCGGGGCGCTCCGCAGCAGCGGAGACCTCGGCCGTTCCCCTGCGCAGGGGAGATGTCCGCGTGTTGCGCCGTCGGTCGCCCCGGGTCGGGTGCGTGCGTAGCGTCGGGGGATGCCCGAGACGCTCGACATCGTCCACCTGCGCACGCTCGTGGCGATCGCCGACTGCGGTGGGTTCGGCCGGGCGGCCGTCGCCCTCCACATCAGCCAGCCGACGGTCTCGCAGCACGTCCGCACGCTCGAGCGGCGGCTCGAGCGCACCTTCATCGAGAAGGTCGGGCGCCGGGCCCGCTTCACGCCGGCCGGCGAGCGCCTCCTGGTGCAGGCCCGCCGGATCCTGGCCGTGCACGACGACGCGCTGGAGCTGCTCGACGCGGCGAGCGAGAACCCGCTCGCCCTCGGCCTGACCGAGCCGGCCGCGGAGCAGCTGCTGCCGCGCCTCCTCGAGACGCTGCACCGCGCCTTCGACGACCGGCCTCTCACCTTCACACTCGACCGCTCCAACCACCTGGCGGAGGCGGTGGCCCGCGGCGTCGTCGATCTCGCCGTCATCCTCGGCGTGGGCGGCGACCTGCCGGGCCGCCAGGTCGCGACGCTGCCGCTCGACTGGTACTCGGCACCCGGCTGGCAGCCGCCGGAGGACGCGCCGATCCCGCTCGTCGCCTACTCCGAGCCGTGCGGGATGCGCCAGCGCGCGCTGCAGCAGCTCGGCGCCTTCGGCCACGAGGTGCGGGTGGTCGCCGAGTCGGCGGGGCTGGAGGGAGTGATCGCGGCGGCCCGCGCCGGTGTCGGAGTCGCGGTGCTGCCGACCGCGCACCGCGGCGCGGTCGCCGAGGGACTCGTCGAGCGGCACGACCTGCCGGCGCTCGGCTCGGTCAACCTGCGCCTCGTCTCGCGGCGCGGCCTCGCACCGGACGTCGAGGACACGGCGCTCGCCGCGCTCGCGGAGGTCTTCGGCACCGTGCGGGCGCGGCCGGTCGCGGTGCCCGCGGGCGCGCGAGTGTGATGTCCGTCGCCGGCCGCCGACGCGGGTGTGACGAAGAGTTACCAACGATCGGGATCGCCGATCGGAACGCATCCGGAATCGTCGTTGGACGCCCGGAGCACCCCGCCCGTAGCGTCGGAGCCATGACCTTCCCGCCCGCCCTCACCGCCGCCGCGCCGCTCGGCGCGACCGGTGCAGCGAGCCGCGGGAGCGTCGGCACTCGAATGTCCTCGGACGGGAACCCCTTCGCGCCGGTGCGCGGATGTTCCTGTCCGGTCTCCCGCTGACGCCTCCGCGTCGCCCGACTCCTCCGCCCGACGGCCTGGCCCTCGCCGCCTGTCCCGGCATGTGCGCGCCGCCGCCCGCCGCGCGTCCCTCTCTCCGCGCCCTCCCGCGCTCCTCCGGCGTGCCCGCGCGCCTCCGGTGCGCCTCCGCACCCTCTCGAAAGGACCTCCCATGACCGTCGAGTTCATCTCCGCGATCAACGTCAACCACTCCAACGAGGTCAACGGCCTGGCCGACCCGGCCATCGACGTCGCCTACCTGCGCCGCTACTCCCGGATCCTCGAGGACGGCGGCTTCGACTACACGCTGGTGCCCTACGGCTCGGCCGGGCACGACCCGTTCACGATCGCCGCCGCGGTCACCCAGTACACCGAGCACCTGAAGCCGATCGTCGCGCTGCGGCCCAACACGGTCTACCCGACCGTCGCGGCGAAGGCGCTCGCCACTCTCGACCAGCTCTCGGGCGGCCGGGCCGTCGTGCACTTCATCGCCGGCGGGAACGACCACGAGCAGGCTCGCGAGGGCGACCGGCTGAGCAAGGCCGAGCGCTACGCGCGGCAGGAGGAGTACCTCCGCATCCTCCGGAAGGTCTGGTCGGCGACCGAGCCGTTCGATCACGAGGGCGAGTACTACCGCTTCGAGGACTTCGTCTCGCGGGTGCGGCCGGTGCGCGGCACCATCCCGATCTCGGTCGGCGGCTCGAGCGACGAGGCCTACCGCCAGGGCGGCGCACTCGCGGATGTCTTCGGCCTCTGGGGCGAGCCGCTGGCCGACACCCAGCAGCAGATCGACCGGATCGCGGACGCGGCGCTCGCCGCCGGCCGCGCGGACACCCCGCGCACCTGGGTCACCTTCCGGCCGATCATCGCGCCGACCGAGGAGCTCGCCTGGGAGAAGGCGCACCGGATCCTCGGCATCCTGCAGAGCCGCGGCGGCACGACGAACCCGCGGAAGGGCGAGAAGGGACTCTGGGTGCAGACGCCGAGCGCCACCGGCCCGGCGAACGTCGGCTCGCAGCGCCTCCTCGACATCGCGCGGCGGAAGGACCTGCACGACCGGGCGCTCTGGACGCCGACCGCGACCGCCACCGGGGCGGCCGGCGCCTCCACCGCGCTCGTCGGCACGCCGGAGACGGTCGCCGCGGCGATCCTCGACTACGTCGACCTCGGCGCCGACCTGATCTCGATCCGCGGCTACGACAACCTGAACGACGCGGTCGACTACGGCCGGTACGTCATCCCGCTGGTCCGCGAGGAGCTCGCGCACCGCGAGACGACCGGGCGCCGCGGCGAGGTCGTCGCGCAGCCGCCGCTCGAGGCCGAGCTGGCCGGGGCGATCGCGTGACGCTGCTCACGGGAGCGCCCGCCACGGTGCTCCGCGAGCCGGTCCCGCCCGCGCCCGACCTCACCGATCGCGCGCTGGCGCGGGTCACCGCCCGCCTCGCCGAGACCGCCGAGCACTACGACCGCACCGCCGAGTTCCCCTGGCAGGGGATCCAGGCCGTGCACGAGGCGGGACTGCTCTCCCTCGGCGTCGGCACCCGCTACGGCGGCACGCCCGCCACCACCGTCGACCTCGTCCGCGTCTTCGGCGCGCTCGGCGAGGGCGACCCGGCGGTCGCGCTGATCTCGGCGATGACCGTGCTGCAGCATGCCGCGCAGGACCGCGCCGCGCTCTGGCCGGAGGAGCTCTACCGCTCGGTGCTCGCCGACTCCGCCGAGCGCCCCGTGCTGCTGAACGCGGTGCGCGCCGAGCCCGAGTGGGGCGCTCCGGCCCGGGGCGGCCTGCCCGCCACGACGATCAGCCGCTACGGCGACGGGTGGCTGCTCGAGGGCCGCAAGGGCTTCGCCACCGGCTCGGAGGGGCTGGCGTACCACCTGGTCTGGGCGGTCGATCACGGCGGGGCGTCGGGCGAGCCCGAGCTCGCGCACGCGATCGTGCCCGGCGACGCCCCCGGGGTCCGGATCGAGCGGACCTGGGACCACCTGGGCCAGCGGGCCTCGAGCACGCACGACGTGGTCTACGAGCAGGTCCGCCTGCCGCTGGAGCACTTCCGCGGGACGCCCCGCTCGCAGCTCGCGCCCGAGGCCGGGGCGGCCGGCGGCTTCGGTCTCGCGGTCGCGGCGCTCTACGCCGGCGTCGGACGGGCGGCGCAGAGCTTCTTCGTGCGCTTCGCGAACGACCGGGTGCCCACCTCGCTCGGCCGGCCGATCGCCACGACGGAGCGGATCCGCTCGGTCGCCGGCGAGATCCAGGCGCAGCTGGTGCAGGCCGAGGAGGTGCTGCTCTCGCTGGCCGCGCGAGTGGACGCGGGCGATCCGCGCGCCGCCGAGCGCCTCGTGGTCGGCAAGCTGCTCGCCACCCGCTCGGCCGTCACCGCGGTCGAGACGGCCGTCGCCGCGCTCGGCAACCCCGGGCTCACCCGGCACCACCCGCTCGAGCGGCACCTCCGCGACGTCCTCGCCTCCCGGGTGCACCCGCCGCAGGACGACGCCGCCCTCCTGATCGCCGGCACGCGCTCGCTCGCGGCCGCCGCGCTCTGACAGCCCGCACTCCGACACCCCGCACTCCGACACCCCGCACTCCGACACCCCGCACTCCGACTTCTCTGCACGGGAGACCACCGCCATGACGTTCCACCGCTCACGCCCCCTCCGACGATCGGCCACCGCCGCCGCGCTCGCCCTCGCCTCCGCGCTGGCCCTCTCCGCCTGCTCGGGCGCCTCGGGCGCGGGCACGGCCGCCGACGACGCGACCCCCGTCGACGGTGGCCGGCTCTCGCTCGCCTTCTTCCCCGACAACGCCGCGTTCTCCTGCGTCGACCCGTTCCAGACCTACTGGATCGAGCACCGCACGGTGATCCGCAACGTCGCCGACTCGCTCACCGACCAGGATCCGGAGACCGGCGAGATCCAGCCCTGGCTCGCGACCGACTGGAGTGTCAACGACGCGGGCACCGAGTACACCTTCGACCTGCGCACCGACGTCACCTTCTCGGACGGCACGCCCTTCACCGCGGAGAGCGTGAAGACCTCGTTCGACAACGACAAGGCGACCCTCGCGCAGCTGCCCTCGGCCTACGGAGGCGTCTACCTCGCCGGCTACTCGGGCACGGAGGTCGTGGACGCCGACACCGTGAAGGTCGTCTTCTCCACGCCCAACGCCGCGTTCCTGCAGGGCACCTCGACCACCAACCTGGCGATCCTCGCCGCCTCCTCCTACGAGAAGACGCCCGAGGAGCGCTGCCTCGGCGGGATCGTCGGCTCCGGCCCGTTCACGCTGACCGGCTACACCCCCGGCACCGGCATCACGCTGGACAAGCGCGACGGGTACGCCTGGGGCTCGGCCCTGCGCGAGAACACGGGGGAGGCGCACCTCGACGGGATCGACATCAGCTACGTCGCGGAGGACAGCGTCCGCGTCGGGCAGCTGACCAGCGACGAGATCGACATCGCCTGGCCGCGGAACCCGATCTCGGAGAACGACCAGGCCGTGATCACGGGCTCCGGCGACACGGTCGAGAGCCGCTCGCTGCCGGGCCCCGCGAGCAACTACTACCCGAACGTCGCCGAGGGGAAGATCCTCTCGGACGAGAGGGTGCGGCAGGCCGTGCAGAAGGCGATCGACCGCGACACCTACGCGACGACGGTCTTCGGCTCCGGCTACCCGGCCGCGACCAGCATCTACAACACGACGACTCCGTTCTACGAAGACGAGTCGTCGAAGCTCGCCTTCGACGCCGAGGGCGCGGGCGAGCTGCTGGACGAGGCGGGCTGGAAGCTCGGCGACGACGGCTACCGCTCGAAGGACGGGCGGCGGCTCACGCTCTCGGTGCCGATCGTCACCCAGTTCGGTGCCGGCGATCAGCTGATCCAGGACCAGCTGAAGCAGGTCGGCATCGAGCTCGAGCTGAACGTGATCACCAACGCCCAGCGCGCCGACGTGCTGAACAGCGGCGACTACGACCTGATCTCGACCTACTACACGCGGGCCGATCCGGGAGTGATCCAGTGGATCATCGACTCCCGCTACGCCGGCTCGAAGGCGCAGGCGACGAACGGCCTCGACGCCGAGCAGGCCGCGACCGTGCAGGCCCTGCTCGACGAGGGCGTGCAGACGGTCGACACCGCGGCGCGCGCCGAGGTCTACGGCGAGCTGCAGGACTACCTGATCGACAAAGCATTGGTCTTCCCGTTCGCCGAGCGGGTCCAGCTGGCGGGCGTCTCATCGGCGGTGCACGGCTTCCGCTTCACCTCGGAGGCGTTCGGCGACTTCGCCGACGCCTGGATCCAGCCGTGACCGCGCTCGGCTCGGCCCCCGTGGCCGCGGCACCGGGGGCAGCACCGGGGAGGCCGGGCACCCGCTCGGCCCCCTCGGGCCTCGGCCGCTACCTCCTCGGCCGGCTCGGCCAGGCGGTGCTGGTGCTCTGGGCCGCGTACACGGTGACCTTCGCGGTGCTCTGGCTGCTGCCGAGCGACCCGCTGGCGCTCCTGCTGTCGGCCAACAACGTCGAGGTGGACTCGCTCACCCCGCAGCAGCTCGCCGAGGCTCAGGCCCGCTACGGCCTCGACCAGCCGGTCTGGCAGCAGTACGCGACGATGCTCGCGAACGCGCTGCGGGGCGACTTCGGCACCTCGATCACCAAGGGGATCCCGGTCACCGACCTGATCGCCGAGAAGCTGCCCGGCACCCTGCAGCTCAGCGCCCTGGCGATCGGCCTCGCGCTGATCGGCGGCACCGTGCTCGCCTACCTGGCGGCGTACGTCCGCTGGGCGCCGCTGAAGACGGTGCTCGGCCGGCTGCCCTCCGCGGGTGTGGCGTTCCCCGGCTTCTGGATCGGCCTGCTGCTCATCCAGTTCTTCGCCTTCTCGCTGCACCTGCTGCCCTCCACCGGCAGCGCGACCCCGGCGAGCCTGATCCTGCCCGCGGTGACCATGGCGATCCCCACCTCGGCGATGCTCGCCCAGGTGCTGATCCGCAGCTTCGCGGACGTCGAGGCGGAGGCCTACATCACCACGGCCCGCGCCAAGGGCCTCTCCCGCGGAGCGGTGCAGTGGCGGCACGCCTTCCGCAACGCCTCGCTGCCGACGCTGACGATCCTCGGCATCCTGGCCGGCAACACCGTCACGGGAGCGATCGTCGCCGAGACGATCTTCGCCCGGCAGGGCATCGGCACTCTCGCCCAGGAGTCGGTGCTCACCCAGGACGTGCCGGTCGTCCAGGCGATCGTCGTGCTGGCGGCCGTCGTGTCCGTCGGCATCAACCTCCTGGTCGACCTGCTCTACCCCCTCCTCGATCCGCGCATCACCTCGACACCGAAGGCGAGCCGACCATGACTCTCGAACTCACCCGGCCCGAGGCGCTCGTCGTCCCCGAGCCGCTCACCCGCGCGGCGCACGGCCGGGGTGCCCGCCGCGTGCGGATCCTCCGCCTGCTGCTGCGCCGCCCGGGCTTCGTCCTGGCGCTGGTCTTCGTGCTGTTCGTCCTGGCCTCGGCGATCGCTCCCGCGCTGTTCACCGGCGTCGACCCGACGGCGACCGCGCCGGCCGACAAGCTGCAGGCGCCGAGCCTCGTGCACCTCTTCGGCACCGACGAGCTGGGCCGCGACCTGTTCGCGCGGGTCCTGCACGGCGGGGCGCTGACGGTGCAGGCGACGGTGATCGCCCTCGCGATCGCCCTGGTCGGCGGGCTGACACTCGGCGTGGTCTCCGGCTCCGCGGGTGGCGCGGTGGACGCGGTGATCATGCGGATCGTCGACGTGCTGCTCGCGATCCCCGGGCTGCTGCTCGCCCTGGCGATCGTGACGGCGATCGGCTTCGGCACGCTGCCGGTGGCGCTCGCCGTGGGGATCGGCATCCTGCCCGGCTTCGCGCGCACCACCCGCGCCGAGGTGCTCCGCGTGCGCACGCTGCCCTACGTCGAGGCCGCGCGCACCGGAGGGGCCAGCCGGCTGCGTGTGCTCGTGCGGCACGTGCTGCCCAACTCCTGGGGGCCGGTCGCCGTGCTGGCCGTGCTCGATCTCGGCACCGCGATCATCGCGATCGCCGCGCTGAGCTTCCTCGGCTTCGGCGCGGCGCCGCCCGCAGCGGAGTGGGGGACGCTGATCTCCAGCGGCCGCAACTACCTCGTCACCAGCCCGTGGCTGTCGCTGCTGCCGGGGCTCTTCGTCGGGCTGCTGGTCTTCGCGCTCAACCACGTGGCCAAGAGCCTCGAGGAGGTGCAGCGATGAGCGCCGGGGTGGTCCCCTCCGCAGGGCCCGCCGCGTCCGGCCCGCTCGTGCGGCTCGACCGCCTCAGCGTCGCCTACGGCGAGCGCACGGTCGTGCACGAGGTCTCGCTCGAGATCGCGGCCGGCGAGATCGTCGCCGTGGTCGGCGAGTCCGGCTCGGGCAAGTCGACGACCGCGAACGCCGTGCTCGGCCTGCTGCCCTCCGGCGGCCGGATCACCGGCGGCTCGATCGCGCTCGCCGGCGAGGACGTGACCCGTGCGGCCGAGAAGCGGCTCCGGCATCTGCGCGGCCGGTTCGTCGGCCTCGTGCCGCAGGACCCGATGGTCGGGCTCAACCCGACGCTGCGCATCGGCGCCCAGGTGGCGGAAGCGGTGCGCCTGCGCGGCGTCGACCGCCGCTCCGTCGACGCCGAGGTGCTCGAGGCGCTGCGCCAGTCGGGCATCGACGACCCGGAGCTGCGCGCCCGGCAGTACCCGCACGAGCTGTCCGGCGGGCTGCGCCAGCGGGCGCTGATCGCGATCGCGCTGGCCGGCCGGCCGCGGCTGATCATCGCCGACGAGCCGACCTCGGCCCTGGACGTCACGGTGCAGAAGCGCCTGCTCGACCACCTGCAGTCGCTCGTCCGCGAGCAGGGCATCGCGCTGCTGATCATCACCCACGACCTCGCCGTCGCCGCCGACCGGGCCGACCGCGTCCTCGTGCTGCGCGAGGGCCGGGTGGTGGAGCAGGGCCCGCCCGCGCAGATCCTGGTCGCGCCGCGCGAGGAGTACACCCGCGAGCTGCTCGCGGCGGCGCCGGGACTCGGCGGCGAGCTCGTGCCGCGCTTCGAGCACGTCGAGCCCGCTCCGGAGATCGTCCGGGTCGAGAACGTCGTGAAGGACTTCGCGCTGCCGGGCCGCCGCCCGCCGTACCGCGCGCTCGACGACGTCTCGTTCTCGATCCGCGCGGGGCAGACCCTCGCGCTGGTGGGCGAGTCGGGCTCGGGCAAGACGACCGCGCTGCGGATCGCCCTCGGTCTCGAGCGCGCCTCGAGCGGCCGGGTGCTCGTGGAGGGGGAGGACCTCACCGCGGCGAGCGACCGGCAGTGGCGGCCGCTGCGCCGGCGGATCCAGCTCGTGCAGCAGAACCCCTTCGCCGCGCTCGACCCGCGCTTCACGGCGCTGGAGTCGGTCGTCGAGCCGCTGGTCTCGTTCCGGATCGGCGACCGCGCCTCGCGGCTGGAGCGGGCCCGCGAGCTGCTCGACCGGGTCGGGCTGCCCGGCTCCTTCCTCTCCCGGCTGCCGGCCGAGCTGTCCGGCGGTCAGCGCCAGCGGGTCGCGATCGCCCGCGCGCTCGCCCTCGGGCCGGATCTCGTGCTCCTCGACGAGCCGGTCTCCGCGCTGGACGTGTCCGTGCAGGCGCAGATCCTCGAGCTCCTGGTCGAGCTGCAGCGCGATCTCGGCGTCGCCTACCTCTTCGTCTCGCACGACCTGGCCGTCGTCGCCGAGGTCTCCCACGACGTCGTCGTCCTCGACCGCGGGCGGGTGCAGGAGGCGGGGACCACCGCCCGCGTCTTCGGCTCGCCCGCCGCGGAGTACACCCGCACCCTGCTCGCGGCGATCCCCGGCCGAGCGGCGGTGCGCCCGTGAGCGGCCGCTTCCTCGTGATCGGCGGCGGGGCCGTCGGCTCCGTCCTCGCCGCGCAGCTGCACCTGGCCGGGCAGCCGGTCCTGCTCGTGGCGCGCGGGGAGCACCTGCGGCTCCTCCGCGAGAACGGGCTGCGCGTGCGCCGGCCCGCGGGCGACGAGATCGTCCGGCTGCCCGTCGCCGACGGCCCCGCGGAGGCGGCGCCCGCACGCGGCGACGTCCTCGTGCTCGCGGTGAAGGCGCAGGACGCGGAGGCGGCGCTCGCCGAGTGGGCCTGGACGCCGCTCGCCCGGGGCGGGGCCGGGGCCGAGCTGCCGGTGCTGACCCTGCAGAACGGACTCGCCACCGAGGACAGCGCGCTGCGCCGCTTCGCCGCGGTCTACGGGGTGTCGATCGGCATCGCCGCCAGCTTCCTGGTGCCCGGCGAGGTCGTCTCGCCCTCCTTCCCGACCGTGGGCGTGCTCTGGATCGGCCGGCACCCCGACGCCGCCGATCCGCGCGCGGAGGAGTACGCCGCGATCCTCCGCGGCGCCGGCTTCGCCGCCCGCGCCGTGCCCGACATCGGCGCCTGGAAGGCCCGCAAACTGCTCGCCAACGCGGCCAACGGCCTCGACCTGTTCGAGGGCCCGGCCGAGCAGCGCGCCGCCGCGCGCGACCTGCTCGTCGCGGAAGCGCGCACCGCCCTCGCCGCCAACGGCCTCGCGGTCGCTCCCGACGACGGCACGCGCCTCGCCGTCGATCCCGTTCCCGGCCACACCGCCGGCCGGCTGTCGACCTGGCAGAGCGCCGCCCGCGGCACGAGCAGCGAGATCGACCACCTCACCGGCGAGATCGTGCTGCTCGCGCGGCGTGCCGGCGTGCCCGCCCCCGTCAACGAGCGCCTGCAGCTCCTGCTCGGCCTGCGCGGCCGCGCCGCGGCCGCCGCGCCCCTCCCGCTCGCGGACCTGCTCGCCCCCGTCCCCGTGCTCGTCGAGTAACCCCGTCCTCATGCTGGTCGAGCAGCCCCACCAGGCCAGCCTCATGTTGGTCGAGTAGCCCCGCAGGGGCGTATCGAGACCCACCCCCTCCGAACACTCACCCGCCGGTACGCCCGCCCTACCAAGGAGCCCCCCATGACCCTCACCCACCCGCCCACCACCGCCCCCGCCGCCCGCGCCATCGACGAGCCCGAGGGCATCGCCCCGCGCGGCACCCTCGTCGTCCTCGGCGGCCGCGGCGAGACCCCGGCCGTCTACGAGCGCTTCGGCACCCGCATCGCCCGCGACGCCTACCGCGTCCGCGCCTTCGGCGACGCGACGGCCCCCGGCGTCCGCGACGCCGCGCTCGCCGTCCTCCGTGACCCCGCGACCATCGCGCCGCTCGTGCTCGTCGGCTCCGACGCCGGCGCGGCCGTCGCCCTCGAGCTCGCCGCGACGGAGCCGGTCGACGCCGTCGTCCTCGCCGGACTGCCCGTGCGCGCCGAGAGCGGCGGGGGGATCGGCGAGCGGACCGCCTGCCCGAACCACGCCGGCGTCCTCGAGCGCGAGACCGACTCCGCCGCGCGCGACGCCGCACTGCCGCCCGAGCTGCTCACCGTCGCCGCCAGTGCCGTCACCGTTCCGCTGCTCGCGCTGCACGGCGCGGCCGACGCGATCAGCCCGCTCGCGGAGGCGGTCGCCGTCTACCGCACCGCCCCGCGGGCCGAGATCCACGTCCTCGCCGACGGCCGCCACGACGCGCTGAACGACGCGACGCACCGCTCGGCCGCGGCGACGGTGGTCCTCTTCCTCGAGCGGGTGAAGGCGTCGGCCGCCGCCGCGCCGATCATCGAGCGGATCGCGGAGTGAGCGCGCTCGGCCCCGCCGTCGACCCCACCCCTGTCGAGATCACCGCCGACGTCCCCACCGCCGACCGCTCCGGCTGGTCCCCCGGCGGCACCCCGCTCGGCGTCGTGCGCGCCCGCTCGGTCGACGACGTCCGCGCCGCGCTCCGGCACGCCTCCGCCCACGGCATCCCCGTCGTCACCCGCGGCGCCGCCAGCGGACTCGCCGGCGGCGCCAGCGCGGGGGAGGGCGTCCTCGTCCTCGACGTCTCGGGCCTCGACCGCATCCTCGAGATCGACCCCGTCGACGGCGTCGCCCGCGTCGAGCCGGGCGTCATCACCGCCGATCTCGACCGCGCCGCCGCCGTGCACGGCCTCCTCTACGCTCCGGACCCCGGCAGCGTCGAGATCGCGACGATCGGCGGCACCATCGCCACCAACGCCGGCGGCCTGCGCGGCGCGAAGTACGGAGTCACCCGCGACGCCGTCCTCGCGCTCGACGTCGTCCTGGCCGACGGCTCGCTCGTCCACCTCGGCCGCGACACCGGGAAAGGCGTCGTCGGCCTCGACCTCACCGCGCTCGTCGTCGGCTCCGAGGGCAGCCTCGGCGTGGTCGTCGGCGCGACCCTCCGCCTGCTGCCCCGGCCGCGGGCGACCGCGACCGCCGCCGCCTTCTTCGCCGACGTGGCCGCGGGCGCCGAGGCCGCCGTCGCCCTCGCCCGTGCGGGTCTGCGCCCGAGCGTGCTCGAGCTGGTCGACGACCGCACGCTCGAGGCCATCGACGCCCTGCGCGGCTCGACCCTGGCCGGCCGCGGCGGCGCCTTCCTCCTGGTGCAGACCGACGGCTTCGGCGCCGCCGAGGAGATCGCCGAGGTGCGCGCGGTGCTCGCCGCGACCGCGCTCAGCGTCGAGACCACCCTCGACCCGGCCGAGGGCCTCGCCCTCGCGAGCGCCCGCCGCGACGCCCTGCCCGCGATCGAGGCCCGCGGCCGCGTGCTGATCGAGGACATCGCCGTGCCCCGCTCCCGCCTCGCCGAGGCGATCCGCCGCGTGCACGCCATCGCGGCGGACACCGGCGCCGACGTCTACGTCTTCGCCCACGCCGGCGACGGCAATCTGCACCCGATCATCCGCCTGCGCGACGACTCCGAGCGGTCCCGCCGCCAGGCCGACGCCGCGGCCGAGGCCGTCTTCGCGCTCGCCCTCGACCTCGGCGGCACCGTCAGCGGCGAGCACGGCGTCGGCGCCCTCAAGCGCGACTGGGCCCGCCGCGAGCTCGGCCCCGACGTCGTCGCCCTGCAGCGCGCGGTGCAGCGGGTCTTCGATCCGCAGGGCATCCTGAATCCCGGTACCGCGCTGTGAGCGCACCCCTCGAGAGGACCGACATGACCACCACCCTCCGCTCCGACGTGCTCGTCACCCCCGACGAGCTGGCGGCGGCACTCGCCTCGCCCGAGCCGCCGCTCGTCCTCGACGTGCGCTGGCGCCTCGACCGGCCCGACGGCCGCCCCGCGTACCTCGAGGGCCACCTCCCCGGCGCCGTCTACGTCGATCTCGACCACGAGCTCGCCGCGCACGGCGCCCCCGAGGACGGCCGCCACCCCCTGCCCCCGATCGAGGCCCTACAGGAGTCGGCGCGCCGCTGGGGCCTGCGCCGGGGTCAGGCCGTCGTCGTCTACGACGACCTGAAGAACCTCTCCTCCGCGCGGGCCTGGTGGCTGCTGCGCGCCGCCGGAGTCGCCGACGTGCGCCTCCTCGACGGCTCGCTCCGCGCCTGGACCGCCTCGGGCCGCGCGCTGGAGACGGGCCCCGTTTCGCCGGTCGCGGGCGACGTCGAGCTGGCCTACGGCGCCTTGCCGGTGCTCGACATCGACGAGGCCGCCGCGCTGCCGTTTACCGGCGTACTGCTCGACGCCCGCGCCCCCGAGCGCTACCGCGGCGACGTCGAGCCGATCGACCCCCGCGCCGGCCACATTCCCGGCGCTCTGAACGCCCCCGCGACGGGCAACGTCGACGCCGACGGCCGCTTCCTCGACGCCGCCGCCCTGCGCACCCGCTTCGAGTCCCTCGGCGTCCGCCCCGACGCCCCCGTCGGCGTCTACTGCGGCTCCGGAGTCACGGCCGCCGCCGACGCCGTCGCCCTCACCCTCGCCGGCTTCGCCCCGTCCCTCTACCCCGGCTCCTGGTCTCAGTGGTCGAACACCCCCGCCCGCCCCGTCGCCACCGGCCCGGACGCCTAACCCCCTTCCCGCTGGCCGAGCAGCGCGCAGCGCACCCCATGCTGGTCGAGTAGCGCGCAGCGCGTATCGAGACCCGCCCGCGACCAGACCATCAGCCGAGAGCCCCGCTCACCGCTCATCACTCCGCAGAAGTCGTCGTACCGGCCACTCGGCTACGACAACTTCTGCGGACTCGCGGCCGCAGCCGCGGTCGGCGCCGCCGACTCCTCAAGAGTTGCGGTAGTCGCGCCCGGCTACCGCAACTTCTGCGTACTCGCCGGCGCCGCGTGCGCCTGCGTCGAGTCGGCTCCGCAGGAGTTGTCGGAGCGGGCGCTCGGGTACGACGACTTCTGCGCACTCGCGGCCGCGAGCGCGGTCAGCGCCGCCGACTCCTCAAGAGTTGCGGTAGTCGCGCCCGGCTACCGCGACTTCTGCGCACTCGCCGGCGCCGCGTCCCCCGCGTCGAGCCCGCTCCGCCGCCGACTCCTCCGAAGTTGCGGTAGTCGCGCTCGGCTACCGCAACTTTCGAGGAGTGGGCCGGCCGACCCGAGCGTCAGCCCAGGCGGGAGTGCTCGCCGAGGTGGTGCCAGGTGCGGTTGTGGTACACCAGCGGCGCCGTGGCGTCGGAGTCGTCGGGGACGTGCGCCTCGAGGGCGTGCACGGCGACGATGGTCGACGAGCCGGCCTCCATGCGGTTGATGACGGTGCCGCGGATCCAGGCGGACGCGCCGGGGAAGTACGGCTCGCCTGTGGGGAGCCGCGACCAGATCGAGGTGTCGGCGAACCGGTCGATGCCGCTGGTCGAGCCGAGGCGGGCGAGGTCGAGCTGCTCGGCGCCGAGCAGGTGCACGACGAGGGTCTCCGACGCCTGGATGGCCGGCGAGCTCGACGACGCGGAGGACAGCGAGAAGACGAACAGCGGCGGCTCGGCGCTCACGGAGAAGACGGACGTCGCGGTCAGCGCGACCGGTCCGGTGCCCGGGTCGGCGGTGATCAGCGCCACCCCCGCGGCGTGGTTGCGGAAGGCGAGCTTGAAGTCCGCGGGCGAGAGCCCGGCGAAGGCGGCGTGCGGTCGGCCGTCGGCAGGCGCGGACCCGGCGGACGCGGCGGTGTCGGACGCGGTGGCGAGGTTCTCACGGCTCATCGGAGACTCCAGATCGATCGGGGATGCGGCGCGGAACGGGCCCGTCATCGCGCCGCAGCACGGCCCCTCCAGCCTGTCGCACCGGGCGGGGTCCGTTCGCCTCATTGCGGAGTATGACACTCCCGCCTCCGCCCCCCCCGAAGCCCGCACCGCTCGTCTGATCTGCAGGCGACGCGACGGTGAGAGCCCTCCGACCCGCGCACGGGGGCGGCACAACCCCCGGATCGCCTGCAGATCGAACACCCACCCCCCCACCCCCGTCCGCTCCCCGCGCAACCCGTGGCACCCCCGCCCGCACGCGCGCAGACTCGACACCATGGCCCACCGCCCCCGCGAATCGAGCACCCGCCCCGAGAACAAGAGCTGCGCCTCCTGCGGCCGCGAGATCGAGTGGCGCGCGAAGTGGGCGCGCGACTGGGAGAACGTCCGCTACTGCTCCGACGCCTGCCGCCGCCGCGGCGTCGGCCCGGAGGAGGCGCGCCTCGAGGAGGAGATCCGCACCGTCCTCCTCGCCCGCGCCGCGTCCGCCACCGCCTGCCCGTCCGAGGTCGCCCGCCGGGTCGGCGGAGAGGAGTGGCGGCCGCTGATGGAGCCGGTCCGCCGCGCCGCCCGTCGCCTCGTCGACCGCGGCGAGATCGACATCGTCCAGGGCGGGCAGATCGTCGATCCGTCCCGCGCGAAGGGCCCGATCCGCCTGCGCCGCCGACCCGGGGGACCGCTGTCGCCCGACGGCGGCGCCCGCTAGCCTCGCTGACATGCCCAGCAGCGACGCCGTCGTCCTCACCGTCCCCGGACCGCACGGCGACCGGGAGGTGCGCGTCTCCAGCCCGGGCCGCGTGCTGTTCCCGGAGCCGGGCATCACCAAGCGCGAGGTGGCGGAGTACCTGATCGCGGTCGGCGAGGCCTTCGTCGCCGCCAACGGCGACCGGCCGATCTCGCTGCAGCGCTTCTCCTCCGGCATCGACGGCGACCAGTTCTTCTCCAAGAACCCGCCCAAGGGCGCCCCGGAGTACGTCCGCTCCGTCCCCGTCACCTATCCGAGCGGCCGCGTGCACCCGCAGCTCGTGATCGACGAGCCCGCCGTCGCCGTCTGGGCCGCGCAGATGAACACGCTCGTCTTCCACCCGTGGGCGTCCCGCGCCGAGGACTCCGACCGGCCCGATCAGCTCCGCATCGACCTCGACCCGCAGCCGGGCACCGATGTCGCCGACGCGGTCGTCGCGGCGCACGCGCTCCGCGAGGTGCTGCGCGAGGCGGGCCTGGAGTCGTTCGTGAAGACCTCCGGCAACCGCGGGCTGCACGTGTTCGCGCCGATCGTGGCCGAGCACGAGTTCCTCGACGTGCGGCACGCGGTGATCGCCGCCGGCCGCGAGCTCGAGCGGCGGATGCCCGAGCAGGTCACGACGGCGTGGTGGAAGGAGGAGCGCGGCGAGCGGATCTTCGTCGACTTCAACCAGGCCAACCGCGACCGCACGATGGCCGGCGCCTACAGTCCGCGTCCGCTCGCGCACGCTCCGGTCTCCTGCCCGGTCGAGTGGGAGGAGCTCGACGGGATCGATCCGACCGCGTTCACGATCCGCACCGTTCCCGAGCGCCTGAGCACGACCGGCGACCCCTGGGCGCGGATGCACGACGCCCCCGGCACGCTCGACGCGCTGCTCGGCTGGTGGGAGCGCGACCTCTCCGCGGGCCTCGGCGAGCTGCCGTTCCCGCCCGACTTCCCGAAGATGCCGGGCGAGCCGCCCCGCGTCCAGCCCAGCCGCGCGAAGAAGCCGGCGGCGGAGCCCGCGGAGGACGCCGCCGAGTAGCGTCAGCCCAGCACGTCGCCCAGGTCGTACGCCGTCGGCTGCTCCAGCTGCGCGAAGGTGCACGAGCCGGCGTCGCGGTCCGGCCGCCAGCGCTCGAACTGCACCGTGTGCCGGAACCTCGATCCCTCCATCTGGTCGTAGCGCACCTCGAGCACCGTCTCCGGCCGCAGCCGCACGAACGAGGTGTCGCGGCTCCCGGAGAAGCGACTGCGCTCGCCGTCGCCGCGCACCGCCTCGCCGTCCGCGTCGCGCTCGACGACGTCGGCGAGCTCCTCGATCAGCTCGACCCGCCGGGCGTCGGTGAAGGCGGAGGCACCGCCCACCTGCCGCAGCGCCCCGTCGGTGTCGTACAGGCCGAGCAGCAGCGAGCCGAGCCCGGGCTTCGAGGTGTGCTCGCGGTAGCCGATCGCGATGACGTCGGCCGTCCGGTGGTGCTTGACCTTGAGCATCGTCCGCTTGCCCGGAGCGTAGGGCGCGGCGAGGGGCTTCGCGATCACGCCGTCCAGCCCCGCGCCCTCGAACCGCTCCAGCCAGTCGCGGGCGAGCGCCTCGTCGGCGGTGGTCCGGCCCAGGTGCACCGGCGCGGTCACTCCGTCCAGCAGTGCGGCGAGCGCCTCGCGCCGCGCCGAGTACGGCTCGTCGAGCAGGCTCCGGCCGCCCACGGCGAGCAGATCGAAGGCGACGAGCATCGCCGGGGTCTCGGCCGCGAGCGTCGCGACGCGGCTGGCCGCCGGGTGGATGCGCTGCGAGAGCAGCTCCCAGTCCAGCCGCTGGGCGCCGCCGGGCCCGGTCGCCAGCACGATCTCGCCGTCGAGGACGCAGCCGTCGGGCAGCAGCCGGAGGAACGCCTCGACCAGCTCGGGGAAGTAGCGGGTGAGCGGTTTGGAGCCGCGGCTGCCGATCTCGCAGACCCCGCCGGAGACGGAGACGATGGCGCGGAAGCCGTCCCACTTCGGCTCGTAGGAGTAGCCGCCGTCGACCGCGTCCTGCGCGGGCACCGCGGCGACCGCCTTGGCGAGCATCGGGGCGAGGGGGAGGGGGAACGGGAGGTCCATCCTGTGATCATCCTCGCCGCAGCAGCCCCGGCGCACCCCTCCCGCAGAGGCTCCTCCCCAGGGTCGAGCGCGTGACGAACAGATCACAAGCGCCACCTCCGGTACCTTTCGCGCCAGCGGATACGGAAGACTGCGCCTCATGAGCATGTGGGGACAGCACTCCGGAACGCGCGCCAGACCAGACCGATCGGTGCGTCCGCTCCGAAGAGGAACTGTGACCCTCGAATGTCGGAACGACGCCGGACGGAGCCGCCGCTGATGGCGCGCATCGCCGTCTCGGCCGCCCGGCAGCTGTTCTCGCGCTCGCGGCGCAGCGACTCCCCCGGGGAAGGGGAACCCCCGTACGGAGTCGAGCCCGACGTGACCGAGTACCTGCCGGCTCCGGCGCGCGACGAGGAGGCTCCCCGCCGGGACGCCCTCCTCGAGCAGCACGCCGCTCCGGCGCACGCGGATGCCGGGTACGTCTTCGACGTGCCCGCGCCCGCGATCGGCGAGTACTGCGAGCTCGACGCGGATGCTCTCGAATTCCCCCATCCGGGGGTCGCCTCCTTCGTCCCCGATCTCTCGCGCCCGGTCCGCGGCGGAGGATCGCACAGCGCGTTCCGCAGCCCGCCGCCGCCCGCCCCGGCGCCCGCCGCGCCGTCGCCGATGGTCGACCTCCCGCGGGACTTCGCGCCCTCGGAGGAGGTCGAGGAGCCGCACGCCCACGAGCAGCACGCCGTGACGATCGCGCCCCCGCCCCCGTCGTCGCGTTTCGAGCCGCAGCCCGTCGACGCGCAGTTCTTCGACGCGCCTCCGGCGCCGCCCGCACCCCCGGCCCCGCCCGTCCTCGCCCCGCCCCTCGCGGAGCAGCCGGACGAGCCCACCGCGGAGGAGACCGAGTGGTCCGGGACCGAGGAGCCCGCGGACCTCGAGTTCGACGGCATTCGTCTCGCCGCGCCCCGGCCGCCCGCGGCTCCGCCCGCCGACGCGCAGCCGGTCGACGCGCAGTTCTTCGAGCCGCCGACCTCCGCGCCGTCCGCGGTCCAGCCGCCGGCCCCTGGCGAGGCCGCACCGCCCGTCGCACCTCCGCTCCCGCCGGCGCCGACCGTCGACGCCGCGCTCCTCCGCGGCTTCGCCCTCGCGCCGACCGACACCGACGGCCCCGCCCTCGCGCCCGTCATCGGCGAGGTCTGCGAGCTCGACACCGAGCACCTCGAGTTCCCGCACCCGAACGCCGCCTCCTTCGTGCCGGTCCAGGGCCGCAGCCGCGGCGCCTTCGGGCTGCTCCTGCCCGATCCGGCCCGCCGCTCCGCGCCCGTCCAGCCCGAGCAGCACGTCGAGCCCGAGCCGTACGACGAGCCCGAGCAGCACGACGAGCCCGAGCAGTACGACGCACCCGAGCAGTACGACGCACCCGAGCAGTACGCGCAGGAGTCCTTCGGCGGACCCGAGCAGCACACCGCGCCTCAGCACCGCACCGAGGACCCCGCACAGGACCTCTTCAGCGAGCGCTTCCTCGCTCCCGCGCCGTTCCCCGGCCGCAGCGACTCCGACGGCGACACCCGCGACGACGACGACGCCGACGGCTTCCTCGCGCCGCCCGTGCCCGCCACGGCGCACCAGTGGCACGGCGCTCCCGTCTCCGCCGAGGCCGCGGACGACGAGGGCAGCCCCCGCCCCCGCCGGAAGACCGTCCTGATCGTCGCCGGCATCGGTGCCGCCGTGCTGCTCATCGGCGGCGCGCTCGTCGCCGTCCCGCTGATCACGAACGGCGGCGGAGACGGCGGCAGCGCCACCGGCCCCGTCGCGGCCGCCGCTCCCGGCACCACCGAGGCCGCCGTCGCCTGGGTCGCGGACACGATCGATCCCGCCTCGGTGCTCCTGGTGCAGGACGACCTCGTCGGCGACGTCACCGACGCCGGCTTCCCCGGCGACACCGTCGTGTCGGAGTCGACGCTCTCCGCGGCGGCACCCGACTCGGCCTGGCGCGCGGCCGACTACATCCTCGTCACGCCGAGCCTGCGGGCGAGCGCGACCGGCGAGACCGAGACGGCGCTCGACAACTCGGAGGCCGTCGCGACCTTCGGCAGCGGCGATACCGCCGTGGAGGTGCGCCGCGTCCTCGACCAGGGCACCGATCAGGCCGCCGCCGCGGCCACCGTCCTGACCGCCGCGCGCGCCTCGGCCGGCAGCCAGCTCGCGGCCAACCCCGCGCTGACCACGACCGACGCCGCCCGCGCCCTGCTCGAGGGGGGCCGCGTCGACTCGCGGCTCCTCCTCCTGCTCGGCCAGCAGCTCGCCTTCACCCCGCTCTCGGTCGCCGACTTCCCCGTCGGCACCAGCGAGGTGGACGGCGTCCGCCACCGGATGATCCTGTCCGGCTACAACGGCGCCGCGCTCCCGGCCGACGCCGCCGCGCTGCAGAGCGCGACCACCTGGCTCGGCAGCCAGTCGGGCGACTTCGTCCCGACCTCCGTCGAGTCGACCCCCGAGGGTCTCCTCGTCACCCTCGATCTCGATGAGCCGACCGGGCTGCTCCCGGGCGCTCAGTAGCACGACCCACCCGAAGGACCCGCCATGAACCCGATCCGCCCCCTCCGTCTCGCGCGCGCCGCGCTCGCCCTCGCCGCGGTGTCCGCGCTCGCCGCCCTCGGTGCCGCGCCCGCCTCGGCGGCCGAGGCGCCGCCGGCCACCGGCTGGGTGCGGGTCGCGCATCTCTCGCCGGACACCAAGTCGGTCGACGTCACCCTGACCGCCCTCGGCGGCGGCGGGGCGAGCTTCGAGCTCGACGGCGTGGCCTACGGCGCGGTCTCGCCCTACTGGACGCTGCAGCCGGGCACCTACGTCGTCGCGATGGTCCCGTCCGGCGCCCCCGAGGGCACCGCCCCCGTCATCGAGCAGTCCGTCGACGTCTCGGCCGGCACCCCGCTGACCGTGGCCGCCCTCGGCCGCAACGCCGTGCTGCGCACCACGGTCTTCACCGACGACCTCACCCCGCCCGCCGACGGCCAGGCCCGGGTCCGTGTCGTCCAGGCCTCGACCACCGCGAGCCAGGTGGACGTCGCCACGACGACCGGCACGCTGCTCGCGACCGGCGCCGCCCAGGGCACCGCCACCGGCTACACCAGCGTCCCCGCCGGCCCGTGGAGCCTCGACCTCTCGGCCGGTGCCGTGACCGCGACGGCCGACCTCGACCTCGCGCCCGGCTCCGTCGCCTCGCTCTTCGTCCTCGACGACGCCTCGAACGGCCTCGTCGTCTCGCCCGTGCTCGACTCGGCCGCCATCGGCGACCTGCCCACGGGCGGCATCCAGACCGGAGGCGGCGCCACCGCCGTGCACGTCGCCTCCACCACGTCCGCCGCCGCGCCGCTCGTCGACGGACTCCTCGGCGTGCTCTCGGTCCTCGGCGTCTTCGCCGCGGTCGCCGGTGCCCTCGCCCTGATCGCGCGCCGCTCCTCGGTCGGCACCGGCCGAGCGAGCTGATGCGCCGCCTCGCCGGAGCGGGAGCCGCCCTCGCGGCGCTCCTGCTCCTGGCCGGCTGCGCCAGCGCGGGGGAGGAGTCCGCCCCCGCGGCGACGCCCGCCTCCTCCGCCGCCCCCGCCACCACGGCGCCGGCCACCCCGTCCCCGGGTGACGCGGGCGCGCTGCAGAACCCGGTCGCCGCCGCCGCTCCCGCGCGCTCGGCGGTCACCCCTGTCCGCGTCGTGATCCCCGCGATCGGCGTCGACTCCACCCTCGAGTCGCTGACCCGCGACGACACCGGCTGGATCCAGCCGCCCGTCCAGGTCGACGAGGCCGGCTGGTACCGGGACGGCGTCGTCCCCGGCGACATCGGCCCCTCCGTCATCGCGGGGCACGTGGACTCGCGGATCGGCCCCGGCGTCTTCCTGGACCTCACGGCCCTCGTCCCCGGCGACACGGTCGACGTGATCCTGTCGGACGGCAGCACGCGCACCTTCTCCGTCACCGGCTCGGTCTCGGTGCCCAAGGAGGACTTCCCGACCGAGGACGTCTACGGCCCGAGCCCGACTCCGCAGCTGCGCCTGATCACCTGCGGGGGAGTGTTCGACGACTCCTACGGCCACTACGTCGACAACGTCGTCGTCTCGGCCGACCGCATCGCCTGACGGTCCGCCGTGACGGCGCGCGACTCGGAGGCGGCGCGCCGTTTCGAGGCGTAGCGTCGAGGACTATGAGCACCTCTTGGAAGCGCTGGGTCCCCGCCGCCGCCGTCCCCCTGGTCGTCGTCGCCGCGGCCGTCACCCTGCCCCTGTCCGCGAGCGCGGCCGGGGACCTCCCGGAGAAGTCCGCCGCCGACCTCCTGACCTTCGTCGCCGAGAGCGACACCACCGCCTTCTCGGGCGAGGTCCAGCAGACCTCCGCCCTCGGGCTCCCCGACCTCTCCGCGCTCGGCAGCACCGGCTCCGGTGCGCAGAGCTCGGACGACGCCTCGGCGACGAGCGCGCTGATGGAGCTCGCGACCGGCTCTCACCAGGCCCGCGTCTTCGTCGACGCCGAGCACGGCGCGCGCCTGCAGGTCCTCGACCGCCTCGCCGAGCGCGACGTCGTCGCGACGAAGGCCGACGGCGTCTGGATCTACGACTCCGCCGAGAACTCCGCGACCCACCTGCTGCCGCCCGCCGGCGACACGGCCGCTCCGCCGACCGAGGCTCCCGCCGGCGAGATCCCGACCCCGTCCTCGATCGCCGAGCAGCTGCTCGCCTCGATCGACCCGACGACCACCGTCGCCGTCGGCTCCGACGTCCGCGTCGCCGGCCGTGACGCCTACGAGCTCGTGCTCACGCCGCGCGACAGCAGCACCCTCGTCGGCTCGGTCACCGTCTCGATCGACGGCGAGACCGGCCTGCCCCTCGGCGTGGCCGTCACTCCCGTCGGCGGCACCGCGCCCGCCTTCAGCGTCGCGTACACGAGCATCGACGTCTCGGCGCCCGACGCCGCGATGTTCTCGTTCACGCCGCCCGTCGGCGCGGAGGTCACCGAGAAGGCCGCACCGACGCACGAGCAGGACCCCTCCACCGACGCCACCGACGTCCCGGCCGCGCCCGAGGGCGACTCCGGCGTCACCACCACCGGCACCGGGTGGGGCTCGATCGTCGAGCTGCCGGCCGGCGACGCCGAGTCGCTCGCCCAGCTGGACGCCGTGACCACGGCCGTCGACGGCGGCCGGGTGCTCTCGTCCGCCCTGTTCACGGTCCTCTTCACCGACGACGGACGCGTCCTCGCGGGCGCCGTCCCGGTCGACGCGCTGACCGCCGCCGCCGGTCGGTGACGACCGGCGAGCTCTCGGTCGAGACCCGGGGCCTCACCAAGCGCTTCGGGCGCCAGGAGGCGGTGTCGGGTCTCGACCTCGCCGTCCCGCGCGGCGCCGTCTTCGGCTTCCTCGGGCCCAACGGCTCGGGGAAGACCACGACCATCCGGATGCTCCTCGCCCTGGCCGCGCCGACCGAGGGCGACATCACCGTCCTCGGCACGGCGATGCCGCGCGGCGCCGCCGAGGTCCTGCCGCGGGTCGGCGCGCTCGTCGAGGGGCCGGGCTTCTACCCGTTCCTCTCCGGCCGCGCCAACCTCCGCCGCTTCGACGCGGCCGAGGCCGGCACCTCCGCGCGAAGCCGCGACAGCCGGGCGGAGGAGGCGCTCGCCCGCGTCGGCCTCTCCGCCGCGGCGGGCAAGAAGGTCGGCTCCTACTCGCTCGGGATGAAGCAGCGCCTCGGCATCGCCGTCGCCCTGCTGTCGCCGCGCGACCTGATCGTCCTGGACGAGCCGACCAACGGGCTCGACCCGCAGGGCACCCGCGAGGTCCGCTCGCTCGTGCGCAGCCTCAACGCCGACGGCACGACGGTCCTCGTCTCGAGCCACCTGCTCGCCGAGATCGAGCAGCTCTGCACCCACGCCGCCGTGATGCGCACCGGCCGCCTCGTCGCGCAGGGCGGGCTCGACGAGCTCCGCGGCGACGCGGCCTCTCTCGAGCTGCTCACGCCCGATGTCGTCGACGCCCAGCGCGCCCTCGTCGAGCTGGGGCTCGCACCTCGGCTCGTCCCCGCCGAGCACCCGATCGATCCGCCTCTGGTGGTCGCCGCGATGCCGACGACCGCCGCCCCGGAGTCCGTGGTCGCGTCCCTCGTCACCGCGGGCGTCCGGGTGCGCGGCTTCTCCGTCCGCCGCCCCTCGCTCGAGGAGCGCTTCGTCCAGCTCACCGGGGAGGGCTTCGATGTCGAGCGCTGAGACCACTGCGGCCGCCGCTGCCACCAACACCGGCGCCCCCGCCCGTCCGCGCCGCAGCCTCGGCATCGGCTCGCTCCTCGCCTCCGAGCTGGCCCTGCTCTTCCGGCGCCGCCGCACCTGGGCGCTGCTCGCCGCCCTCGCGGCCATCCCGATCCTGCTGGCGGTCGCCGTGCGGCTGTCCGGCGGCGACGGTGGCGGGCCCTCGTTCGTCGGCGCGATCGCCGGCAACGGCCTGTTCACCGGCTTCGCGGCGATCACGGTCGCGGTCCCGCTCTTCCTGCCGCTGACCGTCGGCGTCGTCGCGGGCGACGCGATCGCGGGGGAGGCGTCGCTCGGCACCCTGCGCTACCTGCTGGTCAGCCCGGTCGGGCGGATCCGGCTGCTCGCGGTCAAGTTCGCCGCCGCGATCGCGTTCTGCCTCGCCGCGGCGCTGACCGTGATGGTCGTCGGCATCCTGATCGGCCTGGCGCTCTTCCCGGCCGGCCCGGTCACCCTGCTCTCGGGCACGACCGTCCCGCTCGCGGACGCCGTCGGCCGCGCGCTCGCGATCGCGGTCTACGCGGCGCTCTCGCTGGTCGGCCTCGCGGCGATCGGCCTGTTCGTCTCGACGCTCACCGACGTCCCGGTCGGCGCGATGGCCGCGACCGTCGTCGTCTCGATCGCGGCGCAGATCGTCGGCTCGCTCTCGCAGCTCGACGCCCTGCACCCGTTCCTGTTCACCGACCGCTGGTTCGACTTCGCCGACCTGCTCCGCGACCCGATCGCCTGGAGCTCGTTCGGCGAGAACGCGCTCCTGCAGCTCGCCTACGTCGCCGTCTTCGGCTCGCTGGCGATCGCGCGCTTCACCACCCGCGACGTCCTGTCCTGAGCCGCCCGGAACGACGGAGGCCGCCCTCCCCGCAGCAGCGGGAGGGCGGCCTCCGTCGTTCCGGGCGGCCGGGCGTCAGCCCTGCGGCGTGATGCCGAAGGTGACGGAGCCGCCCTCGTCCACCTGCGCGTCGAGCACCTTGTCGCCGAGGGCCACGGAGGCGGCGACGTCGAGGAAGACCCGCGCACCGTCCTGCTCCACGACCGCATCGGTGGTCTCCGGGGCCGGCGCGACGGCGACGGCGAAGTTGCGGGCGTCGAGGTCGTCGCCGCTGATGCGGAGTCCGCCCTCGACGGGGGTCTCGGTCTGACCGGTGATGGTCTTGACGACGGTGCTGGCGTTGTCGGTGAGCGTGAGCATCGGGTCGTTCCTTCCGTCCGTGATCGATGAGGGAGCCACGATGCCGAGATCGGCGGCCCGTCTCAACCCGGAGCCGCGGACGTGGAGGGGATGCACACCTCCGCGTCCCTCGCAGCAAGCCGCGGCAAGGTTTGCCTTGACGCGGAAAGTTGCCGCAAGCTACCGTGGCCGTCACGCGCACCCGCGCTCTCGACGACGAGAAGAGGACGACCCCGATGAGCTTCCCCGCCCGCCGCGTCACCCTCAGCGACGTCGCCGCGGCGACCGGCGTCTCCGTCGGCACCGTCTCGAAGGCGCTGAACAACCGCGGCCAGCTGAGCGGCGACACCCGCGGGCGGATCCTCGCCGCCGCCGCCGAGCTCGGCTTCGCGCTGCCGGCCGCCGCGAGCGGGCCGGCCCCGGAGCAGCGGGTGCTCACCATCG
Organism: Rathayibacter sp. PhB186; assembly: GCF_003751825.1. Taxonomy (NCBI): domain Bacteria; kingdom Bacillati; phylum Actinomycetota; class Actinomycetes; order Micrococcales; family Microbacteriaceae; genus Rathayibacter; species Rathayibacter sp. PhB186. The sequence goes on along the minus strand of NZ_RJKO01000002.1, from coordinate 412,144 downwards.
GCCTGGTGACCTCCGACGACATCGGCCGCTTCAGCATCCCGGTGATGTGGGGGCTCGAGGACGCCTTCCCCGCCGAGCAGGCCTCGGTGCTGCTGAGCAACTCCCGCGGCGACCGGGTCCGCGAGCGGCACTGCGTCGAGATCCTCGCGGCCCGCGGGGTCGACGCGATCGTGGTGATGACCAACCTCACCGGTCCGCGCCCGGCGCTGCCGGCGACCAGCGTGCCGATCGTCTACGTGATGGGCTCTTCCGACGACCCGGCCGACATGTCCGTCGTCGTCGACCAGACCCAGGGCATCCTGCTCGCTCTGGAGCACGTCGCCGCGCTCGGCCGCCGCGACATCGCCTACGTCGCCGGGTCCCGGCTCGACTACTCCGCCCGGATCCGCGCCGAGGCGGTCCAGGAGCACGCGCCCTCCTTCGGCCTGCGCCTGGTCGGCGACCGCTCGCTCTACGGCAACTGGACCGAGACCTGGGGCCGTCAGGCCGCGCAGATGCTGCGCCAGCGGGTCGAGCCGGTCGACGCGGTGCTCTGCGGCAGCGACGAGATCGCCCGCGGAGTGGCGGACGGCCTCCGCGAGGCCGGCGTGAGCGTCCCGCGCGACGTCGCGATCGTCGGCTTCGACAACTGGGCCGCCGCGGCGATGAACTCCCGTCCCGCGCTCACCACGGTCGACATGAACCTCGAGGAGCTCGGCCGGGCGGCCGGCGCCCGCGCGCTCGAGGCCATCGACGGCCGCCCCCGCGCCGGGATCGAGGCGCACCCCTGCCAGCTGATCGTCCGCGACTCCACCTGATCCCGCGCTCACCCGCCCACCGCACGCACCCGACCGCCCGCTCCGACCGAACGACGAGGGATCGATGACGCACTCTCCTCTCCGCCTGCTCGACCCGCACCTGCCCGACCTGACCCGCCGCCGCGCGCTCGCCCTCGGCTGCGCCGGCCTCGCTGCCGCGCTCGGCCTGACCGGCTGCTCCGCCGTGCTGCCCGAGGCCGACGTCTCGGCGCCCTCGTTCGCCGCCGCCCCGAGCGGCACGATCCGGTTCTGGTGCCGCAGCGTCGCCTTCACTCCGGCCCAGCTGATCGTCGAGAAGTACCACGCGGCGCAGAGCGCGGTGCGGGTCGAGCTGACCGTGCTGCCCGAGGGGCAGATGGTCACCAAGCTCGCCACCGCGATCCGCGCGAACGCCGTGCCCGACGTCGTCGCTCCCGACTCGGTCACCACGCCGGTCTTCAGCTCCCGCGAGGCGCTGACCGACCTCACCCCGCTGATCCAGGCGCTGCCCTACGCCGACCGCCTCAACCGGCCGCTGCTCGACGTCGCCTCCTACGACGGCAAGGTCTACGGCCTGCCCGCCCTCTCCAACGTCTCGCAGCTCTTCTGGAACAAGCGCCTCTACGAGCAGGCCGGCCTCGACCCGGAGCAGGGACCGACCGACTTCGACCAGTACCTGACCCACGCCCGGGCGCTCCAGCGGCTCGACGGCGTCTCCGGGGTGACCTTCACCGGCAACTCCGCCGGCATCCTCGGCTACGTCGTCCAGCCGCACTTCTGGGCCGACGAGAGCCCCTTCTACGACGGCGTCGTCGGCCGCCAGAGCGCGACCGTCGCGGGCAACGAGCCGCTGCGGCGCACCCTGGAGCTCTACCGCACCTTCGAGCAGGAGGGCCTCGCCCAGCCCGGCGCCTCCGCCGACAGCGGCACGGCCTGGGGCAAGGACTTCCTCGACGGCACCGTCGGCCTCTTCCCCGGCTCCTACGACCTGATCGTCGGCGGAGCCACCCCCGAGTTCCTCGGCGACCTCGGCGTCAGCGCGTTCCCCGGCCCCGACGGCGGCGTCTCGCAGTTCTCCGGCGGCGCGGTGCTCTCGATCCCGCGCGGCGCGAGGAACCCCGAGGCGGCCTGGGACTTCATGCGCTTCGTCACCGAGCTCGAGCAGCAGTCCGAGCTCGCCGCGCTCGGCTGGTACCCGGTGCGCGACGACGTGCTCGAGACCGGCTTCGTCGACGAGTTCCCGCTGATGGTCCCCGGGATGGAGCGGATGAACGAGGGCTTCGCCGCCCCGACCACCCTGTACACCCAGCTCACCAACACCGTGCAGTCCCCGTGGCTCGCGATGTTCCGCGGCGCGGTCTTCGGCGACGACGACCTCGACGCGGTCCTCGACCGCGGCCAGGAGGAGACGGCCCGCGTCCTGGAGGTGAACCAGGCATGAGCGTCGCCCTCGGAAAGAAGGACGCCCGCACCGGGCTCCTGATGATCCTGCCCGCCCTCGTGCTCGTCGTCGTCTTCGTCGTCGTGCCGCTGATCTTCGCGGTGGTGATCTCGGTGACGGACTGGCCGCTGGTCGGCACCGTCGGCTTCGTCGGGTTCGACAACTACGCGACCGCCTTCTCGGACACCACGTTCTGGGCGTCCGTGCTCTACACGCTCGGCTTCGCCGTCGTCTCGACGCTGCTCGGCATCGTCGTCGGCTACCTGCTCGCCGTGCTGGTGCGCTCGAACCGGCGCGGGGCGGGGATCATCCGCACCGCCGTCTTCGTGCCCTACGTGATCGGACTCACCTCGCTGAGCTTCGTCGCGCTGCTCGAGTTCCGCCCCGACAGCGGCGCGCTCGACCAGGTGCTGATGGCCCTGGGCCTCACCGACGCACCCACCGCCTGGCTGCTCGACGCGACGAGCGCGACGACGCTGATCGTCCTCCTCGGCGCCTACGTCGGCTCCGGCTTCACGATGATCGTCTTGATGTCGGGCATGCAGGGCATCGACGACGCCCTCTACGAGTCCGCGGCGATCGACGGCGCCGGCCGGTGGAAGCAGGAGTTCCTGGTGACGGTGCCGCTGGTGAAGCGCTACCTCGGGCTGCTCAGCGTGCTCGGCTTCGTCGGCGCGATCCTCGCCTTCACCCAGTTCTACGTGATCACGGGCGGCGGGCCGGGCACCGGCACCCTCACCGTGATGCTCTACGTCTACAACAAGGCCTTCGGCGATCTGCAGGTCGGCTACGCGACCGCGCTGTCGTTCGTGGTCGTCGTCATCGCGGCCGCGCTGACGCTGCTCCAGTTCCGCGTGATGAAGGACGACTGATGCCCCCTCGCACTCCGACGCCCACCCGCCCGCCGGCGCCCGCCGCCGCCCCGGTGCCGGCGCGTCGCCGCAGCACCCCCGCCGCCCGGCTCCGCACCGTCCTCTACGTCGTGCTCGGCACGCTGGTCTCGGTCGCGTTCGTCGCGCCGGTCGCCTGGTCGATCCTGCGCTCGTTCCAGCCCGGCGCGCAGATCGTCGCGCCCGCCGCCGAGCAGTCCTTCTCGAACCTGACCCTCGACAACTACACCGGCCTGCTCGGCTCGATCGGCGCGGGGACCTACATCGTCAACTCGCTGATCATCGCGCTCGGCACCGCCGTGCTCAGCGTGGTCGTGACCACCCTCGCGGCCTACGCGCTGGTGCTCTTCCCGTTCCGCGGCTCGAACGTCGCCTTCGGCCTGATCCTGCTGACGATGATGGTGCCGTTCCAGGCGGTGCTCACCCCGCTCTTCCTCGAGATGAACGCGCTCGGCCTGACCGACACGCACCTCGGGATCATCCTCTTCTACCTCACCTTCAACCTGCCGTTCGGGGTGTTCCTGATGCGCAACTCCTTCGCGCAGATCCCGCGCGAGGTGACCGAGGCCGCGCGGATCGACGGGGCCGGGCCGTTCCGCATCCTCTTCTCGGTGCTGCGGCCGATGATCGTCCCGGGTGTCGCCACGGTCTTCCTCTTCGCCTTCCTCGGCGCCTGGAGCGACTTCCTCGGCGCGCTGACCTTCCTCACCCGGCAGGACCTCTTCACGCTGCCGGTCGCCATCCAGAACATCTCCTCCGGCGCCTTCGGCCAGACCGACTTCGGCTACGTCATCGCCGGCGCGGTGCTGCTGATGATCCCGTGCCTGCTGCTCTACGCCGCCATCCAGAAGTACTACGTCCGCGGTCTCGTCGCGGGCGCCGTCAAGGGCTGAGAGGTCTCCCGTTGCCCCGCACCGCCCCCGCCGTCCGCCCCGTTCGCCGCTTCCCGCTGCGCTCCGTCCGCCTGCTGCCGAGCGCCTTTTCCGACGCTCAGGCCACGGGCCTGCGCTACCTCCTCGCGCTCGACCCCGACCGCCTGCTCGCGCCGTTCCTGCGCGAGGCCGGTCTGCCCGCGGCGGAGGGCTACGGCAACTGGGAGTCGGACGGGCTCGACGGGCACGTCGGCGGTCACGCGCTCTCGGCGAGCGCGCTGATGCTCGCGGCCACAGGCGACGCCGCCGCGCGCGAGCGGATGGAGACCCTGCTCGACGGGTTCGAGCGGGCCCAGGACGCGGTCGGCACCGGCTACCTCGGCGGCGTCCCCGGCGGGCGCGCACTGGGGGAGGAGCTCGCCCGCGGCGAGGTCGACGCCGACCTCTTCACCCTCAACGGCCGCTGGGTGCCGCTGTACAACCTGCACAAGACGCTCTCGGGGTTGCTCGACGCCGCGTCCGCCGGCGGCTCGGAGCGGGCGCTCGCGATGGCCGTGCGGTTCGCGGACTGGTGGCTCGGCGTCTCCGCCGGGCTCGACGACGACGCCTTCGAGGCGATGCTGCACGCCGAGTTCGGCGGGATGAACGAGGCGTTCGCCGATCTCGCGGAGCAGGTGGCCGCCGCGGACCCCGGCGACTCCGAGCGCGCCGCCGCCTACCGCGCCGAGGCCGCGCGCTTCTCGCACCGCGCGCTGCTCGACCCGCTGCTCGAGCGGCGCGACGCGCTCGACGGGCTGCACGCGAACACCCAGATCCCGAAGGCGGTCGGCTACGCGCGCCTCGGCGGCGAGCAGCTGCCGGCCGCGCGCTTCTTCTGGGAGCGGGTCACCGGCGAGCGCACCGTCGCGATCGGCGGCAACAGCGTGCGCGAGCACTTCCACCGCGCGAGCGACTTCACGCCGATGATCCTCGACCGCGAGGGCCCCGAGACCTGCAACACCGCCAACATGATCGAGCTGAGCGGTGTCCTCTTCGAGGCGGGCGGCGAGGAGCGCTACCTCGACTACGTCGAGCGCGCGCAGTACAACCACCTGCTCTCCTCGCAGCGTCCCGACGGCGGCTTCGTCTACTTCACCCCACTGCGCCCGGCGCACTACCGGGTCTACTCGGCGCCGCACGAGGGGATGTGGTGCTGCGTCGGCACCGGGCTCGAGAACCACGCCCGCTACGGCGAGCTGGTCTACGCCCTCGTCGGCGACGAGTCGCGCGACGGTGACCATGCGCAGACCGGCGACGACCTGCTGATCGCCCTCTACCTGCCCTCGACCCTCGACGCCCCGGAGCACGGGCTGCGCGCGCGGATCGACACCGCCTTCCCGCAGGCGGACGACGTGACCATCACCGTGGACCTGGAGCGCGCCGGCGCCGTGCGGCTCCGCCGGCCGTCGTGGGCGGAGTCGATGACCGTGACGGTCGACGGCGCAGCGCTCGACACCGCGGCCGTCGAGGGCTTCGTCCGCACCGCCGTCCTGGCGCCCGGCCGCCACGAGATCCGGATCGTCTTCGCGCTCGGCTTCCGCGCCGAGCCGCTGCCCGACGGCTCCGCCTGGTCGGCGTTCTCCTACGGCCCCGTCGTGCTCGCGGCGAGGACCGACGACGCCGACCTCGACGGACTGATCGCCGACGGCCGGCGGATGGCGCACGTCGCCGCGGGCCCGCTCCGCGACCTCGCCACGACCCCGGTCGTGACCGGGGGAGTCGGCGCCGTCGCCCTCCTCGACCGCGCGACCCTGACCGCCGAGCTGCGCACCGACGCCGGCCCGGTCCGCCTCGAGCCGTTCTCCGCACTGCACGACAGCCGCTACACGCTCTACTGGCCCAGCGGCTCCGACTCCGCCGCGCGCCGGGCCGAGCTTGCCGCGCTCGACCGCGAGGCCGCCTCCGCAGCCGCGGTGATCGACTCCGTGACCGCGGGCGAGCAGCAGCCCGAGTCGGACCACGCCTTCGTCGGGCACCGCAGCCGCGCGGGCGGCGCCGACGGCGTGCACTGGCGCAGCGCCGAGGGCCCGGACGGCTGGTTCGGCTACACCCTCGTCGATCCGTCGCAGCGCGCCGCCGTGCTCCGCGTCCTGCTGCGCGACCGCGACGGCGACGGCGAGCACGAGCTCCGGATCGACGGCCGCCCGCTCGGCGAGCCGCTCGCCGTCCGGACGCTCGACGACGCCGTCGAGGTGGAGTACGCGATCACCCCGTCGACGGGCGAGGACGGTCTGGTCGAGTTCTCGCTGCACGCCGTCGGCGCCGGGCCGACGGGCGATCTGCTCGCGGTGTCGCTGGTGGCGGAGCCGGCGGGAGCGGGAGAGTAGGGCGATCCGGCGCGCCCGCGCCCTGCGAGACTGTCCGGATGCACCCTGCCGACGCCTGCCCGTGCGGAAGCCGCCGCCACTACGCCGACTGCTGCCGCCCCGCCCACCTCGGCGAGACGCCCTCGCCGACCGCGGAGCGCCTGATGCGCAGCCGCTACAGCGCGAACGTCCTCGGCAGCGCCGGCTACCTGCTGTCCAGCTGGCACCCGTCCACCCGCCCGAAGCGCGTCGACCTCGACGACGACGTCCGCTGGCGGCGCCTGCAGATCGTCGACACCTCGTTCGGCGGCGAGGACGACGCGGAGGGGCTCGTCGAGTTCCGCGCCTCCTACCGCTCCTCCGAGGGGCCGGGGCTGGTGCACGAGCGCAGCCGCTTCCTCCGCGAGGACGGCCGCTGGTACTACGTCGACGGCGATCTGCTCGGCGACGGATCCTGACCACCCCGGCCGTGCGGAGCGCGAGCGGCCTACCCTGGGGAGATGGCCAAGGACTTCCGCCGGGCGGACCACGCGTCCCGCTACGAGCTGCACCAGGACGGGGCGCTCGTCGGCGTCCTCGACTTCCACGAGAACGACGAGAGCGTCTCGCTCGTGCGCTCCTTCACCTCGCCGCCGCACCGCGGCCAGGGGCTGGCCGGTGAGCTGGTCGCCTTCGCCGTCGACGACATCGAGGCGACGAGCGGCCGCAGCATCGTGCCGATGTGCTGGTACGTCGGACAGTGGTTCGACCAGCACCCCGAGCGGGCGCACCTGCTCACCCGCGGCGCGCAGGCGTAGGCCGAGGCTCTAGGTCCTGACGATCGGCTCGACCCCGGCGAGGTCGGGCCCGAGCCCGATGTCCACGAGCCGGATCCGGCCGACGTAGGAGCGCGCGGGCTCGAGCAGCAGCCCCGCCTTGATCGCCCCGAAGGTCACGGTCACGTCGGCGGGCAGGACGGTCTCGTCCGGTACCGCGCCGTCGTCGGGCCCGATCCCGCTCGGCAGATCCACGGCGACCACGACGGGCGCGTCCTCGCGTCGTCCGAGCGCCTCGATCACCGTCGCCACCACCTCGCGCGGCCGCCCGCGCAGCGCGGGCTCCGCCGTGCCGATGCCGAGGATGCCGTCCACGATCACGTCCGCGCGGGCGACCGCGGCCGCGAGGGCGGCCGGGTCGTCGGCCGCGACGCGGCCGCAGCCGTCGTCCAGCGCGACGGCGAGTCCGCGCTGGTGCGCCCGGTCGGCGGTCAGCACGAGCGACACGTCGCTGCCGGAGGAGGAGATCTCGGCCGCCGCGTACAGCGCGTCCCCGCCGTTGTTCCCCGGCCCGACCAGCACGAGCACGCTGCCCGCGCCGCGCCGGTCCCGGCGCGTGCTGAGCGCGGCCCGCAGCTCCCGCGCGAGCCCGTCCGCTGCCCGCTGCATCAGCGGCTCTCGACGCGCCAGATGCGGCGCCTCGGCGGCCCGCACCTGCGCGGAGGAGTATCCCTCGGCCATCCCTCCACTGTGCGCCCCGCCGGCCCGCACAGCAACCCGCCCCACCCCATTCGCAGCCCGACCGCCCCCTCCGGTCGAGCACCCGAGTCACGCCGGTCGACCAGCCCGGGCCAGGCCGCTCGAGCAGCCCGACCCGTGCTGGTCGAGTAGCCCCGCAGGGGCGTATCGAGACCCACCGTCACCCGAAGGACGGGTCTGCAGACAGGCCTTCTGACGCTGGAGGATCTCGATACGCCCGCTCCGCGGGCTACTCGATCAGCATGCGGAGAGCTCTGCTGGCGGATTCAACGGCACGACGTCCCGCCGCATGCTGGTCGAGTAGCCCGCAGGGCGTATCGAGACCCGCGCCGCCGGGAGCGGCCTGCCCTGCATGCTGGTCGAGTAGCCCGCAGGGCGTATCGCGACCCGCCCGCCGCGACCCGCCCCCGCGCTCACCCCGCCAGCACCGCCCGGTCCGCCTCCTCGACGATCGCGCGCATCGCCGCCTCAGCCGCCTCACCGTCGCCCTCGGCCACCGCAGCGGCGACCGCCCGGTGCAGCCCCACCGCCTCCGAGTCCGCCTCGCGCGGCATCAGCGCGTGCCGCGTGCGCCCGGCGAGCACCGCCGCGACGAGGTCGCCGAGCTGCGCGAGCATCGGATTCCCCGACGCCGCCAGCAGCGTCCGGTGGAAGACGACGTCGGCGGCGAGGTAGGCCGCCTGATCGGCCGCCCGAGCGTGTTCGGACATCCCGCCCGCCGCCTCGGCGAGCGCGATCCGCTGCCCGGCCGTCGCGTGCTCCGCCGCGAGCCGCGCCGCCAGCGGCTCGACACCGAGGCGCAGCTGGCTCAGCCGATGCAGCTGCACCTGCCGATCCGGCCCGTCGAGGCTCCAGCCGATGACCCGCGGATCCAGCGCGTTCCAGCACTCCGGCGGCTGCACCCGCGTCCCCGCCCGCCGCCGCGAGACCACCAGCCCGAGCGACTCCAGCACGCGCACCGCCTCGCGCATCACCGAGCGGGAGACCCCGCGGCGCTCCGCCCGCTCGTCCGCGCTGAAGGCGCTCCCGGGCGCCAGTGCGCCCTGCACGATCTGCGACCCGAGCTCGTCGAGCACCGCCTCGTGCAGCGAGCGCGGTCCGTCCATGCCCTCAGTATTCCGGCGCTCGCCTCGCCCGACCAGCTATTCGTCGGACATAATCGAGGTCATGACCGCATCGGCCAGTCCCTCCGCCACTCCCGTCCGCGCCCTCGTCGTGATGGGCGTCTCCGGCAGCGGCAAGTCCACGATCGCCACCCTGCTGGCCGACCGCCTCGGCTGGACCTTCGTCGAGGGCGACGAGCTCCACCCCGCCGCGAACGTCGCGAAGATGGCCGAGGGCGTCCCGCTCGACGACGAGGACCGCGCCCCCTGGCTGACGACGATCGCGGCCCGCGTGGACGCCCTCGTGAGCGGCGGCGACTCCGTCGTCGTCACCTGCTCCGCCCTGCGGCGGCGCTACCGCGACGTGCTCCGCCGCGACGACCTCGTCTTCGTGCACCTCGCCGGCACCCGCGAGCTGATCGCCGACCGCCTCGGGGCGCGCACCGGCCACTTCATGCCGCCCGCCCTGCTGGATTCGCAGTTCGAGGCCCTGGAGCCGCTCGGCGACGACGAGCGGCACGTCACCGTCGACCTCGCGGCCGCCCCCGAGGACGAGATCGCGCAGATCGTCGAGACCCTGGGCCTGCAGGCCGCCTAGCCCAGCAGTCCCTCGAGGCTCGCCGCCGGCAGCCCGAACGCCTCGGCGACCGCCGCGTTCACGACCTGCCCGTCGTGCGTGCTGAGCCCCTTCGCGAGCGCCGGATCCGCCGCGAGCGCCGCCTTCCAGCCGCGGTCCGCCAGCGCGACGACGTAGGGGAGCGTCGCGTTCGTCAGCGCCCGCGTCGACGTCTCCGGCACCGCGCCGGGCATGTTGGCGACGCAGTAGTAGACGCTGTCGTGCACCGCGAAGACCGGGTCGTCGTGCGTCGTCGGCCGCGATCCCTCGAAGCAGCCGCCCTGGTCGATCGCGATGTCGACCAGCACCGAGCCCGGCTTCATCGTCGCCACCATCTCGTCCGTCACGAGCTTCGGCGCCCGCGCACCCGGGATCAGGACCGACCCGATCACCAGGTCCGCCTCCGCCATCTGCGCCGCGATCTCGTACGTCGAGGACGCGCGCGTCTGGATCCGCCCGTCGAAGCGCGCCTCGAGCTCGCGCAGCCGGGGGATCGACAGGTCCACCACGGTCACGTCGGCGCCCATGCCGAGCGCGTTCGCCGCCGCGTGCTCGCCGGCCACGCCGCCGCCGATCACGACGACCTTGGCCTTCGGCGTCCCGGGCACTCCGCCGAGGAGGGTGCCGCGCCCGCCGGCCGCCCGCATCAGGTGGTAGCCGCCGACGGTGATCGAGAGCCGCCCGGCGACCTCGCTCATCGGCGAGAGGAGGGGCAGGTGGCGATCGGGCAGCTGCACGGTCTCGTAGGCGATCGCGGTGGTGCCGGCGGCGAGCAGCGCATCGGTGCACGCGCGGGAGGCGGCGAGGTGCAGGTAGGTGAAGAGGATCTGCCCGGAGCGCATCCGCGGGTACTCCGCCTCGATCGGCTCCTTGACCTTGACCACCAGGTCGGCCTCGCCCCAGACCTCGTCCGGCCCCGCGACGATCCGGGCGCCGGCGGCGGCGAAGTCCTCGTCCGAGACCCGCGAGCCGAGCCCGGCGCCCGCCTCGACCAGCACCTCGTGCCCGCGCCGCACCAGCTCGTGCACTCCGGCGGGCGTCGCCGCCACGCGGTTCTCGTTGTTCTTGATCTCGGTGGGGATGCCGATGCGCATGACTGCTCCTTCGCGGTGGACTGCCCCTATCGTGCGAAGATCATGTTTCGAACGGGAGAACATCCGCAGGATCGTCGAGAATCGGAATGTTCACCGCAGGATCCGCGATCAGAAGGAGCCGTGCCGCCATGAGACCGCAGGATCTGCACGACCTCGGCGACCTCGATCCGATCGACCGGACCCTCGTCCGCCTGCTCCGCGCCGATGCCCGCACCCCGAACAGCCGCCTCGCCGAGCAGGCGGGCATCGCGCCCTCCACCTGCGTCTCGCGGGTGCGCTCCCTCGTCGAACGCGGCATCATCACCGGCTTCACCGCCGAGCTCGACCCCGCGGCCCTCGGGCTGACCCTGCAGGCACTGATCAGCGTCAACATCCGCGCCGGTCAGCGGCAGGCGATCACCCGGTTCGCCGAGGAGATCCGCGCGCTGCCCGAGGTCGTGCAGCTGTTCTTCCTCGGCGGCTCCGAGGACTTCCTCCTCCACGTCGCCGTGCGCGACTCGAACGACATCCGCGACTTCGTGGTGTCGAACCTCTCGGCGCATCCGGCGGTCGCCTCGACCCGGACGAGCCTGGTCTTCGACCATCACCGGAAGGGACCGGCGCTGCCGGAGTGACGCGGTGCGCATCAGAGGATGCCGACGCTCAGTGCGCGCCGAGCCTCGGTGTGCGTGGGGCTCAGTGCGCGCCGGGGCTCAGGTCGCCGCCGCCGCGCTGGGTCAGCCCGGGGATCCGCCGCGCGAGCCCGGCGATGTGCTCCTCCGCGATCTCGATCCGGGTGTCGCGCAGGCGCTGGCGCAGCAGCGCCTCGACGTCCTCCTCGGGCCGCAGCTCGGCATCGCCGGCGACCTGCAGCAGGATGCCGCGGAGCTTCTCGTCCAGGGGTGCGTCGTCGCTGCCGTGCTGAATCGGGTGGTCCTGCGATGCGTTCGTCATGTCCCCATGCTGCCACCGTCCGCGCGGCCCGCACGGCAGGATGGCCGCATGCCGTTCTCCCGCGCCGAGCTCGCCTCGTACCGCGACCGCACCGTCGAGGACCTGCTCGACGGCGACGTCCGCCTCCTCTTCGTCGGCATCAACCCCGGCCTCTGGACGGCCGCGACCGGCGCGCACTTCGCCCACCCCGGCAACCGCTTCTACCCGGCCCTCGCCGCCGCCGGCATCCTCGACCGCGTGCTCCGCGTCTCCGAGGGGATGACCGCCGAGGATCGCCGCGCCCTCGCCGACCGCGGCGTCGGCATCACCAACCTCGCACCCCGCGCCACCGCCCGCGCCGACGAGCTCACGCCGGAGGAGCTGCGCGCCGGCGCCGAGCGCCTGGTCCGCACCGTCGAGCGCGTCCGCCCCGCCGCCGTCGCGATGGTCGGCATCACCGCCTACCGCGCCGCCTTCGGGCGGACCAGGGCGCGCCAGGGGCGGCAGGACGAGCCGATCGCCGGCGCCCCGCTCTGGGTGCTGCCCAACCCCAGCGGCCTGAACGCGCACGACACCGTCGCGTCGCTGGGGCTGGCCTACCGCGAGCCGGCCGTCGCCGCCGGAATAGTCCCCGACCCTCGGAGGTTGCAAAGTGCATGAGTACGCATGAAATTAAGTTCGGTGTCGACACCTTCGGCGACGTCACGGCCGCGGCCGACGGCACGCTCCTCTCGCACGGCCAGGTCCTGCGCGACGTGGTGGCGGAGGGCGTCCTCGCCGACGAGGTCGGCCTCGACTTCTTCGGCGTCGGCGAGCACCACCGCGCCGACTTCGCCGTCAGCGCCCCGGACGTCGTGCTCGCCGCGATCGCCGCGAGGACGGAGCGCATCCACCTCGGCTCCGCGGTCACCGTCCTCTCCTCCGACGACCCCGTGCGCGTCTACCAGCGCTTCGCCACCCTCGACGGGCTCTCGAACGGCCGCGCCGAGGTCATCCTCGGCCGCGGGTCCTTCACCGAGTCCTTCCCGCTCTTCGGCCTCGACCTCTCCCAGTACGAGGTGCTCTTCGAGGAGAAGCTGGAGCTGTTCCACGAGCTCGTGCAGGGCGGCCCGGTCACCTGGCAGGGCACGGTCCGCCCGGCCCTGACCGAGCAGAGCGTGTACCCGACGATGGAGGGCGACCGCCGCCTGCGCACCTGGATCGGCGTCGGCGGCAGCCCCGAGTCGGTCGTCCGCGCCGCGCGCTTCGGCTTCCCGCTGGTCCTCGCGATCATCGGCGGCGCCCCCGCCCGCTTCCGCCCCTACGTCGACCTCTTCGGCCGCGCCCTCGACCAGCTCGAGCAGCCGCGCCTGCCCGTCGCCGTGCACTCGCCCGGCTTCATCGCCGACACCGACGAGGAGGCGCACGAGCTCTACTTCGGCCACTACAAGGGCATGCTCGACTCGATCGGCCGCGAGCGCGGCTGGGCCCCGCTCACCCGCGAGCGCTTCGCCGAGGAGGCGGGACCCGACGGCGCGCTGCACCTCGGCTCTCCCGAGACGGTCGCCCGGAAGATCGCGAACACGGTCGGCGCCCTGGGCATCGACCGCTTCGACCTCAAGTACAGCGCCGGCACCCTGCCGCACGCCGCCATCATGCGGAACATCGAGCTCTACGGCACCCGGGTGATCCCGCGCGTCCGCGAGCTGCTCGCGGACCGCTGACCCGAGTCCGGACGCCGACCCGCACCCGGGCGCCGTGGAGCGTGCGCACTGCGCGCTCCCACCGGGCGCCCGGGCGGCGTCGATATGCTCGGAGACCGGGCGTTCACCCGCCGCCCCCGACCCTCCGGAAGCACATGCCAGACAGCCACGCCGCCCGCACCCCCTACGAGGTGCTGGGCGTCCCCGCGAGCGCGTCGGAGGACGAGCTCAAGCGCGCCTACCGCCGCCTGCTCCGCGAGACCCACCCGGACACCGGGGGAGACGCGGCCTCGTTCCACGCCGTGCAGGTCGCCTGGGAGCGGATCGGCAGCGCCGGCGCCCGCGTCGACTACGACCGCGGAGCGCCCGCCCCCGGAGCCTCCTCGCACGCGCCGTACACCGGCTCGCCCCGCCAGCAGACCGCGTCCTCGGTGCGCGCCCGCTCCTACGGCCACCCGGGTGGCGCCGCTCGCGAGTACTACCTCCGCCTCGTCCGCGAGTGGGTCGGCCGCGGCGTCGAGATCGACGACCCCTTCGACCCGGCGCTGGTGCGCTCCGCCCCCCGCGAGGTCCGCTCCTGGCTGGCCAAGGCCCACGCGGAGGAGGCGACGGCCTCCCTGGTCGGCGCCCTCGGCATCGCCTTCACGATCTGGAACGACGTCGCCGTCGGCGACGGCGGCGTCAAGATCGACCATCTGGTGCTCGGCCCGTCCGGCCTCCTCGCCCTGACCTCGGCCGACTGGGGCGAGCCCGTCCGCCTGCGCAAGGGCGAGGTCGAGGGTGCCGGCCTGGCCGAGGACGAGAAGCCGCTCGCCTCGCTCTCGAAGGCCGCCCGCCGCCTCGGCCGCGAGCTCGGCGTCCGCTTCTCCGCGAGCGTGATCGTCGTCCCCGACGACGCCCTCGAGCAGCCCTACGAGCAGGTCGAGCGGGGTCGCCACGCGGGAGACGTGCTCCTCCGCCGCTCCCTCCTCCCGCAGCTGCTGCGCTCCGGCACCGACGACCCGCGCCTCGGCGGCTACGGCGAGTCCTTCGAGGTCCGCACCCGCGTCCAGAACCGCGTCCGCTTCGTCTGACGCGCGACGCCGCTAGCCCGCCCCCGCACGGCGGGCAAGGGGCTGTCGGCAGCACCCGTCCCCGCCCGACGATGGAGCCGAACGATGGACGCCTGCCCTCCGGCACGGCGACGACGACGACGACGAGCGGAACGAGGCGGACGATGGTGCGATTCGGCTACACCCTGATGACCGAGCAGAGCGGCCCGAAGCAGCTGGTGGGCTACGCGGTCGATGCCGAGAGGCACGGCTTCGAGTTCGCGGTCTCGAGCGACCACTACTCGCCCTGGCTGACTGAGCAGGGCCATGCCTCCTACGCCTGGACCATGCTCGGCGCGGTCGCGCAGGCGACCTCGACCATCGAGCTCGCCACCTACGTGACCGCGCCGACCATCCGCTACCACCCCGCCGTGATCGCGCAGAAGGCGGCGACGCTCGCGATCCTCTCCGACGACCGCTTCCTCCTCGGCCTCGGCTCGGGCGAGAACCTGAACGAGCACGTGGTCGGCGAGGGCTGGCCCGCCGTCTCCGCACGCCAGGACATGCTCGAGGAGGCGGTGCACATCATCCGCGCCCTGCACACCGGCGAGCTGGTCACCTGGGAGGGCGACTACTTCCGCGTCGACTCCGCCCGGATCTGGGACCTCCCGGACAAGCCCGTGCCGATCGGCCTCGCCGTCTCGGGCGAGAAGTCGATCGAGCGCTTCGCCCCGCTCGGCGACCACCTGATCACCACCGAGCCCGAGGCCGAGCTGATCTCGCAGTGGACCGCCGTCCGCGGCGCCGACGCCGCTCCGTCGCGCTCGATCGGGCAGATCCCGATCTGCTGGGCGCCGGACAAGGAGCAGGGGATCGCCCTGGCGCACGAGCAGTTCCGCTGGTTCGCGGGCGGCTGGTCCGTCAACGCCGACCTGCCCACCCCGGCCGGCTTCGCCGGCGCCAGCCAGTTCGTGCGCCCGGAGGACGTCGCCGAGTCGATCGCCTGCGGCCCGGACCTCGACGAGCTCGCCCAGAGTGTCGTCCCCTTCATCGAGGCCGGCTTCACCGACATCGCCTTCGTCCAGGTCGGCGACGCCCTGCAGCAGCGCTTCCTCGACGAGGTCGCGGAGGACCTCCTCGAGCGGGCGCGCGCGCTCGCTCCCTGAGCGCCGAGACTCCCTCTCCCTGCTGATCGAACAGCTCAGGCAGCGGCCCGCCTTCATGCTGATCGAGTAGCCCGCGGAGCGGACGTCTTCATGCTGATCGAGTAGCCCGCGGAGCGGGCGTCTTCATGCTGATCGAGTAGCCCGCGGAGCGGGCGTATCGAGATCCACCACCGTCCGCACCTGAGCCTGCATACCGCCGTGCTGGTGACGGCGGGTCTCGATACGCCCCTGGCGGGGCTACTCGACCAGCATGACGCGGCGCAGCCGCGTCCCTTTCGCTCACCACCGAGACGCGAAGCGGCTTCGCCGCTCGATACGCGGCTGCGCGGCGACTCGACCAGCACGAGACGGATGCGACCCGTCCACGTCACCCTGTGACGACGATCGTGACGGTGCGGACGGTGTTCGTCGTGCCGGTGTCGCTCGCGGTGAGGGTGTGGCTGCCCGGCGTCGCGAGCGCGGGAGGAAGAGTGACCTCGGTGACGAAGGCGCCGTGCTCGTCGGTGACGACGGAGGTGAAGCGTGCTCCGCTGTCGAGCCGGAATCCGACGCTGGTGGTGATCGGCCAGCCTGCACCCGTGAGGGTCAGCGTCGGACTCCCGGCGGAGATCGTGGTGCGCAGAGCGGTCACGGAGGGCCCTGACGCCGGCGCGGGCGCGGCGGGCCGATCGAGATCGACGGCGAGGCTGATCACCTCGCCGTGACGAGCGGCGACGATCTGCGTCCGTCCGCCGGCCGCCTCCGGGGAGAGGGTCAGTGTGAAGGCGCCGTCGGCGCCGGTGGTGACGGGGTCGGAGAGGTCCGGACCGTCGCCGTACCCCTCGGACATCCCCGGAGGCAGATGCCGCAGGACGACGGAGGTGCCTGCGGGGACGATTCCGGTGACAGTGCGTCCGTTCACGTGGAGGTCGTCGAACGCGAGTGGGACGGTCGTCGCGGCACCGGCGGTGCTGATGCTGAGCAGGTGCTCGGTGCGCGTGTACTCCCCGCTGTCGGTCGGAGACGTCCACAGCCGGTACTCGCGGGTCGTCCCCGGTCCCTGGAACGGGGTCGGCCCGGAATCGCAGCGCCAGAGGCCCTCCTGGTCGACCTTCTGCGCACCGCAGACGACGGCGCCCGTCGCCTCGTCGGTGACCCTCACGAACGTGACCGCCGTCCCCGTGCCCTTCAGCAGGGACACCGTCTGCTCCGCCGAGCGCCCGCCGGTGGTGGTGAAGGCGGTCGGCAGGTCGGTGCGGGTGATCGCATGGACCACCTCGACGGGGTCGACGGAGGGGACGACGAGGGCGTTCTTCGACGGGTCGAACAGGCGCAGGCTGTTCTCGGCGTGCTCGTACAGGTCCAGGGTCTCGTTCGTGATCGACCCGAACTGCGCCTCCGCGGCGCCGTGATAGGCGTCCGGGTCGATCGGACGCGTGTTCACCGAGGGCAGCTCGTCCACCGAGACCGTGTGCTTGACGGACCCGCACTGGGTCAGGCCTCCCTTCTCGTTCACCGACTCGACCCACTGCGCACGGAAGTCGGTGAAGGTCTTCCCGGCGTTGACCTCATCGGTGAGCACGCGGATCGTCTTGCGCAGGTCCTGGAAGCCCGCCTGCCAGGTCAGCTGGAGCGCCTCGTTCGCGGCGACCTGGATGTCGTCGATCGCGCCCTGCACGGACGGCGGCAGCGTCTCCGCGGTGTACCCCTGCGCGACCGCATCCAGCACGATCCGCGACTGCGCGAACCGGGCCCGGTAGGCGATCTGGTCCTGCGCCAGCCGCACCGCGGTCAGCTCCTTCTCGGCCGCGACCCGCGTCATCCGCGACAGCGCCTCGTGTGCCGGCCACTGGAACGCGTCGATCAGCTTCTGCCCCGGTGACTCGCACTCCGCGGGGTCCGACCCGCGCAGCCACAGATCGAGCATCGCGATCACCAGCGCCACCGGACCCAGCTCCGGGAACGCCAGTGCCACCAGACCCACGACCGCCTCCGCCAGCTGGAACCCGTCCTCCGTCTCGGCGAAGTTCCGCAGGTTCAGCACCGTCCCCAACCCCACCGCGAGCGGACCCATCTCCGGGACCACCACTGAGGCCACCCCCGAGACCGCGACCGCGTCCGTCAGCGCGTCCGAGTCCCCGCTGAACGCATCGACCAGTCCCTTCACGGCGAACACCGCGTTCGCGATGCCCTCGCCGCTCCCGACCGAGCCCCGCATCAGCTCGGACGCCGTCGCCTCGAACCCCTTCCACACGCTCGCCCGCGCCTCAACAGGCACGTACTCCCCGCCGAACCGCTCCGCCAGCGCCGCCATCCGAGCCGCCGCAGCGTCGTCCGCCAGACCCGCCTCCGGCGCCAGGCCCTTCCCGGAAGGCGACTGCTCCTGCCCGGGCGGGCCCGTCTCCGCAGCCGGTCTCTCCTCGGGCGACGGTTCCTCCTCCGGCGCGGGACCCTCCGGAGCGGGACCCGGGACCGTCCTCGGGCGGGCCGCGGTCGAGCCGGCGCCGTCGACGGCGCTCGGGCTCAGGTCGCAGAGGACGCACAGGACGTCCGCGGCCGCCGGTGCCGGTTCCTCGGGGCTGTTCGTCCGCGACCAGACGGCGGCGAGGGTCGTCTCCCATCGGAGGTAGGGGGACCTGAGCGGATCCATGAGGTCGATGTGCCCGATCGGCCCGGCCTTCTCGAACGACCCGACGTTGTTGAGGAGCGTCCCGGCGCCGTTCCTCCGCACCATCGGCTCGTATTCGGCGCGGGCCGGGATGTGCAGTTCCTCGGCGATCCTGATCTCGGTGGGGTGCTGCGTCACGAGCCGGTCGAGGGCTCGCGTTCGACGCCCGAGAGCATCGCGGACGTGCTCGGGTCCGCTCTCCGCGCCCTGCTCCTCCGTCGTCGCCCGCATCAGTGCGAAGTTCAGGAACGGATTCGGGCCCCGCGCGAAGTGGGCCTCCCCGTAGGAGTCGTCGCGCCCCGACTCCGCTGCAGCCTCCTCCCCGGGATCTGCGGGGTCGGGACTCAGGAGCCAGTCCTTCACCGCCGCGAGACCGCGCGGTCCTCCCTGCGTCACGAGCTCGTCGACCAGGCTGAAGACCCGCTGATCCTTCTCCGGAGTGCCGGGCGTCCCCAGGTCGCCACTGCGCACCGGGGTGGGGATCGAGAGCTTGAACTCCTTCCCGACCTGTGCGCCGGCGAGCGCCTGGACCGAGTGGTACAGCTCGTGGGCGAAGGTCGCCGTCGGTGAGAAGGCGCGGATCTGCCCGGTCTCCTCATCGAAGTACGACGAGATGCGGTCCGGGTCGAAGGTGAGGAACGAGTCGGACCCGGTTCCAGTGATGGCGTGCTCCCTGCTCAGACGGGAGGACGACCAGCTGTCCCCCGGGACGACGAGGACCCGGATGTCGGAGACGTCGCCGTTGACCTGCAGGAACCTGTTGCCCTTCACCTCGCTCGCCCCGAGGAGGTCCGGCACCACCTCGACGAGGCTCTTCGACGGCTCCGCCGTCAGGAGCTCGGACAGCATGGAGCTCACGAGCCGCTGGGTCCGCAGGCCCTTCGGCGAGATCGCCATCCCCCCGACACCGCTCGGCTGAGTGGCGACCGCGATCCCCGGAGCGACCTCCCACGCCTTGTAGACGAGACCTGTCCTCGGACTCTTCACGAGGCTGAAGGAGGCGGGCGGCAGCTCGCTGCCAGCCGGTGAGCCGCCGCCGGGCGCGGCCGACGCCCCGCTCCCCGAGATCAGGACGCTGACGACCGCGATCGCCGCGACGGCTGCGCTCATTCGCCCCGTTCGTCCACGGTCCCGCCGCGTCGATCGGGGGAGGGGGATCGATGCTGCCAGACGCAGGATCGGAGCTGAGAGAACTGACATGCCCTCATCATAAAAATCCGCCGAGCCGCCGCGCAGAGCGGTGGCGCGCGATCACGGGCCGAGCGCGAGACCGGTGAGCAGGTGCCGTCAGAAGCCGCGGAGCCGCTCGATCTCGCGCCGATCGCGCTTGGTCGGGCGGCCGGCGCCCCGGTCGCGCTCGATGATCGCGGGGGCCGCCTCGCGCGGCGGCGGCGGGGGAGTGCGGTCCTCGAAGCACTCGGCCGCGACCGGCGCGCCGACCCGCTTCACGATCAGGCCGCGGACGACGAGCTCGCGGTCGAAGCCGCCGATGCGGGCGCGGACCTCGTCGCCGACCTTCACGGTCTGCGCGGCCTTGGCCCGCTCGCCGTTCACCCGGACGTGACCGGCCCGGGCGGCCGTCGTGGCGGCGGAACGCGTCTTGTACACGCGGACCGCCCACAGCCAGGCATCCACGCGGACGGAGCCGGTCACCGGGATCTGCATCCGTCCAGTCTACGAAGCCATGATGGGGGTGGTCCCATCGACGAGGGATCCGCGGCCTCACCGGCCGCCGACCGAGGAGGTTCACCATGAGCACGTACCACAGCTACGGCGAGGACACCGGCGAGGGCGTCCCCACCCGCGGAGCGCCCGAGCACAGCGGCTCGCCGTCCGAGCTGCGCGAGAGCCCCTTCCCGCACGCCGGACTCGAGTTCCTCCTGGTCCCGTCGGGTCACGAGGAGTGGCAGGTCCGCCACCCGGACGGCCGCGCGGTCGGCGTCCTCGCGATCATCTCGCACAGCGGCGAGGAGGGCGAAGCGGTCTTCGTCACCCGCCGTGTCGGCTCCGACGAGGCCGTCGCCGAGGGCACCGACTGGCGCGGCATCGTCACCGCCGTGATCAACGACGAGGCGGCCGACGAGCGCGTGCAGGGCAGCCCCGACCCGGCGCTGGACTACACGCGCGGCGGCCTGCTGCACCGCGGTGCGGCCGACGTCGAGGACCAGGTCTGAGCGGTCGCGCCTGAGCGGGCCGGTCCGAGCGGCCGCCCCTAGCGCGCGAGGAGCGCCGCGTTGATCCGGGCCGTGAGCTCGTGGTCGACGCGGCGCTCCTGCGCGTCCACCGCGCGGATCGGCGCGGCGTTCCGGGCGCTGGAGACCAGCCAGGCGGCCTCGGCCGCCGCGAGGTCCTCGGCCCGCAGCGGGCGCTCCGCCGTGCCCAGCCCGAGCCCGCCTGCGAGCGCGAAGAGGTCCGCCTGCGTCGTCCCCGGCAGCAGCCCCAGGCTCGGCGGTGGAGTGACCAGCTCGCCGCCCGCGAGCAGCACCAGGTTCGAGGTCGGCCCCTCCAGCAGGAAGCCGTCGCTGGAGACGAACAGCGCGTCGTCCGCCCCGCGCCGCAGCGCCTCGCGCGAGGCCGCCCGGTTGACCGCGTAGGAGAGCGTCTTCGCGCCGGCGAGCAGCCACGGCGACGTGTGCTGCACGTCGGAGCGCAGTCCGCGGTCGAGCAGCACCACCCGCACGCCGTCCCGGCGGGCCGGCCCGAAGTCCGGGCTCGTCTGCACGAAGACGACGCCGGTCGGCCGTCCGTCGCCCTCGACCCCGCGGCTCAGGATCGTCTTCACCATCGCCTCGGGCACCCGCGGGTGGGCGGCGACCGCCTCGTCGATCGCCGTCCGCCAGGCGGCGCGATCCGGGCGGGGCAGGTCCAGCATCCGCGCCGAGTTGTCGAACCGGTCGAGGTGCGCGTCGAGCGCCTGCAGCCGCCCGTCGACCAGGTTGATGGTCTCGAAGACCCCGTCGCCGCGGGTGAAGCCGAGGTCGGTGACGTCCAGCCCGCCCCGACCGGTCGCATCGAGCACGGATGCGGAGCCTGCGTCGTGCGCCGGAGTGTCGAGCGAGGGGCGGCCGAGGACGACGAGGGTGTCAGCGGGCATGGGCGGTGCGGTCCTTCCGGGGGCGGAGCGGGAGACGGGCGAGCACGACGACCAGCAGCGCACCGAGGAGCGCGCCGGTGCCGTTCGAGACGAGGTCGCGCACGTCCGCGACGCGCGAGGGCAGTGCGAGCAGCTGGATCGTCTCGACGATCACCGAGACGCCGAGGCCGATCGGCGCGGCGAGCAGCCGGCGCCGCCGCGGCAGCTGCAGCGCGAGCAGCGCGCCGAGCGGCACGAACATCAGCACGTTGGCGACGAACTCGGCGACGTCGAAGGTGAACCAGGCGGTCAGCGGCGTGGAGGCGAGGAACGCGATGATCCCGCGGACGAGCGCCGAGGGCTGACCGGCCGGGTACGGCGCCGGCGTCAGGGTGATCAGGGCGATCACGCCGAGCCAGGCGAGCGTCGCGGGCAGGAGGATCCTCGAGCGGCGCATCCGTCGATTCTGCCAGGTGCACGATCCGAGCCGGTGAGCGACTCGGTGCTGGGCGGCGGGCGGTCCGGGACGGTCGGCGCGATGTGGAAGGCTGGAGCGCATGACGAGCGACGGCCCGGCCGACGGCGGAGCGCTTCCGCGCCACCCCTTCGACGCCGCGCTCGGCGACGGCTGGGTCGAGATCGGCGACGGGCGGCGCTTCTGGGGCCGCTTCGGCGCCGCCGGGCTGCTGCTGCGCGACCCGGACGGCCGCGTCCTGCTCCAGCACCGCGCCACCTGGAGCCACTTCGGCGACACCTGGGGACTCCCGGGCGGCGCCCGCCACCCCGAGGAGACCGCCTTCGAGGGCGCCCTGCGCGAATCGGTCGAGGAGGCCGGAGTGCCCGACGGGATCGTCGTGCCCGTCCTCTCCCGCGTCGTCACCATCGGCCCCTGGAGCTACACCACCGTCGTCGCCCGGGCCCTCGAGCACTTCACCCCGCGGATCGCCGACGCCGAGAGCCAGGAGCTGCGCTGGGTCCCGCCGGCTGAGGTCGACGCGCTCCCGCTGCACCCGGGGTTCGAGGCCTCCTGGCGCGAGCTGCGCGCCCTCGACACCGAGCCGTGCGTCCTCGTCGTCGACGCGGCCAACGTCGTCGGCTCGCGTCCGGACGGCTGGTGGCGCGACCGCGCCGGCGCGGCGGAGCGCCTCGTCGCGGCGCTCGGGCGCCTCGCGGCACTCGGTGTCCCCGGCTCGCTGTTCGCCGTCGAGGCCGACACGGTCTGGCCGCGGATCGCGGTCGTCCTCGAGGGCGACGCCCGGGCGGCACGCACCGCCGACGCGGTCGACGCGGCTCCGCGCGGACGGCTGAGCGTCGAGAGCGCCGCCGGCTCCGGAGACGACGCGATCGTCGAGCGCGTCGCGGCGATCGGGCCGACCGCCCGCGTGGTGACCGCCGACCGCGGCCTCGTCGCCCGGATCGAGGAGCTCGGCGCCACGGCTCTGGGCCCGCGCACCCTCCTCGACCTGCTCGACGCCGTCCCGCCCGCAGCCCCTCCTGCAGCCCGGGAATAGCGCGCGGATCGGGTCGGTTGCATCCCTCATGGCCACGACAGCGATGACTCTCGACACCCACGACCAGACCGTCTCCGACGGCATCGTCCTCATCGACTTCTGGGCGGAGTGGTGCGGCCCGTGCCGCCAGTTCGCCCCCGTCTTCGAGGCGACCAGCGAGAAGAACCCCGATGTGACCTTCGCGAAGGTGGACACCGAGGACCAGCAGCAGCTCGCCGGCAGCTACGGCATCTCGTCGATCCCCACCCTCGTCGTCTACCGCGACGGCATCCCGCTGATGGCGCAGCCCGGTGCCCTGCCCGCCCCGGCCCTCGACTCCCTGCTCGAGCAGGTCCGCGGCCTCGACATGGTCGCCGTTCGCAAGCAGTACGAGGAGGCGAAGGCCGCGCAGGAGTCCGGCGCCCCGCAGACGTTCGACCACGGCGCGCAGATCTGATCCGCACCGCTCCACCCGCACGACGACGGAACCCCCGGCAGCCGCTCAGGCCGCCGGGGGTTCCGTCGTTCGCGCGGGAGTCCCGCGGCGAGCTGGATCAGCCCGTGTTCTGGAGGCCGGCGGCCACGCCGTTCACGGCCAGCAGCAGGAGCCGCTGGTTCTGCTCGGTGCCCGAGCCGCCCGGATCCGTGCGCAGCGCCCGGAGCGCGCGCAGCTGCAGCAGCGACAGCGCGTTGACGTAGGGCGTGCGCAGCCGCACGGCCCGCCCGAGCACGCGGTGCCCGGTGAGCAGGCTCTCCTCGCCGGTGATCGAAAGCACCCAGCGGCGGGTGAGCTCCATCTCGTCGAGCACCAGACCGGCGAGGTCGTCGCGGGAGTCGAGCGCCAGGTAGCGGCGGGCGATGCCCTCGTCGGTCTTCGCCAGCGACATCTCCACGTTGTCGATCATCGTGGTGAACAGCGGCCAGGTCTCGTAGGCGGTGCGCAGCTCGTCCAGGTCGCCGACCGCCTCGAGGGCGCTGCCGAGTCCGAACCAGCCGGTCAGGTTGACGCGGGCCTGGGTCCAGGCGAAGACCCACGGGATCGCCCGCAGGTCCTCGAGCGACTCGACCGAGAGGCCGCGGCGGGCCGGCCGCGAGCCGAGCGCGAGCAGGCCGACCTCCTCCTGCGGGGTGACCCGGGCGAACCAGGGCGCGAAGCCGTCGGCCTTGACCAGCTCGAAGAAGCGGCGGCGCGACTCGCGGTCCATCGTCGCGGCGACGTCGCGGAAGCGGTCCGCGGCGCCCGCGTTGCGCTCGCCGATCGAGGGCGAGGAGGCGAGCAGCGTGGCACCGGCGACCTGCTCGATGTGCCGGGTGGCGATGTCCGGGTTGCCGTAGCGGGCGAAGATGACCTCGCCCTGCTCCGTCAGCTTGAAGCGGCCGTCGACCGAGCCGGGCGGCTGCGCGAGCACCGCGCGGTTCGCCGGTCCGCCGCCGCGGCCGAGGGCGCCGCCGCGGCCGTGGAAGAGCGTGAGCACGATGCCCTCGTCCTCGGCCCACTTCGCGATGCGCGCCTGCGCGTCGTAGAGCGCGAGCGTCGCCGAGACGGGGCCGACGTCCTTCGAGGAGTCGGAGTAGCCGAGCATGACCTCGAGCCGGTTCCCGGTCGCGGCGAGGCGCGCGCGCACCTGGGGCAGCTGGATCATCTCGGCCAGGATGTCGGTCGAGGCGTCGAGGTCGGCGAACGTCTCGAACAGCGGGACGGCGTCGATGATCGGCGGGTTCCCGTCGGTCGCCGCCTCGGCGAGGTCGAAGACCGTCTTGAGGTCCTCGGCCGACTGGGTGAACGACACGACGTAGCGGCGGGCCGCGTCGGTGCCGAAGCGCTCCTGGATCGTCGCGATGGCCCGGTAGACCGAGAGGACCTCGATGCTGCGCTCGTCGAGCTCACCGCCGGCGCGGACCGCCGCGAGGGTCTCGCGGTGCACCTTCGAGTGCTGCCGCACCTCGATCTCGGCGAGGTGGAAGCCGAAGGTCTCCACCTGCCAGAGCAGGTCCTGCAGGTCGCCGTAGGCCGAGCGGACGTCGCCCGCCTCGATCAGCGAGTCCTGCAGGGTCCGCAGGTCGGCGAGCAGCTCGGCGGCGGAGCCGTAGGCGAGCGCGCCGCCGGAACGGGTCGCCGCGAGCCGGTCCGCCGTGAAGAGCAGGACGCGGCGGTGGGTCTCGCTCGGCGAGCGCTCGGCGATGACCGCGGCGAGCTCGGGCGCCTTCTCGACCCCTGCGGCCCAGAGCGCCTCGACGGCCGCCGACGGGGGAGTGGTGCCGGCGTCCAGCGTGAGGGAGCGGCCGACCCGGCGGGCGACGCGCTCGAGCCCGATCAGGACGTGCTCGGCGGCGATGTCGACGGCCTCGAGGGTCGTCTCGGCGGTGACGAACGGGTTGCCGTCGCGGTCGCCGCCGATCCAGGTGCCCAGGCGCACGAACGCGGGGGCGATCGGCTTGCGGGTGCCGGAGGCGTCGCCGAGCAGCGCGTCGTCGAGCCGGCGGTAGACCCGCGGCAGGACGGAGAACAGCGACTCGTCGAACACGCTCATCGCGGTCCGGACCTCGTCGAGCGGGCTGGGCTTCGACTCGCGCAGCGGCGCCGTGCGCCAGAGCGTGTCGACCTCGGCGAGCAGGCGCCGGCGGTTCTCGACCAGCACGACGCCGCCCGTGCGCGGGTCGTCCCGCTGCTCGAGCAGGGCGCTGATCCGGCGGATGGTGGAGGAGACCGCGCGGCGGCGCGCCTCCGTCGGGTGCGCGGTGAGGACGGGGCGGAACTCCAGGCGCGAGAGGCGCTCGAACGCCTCTTCCTCGCCCAGCTCGTCGGTGAGGGTCGCCATCGACGCGATGATCGAGTCCTCGGGCCGCTGGGCGCCGGCGTCGGCGTCGCGGCGGCGCAGGACCCGCACGCGGTGGAACTCCTCCGCCACGTTCACGAGGTGGAAGTAGCAGGTGAACGCCCGCGCCACCTCCTCGGCGCGCTCGGCGGTCAGCGACGCGACGAACTCCTCCGCCGCGGCGAGCTCGTCCGGGTGCCCGCTGTCGTAGGCGCCGATCGTCAGGGCGCGGAGCCGCTCGACGTCGGTGTAGAGGCTGTCGTCGCCCGATTCCCGCAGGACCTGGCCGAGGAGCTCGCCCAGCAGATGGACGTCGCCGCGGATGCGGTCGTCCATCGGCGGCGCGACGGTCCCGTCGGCGGAGGTGGCGGAGGAGGCGGGTGCTGCGGTCGCGGCTGGCGCGTCGGAGATCGGAGGCACGGCACGACCTTAGCGGCGGCGCGTGTCCGGCGGATGACGCCACTGTCACGCGGCGGAATGGAATGATCGAGGGGTGACCGTGACCCCTGCACCTCCCGCCCCCGCCGTCCAGACCGAGCAGGCCGCCCCTCACGTCGTCGTCCTCTTCGGGGCCGTGGGCGACCTGTCCCGCCGCAAGCTCATCCCGGGCATGGCGCACCTGGCGCTGTCCTCGCTCGCACCCGACCTGCAGATCGTCGGCACCTCGCTCGAGGAGCACGACGACGAGTCCTTCCGCGCCTTCGCCAAGCTCGCCTACGACGAGTTCGGCAGCCGCTCGCTGACCCCCGCCCAGTGGGACGAGTTCGCCTCCAAGCTCCGCTACGTCCCGCAGTCCGCCGGCCCCGCCGCGCTGGCGAAGGCGGTCACCGACGCCGAGAAGGTGCTCGGCCCGGACGTCAGCCGCCTGCACTACCTCAGCGTCCCGCCGCGCGCCGCCCTCTCGGTCGTCCGCATGCTCGCGGAGGCCGGCCTCGTCGAGCGCTCGCGGATCATCATGGAGAAGCCCTTCGGCGTCGACCTCGAGAGCGCCGTCGTCCTCAACGCCGAGCTGCACGAGACGTTCGACGAGGAGCAGATCTTCCGGATCGACCACTTCCTCGGCAAGGAGCCGGCGCAGAACATCCTCGCCTTCCGCTTCGCCAACGGCCTCTTCGAGCCGATCTGGAACCGCAACTTCATCGATCACGTCCAGATCGACATCCCCGAGAAGCTCACCCTCGACCGCCGCGCCGAGTTCTACGAGTCGACCGGCGCCTACAAGGACATGGTCGTCACCCACCTCTTCCAGGTCCTCGCCTTCATGGCGATGGAGCCGCCGACCGCCCTCGAGCCGAAGGCGATCAGCGAGGAGAAGAACAAGGTCTTCCGCTCGATGCGGCTGCTGAACCCCGAGAACGTCGTCCGCGGCCAGTACATCGGCTACCGCGAGGAGCCGGGCGTCGCGCCCGACTCCGAGACCGACACCTTCGTCGCCCTCAAGTGCGAGATCGACAACTGGCGCTGGGCCGGGGTGCCGTTCTACCTGCGCACCGGCAAGCGGATGGCGGAGGGGCAGCGGATCATCTCCATCGCCTTCCGCGAGCCGCCGAAGAGCATGTTCCCGCAGGGCTCCGGCGTCGGCGCGCACGGCCCCGACCACCTGACCTTCGACCTGGCCGACGCCTCCAAGGTGTCGCTGTCCTTCTACGGCAAGCGCCCCGGCCCGGGCATGCGGCTCGACAAGCTGAGCATGCAGTTCGCGCTCCAGGAGACCGACCGCGCCGGCGACGCCCTCGAGGCCTACGAGCGGCTGATCCTCGACGCGATGCGCGGCGACCACACGCTCTTCACCACCGCCGAGGGCATCGAGCGCCTCTGGGAGGTGTCGGCGCCGCTCCTGCAGGACCCGCCGCCCGTGCGCCTCTACGCGCCGGGATCGTGGGGTCCGAACGCGATCCACCAGCTGATCGCCCCGCACGCCTGGCGGCTCCCCTTCGAGCGCGTCTGGCGCGACAAGCGCTGACGAGGGCTCCCGGCATGGCGCGCGCGGCGGAGGACCGCATCTGGACGGTCCCGAACATCCTCAGCATGGTGCGGCTCGCACTGGTGCCGGTGTTCCTCGTGCTCATCATCGAGGGCGAGGACGCGCTCGCCCTGCTGACGCTCGTCCTCTCCAGCCTCACCGACTACCTCGACGGCTGGATCGCGCGCCGCTTCGACCAGATCACGCGCCTGGGCGCCGTCCTCGATCCGGCCGCCGACCGCCTCTACATCTTCGCGACGGTGATCGGGCTGGCCGTCCGCGAGCTGGTGCCCTGGTGGCTGGTGGCCGTGCTGGTGGCGCGCGATCTGATGCTGGTGGTGCTCGCCGTGATCCTCGCGAACCA
This sequence comes from Rathayibacter sp. PhB186, assembly GCF_003751825.1. Taxonomy (NCBI): domain Bacteria; kingdom Bacillati; phylum Actinomycetota; class Actinomycetes; order Micrococcales; family Microbacteriaceae; genus Rathayibacter; species Rathayibacter sp. PhB186. The sequence goes on along the minus strand of NZ_RJKO01000002.1, from coordinate 384,349 downwards.
CGGCTACGGACCGCTGCCGGTGCACCACCTGGGCAAGTTCGCCACGTTCTGCCTCTTCTACGCGCTGCCGCTGATCATGCTCGGGCAGGCCTTCCCGGCGCTGGCCCCGGCGTCCCTCCCCGTCGCGTGGGCCTTCGCGCTCTGGGGCGCGTTCCTCTACTGGTGGGCGGGGATCGTCTACGCGGTCCAGACCCGAGGCCTCGTCCTGGGGGTCGACGGAGCGTCAGGGGCGACCGGCGGGCCCTCCGATTCCGATACGCTGAGGGGATAGCGAGGAGGTACGTCTTGGTCGAGTCCGTGCGCGGAGCGTCATCCGCAGATCCGTCCGTTCCCGTCGAGCCGTCGACGGAGACGACCCTCACGTTCACCGACGACATCGGTGCCCAGCTGGCGGCGCTCGACAACCGGGCGTCCCGCGAGGAGGCCGAGGCCGTCGGCGCTCTGCCCTCCGGCTCCGCCCTGCTCGTCGTCCGTCGGGGCCCCAACACCGGGGCCCGCTTCCTGCTCGACATCGACTCGACGACTGTCGGCCGGCACCCGGACGCGGGCATCTTCCTCGACGACGTCACCGTCTCGCGCCGGCACGCCGAGTTCGTGCGCCGCGGCACCTCGTTCGAGGTCCGCGATCTGGGCTCGCTGAACGGCACCTACTTCGACGGTGTCCGGATCGAGTCCGCGATCCTCACCGACGGCTCCGAGGTGCAGGTCGGCAAGTTCCGCCTCACCTTCTACGCGTCCCGCGCCGACCTCGTCGCCGCTCCGGACGCGTAGCCGTGGGTCGTTCGGCCGCTCGCGCACTCCCGTCCGGCCCGGCCGCTCTCCTGAGCATCGGCCAGGTCCTCTCGCACCTCACCAGCGAGTTCCCCGACGTCACGCCGTCGAAGCTGCGGTTCCTCGAGGAGCAGGGGCTCGTCTCGCCCGCTCGCACCGACTCGGGCTACCGCAAGTTCTCCACCGGTGACGTCGAGCGCCTGCGGATGATCCTCGCGCTTCAGCGCGACCACTACCTGCCGCTCAAGGTGATCCGCGGCTACCTCGACGACGTCGACGCCGGCCGCGAGCCGTCCCTCCCCGCCGGTGCCGGTGGCGCCGCCCCCTCCCTGCTGGCCCCCGCCACCCGGCTCACCCGCGACGGCCTCGCGAGCGAATCGGGAGCGAGCCCGGCGCTGGTGCGCGAGGCGATCGCCGCCGGGCTGGTCCGCGGTGGGGACGTCTTCGGCGAGGAGGCGGTCACGACGCTCAAGGCGCTCGTCGATCTCGGCCGCTCGGGCATCGAGCCGCGCCACCTCCGCCCGCTCCGCATCGCCGTGGAGCGCGAGATGTCGCTGATCGAGAGCGTCGTCGCCTCGAGCACCCGCCGCGGCGACGCGTCCGGATCGGCCGGCGCCGCTGAGAACGCGATCGGCCTCGCCGCGCACCTCGGCACCATCCGCGAGGCCATGGTGCGCAGCGCGCTCTCGCGGCTCGCTCGCTCGTGATCTCCGGGCCGGGCCGACGACACGCCCTCCCGGAAGAGCGGATGTCGTTTACTCGGCATCCCCGGGTCGGTAGCTTAGGGAGCGCGTTCGGAGCGACCGGCGTTCGTATCCGGAAGGCACAGGGATGAGAGAAGTCAGCCGCGACGTCAGCGGCCAGCGCGACCTCGTCCTCTTCACCGACGGACTGCCAGACCTCGACGCCGACGCGGGCTACCGCGGAGCCGTCGCTGCACGGGCCGCCGGGATCACCTACCGCCAGCTCGACTACTGGGCGCGCACCGAGCTCGTCGAGCCGACCGTCCGCGGCGCCTCCGGCTCCGGCACCCAGCGCCTCTACGGCTTCCGCGACATCCTCGTGCTGAAGCTCGTCAAGCGCCTCCTCGACACCGGCATCTCCCTCCAGCAGATCCGAACCGCCGTGAACCAGCTCCGCGAGTCCGGCGTCGACGACCTCGCTCAGACCACGCTGATGAGCGACGGCGCGAGCGTCTATCTCTGCACCTCGAACGACGAGGTCATCGACCTCCTCAGCCGCGGCCAGGGCGTCTTCGGCATCGCCGTCGGCAAGGTCCTCCGCGAGGTCGAGACCAGCCTCGTCGAGCTCGACCACCAGTCCGTCGACCCCTCCGACGAGCTCGCCCGCCGCCGCGCCTCCCGCAAGGTCGGCTGACCCGCCCCTCCTGCGGTCGATCGCTCCCTGCCGCGCGGCGCCCGCACAACATGCTGGTCGAGTAGCCCCGGAGGGGCGTATCGAGACCCACCGTCCCCAGCACGCCGGGCCTGCAGACCCGCCGTCCGACGCCGGCGTTCCGGCGTGACCCGCTCCCGCACACAGCGACGGCGCCGCAGCCGAGGCTGCGACGCCGTGCGCGGACCTCGCCGGGCTAGCTCGTCGCCGCCGGCACCGCCTGCTCGCCGATGCGCCCCGTGCGGATGACGCGGTCGAGCAGCAGGTCGAAGTTGTGCGCCATCTCCTGCGCGCTCTCGCCCGGCCAGACGTGCACCGGCTTCGCGGCGCCCTGCGCCTGCTGGAGCGAGGTGCGCTCGGGCAGCTGCGGGCTGAGGACCAGCGGGCCGAACATGTCGCGCAGCTCCTTGATCCGGAACTGGTGCTCGAGCGACTGCACGCGCGCGCGGTTGACGATGATGCCGAGCGGCTGCAGGCGCGGGCTGAGACCGCGGCGGATCTCCTCGATCGCGCGCAGCGCGCGGTCGGCGGCGGCCACCGAGAACAGGCCCGGCTCGGTGACCACGGCGACCCGGTCGCTCGCGGCCCACGCCGTGCGGGTGAGCGCGTTCAACGAGGGCGCGCAGTCGATCAGGACGAGGTCGTAGTCGGCCTCGACGCTCGCGAGCGCCTCCTCGAGCTTCCAGATGTCGCGGATGCTGGGGTGCGGTCCGTCGAAGTTGATCGCGGACGGGCTGCCGATCAGGACGTCGATCGTGCCCTGGCGCTCCTTCGTCCAGCCGGAGGGCGCGATCGCCGAGCGGACGATCTTCTCCTTGGGCGACGTGAGGACGTCGGCGATGTTGAGGTGACCGGCGACGTTGATGTCCATGCCGGTGGAGACGTCGGACTGCGGGTCGAGGTCGACGACCAGCGTTCGCAGGCCCTTCGAGAACGCCGCGGATGCAAGGCCGAGCGTCACGGTGGTCTTGCCGACGCCGCCCTTGAGGGAGCTCACGCTGAGTACATGCATGGCTGAGTACTTTACTTTCCTCCGGGTGGGAGAACCTAACCGTTCCCTGCACACGGTTCCACTCGGCACCTAGCAGGCGCGAGGACGGGAGCCGAGCCCCCGTGCGCCGCCGGGCCCGTCGGTACACTGGCGGCAAGCGGAAGGAGGCTCGTTCGCATGGATGAGCGCAACGACGACCAGCCCGATCTCGACACCGGCCCGACTCCGCGGACGGCGCTCGACGCGGCGCGGGACTCCGAGCAGTACGCCCCGCGCGCGAGCGACACCGCTCCGACCCGCATCCCCGACGGCATCCGGCTGGAGTCCCCGGCTCCGGCGCGCCGTCGGTCGAGCGCTCCGGCACCCGTGGAGGACCCGACGATCGACGTCGGACGCCTCGGCATCCCGGACGCACCGGGCGCCGTCCGGCCCGTCTCGGCCGGCATCGCCTCGCGCGACGAGGTGTCGGTGCTCCCCGAGGACGCGGGTGAGCGGCCGCGCGGTCGCGGTGAGCAGCGTCCTGCCGAGCCCGCCCCGGAGATCGAGCGCGAGTCCGACACGGCTGCCGCGGATCCGGCTCCCGGCGTCACCCGGCGCGACCGCCTCCGCGCCGAGTCCGGCACCGGCGGGTCGTCCTCCGCGCCCGAGTCCGCGTCGATGCTGACTCCCGACCGGCTCCTCGAGGTCAACCGCAAGACCCGGCCCGCGCCGACCGGCGGCTGGAACCGCTTCGTCTACGGCCTCACCTTCCACACCGTCAACCTCGGCGACTCCGCGAAGGTCCAGGCCTGGAAGGCGATGGACGAGCGGATCGGCCGCCAGTTCGAGGGCGGCACCCGCTTCGTCCCGGTGATGACCCGCAAGGGCGGCGTCGGCAAGACGACCGTCACGACCCTGCTCGGGATGGCTCTCGCCGACTCGCGCGAGGACCGCATCATCGCGGTCGACGCCAACCCCGACCGCGGAACCCTGGCCGAGCGCGTCCCCAAGCAGACCCGCTCGACCGTCCGCGACGTCGTCAACCGCGCCGCCGGCGTGACCGGGTTCACCGAGTTCTCGACGATGGTCTCGCGCGACGAGACCCGGCTCGACGTGCTCGCCTCGGACACGGACCCGCAGCTCTCCGAGGCCTTCGACGAGGACGACTACAACGTCGTCGCGGACCTCGTCGAGCGCTTCTACTCGATCATGCTCACCGACTGCGGCACCGGCATCGTGCACTCCGTGATGCGCGCGACGCTGCAGCGCGCGGACAGCGTCGTGATCGTCTCCGGCGGCAGCGTCGACGAGGCGCGCCTGGCCTCCGAGACCCTGACCTGGCTCGACGCCAACGGCTACGGCGATCTCGTCCGGAACGCCGTCGTCGCACTGAACACCGCGACGCAGGGCACCAGCCTGGTGAAGCTCGAGGAGATCGAGTCGCACTTCCGCTCGCGCGTGCGCGACATCGTCCGCATCCCGTACGACCCGGTGCTCGCCGCCGGCTCGGTCGTCAAGTGGGAGCAGCTGCGCCCGGCGACCCAGGAGGCGGCGCGCCTGCTCGCCGCGCTCGTCGTCGAGGGCATCCCGGTCCGTCGTGCCTGACGCGGTTCTGCAGGACGCCGTGGCGGTCGACTCCACGGAGACCCTGACGTTCGATCTGATCGTGCTCGGCGCCGGCTCCGGGAACTCGATCGTCGGCCCCGAGTGGGCCGGCTCCCGCGTCGCGATCCTCGACGACGGCGAGTGGTTCGGCGGCACCTGCCTCAACGCCGGCTGCATCCCGACCAAGATGTTCGTGCACGTCGCCGACATCGTGACCGACGTCGACCAGGGCGACCGGGTCGGCGTGCACGGCCGCGTGGCCCGGCCGGAATGGGCCGAGGTGCGCGACCGCGTGTTCGGCCGCACCGACGCCATCAGCGCCGGCGGCCTCGACTACCGGGCGAACCGGTCCGAGAACGTCACCGTGCTGCGCGAGAGCTTCGGCTTCGAGTCGCTCGGCGACGGCGACCGGCCGCACGTGCTGGTCAGCGCGAGCGGCGTCCGGATCAGCGCACCGCAGGTGGTCGTCGCCGCGGGCTCGCGTCCGCGTCCGCTCCTCGCGGCCTACGAGCCCGACCCGCGGATCCACGACTCCGACTCGATCATGCGGATCGACGAGCTTCCCGCACGGATGCTCGTGCTCGGCGGCGGTGCGGTGGCGGTCGAGTTCGCCCACATCTTCTCGGCCTTCGGCACCGCGGTGACGGTCGCCGTCCGCGGTGACCGTCTGCTCCGCTCGCTCGACGAGGGCATCGCCCGCGGCTTCACCGCGCTGGCGCGCGAGCGCTGGGACGTCCGCACCGGCGTCTCCGCCGAGAGCGTCGAGGCGACTCCGGGCGGCCTCGTCACGACCTTCGACGACGGCTCGCGCGTCGAGACCGACACGATCCTCGTCGCCACCGGGCGCGACCCGAACAGCGACACCATCGCCGCGGCCTCCGTCGGCATCGACCTGCACCCGGACGGCCGCGTCGTCGTCGACGACGAGCAGCGGGTCCTCTCAGGCGGGCGCGTCGTCCCCGGGCTCTTCGCCCTCGGCGACGTCTCCTCGGAGTGGCAGCTCAAGCACGTCGCCAACCACGAGGCGCGGCTCGTCGCGCACAACCTCCTGCACCCGGGCGAGATGATCTCGAACACCCTCGCTCCCGTGCCCGGCGCGATCTTCGCGCACCCGCAGATCGCGCACTTCGGCCTCACGGAGAAGGAGGCGGGGGAGCGCGGCATCGACGTCGTCGCCGTCACCCAGGAGTTCGGCTCCACCGCCTACGGCTGGGCGATGGAGGACGACTCGAGCATCTGCACCCTCGTCGTCGGACTCGACGGCGAGCTGCTCGGCGCGCACCTGATGGGCCCGCAGGCGAGTATCCTCATTCAGCCGCTCGTCCAGGCCGCCAGCGCGGGGGTCGGGATCCGCGGCCTCGCCCGCAGCCAGTACTGGCCGCACCCCGCGGCGAGCGAAGTCGTCGAGAACGCCCTCCTCTCCGCCGAGGAGGCACTGAGGGAGCGCACCGCATGACCGAACGCCAGATCCGGATCTTCGGCGATCCCGTCCTGAAGACGGTGTCCGCCCCGATCGAGACCGTCGACGACGGGATCCGCGGACTGGTCGAGGACCTCGTCGACAGCGTGCGCACCCCCGGCCGCGCCGGCGTCGCCGCCCCGCAGATCGGCGTCAACCTCCGCGCCTTCAGCTACAACGTCGACGGCGTCGTCGGCTACATCCTCAACCCCGAGATCGTCGAGCTCAGCGGCGAGCCGGAGCCCGTCGACGAGGGCTGCCTCTCCGTGCCGAACCTCTGGTACCCCGCGATCCGCTACCCGCACGCCAAGGTCCGCGGCACCGACCTCGACGGCAACGAGGTCGTCCTCGAGGGCGACGGCCTGATGGCGCAGGCCCTCCAGCACGAGTGCGACCACCTCGACGGCCGCCTCTACCTCGACCGCCTCTCCAAGGACGACCGACGAGCCGCCATGAAGGAAGTCCGCGAGAGCTCCTGGTTCTGAGTTCGTTTCCGAGCCGGTCCCTGCCCGGCTCGGCGCGGTCGGCCTCCAGGGGTGGTCGCGTTCCGCAGAGCGTCGTGCGTCCGCCGACGGCGAAGCGCTGCAACGCGCTTCGCCGGATACGGCTCGGCCTTCGGCCATCGCCCTCCGGCCGTCGCACGCTGACCGGCTGGCGCTTCATGCTGATCGAGTAGGCCGCGGAGCGGGCGTATCGAGATCCACCGTCGTGCAGACGGAGGTCTCGGTACGCCCTGCGGGCTACTCGACCGGCGGAGGACCTGCGGTCTCCGCGGTCCATGCTGATCGAGTCGTCCGCGCAGCGGCTTTGCGTGCTGATCGAGTACTCCGCGCAGCGGCGCTGCACGCTGATCGAGTAGCCCGCACAGCGGGCGTATCGAGATCCACCAGCGTCAGGAGTGGAGTCTGCAGACCCGCCCTGCTGAGGGGGATGGGTCTCGATACGCCCCTGCGGGGCTACTCGACCAGCATGAGGCTGCCCATGCTGATCGAGTGGGCCGTGGGCGGAGGCGTCAGCGGAGGCTGATGCCCTCGGTGGCGGGGGCGGCGCTGTAGACGCTGCTGATGGTTGCGGCGAAGTCGTCCAGGATGACGTTCCGCTTGATGCTCATCTTCGGGGTGAGGTGTCCGCTCGCCTCGGTGAACTCGGTGGGCAGGATCACGAACTTGCGGATCGACTCGGCGCGCGAGACGCGGGCGTTCGCGGCGTCGACGGCGCGCTGCACCTCCGCGAGGACGGCCGGGTTCACGGCCGCCTGATCGAGCGAGAGCTTCGCGTCCTGGCCGTTGTTCGCGAGCCAGGTCGGCAGCATCTCGGGGTCGAGGGTCACCAGCGCCGCGATGAACGGGCGCTGGTCGCCGACGACGACGACCTGCCCGACGAGCGGGTTGGCGCGGATCGGGTCCTCGAGCGCGGCCGGCGCGACGTTCTTGCCGCCCGCGGTCACGATGATCTCCTTCTTGCGCCCGGTGACGCGGAGGTAGCCCTCCTCGTCGAGCGAGCCGAGGTCGCCGGTCTTGAACCACTCGCCGTCGAAGGCCTCGGCCGTCGCCTTCTCGTCGTTCCAGTAGCCGCCGAAGACGTCGATCCCGCGCACCTGGATCTCGCCGTCCGCGGCGATCCGGATGGAGCAGCCGGGCATCGCCGGGCCGACCGAGCCGATCTTGAACCGCTCGGTCCGGTTCACCGTCGCGGGCGCCGTCGTCTCGGTGAGCCCGTAGCCCTCGAGGATCTTGATGCCGAGGCTGTGGAAGAAGTGGCCCAGCCGGTCGCCGAGCGGTGCCGATCCGGACACCGCGAAGCGGACGTTGCCGCCCATCGCCGTGCGCAGCTTCGAGTAGACGAGCCGGTCGAAGAGCAGGAACTGCAGCTTGAGCGCGAGCGGCACCGAGCCGGCCTCGACGGCGATCGAGTGGGCGACGGCGACATCGGCCGCGCGCCGGAAGATCCTGCCCTTGCCGCCGGCCTCGGCCTTCTGCTCGGCCGAGTTGTAGACCTTCTCGAACACCCGCGGCACGGCCAGCAGGAACGTCGGCTTGAAGGAGCCGAGGGAGGGGAGCAGCTGCTTCGTGTCGGCCTGGTGGCCGACCTTGACCCCGCCGTGGACGCAGAGGATCGCGATGAAGCGGGCGAACACGTGCGCGGTCGTGATGAAGAGGAGCGTCGAGGCGCCCGGCTGGTGGATCAGCTCCGTGAGCGCGACGGCGGAGTTGCGGCTCAGCTCGACGAAGTTGGAGTGCCGGATGATGCAGCCCTTGGGGCGGCCGGTCGAGCCGGAGGTGTAGATGATCGTCGCGATGTCGGCGCCGGTGGCGATCGAGCGGCGGCGCTCGATCTCGGCGTCCGGCACGTCCACCCCGCGCGCGGCCAGCTTGTCGAGGTCGCCCAGGCCGATCTGCCAGGCGAGCCGGACGTCCGGGAGATCCGGGCGGACCTCGTCGAAGCGGGCGAAGTGGTCCGCCGTCTCGACGATGACGGCCCGCGCTCCGGAGTCGAACAGGTTCCACTGCACCTGCGCGGGGGAGGAGGTCTCGTACACCGGCACGAGGACGCCGCCCGCGAACCAGACGGCGAAGTCGATCAGCGTCCACTCGTAGCGGGTCTTGCAGATCAGGCCGACCTTGTCGCCGGGCTCGATGCCCGCCGCGACGAGTCCCTTCGCGAGCGCGGTCACCTGATCGAGGAACTCGCGCGCGGTGACGTCGCGCCAGCCGCCGGCCTCGGGGAGGGCGAAGAGCGCCCGGTCGGGCGTCTCCCGCACACGGTCGAGCAGCAGCGCCGTCGTGTTGGCCTGCGGATCCGGCGCGACCACGAGGGGGGAATCGAACTGCTCCACGGCAACTCCTTCGGTACCTGAATGATTGTCGGGTCCAGCCTACCGGCGCATCCCGACTGTGTATCCACTCAGGATAACGATCCGCACGTCGGTTCTCGGCGGGTCACTACACTCGATGTGGCCGCCGCTCCAGGGCGGACCCGCGGCGCAGCGGCGTCGGAGGCTAGCGGAAGGCGGTTCGCGTGCACGCGATCGGTATCGACATCGGCGGCACGAAGATCGCGGGAGCGCTGGTCGATGAGTTCGGCGGCATCGTCCGCGAGGACCGCCAGCCGACGCCCGCCGGTCATCCCGAGCTCATCGTCGACGTCGTCGTCGAGATGGTGGCGCGCCTGCGCGAGGGCCTGCCCGCCGGCGACGTCTCCGCTGTCGGCGTCGCCGCGGCCGGCTTCATCGACGCCTCGCAGTCGATCGTCTACTACGCCCCCAACATCAACTGGCGCAACGAGCCCTTCCGCGAGAAGCTCTCGGCGCGGATCGACCTGCCGATCATCATCGAGAACGACGCCAACGCGGCCGGCTGGGCCGAGTTCCGCTACGGCGCCGGCCGACTGGTGAGCGACATGCTGATGCTCACGATCGGCACCGGCGTCGGCGGCGCGATCGTCATCAACGACCGGCTCCTGCGCGGTGGCTTCGGCGCGGCGGCGGAGATCGGCCACATGCGGGTCGTCCCCGGCGGCCTGCCCTGCGGCTGCGGTGCTCGCGGCTGCATCGAGCAGTACGGCTCCGGCCGCGCACTGCAGCGCTTCGCCGCCGAGCTCGCCGACGCCGGCGGGATCGGCCAGGGCATCGCCGACGCGCGTGCGAGGAACGGCGGCGAGCTCGACGGCGGCGTCATCGCCGAGCTGATCAGCGCCGGCGACCTGGGCGCCCTCGCGGCCCTCCGCCAGCTCGGCCACTGGCTCGGCGAGGCGGCGGCGAGCCTGAGCGCGGTCCTCGACCCGCAGATGTTCGTGATCGGCGGAGGAGTGGCGCAGGCCGGCGACCTCCTGCTCGACCCGATCCGCCAGGCCTACCTCGACAACCTGCCCGCCCGGGGGTACCACCCCGAGCCCGAGTTCCGCATCGCGGAGCTCGTCAACGACGCGGGGGTCGTCGGCGCCGCCGACCTCGCCCGCCTGCACGCGAGCTCGCTGTGACCCCGGTCGCGGACCGCTGAGGAGCGCCCCTTGTTCTACTGGTTCATGAAGCACATCGTCGCGGGGCCCCTGCTCAAGACGATCTTCCGGCCCTGGGTGGTCGGCGCCGACCGCGTCCCGGCCACCGGCGGAGTCATCCTGGCGAGCAACCACCTCTCCTTCATCGACTCGGTGTTCCTCCCGCTGGTGATCGAGCGCAACATGGTCTTCCTCGCCAAGAGCGACTACTTCACCGGCAAGGGCCTGAAGGGCTGGGCGACGAAGCTCTTCTTCACCGCCACCGGCATGCTGCCGATCGACCGCTCGGGCGGCAAGGCGTCCGAGGCCTCGCTGAACACGGGGCTCCGCGTCCTGGCCGGCGGTGAGGCGCTCGGCATCTATCCCGAGGGCACCCGCAGCCCCGACGGACGGATGTACCGCGGCCGCACCGGCGTCGCGCGGATGGTCCTCGAGGCGCGGGTGCCCGTCGTCCCGGTGGCGATGATCGACACCGCCCGCATCATGCCGATCGGCAAGCGGCTGCCCAAGCTCGGGCGCATCGGCATCGTCTTCGGCGAGCCGCTCGACTTCAGCCGCTTCGAGGGCATGGAGGGCGACCGCTTCATCCTCCGCTCGATCACCGACGAGATCATGTACGAGCTGCTCGCTCTGAGCGGCCAGGAGTATCTGGACGTCTACGCGACCTCGGTCAAGGAGAAGCGCGCGGCCCTGCTGCGCTGAACCCGCCGCGCCGAGCCGGCCGCACAGCGCCGGGTCCGGTGGGCCGACTGCGCGCACCTCCGGAGAACGCTCCGCCGAGCCGATAAGCTCGTCAACCGTCGCCGTCCGACCGGGCGGCGATCACTGCGCGCGCCGCGCGCCCGTCAGAACCAGGAACCCTCGTGGTCATCGATCCGAACGAACCGTACGTCCTCGCCGCCCCCTCCGTGGTCGCCGGCCTGGACTACTGGCGTGAGCTCGAGGTCAAGCAGCAGCCGAACTGGCCGGACGCCGCCGCGGTCGCCGCCGCGTCCGCCGAGGTCGCGGCGCTGCCGCCGCTCGTCTTCGCCGGCGAGGTCGACCAGCTGCGCGAGCGCTTGGGCGCTGCGGCCCGCGGCGAGGCCTTCCTGCTGCAGGGCGGCGACTGCGCCGAGACCTTCGCCGGCGCGACCGCGGACCAGATCCGCAACCGCGTGAAGACCGTGCTGCAGATGGCCGTCGTCCTGACCTACGGCGCGAGCATGCCCGTCATCAAGATGGGCCGCATGGCGGGCCAGTTCGCCAAGCCCCGCTCGAGCGACCTCGAGACGCGGGGCGACGTGACGCTGCCCGCCTACCGCGGCGACATCGTCAACGGCTACGACTTCACTCCGGAGTCGCGGACCGCCGACCCGCGCCGCATCGTGCAGGGCTACCACACGGCCGCCTCGACGCTGAACCTCATCCGCGCCTTCACGCAGGGCGGCTTCGCCGACCTGCGCCTCGTGCACTACTGGAACAAGGGCTTCACCGAGAACCCGCAGAACCAGCGCTACGAGCAGCTCGCCCGCGAGATCGACCGCGCGGTGAAGTTCATGGTGGCCTGCGGCGCGGACTTCGAGGGCATGAAGCGCACGGAGTTCTACACCGGCCACGAGGGCCTGCTGATGGACTACGAGCGCCCGATGACGCGGATCGACTCGCGCACCGGCACGCCGTACAACACCTCCAGCCACTTCATCTGGATCGGCGAGCGCACCCGCGAGCTCGACGGCGCGCACGTCGACTTCCTCTCGCGCGTCCGCAACCCGATCGGCGTGAAGCTCGGCCCGTCGACGACGCCCGAGACGATGCTCGAGCTGATCGACAAGCTCGACCCGGACCGCGAGCCCGGCCGCCTCACCTTCATCACGCGGATGGGTGCCGGCAGGATCCGCGACGCTCTGCCGCCGCTGCTCGAGGCGGTCAAGGCGAGCGACGCGCTGCCGCTCTGGGTCACCGACCCGATGCACGGCAACGGACTGACGACGCCCACCGGCTACAAGACCCGTCGCTTCGACGACGTGGTCGACGAGGTCAAGGGCTTCTTCGAGGCGCACCGCGCCGCGGGCACGCACCCGGGCGGCATCCACGTCGAGCTCACCGGCGACGACGTCACCGAGTGCCTCGGCGGCTCGGAGCACATCGACGAGGCGACCCTCGCGACGCGCTACGAGTCGGTCTGCGACCCGCGCCTCAACCACATGCAGTCCCTCGAGCTGGCCTTCCTCGTGGCCGAGGAGCTGCGCGAGCGCTGAGCCGGCCGCTGCCCGCCAGCGGGCCCTCCCTGCCGATCGAGGAGCCCGCTGGGCGGGCCCGTCCTGCTGATCGAGGAGGCCGCGGAGCGGGCGCTCCCATGCTGATCGAGTAGCCCGCGGAGCGGGCGTATCGAGATCCACCGTCGTCAGATGGGTGGGTCTCGATACGCCCCCGCGGGGCTACTCGACCAGCATGTATTCGCGGCCCGCCGACTCGGCGTGCCGACGCGGCGTGCCGCGCTCGGCCGCAGTGCTCAGTGGTCAGATCGTGATCGTGATCGAGAGCTGGACCGTGGTGCCGCGCTGCACGAGGGCGCCCTCCTTGTCGGACTGGTTGGTCACCTTCGTCACCTCGTCCGGCACCTGGTCGATCAGCGGGGTCGTCAGGCCGTAGCTCCACTTCAGGTCGACGGCGCTGAGCGCGGCCTTGGCCTGGTCGCGGGTCATGCCGACGACGTTCGGGACGGCGACCGGCTGCGGGCCCTTGGAGACGACGACGGAGACGGTGTCGCCGGTGGTCGCGGGCGCCTCCGGGTTGATCTGGGTGAGAACGACGCCGGCGGTGACCGTGTCGCTCCAGTCCTCGCGCTCGCGGTCGAGGGCGAGCCCGGCGTCCTTCGCCGCGGCGGTCGCCTCGTCGACGGTGAGACCGACGACGTTGGGGATCGCCCCGAGGCTGACCACCATGGCGATCGTGCTCGTCTCCGACATCGTCGCGGGCAGCTCGCCGCCGTCGGGCAGCGACGCCGAGACGACGACGCCCGCGGGGACGTCGGCGTCGAAGATCCGCGTCACCTCGCCCACGGTGAACGGCGCGGCCTGGATCGCGGCCGTCGCCTCCTCCTCGGAGACACCGGCCAGTGCAGGCACCTCGATCTGCCGCGGGCCGCTGGAGACGACCAGCGTCACGACCTCGCCCTTGTGCAGCCCCTGGCCGCCGGGCGGATCGGTGCTGAGCACGGTCCCGGCCGGGACGGTCAGGTCGTTCGCCTGCTGCGGCGACACCTCGAAGCCCTGGCTCACCAGCGCGGCCGTCGCGTCGTCCTGCGAGCGGCTCACCACGTCCGGCACGTTCACGATCGCGCCCGGGCCCTCGCCGTACCACCACGCGGTCCCGCCGCCGATGAGGGCGAGCAGCAGCACGATCACCGTCAGCAGCACGCCGCGGCGGCGCCGCGTGCGGCGCTTCGTCGCGAGCCGCGCGACCGCGTCGTCGTCGTCGCGCTGCTCGAGCTCCGCCGGCGAGCCCTCGATCACCGAGGTGTGCCCGGTCACCGCCTCGTCGAACAGCAGCGCGGTGGCGGGCTCCGCCACCGGAAGGGGGGTGACGGCCTGGGTGTCCGCGCCGCGGCGGTCGGTCGGCGTGATGCCCATCAGGCGCTCGGCCTCGAGCAGCTGCGCCAGCATCACGCCGGCGTCGCGCGGACGCATGTCCGGGTCGCGCTCCGTCGCCCAGAGCACGAGCTCGTCGAGCGAGGTCGGCACCGAGGGCACCTTCGCGCTGGGGTAGGGGACCGAGTCGTTCGCGTGCTGGTAGGCGATCTGCATCGGCTGCTCGCCCGTGAAGGGCTGCTCGCCGGTGAGCATCTCGTAGATCATGATGCCGATGGCGTAGATGTCGCTGCGGGTGTCCGCGGTGCCGCGGGTGACCAGCTCGGGGGAGAGGTACGCGATGGTGCCGAGCAGCGCCTGGCCGGAGGCGGTGTTCGCGCTCGCGGCGCGGGCGAGGCCGAAGTCGCCGATCTTGATCCGGCCGTCGTCGGCCAGCAGCACGTTCTCGGGCTTGAGGTCGCGGTGCAGGATCCCGGCCCGGTGCGCGGCCGCGAGGCCGGACAGCACCGAGTGCATGATGTCGACGACCTGCTGGGCCGTCAGCCGCCCGCGCTCCTTGAGCAGGTCGCGCAGCGTGATGCCGGGGAGGTACTCCATCACCAGGTAGGCCATGTCGGAGTCCTGGCCCTGGTCGAAGACGCTGACCACGTTCGGGTGGGCGAGGCGAGCGGCGGAGCGCGCCTCCTGGACGAAGCGGTTCTTGAACGTCGCGTCGTCGGAGAGGTGTCCGTGCATCACCTTGATGGCGACCCGGCGCTCGAGGCGCTGGTCGTGCGCCAGGTAGACGGTGGCCATGCCGCCCCGCGCGATGCGGGAGCGCACCTCGTACCGGCCGTCGACGAGACGGCCGAGGAGAGGGTCGAGCTGGCTGGTGGTCACGCGACGAGTCTAGGCAAGACCCTCCTGACAACCGGCGTGCAACGCGGAGGCGGCTCGTGGCACTCTTGACGGGTGACCGACTCGTCCGCTGCCTCCGCCTCCCCGTCCGCTCCCGAGATCGAATGGCTGACCGTGCCCGATCTGGTCGAGCTCACCGGTCTCGGCGTCAGCCGGGTGCGCCGCCTCCTGGAGGAGCGCCACCTGCTCGGCACTCGCCGTGACGGCAAGCTCGTCGTCCCCTCCGTCTTCCTCCGCGACGGCGAGCCGCTCAGCGAGATCCGCGGCACGGCGATCCTGCTGTCGGACCAGGGCTTCTCGGACGACGAGGCGATCGACTGGCTGCTCGCGGACGAGGACAGCCTCGGCACCAGCCCCGTGCAGGCGCTGCTCGCCGGCCGCAAGGCCGAGGTCCGCCGCGTGGCCCAGGCGCTCGCCTGAGCCGAGCCGGCACCGGAGCGCGCCGGTCCGGCTGATCCGCTCTACGCCGTCCGGGCGGTGACCCGGTCGGCGAGCTCGCGGAGCTCCGCGAGGCCCTCCTCGCGCAGGGGCGCGTCCGGCAGCGCGGCCAGCGCGGCCTCGACGTCGCGGGCGATCCGCTCCTCGAGCCGGTCGAGCGCCCCGGAGCCCGCCACGATCTCCTGAGCGCGGGCGATGTCGTCGGCGCTCGCGTCCGCACGGCCCACCACGGCGTCGAGCTCGTCGCGCTCGCCCGCCGAGGCAGCTGCGCGGGCGAGGCCGAGCAGCACGGTCCGCTTGCCCTCGCGGAGGTCGTCGCCGGCGGGCTTCCCGGTCACGGCCGGATCGCCGAAGACGCCCAGCACGTCGTCGCGCAGCTGGAAGGCGATGCCGAGCGGCAGGCCGAAGCGGCGCAGGGCGTCGATCTGGGCGTCGTCGCCGCCGCCGAGCGAGCCGCCGATGGTCAGCGGCGCCTCGATGCTGTACTTCGCGCTCTTGAAGACGACCACGCGCTCCGAGCGCTCGAGGTGCTCGTGCTCGGGGTGCTGCACCCAGGCGCTCTCCTCGAGGATGTCGAGGTACTGGCCCAGGGTCACCTCCGTGCGCATCAGGTTGAACTCCGCCCGGGCCCGCGCCGCGGCGGTGCGGTCCTCGAGCGCCCACTCGGCGTCCGCGAAGATCTCGTCGGACCAGACCAGCAGCAGATCGCCGAGGAGGATCGCCGAGGAGCGGCCGAACTCGTCCGCGTCCCCCGACCAGCCGCCGCCCGCGTGCAGCGACGCGAAGCGGCGGTGCGCCGAGGGGGCGCCCCGGCGGGTGTCGGAGTTGTCGATCACGTCGTCGTGGACCAGGGCCGCGGCGTGGAACAGCTCCAGGCTCGCGCCGACCCGCGCGACCGGATCCGAGGCGCTCCGGTGAGCGTCACTCGGGACAGCGGAGACCGCCGTCCAGCCCGCCTCGCAGAAGCGCGCCCGGAAGCGCTTGCCCCCGCTGAGAAAGTCCCGCGAAAGGTCGCCGAGGGCGGAGACGTCCTCTCCGATGGAGCGCAGAATTGGCGTGCGCCCGGTGAGGAATTCATCGATTCGGAACTGGACGCGATCGACCAGACGAGTGCTGTGGTTCACCCGACCAGCCTATGCACCGATGGCGCCTGGCGCCTCGGCGGGCCGCGGTCTACACTGAAGCGCCACCAGCCCGGTCGAGCAGACCGCCCGCCCACCCTCGGTGCCGTCCCCGCCGGGTCGACGCCACACCCTGAAGGGGTCCCGATGCCGCTTTCGGAACACGAGCAACGGCTCCTCGACGAGATGGAGCGCAATCTCTATCAGAACGACGCCGACTTCGTCGCGGCGGTCAGCAAGGGCCGGGGCGGCACCAACTACCGCGCGCTCGTGCTCGGCATCCTCCTCGCCATCGTCGGCCTGGGAGTCCTCGTCGCCGGCGTGATCGTCCGTCAGCCCCTCGTGGGCGTCGCCGGCTTCGCGCTGATGCTGGCCGGCGTGGTCGTCGCGATGCGCCCCGCGCCCGGCGGTTCCACCACCTCCGGAATCCCCGAGGCGGGCAGGCCCTCGAAGCCGCGCTCCGCGAGCGGACGCCAGGGGTCCAACTTCATGGACCGTCTGAACGACCGGTGGGACAACCGCGGCGACGGCCGCTCCTAGCGCTCCACGGCGCGGGTCCTCCACCTCGCACCACCCACAGGGTCGATCCTCACGGATCGGCCCTTTTTTCGTGCCCGGACGCTCCCCGGGAGTGCGATTCCCCTCCACTGCGCTCCACCGTGCCGGATCCGCAGAACGACGCGGATCGACGGGGCCGCCGCGGCGCGCCGCGAGGGTTTGGAGGGTTGTGGGTGGGGGGAAGTGGAGTACTGTGGGGCCCACACCAACCTTGGCCGGAGAGAAGTGGGGGCAGTCCGTTGTTCCTCGGCACTCATTCCCCCAAGCTCGACGAGAAGGGCCGCGTCATCCTTCCCGCCAAGTTCCGCGACGAGCTCTCCTCCGGAGTCGTCGTCACGCGCGGCCAGGAGCGGTGCCTCTACGTCTTCAGCCAGCGCGAGTTCGAGGCGATGCACGAGAAGATCCGCCAGGCGCCGGTCACCAGCAAGCAGGCCCGCGACTTCCTCCGCGTGTTCCTCTCCGGCGCCAGCGCCGAGACGCCGGACAAGCAGAACCGCATCACCCTCCCGGCGCCGCTGCGCGCCTACGCCGGTCTCGACCGCGACCTCACCGTCATCGGTGCGGGCAATCGCGCCGAGATCTGGGCCCAGGACGCCTGGGACAGCTACCTCACCGAGCAGGAGTCCGTGTTCTCCGACACCGAGGAGGAGGTGATCCCCGGACTGTTCTAGCTCCTGCCGCGCGACTCCCAGCCACTCGGCGCCCGGACGCACCTTCCCCGGTGTCCGGTCGTGAGCTGGATGGGGATCGGACGGCAGGAACAGGACGGCGGGACCGCCATGACAGACAGCACCGAGAGCACCCCTGCGCACCGCGCCGACGTGAGCGCGGACGACGCGACCAGCGCCGACGCAGCCCGCGCCGGCGTGCGCCCGACCGAGGAGCGGCACCTGCCCGTGCTCCTCGAGCGCTGCGTCGAGCTGCTCGCTCCGGCGCTCGAGCGCGACGGCGCCGTGCTCGTCGACGCGACGCTCGGCATGGGCGGCCACTCGCTCGCGCTGCTGGAGCGCTTCCCGCGCCTCCACCTGGTCGGCCTCGACCGCGACCGGGAGGCCCTCGAGCTGGCGGGCGCCCGGCTCGCCGCGCACTCCGCACGGATCGACCTCGTGCACGCCGTCTACGACGAGCTGCCCGACGTCCTCGACGAGCTCGGCATCGACACGATCGACGGCGCACTGTTCGACCTCGGCGTCTCCTCGCTGCAGCTCGACGAGACCGAGCGCGGCTTCTCCTACTCCAAGGACGCTCCGCTGGACATGCGGATGGACGCGTCGGCGCCGCTCACCGCGGCGAGCATCCTCGCGGACTACGACGAGGTCGCGCTCCGGCGGATCTTCCACGAGTACGGCGAGGAGCGGCTCGCGGCGCGCTACGCCAAGAAGATCGTCGAGGCCCGCGCGTCGGCGCCGATCGTGCGCTCCGGCCGGCTCGTCGAGATCATCCAGGCGGCGACCCCGGTCGCGATCCAGCGCAACGGGCACCCGGCCAAGCGCGTCTTCCAGGCGCTGCGCATCGAGGTCAACCAGGAGCTCTCCGTGCTCGAGCGGGCGATCCCCGCCGCACTCGGCCGCATCGCCGTCGGCGGTCGCCTCGTCGTCGAGGCGTACCAGTCGCTCGAGGACCGCATCGTCAAGCGCGCCCTGCAGGCCGCCTCCTCCTCCACGGCGCCGGTCGGCCTGCCGATGGAGCTGCCCGAGCACCGACCCGAGTTCCGGCTCGTCATCCGCGGCGCAGAGCTCGCCTCGGACGACGAGAAAGCCGCCAACCCCCGAGCAACACCCGTGCGACTGCGCGCGGCCGAGAGGATCAGGAGCACCGCATGAGCGCGACCGCCGTCATCGACCCCGTCATCGACCGCAGCACCGCACGACCGGCGCAGCCCGCCGAGCCGGCCCAGCGACCCCGCATCGAGGCGGTCCCCGCTCCGGCGCGCCAGGCCCGGCCGAAGCTCGTCTACGGGATCGTCGCCGTCGCGGGGCTGTTCGCGATCATCGTGATCCAGCTCCTGGTCAGCGTCGGCCTCTCCGAGGGCGCCTACCAGATCGCGACGCTGCAGGGCGAGCAGAAGACGCTCACCCGCGGCAACGCGGAGAAGCAGGACGCGGTCGACACCCTCAGCTCGCCGCAGAACCTCGCGACCGCCGCGCAGGGCCTGGGCATGGTCGCGAACACCGCGCCCGTCTACCTCCGCCTCTCCGACGGTGCCGTGCTGGGCGATCCCGCCACCGCCGCCGCGAGCGAGGTCGGCACCGCCGCGACCGCCTCCGCCGTGCCGAACGCGCTGATCGCACCGCCGGCCGCCGCGGCCGCACCCGGCTCCACCACGGCGGTCGCACCGCTGCAGGGCGAGCTGCCCGCCCCGATCACGCACTGACTCCGCCCGAGCACGCACTGAGCCGCTCCGACCACGCACCGAAGGGCCCCTAGCGCCGTGAGACACCACCGTTCGAGCAGGCGACGCACCGCCGTCACCTTCCTCGTCATCGCCGCCGTCGTCGGACTGTTCATCGGCAAGCTGGTCGACATCCAGGTCGTCCGCGCCAACGAGCTGACCGACGAGGCGGCGCAGAACCAGTCGAACAGCGTCATCACCTACGGCACCCGCGGCTCGATCGTCGACCGCTCCGGCACGGTGCTCGCCGACGCCACGACCCGGTACCGGCTGACGACCTCGCCGAAGAACGTCGCGGAGTTCCTGCGCGAGATGCCCGACGGCCAGGAGGTGATGGTCAGCGTCGAGCAGGCCGCCTCCGAGATCGGCGCCATCACCGGGCAGACGGTCCCGCAGATCGTCACGGCCGTGAGCGACGCGGTCGCGAAGGACCCGAAGGCGAACTACCTGATCCTCTCCGAGGGCCTCGACCTCGAGGCGTACCAGAAGCTCGTCGCCCTCGACATCCCGTGGACCTACTTCGAGACGCAGCAGGGCCGGACCTACCCGAACGGCGCGGTCGCCGGCAACCTGGTCGGCTACGTGGGCGGCGACGGCGCCGCCCAGGAGGGCATGGAGTACGCCGAGAACGCGTGCCTCGCCGGGGCCAACGGCTCCGAGAGCTACGAGCGCAGCGCCGACTACGTCCGCATCCCCGGCAGCACCGTGGCGGAGACCCCCGCGGTCGACGGCGGGACGCTCGAGCTGACCATCGACGCCGACCTGCAGTACTACTCGCAGCAGGTGCTCGCGCAGCGGGTCGCCGAGGTCGGCGGCAGCTACGGCATCGTCGTGGTGCAGGAGGTCAAGACCGGCAAGCTCCTGACCGTCGCCGAGACCCCGACCGTCGACCCGAACAACGTCTCGGCGAGCGCTCCGGCCGACCGCGGCTCGCGCGCCTTCCAGAGCCCGTTCGAGCCCGGCTCGACCTTCAAGCCGATGACGGCGGCGATGCTGATCGACCAGGGCCTCGCGAGCCCGACGAGCCAGGTCGTCGTCCCCGACACCTTCGAGAAGGACGGCGCCTCGTTCAGCGACGACTTCGCGCACACGCCCACGAACTACACGCTGACCGGGATCCTCAAGGACTCCTCGAACGTCGGCATCGCGATGATGGGCTCCAAGCTCTCCGCCTCGCAGCGCTACGACTACCTGAAGAAGTTCGGCCTCGGCACTTCGACGGCCGTCGACTTCCCCGGCGAGACCGGCGGCCTCCTGGCCGACGCGAAGGACTGGGACAACCAGACCAACTACACGACGATGTTCGGGCAGGGCGTCTCGGCGACCGCGGTCCAGGTCGCGAGCATCTACCAGACCCTCGGCAACGGCGGGGTGCGCCTGCCCGCGCAGCTGGTCGAGGGCTGCACCATGCCCGACGGCTCGGTGATCGACGTGCCCGACACCACCGGGACCCCGGTGGTCTCCGCCGGTGCCGCGAAGGACGTCGTGGACATGCTGCAGACCCACTACAACGAGGGCTGGCTGGCGAACGACATCCACGTCGACGGCTACAACATCGCCACCAAGACCGGCACGGCGCAGCAGCCGGACGGCAACGGCGGCTACTCGAAGAGCTACACCGTCTCGCTGGCCGGCCTCGCGCCCGCGGAGGACCCGGAGTACGTCGTGACGGTCACCATCGCCGATCCGGTTAAGATGAACACGTCCCAGGCGACGGCCCCCGTGTTCCAGCAGGTCATGACCCAGGTGCTCAAGACCAACCGGGTGGAGCCGTCCACGGTCCCGCCGGTGGAGTACCCCACCACGTGGTGACCGCCCTCTCCAGGACACGACCCAGCAGACCAGAACCAGCACGAGCACCAGCACGAGAGAAAGAGCGGGCATTGCACGACACTCGCCCGCAGTCCTCCCTCCGGCCCGAGCACCCGGCGCCCCGCGCGCTCGCGCAGCTCGTCGCCGAGTTCTCGCTCGGGCCCGTCCGCGGGGTCGAGGGCGTCGAGGTCAGCGGGGTCACCCTCGACTCGCGCTGCGTCGAGCCGGGCGACCTCTACGTCGGCGTCGCCGGCCGGGCCGCGCACGGCGCCGCCTTCGCCGCCGGTGCCGCCGCCGCCGGTGCGGTCGCGGTGCTGACCGATCCCGAGGGCGCCGAGCTGGCCGCCGGCAGCGGCCTCCCCGTGCTGGTCACGCCCGACCCCCGCGCCGCCCTCGGCGACGTCGCGGCCTGGATCCACCGCACCCGCGAGGACGCGCCGACGCTGTTCGGCGTGACCGGGACCAACGGCAAGACGAGCGTGGTCTACCTGCTCGACGCGCTGCTGCGCCGCCTCGGCGTCGTCTCCGGTCTCAGCTCGACCGCCGAGCGCCGCATCGGCGACGTGGCGGTCGTCAGCTCGCTGACCACTCCGGAGGCGAGCGAGCTGCACGCCCTGCTCGCCCGGATGCGCGAGTCCGCGGTGCGCGCGGTGTCCATCGAGGTCTCCGCGCAGGCGCTCACCCGCCACCGGATCGACGGCCTCGTCTTCGACGTGGTCGGCTTCACCAACCTGACGCACGACCACCTCGACGACTACACCGACATGGCGCACTACTTCGAGGCGAAGGCCGACCTGTTCGGTCCGGACCGCGCGCGCCGCGGCGTGGTGACCGTCGACAGCAGCTGGGGCCGCGAACTCGTCGAGCGCAGCCGCATCCCCGTGACGACGCTCGCCAGCTCGCCCGTCGTCGGGGTCGCTCCGAGCACGCCGGCCGACTGGTCGATGACCGTCGTCGAGAGCACCGCCGACGGCACGACCTTCCGCCTCGAGGGGCCCGAGAACCGCTCGGTCGTCGTGAGCATCCCGCTGATCGGCTGGTACATGGCAGCCAACGCGGCGCTCGCGATCGTCATGCTCGTCGAGTCGGGCTTCGACCTCGAGGCCATCGCGCACGCTCTGGGCGAGGGCGCACTCGACGTCTACATCCCCGGTCGCGCCGAGCGCGTCTCCGGGGACCGCGGTCCGCGCGTCTACGTCGACTACGGCCACACCCCGGACGCGTTCTCGAACGCGCTCGAGGCGCTGCGGGCGCTGACGCCCGGCCGGCTGATCATGGTCTTCGGCGCCGACGGCGATCGCGACACCACGAAGCGGGCCGACATGGGGCGCATCGCCGCGGAGCTGTCCGACGTCGTGATCGTGACCGACTTCCATCCGCGCTGGGAGGACCCGGCGGCGATCCGCGCCGTCCTCGTCGGCGCGGCGACCGAGGCCGTGCCCGGCCGGGAGATCCACGAGATCCCCGACCCGCGGGCCGCCGTGCGGGCGGCCGTCGCCCTCGCGGACGAGGGCGATGCGATCCTCTACGCCGGACCCGGCCACGAGGACTATCAGGAGATTGCAGGAGTGCACATGCCGTATTCGGCCAGAGACGACGTCCGGCAGGCCCTGCGCGAGGCGGGCTGGCTCTAGATGATCGCCCTGACCCTCACCGAGATCGCCGCGGCCGTCTCCGGCCGGCTGCACCTCGCCGGCTCCTCCGCGAACGCGAGCACCGTCGTCGACGGTGCGACCGAGACCGATTCGCGCGAGATCGCGCCCGGCGGGATCTTCGTCGCCAAGCGCGGCGAGCACACCGACGGCCACCTCTTCGCTCCGGTCGCCGTCGAGCGCGGCGCCGCCCTGCTGATCGTCGAGCGGCCGCTCGACCTCGACGTGCCGCAGGTGCTCGTCGACGACTCCGTCGAGGCGCTCGGCGCCCTGGCGACCGAGGTCGTCCGCCGCGTGCGCGCGCTCGGGAACCTCACTGTCCTCGCGGTCACCGGCTCCAACGGCAAGACGACCACCAAGAACCTCCTCCGCACGATCCTCGAGCGCGAGGGCGAGACCGTCGCCCCGCAGGGCTCGTTCAACAACGAGGTCGGTGCGCCGATCACGATGCTGAAGGTGTCGCCCTCGACGCGCTTCCTGGTGGCCGAGATGGGCGCGAGCGCGGTCGGCGAGATCCGCCGTCTCGTCCGGATGGCGAAGCCCGACGTCGGGATCGTCCTCGCGGTGGGCCTCGCTCACGCCGGCGAGTTCGGCGGCATCGAGCGCACGCTCGAGGCGAAGACCGAGATGGTCGCCGACCTGACGGCCGACGACGTCGCGGTGCTGAACGCCGACGACGGCCGCGTCGCCTCGATGCAGGCGAGGACCGCCGCCCGGGTGCTGTGGTTCGGCCACGGCGAGCAGGCCGACGTCCGCGCCGTCGACATCGAGCCGACGGCCGAGGGCACCCGCTTCACCGTCGAGATCAGCGCAGGGGAGGGCCGCGAGGCCGCCCGCGCCGAGCTCTTCCTCCGCGTCCTCGGCGAGCACCACGTGATGAACGCGCTGGCGGCCACCGCGGCCGCGCTCTCCGTCGGCGTCCCGCTCGACGCGATCGTCGCCGCGCTCGGGACCGTCACGCTCGCCGAGCGCTGGCGCATGCAGGTGCTCGGCGGCGCCGACGTCACGGTCGTCAACGACGCGTACAACGCCAGCCCCGACTCCACCGCCGCCGCCCTGCGGACCCTCGCCCAGATCGCGAAGCCGGAGGGGCGCACCGTCGCGGTCCTCGGCGAGATGAGCGAGCTGGGGGAGTGGGCCGACGAGGAGCACGACCGCGTGGGCCTGCTCGCCGTCCGGCTCAACATCGCGCAGATCGTGGTGGTCGGCGCGAAGGCGCGACGGATCCACGTCGCCGCCGAGCGCGAGGGCTCCTGGAGCGGCGAGTCCGTCTTCGTCGAGACCGCCGACGAGGCCTACGACCTGCTCGACGGCTATCTTCGGAGCGGCGACACCGTCCTGGTGAAGTCGTCCAACTCCGCCGGGCTGCGATTCCTGGGCGACCGACTGGGAGAGCGCCACCGATGAGAGCACTCCTTCTGGCCGGAGCCTTCTCCGGCGCCTTCACGCTGCTGCTGACGCCCCTGTTCATCCGGCTGTTCCACCGCCTGCAGTGGGGCCAGTTCATCCGCGAGGACGGACCGAAGTCGCACCACGTCAAGCACGGCACGGCGACGATGGGCGGCATCGTCATCATCATCGCCACCGTGGCGGGCTACTTCCTCGGCTCGCTCTTCGGCAACCGGGCGCTCGCGCCGTCGGCGCTGCTGGTGCTGTTCATGATGGTCGGGCTCGGCTTCGTCGGCTTCATCGACGACTTCCTGAAGACCCGCAACCAGCGCAGCCTCGGGCTCGGCGGCTGGGCCAAGATCGCCGGGCAGATCATCGTCGCCGCGGCCTTCGCGGTCATCGCGATCATGGTGCGCGACTCCAACGGACTGACGCCCGCCTCGACGTCGATCTCGTTCATCCGCGACCTGCCGTTCGACTTCGCGACGCTCGGCTGGATCGGCATCGGGCTGTTCGTGCTCTGGATCTGCGTGATCGTGACCAGCACGTCCAACGGCGTCAACGTCGCGGACGGCCTCGACGGCCTCGCGACCGGCTCGTCGATCCTCGCGATCGGCTCCTACGTCATCATCGGCTTCTGGCAGTCCAACCAGTGGTGCTTCGACGCGCAGCTCAACCCCGAGGTGGCCGACAAGTGCTACCAGGTGAGCGATCCGTTCGACCTCGCGATCATCGCCGCGGCGATCTCCGGCGCGCTCGTGGGCTTCCTCTGGTGGAACACCTCGCCCGCGCAGATCTTCATGGGCGACACCGGCTCGCTCGGCCTCGGTGGCGCGCTCGCCGCCCTCGCCATCCTCACCCGCACCGAGCTGCTCGTCATCCTGATCGGCGGCCTGTTCGTCATCGTCACCGGCTCGGTGATCGTGCAGCGGATCTACTTCAAGCTCACCCGGGGCAAGCGCATCTTCCTGATGAGCCCGCTCCACCACCACTTCGAGCTCAAGGGCTGGGCCGAGATCACGGTGGTGGTCCGCTTCTGGATCATCGCCGGCATCTTCGTCGCGGCCGGCGTCGGGCTCTTCTACCTCGAATGGCTCTCCCTGGCATGACCGCTCCCGCCTCGTCCGCCCGCCCCGAGTCCCTGACAAGCTGGCACGCCGACTGGCGCGGTCTCCGTGTCGCCGTGCTCGGCCTCGGCGTCACCGGCTTCTCCGTCGCCGACACGCTGACCGAGCTGGGCGCCGAGGTGCTCGTCCTGGCCGACCGCGCCGACGAGGAGCGCGAGCGCCTGCTCGAGGTGATCGGGGCGCGCCTGCACCGGGCCGAGCGGCTCGACCGCGTCCCGAAGGAGCTGGCGTCGTTCGACCCCGAGCTCGTCGTCGTCTCGCCCGGCTTCGCGCCGACGCATCCGATCGTCGCGTGGGCGGGGGAGTCGGGCATCGCGCTCTGGGGCGACGTCGAGCTCGCCTGGCGCGTGCGCGACAAGGTCGTCCGCGCCGACGGCACCCCGGCCGACTGGGTGCTGGTGACCGGCACGAACGGCAAGACCACGACCGTGCAGCTCACCGCGACGATGCTCGTCGCCGGCGGGCTGCGGGCCGCCCCCTGCGGCAACATCGGGATCCCGGTGCTCGACGCGGTCCGCGACCCGCAGGGCTTCGACGTCCTGGTGGTCGAGCTCTCGAGCTACCAGCTGCACTACCTGGGCCGGATCGAGCCGCTCGCGAGCACCTGCCTGAACATCGCCGACGACCACCTCGACTGGCACGGCACCTTCGAGGCCTACCGCGCCGCGAAGGCGAAGGTCTACGCGAACACCCGGGTCGCCTGCGTCTACAACCGCGCCGACGCCGCCACCGAGCAGATGGTGGTCGACGCCGAGGTGATCGAGGGCGCGCGCGCGATCGGCTTCGGTCTGGGGGTCCCCGGGCCGAGCGACTTCGGCGTCGTCGACGGGATCCTCTGCGACCGCGCCTTCCTCGAGGACCGCGCCACGAGCGCGATCGAGATCGCGACCGTCGACGAGCTCGCCGCTCGCGGGCTCGCCGCCCCCCACATCGTGCAGAACGTGCTGGCGGCCGCCGCGCTCTCGCGGGCCTGCGGCATCGAGCCCGCCGCCGTCCGCCGCGCCCTCGCGACCTTCGAGCTCGACGCGCACCGCATCCAGGTGGTCGCGGAGAGCTCCGGCGTGGTCTGGGTGAACGACTCCAAGGCGACGAACCCGCACGCCGCCGACGCCTCGCTCCGGGCCTACCCGTCCGTCGTCTGGCTCGTCGGCGGGCTGCTGAAGGGTGTCGACATCGACGCTCTCGTGGGCGCCCACGTCGGCCGCCTGCGCGGCGCCGTGGTCATCGGCGCGGACCGCGCAGAGGTCCTCGAGGCATTCCGGCGACACGCGCCCGCCCTCCCCGTGACCGAGGTGGTCCCGGATGACACTGGGGCGGTGATGCAGGCGGCCGTCGAGGCCGCCGCGGTGATCGCCCGCACGGGTGACGTCGTCCTGCTCGCACCTGCCGCGGCGTCGATGGACCAGTTCCGCGACTACGCGGAGCGGGGCCGCTTCTTCGCGGCCGCCGTGGCGACGTATCTGGGAGGGGGAGCCGATGACCGCTCCGACGACGAACCGCAGCCCGGGCCGCTCGCGCACTGACCGCTCGCGCGCCGAGGCGACCGAGGGCGAGCAGCACAAGGAGCGCGGCGGACTGCGCACCGCGCGGATCGTGCTCGCCCGCGTCCTCGCCTCGGGATCGCCGAACTTCTTCCTGCTCTTCGGCACGACGCTCTTCCTCGTGCTCTTCGGGCTGACGATGGTGCTCTCCTCCTCGTCGGTCACGTCCTACGTCCGGAGCGACGACTCCTTCGGCGGCTTCTTCCGCCAGGGCGGCTTCGCCCTGCTCGGCGTGCCGCTGATGCTCGTGGTGTCGCGCGTGCCGATCCGCTTCTGGAAGAAGGCGACACCCCTCCTGCTCGGGGCCGGCTGCGTCCTGCAGCTGCTCGTGCTCTTCTCCCCGCTCGGCTGGGAGGTCGGCGGCAACCGCAACTGGCTGCGGATCGGCGGCTTCACGATGCAGCCGTCCGAGATCATCAAGCTCGCGCTCGCGCTCTGGCTCGGCCTGCTGCTCGCCCGCCGGTACCGCGGCCCGAAGGACTGGAAGGACGCGCTGATGCCCGTCCTGATCGTCGCGGGCGGCTCGATCGGCCTCGTCCTCGGCGGCGGCGACCTCGGCACCGTCCTGATCCTCGCCGGCATCGTCCTGGCTGCGCTCTTCTACGCGAACGTGCAGATGAAGGTGCTGATCCCGATCGTGCTCGTCGGCGCGGTCGGCGCCGTGCTCTTCGCCGTCTCGAGCGAGAACCGGCTGACCCGGATCATGTCCTTCCTCGGCGACTGCTCGGGCTCCGAGCAGTACGAGACCTCCTGCTGGCAGCCCGTGCACGGCACCTGGGCGATGGCCTCCGGCGGCATCTTCGGCGTCGGCCTCGGCAACTCCAAGGCCAAGTGGTCCTGGCTGCCCGCGGCCGACAACGACTACATCTTCGCGATCATCGGCGAGGAGCTCGGCCTGATCGGGGCGATCGTCGTCCTCGCGCTCTTCGTCGTCCTGGCGATCGCGTTCTTCCGCATCATCCACGCGTCCACCGACCCGTTCGTCCGCATCACGACCGGCGCCGTCATGGTCTGGCTGATCGGCCAGGCGTTCGTCAACATCGGGGTGGTGCTCGGGGTGCTCCCGGTGCTCGGAGTGCCGCTGCCGCTGATCTCCTCCGGAGGCACCGCCCTGCTCAGCTCGCTCCTCGCCATCGGCGTCGTGCTCTCCTTCGCGCGCCACCAGACCTCGCCGAGCGACGGCGCCGCCGCGCGCGCCGCCAAGAAGGCCGCCGCCCGATGACCCGCTTCCTGCTCGCCGGCGGCGGGACCGCCGGCCACGTCAATCCGCTGCTCGCGACCGCGGACGAGATCCGCGCGCGCCACCCGGAGGACGAGATCCTCGTCCTCGGCACGGCCGAGGGACTCGAGGCCCGACTGGTGCCTCTGCGCGGCTACGAGCTGTCGGTGATCCCGCGCCTGCCGTTCCCGCGCCGTCCGAACGGCGCCGCCCTGCGCTTCCCGTCGGCCTTCCGCGCGACGATCGACGGCATCGTCCGCACCCTCCGCGAGCGCCGGATCGACGCGGTCGTCGGCTTCGGCGGCTACGCGGCCGCGCCCGCCTACCTCGCCGCCCGGCGCGCCGGGATCCCGTTCGTGGTGCACGAGGCCAACGCCCGGCCGGGGCTCGCCAACCGGCTCGGTGCCCGCTTCACGCCGTACGTCGGCGTCGCCTTCGAGGGCACGCCGCTGCGGAACGCGCAGGTGGTCGGCATGCCGCTGCGCCGCGAGATCGCACAGCTGGACCGCGCAGCCGTGCGCGACGAGGCGATGGCCGCCTTCGGTCTCGATCCCGCACGCCGCACCCTGCTCGTCACCGGTGGCTCGCTCGGTGCCCGGCGGATCAACGCGACCGTGCACGCGAGTGCCGATGCGCTCGTCGCGACCGGCTTCCAGGTGCTGCACATCACCGGCGACCGCGCCGAGATCACCGACCCCGGCGTCCCCGGCTACCACCTCCTCGCCTACTGCGACCGGATGGACCTCGCTCTCGCCGCCGCGGACGTCGCGGTCTCCCGCGCCGGAGCGGCCACCGTGAGCGAGCTCAGCGCGCTCGGCCTCCCTGCGGTGTACGTGCCCTACCCGGTCGGCAACGGCGAGCAGCGCTTCAACGCGCGCGGTGTCGTCGATGCGGGCGGCGCGCTCCTCGTCGAGGACGCGGCGTTCACCCCGGCGTGGGTCGCGAGCGACCTGGTGGCGCTCCTGCACGACGCTCCGCGCCTCGCCGAGATGGGCCGCCGTGCCGCGTCCGTCGGCGTGCGCGACGGCTCCGGCCGGCTGGTCGACCTCATCGGGTCCGGTCTCCGTCCGCACTGATCCCTCCGCGGTTAAACTGATCCCTTCGCGCGGCCTGCGGCACCCCGCACGCCGAGCCGACCACCCGAAAGCGAGAGCCCCGTGATCAAGCCCGACCTCGGCATCACCGTCCCCGACGAGCTCGGCTCGGTTCACTTCATCGGCATCGGCGGCTCGGGGATGAGCGGGATCGCGCGGCTGTTCCACCGCGCCGGTCACCGCGTCACCGGCTCCGACGTGCGCGAGTCGCACCCGATCGAGCAGCTCCGCGAGCTCGGCATCCCGGTCGCCATCGGGCACGACGCGGCGCACCTCGGCGATGCCGAGGCCGTCGTCGTCACGTCGGCGCTCTGGCCGGACAACCCCGAGTACCTGCTGGCGAAGGAGCGCGGCCTGCCCGTCCTGCACCGCTCGCAGGCGCTCGCCTGGCTCGTCCGCGGCAAGCGCCTCGTCGCCGTCGCCGGCGCACACGGGAAGACCACCTCGACCGGCATGATCGTCACCGGTCTGCTCGGCCTCGACGCCGACCCCAGCTTCGTCAACGGCGGGATCATCGA
Source organism: Rathayibacter sp. PhB186 (assembly GCF_003751825.1). Classification (NCBI taxonomy): domain Bacteria; kingdom Bacillati; phylum Actinomycetota; class Actinomycetes; order Micrococcales; family Microbacteriaceae; genus Rathayibacter; species Rathayibacter sp. PhB186. Next base: position 354,826 of record NZ_RJKO01000002.1, on the reverse strand, counting down.
GGGCCTCGGCACCTCCTCCGCGGCCGGCTCCGGCGAGGTCTTCGTCGTCGAGGCGGACGAGTCCGACGGCAGCTTCCTGCTCTACGACACCGCGGTGTCCCTCGTCACCAACGTCGACCCGGACCACCTCGACCACTACGGCTCGCTCGAGGCGTTCGAGGAGGCGTTCGTCACCTTCACCTCGAGCGCGCGCGAGCTGGTCGTCATCTCCTCCGACGACCCCGGCGCCGTCAGCGTCACCCGCCGCATCGACGGACCGAAGGTCCTGACCTTCGGTGAAGCGGAGGGCTCCGACGTCCGCGTGGTCGATCTCGAGCTGGTCGGCCCGGTCGGCTTCACGGTCGAGTACGAGGGCCGCCGCTACACGACGCGCCTGCGCATCCCGGGCCGCCACAATGCGATCAACGCGGCGGGCGCCTTCGCCGTGCTCGTCGGCCTCGGCTTCGAACCGGCTCCGGCCCTCGCCGCGATCTCCGGGTTCGGCGGCACCGAGCGCCGCTTCGAGCTGCACGGCGCCGTGCGCGGCGTGAGCGTCTACGACGACTACGCGCACCACCCCACCGAGGTCGCCGCCGCCCTGTCGGCCGCGAGGACCGTCGTCGGCACCGGCCGGATCATCGCCGTGCACCAGCCGCACCTCTACAGCCGCACCCGGCTCTTCGCCCGCGAGTTCGCCGAGGCGCTGGAGACCTACGCCGACGAGACGATCGTGCTCGACGTCTACGGCGCGCGCGAGGACCCCGAGCCCGGCGTCACCGGCGCGCTGGTCAGCGAGAAGTTCGCCGACCCCTCGCACGTCTCGTTCCTCGCCGACTGGCAGGAGGCGTCCCGCCGCACCGCGGAGATCGCGCGCGAGGGCGACTTCGTGATCACCCTCGGCTGCGGTGACGTCTACCGGATCATCCCGCAGCTGCTCGAGTCGCTCGGCGCGAGCGAGGTCGCGCCGGTCGCGCGATGAAGCGGCCGGACGGCGTGCGGCCGCCGAGCGGAGTGCGTTCCGCGCCCGCTCGTCCGGCGAGCCCTCCGCCGGCGCAGTCGCGTCCGTCCGGCGACGACGAGCACCCCACCGAGCCGATCCGGCTGACGACGCCGGCGTCACTGCGGGTGCCGTCCGCTCCCCGGAGCGCGGCGGGGAAGCTGCAGGCCGAGCGGATGAAGGCGGAGAAGGCGGCGGAGGCCGGGAGACCGGCGAAGGCCGCACCGGCGAAGGTCGCACCCGCGAAGCTCGCACCTGAGAAGGTGACGTCCGAGAAGGCGGTACCCGTGCGTGCCGAGCCCGCCCCGGCCGAGTCGGAGAGGACTCCGCCCGGGACGGCGGCCGAGCCGCGGAGGACGCCGCTGTCCCGGCTCCGGGGACTCCCGCTGCCCGGGTCGGAGGGTCGCGCGCTCGCGAAGGCGGCTCGGGAGCGCCGGCGCTTCGAGCGCGGCGAGGTCCGCCGCTTCACCAAGCGCGCACGCCGCCGCCGCACCATCGCCCTGGTCACGGCCGGCTCGCTCGTCGTCCTCGCCCTGGTGGTCGCGGTCGCGGCCTACTCGCCGCTGATGGCCGTCAAGACGATCGAGATCACCGGGACCCAGCGCGTCAGCGCCGAGGACATCCAGAGCTCGCTCGCCGACCAGGTCGGGGTGCCGCTCACGCTGGTGGACCGCGCCGCCGTTGGGCGGGTGCTCGGCAGCTACCCCCTGGTGCGCAGCTACTCCGTGCAGACGCGACCGCCGAGCACGCTCATCGTCAGCGTCGTCGAGCGGACCCCGGTCGGCGTGATCGCCGACGGCGCGGAGTTCGACCTCGTCGACCCGGCGGGCGTGGTGATCGAGACGGCGCCGGCCGCGCAGGAGGGCTACCCGCTGCTCAGCACGCCGACCGGCTCCGCCTCGGGAGCGGCGTTCCGCGCGACCGCCCGGGTGCTGCTCACCCTGCCGGAGTCGCTCGAGAGCCAGGTCGCCTCGGCGGCCGCGACCACGGGGGACGACGTCTCCCTGACCCTCGCGGACGGCGCCGTCGTCTTCTGGGGCGGGTCGGACGACTCCGCGCTCAAGGCCGTCGTCCTGGAGAAGCTGATGGCGGCGACGGACCCCGCGTCGGTCGCCTCCTACGACGTCTCCTCGCCCGAGGCCGCCGTCGTCGCCCGGCGATGAGTGGCGCGCCGGACGGATCCGCGCGGCTCTTTTCCGATTGCGGGCGTGTCTGTCGCAGCGCGGCGCGCACTCCGCCTACCGTCGAGCCCACACCCCAAATGCATACTCAGCATAACTTTAAGCCTCAACTACAGGTTTAAGGTTCAGCCCGGAGGCCGGACACGTGACTTCAAACCAGAACTACCTCGCCGTGATCAAGGTCGTCGGCATCGGCGGTGGCGGCGTCAACGCCGTCAACCGCATGATCGAGCTCGGCCTCCGCGGCGTCGAGTTCATCGCGATCAACACCGACGCGCAGGCGCTGCTCCTCAGCGACGCGGACGTCAAGCTCGACGTCGGCCGCGAGCTGACCCGCGGACTCGGCGCCGGCGCCGACCCCGAGGTCGGCCGCCGCGCCGCCGAGGACCACGCGGAGGAGATCGAGGAGGTGCTCGCGGGCGCCGACATGGTCTTCGTCACCGCGGGCGAGGGCGGCGGCACCGGCACCGGCGGCGCGCCCGTCGTGGCACGCATCGCGAAGTCGATCGGCGCGCTCACCATCGGTGTCGTCACGAAGCCCTTCGGCTTCGAGGGCCGCCGCCGCCAGACCCAGGCCGAGGCGGGTGTCGCGACCCTGAAGAACGAGGTCGACACCCTCATCGTCGTCCCGAACGACCGCCTCCTCGAGATCAGCGACCGCGGCATCTCGATGCTCGAGGCGTTCGCCACGGCCGACCAGGTGCTGCTCGCCGGTGTCCAGGGCATCACCGACCTGATCACCACCCCGGGCCTGATCAACCTCGACTTCGCCGACGTCAAGTCGGTCATGCAGGGCGCCGGCTCCGCGCTGATGGGCATCGGCTCGTCGCGCGGGGCGGACAGGGCGATCAAGGCGGCCGAGCTGGCCGTCGCGTCCCCGCTGCTCGAGGCGAGCATCGACGGCGCGCACGGCGTGCTGCTCTCCATCCAGGGCGGATCGAACCTCGGCATCTTCGAGATCAACGACGCGGCGCGCCTGGTCCAGGAGGCCGTGCACCCCGAGGCGAACATCATCTTCGGTGCCGTGATCGACGACACCCTCGGCGACGAGGTGCGCGTCACCGTGATCGCGGCGGGCTTCGACGGCGGTGAGCCCGGTGCGACCGGTCCCGCGGCCGTCGCCGCGCCGCGCCCGCAGCAGAGCCTGCCCGCGGAGGCGTCGTCCGAGCCCGCCCCGGCCCCGGTCGCCGCGCCGTCGGCCGGGTCGATCTGGTCGAGCACCCCCGTCGCCGCGCCGGCTCCCGTCGCCGATCCGTCGTTCGACGACGACGAGAGCGACCTCGACATCCCCGACTTCCTCAAGTAGTCGCCGCCGTGGTGGATCGCGAGCTGGCCGAGCGCTGGGCCTCGGTGACCGAGCAGGTCGCCGACGCCGCCCGCTCGGCCGGTCGCGACCCGTCGGAGCTGACCACGATCGTGGTCACCAAGTACCACCCCGTCTCCCTCCTGCGTGACCTCCTCGAGCTCGGCGTCGCCGACTTCGGCGAGAACCGCCACCAGGAGGCGCAGGAGAAGGCGGCCGAGCTCGCCGACACGCCCGCGCGCTGGCACTACATCGGCCAGCTGCAGAGCAAGAAGGCGCGCCAGGTGCGCCGCTACGCGAGCTCGATCCACTCCGTCGACCGGCTCGCCCTCGTGCCGCTGCTCGACGTCGGCCCGCCGGAGCCCGGGCAGGTGCCGCTCGACGTGTTCCTGCAGGTCAATCTGACCGACGACCCCGACCGCGGGGGAGCGGCCCTCGGCGAGGTCGAGCCGCTCGCGGAGGCCCTCGCGGCCGCCGCGGGGCTCGCCCTGCGCGGCGTGATGGCCGTCGCTCCGCTCGGCGAGGAGCCCCGCCCGGCCTTCGCGCGGCTGCGGGCGATCTCGGAGCGCGTCCGCTCGATCGACCCCGGAGCGACCGGCATCTCCGCCGGCATGTCGAACGACTTCGCCGACGCGATCGCCGAGGGTGCGACACACCTGCGAATCGGGTCGGCAATCACCGGCAATCGGCCCGCCCGCCCGTAGCCTCGTCGTGACCCAGCTGTGGGTGCGACGACAACACGGAGGACACTGATGGCCAACCCGCTGAAGAAGACGATGGTGTACCTCGGACTCGCCGACGAAGAGGTCGAGTACGAGCGTGCCGAGACCGTCGAGGCGGCCCCCGCGACAGCGCACCGCGCCCCGGTCTCCCCGGTCCAGCCGGTCCCGCCGGTCGAGCCGACCCCGCAGCAGCCCCGCGCGACGGTCACCCCGCTCCGCAAGCCCACCCCCCAGACCCCGAAGGCGACGGCACACGCTGAGATGAACGAGATCCTCACCGTCCACCCCAAGCAGTACCGCGACGCTCAGGTGATCGCGGAGAACTTCCGCGACGGCATCCCCGTCATCATCAACCTCTCGCAGATGAGCGACGCCGACGCGCGCCGCCTGATCGACTTCGCCAGCGGCCTCTCGCAGGGCCTCTACGGCCGCATCGAGCGCGTCACGAGCAAGGTGTTCCTCCTCTCCCCGTCGCACATCACGGTCGCGGGCGATTCGGCCTCCGCCGAGAGCGACGCCGACGCGTCGTTCTTCGCGAAGTCCTGATCCCGGGAGCCCTGTCGTTCGGTGAGCTCCGTCATCTCGCTCTTCGCGAGCGTCCTCTACTTCGCGCTCCTGCTGTACTTCTTCGCCATGTGGGCGCGGTTCGTCCTGGATCTCGTCCGGGTGATCCGCCGCGAATGGCGCCCCCGCGGCGTGGGACTCGTGGCGGCCGAGACCGTCTACACGGTCACGGATCCGCCGATCTCCTTCTTCCGCCGCGTGATCAAGCCGGTCTCGATCGGCCCGATCGCCCTCGACTTCGGCTGGAGCCTCACCATGCTCTGCGTCATCGTGGGCATGTACATCGCCACCTGGCTCCAGCGCGTCTGATGCCCGGCGGTGCACGGGTCGCCCGCGTCCCCTGTATCGTTGGCGTCGATCGGACGTGCTCCGCTGTGCCCGCACTGCGCCGCGCGCTCCCAGTTGCTAGCTTTAGTCGTTGCTAGCTCCAGCCGAACGTTCTTGAACGTGTACCTACTTGAAATCGAAGGTGGAAAGCCATGGCGCTCACTCCCGAAGATGTTGTCAACAAGCGGTTCCAGCCGACGAAGTTCCGCGAGGGATACGACCAGGACGAGGTCGACGACTTCCTCGACGAGGTCGTCGTGGAGCTCCGCCGCCTGAACCAGGAGAACGAGGAGCTGCGCCAGCGCCTCTCCTCCGGTGACTCGCGGCCGATGGACGCCCCCGTCGCGTCCATGCCGGCCCCCGCTCCCGTGGTCGACGAGACCCCGGCTCCCGAGCCGGAGCCCGAGCCCGAGCCGGAGCCCACCCCGGCTCCCGCCCAGGCCGCTCCCGCCGCCTCGCAGTCGGCTCCGGTCGACGAGGCCGAGAGCTCCAGTGGACTCCTGCAGCTCGCGCGCCGTCTCCACGAGGAGCACGTCCGCGAGGGTGCCGACAAGCGCGACGCTCTCGTCGCCGAGGGCCGTGCCACCGCCGCGCGCATCGTCGCCGAGGCCGAGGCCAAGCAGCGTGCCCAGGTCGCGAAGCTCGAGGAGGAGCGCGCGACGGTCGAGCACCGCATCGACGAGCTCCGCACCTTCGAGCGCGAGTACCGCCAGAAGCTGAAGAGCTACATCGAGGGCCAGCTCCGCGACCTCGACACCCAGCCGGTGTCGGCCGAGTCGTCCTCGTTCCCCGGCTTTGGGGCGTAGCACCACCGCAGCGAACGTCAGGCCGAGGGTGCTCGTCACCCTCGGCCTCGTTGCGCTCGCGGTGTTCGCGATCGACCAGACCGCGAAGCACCTCGTCAGCACCGGGCTCACGCTCGGTGAGGACGTGCACGTCCTCGGCGACGTGCTGATCCTGCACTACGTGAAGAACCCCGGAGCCGCGTTCTCGCTCGCGAGCGGCTCCACCTGGATCTTCTCGATCATCGCCGCGTGCGTGGTCGTCGCCGTGATCTGGTTCTCCCGGCGCATCCGCTCGACGGCGTGGGCGCTGTTCTTCGGCCTGCTGCTCGGCGGCACGCTCGGCAACCTGTTCGACCGGCTCTTCCGCGAGCCGTCGTTCGGTCTCGGCCACGTGGTCGACTTCCTCTACACGCCGTGGCTGCTGCCGGCGATCTACAACGTCGCCGACATCGCGATCTGCACGGCGATGGGGCTCTTCGTGATCCTCAGCCTGCGCGGCGTGAACCTCGACGGCACGCGCTCCTCGCGGAAGGCCGAGCAGGCCGCCGCGGAGGACGGTGCGGACACCGACAGCACCGCGGCGATCGACTCCGAGCCGCGCGGCGGCGCCTGATGGTGCAGTCCCGCTCGCTGCCCGTCCCCGACGGACTCGCCGGCCTCCGCGCCGACGCGGCCGTCGGCAAGCTCCTCGGCTTCTCGCGCACCTTCGCCGCCGAGGTCATCGACGCCGGCGGCGTCACCGCCGACGGCCGGGTGCTCGACAAGAGCGACCGCGTCGCCGCGGGCGCCTGGCTCAGCGTCGAGTGGAGTCCCCGCGAGGAGCCGCGCATCGTCCCGATCGCGGTCCCCGATCTGGGGATCGTCCACGACGACGACGACATCGTGGTGATCGACAAGCCCGTCGGGGTCGCGGCGCACCCGGCCGTCGGCTGGGAGGGCCCGACCGTGCTCGGCGCCCTCGCCGCGGCCGGCTTCACGATCTCGACCTCCGGCGCCGCCGAGCGCGCGGGCATCGTGCACCGCCTCGACGCCGGCACGAGCGGCCTGATGGTCGTCGCGAAGTCCGAGCGCGCGTACACCCACCTCAAGCGCGCCTTCCACGACCGGTTGGTCGAGAAGATCTACCACGCCGTCGTGCAGGGGCACCCCGATCCGCTGACCGGCACGATCGACGCGCCGCTCGGACGTCACCCCTCCTCGGACTGGAAGTTCGCGATCCGCGCCGACGGCAAGCCCTCGGTCACGCACTACGAGACGATCGAGGCGTTCCCCTTCGCCTCGCTCCTCGAGATCCGGCTCGAGACCGGCCGGACGCACCAGATCCGCGTGCACATGGCGGCCCAGCGCCACCCCTGCGTGGGCGACGCGATGTACGGGGCCGATCCCACGCTCTCCAAGCGCCTCGGCCTCACCCGGCAGTGGCTGGACGCCGTGCGGCTGGCCTTCACCCACCCGGGCACGGGGGAGTGGGTGCAGTTCGAGGCGACCTACCCGGACGACCTCGCGCACGCGCTGGACGTCCTCCGCGGGGAGTGACGCGGGTAGACTTTCGGTCTCCCTGCCCGCAGTCCGTCGGAGGCGCATCCTTTGCCGAGTAACGATTCCTTCGTCCACCTGCACGTGCACAGCGAGTACTCGATGCTCGACGGTGCCGCCCGGGTCAAGCCGCTGATCGACGCGGCGGTGGAGGAGGGCATGCCGGCGATCGCCGTCACCGACCACGGCAACGTGTTCGGCGCCTTCGACTTCTGGCGCACCGCGACGGCGGCGGGGATCAAGCCGATCATCGGCACCGAGGCGTACATCACCCCCGGGACGCACCGCTCGGACAAGACCCGGATCCGCTGGGGCGACGGCGGCGGCGACGACGTCTCCGGCTCGGGCGCCTACACGCACATGACGCTGCTGAGCTCGACGACGACCGGCATGCACAACCTCTTCCGGCTCTCCTCGCGCGCCTCGATCGAGGGCTACTACTTCAAGCCCCGGATGGACCGCGAGATCCTCGCCGAGCACTCCGAGGGCCTCATCGCGACCACCGGCTGCCCGAGCGGCGAGGTGCAGACGCGTCTGCGCCTCGGGCAGTACAAGGAGGCGCGGCAGGCGGCCGCCGACTACCGCGACATCTTCGGCAAGGAGAACTACTTCGCCGAGATCATGGACCACGGCCTCGAGATCGAGCGCCGCGTCATCGGCGACGTGATCCGGCTGGCGAAGGACCTCGATCTGCCGCTGGTGGCGACGAACGACCTGCACTACACCCACGCGCACGACGCCACCTCGCACGCGGCGCTGCTCTGCGTGCAGTCGGGCACCACGCTCGACGACCCCAAGCGCTTCAAGTTCGACGCGGACGAGTTCTACCTCAAGTCCCCGCGCGAGATGCGCCAGGTCTTCCGCGACCACCCGGAGGCCTGCGACAACACCCTGCTGATCGCCGAGCGCTGCGACGTGCAGTTCGACACCTCCGCGAACTACATGCCGCGCTTCCCCGTCCCCGAGGGGGAGACCGAGGACACCTGGTTCGTCAAGGAGGTCGAGGCCGGGCTGAACGAGCGCTACCCGGACGGCATCTCGCAGGAGGTGCGGGACCGCGCCGACTACGAGACCCGCGTCATCCTGCAGATGGGCTTCCCGGGCTACTTCCTCGTCGTCGCCGACTTCATCAACTGGTCCAAGCGCAACGGCATCCGCGTCGGCCCGGGCCGCGGCTCCGGAGCCGGCTCGATGGCCGCCTACGCGATGAAGATCACCGACCTCGATCCGCTGAAGCACGGCCTGATCTTCGAGCGCTTCCTCAACCCCGACCGCGTCTCGATGCCCGACTTCGACGTCGACTTCGACGACCGTCGCCGCGGCGAGGTCATCCGCTACGTCACCGACAAGTACGGCGACGAGCGCGTCGCCCAGATCGTCACCTACGGCACGATCAAGGCGAAGCAGGCGCTCAAGGACGCCTCGCGCGTGCTCGGCTTCCCGTTCGGAATGGGTGAGAAGCTCACCAAGGCGATGCCGCCCGCGATCATGGGCAAGGACATCCCGCTCACCGGGATCAACGACCCCGAGCACCCGCGGTACAAGGAGGCGCTCGACGTCCGCAACGTCATCGCCGAGGACCCGCAGGCGAAGCTCGTCTTCGAGACGGCCCTTGGCCTGGAGAACCTCAAGCGGCAGTGGGGCGTGCACGCGGCCGGCGTGATCATGTCGAGCGACCCGCTCAAGGACATCATCCCGATCATGAAGCGGGAGCAGGACGGCCAGATCGTCACGCAGTTCGACTACCCCGCCTGCGAGTCGCTCGGCCTGATCAAGATGGACTTCCTGGGGCTGCGGAACCTCACGATCATCGACGACGCGCTCGACAACATCCGTGCCAACCGCGGTCAGGACCTCGTCCTCGAGGACCTCGCGCTCGACGACCCGGCCGCCTACGAGCTGCTGGCCCGCGGCGACACGCTCGGCGTCTTCCAGCTCGACGGTGGGCCGATGCGCGGGCTCCTGCGCCTGATGAAGCCCGACAACTTCGAGGACATCTCCGCGGTCCTCGCGCTCTACCGGCCGGGCCCTATGGGTGCCGACTCGCACACCAACTACGCGCTGCGGAAGAACGGCGTCCAGGAGATCACCCCGATCCACCCGGAGCTCGAGGAGCCGCTCGCCGAGGTGCTCGGCGGCACCTACGGGCTGATCGTCTACCAGGAGCAGGTGATGTCGATCGCGCAGAAGCTCGCGGGCTTCACGCTGGCGCAGGCCGACCTGCTCCGCCGCGCGATGGGCAAGAAGAAGAAGTCCGAGCTGGACAAGCAGTTCGAGGGCTTCTCCGGCGGCATGGCCGACAACGGCTACTCGATGGCCGCGGTGAAGACCCTCTGGGACATCCTGCTGCCCTTCTCCGACTACGCGTTCAACAAGGCGCACTCGGCCGCGTACGGCGTCATCTCCTACTGGACCGCCTACCTCAAGGCGCACTTCCCCGCGGAGTACATGGCCGCGCTGCTCACCAGCGTCGGCGACTCCAAGGACAAGATGGCCGCCTACCTCAACGAGTGCCGGCGGATGGGCATCAAGGTGCTGCCGCCGGACGTCAACGAGTCGATCGGCTTCTTCACCGCCGTGGGGCCCGACATCCGCTTCGGCCTCGGTGCCGTCCGCAACGTCGGGACCAACGTCGTCGAGGGCATCCGGGTCGCCCGGGAGGAGAAGGGGCGCTTCGAGTCGTTCCACGACTTCCTCCGCAAGGTGCCGCTCCCGGTCGCGAACAAGCGCACCATCGAGTCGCTGATCAAGGCGGGCGCGTTCGACTCGCTCGGCTCGACCCGGCGCGCGCTCGTCGAGGTGCACGAGGACGCGGTCGAGGCCGCCGTCGGGGAGAAGCGCAACGAGGCCAACGGCCAGGTCGGGTTCGACTTCGACAGCCTCTGGGACGAGCCGCAGGCCGCGATCCAGGTGCCGACCCGGCCGGAGTGGGCCAAGCGGGACAAGCTCGCCTTCGAGCGCGACATGCTCGGCCTCTACGTCTCCGACCACCCGCTCGCCGGGCTCGAGACGGAGCTGGCCAAGCACTACAGCACGACGATCGCCGACCTCCTGGTCTCGGAGTCGATCGGCGACGGCGAGACGGTGGTCGTCGCCGGACTCGTCACGAGCGTGCAGCACCGGATGGCGAAGGCCTCCGGCAACCAGTACGGGATGATCCAGGTCGAGGACTTCGGCGGCGAGATCACCTGCATGTTCATGGGCAAGGCGTACCAGGAGTTCGCTCCGGCGCTGACGAACGACTCCATCGTCGTCGTCCGCGGCCGCGTCAGCATGCGCGACGACGGCATGAACCTGCACGCGTTCAGCCTCTTCGCCCCCGAGATGAGCCAGGACGGCGACTCCGGGCCGCTGACCGTCTCGATGCCGGAGTCGCGCGCGACGACCGACACCGTCTCGCAGCTCAGCGACGTGCTCATCCGCCACTCCGGCCGCACCGAGGTCCGCCTGAAGCTGATCAAGGGCGACACGGCCCGCGTCTTCGAGGTCCCGTTCCCGGTCCGGATCACCCCGGACCTCTTCGGCGAGCTGAAGAGCCTGCTGGGTCCGAACTGCCTGTACTGAGCCGCGCCGACGCGGCGCGCGCTGCACATGCTGGTCGAGCAGCTGCGCAGCGGCGTATCGAGACCCGGTGACCGGCGTGCGGGTGGCGTCTCGAGATCGCGCTCGGACGGCGCGGGAGGCGCCCGCGGGGGAGCGGCGCGAGCGCGGCCGGTAGGCTGGGGCGGCCATGATTCAGACTCTCGATCTGCGGGGGCGACGTCCGTCCGCCGCCGAGCTCCTCGCCCTCGTTCCGCGCAATCCGGGCACCTCCGCCGCCGTCGGGCCCGTCGTCGCCGAGCTGATCGCCGACGTCCGCGCGCGCGGCGCCGAGGCGCTGCTCGAGCAGGCGGAGCGCCTCGACGGCGTCCGCCCGCCGCACCTGCGCGTGCCCGCTGAGGAGATCGCCGCGGCGGTCCGCGACCTCGACCCCGCGATCCGTGCGGCCCTCGAGGAGGCGATCGTCCGCGTCCGCAAGGCCAGCGCCGCGCAGATCCCGCCGGCCCGCACCACGGTGCTCGACGACGGCGCCACCGTCACCCAGCGCTGGCAGCCCGTCGGCCGCGCCGGCCTCTACGTCCCCGGCGGCAAGGCCGTCTACCCCTCCAGTGTGATCATGAACGCCGTGCCCGCCCAGGTCGCCGGCGTCGGCTCCGTCGCGCTCGCCTCGCCGCCGCAGAAGGCGTTCGGCGGCTCCGTGCACCCGACGATCCTCGCCGCCGCCGGGCTCCTCGGCGTCGACGAGGTCTACGCCATGGGCGGCGCGGGAGCGGTCGCCGCCCTCGCCTACGGCGTCGACTCCCTCGGCGTCGACCCGGTCAGCATCATCACGGGCCCCGGCAACGTCTGGGTCACCACCGCCAAGCGCCAGGTGCTCGGCCAGGTCGGCATCGACTCCGAGGCCGGACCCACCGAGATCCTCGTCATCGCCGACTCCAGCGCCGACCCGCGCCTGATCGCCGCCGACCTGGTCAGCCAGGCCGAGCACGACGAGGCCGCCTCCGCCCTCCTCGTCACCGACGATCCGGCCCTCGCCGAGGCCGTCGGCCGCGAGATCGTCGAGCAGGCCGCGCGCACCCAGCACTCCGAGCGCGTCCGCATCGCCCTCTCCGGCCCGCAGTCGGCCCTCGTGATCGTCGACGACCTCGAGATCGCCTGCGCGTTCAGCGACGCCTACGGCCCCGAGCACCTCGAGCTGCACACCGTCGACCCCGAGGCCACCGCCGAGCGGATCCACGACGCCGGTGCCGTCTTCCTCGGCCCGACCACCCCGGTGAGCCTCGGCGACTACCTGGCCGGTTCCAACCACGTGCTGCCGACCCTCGGGCAGGCGCGCTTCTCCTCCGGTCTCGGCGCGCACACCTTCCTCCGCCCGCAGCAGCTCGTCTCCTACGACCGCGCCGCCCTGCAGCGGGTCGCCCCGCACATCCGCGCGCTGAGCGACGCCGAGGCGCTCCCCGCGCACGGCGACGCCGTCGACGCCCGCTTCGCCTGACCTCGAGAGGCACCCGAGATGTTCTGCCCCTTCTGCCGGCACCCCGACTCCCGCGTGATCGACTCGCGCACCAGCGACGACGGCCTCTCCATCCGCCGCCGCCGCCAGTGCCCGTCCTGCGGCCGCCGCTTCTCCACCACCGAGACGGCGAGCCTCGTCGTGATCAAGCGCAGCGGAGTCGTGGAGCCGTTCAGCCGCGAGAAGATCGTCAGCGGCGTCCGGAAGGCCTGCCAGGGCCGCCCGGTGACCGACACCGACCTCGCCGTGCTCGCCCAGCGGGTCGAGGAGAACCTCCGCTCCACCGGCGCCTCGCAGATCGACGCGAACGACATCGGGCTCGCCATCCTCGTCCCCCTCCGCGAGCTGGACGAGGTCGCCTACCTGCGCTTCGCGAGCGTCTACCAGGCGTTCGACTCCCTCGACGACTTCGAGTCGGCGATCGCCCTGCTGCGCGCCGAGCGCCCCGCCGCCCTGCACACCGCCGACGAGCTGTGAGGGCCGCCGTGTACCCGCTGCTGTTCTCCACCGTGCTCACGCGCCTCGATCCCGAGCGGGCGCACCACCTCGCCTTCCCGGTGATCCAGGCGCTCGGCCCCGTCGCCCCGCTCGTCCGCCGGCTCACCGTGCCGCGCGCCGACCTCTCGGTCGAGGCGCTCGGCCTGCGCTTCCGGACGCCGTTCGGCGTGGCCGCCGGCTTCGACAAGGACGCGACCGCCGTGCTCGGTCTCGGCGCGCTCGGCTTCGGCCACGTCGAGGTGGGCACGCTGACCGCCCGCGCCCAGCCCGGCAACGACCGCCCGCGGCTCTTCCGGCTGATCGCCGACCGCGCGCTGATCAACCGGATGGGCTTCAACAACCACGGCGCCCGCGCGGCGGCCGGTCGCCTCGCCCGCCTGCGCAGTGCCCGGGGCCGCCCCGTGATCGGCGTCAACATCGGCAAGAGCCGGGTGGTCGACGTCGACGACGCGGTCGAGGACTACCTGGTCAGCGCCCGGATGCTCGCGCCGCTCGCCGACTACCTGGTCGTCAACGTCAGCTCGCCGAACACCCCGGGTCTGCGCGGCCTGCAGGAGATCGACAAGCTCGAGCCGCTGCTCGCCGCGGTCGCCGAGGCGGCGGACACGACTCCGCTGCTCGTCAAGATCGCGCCGGACCTCTCGGACGAGGAGGTCGTCCGCGTCGCCGAGCTCGCGGTGCGCCTCGGCCTCGCCGGCGTCATCGCCACGAACACCACCCTGTCCCGCGAGGGACTGCGCACCGACCGCGCCGTCGTCGAGCGCGCTGGAGCGGGCGGGCTCTCCGGCGCCCCGCTCGCCGCGCGCGCACTCGAGGTGCTGCAGGTCATCCGCGGTGTCGTCCCTGCGGAGTTCTGCGTGATCTCCGTCGGGGGAGTGGACACCGCGGAGGACGTGCAGGAGCGGCTCGACGCCGGCGCGACGCTGGTGCAGGGCTACTCGGCGTTCGTCTTCCGCGGCCCGCTCTGGGGCCGTCAGATCAACCGCGGACTCGCCAGGCTGCGCGCCGCGTAGTCCGACACCGCCGGGACCGGTCCGGCCTCTGCCGGCCCGGTTCGTGCCGCCGGGTCAGGCCGGGAACGCTCCGCGCTTGACCTGAGGCTTGGGCAGGCGCATCACGCGCAGCTGCAGGGCGCGCATCGCGGCGTACCACGGGATGCCCTTCTCGACCTTGTCGGCGCCGCCGAAGCGCTCGGCGAGCTTCTTCTTGAGGCGGCGACCCAGCAGGATGCAGTCGAGGACGGCGAGCAGGAAGAACGCCCACAGGATGATCAGGGTGAGCGAGGCGAGCTCGGGCTGCGGGAAGAAGCTGATCAGCAGCACGACGACCATCACCGGGATGAGGAACTCGCCGAAGCTGAAGCGCGCGTCGACGTAGTCGCGGACGTACTTGCGCTGCGGGCCCTTGTCGCGCACCGGCAGGTAGCGCTGGTCGCCGGCGGCCATGCCGACGCGGGCCTGCTCGCGCAGCTCCGCGGTCTTCGAGCGGGCGTCCCGCGCGGCCTGCTTGCGGTCGGTCACGACCAGCGGACGCTTGCGGGCGAGCTCCTGCTCGCGGCGCGTCGGGGTCGGCCGGCCCTTCCCGATGGCCGTCACGTCGGCGTCGTCGGGGGTGTCGGGTGCGATCGGGTGCTTGGCCACAGGGGAACGTCCTTGGAATCGAGGGTCTCTTAAGATTACCTCCATGGCTCACGACGCTCCGACTCCGTCCTCCACCCTGTCCGCCGCCGAGGAGGAGGTGCTCGCCGCCGTGCGCGACGACCTGCCCCGCTCGCTCGGCGAGCTGGGCCGGCTCGTCCGGATCCCCTCCGTCTCCTGGGACGGCTTCGACGCCACCCGCGTCGCCGCCAGCGCCGAGGCGATCGCCGAGCTCGCCCGGGAGACGGGTGTCTTCGACGAGGTCTCGATCCGCAGCTCCACCATCGGCGACTCCGACCTCCTCGGTCAGCCCGCCGTCCTCGCGACGCGGGCCGCCCGCAACGGCGCACCCACCGTCCTGCTCTACGCCCACCACGACGTCCAGCCGCAGGGGGCGGAGGAGGCGTGGGAGACGCCGCCGTTCGAGCCGACCGTGCGCGGCGACCGTCTCTACGGCCGCGGTGCCGCGGACGACAAGGCGGGCGCGGTCTCGCACCTCGCCGCGGTCCGGGCCCTGCGCCGGGTGGCGGGCGACGACCACGACCTCGGCCTCGTGCTCTTCATCGAGGGCGAGGAGGAGTTCGGCTCCCGCTCGTTCCCGACCTTCCTCCGCGAGCACCACGACGCGCTGCGGGCCGACGTGATCGTGGTCGCCGACAGCGACAACTGGGACATCGACACCCCCTCGCTCACCGTGGGCCTGCGCGGCAACGTCACGCTGACCCTCACCGTCCGCACCCTCGACCACGCCTCTCACTCCGGCATGCTCGGCGGCGCGGTGCCCGACGCGATGCTCGCGACGATCCGCCTCCTCGACACGCTCTGGAACGAGGACGGCTCGGTCGCGGTCGCCGGGCTCACCGAGCACGACGGTGCGGTTCCGGAGACCACCGAGGAGGACCTGCGCCGCGACTCCGGCCTCCTCGACGGGGTCTCGCCGATCGGCTCCGGTCCCCTCCTCTCCCGGATCTGGTCGAAGCCGTCGATCACGGTCACCGGCATCGACGCACCCAGCGTGGTGGACGCCTCCAACACCCTCAGCCCGTCGGTGCGGGTCAAGATCAGCGCCCGCATCGCTCCCGGCCAGGAGGCGCAGGAGGGCTTCACCGCCCTCGAGCGGCACCTGCGGGCGCACGCCCCGTTCGGCGCCCACCTCGAGATCGCCGACGTCGACACGGGGGAGCCCTTCCTGGTCGACACCTCGGGCTGGGCCGTCGGCCTGGTCGAGCAGGCGATGGCCGACGCCTGGGGCCGCGCGCCGCTGGAGACCAGCGTCGGCGGCAGCATCCCCTTCATCGCCGACCTCGTGCGCGAGTTCCCGGACGCGCAGATCCTGGTCACCGGTGTCGAGGACCCGGACTCGCGCGCGCACAGCCCGAACGAGTCCCTCCACCTCGGCGTCTTCCAGCGCGCGGCGCAGACGGAGGCGCTGTTCCTGCTGCGCGCCGCCGAGCACCGGGCCTGAGCGATTCGGAATAGCCCGGCCCGCGCCCGGGTTGCCACCGTAGAATCGTCGGCAGCACGCCGTCCGATCCCGCCAGCTCTGTTCCCGCTCGGCTCCGTTCCGACCGATCCCACCGAGGAGTGACATGTCCGACACGACACTGACCGCCAGCACCACCACCGCGGCGCACGGCGTCTCGATGACCCCCGTCGCCGCCGCGAAGGTGAAGAGCCTCCTCGAGCAGGAGGGCCGCGACGACCTGCGCCTGCGCGTCGCCGTCCAGCCCGGCGGCTGCTCCGGCCTGATCTACCAGCTCTACTTCGACGAGCGCACGCTCGACGGCGACGCGGCGGTCGAGTTCGAGGGCGTCGGCCTCGTCGTCGACAAGATGAGCGTCCCCTACCTCGACGGCGCCTCGATCGACTTCGAGGACACCATCCAGAAGCAGGGCTTCACCATCGACAACCCCAACGCCGGCGGCAGCTGCGCCTGCGGCGACAGCTTCCACTGATCACCCGCGGCGACACGCCGCACGGCCCGCTCGAACGGCGCCCGACTCCCTGCTCCGGCGGGCGGCCGGGCGCCGTTCGCCGTTGCAGCACCACTTCGGCGAGAGGTCAAGAGCGGGTGCCGGTGCACTCCCTGCCGACGACGGCGGGTAGGCTAGGGCCGGTCTAATACAGTTTCGTGTGAACTGGTCCCCAGTCTTCCGAAAGGTCACCGGTGCGCTTCAATCGCCGTCTCCGCCGATGGGTCGCAGTACCCGTCGCAGGAGCTCTCGCCCTCGTCCTCGCGGGCTGCACGCAGGAGCAGCTGCAGGGCTGGCTCCCCACTGAACCCGGCACGACGAACCACGTCGACCGGGTCATCGGACTCTGGGTCACCTCCTGGATCGTCCTGCTCGCCGTGGGTGTCATCACCTGGGGCCTGACGATCTGGGCGGTCGTCGTCTACCGCCGCCGGAAGGGCCAGACCGGCCTCCCGGTGCAGCTGCGCTACAACATGCCGATCGAGATCTTCTACACGATCGTGCCGCTGATCCTCGTGATCGGCTTCTTCGCCTTCACCGCGCGCGACCAGGCCGCCATCGAGCAGGCCTACGACGACCCGGACGAGACCATCCAGGTCTACGGCAAGCAGTGGGCGTGGGACTTCAACTACGTCGACGAGGACGTCTACTCCGCGGGCATCCAGGGCCAGTACGAGGACAGCGCCGACGGCGCCGGCTCGCTGGTCGAGTCCGAGGTGCCGACGCTCTACCTGCCGGTGAACCAGAAGATCAAGATCCAGCTCGACGCCCGCGACGTCATCCACTCCTTCTGGGTCGTCGACTTCCTCTACAAGAAGGACATGATCCCCGGCAAGACGAACTACATGTACGTCACGCCGCTCAAGGAGGGGACCTACGCCGGCAAGTGCGCCGAGCTCTGCGGCGAGTACCACTCCGCGATGCTCTTCAACGTGAAGGTCGTCTCGCAGGGCGAGTACGACGACTACATCCAGTCGCTGCGCGACGCGGGCCAGACCGGCCAGCTCGGCGCCGAGTACGACCGCAACAGCAACCTGCCCGGTACCGGCGCGCCGGCCCGCACCGAGAACGAGGAGTAGAGGGAGCATGAGCACCGCCACAGCACCCGCCCCGTCCCGCTCATTCGGCACACCGCCGGTCGAGCGCAAGGCGAACGTCCTCGTTCGCTGGATGACGTCCACCGATCACAAGGTCATCGGGTACATGTACCTGATCACCTCGTTCATCTACTTCTGCATCGCGGGCGTGATGGCCCTGGTCATCCGCGCCCAGCTCTTCGAGCCCGGCCTCGCCGTGGTCGAGACCCGCGAGCAGTACAACCAGCTCTTCACCATGCACGGCACGATCATGCTGCTGATGTTCGCGACGCCGCTCTTCGCGGGCTTCGCCAACGTCCTCATGCCGCTGCAGATCGGCGCCCCGGACGTCGCGTTCCCGCGACTCAACGCGTTCGCGTACTGGCTCTACAGCTTCGGCTCGCTGATCGCGGTCGCCGGCTTCATCACCCCGCAGGGCGCCGCGTCCTTCGGCTGGTTCGCCTACGCGCCACTCTCGAGCACGACGTTCTCGCCAGGGCTCGGCGGCAATCTCTGGGTCTTCGGCCTGGCACTGTCCGGCTTCGGCACGATCCTCGGTGCGGTGAACTTCATCACCACGATCATCACGATGCGCGCCCCCGGCATGACGATGTTCCGCATGCCGATCTTCACCTGGAACATCCTGGTGACGTCGATCCTCGTGCTGCTGGCCTTCCCGGTCCTCGCGGCGGCGATGTTCGCCCTCGGTGCCGACCGCGTGTTCGATGCGCACATCTACGACGCGGCCAACGGCGGCGTGCTGCTCTGGCAGCACCTGTTCTGGTTCTTCGGCCACCCTGAGGTGTACATCATCGCGCTGCCGTTCTTCGGCATCGTCTCCGAGGTCTTCCCGGTCTTCAGCCGCAAGCCGATCTTCGGCTACAAGACGCTGATCTACGCGACCATCGCGATCGCCGCCCTGTCCGTGACCGTGTGGGCGCACCACATGTACGTCACCGGCTCGGTCCTGCTGCCGTTCTTCTCGCTGATGACGATGCTCATCGCGGTCCCGACCGGCGTGAAGATCTTCAACTGGATCGGCACCATGTGGCGCGGATCGGTGACGTTCGAGACCCCGATGATCTGGGCGATCGGCTTCCTGATCACCTTCACCTTCGGTGGCCTCACCGGCGTCATCCTCGCCTCGCCGCCGCTGGACTTCCACGTGTCCGACTCGTACTTCGTCGTCGCGCACTTCCACTACGTGGTGTTCGGCACCGTCGTGTTCGCGATGTTCTCGGGCTTCTACTTCTGGTGGCCCAAGTGGACCGGCAAGATGCTGAACGAGACCCTGGGCAAGTGGCACTTCTGGCTGCTGTTCATCGGCTTCCACACCACCTTCCTCATCCAGCACTGGCTCGGAGTCGTGGGCATGCCCCGCCGCTACGCGAGCTACCTGCCCGAGGACGGCTTCACCTGGATGAACCAGCTGTCGACGATCGGCGCGATGATCCTCGCGGTCTCGCTCATCCCGTTCTTCCTCAACGTGTACATCACGGCCCGCAAGGCGCCGAAGGTCACCGTGAACGACCCGTGGGGCTTCTCTCGCTCGCTCGAGTGGGCGACCTCCTGCCCGCCGCCCCGGCACAACTTCACCTCCATCCCGCGCATCCGCAGCGAGGCTCCGGCCTTCGACCTCAACCACCCCGAGGCCGGCATCCCCGTCGGCATCGGCCCGGCGAAGGACGCTCCGGACGCCCCCACGTACGACAAGTCCGAAGGCACGGTGAAGTAGGGCCATGCGCGCCAACGTCAATCTGTTCTGGCTGCTCGCCGGGTTCTTCCTCCTCGCGGACGTCACCTACATCCTCTGGTCGCTGATCGACACCGGCCAGGTCGAGTGGGTCGGCACCGTGGGCATCGCGCTCTCGTCGGTGCTGGGCGGCTTCATCGCCTTCTACGTCGGCCGGGTGCACAAGGCCCAGGGCGCCGAGCTGCCCGAGGACCGCCTCGACGCCGACATCGACGACGGAGACCCCGAGCTGGGCTTCTTCAGCCCGTGGAGCTGGTGGCCGCTGATCCTCGGCGGCTCCGCCGCGCTGGCCTTCCTCGGCCTCGCGGTCGGCTTCTGGATCACCTACATCGCGGTCGGCCTCTTCCTGGTCGCCATCGCCGGCTGGGTGTACGAGTACTACCGCGGGTACTTCGCCCGCTAGGCGGACTGCACGGCTCCGAGGGCCGGGTGCAGGAGGTTTCGACCTCCGGCACCCGGCCCTTTCGCGTGGGGCGAGGGCGCCCGCGGGGCGGGTGCGGGCGTCTGTGGTCTGCCTCGGGCGTCCCGACACCGCGAACGGGCGTGAAACGGGCTCTGAAGGGCCCCCTGAGGCCGCCCCGAGTCCACTCGTGCTATCGCTGGGCCGCGAACGGACCCGTCACGGGCCTCAGCCGACTGCCTGCGTCCGTTCCGGAGAGTCTCGAAGGGCGGAGCACCCTTCATGCTGGTCGAGTAGCCCCGCAGCGGCGTATCGAGACCCGGCTTCCTCAGGAGGGCGGGTCTGCAGAGTCGTGTTCTGACGGTGGTGGATCTCGATACGCCCGCTGTGCGGGCTACTCGATCAGCATGAGGGCGGCGGTGCTGTCCATGCTGGTCGAGTAGCCCCGCAGGGGTGTATCGAGACCCGGGGTCCTCAGGAGGGCGGGTCTGCAGAGTCGTGTTCTGACGGTGGTGGATCTCGATACGCCCGCTGTGCGGGCTACTCGATCAGCAGGAGCGCGGCGGTGCTGTTCTTGCTGGTCGAGTAGCCCCGCAGGGGCGTATCGAGACCCGGCGACCTCAGGAGGGCGGGTCTGCAGACTCGCGTTCTGACGATGGTGGACCTCGATACGCCCGCTGTGCGGGCGACTCGATCAGCATGAGGGCGGCCGTGCTCTCCATGCTGGTCGAGTAGCCCCGTAGGGGCGTATCGAGACCAGGGGTCCTCAGGAGGGCGGGTCTGCAGACTCGCGTTCTGACGGTGGTGGATCTCGATACGCCCGCTGTGCGGGCTACTCGATCAGCAGGAGGGGGCGGGCTCTGCTGTGCGGGGGTGCCGCTCGATCGGTGGTGTTCTGCGCTCTGTGAGGGGTGGTCGAACTGGGGACGACGAAGGGCCCGGACGCTGTGCGTCCGGGCCCTTCGGGAGAGGGAGTCAGTGCTCGCTGTGCGAGCTCGCGAGCTCCTTCTGGGTGACGGGGGTGATCCGGTCCTCGAAGAACCAGCGGGAGAGGCCGGCGCGCACGCGCTCCGGGGCGGTGATGCGACCACGGGAGTCCGGGCGGATCATGAGGGGCTCGTACTCCTCCTGGCCGACCAGCTTCCAGCGCTCGTACGCGTCGAGCTGCTGGTGCACCTCGATGAACTCGCCGCCGGGAAGGCGGACGATGCGACCGGACTCGAAGCCGTGCAGGGCGATCTCACGGTCCTTCTTCTGCAGGGCGAGGCAGATGCGCTTCGTGACGAAGTACGCGATGACCGGACCGGCGAAGAGGAGGAACTGCAGGGCGTGGATGACGCCCTCCATCGTGAGGTGGAAGTGCGTCGCGATGATGTCGGAGGACGCCGCAGCCCAGAGGACGGCGTAGAACGTGACTCCGGCGGCACCGATCGCGGTGCGGGTCGCGGCGTTGCGCGGGCGGTCGAGCAGGTGGTGCTCGCGCTTGTCACCGGTGATCCAGGCCTCGAGGAACGGGTAGAGCAGGACGACGACGATGAACAGCCCGACCACGGAGAGCGGCAGGAGGATGTTGAACGAGATCGTGCCGAGGCCCGGGATCGCCCACTCGAGTCCCGGCGGGACCAGACGCAGGGCACCGTCGGCGAAGCCGATGTACCAGTCGGGCTGGGTGCCGGCGGAGACGGGGGAGGGGTCGTACGGGCCGTAGTTCCAGATCGGGTTGATCGTGAACAGCGAGGCGATGAGGACGACGACACCGAAGACGATGAAGAAGAATCCACCGGCCTTGGCGGCGTAGACCGGGAGCACCGGGTAGCCGACGACGTTCTGCTCGGTCTTGCCCGCACCGGGGAACTGGGTGTGCTTGTGGACGACCACGAACACGAGGTGCAGGGCGATGAACGCGAGCACCAGCGCCGGCAGCAGCAGGATGTGCAGGGTGTACAGGCGGCCGACGATGTCCGTGCCGGGGAACTCGCCGCCGAAGAGGAGGAACGAGACCCAGGTGCCGACGATCGGGATGCCCTTGACCATGCCGTCGATGATGCGGAGGCCGTTGCCCGAGAGCAGGTCGTCCGGGAGGGAGTAGCCGGTGAAGCCCTCGGCCATCGCGAGGATGAAGAGGACGAAGCCGATGACCCAGTTGATCTCGCGAGGCTTGCGGAACGCACCGGTGAAGAAGATGCGGAGCATGTGCAGGCCGATCGAGGCCACGAACAGCAGGGCCGCCCAGTGGTGGATCTGGCGCATCAGCAGGCCGCCGCGGATGTCGAACGAGATGTCGAGCGACGAGGCCATCGCCGCGGACATCTCGATGCCCTTGAGCGGCAGGTAGCTGCCCTCGTAGTGCGTCTCGACCATGGAGGCCTGGAAGAAGAAGGTGAGGAAGGTGCCCGAGAGCAGGATGATCACGAAGCTGTAGAGCGCGACCTCGCCGAGGAGGAACGACCAGTGGTCCGGGAAGATCTTGCGGCCGAACTCCTTGACGACCGCCGAGATGCTCGTGCGCTCGTCGATGTAGTTGGAGGCCTTGCCGACGTATCCCTTCTGCAGCTTGCCGCTGCCGAGGATGACGCCGTCGCCGGGCTCCGCGGGCGACGCCGCGGGGCGGGAAGGTGTGGTGGTGGACATGTGTGTCATCGCTCCCAGAAGGATGGTCCGACCGGCTCCGTGAAGTCGCTGCGAGCGACCAGGTATCCGTCGGCGTCGATGGTGATGGGGAGCTGCGGAAGCGGGCGCTTCGCAGGACCGAAGATGACCTCGGCCTCGCGCTTGATGTCGAACTGCGACTGGTGGCACGGGCACAGGAGGTGGTGGGTCTGCTGCTCGTACAGCGCCACGGGGCAGCCGACGTGCGTGCAGATCTTGGAGTAGGCGACGATGCCGTCGTAGTTCCAGGTCTCGCGACCCTCGCTGACGGTCAGGTCCTCGGGCTTCAGGCGCATCAGGAGGACGGCGGCCTTGGCCTTCTCCTCCAGCTTGCCCTCGACCTCGTCGAGTCCCTCGGGGATGACGTGGAAGGCGGAGCCCAGCGTGACGTCCGATGCGAGGATCGGCGCTCCGGAGGGGTCCAGGGTGAGCCGCGTGCCCTCGCGCCACATCGTGGTCTTGAGGAGGGCGACGGGGTTCTGGTCCTGCGGTCCGAGGCCTCGGAACAGGATCACGGCGGGCAGGGGGAAGACGATCAGCGAGCCGATGAGGCTGTTGCGGATCAGCGAGCGCCGGCCGAAGCCGGACTCCTTGTCGGACTGGTCGAAGATCTCGAGCGCGCGGGCACGGGTGTCCTCCGCGCTGCGGACGGGGTGGCGGATGTCGATGCCCTCGTGGTCGGACATCAGCTGCTTGCCCCAGTGGACGGCGGCGATGCCGATGCCCAGGAGTGCCAGCGACATGCCGAGGCCGATGAACAGCGTGTTCAGCCGGACCGACTCGATGTTCTCCGTGATCGGGAACGCCATGTAGGCGGCCACCGCGAAGATCGAGCCCGCGAAGGAGAGGTAGAAGAGCGTGTAGACCGTGCGCTCGGCCCGCTTCGCGACCTTGGGGTCGACGTCGGTCATCCGGGGGCGGTGCGGCGGGAGGCCCGGGTCCTGGACGCGGTCCCGCGTCACGACCGCGGTGCCGGCCGGAGCACTCCCGTGCCCGGTGGCCGACGAGGTGGCGAGGTCGGTGCCACCCTCATCGTGCTCTGCCATGGTTCTCCTTTTCACGCCGTGTCGACGCCGCTCGGCGTCGTGGGGGTCGAGCGCCCGCCAGGGCGCCGGTGTCTGCTAGTTGGATCGTGCGGTGATCCACACCGTCAGGGCGACGATGGAACCGAGTCCGAAGATCCAGAGGAAGAGGCCTTCGGCGACGGGGCCGAGGGAGCCCAGGGCGAATCCGCCCGGGGAGGGGTTGGCCTCGATGTACTTGAGGTAGGAGATGATGTCGCGCTTGTCTTCCGGCGAGATGTTGAGGTCGTTGAAGACCGGCATGTTCTGCGGGCCGGTGACCATCGCCTCGTAGATGTGCGCCTCGGTGACGCCGCCCAGCGGGGGAGCGAACTTGCCCTCGGTCAGGGCGCCGCCGGCGCCGGCGACGTTGTGGCACATCGCGCAGTTGATCCGGAAGAGCTCGGCGCCGTTGGCCGAGTCGCCCTGGGCGTCGAGGACCTCGCCGCTGGGGATGGCGGGGCCGGGCGCCAGCGAGGCGACGTAGGCCGCCAGCTCGGCGACCTGGTCGTCGGTGAACTGCACCGGCTTCTCGAGGGCCTGCGGGCCGTGCATCTGCATCGGCATGCGGCCGGTGCCGACCTGGAAGTCGACCGAGGCGGCGCCGACGCCGATCAGCGACGGGGCGTTGTCGGTGCCCGCGGCGTCGAGGCCGTGGCAGGTGGCGCAGTTGGCGGCGAAGAGCTTCGAGCCCTCGTCGATCGTCTGCTGGCTGGTGGCCGAGGTCTCCGCGGAGGCGGAGGTCGCGACGCCGACGGCCGCGTAGGTGCCGCCGGTGAGGCCGAGGCCGATCGCGATCAGGGCCAGCGTGGCCAGGGGGTGACGGCGACCCTTCTTGGCGCGGCTCTTCGTCTTCGGGGAGGCCATCGAGGCAACCTTCCTGCGGGGTTCGGGAGTGTGGTGGGGCATGGAGGCGGCTGGCCTCACTTCAGGAAGTAGATGACGACGAAGAGGCCGACCCAGACGACGTCGACGAAGTGCCAGTAGTAGGACACGACGATCGCGCTGGTCGCCTCCTTGTGGCCGAAGTTCTTGACGGCGAAGGCGCGGCCGATGACGAGCAGGAAGGCGATGAGCCCGCCGGTCACGTGCAGGGCGTGGAAGCCGGTGGTGAGGTAGAACGCGGAGCCGTAGGCGTTGCTCGAGAGGGTGACGCCCTCCGAGACGAGGGTCGCGTACTCGAGGACCTGGCCGCAGACGAAGACCGCGCCGAGGGCGTAGGTGAGGAAGAACCACTCGACCATGCCCCACTTGAACGGGCTGAGCCCGGTGGACCGGGGCTGCAGGCGCTCGGCGGCGAAGACGCCGAACTGGCAGGTGAACGACGAGGCGACCAGGATCACCGTGTTGACGCTCGCGTAGGGGACGTTCAGGATGCTGGTCTCGGCCGACCACAGCTCCGGTGAGGTGCTGCGGAGGGTGAAGTAGATCGCGAACAGGCCCGCGAAGAACATGACCTCGCTGCCCAGCCAGACGATCGTTCCGACCGCGACCGGGTTGGGTCGGTTCACTGCGGGCACGGTGGCCGTGGGGGAGAGAGAGGTGCTCGTCACACAGACCATTATGGACGATCGCAAGGGGGGGAACTCGCACTTCCCGTGGGGCCTTCGTAGTCGCATAATCTGAGAGCCATGTCGGAAACCCTGTCCTGGCCGCTCATTCTCGGCTCACTCCTCGACTCCTCCGATCTCTCGGTGTCGGAGGCGACCTGGGCCATGGAGCGGGTGATGCAGGGTGAGGCCACGCCGGCGCAGCTCGCGGGCCTGCTGATCGCGCTGCGCGCCAAGGGCGAGACGGTCGACGAGATCGTCGGCTTCCGCGACGCGATCCTCGAGCATGCGGTGCCGCTGGACGTGGATCCGATGGCCCTCGACATCGTCGGGACCGGCGGGGACCGCTTCGGCACGGTCAACATCTCCTCCACCGCGTCGATCATCGCGGCGGCCGCGGGAACGCCGGTCATCAAGCACGGGAACCGCGCGGCGTCCTCCTCATCGGGCTCCTCCGACGTGCTCGCGGCGCTCGGCGTCGATCTGACGCTCTCCGCCGACCGGGTGGCCGAGGTGTTCCGCCGGACGGGCATCGCCTTCGTCTTCGCCGCGATGTTCCACCCGGGGTTCCGCCACGCCGGGCCGGTGCGGGCCGAGCTGGGCGTGCCGACCGTCTTCAACTTCCTCGGGCCGCTCTGCAACCCGGCGCGGCCGGAGGCGTCCGCCGTCGGGGTCGCGCACCTGGACCGGGTTCCGCTCTTCGTCGGGGTGTTCCAGACCCGCGGCGCGACGGCGCTCGTCTTCCGCGGCGACGACGGCCTCGACGAGCTGACGACCACCGGGCACAGCCACATCTGGGAGGTCTCGCGCGGCTCGGTCGTCGAGCACGACCTCGACCCGCGCGACCTCGGCCTGCGCCGCGCGAGCATCGACCAGCTCCGCGGACGCGACGCCGCCTACAACGCGCAGGTCGTCCGCTCGGTCCTGGCCGGTGAGGAGGGGCCGGTGCGGGACATCGTGCTGCTGAACGCGGCGGCGGGACTGATCGCGTTCGATCTGGCGCGCGACCCGGGGCTGATCCGGACGGCGATCCTCGACCGCCTCCGCTCGGCGCTCGACCGCGCCGCGCAGGCGGTCGACTCGGGTGCCGCGACGGCGAAGCTGGACCAGTGGGTCGAGGAGACCCGGCGCGGCGCCTGAGCCGCGCTGCCGGGCCTGCGCGAGCCGGGACGGCGGGCGTAACGTGGAGCCGCTGTCCGCGACGGAGCGGAGCGCCCTGGAGGAGACCTCGATGAAGAAGCTCATCAACGACCCGAAGAACGTCGTCGCGGAGTCCGTGGCCGGATTCGGCCTCGCGCACGCCGACCTGGTGCGGGTCGAGCCCGATCCGCTGTTCGTGGTGCGCGTCGACGCTCCGCGGCAGGGGAAGGTCGGCATCGTCAGCGGCGGCGGCAGTGGGCACGAGCCCCTGCACGCCGGCTTCGTCGGGATCGGCATGCTCGACGCCGCGGTGCCCGGGCCGGTGTTCACCTCGCCCACTCCCGATCCGATCGTCGCCGCCACGAAGGCGGTCGACGGCGGTGCGGGCGTCCTGCACATCGTGAAGAACTACACCGGCGACGTGCTCAACTTCGAGACGGCGGCCGACCTGGCCCTCGCCGACGACGTGGAGGTCCGCTCGGTGATCGTCGACGACGACGTGGCGGTGAAGGACTCCCTCTACACGGCGGGCCGCCGCGGCGTGGCCGGGACCGTGATGGTGGAGAAGATCGCGGGAGCGGCGGCCGAGCGCGGCGACTCGCTGGACGAGGTGGCGGCGATCGCCGAGACGGTCGTCGCGAACGTCCGCTCGATGGGCGTCGCGCTGCGGCCCTGCACGGTGCCGCACGCGGGGGAGCCGAGCTTCGAGCTGGCCGAGGACGAGATCGAGATCGGCATCGGCATCCACGGCGAGCCCGGCCGCGAGCGGATCCCGCTCGAGCCGGCCGACCGGATCGTCGACCGCCTGCTCGCGCCGATCCTCGAGGACCTGCCCTTCTCCTCCGGCGACGACGTGCTCCTCTTCGTCAACGGACTGGGCGGCACCCCGCAGGTCGAGCTCTACCTCGTCTACCGCCGGGCCGCGGAGGTGCTGGCCGAGAAGGGCGTGACGGTACGGCGCAGCCTGGTCGGCAGCTACGTCACCTCGCTGGAGATGCAGGGCGTCTCGATCACGCTGCTGAAGCTGGACGACGCGCTGACGGAGCTCTGGGACGCACCGGTGCAGACCGCCGCGCTGCGCTGGGGACGCTGAGAGGCGTCGAGCAGAGGGCGGGCGCCCGGCCCGGACAGCGGCGCGCACACGACGACACGACCGCACGACGACACGACCGCACGACGACACGGCGACACGACGGTCGCAGAGGCGACACAGGAAAGAGGACGGATCGATGCAGGACGGACAGGGAGCACTGGGGCTCGACGCGGCATGGGCTGTGGCGTGGATCCGGGCCGCGGCGCAGGCGGTCTCGGAGCACCGGGTGGAGCTGATCACACTCGACCGCGCGATCGGCGACGGCGACCACGGCGAGAACATGGACCGCGGCTTCCAGGCCGTGGTCGCGAAGCTCGACGCGGCTGCCGAGCTCGCGACTCCGGCCGAGGTGCTCAAGCTGGTGGCGACCACGCTGATCTCGACGGTGGGCGGAGCCTCCGGGCCGCTGTTCGGCACCGCGTTCCTCAAGGCGTCCGGCGCGGTCACCGGGCAGGAGTCGCTCGACGGTGCCGCGGTCGCGGCCCTGCTCGCGGCGGCGCGCGACGGGATCGTGCTGCGCGGCAAGGCCGAGGTCGGCGACAAGACGATGGTGGACGCGTGGACGCCGGCGGTCGAGGCCGCGCAGGCCGCCTCGGCCGACGGCTCCTCGGCGGCCGCCGTGCTCGCCGCGGCAGCGGACGCGGCACAGGGCGGAGCGGAGTCGACCGACCCGCTCGTCGCACGGAAGGGCCGGGCGAGCTACCTGGGCGAGCGGGCCGTCGGGCACCGCGATCCGGGCAGCGTGTCGAGCGTCCTGCTGCTGCGCGCCGCGGCCGAGGCGGCGGCGTGAGCGTCGGGCTCGTCCTCGTCTCGCACAGCGCGCGACTGGCCGAGGGACTTGTGGAGCTGGCGGCGCAGATGGCGCCCGACGTCGCGCTGATCGCCGCGGGCGGCACGGACGACGGCGGGATCGGGACGAGCTTCGAGCGGATCACCGCGGCGCTGGCCGAGGCCGACTCCGGCGAGGGCGCCGTGGTGCTCTGCGACCTCGGCTCGGCGATCATGACCGCGGAGACCGCGGTGGAGTTCCTGGACGACGAGGCGCGGGAGCGGGTCCGGATCGCGGACGCGCCGCTCGTGGAGGGTGCCGTGGCGGCGGCCGTGGCGGCGGGCACCGGTGCCGCGCTGGCGGACGTGCTCGCGGCGGCGGAGTCGGCGCGGGGCGCGCTGCTCGCCGAGTCGCCCGCGGCCCCCGCCGAGTCGGCGAGCGTGCGGCGGACGGTGCGGCTGATCAACCCGAACGGGCTGCACGCCCGGCCGGCGGCCGACTTCGTCACCCTCGCCACCCGCTTCGACGCGCGGATCGACGTGAACGGCAAGGACGCGACGAGCCTGCTCGGCGTGATGTCGCTCGGGCTCGACCGCGGTGACGAGGTCGCGATCTCGGCCACCGGTGCCGAGGCGGAGGAGGCCGTGGGGCGGCTCGCCGACCTGGTCGAGTCGGGCTTCGGCGAGGTCTAGCCGCCCAGGGCTCAGGGAGTCGCGGAAGGCGCCTCCTACCCTGGAGGCATGCCTCTGCGCGGAACCCGACCCCCGTCCGTCCTGCTCCGGCGCGTCCTCGCGGTGCCGCGCGCCGTGCGCCGGGCCGATGCCCGCGCCGCCCGGAAGCTCAACGCGCGCCGTCCGGTGCCGCTCGTGGACGGAGCGCTGGTCGGGCTCTCGCGCGCCGCCGATCACGGGGTGCTCTGGTTCGGGCTCGGGGCGCTGCTGCTCCTGGCCGGCCGGCCCCGCGAGGCGGCGCGGGGAGCGGCGTCGCTGGCGGTGGCGAGCGCCGCGGCGAACCTCGTCGGCAAGCAGCTCTTCGGCGGGGTCCGGCCGCTCGTGGTGGACGTGCCGGTGGGGCGGCGGCTCGCCCGCGTGCCCACCTCGCCGAGCTTCCCCTCCGGCCACGCGGCGAGTGCCGCCGCCTTCGCCGCCGGGGTCGCGCTCGAGAACCCGCGGGTGGGACTCGCCGTCGCGCCGCTCGCCGCGGCCGTCGCCTTCTCGCGCCTGCACGTCGGGGTGCACTGGCTCTCCGACGTGGTCGGCGGAGCGGCGCTCGGCGCGGTCGTCGCGGGCCTCGGGAAGGTGCTGGTGCCGGCGCGCCCGCGGCACGTCCCCGTCTCGGAGCGGACGAGCCGGCCGCCGGTCGACGTGCGTCCTCTCGGCGACGGAGCCGAGCTGCTGGTGGTGCTCAACCCGAGCGCCGGGCGCGACTCGCACCGGCCGGATCCGGAGCCGCTGATCCTGCAGCGCTTCCCCGCGGCGCGGGTGCACCGGCTGGCCGAGGGCGAGGACCTCGGCGACGTGGTGCGCTCGGCGCGCGCCGGCGACGCTCCGCCCGAGGTGCTGGGCGTCTACGGCGGCGACGGGACGATGGCGGTCGGCGCGGGGCTCGCGCGGGCCGAGGGGATGACGCTCCTGGTGCTGCCGGGCGGGACGATGAACCACTTCGCCAAGGCGCTGGGCCTGGTGACGATCCAGGACGCGCTCGACGCGGCGGCGCACGGCGAGCGCCGCGACGTCGACGTGGCCGAGGTGACGGCCGGGGACGCCGAGCCGGTCACGGTGCTGAACACCGTCTCGATCGGGCTGTACCCGGAGTTCGTGGCCGCGCGGGAGAAGCGCGAGAAGGTGATCGGCAAGCCGCTCGCCGCGGTCCTCGCCGCCTTCGAGGTGGTGCGCTCGACCGACCCGTTCGAGCTGCGGCGCGACGGGCGGACGGAGCTGGTCTGGTCGTACTTCGTCGGGGTGAACCGGGAGCACCCGCGCACCGCGACGCCGCTCGCCCGCCGGCGCCTGGACGACGGGCAGCTCGACATCCGCGTGCTGCACTCGGGACGGACGCCCCGGACCCGCGGCGCGGTGTCGCTGGCGCTCGGGCGGGGCGCGACGCCGGTGGTCGGGCGAGTGCCCGGCTGGCGCGCTCCGGTGGTCGAGTCGGCCAGCACCGCGGGCGTCGTGGTGGGCGCGCGGCGACCGGCCGGCGTGGACCCGGAGTGGGCGCACGACGGCGAGAGCGAGGTGTTCGACGGCGAGCCGGACGGGTTCCACGAGGCGAGGGTCCGGATCGTGCCGCTGGCGCTGCGGGTCTACTCGGCGGCCGACGACCGCGGGCACGGCGAGGGCGGTGCCGGGAAGTAAAGCCCCCGGCGGATGTCCGTCGATCCGCCTGCGCGCCGGGGAGCGCGTGCCACCCTGGGGAGGGAGCCGGCCGGGCTCTCCTGCAGCCGGCCGCTCCGCCGACTGAAGGAGTCCGCCGTGCGACGCATCCACTACGCCGAGGGGAGCGTCCTCACCGGGGACGACATCGCGGACGCGGTGCTCGAGTACGCCCGGATGCTCGCCTCGACGGCGACCGCGGCCACGGTGGAGATCCCCGTTCGGCGCGGTGGCGGCGTGCTGACGGCCCGGCTGCTGCTCGGACCGTCGAGCCAGATGCTCGTCGAGGACGAGCCCGAGGACGCCGCGGAGATCGTCGACGAAGCGCTGGTTGCCGAGCTGGCCGACCGCGCCCGCCGGCTCGGCCGGCCCGTGCCGATGGCGACCGACGACGACCTGGCGATCCCGCTGGACGTCCTCGACTACTGAGCCGAGTCCTGCGCGTCCGGGCGCTGGGCCGCCGGTCGGTCCGTCGCGGTCAGGGCCCGCTCGAGATCGTCGAGCGCGGGCACCTGCCCGGCGGTGATCTCCTCGCGGGCGCGCTCGAGCGGCAGCCACTCCGCACGCTCGATCTCCGGGTAGGCGCGGATCACTCCGGAGCCGCGCGGCCACTCGAGCTCGAAGGTGTTGCTGGCGACGAAGGCGATGTCGGCGGCGCACTCCGCGGCGAAGACGGTGACGGTCTTCCCGGAGCGCTGGCGGTAGGCACCGAGGAGCGCGTAGTCGAGGTCCGGGGCGGCGACGCCGATCTCCTCCTCGAATTCGCGCCGAGCGGCGTCGAACGGTGCCTCCTCGGGCGTGTGCAGGCCCTTGGGGATCGACCAGGCCCGCGGGCGGCGGGTCCACAGCGGGCCGCCCATCCGGCCGAGGAACACCTCGTGCTCGCCGTCACGCAGCCGGTGCAGGAGGATGCCCGCGCTCGTGTCTCCCGTCATCGCCGCGCTCCGCTCATCCGCCCATCCTGCCGCGTGACCGGGCCGCCGTGGAAGGATCGAGGGGCCGACCCGCTATCCGCCCGGAGTGACCCGCATGAGCAGCACCGAGACCAGCCGTACCGAGACCAGCGCCGCCGAGACCGTTCACACCGGAATCGGTGCCGAGGCCGTCGGCGGTGCGCTCGTCCTCCGGAGGCTGCGCGAGGAGCTCGGCGACGCGGTGACGACCGAGGGGCCGGACTTCGAGTCCGCGCACACCGACAAGTCGGGGTGGACCGCCGGCGGACGTGCGCTCGCGCTGGTCCGCGCGCGCTCGGTCGTCGACGTGCAGGCGACGCTCCGGCTCGCCACCGAGCACCGGGTGCCGGTCGTCCCGCGCGGTGCGGGGACGGGGCTCGCCGCGGGGGCCGTCGGGCGCGACGGCGCGATCGTGCTCTCGACGGCGGCCATGGACCGCATCCTGGAGATCTCGCTCGAGGACGAGCTCGCGGTCGTCGAGCCGGGCGTGCTCAATCAGGCGCTGTCGGACGCGGTCGCCGCGGACGGGCTGATCTTCCCGCCGGACCCGGCGAGCAAGGCGATCTCGAGCATCGGCGGCAACATCGCCACCAACGCGGGCGGGCTGCTCTGCGCGAAGTACGGGGTCACCCGCGAGGCGGTGCTCGGTCTGGCCGTCGTGCTGGCCGACGGGCGCCTGGTGCGGACCGGGCGGCGCAGCGTGAAGGGCGTCGCCGGCTACGACCTCACGGCGCTGCTGACCGGCTCGGAGGGGACGCTCGGGGTGATCGTCGAGGCGACGGTGAAGCTCCGGCCGATCCCCGCGGGCCGGGTGGTCACCGTCGGCGCGTACTTCCCGAGCGTCGTGGCGGCGGCGGCCGCCTCCGCCGCGATCACCGCCGCCCGCCTCCGACCGGCGGTGATGGAGCTGATGGACGAGGGGGCGCTCGCCGCGATCGGTCGCTACACGGGCGCGTCGCTCGACCGCGGCGCCGCCTACCTGCTCGTGCAGACGGACGGCGGGGGAGCGGAGGACGAGGCGCGCCGGATCCTCGCGATCGTCACCGGGGCCGGCGGGGACGCCGAGTCGACGGACGACCCGGTGGCGGGCGAGGCGCTGCTCGCGGTGCGGCGGGCCTTCCATCCCGCGCTCGAGGCCGAGGGCGAGGTGCTGATCGAGGACGTCTGCGTGCCGCGCTCGGCGCTGCCCGCGATGTTCGCCGCGATCCGCGGGATCGAGCAGCGCACCGGGCTGAGCATCCCGACCGTGGCCCACGCGGGCGACGGCAACCTGCACCCGAACTTCGTCGTGCCTGCCGGGTCCGACGGGGTCGGCCAGGAGGTCTGGGCGGCGGCGGGCGAGCTGTTCCGCACGGCGCTCGCGCTCGGCGGCACTCTCACGGGCGAGCACGGGGTGGGGCTGCTGAAGCGGCGCTGGCTCGCGGAGGAGCTCGGCGAGGACTCGATGGCGCTGCAGCGCGGGATCAAGGCGGTGTTCGATCCGCTGGGGATCATGAACCCGGGCGCGGTGTACTGAAGGCTCCCGCCCGGGGTCAGAGGAGCTCCTCGGCGAGCAGCCAGGCCGTCAGCACGATCGTGGCGGCCGACATCAGCCAGTAGAGGATCGTCTCGCGCCAGGAGCCGGCCGAGCCGAGGACGGGGATCGCGGCGTAGCCGCCGGACGTCCAGAGCCGCCGCAGCACGGGCGTGCGGCGCACCCAGCGCGGGGAGCGGATCCGCAGCGGCCAGAGCCAGTTGATCCCCTCGGTGGTGAGGGCGTCACCGGCGACGTGCACGAGGTAGCCGAGGGTCGCGGCGACCTGCAGCCAGGCCCAGGTGCCGTCGGCGAGGGTGACCAGCAGCACCGTCACGACGAGCGCGCCGGCCCAGGCGATCGGCCAGGAGGGCGCCGCCCTGACCGCCTTCGCGGCGAAGGCGATCGCCGGCAGGGTGAGCACGGCGGCCAGCGAGACCGGGCCGACGAGCGGCACGGGGAAGCGCAGGGCGACCAGGAGCGGGATCAGGTACCAGACGACGGCCACGGCGAGCAGGGAGTGCATCCCGTGCCGGTGGCCGCCGCTGATGCGGCCGGCGGTCGCGGTGAGGAGGGACGCGCCGGGTGCCGAGCGCGAGATCGTCGCCCGGGCGTGGTCGGCGTCCGGGACGAGCGCCCAGCCGGCGGCGACGCCGAGACCGACGAGCCGCAGGTCGAGCGGCAGGCCGGCGAGGCCGAGCGGCGCGGCGAGGGCCGGGACGGTCGTGACGAGGGACCAGGCGAGCGCGCCGGAGACGGCGTGGGAGCGACCCATCACGAGAGTGCCTCCGCGGTGTGGAGATGCGCGGGGTGGAGATGCGGAAGGTGGAGGGGAGGGAGGTGGTGGGCGATACCGGACTCGAACCGATGACCTCTTCCGTGTGAAGGAAGCGCGCTACCAACTGCGCCAATCGCCCTGACGGCCGTCTTGTGGACGACCCGAGAAACGATCGTAGCGGATCCGCGGCGCTCCGATGCACCGGGAACGGCGCGCCACGCCCGGGTGAACAGCGGGTTGCGGGCCGGATTCGCGCGGAACGACGCGGGTCCGGCGTCGCGGTGCACGAATCGGGGCGCCGTCGATTTGGAAGTTCGCGCGGCGTTCGGATACAGTCTTCTAGGTCGAGCCGGGCAGCGAAAGCGCCGGGGAGACAGGCAGGACCAGCAATCGGCAGCAAGACAGCAATACAACACATCATGCGGATGTGGCGCAGTGGTAGCGCATCACCTTGCCAAGGTGAGGGTCGCGAGTTCGAATCTCGTCATCCGCTCGAAGAACCGGCCCCCGGGCCGGTGTTTCACCTGGTCGGCCCCGGGAGCTCACGCTCCGAGGGGCCGCCGACACCGAATCCCGTACACGGTGGATTGGCCGAGAGGCGAGGCAGCGGCCTGCAAAGCCGTATACACGGGTTCGAATCCCGTATCCACCTCGATCGTTCACCGAGCGAGGCGCTCCTCCGGGAGCAGCGGGCGATTGGCGCAGCGGTAGCGCGCTTCCCTGACACGGAAGAGGTCACTGGTTCGATCCCAGTATCGCCCACCACGACGACACCCCCGGCCCCGGCCGGGGGTTCGTGCGTTAATGGACCGGATCGGTCTAGCCTCGCAGGGTGTCAGCCTCGATCGCCGTCGGTCACGGCACCGTCCTCCGCCTGATCGTCCGCGAGGACGGTCCCGCGCTCGCCGAGGCGTACCGCCGCAACCGGCGCCGCCTCGCGCCCTGGGAGCCGCTGCGGTCGGCGCGGTTCTTCGAGGCCGGCGGGCAGACCGACGCCATCGCCGACGCGCTGCACGGGTACCGGTCCGGGGCGCTGCTCCCGCTGGTGCTCGAGCGCGGCGACCAGCTCGTCGGGCGGGTGACGCTCTCGAACGTGGTGCGCGGCGCCTTCGACAGCGCGGACCTCGGCTACTGGGTCGACGCCGAGCTGGAGGGCCGTGGGGTGATGACCCGCGCGGTCGGCGCGACCCTCGGCCTCGCCCGTGACGAGCTGCGGTTGCACCGGGTGCAGGCGGGCACGCTGCTGCACAACGTCGGCTCGCAGACGGTGCTCGAGCGCAACGGCTTCGAGCGGATCGGCGTGGCCCGGCGCTACCTGCGGATCGCGGGGGAGTGGCAGGACCACCTGCTCTTCCAGGTGCTGCTCGAGGACGCCGCGACGACGCCGCTGCTGCCGCCGCAGCCCTCGCCGATGCGGCTCGTCTAGGGTGAGCGCGCCGACGCTCGCTCGGCGCGGGCAGCCGGAGGGACGACGGACGATGAGGCGCACGATCGGCGGACGCGGGTTCGACTTCGAGCGGGAGGTCGCGGTGATGGCGGTCGTGAACCGCACGCCGGACTCCTTCTACGACAAGGGCTCCACCTTCGCGCTCGACCGGGCCGTCGACGCCGCGGTGCGGGCCGCCGAGCAGGGCGCCGACTGGGTCGACATCGGCGGCGTCCCCTTCGGCCGCGGGCCCGCCGTCTCGCTGCAGGAGGAGCTGGACCGGGTGGTGCCGGTGGTCGCGGCCATCCATGGGCGCAGCGACGCGGTGATCTCGGTCGACACGACCCGCGCCGAGGTGGCCCGGGCGAGCATCGCCGAGGGCGCCTCCGTCGTCAACGACACCAGCGGGCTGCACGATCCGGGGATGCTCGCGGTGCTCGCGGGCTCCTCCGCCCAGCTCGTCGTCACCCACAGCGTCGGTGCGCCGCGCAGCGAGCCCACGGCGCCGCAGTACGACGACGTCGTGGCCGAGGTGATCGAGCACCTGCGCGTCCGGGTGGACCGTGCGCGGGCCGCGGGGATCCCCGACGACCGGCTGATCGTCGATCCCGGGCACGACCTCAACAAGAACACGCTGCACACGCTGGAGCTGACGCGGCGGCTGGGGGAGCTGTCGGTCCTCGGGCTGCCGGTGCTCGCGGCGGTGTCGAACAAGGACTTCATCGGCGAGACCCTGGACCGGCCGCAGGGCGAGCGGCTGGAGGGATCGCTGGCGGCGGCGGTGATCTGCATCCTGAACGGCGCGCGGATCGTGCGGATGCACGACGTGCGGCAGGCGGTGGACGCGGTGCGGCTGACGGAGGCGGTGCTCGGCTGGCGGCAGCCGGCGTATCTGCGGCACAACGTCGCGGCCGACGAGACGGCGGACCGCGCGTGAGCGCGGCGATCGACCGGCTCCGGCCGGCGCCCGCCCAGGACCTCGACGACGACCAGCTGCTCGCGGCCTACGCGGACGGCGCCGGTGACGCGTGGCTGCGGGTGAACTTCGTCTCGAGCATCGACGGCGCGGTGACCCGCGAGGGGGTCTCGGGGGCGCTGGGCGGCGAGGCGGATCTGCGGGTCTTCGACCTGCTGCGGCGCCTGGCCGACGTGGTGCTCGTCGCGGCGGGCACAGTGCGGACCGAGGGCTACGGGCCGATGGTGCTCTGCGACGAGGCCGCGGTGGCGCGGGCGGCGGCGGGGCTGCCTCCGCATCCGGTTTTCGCGATCGTGTCGGGGTCGCTGGACCTCGATCCCGGGTCGCGGATCTTCACGGAGGCGCCGGTGCGGCCGATCGTCGTGACGACCGGGGCGTCGCCGGAGCGGCGGCGCGCGGAGCTGGCCGAGGTCGCGGACGTGCTGGTCTGCGGCGAGGACGCGCTGGACGCGGGACGGATGCGCGCGGCACTCGTCGAGCGCGGACTCGGCCGGATCCACTGCGAGGGTGGTCCGGGCCTCCTCGGCACACTGCTGGCCGCGGACGCCGTCGACGAGCTGTGCCTGACGATCAGCCCGTCGCTCGAGTCGGGCGACGCCGGCCGCATCGCCCGCGGCGCTGCGACTCCGCGCGAGATGCGCCTGGCCCACGTGCTGGCTGCCGGCGACACCCTCCTCCTCCGCTACCTGCGCTGACCCCTCCCGCGAGATGCCACTTGTGCACAGGACACGCCGAGGATTGCGTGCACAAGTGGCATCTCGCGGGAGGGTGGGGGCATGAGCGGGCCGGATCTGAGCAGGCAGACGTCGATGGTCGGGGTGCGGGTGCCCGAGGTGGCGATCGCGCTCAACGGGGGAGTCGTGCCGGAGCTGGTGTGGCGGAACCAGCTGGACGGGCTGACCTTCCGGGTGCGGGACGGGTACCTGAAGTGGAATCCGCGGGCGAGCGGCGTCGACCTCGGGCGGGAGGCGGTACGGCTCGAGTGGCTCGCCGGACGGCATCCGGTGCCGCGGATCCTCGAGCGCGGGGAGGACGATGAGGCGCAGTGGCTGCTGACGGCGCCGCTCGATGGCGCGAGCGCGGTCGCTCCGGAGTGGATCGCGCGGCCGGAGGAGGCGGTGCGGGCGATCGCGGCGGGGCTGCGGGCGGTGCACGCACTGCTCGTGGCCGAGGTGCCCGCGGCGCTGCGCGGCGACTCGTGGTTCGATCGGCGCCCCGCGGCGCTCGGTGCGGCTCCGGCGCTGGACGAGCCCGTCGTCGTGCACGGGGACGCCTGCGCGCCGAACACTCTGATCGGCAGCGACGGCCGCTGGTGCGCCTCCGTCGACGTGGGCGATCTCGGCGTGGGCGATCGCTGGGCGGATCTCGCGGTCGCGGTGGTCAGCCTCGGCTGGAACTACGGCGAGGGCTGGGGGCCGCTGCTGCTCCGCGAGTACGGGATCGAGCCGGACGAGGAGCGGGCGCAGTACTACCGGGAGCTGTGGGGGCTCGAGTCGTGAACCGAGTGCGACTCGGGAGCTCGGCCCTGCTGATCGAGTAGCCCGCGGAGCGGGCGTATCGAGATCCGCCGGCGTCAGAACAGGGGTCTGCAGGCCGGCCGTGCTGAGGACGGTGGGTCTCGATACGCCCCTGCGGGGCTACTCGACCGGCATGGGCTCGTGACGCCGCCTTGCCCGACCAGCATGTCTGCGGCGGTTTCAGTCCTTCGCGGCCGCCTTCTCGGAGTCCTTCGCGGCCTCGTCGTCCTGCGAGGGGCCCTTCTGGCCGCGGTTCTCGCTGGAGAGGCGCAGCCAGCGGCCGTCGCGCACGTCCTTCTCGTGCACGGCGGCCTTCTTGTCGCTCGCGGCGGTGTCGCGCGGGGGCAACTGGATGGTCTCCTCCGCCTCGATGCCGGCCTGGAGCTCGCGGCCGCGCTCGAGCTCGGCGTCGAACTCGGCGCCGAAGAGCAGGGCGATGTTGGTGATCCAGATCCAGAGCAGGAAGACGATCACGCCACCGAGCGAGCCGTAGGTCTTGTTGTAGTTGGAGAAGTTGGCGACGTAGAACGCGAAGCCGACCGAGGCGAGCAGCCAGATCGCGAGCGCGAGGATCGAGCCGACGCTGATCCAGCGGAACTTCGGCTGGCGGATGTTCGGCGCCCAGTAGTAGAGGATCGCGATGGTCAGCACCGCGATGATCACCAGCACCGGCCACTTGGCGATGTTCCAGACCGACAGCGCGGCGGGGCCGAGACCGACGACGTCGCCGACGGCGGTGGCGACCGGGCCGCTCAGCACCAGGATGAGCGCGGCGACGACGATGAGGATCACGGTGACGACGGTGACGCCGAGCATGGTCGGGCGCAGCTTCCAGAACGGGCGGCCCTCGTCGATCTCGTAGACGCGGTTCATCGCGCGGCCGAAGGCGCCGACGTAGCCGGAGGCGGACCAGAGCGCGCCGACGAGACCGGTGACGAAGGCGACGCCGGCGGCCGGCGAGTTGACCAGCGACTGGATCGGGTCGCGCAGCAGGTCGACGACCTCGGCGGAGGCCAGGTTGCCGACCAGGTCGAGCACGGTCTGCGTGGTCGCCTGCGCCTGGCCGAAGAGGCCGAGGACGGAGACGATGGCGAGCAGCGCCGGGAACAGCGCCAGCACGGCGTAGTAGGTGAGGGCGGCGGCGAGGTCGGTGCACTGGTCGGCGCCGAACTCGCGGCCGGTCTTCTTCAGGACGTAGAACCAGGAGCGCTTGGTGATGTCGGTGACGTCGTCGGGCTTGCGCGCGTCGTCGGGCTCGGGCGCGGTCTTCTCGCGGGTCGTGCTCTTCTCGGCCATGCCGCCACGCTATTGCCCTGGGCGAGAGAACGGTGGCCCCTTGACGCCGAGCCGCCCGATCCGGGAGGGGAGCGCTCTCAGACGGGCCCTCGATCCGGGGTCCGCGGCCGTGCTCCCGCGCCGGTGCCTCAGGCGGTGCGGCCCTGACGGCTCGCGGCGAGGATCCCGAAGGCGAGGAAGGAGCAGGTCGCGGTGAGCACGATCAGCAGCGGGGCGTCCCAGCCGCCGCTGACGTCGTGCGCGAGGCCGACCACGGTCGGGGCGGTGGCGGCGACGGCGTAGCCGAGGCCCTGCACGGTGGCGGAGAGCCGCGAGGCGTGCCGGTCGGAGCGGGAGAGGCGCACGAGCAGGACGAAGACGACGGTGATCCCGCCGCCCTGCGCCGCGCCGCCGAGCAGGCACCAGAGCGCCCAGAGTTGCGGGGCGAGCAGCAGGCCGAGCGGGACGGTGCACCAGAGCACGCCGATCAGGACGATGCTGCCGAGCGGCCGGAGCCGGCGCACCACCAGCGGGACGCCGATCGCGCCGATGATCGCGGCGATCTGGAAGACGGAGGAGCTCGCTCCGGCCGCCTCGATCGAGAAGCCGTTGCGGTCGACCAGGAGCGAGGGCAGCCAGGCGGTGACGCCGTAGTAGGAGAAGGCCTGACTGGCGAAGCAGACCGCGAGCGCGAGCACGGTGGCGCTGCGCCAGATCCGGGGCGCCGGCTCCTGCGGTCCGCGCGCGGCCGGCGGGCGCGGGGCGGGGCGGAGGGCCCGGGCGGGTCCGCGGGCGAGCAGCCAGCCGGCGACGGCCAGGACGTTGAGCACCAGCCAGGCGAGCAGGGCGCCGCGCCAGCCGAGGACGAGGGCGAGCGGCGCGGTGCCGAGCGAGGTGATGGTCGAGCCGATGTTGAGCGCGGCGGTGTAGACGCCGGTCGTGAGGTCGACGCGCTCGGGTGCGACGTCGCGGCGGATGACGACGGGGACCACGACGTTGCCGATGGTGATGAAGACGCCGATGAGGACGGTGCCGGCGACGACGGAGACCACGTCGCCGGCCGAGCGCAGGATCGTGCCGAGGGCGACGCCGAGCACGGTGACGGTCACCGCGGCGTCCGGCCCGACCCGGCGGATCACGAGCAGGGCCAGCGGCGTGGCCAGGGCGAAGCAGAGCACCGGGATGCTGGTGAGGACGCCCGCCTGGCCGGAGGAGAGCGCGAGGTCGCCGCGGATCGCGTCGATGACGGGAGCCACGGCCACGATCGGGCCGCGGAGGACCAGCGCGACCAGGGCGACGGCGACGACGAAGAGCCAGGGGGCGCTCCGCCGCGTCACGCCGGTCAGCTGGAGAGCCCGGCGGCGCGTGCCAGGAAGGACAGCACTCCGAAGACGATGCCGATGACACCGGTGATCAGGCCCGCGGTGGCGAAGCCGCGGCCGCCGAGCTGCGCGGAGGCGGCCCGGCCGCGGACGCCGAAGACGATCGCGAGGATCGACGGGACGAGGAGCGGGTTGATCAGGATGCTGGCGATGCCGAGGACGAGGCTCGCGATCGCGAGGGAGTTGCGGCGTGCGGGGGCGGCGCCGTAGCCGGCGGCCGGGCCGTAGCCGGGGGCCGGTCCGGAGCCCGGGGTGACCGGGTACTGCGGGGCGGCTCCGTAGCCGGGGGTGGCCCCGTACCCGGGCGCGGCTCCGTAGCCGGGGGTGGCGGGCTGCTCGGGCTCGGGCGTCCCGTAGGCGGGAGCGGGCGGCACGGCGGGGCGCGAGCGATCCGTCCAGGCCGCTCCGTCCCAGTAGAGCTCGGCACCGAGGTCGGCGGGGTGCGGGTACCAGCCGGGCGCGGGAAGAGGGGCGGAGTCGTCGGGCATGCGCTGATTCTAGGACGGCGGCGCGGAGCAGTGCGGCCGGGCGGCGGGACCGGGTGCGCGGTCCCGCCGGGTCGCCGCGGGGTGCGGGACCGCGGCGCAGGGCAGGATGGACCCGTCGAGCGGGCTCGCCGCGCGGTCGCCGGAGGAGGAGCCATGGGCTGGAGCATCGTCGAGGTCGAGTGGGCGGACCCCCGGGCCGAGAGCCTGCGGGCGGCGCAGCGGGTCGAGCTGGACGAGCGCTACGGCTCGGACGACCACGAGCCGGGGACGCCGCCGTCCGCCGACGACGTCCCCGTGTTCCTCGTCGCCGTCGACGAGGGCGGCGCGGCCGTGGCCTGCGGCGGGCTGCGCCCGCTGCCGGACTCGGTGCTCGGGCCGGACGTCGTCGAGGTGAAGCGGATGTTCGTCGACCGGTCCGCCCGCGGCTCCGGAGTCGCCGCGGCCGTGCTCGCCGCGCTGGAGGACAGGGCCCGCGAGCGCGGGGCGGTCCGCCTGGTGCTGGAGACGGGCACGCTGCAGCCGGACGCGATCCGGTTCTACACGCGGCAGGGCTACGCGCCGATCCCGCTGTTCGGCTCCTACCTCGGCTCGGAGCACTCGGTCTGCTTCGGGCGCTCGCTGCGGCCGGCGCGCGTCGAGGCGTCGGCGGACGTCGATCCGCGCGCCGAGGTCGGCGACGGGACGCTGGTCTGGCACCTGGCCCAGGTGCGCGAGCGGGCCCGGGTGGGCCGGGACTGCGTGATCGGCCGGGGCGCGTATCTCGGCCCGGGTGTCGTGGTGGGCGACCGCTGCAAGATCCAGAACCACGCGCTCGTCTACGAGCCGGCCGTGCTCGGCGACGGGGTGTTCGTCGGCCCCGCCGTGGTGTTCACGAACGACCTGCGGCCCCGCGCCGTCACTCCGGACGGGGCGCTGAAGTCGGCGGACGACTGGCACGCCGTCGGGGTCGTGGTGGAGGAGGGCGCGGCGATCGGCGCCCGAGCCGTCTGCGTCGCTCCGGTGCGCATCGGCGCCTGGGCGATGGTCGCGGCCGGCGCCGTGGTGGCCGCCGACGTGCCGCCCTTCGCCCTCGTGGTCGGCGTGCCCGGCCGGCGGGTCGGCTGGGTCGGGCGGGCCGGTGCGCGACTCGAGGCGGCCGGCGCCGGTGCGGACGGCGCTCTCTGGCGCTGCCCGGAGACCGGCGAGGAGTACGTCGAGCGCGACGGGGTGCTGAGCCGGGTCTGAGTCCCGGGCCTGCCCGGCACCGGGCCCGGCCCGCACCGCGTCCGGCGCCGCGGTCCGCTCAGCTGCGGTGCGAGGTGAGCCCGCTCCGCTCGGGGACGGGGTCGCGGTGCCGGACCAGGGCGGGCGGGGTGCTGTGCCCGGCGTGCGGGGCGGCGCGGAAGGCGGGCGGGGCGTCGTGCGCGGAGGTCGTCGCGCTCGGCGCGGCGATCGGGAGGCGCGGAGACGGTACCGCCGCCGTCGAGGTGCCGGCCGGGGCGCCCCGTCGTCCCGCGCGCCGGCCGTCGACGGCGCGGGCGATCGAGATCGCGCCGAAGAGCAGCACCACGCCGCCGACGGCGACCATGATCACCGCGCGGAGCCGGTCCGAGATCTGCTCGACCGCCTTGCCGGGCGTCTGCACCTCGAGCGCGGTGAAGAGGTAGCGGTCGTCCGCGCCGTTGATGGTCTGCATGCTGCGCAGCGTGTCGACGAGCCGGTCGCCGAGCGCCGTCGTCGTGGCGAGCGAGCCGTCGGCCGTCGGGGCGTCGGCGGTCACGCTCAGCAGCAGCCCCTGGCCGGCCCAGGCCGACCGCTCGACGGCGAACTGGGTGCTGAGACCCTGCGCGGCGAGCGCGTCCGCGGTGTCGTCGCTGTTCATCACGGTGACGAGCACCTGGGCGGCGAGCGAGTTGTCCGAGGAGCGCAGGTACGGATTGTCGGAGTTCAGCGCGGCGAGGGCCGGGTCGGCCTCCAGCTCCGCCGTGGAGGGCAGCTTCGGATTGACCAGCGCGTAGGTCGCGGTCGAGGCGTAGGTGCGCGGTGAGAGCACGAGGACGTACGCCATGGCGGCGACGGTGAGCACGAGGACGACGCCGGCGAGGAGCCGGTGGCGCCAGAGGGTGCGGAGAACGGAGACGGGGTCCATCAGGACAGCCTTTCTGGGACGTGATCGATCGCGCCGCGGGCGGGGACGGTGGCGTCCGCGCTCAGGGCGGAGGGGAGTCCGAGCTCGGCGCGGACCAGGAGCCAGCAGCTCCCGGACAGGCCGAGCACGAACGGGTACAGCAGGGCGAACACCGGGAAGCCCAGTGAGTCGAAGGTGGCGGAGGCGACCGCGGCGACCGTCGCGGAAGCGGCGACGCTCCCGGTCAGGGCGCGCAGGCGCGGGTCCCGGGCGAACTGGGCGGCGATCAGCCCGAAGAGGGCCGGGACGCCGAAGTAGGCGAGCACCGCGACGGCGCCGAGGAGGCCGAGCGTGATGGCGGCGCCGAGGTACTGGTTGTCGAGGATGAGCAGGGCGCTGTCCGGGAGGTAGGTGCCCGGGCCGGTGCCCAGCAGGGGCTGGTGCGCGACGAGGGCCGCCACGCGCGGGTAGTTGTCGAGGCGGTTGGTGATCGAGGAGTCGCTGGTGCCCGCGCCGATCGAGCCGGTGAGGGTGCCGAGCAGGCCCGGGGTGGTCACGAAGAACGCGGCGACGGCGACGGGCGCGATCACGTAGCCCCACCTCCTGGCGTAGGCGGGCAGGAAGACCGCGCAGACCACAGCGCCCACCACCAGGGAGAGCACTCCCGACCGCGAGACCGTCAGCGCCAGCGCGACGACCAGCAGCACGCAGGACGCGGCGCGGAGGAACCGCGGGGTCGTCCGGTCGTACAGCAGCCGCCAGACGGCGAGCGGCAGCAGCATCGCCGAGACGACCGCCAGCTCGATCGGGTGGAAGGTGGTGCCCGCCACCCGGGTGAGCCCGTCCCGGTCCTGGAACGGCGTGCTGCCGCCGTTGTCGACGAAGCCGACCATGACGCTCCGGATCCACTCGACCGGGTCGACGTGGGTGGTGAACTGGATGATCGCCACGATCGCGCAGATCGACGCCGCGTTCACGAGCGAGCCGAGCAGCACCCGCGCGTCCTCGAGGGTGCGCACGCTCTGGGTGGTGACCAGGGCGATCCCGGCGGAGGCGAGCAGCAGCAGCAGCCAGCGGTCGGCGCTGAGCTGCCCCTCGCCGGTGCGCGGGATGGTGTCGTTGACGGCGTAGCGGACGTAGGACGCGATGCTCACGAGCAGCAGCAGGGTGAGCGCGGCCCGCCCCGGGTGGCGCATCGGGATCGGGTCGTGCAGCCCCAGCAGGGCCGACGCCGCCCACGCGCCGGTGAGCAGCAGTGCGAGCACCATCGCGACCGAGCCGGACGCGCCCAGGGGAGCGAGCACCTGATCCGCGGGGAAGAGGAACAGCGCGTAGGCGACCAGGCGCAGCAGCGTCGGGGGCCCGGTCCGCTCGATCATCACGGCCACGGGTCAGGCCCCCGACTGCGCGGAGGAGGCCCGGCGGGTGGTCTCGTCGCGGGTCCAGCCCGCCGCCTGCCGCTCCGGCAGCCGGCTGGCGAGGGCGAAGCAGAGGTAGACGGCGGCGTCGGCGAGCTCGAGCGGACCCCGGGCGGCCCGCATCACCTGAACGGCTGTGCGGGACGAGCGGCGCTCGCCGCCGGGGGTCGCCGCCGCCAGCTGCGCGCTGCCGCGCTGGGTGCGGCGCAGGACGCCGAGCAGGCTGGTCGCGCTCCGGGGCACCTGCACCACCGCGGGGGCGGTGGCGACGACGGCGCGCTCGGCGACGGAGAACCGGCCGTCGACGAACTCGTCGTCGGCGATCAGCGCGGGGAAGGTCCCGATCCGCTCGTGTCCCGGGCCGCTGACGGCGTAGCCGCCGGCCCCCCAGAGCGCGGTGTGCAGCGAGGCCGTGCGCGAGCGGGCGCGGTAGTAGGCGCGGACCAGCGGGTCGGCTCCGGTCGCGTCGTAGACCGCCGTCGGCCGAGCGGCGAGCAGCCCGCCGCGGGTGACCGCGTCGAAGACGTTCCAGACCGCGTCCGCCGTGACGCCGACGTCC
Organism: Rathayibacter sp. PhB186; assembly: GCF_003751825.1. Lineage (NCBI taxonomy): Bacteria > Bacillati > Actinomycetota > Actinomycetes > Micrococcales > Microbacteriaceae > Rathayibacter > Rathayibacter sp. PhB186. The sequence goes on along the minus strand of NZ_RJKO01000002.1, from coordinate 310,016 downwards.
GCGTCGAGGTAGAGGCGCGGCCAGGTGGCGGCCACCGCGTCGCCCGCGTTGAGGGCCGCGGTCTTGGACGCCTCGGCGATCTCGACCACGGTGACGCCGGCGAAGCCGCGCGCGATCTCGGCGGTGGCGTCGGTGCAGGCGTTGCAGACGACGATCACCTCGAGGGCGCCGCTCGCAGCGGCGGCGGCCAGCGGCGCCAGGGTGCGGGCGATCACCGCCTCCTCGTCGTGCGCGGGGACGACGACCGAGCCGCTCGGGTGCGGTGCGGCGAGCGGGCGGGCGAGCGCGCCGGAGGGGAGCGAGGCGAGCCGGGCACCGACCGCGAGCGCGAGGGCCGCGTGCCGGTGCTCGCGGCCTCGGGCGCCGGGGAGGGCGCTGCGGGCGGACTCCGCCGCCAGCACGACGAGGCGGAAGGTGCTCGAGTACAGCGCGCCGTGGAACTTCTGCACGTAGCGCACCCGGTTCACGGCGAGCAGCGCGGCGAGGGCGGTGGAGGAGCCGGAGCCGCCGCCGTCGTGCACGACCCGCGCGGCGGGCTCGAACCAGGCTTCGGCGCCGAGGTCGCGGGCACGGCGGAAGTAGTCCGTCTCCTCGGAGTAGAGGAAGAACCGCTCGTCCCAGTCGCCGAGGCGGGCGGCGACCAGCGCGTCGATCAGCATCGCGGCGCCGGTCGCCCAGTCGATCCGGTGGGCGTGCCGGTAGCTCTCCGGGTCGCTGTCGGTCTCGCTGGAGAACGCGGGGCGGTCGAGGACCTTGTCGCCGAGCAGTGCGTCGCCGAGGGCGCGCAGCCGGGTCGGCTCGCGGCGGAGCGAGCGCGACGGGGCGCCCGCGGCGTCGAGCAGGAGCGGCACGACGATGCCCGCAGAGGAGGAGTCCATCCGCGCCAGCAGCGTCGAGACGGCGCCGGGCAGCACGACCAGATCGGGGTTCAGCACGAGCAGCGCACCCGCGTCGCCCGCGTGCCGCCGGGCGATGTTGATCGCGGCGGCGTAGCCGACGTTGGCCCCCGCGTCGACGGCGACGACGTCGGAGTGCGCCGCCGCGAGGGCGAGCGAGCCGTCGTCGGAGGCGTTGTCGACGACGACCACGCGGATCCGGACGCCGGTCGCGGCCTCCGCGCGCAGGCTCGTCAGCAGGCGCTCCATCGTCGCGGCCGAGCGGTAGCTGACGACGAGGGCGGCGACGTCGGCGCGCTCGCCGGCTCCGACGAAGCGGGCGCTCCCGCCGGGCAGGACCACGGGCAGCACGGGGGACGGCGCGGCGGGCTGCGCGGCCCTGCCGAGCACGGGGCCGCGCTGCGGGGTGGTCGAGCTGTGCCGGCGCAGGCTCGCGTAGGCGAGCGGCCCCTCGACGAGGTAGCGGCGCGCGAGGCGGCGCGGCTCGAGGGCGAGGCGCCAGAGCCACTCCACGCCGCGGTCGGCGACCCACTGCGGCGCGCGGCGGACGGAGCCGCCGAGGAAGTCGACGGCCGCGCCGAAGGCCAGCAGCACGTGCGCGCCGGTCCGCGGGCCGTGCTCGTCGATCCAGAGCTCCTGGCGGGGCTTGCCGAGTCCGACGATGAGCAGGTCGACCCGCGCGCCGCGGATCGACTCGACCAGCGCGGCGTTGGCGGCGGGGTCGGCGAGCTCGGCCCGGGAGGGCGACCAGAGTCCGGCCATCACCAGGTCGGGCCGCTCCTCGGACAGGCGGGCGCGCAGCCGGGACTGCGCGACCTCGGAGCCGCCGAGCACGCCGACGCGCACGCCGTCGGTCGCGGCGCGGTCCAGCAGCGGCCCGATCAGGTCGCTGCCGGCCAGGCGCGGCCAGGAGACGCCGGTGAGGCGCTCGGCCTGCTTGGCGATCGGGCTGCCGTCGATGAGCGAGAGCCACTCGACCGGGCGGGCCGGGACGTCCAGCGGCGCGTCGGTCCACTCGGTCTCGCCCTCGGCCACGGGGACCAGGACGAGGGTCGGCGCCTCGGCGACCGGCAGGGCGCGGCGCTCGAGCACGTGCTGCCAGCGTCCGCCGTGGCCGAAGTGGTTGACGTGGTCGACGTTCACGGAGAGGACGCCCAGCGGCGCGTCGTGCAGGGCGGCGGCGCGGTCCGCGATGGTGCGGACCGCCTCCTCGTGCCGGGCGAGATCGACGGGGCTGCCGCCGAGGACGACCCGGCGGTGGGTTTCGAGGGTCATGGGTCAGCTCTCCGATCGAGCGGGGGCGAGTGAGGGGACGAGTGCGGGGGCGGGGGCCGCGGCCGCGGTGCGTGCCGGGCCGGCGAGGGTCGTCCGGGCGAGCTCGTCGAGGACGACGCGCTCGACGACCTCCTGGGCGACGCCCCAGCCGTGCCGGACGCCGGCGGCGACCTCGCGGCCGGGCTGGGCGGCGTCGACCGCGCGGCCGAGCGCCTCCGCGATGCCCGCCGGAGTCGGGCGGGCCCAGCTCGCGCCGGGGTGCGGCAGGTCGGCGCGGGCGTCGGCGGCGTCGTTCACCACGGCGACGGCACCGCAGGCGAGCAGCTCCTCCGCCACCAGCGAGATGTTGGTGAAGGAGAGGGCGATGCCGGCCGAGCAGCGGTTGTAGAGGGCGGCGAGCTCGCTCGGCGCGAGGGTGCCGTGCTCGATCACCGGCACGTCCCACGCTCCGGGCGCCGTGCCGTAGACGTGGATCGGCACCTCGGGGTGCTCGGCGTGGAAGAGCGCGAGCGCCCGCCGGCCGAGCAGGTAGCCGCGCCGGTCGGCGGCGGGCTTGGCGTAGAACACCACGCCCGAGCGCTCGCCGTCGGGGTTGTCCAGCGTGTAGGTGGTGGTGTCGCAGCCGAACGGGGCGAGGTCGCTCGCGACGCCGAGCGCGTCGAGGTGCGAGCGCACCATCTCGCCGAGGGCGATGGTGCGGAATCCGAATCGGTAGCTGTCCTCCGCCAGGGCCGCGAGGGTCCCGCGCGGGTGGAAGAACGGCTCGTAGTCCTGCACGAAGTACAGCCGGGCCATCGGCGCCGTCCCGCGAGTGGCGAGCACGTGCGCGGTCTCCCAGGAGGTCGCCACGGCCGCGTCGACGCCGGTGACGCCGTCGTCGGCGCTGCGGATGTCCACGTCGAGCCACGGCCAGCCGGCGCGGATGATCGCGGCGCGGGTCTCGAAGTCGGCCCCGTGGCGGTCGTAGAGGAAGAGGGTGCAGCGGTGGCCGCGCTCGACCAGGCCCTGCACCATCCGGAACAGGGTGGTGTGGCCGCCGGAGCCGCGGTCGGGCGGGGTGCAGATCCAGCCGATCGATGCGGGGCCCTCGGCGCGGACCGGGGCGCCGGGCAGGTGGAGGAGACCGGAGTCGGCGATGTCGCCGGGGAGCAGCGGCATGTCGAGCTCGCGGACGCCGACGCGGTCGCCGAGCGAGCGGACGGCGCGCTGCAGCAGATCGCGGCCGCCGGTGCTGCGCAGGCGTCGGACGAGCTCGCGGGGGACGCGGGAGGCGCGCATCAGAAGCTCCCCTCGCGGTGCCAGCGGCGCCAGGACCGGTCGGTGCGCAGCCGCCGCAGCACCCGCTCCAGCAGGAAGCGCGGGGAGAAGCGGTCGCTCGGCGCGCTCAGCAGCCGCGACTGCAGGCGCTCCCACTCGGGCAGCCGGGCCGCGTCGCCGTAGACCTGGTGCGCGAAGCCGAGGTGCTCCTCGAGGTCCGCCGCGGTGGCGCCGCCGCTGTCGAAGCGCTGCGCGCCCTTGACGAGGGCGTCGCGGGCGAGGGCACGCCGGGCGAGGTGCTCGAGCTCGTCGCGCCGGTCGAGCGGTCCGCCGGGATCGGCGAAGAAGGTCTCGAAGGCGAGCAGGCGCTCGCGCAGGTCGTGCAGCGGCGTCACGGTGTCCGAGCGGCTGCCCGCGTGCTCGCGGTGCCAGGCCTGGTCGACGCCCTGGATGTAGGCGACGTCGGACGCGGCCGAGAGGCGCAGCCAGAGCTCCATGTCGTAGGTGTGCGGCAGCGGGCGGGGCCAGCCGACCCGGTCGAGGACCGAGCGGCGCACCAGCACCTCGGGCGAGGTGATCACGTTGAGCCCGGTGCGGCAGCGCTCGTGCAGCCAGTCGCCGCCGGACCAGAGCAGCCACGAGGTGGGAGTGGTCCGCGCCGCCGGCAGCACCGACCCGTCCGGGAAGTGCACGGGGTGGCCGTAGACCAGCCCGACCGACGGGTGCGCGCGGGCGACGGCGACCGCGCGGGACAGGGCGCCCGGGGCGATCACGTCGTCGGCGTCGAGGTACCAGGAGAACTCGCCGGTCGCCACGGCCAGCGCGGCGAGCACGCTGCCGACGGGGCCGAGGTTCCGCGGGTTCGCCAGCACCAGGACGCGGTCGTCGCCGGCCGCGATCGAGCGGGCCACCGCGAGCGAGTCGTCGGTGGAGCGGTCGTCGACGATCACCAGCTGCACGCGGACGCCCGTCTGGCCGAGGGCGCTCGCCGCGGCGGCGGGCAGGAACTGCGCGTAGTCGTGCAGCGGGATGAGGACCGAGACGGTGGCGTCGGAGGTGTCGATCTCCTCGACCGGCACCGTGCGACCGCGCCGGGTCCCCGCGGCGACGGCGGTCGTCACGACAGCACCCCCGCCGGGCTCGGGGCGGCGGAGGTCGTGCTCCGCAGCGCGGCGATCAGCGACTCCGCCACGTACTCCTGCTGCGCCGCCGTGATGCCGGGGAACAGCGGCAGCGTCAGCAGCTGCCCGGCGAACGCCTCGACGCGCGGCAGCGAGCGCGGGCGGCCGGAGGCGGGGAGGAACGGGGCCAGCAGGTGCACCGGGGTCGGGTAGTGCACTCCGGTCGCGACGCCGGCGTCCGCGAGCGCGGCGCGCAGGCGCTCCCGCTCCGGGGTGCGCACGACGTAGAGGTGGTGCACGTGCTCGTTGCCCGGCGCGGTGCGGGGGAGGACCAGCCCGTCGACGCCGTCCAGGAGCTCGGCGTAGCGCGCGGCGGCGTCGCGGCGCTGCTGGTTCCACTCGTCCAGGTGCGCGAGCTTCGCGCTCAGCACGACCGCCTGCAGCGAGTCGAGCCGGGAGTTCGTGCCGACGACGTCGTGCCGGTAGGCGCTGAGGCCGCCGTGGTTGCCGAGGCGGCGCACGGCCGCGGCGAGCTCGTCGTCGTCGGTCATCACTCCGCCCGCGTCGCCGTAGGCGCCCAGGTTCTTGCCCGGGTAGAAGCTCGTGCCGGCGATGGCGCCGAGCGAGCCCGCGCGGGCGCCGAAGCGCCGGGCGCCCTGGGCCTGTGCGGCGTCCTCGACGATCCGCACGCCCTCGCCGAGAGCGGCGGACAGGCGCTCCACCGGGGCGCACTGCCCGTAGAGGTGCACGGCCATCACCGCGCGGGTGCGGGGAGTGACGGCCTCCGCCGCCGAGTCGACGTCGATCAGGTAGTCGTCGTCGCAGTCGACGAACACCGGCCGGGCGCCGGCGCGGACGACGGCCTCGGCGGTCGCCACGAAGGTGTTCGCGGGGACGAGCACCTCGTCGCCGGGTGCGAGGTCGAGCGCCAGGAGGGCGAGCTCGAGCGCGTCCGTCCCGTTGCCGACGCCGATGGTGTGCCGCACGTCGCAGTACGCGGCGAACTCCTCCTCGAAGCGGGACACGTCCGGACCGCGGACGAACGACGAGTCCGCGAGCACGCGGTCGAAGCCCTCCCGGATCACGTCGGCGACGACGAGGTGCTGGAGGTGCAGATCGGCGAGCGGGACGATCGGCTCGGTGGTCATGACGGGTTCCTTCGGTCGGAGGTGAGCTCGCGGACCCGGCGCAGCAGCCAGGTCCGCAGGAGGAGGAGGTAGAGGACGCCGCCTATCGCGCCGCCCCCGAGGAGGGCGAGCCAGTCGGCGTCGAGGCCGACGGCGGCGAGGCCGATCGGGACGAGCAGCGCGGCACCGGCCGCGGCCGCCGCGGCGAGCGCCGGCGGCAGCAGGGAGCGGCCGACGGCGCGCAGGTCGACGTCGATCGAGCGCAGCAGCCAGGCGAAGACGGGACCGACCACGAGCGCGGCCACCCCGATCTGCGCCCAGGCCGCGCCGACGAAGCCGCCGCCCATCACCGCCGGGACGAGCGCGAGCGTGAGCGCCGCGAACCAGACGCCCTGCACGATCGCGACGCGACCGGAGCCGCCCTTCGCGAGTGCCGCCGAGCTGAAGAGATCGGCGACCACCCGCAGCGCGCCGACGACGCCGAGCAGTCCCAGCGCCGCCGCGGCGGGAGCCCAGCGCTCGCCGTAGACGACGTGCACGAGCGGGGCGGCCAGGGCGGCGAGCAGCGCGCCGAGCGGAGCGGCGAGCGCCCAGGTCAGCCCGGTCGCCGCGGCGACGGGCAGGGGGCGGCCGTCCTCGTGCGCCCGGGAGAACGCGGGCAGAGCGACGGAGCGGACCACCTGGCCCACCGCGGTCATCGGCCAGGTCGAGATGTTGAACGCGAGGACGTAGTAGCCCAGCGCCACCGGATCGATCAGCCCGGCGATCACGACCTTGTCGGTGCCGAGCACGCCCCAGGAGATCAGGTTGGCGATCGCCACCGGCAGGCCGAAGCGAAGCGCGGAGGGGGCGATCGAGCGGTCCCAGCCCAGGCGCGGCCGCTCGCGGGCGGCGACGAAGAGCAGCACCATCGTGCAGGTCTGCGCGACGACGCGGGCGACGGCGAGCGCCAGCACCCCGGTCCCGGCGGCGAGCAGCGCGAGGGTGATCGCGGTGGAGACGACGAAGTCGACGGCGGCGATCAGGAAGAGCGGCCGCTGGGCGAAGCGGCGCTGCAGCGCGGCGTAGGGGACGACTCCTGCCCCGGCCAGCGGCAGGGTGATCGCGAGGACCGCCAGCACGCCGGCCGTCTCGGGCGAGCCCGTCGCCGCGGCGATCATCGGCGCCGAGGCCGCCATCGCCGCGCCGAGAGTCCCGCCGAGGACCAGGCCGAGCACGGCCACCGTCGGCGCGCGCCGCTCGGGCTCGCTCGAGCGGATTAGATCGGTGCTGAGTCCGAAGTCGGACAGCGCCATCAGCACCGACTGCACGGTGAGCGCGAGCGCGTAGACGCCGAACGCCTCGGGAGCGAGCAGCCGGGCCAGCACGACGCCCAGGGCGAGGCTGCCGAGCCGGAGCGCGATCGTGCTGAGCGCGCTCCAGCCCAGGGCCGACGCGATGCGGCTCCGGCCCGCGGAGACCGGAGGGGACTCGACGGCGGTCACGAGAGCGGCCTCCGCGCGCGCTCGCCGGCGCGGACGAACCGCCGCCACTCGGCCGTGTCGACGACCGCCGGCCAGCACTCGGCGGCGATCGAGGCGAAGCGGGCGCCCTCGGCCTGGTCCTCGGGGCGTGCCGAGGCGCGGCTGCGCAGCGCCCGGCCCATCGCCTCGTGGGCGAGGGCGCGGCCGGCGTTCGCGCGGCGGTCCCCGCCCTGCGCCCGGCGGCCGGAGGAGTCGTGCCCGGCGCTGGTGAAGAAGTGCTCGATGGTGCCGCGGCGCTCGCGCAGCTCCGCCAGCGGGTCGGTGCTCGGCTGCGGGTGGCAGCGGGTCTGGACGACGCCGCTGATCCGGCCGATTCCGCCGAGTGCCGCGAGCCGCAGCCCGTAGTCGAGGTCGGCGGTGCGGGGGAGGTCCTCGGCGTAGCCGCCGAGAGCGTCGGCGATCGAGCGGCGGACCAGCACGGCGTGGTCGACCAGGAGGTCGGAGCCGTGCCGGCTCGTGCGCTCGATCCAGTCGGCCCCGCTCCACAGCGTCCACTCCACGCGCCCGGTGGCCGCGGTCGCGGGCCGGACCGAGATCTCGGCGTCGCCGTGCACGGCGCCCACCCACGGGTGCGCGGCCAGCAGGGCCGCCGCCCGCTCGAGCGCCCCGGCGGTGAGAGCGTCGGTGCTCGGCAGCACCAGCACGGACTCGCCGCGGACGAGCGCGAGCCCGGCGTTGCGCGCGGCGATCGCGCCGAGGCCGGCGGACACCTCGAGCACGCGCACGCGCTCGTCCTCGACGACCGGATCCGCGTCCGTCACGACGACGACGTCCAGCCGGACGCCGCGCTGCGCGAGGACGCTCGCCAGCGCGGCGAGGGGAGATGCGCCGTCGACGGCCGCGATCACGACCGAGACGAGCGGCGCCGGGCCGGAGAGGGGGAGCACCGGCGACCGGTACCCGCGGACGGCGCTCATGCGGACGCTCCTTCGAGGGTGCTGTCCGCGCGCCGGACGGCGTCGGGCTCGATCCGCGGAGCCGCGGGCACGCCGAGCCAGGTCTCGCCGGCCGGCTGATCGCGCAGCAGCACCGCCCCCATGCCGAGCGTCGCCCGGCGGCCGATCCGAGAGCGCTCGCGGACGGAGGCGCCCATGCCCAGGTACGCCTCCTCGCCCACCCGCACCCCGCCGCCGAGGGTGACCCCGGCGCAGAGGGTGGCGAACGAGCCGATGCGGTCGCCGTGGGTGAGGGTCACGTTCGGCATGGCCACGACGTGCCGGCCGATCGCCACATCGGCGGTCAGCACGACGCCGGCGAGCAGGATGCTCCCCGCGCCGATCCGGCAGTCGTCCGGGACGTGGATGGCGGGGTGCACGATCCGGGCGTAGCGGTGGTCGTGCACGCCGAGCGCGCGGAGGCGGTCGACGATGCGCGCCCGGCCGCTGCCGTGGCCGACGCAGACGGCGATCTCGGCGCGGGGGTGCTCGGCGATCGCGTCGAGTCCGCCGATCACGGGGACTCCCGAGATCTCGGTGCCCCAGCGCGCGGCGCCGTCGTCGACCACGCCGATGACGCGGTGGCTGCCGCTCACGGAGAGGAGGGCGAGGGTCTCCCGCGCCAGTCCGCTCGCGCCGACCAGGATCAGCTCACGCACGGAGGACCGCCGTCTCGTGCTCGCGGGCCAGGCGCGACGGGGCCAGAACGGCCTCGATCACCCGGTCCTGGTCCTGCTCGGTGAGGGCGTGGAAGAGCGGCAGGATCAGCGTCCGGTCGGTCAGTCGCTCGGTGACGGGCAGTCGGTCCGCGTTCGGGTGGGCGCGGTACGGCGGCTGGCGGTGGGCCGCCATGATGCCGCGGCGGGCGGAGACGTCGCGGGAGGCGAGCTCGGCCATCAGGCCGTCGCGCTCGAGCGGGTAGTCGTCGCCGACCTCGATCCAGAACGACTGGAAGTTGCTCGTGCCGTGCTCCGGGTCCGTCACCGTGCGCAGGCCCGGGACGTCGGCGAAGGCCGCCGCGTAGCGGGCCGCGAGCGCCCGGCGGCGCTCGATCAGCGCCGGCAGCCGGCCGAGCTGCACGAGGCCGAGGGCGGCCTGCAGATCGGTCATCCGGAAGTTGAAGCCGACCTCGTCGTAGTGCTCCGGCGCCGCGAGCACGCTGCCGTGCCGGTCCGCCGCGGAGACGGACATCGAGTGCTCGCGGAGGCGGCGGGCGCGGGCCGCGAGGTCCGCGTCGTCCGTCGTGAGCATCCCGCCCTCACCCGTGGTGAGGAGCTTGCGCGGGTGGAACGACCAGGCCGTCAGCGCCGCGCCGGCGCCGACGGAGCGGCCGCGGTACCGAGAGCCCGCGCCGCAGGCGGCGTCCTCGAGCACGAGGATCCCGAGCGGGTCGCAGAGCGCGCGGATCGGCTCGAGGTCGACGGGCACGCCGCCCTGGTCGACCGCGATCACCGCGCGGGTGGCCGGGGTCAGCGCCGCGGCGATCGTCTCCGCGGTGACGTTGCCCGTGACCGGGTCGACGTCGGCGAAGACGGGCCGGCCGCCGGCGTGCACGACCGCGTTGGCGGTCGCGATGAAGGAGAAGGAGGGGACCACGACGTCGTCCCCGGCGCTCACGCCGCCGACCACGAGCCCGAGGTGCAGGGCCGTGGTGCAGCTGGACAGCGCGACCGCGTGGCCGACGCCCATCGCCTCGGCGAACTCCGCCTCGAAGCGCGCGACCCGGGGGCCCTGCGCGATCCAGCCGGAGGCGATCACCTCGGCGAGCGCGTCGCTCTCCTCGGTGCCCAGCCAGGGGCGCATCACGTCGATGCGCCCGGTGCTCGCCGCGCCGGTGCTCGCCGCGCTCATCGGGTCGCTCCGCTCAGGACGGCGGCGTCGAGCCGCTCGGCGCGCCACCACTCGACCAGGGAGCGCAGACCGCTCTCCAGGTCGTACGCGGTGACGAAGCCGAGCTCGTCCCGCGCCGCCCGGGTGTCGGCCAGGCGGCGGGTGACGCCGTTGACCGAGCGCGCCGGTGCGAAGACGACGTCGAGGTCGGACTCCATGACGTGCAGCAGCGTGCGGGCGAGCTCCAGCAGGCTGGTCTCAACCCCCGTGCCGATGTTGAAGGCGCCGTCGCGGCCCGCCGTCGCCGCGACCACGTTGGCCCGCGCGACGTCGTCCACGTGCACGAAGTCCATCGTCTGCGCGCCGTCGCCCATGATCAGCGGCGGGACGCCCGCCTCGATCCGCTCCATCCAGCGCACGAGCACCTCGGTGTAGAGGCCGTGCACGTCCATCCGCGGTCCGTAGACGTTGAAGTAGCGCAGCGCTGTCGAGCGCAGGCCGTTCATCGCGCCGAAGCTGGTGAGCATGCCCTCGGAGAAGGCCTTCGCCGCGCCGTAGATCGTGTCGTTGGCGTAGGGGTTGTTGCTCTCGGGAGTGGGGAACTGCGTCGCGAGTCCGTAGACGGAGGCGCTGGACGCGGCCACCACCCGGCCCACGCCGTGCGCCGCCGCCGCCTCGAAGACGGTGAAGGAGCCCTGGGCGAGGACGTCGAAGGCCAGGCGCGGGTCCTCCGCGCACTGGGTGATCCGGATCGCCGCCTGGTGGAAGACGACGTCCTTGCCGCGGACGACCGAGTCGACCGTCGCGCGGTCGCGGATGTCGCCCTCGATCAGCCGGACCCTACCGTCCGCGAGCGCGTGCTCGAGGTTCTGCCGGCGCCCGCGGACGAGGTTGTCGAGGACGTCGACCCGGCTGACGCCGGTGTCGAGGAGGCGATCGACGATCGTCGAGCCGATGGTGCCGGCACCGCCGGTCACCAGGACCTCGGCGCCCTCGAGCGAGACGGGGGAGGGGGTCAGCTCAGCCACGACGCCTCCTCCAGGCGGACCGCCGGAGCGGTGGTGCGGCTGACCTGGCCGGCGTCGAGCAGCCGGTCGCTGACCTGCTCCAGGACGCTGAGGACGCGCAGGGCGGCGCGGCCGTCGGTGCGGGGCGCGCGGCGCTCCGAGATCGAGGTCGCGAACTCCGTGACCATGTCGGCGAGCGGCTCGCGCTCGGGCAGGGCGGGCGACCAGGTGTCGCCGAGGCGGTAGGAGATCGCCGCGTCGTGGCGGGAGGTCCCGCCGCGGAGCGAGGTGCCGAGGTCGACGCCGCGGTCGAAGACGCTGAGGCGCTGCTGCGGGTTCACGTCGTCCCAGACCAGCGTGCGCCGCGAGCCGCCGATCACCATCCGGCGGATCTTCGTCGGGCTGAGCCAGTTCACGTGCACGTTGGCGATGGCGCCCTGGCCGAGCGGGACGGTCAGGTAGCCGACGCAGGCGCGGCCGGAGCCGAGCGGGTCGGAGCCCTGGGCGGCCACGTTCCCGGGGCGCAGGCCGCCGGGGATGATGAAGTCGAGGATCGACAGGTCGTGCGGGGCGAGGTCCCAGAACACGTCGACGTCGGGCTGGATCAGACCGAGGTTGATCCGCACCGCGTCGACGAAGAGCACGTCGCCGAGCGAGCCGGCGGCGATCAGCTCCTTCATCTTCAGCACGGCGGGCGTGTAGCAGTAGGTGTGGTCGGCCATCAGCACGACACCGGCGCGCTCAGCGGCGTTCACCATGTCGATCCCGAGCACGCTCGAGTCGGCGAGCGGCTTCTCGACCAGCACGTGCAGCCCCGCGGCGATCGCCGCCATGGCGATGGCGTGGTGGGTCCGCGCCGGGGTGGCGATGGCGATCGCGTCGAGCCCGGGCAGGTCGAGGACGTCCGAGAGCGAGCGCAGCACCGGCACGGAGCCGTTGGCGCGGGAGACGGCTTCCGCGCGGACCGGGTCGAGGTCGCAGATCGCGACCAGGTCCCAGTCGGCGCTGGCGGAGAAGTTCCGGGCGAGGTTCGGGCCCCAGTAGCCGGCGCCGACGAGCGCGACGCGGAGCCTCCGGGAGGGGATGGTGGTGGTCATGGCGGGTTCCTTCGGGTGAGGAGGGCGGCATGCGGGCACGCCGAGGGGACCGGGCGCTCCGACCAGGGAGAAGGAGCGCGCGGACGGGTGGGGACGGCGCGTCAGGGCGCGCCGAGGGAGGGGACGGCGGGGAGAGCGCCGGAGGGGAGGAGAGAGGAAGGAGGGGAGCGGCCGTGCGTCAGTACGCGCCGACCGGGCGCAGCATCACGCGCAGGGTCCGCCAGAGGATGAGCAGGTCGCCGGCCAGCGACCAGTTCTCGACGTAGTAGAGGTCGAGTCGGATCCCGTCCTCCCAGTCGAGCTCGGAGCGACCGCCGGTCTGCCAGAGGCCGGTGATGCCGGGCTTGATGTAGAGGCGGCGGTTCACGACGTCGTCGTAGCGCTCCACCTCGCTCAGCAGCGGCGGGCGAGGGCCGACCAGGCTCATGCTGCCGCGCAGCACGTTCCAGAACTGGGGCAGCTCGTCGAGCGAGTACCGCCGCAGCACGCGGCCGAGCGGGGTCACCCGCGGATCGTCGCGCAGCTTGAACAGCAGGCCGGAGCCCTCGTTCGCCGCGCTCAGCTCCGCCAGCCGCGACTCCGCGTCGATGCTCATCGAGCGGAACTTCAGCATGGTGAAGAGGTGCCCGGCGCGGCCGACCCGCTGCTGCCGGAACAGGGCGGGCCCGGTGCTGTCGCGCCGGATCATCACCGCGAGCACGGCCAGCAGCGGCGAGAGCACCAGCAGCGCGAGGGCCGAGACGCTCACGTCCAGCACGCGCTTGAGCGCGTGGCGCGGACCGGAGTAGCGCGGCGGCTCCACCCGCATCAGCGGGAGACCGTCCACCGGGCGCCAGTGGATGCGCGGTCCGGCGACACTGCTGAGCCCCGGTGCGAGCACCAGCTCGACCGCGAACGGCTCGAGCGCCCAGCAGAGCCGGCGGAGGTAGGCGTCGCCGCCGTCCACCTGACCGGCCACGACCACCGCGTCGGCGCGCTGCTCGACGACCGCCTGGGCGATCGTGTCGATCGCTCCGACGACCGGGATCGAGCGGCCCCGGACGGTGATCGAGCGCCGCGGGTCGGCGAGGCGAGTGCGCTCACCGGCGGTCGAGAGCGCGACGCCGACGACGTCGTACTCGACGCGGCCGCGCCGGCGGTCGATCTGCGTGACGATGTGCGTCACGTCACCGGCGCTGCCGACGACGATCACCCGGGACAGGGCGCGGCCGGCCCGTCGCTCCCGGGCCAGGTGCCCGCGGCTGAGGGCGTGCGCCGCCAGCATCCCGCCGAGCCCGACGGGCAGGGCGATCAGCACGTGCACCCGCGGCAGGTCGACGTGGGTGAGGACCGAGGCGACGGAGGCGAGGCCGAACGTCGCGACCGTCGCCGAGAGCAGACGGCGGAACTCGTCCGCTCCCGCTCCGATGCGGTGCGCGAGGCGCCGCTGGGCGAGGAGGACGGAGCAGACCCAGAGGGCGCCGAGGACGCCGGCGACCACGAGGTCGGCCGAGCGCGCCTCGGCGGATCGCGCTTCGGCGGTCGAGCGCAGGCCGGCGGCCAGCGACACGGCCCCGAGCACGACCAAGACGTCCGCGGCCAGGACCCTCCGCGAGAATCGGCGTCGCCAGCTCGAAGCCTCCGCCGGCGGTGCCGGAACGAGGACGAGGGCGCGCGGATCGCGCTGAGGAGTCGGGGCCGCGGTGGAGACGGCGGTCACCGCGGTCTCCTGCTCTCACCGCCGCTCGTATGCCGGGTCGCCGGGGGGAGGCGACGGGGTCTCGAGGAGGGAGGGAGCCGTGTGGGCGCGCTGAAGGCGCGCACCAGTGGTGCATACAAAGGATCAACCTGCATTTCGGGTTTACAGGGAAGGGGGGTACTGCAGGGCGGGCTCGGAGGACGTCGCGGTTTCGGGGCCGCGATGCATCGTCGCCACGTCGGCACCGCTGTGACCGTCGTGCTCCCAGGATGAGCAGATCGGTCGAGGCGGGGCCTCGCGTCGGGGCGGCGCGGCACGACAGGGTTCGTGCGCTCCGGTCCCGGTGGTCGGGTGGTTCTCAGCCGAACATAGCGGTCCTGGCAACCCAGTGCGTGGCCCCAGTAAGGGGGTCGCACAGGGAGTGACATCCTCGATCTTCTCCCGGGCGTTCCTCAGCGATCCTCCTAGAATCGTCCCGGTGCCGGGAGTGCGATCGGGTCGCGCCCCGGTGCCAGGGGAGCACTGCCGCCCCCGATCGCCAGGAATCGAGACGGGGCGCGGGAATCCCTGCGCGGCCCGGGAGGTCACCTCCCGGGCCGCGTCGCCGCGTCGAGGCGGCCGCGCCGACGACTAAAGTCGAGGGGTCCCCCAGCCCCAGAGGAGCACCCGCGCGTGTCGAACGCATCGTCGAACGTCCCCGAATCGTCCCGTCCCACCGCCGACGCCGCCGTCGTCACCGAGGCCGGCACGGGGTTCACGCACTTCACCGACCGGGCGGTCGTCGCGATCCGCGTCAACGGCGAGCTGAAGGACCTGGCCGCCGACGTCGTCCCCGGCGACAGCATCGAGCCCGTCCTGATCTCCTCGCCCGACGGCCTGAGCATCCTCCGCCACTCCGCCGCGCACGTGCTCGCGCAGGCCGTGCAGCAGAGCAACCCGGAGGCGAAGCTCGGAATCGGCCCGCCCGTCACCGACGGCTTCTACTACGACTTCGACGTCACCGAGCCCTTCACGCCCGAGGCCATGAAGGCGCTCGAGAAGGCGATGGACCGCATCATCCGCCAGGGCCAGCGCTTCGTGCGCCGCGTCGTCACCGAGGACGAGGCGCGCGCCGAGCTGGCCGCCGAGCCGTACAAGCTCGAGCTGATCGGCCTCAAGGGCGCGGGCGCCGACGGCGAGTCGGTCGAGGTCGGCGGCGCCGAGCTCACCATCTACGACAACGTCGACCCCCGCACCGGCGAGACGGTCTGGAAGGACCTCTGCCGCGGCCCGCACCTGCCCAACACCCGGATGATCGGCAACGGCTACGCGCTGACCCGCAACGCCGCGGCCTACTGGCGCGGCTCGGAGAAGAACCCGCAGCTGCAGCGCGTCTACGGCACCGCGTGGCCCACGAAGGACGAGCTGCGCGCGCACCAGGCCCGCCTCGAGGAGGCCGCCCGCCGCGACCACCGCAAGCTCGGCCACGAGCTCGACCTCTTCTCGTTCCCGGACGAGATCGGCTCCGGCCTCGCGGTCTTCCACCCCAAGGGCGGCATCATCCGCTACGAGATCGAGCAGTACATGCGCGAGCAGCTGCTCGCCCACGACTACGAGCTCGTCTACACGCCGCACATCACCAAGGGCGACCTCTTCATGACCAGCGGCCACCTGCAGTGGTACGCCGAGGGCATGTTCCCCCCGATGCACCTCGACGAGCTGCAGGACGAGGACGGCACCGTCACCCGCCAGGGCCAGGACTACTACCTGAAGCCCATGAACTGCCCGTTCCACAACCTGATCTTCCGCTCGCGCGGGCGCAGCTACCGCGAGCTGCCGCTGCGCCTGGCCGAGTTCGGCACCGTCTACCGCTACGAGAAGAGCGGCACCCTGCAGGGCCTCACCCGCGTCCGCGGGCTGACCCAGGACGACGCGCACATCTACGTCACGCAGGAGGACGTGTCGGCCGAGCTGACCCGCAACCTCGAGTTCGTGCTCCAGGTCCTGCGCGACTACGGTCTCGACGACTTCTACCTCGAGCTCTCCACCAACGAGGAGGGCAACCCGAAGTTCGTCGGCGACCCCGAGCAGTGGGAGTCGGCGATCGAGTCGCTGCGCGCCGTCGCCGTCGAGTCCGGCCTCGAGCTGGTCCCCGACCCGGGTGGAGCCGCGTTCTACGGCCCGAAGATCTCGGTCCAGGCCCGCGACGCCATCGGCCGGACCTGGCAGATGTCGACCATCCAGCTCGACTTCAACCAGCCCGAGCGCTTCGAGCTCGAGTACACCGCCTCCGACGGCTCGAAGAAGCGCCCGGTGATGATCCACCGCGCCCTCTTCGGCTCGATCGAGCGCTTCTTCGCGATCCTCACCGAGCACTACGCCGGAGCGTTCCCGGTCTGGCTCTCGCCGGTGCAGGTCGTCGGCATCCCGATCGCCGACGAGTACCTGCCCTACCTCGAGGACGTCGTCGGTCAGCTGAAGAAGGCCGGCGTCCGCGCCGAGATCGACTACTCCAGCGACCGGATGCAGAAGAAGATCCGCAACGCGACCCTGCAGAAGGTCCCGTTCCAGCTGATCGTCGGCGAGAAGGACCGCGACGCCGGAGCGGTCAGCTTCCGCTTCCGCGACGGCACCCAGGAGAACGGCATCCCCGTCGCCGACGCCGTCGCCCGGATCCGCGAGGCCATCGCGACCAAGGCCCAGGTCTAGCGGTGGGGGAGCCGTTCGACGACGCCGTCCCCGAGAGCGCCGAGTCCTCCGCGCACCTCGCCGGCGTCCCCGACGAGTTCCAGCGCCTGTGGACCCCGCACCGGATGGTCTACATCCAGAAGGGCCAGCCCGGCGACGACGACTGCCCGTTCTGCGTCGCGCCGACGCTGAGCGACGAGGAGGCGCTGATCGTCGCGCGCGGCGAGTACGCGTTCGTCCTGCTGAACCTCTTCCCGTACAACTCCGGCCACCTCCTGGTCTGCCCGTACCGGCACATCCCGCTCTACGACGAGGCCACTCCCGAGGAAGTGGCCGAGATCGGCGCGCTCACCCAGACGGCGATGCGCGTCCTCCGCGAGGTCTCGAACAACGACGGCTTCAACCTCGGCATGAACCAGGGCGCCGTCGCCGGCGCCGGCATCGCCGCCCACCTGCACCAGCACGTGGTGCCGCGCTGGGCGACCGACGCCAACTTCTTCCCGATCATCGCCCGCACCAAGGCCCTGCCCCAGCTCCTCGGCGACGTCCGCGCGAGCCTCGCCGCGGCCTGGCCCCGCCCCTAGCCGGGCCTCCCTGCGCCTGTCGAGCAGCCGCAGTGAGCAGCCGCGCAGCGGCTGCGCATCCTTCTCGGGCAGCTGCGCTGCTGCTGCCTATGTTGGTCGAGTAGCCCCGCAGGGGCGTATCGAGACCCACCGTCGTCAGCAGGCCGAGTCTGCAGACTCCAGTCCCGACGCCGGTGGATCTCGATACGCCCGCTCCGCGGGCTGCTCGATCAGCATGGACCGCCTCATGCCGCCCTCCTTGCCGGCCGCGCAGCCGCGTCTCGAGACCCGCCCCGCCCGCATGTCCAGCGCCGATGTCGGTCAGCCCCGTCTCGTAGACTGGACGCTGCCGTCGGCGGAAGTCGCCGCACAGAACAGGACTCGCGAACATGACCGACACCACCCCCACGTCCTCCTCCGCCTCGGAGCAGTTCGGCTCGAGCCGCGTCAAGCGCGGGCTCGCCGAGATGCTCAAGGGCGGCGTCATCATGGACGTCGTCAACGCCGAGCAGGCGCGCATCGCCGAGGACGCCGGAGCCGTCGCCGTGATGGCGCTCGAGCGCGTCCCCGCCGACATCCGCTCGCAGGGCGGCGTCGCGCGGATGAGCGACCCCGACCTCATCGACGGGATCGTCGCCGCCGTCTCCATCCCCGTGATGGCCAAGGCCCGCATCGGCCACTTCGTCGAGGCGCAGATCCTCCAGGAGCTCGGCGTCGACTACATCGACGAGTCCGAGGTCCTCTCGCCGGCCGACTACGTGAACCACATCGACAAGGGGAAGTTCACCGTCCCCTTCGTCTGCGGCGCCACCAACCTCGGCGAGGCCCTGCGCCGCATCACCGAGGGTGCGGCGATGATCCGCTCGAAGGGCGAGGCCGGCACGGGCGACGTCTCCGAGGCCACCAAGCACATCCGCACCATCTCCGCCGAGGTCAACCGCCTGAAGTCGCTGACGAAGGACGAGCTCTACGTCGCCGCGAAGGAGCTGCAGGCTCCCTACGACCTGGTCGCCGAGATCGCGCAGACCGGCAAGCTCCCCGTCGTGCTCTTCACCGCCGGCGGCGTCGCCACCCCGGCCGATGCCGCGCTGATGATGCAGCTCGGCGCCGACGGCGTCTTCGTCGGCTCCGGCGTCTTCAAGTCGGGCGAGCCCGCGAAGCGCGCCGCCGCGATCGTCAAGGCGACGACGTTCTTCGACGACGCCAAGGTGGTCGCCGAGGCGTCCCGCGGTCTCGGCGAGGCGATGGTCGGCATCAACGTGGCCGACGTGCCCGCGCCGCACCGCCTCTCCGAGCGTGGCTGGTAGCGGGAGCGCGCCCGTCGCGGGCGAGGACGAGACCCGGGGGTCCCTCGCGGGGCTCCGCGTCGGCGTCCTCGCCCTGCAGGGCGACTTCCGCGAGCACGCGCACGTGCTGCGCGAGCTCGGCGCCGAGGTGGTGCTGGTGCGCCGTCCGTCAGAGCTCGCGTCGGTCGCGGGTCTCGTGATCCCCGGCGGCGAGTCCACGGTGATGGACAAGCTCTCGCGCCTGTTCGGCCTCGCCGAGCCGGTGAATGCCGCGATCGCGGCGGGTCTGCCCGTCTACGGCACCTGCGCCGGGCTGATCATGCTCGCCGACCGCGTGCTCGACCGCATCGACGGCCAGAGCAGCTTCGGCGGCCTGGACGTGACGGTCCGCCGGAACGCCTTCGGCAACCAGCTGGACTCCTTCGAGACCGATCTCGACATCGACGGCATCGGCGATCCGCCGATGCACGCGGTCTTCATCCGCGCCCCCGTCGTCGAGGAGCTGGGGGAGCGGGCGCACGCCCTCGCCGCCCTCGCCGACGGCCGGGTCGTCGCCGTCGAGCAGGGCGCCCTGCTGGGCACCTCGTTCCACCCCGAGATCACCGGCGACTACCGGTTCCACGAGCTGTTCCTGCGCAAGGTCGCGGCCACCCGCTTCGGCGCCGACGCTTAGGGGCGCGCCGGTCTCCTCGGCCGCGGACCCGCTCGCACGGAGAGCGGGCCCGCAGGGACCGCTCAGACCTCGACGGTCGTGTTCCTCGCCGTGAGGTCGGATCCTCGGGTGTCCGCGGCGTCTCCGGAGGAGTCTTCCCGCGTCGCTGCCCGGGCGGAGTGGCGGCCCGACGATGCGCTCGACGGCGGGACGGACGCGGGGGCGCCGGGTGCGGCGGCGGTGGCGATCACCGGGCTCGCCGAGACGACCGCCGCTGAGGAGCGCCGCGCGACTCGGGGCGACGCCTTGCGGTCGACGCCGCTCTCGCAGCCGTCCGGATCTGACGTGCCTCGACAGATGTGGTCGGGGTGGTCGTGGTGGCGGCCGATCATCGTGGTGCTCCTCGTCGTGGGTCGTCTGCAGCGCGGTGCGAGCGCGCCGGGCCACCGAGAGCCTGACGGCTGAGCGCCTGCACCGACGAACCCGTGGCGCGGCCGATGTGCGCTGGCGGGATCCGACATACCGATGTGCGCCGTGCTCCTCTACTGCGACCATCGGCGGCTCCTCCTGAGGGTCGCCGCCGATCGCCTCGGCACGGCACAGTAGGGGGATGCCCGAACTCCCCGAAGTGCACGCGCTCGCCCGCGACCTCGACGAGCGCCTCGGCGGCCGCGTGCTGGAGCGACTCGACGTGTTCGCGATCTCCGCGCTGAAGACCGTCGCGATCCCGCCGTCCTCGCTCGCGGGGGAGACGGTGCACGGGGTGAGCCGGCACGGCAAGTTCCTCGATCTCGCGATAGGCGACGTGCACGTGCTGCTGCACCTGGCGCGCGCGGGCTGGGTGCGCTGGCGGCCCGAGCGGCCGACCGCGCCGGTGAAGCCGGGCCGCGGCCCGCTCGCCGCGCGCCTGATCCTCGACGACGGCTCCGGCTTCGACATCACCGAGGCCGGCACGAAGAAGAGCCTGGCGATCTCGATCGTGGCGGATCCGCGGGACGTGCCGGGCGTCGAGCGGCTCGGGCCGGATCCGCTCGACCCCGAGTTCACCCGTGAGATCCTCGGCGCGATCCTGGCCACCGCCGGTCGCGCCCAGCTCAAGGGCGTCCTCCGCGACCAGTCCCGGATCGCGGGCATCGGCAACGCCTACTCCGACGAGATCCTGCACGTCGCGAAGATGTCGCCGTTCAAGCCGGCGACACTCACGCCGGACGAGCTCGACCGCCTGTTCACCGCCCTGCACTACACCCTGGAGGAGGCGCTCGGCCGTGCCGAGGGCCTGCACGCCGCCGATCTCAAGCGCGAGAAGAAGCTCGGGATGCGCGTGCACGGCCGCACCGGCGAGGCCTGCCCGGTCTGCGGCGACACGATCCGCCAGGTGATCTACTCCGACTCGACGCTGCAGTACTGCCCCACCTGCCAGACCGGCGGGAAGCCGCTGGCCGACCGGGTCCTCTCCCGCCTGCTGAAGTAGCGCGCCATCGGCTCGACGCGCTCGCCGCCGAGGACGTCCTCCTCGGCTCGGCTCGGAGCGGAGGAGCTCCGGTCAGACGTCGATGGTGCTGGTGGCGGACGGCAGACCCCATCCTCGGGTCGCGGAGGGATCCGGGCCCGGGAAGACCGGCCCTCGCACGATGGCGATCGTCGCGGAGAACGCGCCCGTCGGACTGGCACTGAGGCGTGTCACCGGGGGCCTGGAGGAGAAGGAGACCCAGATGAGAGTGGTGCCGAAGGGGTAGCTCTCGATGGCCGGGTACGATCCGGCGGGGAACAGGAAGCGCCCGGAGCGGGGTCCCTCGGGTACGACGCCGGTCCCCCAGGACTCGACGTCGTGTTCGACCGTGATCCTGACCTCGACGTCCTCCGCGAGCACGATCTGCCCGGTGGCGGTCCGGTCCCCGTTCACGATGACCCTGGTCTGGAAGCTGCGGGGGTAGACCCTCGACAGGATGAGGCCGGCGAAGGTCCCGGTGCCTACCGGTGCGGGTGACGCGGTGGCGCCGGGAGCCGCGACAGCGGCGGCGACGACCGGGGTGGTCCATGCGGCGGCGACGGCGGTGCGGCGCGCGATGCCCGGGGGCTGAGACGAGCGGAGACCGTCGTCGTGGTGGTGGTCCTGCGTCATGGTGTGTCCTCGTCCTCATTCGAATCGCGGGGCCGCGCGGAGCGTTCCTGCGCCTGCATCACCTTCCCGAGGGGAGAGGGCGAGCGGCGAATCTCTGGCATCGATCGTGCCGCCTGGCGGGATCCGCCGCGGGCGCGGCCTCGGCGGCGACTCCGGCCGTTCGCCCACAGCCTCTTCGTGGAGGACCGGACCTCCTCCGATCGACGCCGCAGGACCGCTCGCTCGGCCCGACCTGCCAGACCGGCGGGAAGCTCCTGGTCGACCGGGTCCTCTCCCGCCTGCTGAAGTAGCGCGAGGTCAGTTCGGCACGCTCGCCGTGGAGGACGACGCTCCGAACTGCTGGGCGGCGCCGGGGTCGGGCCCGAGGTAGACGGGACCGCGCGTGACGGTGGCCGACACGGTGAATCTGCCTTTCGGCTCTGCGCTGAGGTTCGACGTGTACGTCTCATTGAAGGAGACCGAGGCGGTCTGGCCGCCGATCAGGTAGGTCCGGTCCACGCGGTAGGGGCCGACGGGGACGACCAGGCGGGCGGCCCGGGGGCCGATCGCCATGAGCCCGGTGTCCCAGTGCGAGACGTCCTGGTCGGTCGCGATGTCGACCCACGTCTCCTCGTTCAGCTGGACGGTCGACCCGGTGGTTCCGATCATGTTGATGTAGGCGGTGACGCCGAAGGTGCCGACGACGTATGTCGAGACCTTCACCCCGACGAAGGTGGAGGCGGTCACCGGCGCAGGTGACGCCGAGGCTCCGGGTGCCGCGACCGCGGCGGCGACCACCGGGGTCGTCCACGCGGCCATGACCGCGGTCCGCCGCGCGACTCCGGGCGAAGGGGGCGATCGGAGCTCGTCGTCGTGCGGGGGGTGCTCGTCGGGTGTCATCGGTCCTCGTTCTCGCTCGCGGCGACCGGACGGCAGAGAGCTGCCCGGCTCGCTGGCCACTCTGCCGACGAGGGGCCGTGAGCGCCGAATCGGTGGCGCAGATCGTGCCGGTGGCTCGATCGGACGATCCCGAGCGCGCGGATCCTGCACGTCGGTGCCAGGGGCCGCGGGGCGGACCTCGGGCTCGTGGAACATCCCCCGGCTCGCTGGATCGGTCCGTTCGGACGTGCCGGACGCAGCTCCTCGTGCCGGAGAGCCGCGCGGCTGATCTCCGGCGCGCGGAACACTCTCCGGCGTGCGGAATCGACCGGTTCGAGCGTGCCGGAACGCCTCTCAGAACGTGAGGACGGCCACCGCGGACGGGCGGCCGTGGATGCCGGTCGCGTACGGGTCGGGACCTCGGTAGGTGGGTCCCCGGGTCACCTTCGCCTCCACTGCGAATCGTCCCCGCGGATCGGCGGCGAGCTCGCACACGGTCTGAGGCCCCGGGTACGGGGCGGTGACCACCACGCTCCTGGTGCGGACCGTGTAGGTCTCGACGGTGGGGTAGACCCCGGCGGGGATCGTGATCGTGCCGGCCCGAGGCCCCTCGGGAACGATCCCGTCCGGCCAGACGGCGACGTCGTGGTCCGGTGAGTCGACGCGCACAACCGCGTCCTGGGGGAGGACGACCTGGGTCCCCGGAGTCCCGGTCCCGTTGAGGTACACCTCGACGCGGAAGGCCCGCGGGGACTCGCCGCCGAGGGAGGCGAGCCAGACGCCGAGGAAGGTGCCGTCCTCCTTCGGCGGCGGGGAGGCGGAGGCCGCAGGGGCGGCCACGGCGCCCGCGATCACCGGGACCGTCCAGGCGACCGCGAGCGCCGACCGGCGCCCGATCCCCGGTGGACGATCCCCGTCCAGTCCGGTCGTGTCGTCCCTCTGCGGGTCGTTCGTCATCGCGGTCCTCGTTCTCGTCTCGGCCGCGCGGCCCTGCGTCCTGGTGGGTCCTCGTCCTCGTTCGAACCGCAGGCGCCGCGCGGAGCGTTCCAGCGCCGGCATCACCTTCTCGGTGTGAGGGGACGAGGGGCGAATCTCTGGCACCGATCGTGCCGCCTGGCGGGATTGCCGCGGAGCGCGGCCTCGGCGGCGACTCCGGCCGTCCGCCCACAGCCTCCTGGCGGAGGACGGAATCCGATCCGATCGACGCCGCAGAGCTGCCCGCTCCGCCCGACCTTCCGGACCGGCGACGCGTCGGAGGCCGACCGCGTCCTCTCCCAGCTGCCGCGCTGACCGCCGGCGATCGTCAGACCGTGATCATGACGGTCTGCGACGGAAGCCCGTATCCCTGCGTGACGGACGGGTCGGGACCGGGGTAGACCGGTCCGCTCACCACAGCGACGGTCACGGGGAACGAGCCGGTCGGAGAGGCAGTGAGTCCGGAGGTCAGCTGTCCGAGCGGGGACGCGACCGAGATGCGTCGTCCGGCGATGTCGTAGATGGCGTCGACCGAGTACGAGCCCGCAGGGACGAGCAGGCGGCCCGCTCGGGGGCTCTCCGCCACGATCCCGGATCCCCAGTACGCGACGTCGTGCCCCGCCGTGATCCGGATCTCCGCGGCGCGCTCTAGCACGATCGGCGACAAGGACGTCTGAGGGACATTGAGGAGGACCGCCGTCACGAAGACACCGGAGCGGTAGCCCTGAAGAGTCACACCCAGGAACGCTCCGTCTCCCACCGGGGCGGGGGACGCCGAGGCGCCGGGAGCGGTGACCGCGGCGGCGACCACCGGGGTCGTCCACGCGGCCGTGACAGCGGTCCGCCGTGCGATGCCCGGTGGAGGGGAGGATCGGCGCTCGTCGTCGTGCGGGTGGCGCTCATCGGGTGGCATCGGTGTCCTCGTTCTCGTTCGCGTCGACTGGACGGCAGGGTGCGACCCGGCTCGCCGGCCACTCTGCCGACGACGAGCGGGCGGCGCCGCATCGCTGGCGCAGATCGTGCCGGTGGCTCGATCGGACGATCCCGAGCGCACGCCCCGACGATCGGGTCCGTGCCGGAGGGCCGCGCGATCGACCTCCGGCTCGTGGAACCCCCTCCGGCTCGCAGAACCGCCCGGTTCCGACGAGCCGGACGCGCTTCCCGGTGCCGAAGCCGCCCTGGCATGCGTCCTCGGGCCCTCGGGCGCGGCTCGGACCGCCCCGCCCGGCGCTCGATTACACTGGACCAGCCATCAGCGGCGCCCGAGGGAGTCGCACGAACGAGATTTCCGAGGGAGCACCGTGTCCGGGCATTCCAAGTGGGCCACGACCAAGCACCAGAAGGCGATCAAGGACTCGCGCCGCGCGAAGTCCTTCGCCAAGCTGATCAAGAACATCGAGGTGGCCGCCAAGATCGGCGGCGCCGACATGTCCGGCAATCCGACGCTCGTCGACGCCGTGCAGAAGGCGAAGAAGACCTCGGTGCCGAACGACAACATCGACCGCGCGATCAAGCGCGGCGCGGGCCTCACCGGCGAGGTCATCGACTACACGACGATCATGTACGAGGCCTACGGCCCGAACGGCATCGCGCTGCTCGTCGAGTGCCTCACCGACAACAAGAACCGCGCCGCGGCGGACGTCCGCACCGCGATGACCCGCAACGGCGGCACCATGGCCGACCCGGGCAGCGTCGCCTACAACTTCGCGCGCAAGGGCGTCATCACCGTCCCGCACGGCGACGGCGTGACCGAGGACGACGTGCTCGGCGCGGTCCTCGACTTCGGCGTCGACGACGTCATCGACCACGGCGAGTCCTTCGAGGTCCGCACCGAGGCCGCCGAGCTGGTCCCGGCGCGCACGGCGCTCCAGGAGGCCGGCATCGACTACGACGCCGCCGACGTCGAGTTCGTCGCGTCGCTGCAGGTCGAGGCCGACGCCGAGACGGCGCGCAAGGTCTTCCGCCTGATCGACGCCCTCGAGGACTCGGACGACGTGCAGAACGTCTACACGAACCTCGACATCACGGCCGAGGTCCGGGCCGAGCTCGAGAACGACGAGGAGTGACCCGGTGACCCCGGCTCGTCCCGGGCGGGCGCGCTGATGCGCGTCCTCGGGATCGACCCGGGGCTCACCCGGTGCGGCGTCGGCATCGTCGACGTCGGCCGCGACCGGCGCGCGACGCTCGTGCACGTGAGCGTCCTCCGGACCCCCGCCGACGCGCCGCTCGAGCGCCGGCTGCTCGCCCTCGGCGACGGGATCGAGGCGCTGCTCGACGAGCACCGGCCCGAGGCCGTGGCGATCGAGCGCGTCTTCGCCCAGAACAACGTCAGCACGGTGATGGGCATCGCCCAGATCAGCGGCGTCGCCCTGGTGGCGGCCGCCCGTCGCGACCTCGTCGTCGGCATGCACACGCCCAGCGAGGTCAAGGCCGCGGTCACCGGCTACGGAGCGGCCGACAAGCGCCAGGTCACGACGATGATCCAGCGCATCCTCCGGCTGGACGCCCCGCCGAAGCCGGCCGATGCGGCCGACGCCCTCGCCCTCGCCGTCTGCCACGCCTGGCGCGGGCCGATCGCCGCGGGCCCCGCCGCCGCCGAGGGGGAGACCGCGGCCCAGCGGGCCTGGCGCGCCGCGGAGGCCGCCACTCGAACGCCTGTTCGAGCCTCTAGACTGACGCGGTGATCTCCTCCCTCCGCGGCACCGTCCTCTCCGCTCGCGGGAGCCTCGCCGTCGTCGACGTCCACGGCGTCGGCTACGCGGTCAACGTCACGCCGCAGCACGCGCTCGAGCTGCGGGTCGGCGACGAGACCGTGCTGACGACGACGCTGATCGTCCGCGAGGACTCGCTGACCCTCTACGGCTTCCCGGACGAGGAGCAGCTCGAGATCTTCGAGCTGCTGATCGGCGTCACCGGCGTCGGCCCCAAGTCCGCGCTCGGCGTGCTCGGCTCGGTGGAGCCCGAGCGCATCGCCCAGGCCGTCGCCGACGAGGACGACGCCGTCTTCCGCAAGGTCTCCGGCATCGGTCCCAAGACCGCGAAGCTCATCATCCTGTCGCTCGCGGGCAAGCTCGCCGTCCGCCCGCGCGCCGCCCGCGGCTCCGGGCCGGGTGCGACGGCCGCGCAGAGCGTGCTCTCGGCCCTCGTCGGCCTCGGCTGGCCCGAGCGCGTCGCCGCCGAGGTCGTCGACGAGATCCTGCTCGACGCCCAGGCGTCCGACGCCGCGAGCGTGCAGTCCCTGCTCCGCCTCGCCCTGGCCCGGCTCGGTCCGGCGGCGCGCTCGTGAGCGGCGACGACGTGATGGGCCCCGAGGTCGCCTCCGAGGCCGAGATCGCCTTCGAGGGCGCGCTCCGCCCGAAGAACCTCGGTGAGTTCGTCGGCCAGCGCAAGGTCCGCGGCCAGCTCGAGCTGCTGCTCAAGGCGGCGGCGATGCAGGGCCGCACGCCCGACCACATCCTGCTGGCCGGCCCGCCCGGCCTCGGCAAGACCACCCTCGCGATGATCGTGGCGGAGGAGAGCTCCTCGCCGCTGCGGATGTCCAGCGGCCCCGCGATCCAGCACGCCGGTGATCTGGCCGCCGTGCTCTCCTCGCTGCTGCCCGGCGAGATCCTCTTCATCGACGAGATCCACCGGATGGCGCGCTCCGCGGAGGAGATGCTCTACCTCGCGATGGAGGACTTCCGGATCGACATCATGGTCGGCAAGGGCGCCGGCGCGACCTCCGTCCCGCTGGATCTCGCGCCGTTCACCCTCGTCGGCGCGACCACGCGCTCGGGCCTCCTGCCGAATCCGCTTCGCGACCGGTTCGGCTTCACCGCCCACCTCGAGTTCTACGCCGAGGACGAGCTGCGCCAGGTGCTCACCCGCGCCGCGCGGCTGCTCGACCTCGACATCGACGGCGAGGCGGTCGCCGAGATCGCCGGCCGCTGCCGGGGCACCCCGCGCATCGCGAACCGCCTGCTGCGCCGGGTCCGCGACTTCGCGCTCGTGCACGGCGGTCGCGCCGACGTCACCGCGGTCCGCGCCGCACTCGACCTCTACGACGTCGACGAGCTCGGCCTCGACCGCCTCGACCGCGCCGTGATGGACATCGTGCTCACCCGCTTCGACGGCGGACCGGTCGGCCTCAACACGCTCGCAGTCTCCGTCGGCGAGGAGGCGGAGACGGTCGAGGCGGTCGTCGAGCCGTTCCTCGTCCGGATCGGGCTGCTCACCCGAACTCCGCGCGGGCGCGTCGCGACCCCGGCCGCGTACCGGCACTTCGGCGTGGATCCGCGCGGGGGAGCCGCCTCGGCCTCCCAGCGGCCCCTGTTCGGAGATGACCTATAATCTTCAAGGCCCGACGGGCCGCTCGATCCGCATGCGCCACCCCTTGTGTGCGCGGCGGATCACCCTCAACTCCGGAAGGCTCACCCATGGATCCGACGATCATCCTGCTCGTCCTGCTTCTCGCCGTGATGATCATCTTCATGTTCCGCAACAACAAGAAGCGGCAGCGCGACGCGGAGAAGATGAAGTCCGGGCTGGTCCCCGGTGTCGAGCTGATGACCGGCTCCGGCCTGTTCGGCACCGTCGTCTCGATCGACGACGACGAGAACAAGATCGTCATCGAGTCGACCCCCGGGACGCTCCTGACGATCCACCGCCAGGCCATCGCCCGCCTCATCGACCCGACCGAGAACGCGGTCGTCGCCGACGAGGACGAGGCCGAGTCCGTGGCGGCCGTCGAGTCGCCCGCCTTCGGCGAGCGCGACGCCGCGCACACCGCCGACCCGCTGGTCGACCCGGTCGAGCGCGACCGCAGGCCCGACGCGCAGTAGTCTCCAGGGCGGGCAGGGTGCATCGGCACCCCGCCCGCCCTTCCACGTCCGGGGTGCGCCCCGGACCGAAGACCGTCGATCGGACGACAGGCGCGGCCCCCGGGGTCGGCGCCTGCGCGAGGATCGACGTCGACCGCAGAGCCAGCGTCGGCCGGAGAGCCGGCGCCGACCGAAGAAGAAGGTGAGCCCTGGGTGGCCGCATCAACCCCCGTCCGGAAGGCCCGGCGCTCGCTGAGCTGGCTCGGCGTCCTGATCCTCGCGCTCGTCGGCCTCAACGCCGCCGCCGTCGCCTTCGGCGGCGGCTCCTGGACGCCGAAGCTCGCGCTCGACCTCGAGGGCGGCACCCAGATCGTGCTCCAGCCCCAGCTCTCGGACGGCCAGACCGTCTCGTCCGAGCAGCTGACGCAGGCCGTCTCGATCATCCGCCAGCGGATCGACGCCGCGGGCGTCTCCGAGTCCGAGATCACGACCCAGGGCTCGAGCAACATCGTCGTCTCGATCCCGGGCACGCCGGACGACGCGACGCTGCAGCGCATCGAGGCCTCGGCGAAGCTCGACTTCCGCCCGGTGCTCGTCGCCAGCCAGGCGACCAACAGCTCGGTCGGCGGCGATTCGACCGCGTCGCCCACGCCGACCCCGGTCGACCCCTCCCTCGCCACCGAGCCGACGGCCGCGCCGACCAGCGCGAGCGACCTCGCCTACATCACGCCGGCGCTCGAGGCGCAGTACACCTCCTTCGACTGCGCGTTCCTCAACGACCAGGACCCGAACCTCGCGCCGGCCGATCAGCCCCTGATCACCTGCGACGACAACGACACGGCGAAGTACATCCTCGGCCCGGTCGAGATCACCGGCGAGGACATCTCCGACGCCTCGAACGGCCTGATGACGACGTCCTCCGGCGCCAGCACCGGCACCTGGGCCGTCAACCTCTCCTTCGACGACCAGGGCACCCAGGCCTTCGGCGACGTCACCTCGCGCCTCGTCGGCCTGCAGGGCGCGCAGAACCAGTTCGCGATCGTCCTCGACGGGCGTGTCATCTCGGCGCCGTCCACCAACGCGGCGATCACCGACGGCAACGCGCAGATCTCCGGCTCCTTCACCCAGGAGTCGTCGAAGACCCTCGCCGACCAGCTGAAGTACGGCGCCCTGCCGATCGGCTTCCAGGTGCAGAGCTCGGACAGCATCTCCGCGACGCTCGGCTCGACCCAGCTCGCCAGCGGCCTGCTCGCGGGCCTGATCGGCCTCATCCTCGTCGTCGTCTACTCGATCGCGCAGTACCGCGTGCTCGGCGCGGTGACCATCGCGTCGCTGATGGTGGCGGCGATCGTCACCTACCTCGTGGTCACCCTGCTCTCCTGGCGGGAGGGACTCCGCCTCTCGCTCGCGGGCGTCGCGGGTCTGATCGTGGCCATCGGCATCACGGCCGACTCGTTCATCGTCTACTTCGAGCGGATCCGCGACGAGCTGCGCGACGGCCGCGGACTCGAGTCCTCGGTCGAGGCCGGCTGGCGGCGCGCGCTGCGCACGATCTTCGCCTCCGACATGGTGAACCTGCTCGCCGCCGTCGTGCTCTTCGCCCTCGCGGTCGGCAGCGTCCGCGGCTTCGCGCTCACCCTCGGCATCACGACGCTGATCGACCTCGTGGTGGTGATCCTCTTCACCCACCCGATGCTGCAGCTGCTCGCGACGACCAAGTTCTTCTCCGAGGGGCACAAGGCCTCCGGACTGGATCCGCGCGCACTCGGCGCGGTCTACCGCGGCCGAGCGGCGTTCCGTCCGCAGGACGCCGTGCTCGCCGGCAAGGGGGCCTCGGGCAAGGGCTCCTCCGCCGCCCGCGAGGCCGCCCGCCGCCAGACCATCGCCGAGCGGAAGGCCGCCGAGGCGGCCGCCGCGCGCAGCTCCTCGAACGACTCGAACGGGAAGGACGCGTGATGGCCAGCTTCTCGCAGTTCGGAAACGACCTCTACACCGGCAAGCGCTCGGTCGACTTCGTCGGCCGCCGGCGCACCTGGTACCTCATCTCGATCGCGATCATCCTGCTCACCGTGCTCGGCACGGCGGCGCGCGGGGGCTTCAACTTCAGCATCGAGTTCACCGGCGGCTCGGAGTTCACGGTCACCGCACCCGACAACCTGGATCAGACCGCCGCGACGGACGCCGTCACTTCCGTCTCGCCCGACGCGGTCCCGCGCGTCTCGATCGTCGGCGACGACTCGATCCGGGTGCAGACCAGCCAGCTGTCGACCGACGAGTCGACCCAGGTCCGCAACGCCCTGTCGGAGGCGTACTCCGTCCCGACGGAGCAGGTCGCGTCGTCCTTCATCGGCGCCGCCTGGGGCTCGGACGTCACGCAGCAGGCCGTCCGCGGCCTGATCATCTTCGTGATCCTGGCCGCCCTGGCGATGTGGGCCTACTTCCGGACGTGGAAGATGTCGCTCGCCGCGATCGTCGCGCTCCTGCACGACCTCGTGATCGTGGCCGGCGTCTACGGCATCACAGGGACGGAGGTCTCGCCGGCGGCGGTCATCGGACTGCTCACGATCCTCGGCTACTCGCTCTACGACACGGTCGTCGTCTTCGACAAGATCCGCGAGAACACCGCAGAGGCGCTCGGCAGCACCACCAAGACCTTCTCCGAGACGGTCAACCTCGCCGAGAACCAGACGCTGGTGCGCTCGATCAACACCTCGATCGTCGCGGCCCTGCCGGTCGCCGCGATCCTCGTGATCGGCGCCTTCGTCCTCGGTGCCGGCACGCTGCGCGACATCTCGCTCGCGCTGCTGATCGGCATCATCGTCGGCACCTACTCGACGATCTTCGTCGCCGCCCCGCTCTACGCCCAGCTGCGCAGCGGCGAGGCCGAGATCGGCAAGCACGACAAGCGGGTCGTCTCGGCACGCGAGCGCGCCGCGACCCCCGTCGTGCAGGGCTGATCGTGGCCGACTACGCACAGGTCACCGCCGCGGACGCGATCGGCCTCGTCGAGCGCGACGAGGTCTGGCTACTCGACGTGCGCGAGCCCCACGAGTGGGCGCTCGGTCATGCGCCGGCGGCGCACCACATCCCGATGGGCAGCATCGGTGAGCGGCAGGACGAGCTCCCTCGGGACGCGACGATCCTCGTCGTCTGCCACTCCGGCGTCCGCTCGGCCATGGTCGTCCAGGCGCTCGACGGCGCCGGCTACGAGACGGCGAACATCGAGGCCGGGATGACCGCCTGGGCGACCGCCGGCGGCGACGTCGTCGACGACGAGGGACGTCCGGGCCGGATCGACTGATCGCGGGCCTGTCCGCTCCCGGCGGACCGGTCACGAGGCGCCCCGCGACGGGCGATAATGAGGCGATGGAGATCTCCGCGTGAGCGACACCACGACCACGTCCTCGACCGCCGCCCTGCGCCGGCTGGTCCCTCGGATCTTCTCGCGCGCACAGCCCTCCGGGGCGGTCGACACGCTCGTCCGGACGGTGCGCACGCACCACCCCAAGAGCGACATCGCGCTGATCGAGCGGGCCTACTCGGTCGCCGAGCGCGCGCACGCGAACCAGAAGCGCCGCAGCGGCGAGCCGTACATCACGCATCCGCTGGCCGTCGCGCAGATCCTCGCCGACCTCGGCATCGGCTCGAAGACGATCGCCGCCGCGCTGCTGCACGACACCGTCGAGGACACCGACTACAAGCTCGACGAGCTCCGAGCCGACTTCGGCGACGAGGTCGCGATGCTGGTGGACGGCGTCACCAAGCTCGACAAGGTCAAGTACGGCGACAGCGCTCAGGCCGAGACCGTCCGCAAGATGATCGTGGCGATGTCGAAGGACATCCGCGTTCTGATCATCAAGCTGGCCGACCGCCTGCACAACGCGCGCACCTGGGGCTTCGTCCCCGCCGAGTCCGCGGCCCGGAAGGCGACCGAGACCCTCGAGATCTACGCGCCGCTGGCGAACCGCCTCGGCATCCAGGCGATCAAGTGGGAGCTCGAGGACCTGTCCTTCGCGGTGCTCTATCCGAAGATCTACAACGAGATCGAGAGCCTCGTGAAGGTGCGGACCCCGCAGCGCGAGGAGTTCGTCCAGAGCATCATCGACCTCATCGGCGAGGACCTGCGGGCGGGCAAGATCCGCGGCCGCGTCGTGGGCCGGCCGAAGCAGTACTACTCGATCTACCAGAAGATGGTCGTCCGAGGTCGCGACTTCGACGAGATCTACGACCTGGTCGGCATCCGCGTGCTGGTCAACTCGGTGCGCGACTGCTACGCCGTGCTCGGCTCGATCCACGCGCGCTGGAGCCCGATGCCCGGGCGGTTCAAGGACTACATCGCCACGCCCAAGTTCAACCTGTACCAGTCGCTGCACACCACGGTGATCGGCCCCAAGGGCCGCGCGGTCGAGATCCAGATCCGCACCAACGAGATGCACCAGCACGCCGAGTTCGGCATCGCGGCGCACTGGAAGTACAAGGAGCAGATGGCGACGGGCAAGGTCGCCTCCGGCTCGAACGACACTGACCTCGCCTGGCTCGCGCACCTCTCCGACTGGCAGTCCGAGACGACCGACCCGAACGAGTTCCTCGACTCCCTCCGCTTCGAGATCGGTGCGAAGGAGGTCTACGTCTTCACGCCCAAGGGCCGCGTCATCGGCCTGCCGACGGGCGCGACCCCGGTCGACTTCGCCTACGCCGTGCACACCGAGGTCGGCCACCGCACCATGGGCGCCAAGGTCAACGGGCGCCTCGTGCCGCTCGAGTCCTCGCTGACCACCGGCGACGTCGTCGAGGTCTTCACCTCGAAGAACCCCGACTCCGGCCCGAGCCAGGACTGGCTGAACTTCGTGCAGAGCCCGCGGGCCCGCAACAAGATCCGCCAGTGGTTCACCAAGGAGCGCCGCGACGAGGCGATCGAGCAGGGCAAGGACTCCATCGCGCGGGCCATGCGCAAGCAGAACCTGCCGCTGCAGAAGCTGATGAGCCAGGACACCTTCACCGAGGTGGCCAGCCAGCTGCGCTACAACGACGTCGAAGCGCTCTACGCCGCGGTCGGCGAGGGGCACGTCTCCACCCAGTCGGTGCTGGAGAAGGTCGTGGCGACCATCCAGGGCGACCCGGAGTCGGACGAGCACGAGGTCACCCTCCCGCGCTCCCCGCGTCCGCGCAGCCGCAGCAGCGAGTCCGGGGTCCTGGTCAAGGGCGCGCCGGACATCCTGGTCAAGCTGGCGAAGTGCTGCACCCCGGTTCCGGGCGATCAGATCGTCGGCTTCGTCACCCGCGGTGCCGGCGTCTCGGTGCACCAGGCGAACTGCCACAACGTGCAGGAGCTGCTCAAGGAGCCGGAGCGGATCGTCGACGTCGAGTGGGCGCCGTCCTCGAAGAGCATCTTCCTGGTGCAGATCCAGGTGGAGGCGCTCGACCGGTCCGGCCTGCTCAGCGACGTCACGCGCGTGCTCTCCGAGCACCACGTGAACATCCTGTCGGCCACGGTCTCCACCTCCAGCGACCGGCTGGCGATCAGCCGGTTCGTGTTCGAGATGGGCGACACGACGCACCTCGACCGGGTGCTCAACGCCGTCCGCAGGATCGACGCCGTCTACGACGTCTACCGGGTGAACGCGGGCTGATCGCCGGCGCGGCCGGCGCAGTACCCGGGCTCAGGGTCGGGTCAGCCGAGCGCCGCGGTCAGGCGGAGCAGGGCGATCCGGCGGCTCGAGACGGGAGGGCCGCTGTCCAGTCGCTCGAGCACCCGCTCGAGCGAGACACCGGTGACGGCCGCCAGGCTGCGCAGGAGATCGTCGTCGCAGGTGCTGCGGGTGCGCGCCAGATCGATCAGGGTGCGCTCGGGGGTCGTGACGGAGCAGCCGCCGAGGAGCGCGACGTCCTCGTCGGTGAGCCGGACCTCGTGGAAGCGCACCCGCGCGAGCATCGGCGGGTGCAGGCGGTTCCGTCGGTCGATGGAGGCGCTGTGCACCGGGGGAGCGGCGGGCATCGCGCCGTGCACCCAGGCCGCCGACAGCCGGTCCGCCACCGCTTTCGCCGGGACCACCGCCCGCAGCGCCGCGCCGCGCTCGGCCGGACCAACCGGCAGATCGGCGAGGAGGAAGCCCTCGTCGAGGGCGACGACCTCGCCGTCGAGACGGGCGGCGCAGAGCTCCGCGAGCGGCAGCTGCCCCGGGAGCAGCACGGAGGGGAGGAGGCGCGTCATCCGCCCATGCTGGCCGAGCCGTCGTCCCCGCGGGACAGCCGCAGCACATCTGTGGACGGATCCGCCCGAGCCAGCGCCGTGCGGTTCCCGCCGGCGACAGTCGGGTCTCGAGACGCCGCCTCCGGCGGCTACTCGACCAGCATGCCGGTCCGAGCGACTCGGGGTCCGGCCCCGTGAATCCGGGGCCCCCCTCACGCTGATCGAGTAGCCCGCGCAGCGGGCGTATCGAGATCCACGTCGTCCGAGGGGTGGGTCTCGATACACCGCCTGCGGCGCCTACTCGACCAGCGTGCATGCCGGCCGGGATCAGCC
Organism: Rathayibacter sp. PhB186; assembly: GCF_003751825.1. Taxonomy (NCBI): domain Bacteria; kingdom Bacillati; phylum Actinomycetota; class Actinomycetes; order Micrococcales; family Microbacteriaceae; genus Rathayibacter; species Rathayibacter sp. PhB186. The sequence continues at coordinate 275,825 of NZ_RJKO01000002.1, read as the reverse complement.
CAGGGCGTCCAGCCACACCTTGCGGGCGTCGAGGGCCTCCTGCGCCTGGGCGATAGCGGCGCGGTCACCGCGGGCCTTCGCCTCGTCGAGCTCGTCCTGCAGCTTCTGGATCGCGGCGGTCAGCTGCGAGGCGAGGCCCTCCGAGCGCGCCTTGCGCTCGGGGTTGCTGCGGTTCCAGTGCTCCTCGTCGAGCTTGCGCACGTGCGCCTCGACCTTGCGGAGGCGGTCCTCGACGGTGCGCACCTGCTCGCGCGGCACGCGGCCGACGGCGTCCCAGCGCTCCTGCACGGAGAGCAGCACGCGCTTGGCCTTCTCGCGGTCCTGCTCCTGCAGGAGCGGCTCCGCCTCCTCGAGGAGGGCGAGCTTGAGGTCGAGGTTCTCGGTGTACTCGACGCTCTCCTGCGCGACGACCTCGGCCTTCGCGCCGTAGATCGCGTCGCCGGCGGCCTTGAAGCGCGCCCAGAGGGCGTCGTCGAACCGCTTGCCCGCGCGACCGGCCACCCGCCAGCGCTCGAGGAGGGCCCGGTACTCCGGGATCGCCTCGGCACCGCGCGAGACCAGGGCGTCGGCCTGATCGATCAGCGACTGCTTGGCCTGCTTGGCCTCGCGGTGCGCCGAGTCGAGGTCGGCAAAGAACGCCTTGCGGTTCTGCTCGATGGTCGTGCGCGCCCCGCGGAAGCGGCGCCACAGCTCGTTGGCGTCGTTCTTGGGGAGGCGCGGACCCTGCTGCTGGTGGCTCTGCCAGCGGGCGAAGAGGTCGTCGATCGCGGCGCTGGCCTGCTTCCACTGCGTCTTCGCCGGGTCGACGGCGGCCAGCGCCTCGGCCTCGGCGACGATCGCCTCGCGGTGCGCGATCGCGTCGCTGAGGGCGGCCTTCGTCTCGGCGGCCTGCTGCTCGGTCAGATCCTCGACGGAACCGCTGAGCGCGCTGACGCGGGCCTGCAGGGCGTTGAGGTCGCCGACGGCGTGCGCCTGCGAGATGGCCGCGGTGAGCGTCTGCACTCCGCGCGACACGTCGTTCGCCGGAGCGCCGCGCTTGGCCCGCTGCTCGAGCAGGGAGACCTGGCCGGCGAGCTCGGTGTACTTGCGCTCGTAGTAGGCGAGGGCCTCCTCGGGAGTCGCGTCGGGGTACTGGCCCACCTCGCGCTCCTCGTCGCCGACGCGGACGTAGACCGTGCCGTCGTCGGCCACGCGGCCCCACGGCTGCCGGGCGCCCGCCTGCGGGCGGGGAGCCGTCGGGACGACGGGAGGCGCCACGTCCTCGGGAGTCGTCGCCTCGTCGGAGCTCGCTGCCTCGTCGGAGGTCGCCGTCTCGCCGTCGGAGAGCGCCGTCTCGTCGGAGGTCGCCGTCTCGTCCGAGGCCGGGGCCTCCTCGGGGGCCGCCACCTCGTCGGGCGTCGCCGTCTCGGATCCGGGCGTCGCCGTCTCGGGGGAGTCCTCTCCCGTCTCGGGAGCGTCCGTCTCGGCCGGGGCGTCGGCGCCCTCGGGGGCGCCGGTGCTCTCGGGAGCGTCCGTCGTCTCGGAGGACGCGCTGTCGTCGGGTGACACGGTGCCGGGGGTGGACACGGTGTCGATGTCGCCGTCTGGAGTCAGCATCGGGTGCCGCCTTTCGCTGTCGTCCCGCCCCTCGGCCTCGGTGCTCGACAGCCGGAGGCCGACGACCGCGCTCAGCCGCGAACGGGCAGTGACGACAAGCCTATTGCACTCCCCGCGCCCCCCGTTCGTCCGCGGTCCCGCGGGTCGCGCGCGCCGCTCGTCGGCGGCGCGCACGAGGGCTACTGCAGCGAGATGCCGCCGATCGTGACCGGCTCGGCGGGAGCGCCGTCGCCGGAGCCGTCCGCCGTGCCCTTCGCGACCACGTCGGCGATCAGCGCATCGAGACCCGAGGTCACCTGGCCGACCACCGTGTAGCCGCCCGCGGCGTCCTCGGGGAGCTGGGTGTCCTGATAGACGACGAAGAACTGGCTGCCCTGGCTGTAGCCGTTGCCGCCCTGGCGGGCCATGGCGATCGTGCCCGCGGGGTAGACGCCGTCCGCGGGCGCGTTCTCGACGGGTCCGTAGCTGTAGCCGGGGCCGCCGGTGCCGTCGCCGCTCGGGTCGCCGCACTGCAGGACGTAGAGGCCCTCGGTGGTGAGCCGGTGGCAGGAGACGCCGTCGTAGAAGCCCGACTGCGACAGGGAGAGGAAGGAGGAGACGGCCTGCGGGGCGGCGGCGCCGGCCAGGGTGATCCCCAGCTCGTCGCTGTTGATCGACATCGTGCCGGTCCAGTCGCGGCCCTCGGCGATGTCGGCGGAGGGGACGTCCCCGGTGTTCTGGCCGGTCGCCTCGGGGGTCGGCGTGGGAGTCGCGCTCTCGGAGGAGGTCGGCTCGGCGACCGGGGTGCCCGGGCCGCCGGAGAAGTAGAGGAGCTGCGCGACGACCGCGAGGGCGATCACGACGACGCCCGCGACGGCCGCGATCACGTTGTCGCGGACCCGGCGCTTGGCGCGCGTGCGGTGCAGGGTCTGCCGCGCCTGGTAGGCCCTCAGTCGGGTGCGCGCCTCGCGATCGTTCGTCCTGCCCTGAGCCACGTGTTCCTCCGCCGTCGTGCGTCGCGCCTGCGTCCGGCGCGGTCCCGCGCGAGCGCGGAGCGCGTCGAGCCTACGAGAATCGCCGCGCCCTCGCCGGACGCCGCGGCGCCGGGTGCCGGGTGGGCGCCGGGGTCGACTGTCGGAGGCCCTCGTTACGCTGGTGCGATGACCATGCAGCAGGCCGGACTCCGCTCCGGGGCGACGCCGCTCGCCGTCCGCATGCGTCCCCGCAGCCTCGAGGAGGTCGCGGGGCAGCGGCACCTGCTGACGCCCGGTTCGCCGCTGGTGGCCCTCGCGGCCGACACCACGGGAGAGCGCGGAGCCGTCTCCGTCATCCTCTGGGGCCCGCCCGGCACCGGCAAGACGACGCTCGCCCAGGCCGTCGCGCACTCCAGTGGCCGGCGCTTCGTCGAGCTCTCCGCCGTCACGGCCGGCGTGAAGGACGTCCGCCAGGTGATGGAGGAGGCGCTCTCCACCCGCGACCTCTACGGCACGTCGACCGTCCTCTTCCTCGACGAGATCCACCGCTTCACCAAGGCGCAGCAGGACGCGCTGCTGCCCGGCGTCGAGAACGGCTGGGTGATCCTCATCGCGGCGACGACCGAGAACCCGTCCTTCTCGGTGATCGCCCCGCTGCTCTCGCGCTCCCTGCTGCTCACGCTGAACACCCTCGACGACGAGGACCTCGGGCTGCTCGTCGACCGGGCCCTGCACGACGAGCGCGGACTCCGCGACTCGGTGCGGCTCGACGACGAGGCCCGCGCGAGCATCGTCCGGCTGGCCTCCGGGGACGCCCGACGTGCGCTCACGGCGCTCGAGGCCGCCGCCACCTCCGCGAGGTCGGAGGCGCGCGAGGCGGATCGCGTCGCGCGGGCGACCGCGGTGGAGGGGGACGACGAGGACGACGACGAGGAGGAGCCCGCCGAGCCCGCCGAGCCCGCCGAGGCGGAGGAGCCCGAGCTCCCGCTGATCACGGTGGAGGTGGTCGCCCGCGCCGTCGACCGCGCGCTGCTGCGCTACGACCGCAACGGCGACGAGCACTACGACGTCATCAGCGCGTTCATCAAGTCGATCCGCGGCTCGGACGTCGACGCGGCGCTGCACTACCTGGCCCGGATGATCGAGGCGGGGGAGGACCCGCGCTTCATCGCCCGCCGGATCATCGTCTCGGCCTCCGAGGACATCGGGATGGCCGACCCGCAGGCGCTCGTCGTCGCGATCGCCGCGGCCGACGCCGTCCAGTTCATCGGCATGCCGGAGGGGCGCATCCCGCTCGCGCAGGCCGTCGTCCACCTGGCCACCGCGCCCAAGTCGAACGCCTCCTACACGGCCATCGACAGGGCGATCGCCGATGTCCGCGCGGGCAAGGCCGGCCGGGTGCCGCCGCACCTGCGCGACGCGCACTATCCGGGCGCCAAGCGGCTCGGCCACGGCAAGGGCTACCGCTACCCGCACGACGCCGAGCTCGGCGTCCTCGAGCAGCAGTACCTGCCGGACGAGCTCCGCGGCGCGCGCTACTACGCGCCGACCGAGCACGGCAACGAGCGCGACGTGTCGGCCCGGCTGGCGAAGCTGCTCCGGATCATCCGAGGCCGCGGCTGACGGTCCGGGACGGCGGACCCGGAACCGCGCGTGACGCGGGCTCCCGCGCCTGGTAGTCTTGCGAGGTTGCCCACCGCTCTGTAGCCGAGCGGAGCAGCGCATCCCTCTGAATCGCGCAGTCCGCCACCGCGGTCACCCTGCCTCCCGCACCCGCGGGGGGACACGACCTCGGCGCCCGCCCTCCTCCCGGAGCCGGCGGACGAGGACTGCGACCGAACCTCTCAGACCCTGGAAGGACCACAGTGTCGACCACCTCACGTACCCGTTCGAAGACGCGCCTCTCGCGCGCCCTCGGCATCCCCCTGACCCCGAAGGCCGCCCGCTACCTCGAGAAGCGTCCCTACGCTCCCGGTGAGCACGGCCGCTCGAAGCGCAAGGCCGACTCCGACTACGCCGTCCGCCTGCGGGAGAAGCAGCGTCTGCGAGCCCAGTACGGCATCCGCGAGAAGCAGCTGCGCATCGCCTTTCAGGAGGCGCGCCGTACCCAGGGCCTGACCGGTGAGAACCTGGTCGAGCTCCTCGAGATGCGCCTCGACGCCCTCGTCCTGCGCTCGGGCTTCGCCCGCACCACCGCGCAGGCCCGCCAGTTCGTCACCCACCGCCACATCATGGTGGACGGCCAGACGGTCGACCGTCCCTCCTTCCGCGTGAAGCCGGGCCAGGTCATCCACGTCAAGACCCGCTCCGAGGGCACCGAGCCCTTCCAGGTCGCGGCCGCCGGCGGACACGTCGACGTCCTCCCCAAGACCCCGGGCTACCTCGAGGTCGAGATCGACAAGCTCCAGGCGACGCTGCTGCGCCGCCCGAAGCGCGCCGAGGTCCCCGTGACCTGCGAAGTCCAGCTCGTCGTCGAGTACTACGCGGCCCGCTAGTCAGCGCACACCCGTTGGAAAGGCCCCGGCTCCTGCCGGGGCCTTTCCTCGTTTCCGGGCTCCGGCGAGCGACCGGCGGTCCGGAGTCGTGTCCTTCCGGCTCGTGATCCGTGCTCCGGCTCGCCGGATACGCCCGTTCCGGCGTGCCGGAGCTGATTCCCCGTGCCGGAGGTCAGCCGAACTCGGGTTCGGCTCGCGATCCGAGCTCGGGCTCGCGGGATCCGCGTGTTCCGGCGTGCCGGGGGTGGTTCCGCGTGCCGGAGGTGCGGCTGAGGCCGGGAGAGCCGGGGCCGCCGTGCGCCGTCGGTAGGCTGGGGTGCCGCATCCGGCGGCGCCGAAACGGAGGTCATCGTGTCCGGTGGAGACATCGCAGGGCTCATCGCCGCGGGGGTGTTCGCGATCCTGGTCGCGGTCGCCGCGATCCCGCTCTGGAAGCTCGGTCGGGTCTTCGACAGCACGAGCGAGGCCATCAAGCAGGCCAGCGACGGCCTGACCCCGATCCTCGACGAATCGGCGTCGACGCTGCGCGAGGCGAACCAGCAGCTGGCTCGCGTCGACACCATCACGAAGGACGTGGCCGAGGTCACCGGCAACGTCAACGCGCTCGTCGCCCTGACCGCCGCGACGATCGGCGGACCGCTGATCAAGCTCGCCGGCTTCACCGCCGGAGTCCGCGCCGTCCTCGTCGCCGGCCGCACCGCCGACAAGGCGGGTGCCGCGGTCGGACGCGGCGCCGCGCGCCGCTCTCGGCGCACCCGCAGGTCGTCCTCCAGGTAGCCCCCTGCCCGCGCCCTACAATCGAGGGGGTCGCCGCGCCCTCGGGCCGGCTGCCGTGAGCAGGAAACGCTGTGGGAGGAATCGCTGTGAAGAACATCGTGCTGATCGTCATCGGGATCGGTCTCGGATTCGCGGTCGCGCACCAGGTCGCGCGCACCGAGGCGGGCGCCCGCCTCTTCGAGGACATCAACCGCACGGCGAAGGAGCTCGGCGACGCCGTCTCCGAGGGCTACCACCAGCGCGAGGCCGAGCTCAAGGCCGCGATCGGCGAGGGCTGACTCCCTGCCCGTCCCGGCGCACCCGACAGACCCGCACGACCCGCTGGAACCGCACCACCCGACAGACATCCGCGTCGACCCGGTCGACCGAAACGTAACGGAACCCATGCAGACCGCAGACATCCGCAACCGCTGGCTCGACTTCTTCGGAAGCCGCGGGCACACCGTGGTCCCCTCCGCCTCCCTCGTCAGCGACGACCCGAGCCTCCTTTTCACCGTCGCAGGCATGGTGCCCTTCGTGCCCTACCTCACCGGGGTCGTCCCCGCGCCGTTCGACCGCGCGACGAGCGTGCAGAAGTGCATCCGCACGAACGACATCGAGGAGGTCGGCAAGACCCCTCGCCACGGCACGTTCTTCCAGATGAACGGCAACTTCTCCTTCGGCGACTACTTCAAGGAGGGGGCGATCGGCTACGCCTGGGAGCTCCTCACCGGCAGTGAGAGCGACGGCAACCTCGGCTTCGACGAGAAGGACCTCTGGGTCACCGTCTACAAGGACGACGACGAGGCCATCGCGCTCTGGAAGAAGATCGCCGGCCTGCCCGACGAGCGGATCCAGCGCCTCGACAAGGACACGAACTACTGGTCCACCGGCCAGCCCGGCCCCGCCGGGCCCTGCTCCGAGATCTTCTTCGACCGCGGGCCCGCCTACGGCATCGACGGCGGCCCGGCCACCGACGACGACCGCTACGTCGAGATCTGGAACCTCGTCTTCATGCAGTACCTGCGCGGGCAGGGCACGAGCAAGGTCGACTTCGACATCCTCGGCGAGCTGCCGAGCAAGAACATCGACACCGGCATGGGTCTCGAGCGCGTCGCGTTCCTCAAGCAGGGCGTCGAGAACATGTACGAGATCGACCAGGTGCGCCCGGTGCTCGACCGCGCCGCCGAGCTCTCGGGCCGCCGCTACGGCGCCGTGCACGAGGACGACGTGCGGATGCGCGTCATCGCCGACCACGTCCGCTCCTCGCTGATGCTGCTCTCCGACGGCGTGACGCCGTCGAACGAGGGCCGCGGCTACATCCTGCGCCGCCTGATGCGCCGCACGGTGCGCGCGATGCGCCTCCTCGGGGTCGACACCGCGACCTTCCCCGAGCTGTTCACCGCCTCGCGTGACGCCATGGCGTCGGCCTACCCCGAGGTGTCGACCGAGTTCGAGCGCCTCTCGACCAGTGCCTACGGCGAGGAGGAGGCGTTCCTGCGCACGCTCGCGGCCGGCACCGAGATCCTCGACCTCGCGGTGCTGAAGACCAAGAAGGCGGAGGCGGCGACCCTGCCCGGTGACACCGCCTTCCTCCTGCACGACACCTTCGGCTTCCCGATCGACCTCACCCTCGAGATCGCCGAGGAGTCGGGCCTCAGCGTCGACCGCGAGGCGTTCGACTCGCTGATGACGGCGCAGCGCACCCGCGCGAAGGCCGACGCGAAGTCGAAGAAGAACGCCCTCGCCGACCTCTCGGTGTACGCCGACTTCCGCGCGCACGGCGAGACGCTCTTCACCGGCTACGACGTGCTCGACACGGAGTCCCGGATCCTCGGCCTCATCGTCGGCGGGCACGCGGTGCAGAAGGCGGTCGCGGGCGACATCGCCGAGGTCATCCTCGAGGCCACCTCGCTCTACGCGGAGTCGGGCGGCCAGGAGGCCGACGCCGGCCGCATCATCGGCAACGGCTTCGACCTCGAGGTCCTCGACGTGCAGAAGCCGGTCAAGGGCCTGATCAGCCACAAGGTCCAGGTCGCCAGCGGCGAGGTCGGGGTCGGCGACGCCGCCACCTCCGTCGTCGACCGCGACTGGCGCCGCGGCGCGCGCCAGGCGCACTCCGGCACCCACCTCATCCACGCGGCGCTGCGCCAGGTCCTCGGCCCGCAGGCGCACCAGTCCGGCTCGTTCAACAAGGCCGGCTACCTGCGCCTCGACTTCTCCTGGAACCAGGCGCTCTCGCTCGAGACCCGCAGCGAGATCGAGGACATCGCCAACGGCGCGATCCGCGACAACCTCGAGGTCGTCACCCGCGAGCTCCCGCTCGACGAGGCCAAGGCGCTCGGCGCGATGGCGCTCTTCGGCGAGAAGTACGGCGAGGTCGTCCGCGTCGTCGACATCGGCGGCCCCTGGTCGCGCGAGCTGTGCGCCGGCACCCACGTGGGCACCTCCGCGGAGATCGGGCTGATCAGCCTGATCAGCGAGTCCTCGGTCGGCTCGACCAACCGCCGCGTCGAGTCGCTCGTCGGCCGCGAGGCGCTGAGCGAGCTCGTCGCCGAGCGCGCCCTGGTCAGCACCATCTCGACCTCGCTCAAGACCCCGCGCGAGCAGCTGCCCGACCGGATCGCCGAGCTCGTCGCGAGCCTCAAGGCCGCCGAGAAGCGGATCGCGACCTTCGAGGCCCGCGCCCTCGCCGAGCGGGTCCCCGCGATCGCCGCGACGAAGCGCTCGATCAACGGCGTGACGATCGTCGCCGAGAACGTCGGCACGGCCGGCTCCGGCGACGAGCTGCGCTCGCTCGTCATCTCGGTGCGCGAGCGCCTCGGCCAGGACGCGGCGGTCGTCGCCCTCGCGGCCGACGTCGCCGGCAAGCCCGCCGTGATCGTGGCGACCACCCCCGCCGCCCGCGAGCTCGGCCGGAAGGCGGGCGTGCTCGCCCGTCGCGCGGCCGGTGTCCTCGGCGGCGGCGGAGGCGGCAAGGACGACCTCGCCCAGGGCGGCGGCTCGGACGTGTCCGCCATCGGCGCGGCGCTCGACGCCGTCGTCGAGGAGGCGACGCGCTAGATGGAGAGGTTCGGCGTCCGGCTCGGCATCGATGTGGGCCGCTCCCGCATCGGTGTCGCGCGCTGCGACGCCGACGGCCTCCTCGCCGTGCCGGTGGAGACCGTCGCGCGTGTCGCGGAGGCGCCGGACGGCGCCGACGTCGCCCGGATCGCGGCCCTCGCCGCCGAGTTCGGCGCGTCGGCGATCGTCGTCGGCCTCCCGTTGTCGCTGTCGGGCGCCGAGACGGCCTCGACGGACGACGCCCGCGCCTTCGCGGCGCGCCTCGCCTCCGCCGTCCCGACCGCCCCGGTGCGGCTCGTGGACGAGCGGCTCTCGACGGTGAGCGCCCAGAGCGCGCTGCACCGCTCGGGACGCAGCACCCGCGGCTCCCGCGCCGTGATCGACCAGGTCGCCGCCGTGGTGATCCTGCAGCACGCCATCGATTCCGAGCGCTCGTCCGGTACCCCCGCCGGATCCGCGCTCGAACCGAACGAAGGACGACCCAGCCGTGACCGACGTCCCCCCGAGCCGCCGCGCCGCCCGCGCCGCGGAGGCCGATCAGCAGAGTCAGCTCCCGCACGACCCGGAGCAGCACCCCGCTTCTGAGACGGAGCCGACGGCGCCCGACTCGATCGATCACCTGTTCGCCGGCCCCGAGGTCGGCGCCCCGCGCGACCGCGGAGAAGCCGTCGCCGCCGCGCACCCCGACGCCGCCCCCTCCACCCGCCGCCGCCGCGCGAAGCGCGAGAACAGGCCGCGACGCAGCCGTCGCGGGCTGATCGGCGGGCTCCTCGCCTTCGGCGTCTTCGTGGCCCTGGTCGCGATCGCGGTGACGATCTTCGTCGAGCCCGTCCGCGCGCTGTTCGCGGAGCCGGAGCCGACCGACTTCACCGGCACCGGCACCAGCGAGGTGGTCTTCACCATCCACCAGGGCGACGGCGGCAGCACCATCGCCGAGAACCTCGTCGCGGACGGCGTCATCAAGTCCTACACGCCGTTCTACGAGCTGCTCCTCGCGGAGAACCCCGAGCCCGTCTTCCAGCCCGGTGCCTACTCGCTGAAGGCGGAGATGAGCGCGAAGGCTGCGCTCTCCGCGCTGCTCGACTCAGACTCGACGCGGCTGGCGAACACCTTCGTCATCCCGGAGGGCACCTCGCTCAAGGGCGCGCTGCCGCTGATCGCGGACGGCTCGGGCGTCGCCCTCGCCGACCTCGAGGCCGCGGCCGCGGACTGGGGCTCCTACGGGCTCCCCGCCGAGGCGACGAGCCTCGAGGGCTTCCTCTTCCCGGCGACCTACGACATCGACCCGGGCACGTCAGCACACGACATCCTGCAGACGCTCGTGAACCGGATGTACCAGTCGCTCGACGCGGCGGGCGTGCCGGTCGAGAACCGCTACCGGACCGTCGTCTTCGCCTCGCTCGTGCAGCGCGAGGCCCGCGTCGCGGACGACTTCCCGAAGGTCGCGCGGGTGTTCCAGAACCGCCTCGACCAGGGCTGGCGCCTGCAGTCGGACGCGACCGTCGCCTACGGCACCGGAGCCACCGACCGGGTGACCACGACCGACGCCGAGCGCAACGACGCGAGCAACGTCTACAACACCTACCAGCGCGACGGCCTGCCGCCCGCGCCGATCTCGAACCCGGGCGACGTCGCCATCCAGGCCGTGCTGCAGCCCGCGGACGGCACCTGGCTCTACTTCGTCACGGTGAACCTCGAGACCGGCGAGACGGTGTACTCGACCACCGATGCGGAGCACAACGCCGCGGTGGCGCAGTGGCAGGCGTGGATGCGGGACCACCCGGAGTACCAGTGAACGCGGAGCCGGCGCCGGGCGGGCGCCGGCTGGCGGTGCTCGGCTCGCCGATCGCGCACTCGCGCTCGCCCGAGCTGCACGCGGCGGCCTATCGGGTGCTCGGGCTCGACTGGAGCTACACGGCGGTCGAGGCGACGGAGGCGACGCTCGCCGCCGTCGTCGCCGATCCGGTCGCGCTCTGGCACGGCCTGTCGCTGACGATGCCGCTCAAGCACGCGGTGCGGCCGCTGCTCGACGAGGAGGACCTGGTCGCGCGGGCGACCGGCGCCGTCAACACGGTGCTGCTCGACCGCTCCGCCGGCGCACCCCGCCTGCGCGGCTTCAACACCGACGTGGCCGGGATCGTCCGGGCGCTCGGCGAGGCGGGCGTGCACTCGGCCGAGAGGGTCGAGATCCTCGGGGGAGGGGCGACCGCCGCCTCCGCCCTCGCCGCGGCGGCCGAGCTGGGCGCGGCGCGGGTGACGGTCACGCTCCGCTCGCCGGAGAAGGCCGCCCCGCTCGCCGCGATCGCGGAGGCGGTCGGCGTCGCCCTCGACGTCCGCCCGTTCTCGGACTGGGACGGTGCGGACGCGGCGCCGCTGCTCGTCTCGACGCTGCCGGGCGGCGCCTCCGCCGAGCTGGCCGTGCCGGATGCGGTGGTCGCGGCCTCGACGCTCTTCGACGTGGCCTACTCGCCGTGGCCGAGCCCGCTCGCGCTGCGCTGGGGCGCGGCCGGCTCGCCCGTCGTGTCGGGGCTGGGCATGCTCCTGCACCAGGCGCTGCTGCAGGTGCGGGTGTTCGTCGGCGGCGATCCGGCCGTGCCGCTGCCGGACGAGGACGCCGTGCTCGCGGCGATGCGCGCGACGCTCCCGGCGGACTCCGCCGCCTGACTCCGCGGGCCGCCGGGCGCGAGCGCGGTCGGGCGCGTGTGCGAGAATCGGAGGATGCTCCGTTGGCTCACGGCCGGGGAATCCCACGGCCCCGAACTCGTCGCCGTCCTCGAAGGACTGCCGGCGGGTGTCCCCGTCTCCCTCGACGACGTCCGCGCCGATCTCGCGCGGCGCAAGCTCGGCTACGGTCGCGGCGCCCGGATGAAGTTCGAGCAGGACGAGCTGAACGTCTCGTCCGGCATCCGCCACGGCGGCACGACGGGCGGCCCGATCGCGCTGCGCATCGGCAACACCGAGTGGGCGCGCTGGGTCGACGTGATGGCGGCCGAGCCGCGCGATCCCGAGACGCTGCCCAAGGGCCGCGGCGCCGCGCTCACCCGCCCGCGCCCGGGTCACGCCGACCTGGTCGGCATGCAGAAGTACGGCTTCGAGGAGTCGCGCAACGTCCTCGAGCGCGCCTCGGCCCGCGAGACGGCCGCCCGCGTCGCGCTCGGCGCCGTCGCCCGCCGCTTCCTCGGCGAGCTCGGCATCACCCTCGTCAGCCACACCCTCGCCATCGGCCCGGTCCGCGTGCCGGAGGGCTCGGCCCTGCCGACCCCCGCCGACGTCGACGCGCTGGACGCCGATCCGCTGCGCTGCCACGACGCCGCCACCAGCGCCCTGATGGTGGCCGAGGTCGACCGCGCGCACGAGGACGGCGACACCCTCGGCGGCGTCGTCGAGGTCCTCGCCTACGATCTCCCGCCGGGACTCGGCTCCTACGTGCACTGGGACCGCCGGCTCGACGCGCAGCTGGCCGCCGCGCTGATGGGCATCCAGGCGATCAAGGGCGTCGAGGTCGGCGACGGCTTCCTGACCACCACCCGCCGCGGCTCCGAGGCGCACGACGAGCTCTTCGTCGCCGAGGGCGGCATCGGCCGCTCGAGCGACCGCGCCGGCGGCACCGAGGGCGGCATGAGCACGGGCACCGTCCTGCGGGTCCGCGCCGGCATGAAGCCGATCGCCACCGTCCCGCATGCGCTGCGCACGGTCGACGTCGCGACCGGCGAGGCCGCGGGCGCGCACCACCAGCGCTCCGACGTCTGCGCGGTGCCCGCCTCGGGCGTCGTCGCGGAGGCGATGGTCGCGCTGGTGCTCGCGAACGCCGTGCTGGAGAAGTTCGGCGGCGACAGCGTCACCGAGACCCGCCGCAATCTGCAGGGCTACCTCGACGCGATCCCGGAGGAGCTGCGCACCCTCGCCGCCAGCGATCCGGCGCTCGGTCTCGTCTGATGCCCGAGCACCTACCTGGGCGGGCCCGCTGATGGCGGGTCACGATACCGGCGCGGCCCGCGCCCGCGTCGTCCTGATCGGCCCGATGGGGGCCGGCAAGACGACGATCGGCAAGCGGGTCGCGAAGGCCCTCGCGGCCGAGTTCGTCGACTCCGACGCCGAGTTCGTGCGCCGGCACGGACCGATCGCCGCCTACTTCGACCTCCACGGCGAGGCCTCCTTCCGCGTGGAGGAGCGCCGCGTCGTCGAGCAGGCCGTCCGGCGCGCCGTCGTGCTCAGCCTGGGCGGGGGAGCGGTGCTCGACGAGGGCACGCGTACCGACCTGGCCGGCGTCCCCGTCGTGCTGCTGACCACGACCGCCGAGGCCGTGCGCGACCGGCTCGGCTCCGGCCGCCCGCTGGTGCGCGGCGGCGTCGCGGACTGGACGCGCATCTTCGAGTCGCGACGTGCGGTCTACGAGTCGCTCGCCGACACCGTCGTCGACTCCTCGCGCCGCCCGATCACGACCCTGGCCGCCGAGGTGACCGCCTGGGTGCGCGAGCGCGAGGCGACCGTCGGCGAGCCCGCTGCCGGCACCACCGAGTCCACCGGCACCACCGAGTCCACCAGCACCACAGAACCGGCGGCCCCCACCGGCCGCCCGACCGGAAGAAGAGCATGAACGACGGCGCCACCGCCCTCACCATCACCGGAGAGAACGGCTACGACATCACGGTCGGCCGCGGCCTCCTCGACGGCCTCGCCGACGCGATCGGCCCGCGAGCGGCCAAGGTGCTGATCGTGCACCCGCCGACCCTCGCGGTCCTCGCCGCCGAGATTCGCGAGAGCCTGCTCGACCGCTACGAGGTGCTGCTCGCCGAGGTGCCCGATGCCGAGGCCGCCAAGCGCGTCGAGGTCGCCGCCTTCTGCTGGCAGGTGATGGGGCAGTCCGACTTCACCCGGACCGACGCGGTCGTCGGCTTCGGCGGCGGCGCGATCACCGACCTGGCCGGCTTCGTCGCCGCGACCTGGCTCCGCGGGGTCGACCTCGTGCAGGTGCCGACCACGGTGCTCGGCATGGTCGACGCGGCCGTCGGCGGCAAGACCGGCATCAACACGGCCGAGGGCAAGAACCTCGTCGGCGCCTTCCATGCGCCCCGCGCCGTCGTCGCCGACCTCGACGTGCTGACGAGCCTGCCGCGCAACGAGATCCTGGCCGGCTTCGGCGAGATCGTGAAGTACGGCATGATCGCCGAGCCGCGCATCCTCGACATCATCGAGTCGGACGTGGACCTCGCGACCGACCCGACGTCGGAGGAGTTCCGCAGCCTGGTCGAGCTGTCGATCGGCATCAAGGCGCGCGTGGTGAGCGAGGACTTCACCGAGAAGGGCCTGCGCGAGATCCTGAACTACGGGCACACCCTCGGCCACGCGGTCGAGCACGCGGAGCGCTACCAGTGGCGGCACGGCGCGGCCGTCTCGGTCGGCATGATGTTCGCGGCGGAGCTGTCCCGGCTCACCGGCTCGCTCAGCGACGCCGTTGTGGATCGCCAGCGCAGCGTCCTCGAGTCGCTGACGCTGCCGACGAGCTACCCGCTCGGCCGCTGGGAGACGCTGCTCGCCGCGATGCAGCGCGACAAGAAGTCGCGCGCGGGCATGCTCCGCTTCGTGGTGCTCGACGACCTGGCGCGCCCGAGCATCCTGCAGGGGCCGGAGACGTCGCTGCTGTTCGCGGCGTACCAGGAGATCGGCGCGTAGCAGCTCTCTTGCGGGGTCAGCCCCGCCGGTCGTCCGGCCCGCGGTCGCCGGTGAGCGCGGCCTCGCGGGCGCGCGCGTGCTCCTCGGCGCTGATCGTTCCGGCGGCGCGCAGCCGGTCGAGCTCGGCCAGGCGATCGGTGAGCGAGGAGCCCGCCGGGCCGACGCCGTGGCGGAGGTAGCGGGCGGCCATGTCCGTCTGCATCGTGGTCGGGTCGACGCCGAGCTGCTTGGCGCGGCGGGCGTTGCGCACGATCAGGACGATGACCAGGACGAAGACGGCGACGATGACGATGACGATCACGAAGACGGCGGAGTACCACGGCGGGATGATCATGTCCGGGACTGTCGGAGCGAAGAAGTCCGAGCGGGCCGCCGCGGAGACGATCCCGGAGTGAGCGGTGCTGAGGGTCATGCGACCTCCTCGGTCGTGGGCGTCCCTCCAGTCTGCTTCGGGTGCTCCGACGACGCATCGTCCGGCCGGGGGAGCCGCCCGGCCGCTCGCGGGCCGGACCGACTACACTCGATGGGTTGGCCGGATCGGCCGATCAGCAGACTTCCACGAAACGGATCCCCCTTCGCATGGCCTCTACCACCGACATCAAGAACGGCACCGTCCTCAGCATCGACGGTCAGCTCTGGAACGTCATCGACTTCCAGCACGTGAAGCCGGGCAAGGGCGGCGCGTTCGTGCGCACCAAGATGAAGAACGTGCTGACGGGCAAGGTCGTCGACAAGACCTTCAACGCCGGCGCCAAGATCGACACGGCCAACGTCGACCGTCGCGACTTCCAGTACCTCTACCGCGACGGCGCGGACTTCGTCTTCATGGACACCTCGGACTACGACCAGATCACGGTCCCCGAGGCCGTCGTCGGCGACGCCGCGAACTTCATGCTCGAGAACCAGAACCTCACCCTCGCCCTGCACGACGGCGACCCGCTCTATGTGGAGCTCCCCGCCTCCGTCGTGCTCGAGATCACCTACACCGAGCCCGGCCTGCAGGGCGACCGCTCGACCGGCGGCACCAAGCCCGCGACCGTCGAGACCGGCTACCAGATCCAGGTCCCGCTCTTCCTCGAGCAGGGCACCAAGGTCAAGGTCGACACCCGCACGGGCGACTACCTCGGCCGCGTCAGCTGAGCCGGGCCTTCTGTGAGCGCTCGGACGAAGGCGCGCAAGCGCGCCCTCGACATCATCTACAACGCCGACGTGCGGCAGATCTCCTTCTCGGAGTCGCTGCGCTCCGAGGCGGAGCGCGCGGCGAACGAGCCGGCGCGTGAGGCCTCGTGGCTGTACGCCCGCGAGATCGTCGACGGGGTCATCGACAACGCCGACGAGATCGACGCGCTGATCGCGCAGCTCGCCAAGGGCTGGACGCTCTCGCGCATGCCGCTGGTCGACCGCGCGATCCTCCGCATCGGCGTGTGGGAGATCCTGCACAACGACGCAGTCCCGGACGGAGTCGCGATCTCCGAGGCCGTCGAGGCGGCGACCGTGCTGTCCACCGACGACTCGGCCGGCTTCATCAACGGCCTGCTCGCCTCCGTCGCCGAGTCGCACGCGACGGCCTGACGCCCGCGGGTCTCGATACGCGCCTGCGGCGCTACTCGACCAGCATGGAGGTCGCCGCCACGGCGGCCCCCTTGCATGCTGATCGAGTAGCCCGCGGAGCGGGCGTATCGAGATCCACCAGCGTCTGCGCGTGAGTCTGCGGATCCGCCCTCCTGGCGACGGTGGGTCTCGATACGCCCCTGCGGGGCTACTCGACCAGCATGAACGCCGCGTCCTTCGCCTCACCGCTCGATCGGCATGATCGGGGGAGGGTGCGGCGCCTGCGCCGCTCCGCGTCCGTGGCAGGCCGACCCCTATACTCGGGGAGGCATTTCCTTTAAGGCCGTCCAGAGAGACGGGGAAGGAGGTCGGTGTGACGGCACGAATCGTGCTCAGCAGCGCTGACATCACGCGCGCTCTCACGCGCATCGCTCACGAGATCCTCGAGTCGAATCGCGGCGCGGAGTCGCTGGTGATCCTCGGGATCCCGACCCGCGGAGTCGCGCTCGCGCGGCGCATCGCCGACACGATCGCCAGGATCGAGCCCGGGGCCGACCCGGTGTTCTCCGGCTCGCTCGACGTGACGATGTACCGCGACGATCTCGCCCACCACCCGACGCGGACGCCCGCGCGCACCGCCGTCCCGGCGAGCATCGACGGCCGCACCGTCGTCCTGGTCGACGACGTGCTCTTCTCCGGCCGCACCATCCGCGCGGCCCTCGACGCGCTCAGCGACATCGGCCGCCCGCGCGCCGTCCGTCTCGCCGCCCTGGTCGACCGCGGTCACCGCGAGCTGCCGATCCGCGCGGACTTCGTCGGCAAGAACCTGCCCAGCAGCCTCAGCGAGCGGATCAACGTCCGCCTGGTCGAGACCGACGGCGAGGACCTCGTCGCGATCGAGTCCGCACCGGACGGGGGCACCCGATGAGGCACCTGCTGTCCACTCGCGACCTCGACCGCGCCACCGCGATCGGCCTCCTCGACATCGCCGAGGACATGTCGGACGTGCAGAACCGCGAGGTCAAGAAGCTGCCGACCCTGCGCGGGAAGACCGTGGTCAACCTCTTCTTCGAGGACTCCACCCGCACCCGCATCTCGTTCGAGGCCGCGGCGAAGCGGCTCTCGGCCGACGTCATCAACTTCAGCGCCAAGGGCTCCAGCGTCTCCAAGGGCGAGAGCCTCAAGGACACCGCGCAGACCCTCGCGGCGATGGGCGCGGACGGCGTCGTCATCCGCCACCACGCCTCCGGAGCGCCGGCGGTGCTCGCGGCCAGCGGCTGGATCGACGCCGCCATCCTCAACGCCGGCGACGGCACCCACGAGCACCCCACCCAGGCGCTGCTCGACGCCTTCACCATCCGCCGCCGGCTGCACGGCGCCGCCGCCTCCCGCGGCAAGAGCCTCGACGGCGTCGCCGTCACGATCGTCGGCGACATCCTGCACTCGCGGGTCGCCCGCTCGAACGTCTGGCTGCTGACCGCGCTCGGCGCGGAGGTCACCCTCGTCGCCCCGCCCACGCTCGTCCCCGTCGACACGCTCGACTGGCCGGCGACGATCCGCTTCGACCTCGACGACGCGATCGACTCCGGACTGCCCGACGTGGTGATGCTGCTGCGCATCCAGCTCGAGCGGATGTCGAGCGGGTTCTTCCCCAACGGCCGCGAGTACGCGCGGATCTGGGGCCTGGACGACGAGCGGCTCGCCCGCCTCGGCCCGGATACCATCGTGATGCACCCCGGACCCATGAACAGGGGCGTCGAGATCTCCTCGGCCGCCGCCGATTCGAGCCGCTCCACGGTGCTCGAGCAGGTCGCGAACGGGGTGTCCGTGCGGATGGCGGCGCTGTACCTGCTGCTGTCCGGTGAAAGGGAGGTCCTGTGATGACCGGTACGAGGATCCTCCTCTCGGGAGCGACGCTCGCCGACGAGACGACGGCCGACGTCCTGATCGACGGCGGGACGATCGTCGAGATCGGCACCGACGTCGACTCGAGCGGCGCGCGAGTGATCGACGCCGACGGGCTCCTGGCGCTGCCGGGCCTCGTCGACCTGCACACCCACCTCCGCGAGCCCGGCTTCGAGCAGAGCGAGACCGTGCTGACCGGCACGCGCGCCGCGGCGGCGGGCGGCTTCACCGCGGTCTTCGCGATGGCGAACACCTCGCCGGTGCAGGACACGGCCGGCGTCGTAGAGCAGGTGCAGAGCCTCGGCGAGGACGCGGGCTACGCGACCGTCCGCCCGATCGGCGCCGTCACCGTCGGCCTCGCGGGGGAGTCGCTCGCCGAGCTCGGCGCGATGGCCCGCAGCCGCGCCGCCGTCCGCGTGTTCTCGGACGACGGCAAGTGCGTCTCGGACGCGCTGCTGATGCGCCGCGCGCTCGAGTACGTGAAGGCCTTCGACGGCGTCGTCGCCCAGCACGCGCAGGAGCCGCGGCTCACCGTCGGCGCGCAGATGAACGAGGGCGCCG
The DNA here is from genome assembly GCF_003751825.1 of Rathayibacter sp. PhB186. Taxonomy (NCBI): domain Bacteria; kingdom Bacillati; phylum Actinomycetota; class Actinomycetes; order Micrococcales; family Microbacteriaceae; genus Rathayibacter; species Rathayibacter sp. PhB186. The sequence continues at coordinate 257,272 of NZ_RJKO01000002.1, read as the reverse complement.
TCTCCAGCGCCCTCGGGCTGCAGGGCTGGCCGGCCGTGGCGGAGGAGGCGATCATCGCGCGTGACGTGCTGCTGGCTGAGCACGTCGGCTCGCGGCTGCACGTCTGCCACGTCTCGACCGCCGGCTCCGTCGACGTGATCCGCTGGGCCAAGGCCCGCGGCATCGACGTGACGGCCGAGGTCACCCCGCACCACCTGCTGCTCTCCGAGCAGCTGATCGCGGGCCAGGACGGCGCGGCCGGCTACGACGCCCGCTACAAGGTCAACCCGCCGCTGCGCCGCGACGAGGACGTGCTCGCCCTCCGCGAGGCCCTCGCCGACGGCACCATCGACATCGTCGCCACCGACCACGCCCCGCACCCGGTCGAGGCGAAGGACTGCGAGTGGGACGCCGCCGCCTTCGGCATGGTCGGCCTCGAGAGCGCCCTGAGCGTCGTGCACGCCGCGGTCGTCGAGGACGGCCGGCTGAGCTGGTCCGACGTCGCCCGCGTGCTCTCCTCCGCCCCCGCGCGGATCGGCCGGCTCGACGGCTACCAGCACGGCCTCGCCGTCGGCGCCGCGGCCAACGTCGTCCTCTACGATCCCGAGGTCCGCCGCCGCTTCTCCACCGGCGACCTGCGCGGGCGCAGCGCCAACTCGCCCTATCTCGGCCGGGAGCTGCCGGGCCGCGTCGTCGCGACGCTGCACCGCGGCGTCCCGACCGTCCTCGACGGCGAGCTCGTCGACGCGGCGACCGTCGCCGCGGCAGCGTGGGGCGCCCGTGGATAGGACCGCCATCGCGATCGTCATCGCCGCGGCCGTCGCCCTCGTCTTCATCGGCATGGCGCTGTCCTGGCGCGCACGCCGGCGCCGCTCGGCCGCGCTCGCCCCCGAGCCCGTGCCCGCCGCGTCGCTCGGCGCCGAGCGCGAGGCGGTCGAGCTGCCCTACGTCGCGACCACCCGCTTCGAGCAGCCGCTCGAGCGCGTGGTGCTGCCGGGCCTCGGCTTCCGCGGCAGGGCTACGCTCCGCCTGCACGAGCGCGGCGTGGTGATCGCCCCGGTCGGCGAGCGCGAGACCGTGATCCCCGCGGCGCTCCTCCGCGGCGCGGGCGAGGGCTCCTACGCCATCGACCGCGCCGTCGAGGAGGGCGGGCTGCTCGTGCTCTCCTGGTCGCCGCGCGGCGAGGAGATCGTGGACAGCTACCTCCGCGTCGCCGATCCCGCGCTCCGACGACGACTGGTCGACGAGCTCCAGCGGCTCGCCGGCCCCGATTCCTCCCCCTCCCACCCCGGGACCGCCGACGGCGGCTCCGACTCGATCCAGAAGGGCTCCTAGTCCGTGCCAACCACACGCCTCAGCACCGAACCCACCGCCGTCCTCGTCCTCGAGGACGGGCGACGATTCTCGGGTCAGGCCTACGGCGCACGCGGCCGCACGCTCGGTGAGATCGTCTTCGCGACCGGCATGACCGGCTACCAGGAGACGCTGACCGACCCGTCCTACGCGGGTCAGATCGTCGTGCAGACCGCCCCGCACATCGGCAACACCGGGATGAACGACGAGGACGAGGAGTCGCGCCGCATCTGGGTCGCCGGCTACGTCGTCCGCGACCCCTCCCGTGTGGTCTCGAACTTCCGCTCGCAGCGCTCGCTCGACGACGACCTGGAGAAGGACGGCATCGTCGGCATCTCCGGGGTCGACACCCGCGCGATCACCCGGCACATCCGCTCGCTCGGCTCGATGCGCTCCGGCGTCTTCTCCGGCGACGACCTCGCCCTCCCCGAGGAGGAGCAGCTCGCGCTGGTGCTCGGCGGCGCGCAGATGGCGGGCCTGAACCTGTCCTCCTCCGTCTCCACGGAGGAGCGCTACACCGTGCCCGCGCAGGGCGAGCGCGTCGGCTCGGTCGCCGTGATCGACCTGGGTGTGAAGACCTCGACGGTCAACTACCTCTCCGAGCGCGGCTTCGACGTGCACGTGCTGCCCGAGTCGACGACCGCCGAGCAGGTGCTCGCGCTCGACCCCTCCGCGCTGTTCTTCTCGAACGGGCCCGGCGACCCGGAGGCCTCCGACCGCCACGTCGACCTGCTGCGCACCACGCTCCGCGCCGACCTGCCGTTCTTCGGCATCTGCTTCGGCAACCAGCTGCTCGGCCGCGCGCTCGGCTTCGGCACCTACAAGCTGCCGTTCGGCCACCGCGGGATCAACCAGCCGGTCCTCGACAAGCTGACCGGCCGGGTGGAGATCACCTCGCAGAACCACGGCTTCGCGGTCGATGCGCCGATCGACGGCGAGCTCGACTCGCCCGAGGGCTTCGGCCGTGTCGAGGTCAGCCACTACAGCCTCAACGACTCGGTCGTCGAGGGCCTGCGCTGCCTCGACATCCCCGCGTTCTCGGTCCAGTACCACCCGGAGGCGGCGGCCGGCCCGCACGACTCGAACCACCTCTTCGACCGCTTCCGCGCCATGGTCGTGCAGCGCACGGCCGAGCAGGGCGGCGCCGAGCCCGCCACCGCAGACTCCACCACCTCGACCACCACCACCGCCTCGACCACCGGAGAGCAGAAGTAATGCCCCGCAGGGAAGACATCAGAAGCGTCCTCGTCATCGGCTCCGGCCCGATCGTCATCGGCCAGGCGGTCGAGTTCGACTACTCGGGCACCCAGGCCTGCCGCGTGCTGCGCGAGGAGGGCGTCCGCGTCATCCTCGTCAACTCCAACCCGGCGACAATCATGACCGACCCGGACTTCGCCGACGCGACCTACGTCGAGCCGATCACCCCGAAGGCGATCGAGGCGATCATCGCCAAGGAGCGCCCCGACGCGATCCTGCCGACCCTCGGCGGCCAGACCGCGCTCAACGCCGCGATCCAGCTGCACGACCTCGGGATCCTGGAGAAGTACGACGTCGAGCTGATCGGCGCGAGCTTCGAGGCGATCAACCGCGGCGAGGACCGCCAGATCTTCAAGCAGCTCGTGCTGGACGCGGGTGCCGACGTCGCGAAGTCGTACATCGCGCACACCGTCGAGGAGGCGATCGGCTTCGCCGAGGACCTCGGCTACCCGCTGGTCATCCGGCCCTCCTTCACGATGGGCGGTCTCGGCTCCGGCTTCGCGCACTCGGTCGACGAACTCGTGCGGATGGTCGGCGACGGCCTGCACCAGAGCCCGACCACCGAGGTGCTCCTCGAGGAGTCGATCCTCGGCTGGAAGGAGTACGAGCTCGAGCTGATGCGCGACACGGCCGACAACACGGTCGTCGTCTGCTCGATCGAGAACGTCGACCCCGTCGGCGTGCACACCGGCGACTCGATCACGGTCGCCCCGGCGCTGACCCTGACCGACCGCGAGTACCAGAAGCTGCGCGACATCGGCATCCGGATCATCCGCGACGTGGGCGTGGACACCGGCGGCTGCAACATCCAGTTCGCGATCGACCCCGCCGACGGCCGGATCATCGTGATCGAGATGAACCCCCGCGTCTCGCGCTCCTCGGCGCTGGCCTCGAAGGCGACCGGCTTCCCGATCGCCAAGATCGCCGCGAAGCTCGCGATCGGCTACCGCCTCGACGAGATCCCGAACGACATCACCAAGGTGACGCCGGCCAGCTTCGAGCCGACCCTCGACTACGTCGTGGTCAAGGTGCCGCGCTTCGCCTTCGAGAAGTTCCCCGCCGCCGACAAGACGCTCACCACCACCATGAAGTCGGTCGGCGAGGCGATGGCGATCGGCCGCAACTACGCGCAGGCGCTGCAGAAGGCGCTCCGCTCGCTGGAGAAGCGCGGCTCCTCCTTCCACTGGGGCGATCAGTCGCGCTCGGTCGAGGAGCTGCTCGAGATCGCGAAGACGCCGACCGACGGCCGCATCGTCACGGTGCAGCAGGCGCTGCGCCTGGGCTCGAGCGTCGAGCAGGCCTTCGAGGCGACCAAGATCGACCCGTGGTTCCTCGACCAGATCGTGCTGATCAACGAGATCGCCGAGCTGGTGCGCGAGCACGACGGCCTCGACGCCGGCGTCCTGCGCCTGGCGAAGGACCACGGCTTCTCCGACGTGCAGATCGCGCAGCTGCGCGGGCTCGACGAGGCCGAGGTGCGCCGCACCCGCTACGACCTCGACGTCCGCCCGGTCTACAAGACGGTCGACACCTGCGCCGGCGAGTTCCCGGCGCTGACGCCGTACCACTACTCCTCCTACGACGAGGAGACCGAGGTCGTCGCGGCCGACCGCCGGAAGGTCGTCATCCTCGGCTCCGGCCCGAACCGCATCGGCCAGGGCGTCGAGTTCGACTACTCCTGCGTGCACGCGTCCTTCGCGCTCTCGGCCGCCGGGTTCGAGACGATCATGATCAACTGCAACCCCGAGACGGTCTCGACCGACTACGACACCTCCGACCGCCTCTACTTCGAGCCGCTGACGCTCGAGGACGTGCTCGAGGTCATCCACGCGGAGTCGCAGTCCGGCGAGCTCGTCGGTGTCGTCGTGCAGCTGGGCGGCCAGACCGCGCTCGGCCTCGCCGCCGGCCTCGAGGCCGAGGGCGTGCCGATCCTCGGCACCACCCCCGCCAACATCGACCTCGCGGAGGAGCGCGGCGCGTTCTCCAGGATCCTCGACGAGGCCGGCCTGCTCGCCCCGCGCAACGGCACGGCGACCGACCTCGAGGGCGCCCTCGAGGTCGCGGTCGAGATCGGCTACCCCGTCCTCGTCCGCCCGTCGTTCGTCCTCGGCGGCCGCGGCATGGAGATCGTCTACGGCTCCCCGCAGCTCGAGGACTACTTCGCCCGGATGGCCGACGAGGGGATCATCGACGCGACGCACCCGCTGCTGGTCGACCGCTTCCTCGACGACGCGATCGAGATCGACGTCGACGCGCTCTACGACGGCGAGCAGCTCTACATCGGCGGCGTGATGGAGCACATCGAGGAGGCCGGCATCCACTCCGGCGACTCGGCCTGCACCCTGCCGCCGGTCACCCTCGGCCGCCAGCAGATCGACAAGGTCCGCGAGGCGACCCTGGCCATCGCCGAGGGCGTCGGCGTCCGCGGCCTGCTCAACGTGCAGTTCGCGATCGGCCAGGGCGTGCTCTACGTCCTCGAGGCGAACCCGCGCGCCTCGCGCACCGTGCCGTTCGTCTCGAAGGCGCTCGGCATCCCGCTCGCGAAGGCCGCCTCGCGGCTGATGGTCGGCGAGACGATCGCCGAGCTGAAGGCCGAGGGTCTGCTGCCCGAGCGCGACGGCTCCGACGTGCCGATGGACTCGCCGATCGCGGTGAAGGAGGCGGTGCTGCCGTTCAAGCGCTTCCGCACCAAGGACGGTCAGATCGTCGACTCGCTGCTCGGCCCCGAGATGCGCTCGACCGGCGAGGTCATGGGCATCGACCGCGACTTCCCCCGGGCGTTCGCGAAGAGCCAGGAGGCGGCGTACGGCGGCATGCCCGCGAGCGGCACCGTGTTCATCTCGGTCGCCGATCGCGACAAGCGCTCGATCGTGCTGCCTGCGCTGCGCCTGCGCCAGCTCGGCTTCGAGATCCTCGCGACCGAGGGCACCGCCGAGGTGCTCAACCGCAACGGCATCCAGGCCCGCGTGGTGCGCAAGTACAGCGAGGAGGCCGTCGACGACGCGCCCTCGATCGTGGAGCTGGTCAACCGCGACCAGGTCGACGTGGTGATCAACACGCCGAGCGGCGGGGCCTCCCGCGCCGACGGCTACGAGATCCGCGCCGCCGCGGTCGCCGCGGACAAGCCGCTGTTCACCACCATCGCCCAGCTCGCCGCGGCCGTCGCCTCGCTCGACGCCGCCGCCGAGCCGTTCGAGGTGACGAGCCTGCAGGACTACGCGATCCGCCGGGCGGAGCGCACGGCGTGACGGACGCCGTCGCGCAGCCGGGCGCCGAGTCCTTCGGCGCCCGGCTCGAGGCCGCGTTCGACGCGTTCGGGCAGCTCTGCGTCGGGATCGATCCGCACGCGTTCCTGCTCGACGCCTGGGGCCTGGACGACAGCGCGGCGGGCCTGGAGTCCTTCGGCCGGCGGGTCGTCGAGGCCTCGGCCGGCCGGGTCGGCCTGGTCAAGCCGCAGGTCGCGTTCTTCGAACGGCACGGCTCGGCGGGCTACGGTGCGCTCGAGCGCGTCCTCGCCGACGCGCGCGCCGCGGGCCTGCTGGTCATCGCGGACGCGAAGCGCGGCGACATCGGCACGAGCGTCACGGCCTACGCCGAGGCCTGGCTCCGGCCGGGCTCGCCGCTCGAGGCCGACGCGATGACGGCCGCCGCCTACCAGGGCGTCGGCTCGCTCGAGGGCATGCTCGCCCTGGCCGAGGAGTCGGGCAAGGGCGTCTTCGTCCTCGCCGCGACCTCCAACGCGGAGGCGCGGCCGGTGCAGCGGGCGCTGCTGCAGGACGGGTCGGCCGCCGGCTCGACCGTGGCGCACGCGGTGCTGGCCGACGTGGCATCCTGGAACGCGGGACACGCGCGCTCGTCGATCGGCTCGGTCGGCGTCGTGCTCGGGGCCACGGTCGCGCTCGGCGACTACGGCATCGGCACGGGCACTCCGCTCCGCCCCGCACTGCCGGTGCTGGCGCCCGGCTTCGGCCACCAGGGCGCCGACACCGCGGACGCGTCGCGGCTGTTCGGAGCGCTGGCCGCCTCGACGATCGTGAGCGAATCGCGCAGTGTCCTCGGCGCCGGACCCGACGGGATCGCCGCCGAGATCGACCGCCGAGCCGCACACCTCCAGGAGACCCTTGTCCGCTGAAGCCGTCAGCCCGATCGACCCCGCCGCCGAGGCGCCGTCCGGCGCGCGCCGCCCCGCACCGCCCGCCGTCGACCGCCGCGCCGCCTCGGAGGCCGCGATCGCCGCCCGCCGCGCCCGCGCCCAGGTGAAGAAGGGCGTCGCCGCGGGCGACCGGCCCGCCACCGCCGTGCTCGCCGCCGCGCAGGAGGACCCGACCGGCGTCGAGGGGCGGATGCGCGTCAGCGAGCTGCTGCGCGCCGTCCCCGCCCTCGGCGTGGTGAAGACGCCCCGGGTGATGGAGCAGCTCGGCATCGCGCCGTCCAAGCGCCTGGGCGGCCTCGGCCGCCGCCAGGTCGAGGGCCTCGGCGCGTTCCTGGAGGAGCGCGAGTCGCGTCAGCGCCGCGGCGAGCGCAACCGGCTCGTCGTGCTGGCCGGTCCGACCGCGGTCGGCAAGGGCACCGTCTCCGGCTACATCCGCGAGAACTACCCCGACGTCCTGCTGTCCGTCTCGGCCACCACCCGTGCCCCGCGCCCCGGCGAGATCGAGGGCGTCAGCTACTACTTCGTCGACGACGCCGAGTTCGACCGCATGGTCGAGGCGGGGGAGTTCCTCGAGTACGCGACGGTGCACAACGCGTACCGCTACGGCACGCCCCGCGGCCCGATCGACGCGGCCCTCGCCGCCGGTCGCCAGGTCATGCTCGAGATCGACATCCAGGGCGCGCGGCAGGTCCGCGAGCGGATGGGCGACGCCCGGCTCGTCTTCCTGCTGCCTCCGAGCTGGGAGGAGCTGGTGCGCCGCCTGGTCGGCCGCGGCACCGAGAGCCCCGAGGAGCAGGAGCGCCGGCTCACCACCGCGAAGGTCGAGCTGGCCGCGCAGGACGAGTTCGATTTCTGCGTCGTGAACAGCACCGTGCCCGAAGCGGCCCGCGAGGTCGTAGAATTGATGTCGCCTCGCTCCGACAGCACGCCCGCCGATCCGGGCCGCTGAGACCGAGACCACCGACCACCTCCGGGCCTTGCCCCGATCGCCCTCCCCGGTGATCGCGCGCCGTGCCGCTCCGGAGCCGCAGATCGGCGCTTCGCGCCACGCTAGGAGACACCATGGCCAACAACCTCGGCATCATCGACCCGCCCATCGACGAGCTGCTCTCGAAGGTCGACTCGAAGTACGCGCTCGTCATCTTCGCCTCCAAGCGCGCGCGCCAGATCAACGACTACTACGCCGACCTGCACGAGGGCAGCCTGTTCGACAACGTCGGCCCGCTGGTCGACTCGACCATCGACGACAAGCCGCTCTCCGTCGCGCTGCACGAGATCAACGAGGACAAGCTCGTCGCCCGTCCGGTCGCCGAGCCCCTCGACGAGTAGTCCCGACCGGGGGCGCTCCGCGACATGCGGTCATCGAGACGGGCCGCACGGCTGAACGTCGTCGTCGGGATCACCGGCGGCATCGCCGCCTACAAGGCGGTCGGAGTCGTCCGCGCGCTGGTCCTCGAGGGCCACGACGTCCACGTCGTGGCCACCGAGGCGGCGTTGCGCTTCGTCGGCAAGCCGACGCTCGAGGCCATCTCGCGGAACGCGGTGCACACCGAGCTCTACGAGGGGGTCGCCGAGGTGCGGCACGTGGCGATCGGCCAGGCGGCCGACCTCATCGTGATCGCCCCGGCGACGGCGCACACCCTGGCCAAGCTGGCCACCGGCCTCGCCGACGACCTGCTCGGCAACACGGTGCTCGCCAGCACCGCTCCGGTCGTGGTCGCTCCGGCGATGCACACCGAGATGTGGGCGAACGCGGCCACGGTCGCGAACGTCGCGACGCTCCGCTCCCGCGGCGTCCACCTCGTCGGCCCGGCCGTCGGCCAGCTCACCGGCGCCGACTCGGGCCCGGGCCGGATGGAGGAGCCCGCGACGATCGTCGCCGAGGCCCTCGCCGTCCACGCCCGCGCCACCGCCGCCCGGCGCGACCTCGAGGGCCTGCGGGTCCTCGTCACCGCCGGCGGCACCCGCGAGCCGCTCGACCCGGTCCGCTTCGTCGGGAACCGCTCCAGCGGCCGGCAGGGCGTCGCGCTCGCGGTCGCCGCGGCCGCGCGCGGAGCGAGGGTCACCCTCCTCGCCGCGAACCTCGACATCGAGGCGCCGCAGGGCGTCACGGTGGTCCCCGTCGGGACCGCCCTCGAGCTGCGCGAGGCCGCACTCGCCGCCGCCCGCGACGCCGACATCGTGATCATGTCCGCGGCCGTCGCCGACTACCGGCCGGCCGACGTCTCCGAGGCCAAGATCAAGAAGGAGCAGCAGGGCGACCGCCTCGTCCTCGAGCTCGTGAAGAACCCGGACGTCCTCGCCGAGATCTCCGCCGCGAAGACCGACGGGCAGCTGATCGTCGGCTTCGCCGCCGAGACCGAGCCCGACCGGGACGCCATGCTCGCCCTCGGCCGCGCCAAGATCGCCCGCAAGGGCTGCGACCTGCTCGTCCTCAACAGGGTCGGCTGGGCCGAGGGCTTCCAGAGCGACAGCAACACCGTGGTGGTCCTCGATCCGGCCGGAGATATAGTGATCGAGGCTTCCGGCAGCAAGGCGTCGGTCGCCGATCGCGTCCTCGACGTGGTCGCGCGCTAGGGCGTCACCCTGGCCCGGTCCGCCCCCGGTGAGAGGGCGAGCCCGGTGCGGGACTGCACCGGATCGAGACAGCTCCGGCTGCCGCGCCCTACGGAATGAGACGCTCGACATGACCTCCGGCCCCCTCCGCCTGTTCACTTCCGAGTCCGTGACCGAGGGTCACCCGGACAAGATCTGCGATCAGATCTCGGACCGCATCCTCGATGCGCTCCTCCGCGAGGACCCGCGCAGCCGGGTCGCCGTCGAGACGCTCGTCACCACGGGGCTCGTGCACGTCGCCGGCGAGGTCTCGACCTCCGGCTACGTCGAGATCCCCGCGATCGTCCGCGACACCATCGTCGAGATCGGCTACGACTCCTCGCTCAAGGGCTTCGACGGCCGCTCGTGCGGCGTCTCCGTCTCGATCGGGCAGCAGTCGCCCGAGATCGCCGCGGGCGTCGACACCGCCCTCGAGGTGCGCGGCGACGCCGCCGACGACGACGCGTTCGACCGCCAGGGCGCGGGGGACCAGGGCCTGATGTTCGGCTTCGCCACCGACGAGACCCCCGAGTACATGCCGCTGCCGAGCTGGCTCTCGCACCGCCTGGCGGAGCGCCTCGCCGAAGTCCGCAAGACCGGCGAGCTGGACTACCTCCGGCCCGACGGCAAGACGCAGGTCACCATCGGCTACGACGGCACGACGCCGGCGACGATCGACACGGTCGTGCTCTCCACCCAGCACGCCGAGCACGTCAGCACCGCCACGATCCACGCGGACATCGAGGAGCACGTGATCCGCCCCGTGCTCGAGCGCGTCGACCTCGACTCCTCCGGCGTGCGCCTGCTGATCAACCCCTCCGGCCGCTTCGAGATCGGCGGCCCGCAGGGCGACGCCGGGCTCACCGGCCGCAAGATCATCGTCGACACCTACGGCGGAGCCGCGCGCCACGGCGGCGGCGCCTTCTCGGGAAAGGACCCGTCGAAGGTCGACCGCTCGGCCGCCTACGCCATGCGCTGGGTCGCGAAGAACGCGGTCGCCGCAGGGCTCGCCCGCCGGATGGAGGTGCAGGTCGCCTACGCGATCGGCAAGGCCGCCCCGGTCGGCCTCTACGTCGAGACCTTCGGCACGGGCACGCTGCCCGACGAGCAGATCACCGAGGCGATCCGCTCGGTCTTCGACCTGCGTCCCGCCGCGATCATCCACGCGCTCGACCTGCTCCGCCCGATCTACTCGCAGACCTCGGTCTACGGGCACTTCGGCCGCGAGCTGCCCGACTTCACCTGGGAGCGCCTCGACCGCGTCGACGACCTCCGCTCCGCCGCGGGTCTCTCGTAGGCGCCGACGCGGCGGGGGAGGCGGTGACCGGTCCCGAGGTGCGCGTCGCGCGCGTGCTCCTCGACTCGCCGCTCCCGCAGCTCGACCGGCTGCTCGACTACGCCGTCCCCGAGGCGCTCCGCGACGGCGTGCGGCCGGGTGTCCGGGTCCGCGTCCCGCTGCGCACCGGCGGGCGGATCGCGGACGCGTTCGTCGTCGAGGTCGGCGAGGGCTCCGAGCACGCGGGCGCGCTGAGCGAGCTCGAGGAGCTCGTCTCGCCGCTCGTCGTGCTGACCCCGGAGGTCTGGGCGCTCGCCCGGCGGGTCGCCGACCGCGCCGCCGGGGGAGCGAGCGACGTGCTGCGCCTCGCCGTGCCGCGGCGCCACGTGCGGGTCGAGCGGGCGCACCTCGCGGCCCTCGCCGAGGCGGACGCGACCGCCACCTCGTTTGAGGCGGACGCGGACTCCACCCCGGCCGAGCCGGTCGCGGACGGCTCCGGGCCCGGCGCGGTGACCGGCTACCCCGTGGAGACGTTCGACGGCCTCCTCGACGGCGGGCGCCTCGCGGTGAACGCCGTGCCCGCGCCGGTGCAGCTCGCCTCCGGAGCCTGGGTCGGCGGCTGGGCGGTGACGCTCGCCGAGCTCGCCCGCACCGCGCTCGACGCCGGCCGCGACGCGATCCTGGCGGTGCCGGACTACCGCGACCAGGAGCAGCTCGAGCAGGCCCTCGCCGAGCACGTCCCCGAGGACGCGGTCGTCCGCCTCGACGCCCGGCAGAAGGGCGCGGGCCGCTACGCCGCGTTCCTGCGCTGCCTCACTCCTGGGCCGCGGGTCATCGTCGGCAACCGCTCCGTGCTCTACGCGCCCTCGTCGGCGCTCGGCCTGATCGCGCTCTGGGACGACGGCGATTCGCTCTTCGCCGAGCCGCTCGCCCCCTACGCGCACGCCCGCGACGTCGCGCTGGTGCGGCAGGAGCAGAGCGGCGCCGGACTGGTGCTGCTCGGCAACACCCGCACGGTCGAGGTGGAGCGGCTGGTCGGCCTGGGCTTCGCCGCGCCGGTGCAGCCGCGGCCCTCGCGGCGCCCGCACGTCGTGCCGACCGCGCAGCAGACGGCCGCCGACGAGCACGACCAGGCCGCGCGCATCCCGTCGACCGCCTGGCGGCAGGCGCGGATCGCCCTCGACTCGGGTCCCGTGCTCGTCCAGGTCGCCCGTCCCGGTTACGCGCCGGTGGTCGCCTGCGCGCGCTGCCGCACCGTGGCGCGCTGCAACCGCTGCCAGGGTCCGCTCGCCGTGCACTCCGCCGGCGCGCGGCCGAGCTGCGGCTGGTGCGGCCTGATCGCCGCCGACTGGCACTGCTCGGTCTGCGAGGCGACGGCGCTGCGCCTGGTGAGCCTCGGCGCCGGCCGCACGGCGGAGGAGCTCGGCCGCGCGTTCCCGGGCGTCAAGGTCGTCGTCGCGGACGGCGCCCATCCGATCCTCACCGTGCCCGGGACGCCCGCGCTCGTCGTCGCCACCCGCGGCGGCGAGCCCCGCGCCGACGGCGGCTACCACGCCGTGCTGCTGCTCGACGGCGAGCGGATGCTCGCGCGGGAGAGCCTGCGCGTCGCCGACGACGCCCTGCGCACCTGGTCCAACGCGGCCGCACTGGCCCGCCCCGGCGCTCCCGTGCTGCTGGTCGGCGTCGCCGGGCGCCTCGCGACGGCCCTCGCGACCTGGCGCCAGGACGAGTACCTCCGCGCCGAGCTGATCGAGCGGCGCGAGCTGCGCTTCCCGCCGGCCGTCCGGCTCGCGACCGTCAGCGGCGACGCGCACGCGGTGACGGAGGCGCTCGACGCGCTCGACGAGGCGGACCGGCACGAGGTGCTCGGCCCGGTCGGGCTCGAGGACGGCTCCGTCCGGGCGATCGTGCGCTTCGACTACGCTCGCGGGGCGGAGGTCGCCGCCCGTCTCCGGTCCGCCGTGATCCGCAACGCGACCCGCCGCCGCCGTCCGCCCACCATGCCGGGCCGCTTCCGGCCGGCGCCGAAGCTGCGCGTCCGGCTGGACGACCCCGACATCCTCTAGACCCGTCCCTCCCGGACCCGTTCTCCGCTCGACCCCCACGCTCAGGAGCTCCTCGTGCGCCTCGTCTTCGCCGGCACGCCGGCCGCCGCCGTCCCCACCCTGCGCGCCCTCGCCGCCTCCGAGCATGACATCGTCGCGGTGGTCACCCGGGCCGACGCGCCCGTCGGCCGGAAGCGCGTGCTCACGCCCTCGCCGGTCGCCGCGGTCGCCGAGGAGCTCGGCCTGCAGGTGCTCAAGGCGAACCGCCTCGACGAGGAGGTGACCGACCGGATCGCGGCCCTCGAGCCGGACCTCGGCGTGATCGTGGCCTACGGCGGCCTGGTCCGCGCGCGGCTGCTGGCGGTGCCGCGCCTCGGCTGGATCAACCTGCACTTCTCGCTGCTGCCGCGCTGGCGCGGGGCGGCGCCCGTCCAGCGCGCGCTGATGGCGGGGGAGGAGCGGATCGGCGCCGCGGTCTTCCAGCTGGTCGCCGAGCTCGACGCGGGCGACGTCTTCGCCGAGATCGAGCAGGAGGTCGGCGCGCACACGGCCGGCGAGCTGCTCGAGCTCCTCGCGGAGCGCGGGGCCGGGCTGACGGTGGAGGTCGTGGACTCTCTCGCCGCCGGCACCGCGGTGGCCGTGCCGCAGTCAGGCGAGGTCACGCTCGCGCCCAAGCTCGACGTGACCGACGGGCGGATCGACTGGTCCCTGCCGACCGCGCGGATCCTCGCGCTCGTCCGCGGAGTCACCCCCGAGCCGGGCGCCTCGACGGCGGTCGGCGACGCGCGGCTGAAGGTCCTGGCCGTCCGCGCGGCCGAGGCGACGGGCGCGGTCGCCCCCGCCCCCGGCTCCGTGCTCCTGGAGGCGGGCCGCGCCCTCGTCGGCACCGGCGACGGTCTCGTCGAGCTCGTCTCGGTGCAGCCCGCCGGCAAGACCCCGATGCCCGGAGCCGCCTGGGCGCGGGGCCTGCGCGAGAGCACGGTGCTCGCGTGAGCGGCCGCACCCGGGTGGCGCCGGCCCGGCAGGTCGCCTACGACGTCCTGCTCGCGGTCAGCGGCGGCGACGCCTACGCCAACCTCGTCCTGCCCGCGCGGATCCGAGCCGCGGAGCTCTCGCCGGCCGACGCGGCGCTCGCGACCGAGCTCTGCTACGGCACCCTCCGCCTGTCCGGCTACTACGACCGGGTGATCGCCCTCGCCGCCGGCCGCGCCGTCGAGACCATCGACGCTCCGGTGCTCGACGCGCTCCGCCTCGGCGTGCACCAGCTGCTCGGCACGCGGGTCGCTGCGCACGCCGCCGTCAACGAGAGCGTCGCGCTGGTCGCGGGCGGCTCCTCCCGCGGTGCCGTCGCCTTCGCGAACGCCGTGCTGCGCTCGGTGACCCGCTCGAGCGCCGAGGAGTGGCAGGAGCGCGTCGCGTCCGCGGCGACCTCGGGCGACGACCGGATCGCCGCGGCGACCTCGCACCCGGTCTGGATCGTCAAAGCCCTGCGCCGCGCCCTCGCCGCCGAGGGCTCCGCCGACGAGCTCGAGGCGCTGCTCGCCGCCGACAACGCCGCGCCGCGGGTGAACCTCGTCGCCCTGCCCGGTCTCGCGGAGGCCGCCGAGCTGCCCGACGCCGCGCCGGACCGCTACTCGCCGGTCGGCCTCGTCAGCACCGGAGGCGACCCCGAGGCGATCGCGCCCGTGCACGAGGGCCGGGTCCGGGTCCAGGACGAGGGGTCCCAGCTGGCCGCCCTCGCGCTCTCCCGCGCCGAGCCCGTCCGCGAGGGCGAGCGCTGGCTCGACCTCTGCGCCGGGCCCGGCGGCAAGGCGGCGCTCCTGGCCGCCGAGGCGCGCGCGGGCGGCGCGACGCTGCTGGCCAACGAGGTCGTCCCCGCGCGGGCCGGGCTGGTCCGCCAGGCCCTCGCCGCCGTCGATCCGACCGTCGAAGTGCGCACCGGCGACGGCCGCACGCTCGGCGACGAGCAGCCGGGCGCCTTCGACCGCATCCTCCTCGACGCGCCGTGCACCGGACTCGGAGCCCTCCGCCGCCGACCCGAGGCGCGGTGGCGCAAGACCGCCGACGACCTCGCCCCGCTCGCGACGCTGCAGGGCGAGCTGCTCGACTCCGCCCTCGCCGCTCTCGCGCCCGGCGGTCTGCTCGCCTACGTCACCTGCTCGCCGCACCTCGGCGAGACCAAGCGCGTCCTCGCCCTCGCCGCGGAGCGCCACCCGGGCGGCTTCGACCTCGTCGACACCCCCGCGGTCCTCGACGGCATCACCCGCGAGCCGCTGCCGCTCGCCGAGGGCGCACTGCACGCGCAGCTCTGGCCGCACCGGCACGGGACGGACGCGATGTTCATCCAGCTGCTGCGCCGCAGCCCGGCCTGAGCGCTCCGCCGCCCCGCCTAGGCTGGGAGCATGCCCGCACGGATCAATCCCAGCATCCTGTCCGCCGACTTCGTCAACTTCGAGGCCGAGCTGCAGCGGATCGCCGGGGCCGATCTCGTGCACGTCGACGTGATGGACAACCACTTCGTGCCGAACCTCACCTTCGGCCTGCCGATGGTGCAGCGCCTGCAGGAGGTCTCGCCGCGCCCGCTCGACGTGCACCTGATGATCGACGACCCGGACCGCTGGGCCCCCGGCTACGCCGAGACCGGCGCGTACTCGGTCACCTTCCACGCCGAGGCCGCGCGCGACGCCGTCGCTCTGGCGCGCCGCCTCCGTGAGATCGGCGCGCGCGCCGGCATCGCGCTCAAGCCCGGCACCCCGGTCGAGGACTACCTCGACCTGCTGCCCGAGTTCGACCAGGTGCTCGTGATGACGGTCGAGCCCGGCTTCGGCGGTCAGTCCTTCATGGCGGAGACGATGCCGAAGCTGCACGCGCTGCGCGAGGTCGTCGACCGCACCGGACTCGACGTCTGGCTCCAGGTCGACGGCGGCATCGCCCCCGGCACGATCGAGATCGCCGCGGAGGCGGGCGCCGACACCTTCGTCGCCGGCTCCGCCGTCTTCGGCGCGGACGACCCGGAGGCGGCCATCGCCGCGCTCCGCGACACCGCCTCCTCCCTCCTGCACCGGCACTGACCCGTCGGCCCGTTCTGCAGGTGCCAGTCCCTTCTGCAGGTTCCGGTCCGTTCTGCAGGTGATTCGAGCGCGGATCCCGGTCCGGCGTGCTCCAGAGCGCTGATCCGGGCAGATCACCTGCAGAACCCACCTGCACCTGCAGACGGCACCGAGTCCCGCGCGCTGCGCGCCGCTGGTCCGTTCTGCAGGTGATTCGCCTGGAAGCACGCATCCTTGCGCAAGCTGCCGCCGGACGCAGGTCGGATCGCCTGCAGATCGGACCGTCGCCTGCAGATCGCACAGTCATACGCCGCCCTCGCCGTCCCGCCGCCGCGTATAGACTTCCCCGGTGAAAACTTTCGACGACCTCTTCGCTGAGCTGGGCGAGAAGGCCGCCGCGCGTCCCGAGGGTTCGGGCACGGTCCGCGAGCTCGACGCCGGTGTGCACTTCATCGGCAAGAAGATCGTCGAGGAGGCCGCCGAGGTGTGGATGGCCGCCGAGTACGAGGGCGACGAGCGCACGGCCGAGGAGATCTCGCAGCTGCTCTACCACCTGCAGGTGCTGATGCTCGCGAAGGGCCTGACGACGGCCGACGTCTACCGACATCTGTGAGCGTCCCCCCGATCGCCGGAGTGCGCCGCCGCCACGTCGCCGCGCGCTCCCACGCTCTCCGAGGCGCCGTCGCGCCTCCGCTCACCGAATCACCCTCGACCTCCAGAGGACGTCCCGTCGTGACCACGACCACCCCCACCACTCCTGACACCACCGGCACCACCGCCCCGCCCGCGCTCCTGCGCGTCGCCGTCCCGAACAAGGGCTCGCTCTCCGAGACCGCCGGCCAGATGCTGGCCGAGGCCGGCTACACCGGCCGCCGCGATCCCAAGGAGCTGCACGTCGTCGACGAGCGCAACGGCGTCGAGTTCTTCTACCTCCGCCCGCGCGACATCGCCACCTACGTCGGCTCCGGCGCGCTCGACGTCGGCGTCACCGGCCGCGACCTGCTGATCGACTCCGGCTCCGAGGCGCGCGAGATCGCCAGCCTCGGCTTCGCCGACTCGACCTTCCGCTTCGCCGGTCCGGTCGGCCGCTACACCGAGCTGCAGCAGATCGACGGCCTCCGCGTCGCGACCAGCTACCCCGGTCTCGTCGGCCGCTTCCTGCGCGAGCACGGCGTCGAGGTCACCCTCATCCGGCTGGACGGCGCGGTCGAGTCGGCCATCCAGCTCGGCGTCGCGGACGTGATCGCCGATGTCGTCGAGACCGGCACCACGCTGCGGAAGGCGGGCCTGGAGATCTTCGGCCCCGTCATCCTGAAGTCCACGGCCGTCCTCGTCTCCGGCGCGGGCGAGCCCGAGGGCATCCCGGTCCTGCTGCGCCGCCTGCAGGGCGTCCTCGTGGCTCGCGAGTACGTGCTGCTCGACTACGACTGCCCCGTCGCGCTGCTCGAGACCGCCACCGCGCTCGCGCCCGGCTTCGAATCGCCCACCGTCTCGCCGCTGCACGACCCCGAGTGGGTCGCCGTGCGGGTCATGGTGCCGCGCGCCGACATGAACCAGGTGATGGACCGCCTCTACGACCTCGGCGCCCGCGCGATCCTGGTCACCTCGATCCACGCCGCACGCCTCTAGGAGGGGGAGCGATGAGTCTCGCCGTCCGCGTCATCCCGTGCCTCGACGTGGCCGCCGGCCGCGTCGTCAAGGGCGTCAACTTCCAGAACCTGCGCGACGCCGGCGACCCGGTCGAGCTCGCCCGGCTGTACTTCGAGCAGGGCGCCGACGAGCTGACCTTCCTCGACGTCACGGCCACCGTCGACGACCGCTCCACCACCTACGAGGTCGTCCGCGCGACCGCCGAGCAGGTCTTCATCCCGCTCACCGTCGGCGGGGGAGTGCGCTCCGTCGAGGACGTCTCGCGCCTGCTCGCGCACGGCGCCGACAAGGTGGGGGTCAACTCCGCTGCGATCGCCCGCCCCGAGCTGATCGGCGAGATCGCCGACGTCTTCGGCGCGCAGGTGCTGGTGCTCTCGCTCGATGTGAAGCGGAGCGACGCCACGCCCTCCGGCTTCGTCGTCACCACCCACGGCGGTCGCCGCGAGACGACGCTCGACGCCCTCGCCTGGGCGGCGGAGGCCGTCGAGCGCGGTGCCGGCGAGCTGCTGGTCAACTCCATCGACGCCGACGGCACCAAGCAGGGCTTCGACCTGCCGCTGATCACGGCGATGCGCGAGCTGAGCACCGTGCCGGTGATCGCCTCGGGCGGCGCCGGCGCCGTCGAGCACTTCGCTCCCGCCATCGAGGCGGGCGCCGACGCGGTGCTCGCCGCCTCCGTCTTCCACAATCGCGAGCTGACGATCGGCGACGTGAAGCGCGCCCTCGACGACTCCGGGATCGAGATCCGCCGATGAGCACCGAGACGACCGACGGCACGACGACCCCCGACGACCTCACCGCGGTCCTCGACCGCGCGACCTTCGACGCGAGCGGCCTCCTGCCCGCCGTCATCCAGCAGCACGACACCGGCGAGGTGCTGATGCTCGGCTGGATGGACCGCGAGGCGCTGCGTCGCACGCTGACCGAGGGCCGGGTGACCTTCTGGTCGCGCTCCCGCCGGGAGTACTGGCGGAAGGGCGACACCTCCGGGCACGCCCAGTACGTCCGCGGGGCCGCGCTGGACTGCGACGCCGACACGCTGCTCGTGCAGGTCGAGCAGATCGGCGCCGCCTGCCACACCGGCGAGCACTCCTGCTTCGACGTCGATCCGCTCGCCCCGGTGACGGACCTCGGGCCGCAGGCGTGAGCGGCCGGCGCCTCAAGTACTCCGCGATCCTCGGGATCGTGCTGCTCGCCGCGCTCGAGCTCACCGCCTCCACCCAGCCCTGGGCGACGCTCGTGCTCACCCCGGGCGTCGGCGACGGCCGGGCGCTCTCCGTCGTCGGCACCGTCGCCGCGCCGGCCCTGTCGGCCCTGGCCCTCGCCGGGCTCGCTCTCGCGGCCGCCCTCGCCATCGCCGGGCCGGCCTTCCGGATCGTCCTCGGGCTGCTGCAGATCGTCCTCGGCGGCTCCGTCGTCCTGGCCGCCTCGACCGCGCTCGCCGATCCCGTGCGCGCCGGCTCGTCGCTGGTCACCGACGCGACCGCGATCGCGGGCCGGGAGTCGGTCGCGGCGCTCGTCGCCTCGTCCTCCGTCACCGCCTGGCCGGTCGTCGCCCTGGTGGCCGGTGTGCTGACCGCGGTCATCGGCGTGCTCGTGCTCGTCACGGTCCGGCGCTGGCCCGGTGCGAAGAAGAAGCGCGCCTCCCGGTTCGAGCCCGCCGACGGCTACGGCCACGGTGCGACGACCGTGCAGACCGACGACGGCGACATCGATCCCGTCGTCTCCTGGGACGAGCTGTCCCGCGGCGACGACCCGACGTCCGCCCGCTGAGCGGGCTTCAGCGGTGCCCGCCGGTCGGCGGGCCCTTCGGGCGCGAGCCGCTAGACTGCTCTGGTTCCCACGCACGTCCAGGAGGAGAGCCATGAGCACCGAGCACGACGACGACAACCACGGCCACTCGCCCGCAGCGTGGACGGCCGTCGTCATCATGCTGGTCGGCTTCACGGTCGGCACGATCGCCTTCTGGTTCGACCTGCCCCTCGTCGTCTGGCTGTCCGCCGGACTCGTCGTGGTCGGCCTCCTCGTCGGCGTGATCCTGGCCCGCCTGGGCTACGGCGTCGACGGCGCGAAGGCCAACCCGAAGGCGCGCGCGTAGAGTGCTCGGCGATCTGACCGCCGGCGCCCTGGCCGACGCGGCCCGGCGTCGCGAGACCGTCCCGCTCGCCGCCCTCGAGCGGCGTGCCGCCGAGCGCCCGCCCGCCCTCGACGCCCTCGCCGCGCTGGCTCCGGCCGAGCGCGTGCGGATCATCGCCGAGGTCAAGCGGTCCAGCCCGTCCCGCGGCGCCCTCGCCGAGATCCCCGACCCCGCGCTGCTCGCCGGGCAGTACGAGCTCGGGGGAGCGAGCGCGATCAGCGTCCTCACCGAGGAGCGCCGCTTCAAGGGCTCCCTCGCCGACCTCGAGGCCGTCCGCGCGAAGGTGTCGATCCCGGTCCTGCGCAAGGACTTCATCGCGGAGCCCTACCAGGTGCTCGAGGCGCGCGCCTCCGGAGCGGACCTCGTCCTCCTCATCGTCGCCGCGCTCGAGCAGCCCGTGCTGGTCGAGCTGCACGCCCTCGTCCTCGAGCTCGGGATGACCCCGCTGGTCGAGACCCACTCGGGCGACGAGCTCGAGCGGGCCGCCGACCTCGGCGCGCGCCTGATCGGGGTCAACGCCCGCGACCTCTCCACCTTCGAGCTCGACCGCGACCTCTTCGGCCGCCTCTCCGAGCGCTTCCCGGCCGACGCCGTCAAGGTCGCGGAGTCGGCGGTCCTCTCGGCCGACGACGTCGCGCACTACCGCCGCTCCGGCGCGGACGTCGTCCTCGTCGGCGAGGCCCTCGTCACCGGCGGCGACCCCGTCTCCACCCTCGCCGGCTTCCTGGCGCACTGACCACGATCCACCGATAGGCGGCACTGCCATGGCACTCCGAGACGAACTCGGTCCCTACTTCGGCGACTTCGGCGGACGCTACGTCCCCGAGTCGCTCGTGAAGGCGCTCGACGAGCTGAGCGCCGAGTACGAGCGCACCAAGGTCGACCCGGCGTTCCGCGCCGAGCTGACCGAGCTGCACCGCAGCTACACCGGCCGGCCCTCGATCATCACCGAGGTGCCGCGCTTCGCCGAGCACGCGGGCGGTGCGCGGATCATCCTCAAGCGCGAGGACCTCAACCACACCGGCTCGCACAAGATCAACAACGTGCTCGGCCAGGCGCTGCTGACCAAGCGCATCGGCAAGACCCGCGTGATCGCCGAGACCGGCGCCGGCCAGCACGGCGTGGCCACCGCCACCGCCGCCGCGCTCTTCGGCCTCGACTGCGTCGTCTACATGGGCGAGGTCGACACCGAGCGCCAGGCGCTCAACGTCGCCCGGATGCGCCTGCTCGGCGCCGAGGTCGTCTCGGTGACCACGGGCTCGCGCACCCTCAAGGACGCGATCAACGACGCGATGCGCGACTGGGTGACCAACGTCGAGACGACGAACTACGTCTTCGGCACCGTGGCGGGCCCGCACCCCTTCCCGGCGATGGTGCGCGACTTCCAGAAGATCATCGGCGAGGAGGCGCGCGAGCAGGTCCTCGCGCTCACCGGCGCCCTGCCCACCGCCGTCACCGCCTGCGTCGGCGGCGGCTCCAACGCGATGGGCATCTTCCACGCGTTCCTCGACGACCCCGAGGTCAGGCTGGTCGGCTTCGAGGCCGGCGGCGACGGCATCGAGACCCCGCGCCACGCGGCGACCATCAGCAAGGGCCGCCCCGGCGTCCTGCACGGCGCCCGCAGCTTCCTGCTCCAGGACGAGGACGGCCAGACCATCGAGTCGCACTCGATCTCGGCCGGTCTCGACTACCCGGGCGTCGGCCCCGAGCACGCCTGGCTCTCGAGCATCGGCCGCGCCGACTACCGCGCGGTCACCGACTCCGCCGCGATGGACGCCCTGATGCTGCTCAGCCGCACCGAGGGCATCATCCCCGCGATCGAGTCGGCGCACGCCCTCGCCGGCACGCTCGAGCTCGGCCGCGAGCTCGGCCCCGACGCGACCATCCTGGTCAACCTCTCCGGCCGCGGCGACAAGGACATGACGACCGCCGCGCGCTACTTCGGACTCGTCGACCAGGGCGCGGTGCAGTCGTGAGCGGCGTCGGCCCGAGCGTCGCCGAGACCGTCCGCCGCCGCAACCAGGAGGCCGCGGGCGCCCTGATCGGCTACCTGCCCGCCGGCTTCCCGGACCTCGCGACGAGCATCGACGCCGCAGTGGCCCTCGCCGAGAACGGCGTGGACGCGATCGAGCTCGGCCTGCCCTACTCCGACCCGGTCATGGACGGCCCCGTCATCCAGGAGGCGACCCAGGCCGCCCTCGCCGGCGGCTTCCGCCTGCGCCACGGCTTCGACGCGGTCCGCGAGATCCGCGCCCGCGTGGACGTGCCGGTGCTGGTGATGACGTACTACAACCCCGTGCTGCAGTACGGCGTCGAGCGCTTCGCCACCGACCTCGCCGAGGCCGGCGGCTCCGGCCTGATCACGCCCGACCTCATCCCCGACGAGGGCGCCGAGTGGATGGCCGTCTCCGAGCGCCTCGGCCTCGACCGGGTCTTCCTCGCCGCGCCCTCCTCGAGCGACGAGCGCCTGCGCGCGACCGTCGAGGCGAGCCGCGGCTTCGTCTACGCGGTCTCGACGATGGGCATCACCGGAGCGCGCGCGGACGTCGACCGTGCCGCCCGCACGCTCGTCGAGCGCCTGCGCACCGCCGGCTCGGACAGCGCCTGCGTCGGCGTGGGCGTCTCGACCGGCGACCAGGTCGCCGAGATCCTCGCCTACGCCGACGGCGCGATCGTCGGCTCGGCCCTCGTGCGCGCGCTCGCCTCCGGGGGAGTCGCCGCGGTGGCGGAGACGGCTCGCGGTCTGGCAGAGGGCACGCGTCCGCGCGCCTGACGCCTCCCAGTACACTCGGGATGCCCGTCGGGGCGCGGCGCCGCCGCGACCGCGGGATCCCTCCTTCGAAAGGTCGACGTACCGGTGTCCGTACCGCTGAGCATCCCGAGTCCGCCCGAGGCGTGGAGTCAGTACGACTTCACGCTCTTCGATCGCGCGTTCTCGATCCACACCTATGCCGTCTGCATCCTGGTCGGCATCGTGGTCGCCACGATCATGACGAACGCCCGCCTCAAGCGCCGCGGCGCCGAGCCGTGGGTCGTCCTCGACATCATCATCTGGGCCGTGCCGCTCGGCATCATCGGCGCGCGGCTCTACCACGTGCTCACGCACCCCGGCGACTACTTCTACGCCGGCGCGGACCCGTGGGAGATCATCCGGATCTGGAACGGCGGCAACGCGATCTTCGGCGGCCTGATCGGCGGCGCCGTCGGCGCCTGGATCGGCTGCCGCTGGACCGGCGTCCGGTTCTGGACCTTCGCCGACGCGCTCGCGCCCGGCATGCTCGCCGCGCAGGCCATCGGCCGCCTCGGCAACTGGTTCAACCACGAGCTGTTCGGCCTCCCGACGACCCTGCCGTGGGGCCTCGAGATCGAGAGCAGCAACCCGGCCTTCCCGGTCGGCCTGCCCGCCGGCACGCTCTTCCACCCGACCTTCCTCTACGAGATCCTCTGGAACGTCGTCGGCATCGCGGTCATCCTGCTGCTCGAGCGCCGCCTCAAGCTGCAGTGGGGCACCGTCTTCGCCGCCTACCTGATCTGGTACGGCATCGGCCGCGTCTGGTTCGAGTCCATCCGGATCGACCCGAGCGAGTTCTTCTGGGGCATCCGCACCAACGTCTGGGCAGCGCTGGCCGCCGTCGTCGTCGGTCTGGTCCTAGTCGTGGTCCAGCGGCGCGAGCACCCGGGTCGCGAGACCTCGGCCTACCGGCCCGGCCGCGAGTGGACGCCCGCCCCGGCTGCGGTAGAATTCGAGGACGTCGAGTCCGACTCCGACGCCACCACTCCTTCTTCCGGCACCGACGCCGAGAAGTCGACGGTCTCCCGCAGCTGACGCGGTCCGCGGCACCCCCGCGGCCCCGCATCCAGCTCACCTCTCCGTCCGTCCGCCCCACCGCGGCTCAGCCACAAGCGCTGCCGCGGGGGAGCGAGCGCACGACCCCGACGACGGCGCCAGACCTCCGCTCCGCGACCACCGAATGCACGGCCCTCCCGATCGGGGAGCCGCTCCTCCACCACCACACCGCGGGCCAGCGACGTCCCGATCCGCTACGACTCTCGTGAGGACGGTCCCCATGGCTCCCGTTCAGCCCTCGCCCCGCGTCCCCGCCGTGCCGTTCCTCGGCACCCCGTCCGCACAGGGGATGTACGACCCGGCGGCCGAGAAGGACGCCTGCGGTCTCGCCATGGTCGCCACCATGCGCGGGACGGCCGGGCACGACATCATCGACGCCGCGCTGAACGCGCTGCGCAACCTCGAGCACCGCGGCGCGGTCGGCTCCGACGCCGGCACCGGCGACGGCGCGGGGATCATCACCCAGATCCCCGACGACTTCCTGCGCGCCGTCGCGGCCGTCGAGCTGCCCCCCGTCGGGCAGTACGCGGTCGGCAACGCCTTCCTGCCCGTCGACGTCTTCGAGCGCGAGCGGGTCAAGTCGACCATCGCCGAGATGGCCCGCGAGGAGAACCTCACCGTCCTCGGCTGGCGCTCCATCCCCGTCCAGCCGGACGAGATCGGCACGCTCGCCCGCGCCGCCATGCCGGCGATCGAGCAGCTCTACGTCTCGAGCGAGCTCACCGACGCGGCGGGCGTGCCGCTGGCCGGGCTCCGCCTCGACCGCCTCACCTTCCGCCTGCGCAAGCGCGTCGAGCGCGAGCTCGAGGTGTACTTCATGTCGCTCTCGAGCCGCACGCTCGTCTACAAGGGCATGGTCACCACCCTCCAGCTCGAGCCGTTCTACCCCGACCTCTCGGACGAGCGCTTCACCTCGAAGCTCGCGCTGGTGCACTCGCGCTACTCGACCAACACCTTCCCGTCCTGGCCGCTCGCGCAGCCGTTCCGGATGATCGCGCACAACGGCGAGATCAACACGGTGCAGGGCAACCGCAACTGGATGCGCGCGCGCCAGTCGCAGCTGAAGAGCGCCGAGCTCGGCGACCTCTCGCCGCTGTTCCCGATCGTCTCGACCGGCCGCAGCGACTCCGCCTCGTTCGACGAGACGGTGGAGCTGCTCACGCTGGCCGGCCGCTCGCTGCCGCACGCGATCATGATGATGGTGCCGGAGGCGTGGGAGAACCAGGCCGCCGCGATCGACCAGAAGCGCCGCGCCTTCTACGAGTACCACTCGATGCTCATGGAGCCGTGGGACGGCCCAGCCGCGATCGTCTTCACCGACGGCGACCTCGTCGGCGCCACGCTGGACCGCAACGGCCTGCGCCCCGGCCGCTACGTCGTCACCGACGACGGCCTCGTCGTGCTCGCCAGCGAGATCGGCGTCCTCGACATCGACCCCGCGAAGATCGTCCGCAAGGGCCGGCTGCAGCCGGGCCGGATGTTCCTGGTCGACACCGAGCAGGGCCGCATCGTCGAGGACGAGGAGATCAAGGCGCAGCTCGCCGACTCCGGTCCCTTCGACGAGTGGCTCGACAAGGGCCGCATCAACCTCAAGGACCTGCCCGAGCGCGAGCACATCGTGCACACGCCCGCGTCGGTCAACCGCCGCCAGCGCACCTTCGGCTACACCGAGGAGGAGGTGCGGCTGCTGCTGCTGCCGATGGCGAAGGCCGGCGCCGAGCCGCTCGGCGCCATGGGCTCCGACACGCCGGTCGCGGTGCTCTCCAAGCGCCCGCGACTGCTGTTCGACTACTTCACCCAGGCGTTCGCGCAGGTGACCAACCCGCCGCTCGACTCCATCCGCGAGGAGGTCGTCACCTCGCTGCGCCTCGGCCTCGGACCGGAGCGCAACCTGCTCTCGGCCGGCGCCGAGCACGCCCGCCAGGTCGTCCTCGACTTCCCGGTGATCGACAATGACGAGCTGGCCAAGATCCAGCACATCGCGCCGCGGCCGCTCAGCCACATCACCACGACGATCCGCGGTCTGTACCGCGTCGACGCCGGCCCCCGCGCGATGCAGGACCGCCTCGACGCGATGTGCGCCGAGGCCGACGAGGCGATCGCCGCCGGAGCGCAGTTCCTCGTGCTCTCGGACCGCGACTCCACCAAGGACCTCGCGCCGATCCCCTCGCTGCTGATGCTCGCCGCCGTGCACCACCACTTGATCCGCACCGAGAACCGGATGCGCGTCGGGCTGGTCGTCGAGGCCGGCGACGTCCGCGAGGTGCACCACGTCGCGACGCTGATCGGCTACGGCGCCTCCGCGGTGAACCCGTACCTCGCGATGGAGACCTGCGAGCAGCTGGTCCGCAGCGGCATGATCTCGGACCTCTCGCCCGAGAAGGCCGTCAAGAACGTGATCAAGGCGCTCGGCAAGGGCGTCCTCAAGATCATGTCCAAGATGGGCATCTCGACCGTGTCCAGCTACGCCGGCGCGCAGACCTTCGAGGCCGTCGGCCTCAGCCAGGTCTTCGTCGACCAGTACTTCACCGGCACCGCCTCCAAGCTCGGCGGCATCGGGATCGAGGTCGTCGCCGAGGAGAACGCCGCGCGCCACCGCGCCGCATACCCCGAGGACGGCGCGGTCGTCGCGCACGAGCGCCTCGCGGTCGGCGGCGAGTACCAGTGGCGCCGCGACGGCGCGCCGCACCTCTTCAACCCGGACACCGTCTTCCGGCTGCAGCACTCCACGCGCAACCGCCGCTACGACGTCTTCCGCGAGTACACGAAGATGGTCGACGATCAGGCGCTCTCGCTGATGACCCTCCGCGGCATGTTCACCCTCGACACGGAGGGCCGCACGCCCGTCCCGATCGACGAGGTCGAGTCGGTCGAGTCCATCGTCAAGCGCTTCTCCACCGGGGCGATGAGCTACGGCTCCATCTCGCCGGAGGCGCACGAGACGCTCGCCATCGCGATGAACCGCCTCGGCGCCAAGTCGAACACCGGCGAGGGCGGCGAGGACACCGAGCGACTGCTCGACCCCGAGCGCCGCTCCGCGATCAAGCAGGTCGCCTCGGGCCGCTTCGGCGTCACGAGCATGTACCTGACGCACGCCGACGACATCCAGATCAAGCTCGCCCAGGGCGCCAAGCCCGGCGAGGGCGGCCAGCTGCCGCCGACCAAGGTCTACCCGTGGATCGCGCGCACCCGGCACGCGACCGCGGGCGTCGGCCTGATCTCACCGCCGCCGCACCACGACATCTACTCGATCGAGGACCTCAAGCAGCTGATCTTCGACCTCAAGCGGGCGAACCCGAAGGCGCGCATCCACGCGAAGCTCGTCAGCCAGTCGGGAATCGGCGCGGTCGCGGCCGGCACGGCCAAGGCCCTCGCCGACGTGATCCTCGTCTCGGGCCACGACGGCGGCACCGGCGCGAGCCCCGTCAACTCGCTCAAGCACGCCGGCACGCCGTGGGAGCTCGGCCTCGCCGAGACCCAGCAGACGCTGATGCTCAACGGCATGCGCGACCGCGTCGTGGTGCAGGTCGACGGCCAGATGAAGACCGGCCGCGACGTCGTGATCGGCGCCCTGCTCGGCGCCGAGGAGTTCGGCTTCGCCACCGCCCCGCTGATCGTCGAGGGCTGCATCATGATGCGCGTCTGCCACCTCGACACCTGCCCGGTGGGCGTCGCGACGCAGAACCCCGAGCTGCGCAAGCGCTTCAACGGCAAGCCCGAGTTCGTCGTCAACTTCTTCGAGTTCATCGCCCAGGAGGTGCGCGAGTACCTCGCCCAGCTCGGCTTCCGCTCGATCGACGAGATCGTCGGCCACCGCGAGCTGCTCGAC
Organism: Rathayibacter sp. PhB186; assembly: GCF_003751825.1. Classification (NCBI taxonomy): domain Bacteria; kingdom Bacillati; phylum Actinomycetota; class Actinomycetes; order Micrococcales; family Microbacteriaceae; genus Rathayibacter; species Rathayibacter sp. PhB186. Next base: position 230,101 of record NZ_RJKO01000002.1, on the reverse strand, counting down.
GTCAACCGCGCCATCGAGCACTGGAAGGCGAGCGGGCTCGACCTGACGCCGATCCTGGTCGGCCCGGTCTTCCGCGCCGAGGAGCCGCGCCGCCACGGCCGCGCGCAGGAGCACGAGCTGGAGAAGCACTTCGACAACGAGCTGATCCGCCTCGCCGCGAACGTCCTCGACCACCGCGGCACCGTGGTGATCGACCGTGAGATCAAGAACACCGAGCGCGCCGTCGGCACGATGCTCGGCCACGAGGTGACCGTCCGCTACGGCGAGAACGGGCTGCCGGCCGACTCCATCACGGTGAACCTCCGCGGCTCGGCGGGGCAGTCGCTCGGCGCGTTCCTGCCCGCGGGCATCACGCTGCGCCTCGAGGGCGACTCGAACGACTACGTCGGCAAGGGCCTCTCCGGCGGCCAGATCGTGGTGCGGCCCGACCGCCGCAGCACCTTCGACGCGTCGGCGAACGTCATCGCCGGCAACGTGATCGGCTACGGAGCGACCCAGGGCACGATGTTCATCCGCGGGATGGTGGGCGAGCGCTTCCTGGTCCGCAACTCCGGCGCCACGGCGGTCGTCGAGGGCGTGGGCGACCACGCGCTCGAGTACATGACCGGCGGGCTCGCCGTCATCCTCGGCGCGACCGGCCGCAACCTCGGCGCGGGCATGTCCGGCGGCACCGCCTACATCCACGACCTGAGCCGCGAGCTCGTCAACCGCGACGCGATCGCCTCCGGGGAGCTGACGCTCTCCGAGCTCGGCAGCGCCGACGTGGAGATCCTGCGCGACCTGCTCGAGCGGCACGTGGCCGAGACCGAGTCGACCCTGGCCCAGGGGATGCTCGACGATTTCGACGGAACCGTCTCGCGTTTCGTCAAGGTACTGCCCCGCGACTTCGCCGCGGTGCTCGCGACGCGAGCATCCGCCGTCGAAGAGGGGCTCGACCCCGACGGCGACGTCGTCTGGGGACGGATTCTGGAGGTGACCGGTGGCTGATCCCAAGGGATTCCTGAAGGTGCAGGACCGGGAGCTGCCCAAGCGGCGCCCGGTGTCTGTGCGGCTGATGGACTGGAAAGAGGTGTACGAGCAGGGCGACACCGCCGTGCTGCGCCGGCAGGCCGGCCGCTGCATGGACTGCGGCATCCCGTTCTGCCACAAGGGCTGCCCGCTCGGGAACCTGATCCCCGAGTGGAACGACCTGATGTGGCGCGGCGAGGGCCGCCAGGCGATCGAGCGCCTGCACGCGACCAACAACTTCCCGGAGTTCACCGGCCGTCTGTGCCCGGCGCCCTGCGAGTCGTCCTGCGTGCTCGGCATCAACCAGCCCGCGGTCACGATCAAGCAGATCGAGGTCTCGATCATCGATCAGGCCTTCGGCAACGACTGGGTGCAGCCGCACCCGCCGGAGCGGCTGACCGGCAAGACGGTCGCCGTCGTCGGCTCCGGCCCCGCCGGTCTGGCCGCGGCGCAGCAGCTCACCCGCGCCGGGCACACCGTCGCGGTCTACGAGCGCGACGACCGCATCGGCGGCCTCCTGCGCTACGGCATCCCCGACTTCAAGATGGAGAAGAAGCACCTCGAGCTGCGCCTGAACCAGATGAAGGCCGAGGGCACCCGCTTCCGCGCCGGCGTCGACATCGGCACGGACATCACCTGGGACGATCTGCGCGCGCGCTACGACGCCGTCGTGGTCGCCACCGGTGCGATGGTCCCGCGCGATCTGCCGATCCCCGGCCGCGACCTGGCCGGCGTGCACTTCGCGATGGAGTACCTGGTGCAGTCGAACCACGCCATCGCGGGCGACCGCGTGTTCGAGCAGATCTCGGCCGAGGGCAAGCACGTCGTCGTCCTCGGCGGCGGCGACACCGGAGCGGACTGCATCGGCACCGCGCACCGCCAGAAGGCGGCCTCGGTCACTAACCTCGCGATCGGCACCCAGCCGCCGTCGCAGCGTCCGGACAGCCAGCCCTGGCCGATGGACCCGACCGTCTTCGAGGTCGCCAGCGCCCACGAGGAGGGCGGGGAGCGCGTCTACCTCGCCTCCACCGTCGAGTTCCTCGCGAACGAGGTCGGCGAGGTCCGCGCCGTGCGCGTGGCCGAGACCGAGTACCTCGACGGACGCCGCGTGCCCAAGGCGGGCACCGAGCGCGAGATCCCGGCCGACCTGGTCCTCCTGGCCCTGGGCTTCACCGGCCCCGAGTCGGAGCACCTCGCCGGCCAGCTCGAGGTGCCGTTCACGGACCGCGGCAACGTGGTCCGCGGCGACCGCTTCGAGACCAGCGTCCCGGGCGTCTTCGTCGCCGGGGACGCCGGCCGCGGCCAGTCTTTGATCGTCTGGGCGATCGCCGAGGGCCGCTCCGTCGCGGCCGAGATCGACCGCTACCTCGAAGGCACCACCCAGCTGCCCGCGCCCGTCGGGCCCAACGACCGGGGCTTCACGCTCTAGTCCCACGGACGCGATAGTCTTCGCGCGCCAGCTTCACAGCTCACCCTCCCCGCTAACGACGCGCCCTCGGGCGCAGAACAACGGAGCACCCCCTCAATGAGACGAGCGAAAATCGTCGCCACCCTCGGCCCGGCAACGTCGTCGTACGAGACCATTCGTGCGATCATCGACGCCGGCGTGGACGTGGCCCGCATGAACCTCAGCCACGGCAGCTACGACGTGCACGAGGGCATCTACCGCCTCGTGCGGAAGGCCGCCGAGGACTCCGGTCGCGCCGTCGCGATCATGGTCGACCTGCAGGGCCCCAAGATCCGCCTCGGCAAGTTCGAGGGCGGTCCATACCCCCTCGCCGAGGGCGACGTCTTCACCATCACCACCGAGGACGTCGTCGGCACCAAGGAGCTCTCGGGCACCACGTTCAAGGGCCTGCCCCACGACGTGAACCCCGGCGACATGCTCCTGATCGACGACGGCAAGGTCGCGGTCCGCGTCACCGCCGTCGAGGGCCCCCGCGTCATCACCGAGTGCGTCGTCCCCGGCAACATCTCGAACAACAAGGGCATCAACCTGCCCGGCGTCGCGGTCAACGTGCCCGCGCTGTCGCAGAAGGACGAGGACGACCTCCGCTGGGCCATCCGCCTGGGCGCGGACATCATCGCGCTGTCCTTCGTGCGCAACGCCAGCGACATCGTGCGCGTGCACGAGATCATGGCGGAGGAGGGCCGCAAGGCTCCCGTCATCGCCAAGATCGAGAAGCCGCAGGCGGTCGACAACCTGCAGGAGATCATCGACGTCTTCGACGGCATCATGGTCGCCCGCGGCGACCTCGGCGTCGAGCTGCCCCTCGAGGCCGTGCCGATCGTGCAGAAGCACGCCGTCGAGCTCGCCCGCCGCTGGGCCAAGCCCGTCATCGTCGCGACCCAGATGCTCGAGTCGATGATCGAGAGCCCGCGCCCCACCCGCGCCGAGGCCTCCGACGTCGCGAACGCCATCCTCGACGGAGCCGACGCGGTCATGCTCTCCGGCGAGACCAGCGTCGGCGCCTGGCCGGTCGTCACCGTCCAGACCATGGCCCGCATCGTCGAGTCGACCGAGGAGCACGGGCTCGAGCGGATCCCCCCGCTCGGCAGCAAGCCGCGCACCCAGGGCGGCTCCGTCACCCTCGCCGCCGCCGAGGTCGCCGAGTTCGTCGAGGCCAAGTTCCTCTGCGTCTTCACCGAGTCCGGCGACTCCGTCCGCCGCATGACGCGCCTGCGCCACGGCATCCCGATCATCGGCTTCACCCCCGAGCCCTCGGTCCGCCGCCGCATGGCGCTCAACTGGGGCGTCCAGTCCTACGTCACGCCCCGCGTGAACCACACGGACGCCATGTTCGCCCAGGTCGACGCCGTCCTCCTCCGCGAGAACCTCGCGAAGGCCGGCGACACCGTCGTCGTCGTCTCCGGGTCGCCCCCCGGACGCGCCGGCACCACCAACGACATGCGCGTGCACGTCGTCGGCTCCTCCAGCTCCTCGGAGCCGGTGGAGAACTGGGACCACTGAGTTCCTGCAGAAGGGCCCGGTCGCTTGCGCGACCGGGCCCTTCTGCGACGGACTCCTCGTTCCTCGTCGTCCGTCGGCGGTCGGCTTCGCGACGGGTCGCGCTGGTGGGAGCCGGTCGCGTTCCGGGTACGACGATCCGCTGGCACGCGGATCGCCGGTGACCCTGCGGAGCGGCGGCCGGTCTGCAGGGGTGGCGACCCCTCCGGGGCGCCACGCTCCGGAGCGGGGGTGGGTGCTTCCGCTCCTGCTGGTCGAGCAGCCGCGCGTCCATGCTGGTCGAGTAGCCGCGCAGCGGCGTATCGAGACCCACGCCCGCCAGCGCGTCGGGTGCAAGGGCCGCGGCCCCTTCGGGGCGCGAGCCGCTCCAGACCACCCCGGCCGAGCATGCGCAGTGGCCCCACCAGAGGGCCGTGCCTTCCATGCTGGTCGAGTAGCCGCGTGGCGGCGTATCGAGACCCGGCGTCGGCAGCAGGGCGGGTCTGCAGACTCGTTCGGGCGCGGGTGGATCTCGATGCGCCCGCTCCGCGGGCTGCTCGAGCGGCATGCTCGCGCCCGACGATGCGGTGCGATCCTCGGGGGCGTCGCCGCCGGTCCGGGGGCGGCTGCGGGCCGCGCTAGCGTGGGGGCATGCGACTCGGCGTGCTCGACATCGGCTCCAACACGGTCCATCTGCTGCTCGTCGATGCGCACCCGGGGGCGCGTCCCGTGCCGTACCGGTCGCACAAGCGCAGCCTCGCGCTGGTCGCCCACCTCGACGCCGCCGGCGACATCACGGAGGAGGGGCAGCGCGAGCTGATCTCCTTCGTCGCCGAGGCGCACGAGGTCGCCCGCCGCCACCGCGCGGAGGACCTGCTCGCCTTCGCCACCTCCGCGATCCGCGAGGCCGGCAACGGCGCCGCGGTGCTCGAGCGCGTCCGCACCGAGACCGGCGTGCACCTCCAGGAGCTCGGCGGCGAGGCCGAGGCGTCCGCGACCTTCCTCGCCGTGCGCCGCTGGTTCGGCTGGGGCGCCGGCTCGATTCTCGACCTCGACATCGGCGGCGGCTCCTTCGAGCTGTCGATGGGCGTCGACGAGGTGCCCGAGCTCGCCGTCTCGGTGCCGCTCGGAGCCGGCCGCGTCACCCGCGACCTCCTCGACGGCGACCCCGCCTCCGCCACGAGCGTCAAGGCCGCCCGCCGGCACGCCCGCGAGGTGCTCGCCGAACCCGTCCGCGCCTTCCTCGCCCTCGGCACCCCCGACCTCGTGGCCGGCACCTCGAAGACCTTCCGCTCCCTGGCCCGGATCGCCGGCGCCGCTCCCAGCGCCGCGGGCCCGCTCGCCCGCCGCGAGCTGCACCTCGTCGACCTGCGGCTCTGGTCCTCCCGCCTCGCCGCGATCAGCGCGGCCGACCGCTCGGCGCTGCCCGGTGTCTCCACGCTCCGCGCCCCGCAGCTGCTGGCCGGCGCGCTCGTCGCCGAGGCGGCCATGGAGGCGCTGCACGTCGAGACGCTCGTGATCTGCCCGTGGGCGACCCGCGAAGGCCTGATCATCCGCCGCTTCGAGCTCCTCGACGCGCAGCTGCAGCGCGAGGAGCCTCAGCTGAGCGTGATGCTGTAGGAGAAGGCGCGCTGCTCGCCCGGGGCGAGCACGAACTGCCGCGGCTTGTCGACGATGTCGCCGTCCCAGCCCTCCGGCGTCGGCACGCTCCGCCACGGCTCGATGCAGACGAACGGCGCGCCGACCGGCTTCCAGACGCCGACGACGTCGAAGTCGCCGCTGTCGACCGCGATCGAGCGCGCGCCGTCGGCCTCGAGCGTCAGCGTGCGGCGGCGGGGCTCGTCGAAGATCAGCACGCCCCCCTCGAAGTGCGCGTCGTCCACCGTGAGCACGCCGTCCTCGAGCGGTGCCGGGTGGCGCTCGGCGACGAGCAGGTTCTCGGGAGCCCGGCGGAAGCCCTCCGGCTCGGGCTGCGCGAACCGGATCCGGTGCTCACCGGTCGCGCCGGGCAGCGGCAGCGCGAACGCCGGGTGGTTGCCGACCGAGGCGCCGAGCGGCTCCGTGCCGCGGTTCTCGACGGTCTGCGTGATCCGCAGCGTCGATCCGGTCACCGCGTAGGCGATCAGCAGCGACCAGTCGAAGGGGAACACCGCGCGGGTCGCGTCGTCGCTGCGCAGCCGGAAGACGGCCTCGTCGCCGCCGACGCCGGCCAGCTCGAAAACGCGGTCGCGCGCGAAGCCGTGCTGGCCCATCGGGTGGTCGCGGCCGTCGTGGTGAAGGGTGTCGCCCGGCAGCCGCCCGATGATCGGGAAGAGCACGGGAGCATGCCGGCGCCACTCGGGTCCGGCCTGCCAGAGGTACTCGCGGTTCTCGGTGTCGCGGAGGGACGTCATCTCGGCGCCCGCGGTCGTCAGCGCCACGCGCAGCTCGTCGCTGCCGATCGCGAGGACGGTGGGCTCGGGGGAGTCGTTGCTGCTCATCCTCCGATTCTGCCGCTGACCCGGGCCGGCGCGGTGACCGGCGCCGCACCGACCGCGGATCGGTGTCGGACCGGCGTGACAGCATGGGGCGATGCCTCCCGAGAAGTCCGCCGGCTCCTGGCGCGCCCGCGTGGGCGAGCTCAGCGGCGGCGACCCCGGAGAGCCGCCTCCGACCCTCACGCCGATCGGCCTGCAGTTCGAGCTGCGCCGCCTGGTCCGGCGCGCCGACGACCCGTGGCGCGCGCCGACGAGCGAGCGCGTCACCGCCGCGACCTACGACCCCGCCGAGCGCGACGACCACCGCCTCGCCACCCGCCCGGTCGTGCCCGGCCGCGGCGGCGCCTGGAACCGGACGACCCTCACCTGGAAGTCGCTGAACTTCCAGACCCACCGGCTCTCGCTGGATCCGGCGCACCAGCGCTGGTTCGCCGAGTTCGCCGCGCTGCACCGGGCCACCCGCACCGTGCACCTCGGCCAGGACCCGGACTGGATCCACCTCGACGACTACGAGAGCCCGCTGCTCTGGCGGCTGCTCGAGCAGGCGGAGGGCCTGCGCATCCCGCTGCTGACCACCGGCACGGGTGCTCTCGCGCGCTCCGCCTCCGCGCACGTCGCCCTGGTCGCCTCCGAGCTGGCGGGCGCCCTGGAGCTCACCCCCGTCCTCCGGCTCGACGCCGGCGAGCGCCCGCTCGAGGCCGCCAGGCCCATCGCCCGGCACGGCGTCTACCTGGTGGAGGCCGGCGACCCGACCGCGCTGCTGCTCGCCCCGACCCCGCAGCCGCTCGACGAGGAGGAGCTGCGGCTGCTCCGCCATCCCGAGCCGACGGGCATCCCGGCGGAGGACGTCGCCGAGTTCCTGGCGGAGCACCTGCCGACCCTGCGCGGCCGAGTCGCTGTGCGGGGCGCGGACGCCGGGATGGAGCTGGACGAGCCCGAGCCGCCCCGGCTGGTTTGCACCGTCTCGTTCGAGCCGCGCCGCGTCGTCCGCGTCGGCTTCCACTGGCGGCGCAGCGCCGACCGGGCGCGCGAGCTCGACGGTGCCGGCGACCACGCGCTCGAGGACTCGATCCTCCGCCGCGCCCGGACCGTCCTGGCGGCCGCGCAGTCGGACGTCGTCCCCGACGTCGACCGGCCCGCGGTCCTGCGCGGCGCGGCGGCGGCGGTCTTCGTCGTCGAGCAGCTGCCGCTCATGGAGGGCGTCGGCGGCGTGCGGATCGAGCGCGAGGGCAAGCAGCCCGACTACCGGCTGCTGAACGGACCGCTCACCCTCACGCTCACCGCGGCCGACACCGAGAGCGCCGACTGGTTCGATCTCGGCGTCGTGGTCACGATCGGCGACGCGAGCGTCCCCTTCGGCCCGCTGTTCCGCGCGCTCGCGAACGGCGGCGACCGGATCCGGCTCGTCGACCACTCCTACCTCTCGCTCGCCCATCCCGGCCTCGACCGGCTCCGCGAGCTGCTGCAGCGCGCCGACGAGCTCGAGGAGTGGGAGACCGGCCCGCGGATCGGCCGCCACCAGACCGCGCTCTGGGAGGAGCTGGACGAGCTCGCCGACGCGAGTACCCCCTCCGACGCCTGGAAGGTCGTGCTCGAGAACGCGCTGGCCGCGGGTGCGCCGGTCGACGTCGAGCCGCCGGCCGGCCTCACCGGCGAGCTGCGCTCGTACCAGCGCGAGGGCTACTCCTGGCTCGTGCACCGCCGCCGCCATGGGCTCGGCGGGATCCTCGCCGACGACATGGGGCTGGGCAAGACGCTGCAGACCCTCGCGATGATGCTGCAGGCGGTCGAGGAGGCGCGCGCCGCCGGAGTCCGCGCCGCGCCCTTCCTCGTGGTCGCGCCGACCTCGGTGCTGCCCGGCTGGCTCTCGGAGGCGGCCCGCTTCGCCCCGTCGCTCCGGGTCGCAGCGGTGACCAGCACCCGGGACGGGCGCGGCGACACCCTCGCCGCCCTGCCGGCCGACCTCGACGTCGTGGTCACCAGCTACGCGGTGCTCCGCCTGGCCGGCGAGCAGTGGGCCGAGCGGGAGTGGTCGGCGCTCGTCCTCGACGAGGCGCAGTTCGTGAAGAACCCGTCCTCGCAGGCGCACCGGGCCGCCCGCGGCGTCGGCGCGCCGATCACCCTCGCCCTCACGGGCACGCCGCTCGAGAACTCGCTCGACGAGCTGTGGGCCGTCCTCGCGCTGACCGCGCCCGGTCTCCTGCCGTCGCTCCGCCGCTTCCGCGAGGAGTTCACCCGCCCGATCCTGCACGCGGACGAGCCGGTCGGCATCGTCTCGCCGGACCTGTCGGCGGGGCGCACGGTCTCGCACTCCGAGGGTGCGCGGCGGCGCCTCGAGAGGCTGCGCCGCCGGATCCGCCCGTTCCTGCTGCGCCGGACGAAGGAGGCGGTGGCGCCCGAGCTGCCCGAGAAGCAGGAGCAGACCCTCGAGGTCACCCTCGCTCCGAGCCACCGCGTGCTCTACGACGGCTATCTGCAGCGCGAGCGGCGGAAGCTCCTCGGGCTCGTCGACGACCTCGACCGCCAGCGCTTCACCGTGTTCCGCTCCCTCACGCTGCTCCGGCTGCTCGCCCTCGACGCCTCGCTGGTCGATCCCGCGTACCGGCACGTGCCCTCGGCCAAGCTCGACGCGCTGATCGAGCAGCTCGACGACGTTCTGGCGGAGGGGCGCCGGGCGCTCGTCTTCAGCACCTTCACCTCGTACCTGGAGCGCGCGGCCGAGCGGCTGCGGCGGCGAGGGATCCCGTTCGTGCAGCTCGACGGCTCCACCCGCGACCGGGGTGCGGTGATCGACGAGTTCCGCTCCGGAGCCGCGCCGGTGTTCCTGATCAGCCTGAAGGCGGGCGGGACCGGGCTCACGTTGACCGAGGCCGACCACGTCTTCATCCTCGACCCCTGGTGGAACCCCGCCGCCGAGGCCCAGGCGGTGGACCGCGCGCACCGCATCGGCCAGGAGCGCCGGGTCAACGTCTACCGACTGGTCGCGAAGGACACGATCGAGGAGAAGATCGTCCGGCTGAAGGAGCGCAAGGCGCGCCTGAGCACCGCCGTCCTCGACGAGGGCGAGCTGTTCGCGCAGGCGCTCACCGCCGACGACCTGCGGGAGCTGCTGGGGGAGTGAGGCGGGCCCGGCACCCCCGGCGTGATCCGAGGACCTCGGACGAGCCCGGCGGCCCGGGAACCTCCTGCCCTGTAGCACCCCTGGCGGAGTGAGGGAAGAGACGGTCGCACCCAGGATCCGAGCGCAGACTCGATGGATGAGTCGACGCCGCCCCCGCCCCCGCCCCGACTGGGTCGCCGCCCTTGAGACGGGCGACGACGCGGGCCTCTTCGGCCCCGGCAGCGCCGTCTGGGCCGTCAACGGCGCGATGCCGACGATGGTCGCCGGCGTCCGCGCCCTGCTGATGCAGACGCTGCACGCGGGCGCGATGGCCGGCGTGCACGACCACTCCCGCTACCGCGAGGACCCGATGGGCCGCCTCGACAACACCGTGCGCTGGGTGCTCACCACCAGCTTCGGCGACACCGCCACCGCCTCCGGAGCCGCCCGCTGGGTGACCGGCGTGCACGAGCGGATCGTCGGCACCTACCAGGACGCGACCGACGTCGAGCGGCACTACTCGGCGCAGGATCCGCGGCTGCTGCTCTGGGTGCACGACGCCTTCACCGACGCGTTCCTCGGCGCGCACGAGCTTTGGGGCGGCCCGATCCCGGGCGGTGCCGACGCCTACGTCCGCGAGTGGGCCGCGTCGGGCCGCCTGCTCGGGGTGGAGAACCCGCCCGAGAGCGTCGCCGAGCTGCGCGAGCAGCTGGCCGGGTTCGCGGGGGAGCTGCGTCCCGACGAGCGCGTGCACGAGGCGGTCGAGTTCCTCCGGACGGTGAAGCTCCCCGGGGAGGCCGGGCTGATCTACCCGCTGCTCTTCGCCGGCGCCACCGCGTCGCTGTCGCCCGAGGTGCGCCGCCTCCTCGGCCTCCGCCGCCCGTGGTGGCCCGCGATCACCGCGACCCGCCTGCTGATGCGCTCCCTCGAGCTCTACCTCGGCACGGTGTCGCCCAGCGAGCGCGCGGCACGCACCCGCCTCGGCCGCCTCGCCGCGACCCGCACCGCTGCGAGCTGACCCGGGCTCGGACGCCGCCGTTCTGCCGCGGCCCATTCCGCGCACCTCCGGCTCGCGGAATCGCTCCCGGCACGCCGGAACCGCTCGTTCCCGTGTGCCGAACCCGCTTCTACGAGCCGGAGGTGGCGCGCGGAGCAGCCGACTGCCCGTTCGGCTCGCAGAATTACGTCCGGCACGTCGGATCGGCTCGTTCCCGCGTGCCGAAGCCGGTTTCGCGAGCCGGAGGTGGTGCGGGGAGTGGCCGCGTACCCGTTCGGCTCGCGGATTCACGTCTGGCACGTCGGATCGGTGCGTTCCCGCGTGCCGAAGGCGGTTTCGCGAGCCGGAGGTGGTGCGGGGAGTGGCCGCGTACCCGTTCGGCTCGCGGATTCACGTCCGGCACGTCGGAACTGCTCGTTCCCGCGTGCCCAACTCGGTCTCACGAGCCGGAGGTGGTGGGGGAGTAGCCGCGGGCAGGTTCGGCTCGTGGAATGGCGCTCGGCTCGCCGTACCTGCTGGTCTCCGCGTGCCGAGGCCGGTTCCGCGTGCCACAGGTGATGGCGCGAGCAGCCGCGCACGCCTCCGGCACGCTGAAACGCGTCGGGCACGACGGATCTACCGGATCCCGCGTGCCGAACCGCTTCTCGCGAGCCGGAGCCGACCGGCCCACCAGTCTCCGGGTTTTCCGAACACCTGTCCGGGAAGTGGTAGACTGCCGAAGATGTCTTCCGCTCGAGCCGCCTCTCCGCACGGAGTGGAGGCACCCGTCACCCCGGGGCCCGCGTCGGCCGATCCGCGCACGCGCCGCACCCGCCGCCGGGTCTTCGACGCAGTCGAGCGGCTCGTCATGCAGACCGACGGCGGCCGTGCCGAGGGCATCGCGGTCAGCGACATCGTCCGCGAGGCCGGTATCAGCCGCAGCTCGTTCTACTCGCACTTCGAGGACGCGGCGGCCGTCGCCTCCGCCCTCCTCCGCGAGGACCTCGTCGTCGCGGACGTCGCCGCTCCCGACCCCGCGGACGGCTCCGGCGCCCGCGCGCTCCGGCGCGGCTACGTCCGCCTCGTCGACCGGCTGGTCGACCGGCACGCCTTCCACGCCCGGCTCCGCGCCCGCGCCTCGGCCCGGGTCGCCTCGGACGACGCCGTCCTCGACACCGTGCTCGCCCTCCACCGCGAGGTGCTCGCTCGCGTCGACGCCCCCGCCGGCGTCGATCCCGAGCTGACGGCGACCTTCGCGGCCGGCGGCGTGCTCGCCGTGGTCGGCGCCTGGCTCGCGGGCGGACTCGACGGCACCGACGAGGAGCTCGTCGAGCAGCTCGTCGCGCTCCTCCCGCCCTGGCTGGCCGACGCGCCGCTGCGGGCCCCGGACTCCTCCTCCCTCCCACCACGCCCCACGACGAAAGGCACGACATGATGACATTCGAGGTCGGCGAGACCCTGGTCTACCCGCACCACGGAGCGGTGACGATCACCGGGCTCGAGAAGCGCTCGGTCAAGGGCGTCGAGAAGACGTTCATGACGATGAACGTGCACACCAGCGAGCTCACGATCACCCTGCCCGTCGAGAACGCCGAGCTCGTGGGGGTCCGCGAGATCATCGACGACGCCGGCGTGCAGGCCGTCTACGACGTGCTCCGCAGCGACGTGGCCGAGGAGGCCAGCAACTGGTCGCGCCGGTTCAAGGCCAACCAGGAGAAGATGGCGAGCGGCAGCGTCTACCGCGTCAGCGAGGTCGTCCGCGACCTCTGGCGCCGCGAGCAGGCCGGCGGAGTCTCGGCCGGCGAGAAGCGCATGCTGCTCAAGGCCCGCCAGATCCTGGTCTCGGAGCTCTCGCTCGCGCTGAAGGCCACCGACGAGGAGGCCTCCGCGAAGCTCGACGAGGTCCTCGCCTCGGCGATCTGATCCGCCCCGACGGCGCGTCCACCCTCCGGGGCGGGCGCGCCGTCGGCGTCTCCGGACCCCGGCTCGCCGCCGTCGTCAGCCGTCCTAGGCTGGTGGAGCCGGCCGGACGCGGTCGCGCGCAGGGGAGCGGACGGGAGCGCGGTCGATGACGGCATCGGACGAGGCGACGAGCGCCGCCGCCGCGCTGCAGGAGCTGCTCGCGCAGACCGTCGTCGAGCTCGAGCTCCGCGGTGTGCCCGATCAGGCCCTCGCCGAGCTCCGCCGGCCGCGCGCGATCCTCGGCTTCCGCCGCGCGCCCGTGATGGCCCCGGTCACCCGGGCCTGGCGACTCGGCGTCCTGCTGCTCGGGCACGACGGCGACGTCTTCGCGACCGGCTCGGTCACCCGCTCCGTCGCGCCGCTGCACGCCAACAACCAGTCGGAGTCGCAGGAGGCGCGCCGGGAGATCCGGAAGGCCGCCTTCGACGGACCCTTCCAGGAGGGCGAGATCGTCAACCACGGCTGGCGCCGCCTGGCGATCGACGCCGAGAGCCTCGCCGCCGGTCAGGAGCCGCTGTCGCTCCGCGGCGACCGGGTGGTGGTCCGCTGGGCACCCGGCCTCGGCGAGCAGGGCCTCATGCCGCTCGAGCGCTACCTCGCCGACCGGCTCGACCTGCTCGAGGGGGCGTAGGAGCCGACCGCTCCGGCCGACTCCGCCGCATCACTCCGCCGCGTCACTCCTCTTCGGCGACCGGGTGGAACCAGGGCGGGTAGACCGCGACGCGGGGAGAGGCTCCGCTGTTCTCGAACATCGCCTTGACCTTGTTCTTCATGGTGACCGACGGCACGCCGACGACGGCGATCTCCTCGATCGGGAAGCGGTCCGGCACGAGCGCCTCGGCGCTGCGCAGCGCGGGCTCGTCGACGAGGAGCCGCGCGAAGGTGCGCACGAGCGCGTCGCCCTCGGTGAAGCGGGTGAGCACGTGCGACGCGTCGCCGTCGCTCAGCACGGGCGCGGAGGACAGCGAGCCGACCAGGACGACGAACTGCGACGCGGTGGTGGTGTGCGCGCGGGGCGACCAGTGCGGGAGCACGCGGTCGCCGCGGAGGTCGGCCCAGAGCGCGGCGTCGGGGGAGAGGAAGAACGGCACGTAGCCCGCGACGCTGACCCCGTCCTTGACCTGGACGGCGCGGCGGTGCTCGCGGGTCGTCTCGGCGCTGACGTCGACCGCGGGGCGGCCCTCGAGGTTCTGGTCGGCCAGGACGGCGCCGGCGGCGACGATCGCCTCGAGGTTGTCGAGGTGGGTCACGTGGTAGATGCGCTGCGCGGTGATGTCCACCTGGGGGAGCGGCTTCTCGCGGGCGGTGCCGCGGGCGGCGGCGCGCGCGGTGGCCGCACGGGACGTCCCCGGCACGCGCACCGGTGCGCGCGTGCGCCCCTGCGGCTCGGGGAGCTTGGCGGGGGAGCAGACGTCGCAGAGGGCGATGTCGAGACCGTGGATGCATTCTTCGGGCACGCGTGTAATCCTTCTGCGCGCGGTCTCGGGATTCCGGCGCAAGGTCGACGTTACGCGACCGCGGCGACCCCGTGCCGTCCCGGCGGTGATCCGCGGACCTCCGACGTGCCCGGCCGCGCATCGCCTGGGAGCGGGAGAGGCGCCGCCGCCCGCCCGCGTAGCGTGGGCCGGATGAAGCGCACACCCCCCGCCGAGGGACAGGAATCCGTCTGGGACTACCCGCGACCGCCCAGGGTCGAGCCGACCGCCGAGCACGTCGTGGTCCGGCTCGGCGGCGTCGTCGTCGCCGACACCCGGGAGGCGTTCCGCGTCCTCGAGACCAGCCACCCGCCCGTCTACTACCTGCCGCGCAGCGCGTTCGCGGAGGGCGCGCTCGAGCCCGCCCCCGGTCGCAGCATCTGCGAGTTCAAGGGCGCGGCCTCCTACCTGACGATCCGCGGCGGCGGAGCGGTCGCCGAGGCGGCCGGCTGGATCTACCCGGAGCCGATGCCGGGCTTCGAGCAGCTCGTCGACACGGTCGCGCTCTACCCGGGGCGGATGGACTCCTGCACCGTCGACGGCGAGACCGTGCAGCCGCAGCCGGGTGACTTCTACGGCGGCTGGATCACCTCCCGCGTGGTCGGACCGTTCAAGGGCGCGCCCGGGACGATGTTCTGGTGACGCTCGGGCGTAACGCCGGGTAACGGCCGGACGCGCCGCCCTCCTCCTCTGCCACGGTGGTGCCCACTGCCGGAGGGCGGGCACGAGGGAGGCGGATCATGGCACGGCACGGGCACGCGAGCGAGGACGGCTGGGGCTTCTCGACCCGGCAGCTGCACGCCGGAGCGGTCGAGGACGCGCTGCACGCGCGGCGCACCCCGATCTACCTCACGGCCGGCTTCAGCTTCGACTCCTTCGACGAGGCGCGCGACCGCTTCGCCGGCGCGGACGGCTACACCTACACGCGGGTCGGCAACCCGACCACCGACGCCGTCGAGCGCCGCCTCGCCGCCCTCGAGGGCGGCGTCGACGCGCTCGTGGTCGGCAGCGGCCAGGCGGCCGTCTCGGTCGCCCTGCTCGCGCTCGCCTCCGCGGGCGATCACGTGGTCGCCGCCGCGAGCCTCTACGAGGGCACCCGCAACCTCCTGCTGGAGAACCTCGCCCGCCTCGGCGTCGGCGCCACGTTCGTCGAGGACGCCGACGATCCGCTCGCCTGGGCCACCGCGATCACCCAGCGCACCCGCGCCGTCCTGATCGAATCGATCCCGAATCCGCGCAACGACGTGGTGGACGTCCGGCTCGTCGCCGAGGTCGCGCACCGCGCCGGTGTCCCCGTGGTCGTCGACAACACCTTCGCGACCCCGTACCTCCTCCGCCCGCTCGAGCACGGGGCCGACATCGTCGTGCACTCGGCGAGCAAGTTCCTGGCCGGGCACGGCGCCGTGATCGCCGGCGTGATCGTGGACGGCGGCCGCTTCGACTGGCGCACGCCGCAGTATCCGCACCTCGCCGCCGCGATCGAGCGCGGCGGCGATCCCGAGCGCGCCTTCGCCGACTACGCCCGCCACGTCGTCGCCGGCCGGATGGGGCCGACCGTCTCGCCGCTCACCGCCTTCCTGCTCGAGCAGGGCCTCGAGACGCTGTCGCTGCGCGTCCGCCACCAGTCGCGCAGCGCCCTCGCCGTCGCGCGCTGGCTGGAGGAGCGGCCCGAGGTCGCGAGCGTCGACTACAGCGGACTCGCCTCCAGCCCCTCGCACGCGCTCGCCCGCCGCCTGCTGCCGCTCGGGCAGGGCTCGGTCTTCTCCTTCACGCTGCACGGCGGGGAGGAGGCGGCGCGCCGCTTCTCCGACGCGCTCGGCCTCTTCACCCGGATGACCCACCTCGGTGACGTCCGCTCGCTCGTGCTGCACCCGGCCTCCACCACGCACGTCGGCCGCACCGCCGAGCAGCTCGAGGCCGCGGGGATCGGCCCCGGTCTGCTGCGGCTCTCCATCGGCATCGAGGACGTCGAGGACCTGCTCGCCGACCTCGAGCTCGGACTGCGCGCCGCGGCCGTCCGGCCGCTCGTGCTGGCGGAGGCGTCGTGAGCCGGCCGCAGCACTTCGCCTGGTTCCTCTCCCGCGGCTTCGGGCCGCAGGCCTGGGGGCAGCCCGGCTGGGAGTGGGACCACTCCTGGACGACGGCGGAGGTCTACCGGCGAAGCGCCCGCGAGCTCGAGCAGGCCGGCTTCGACCTCGTCATCATCGAGGACGCGCTGTCGCTCGGGAACGCGAGCACCCTCGATCTCCGGATCCGCCGGGCCTACGGCGGACCCAAGCACGACCCGCTGCTGCTGGCGCCGTCGCTCTTCGAGGCGACGCGGTACCTCGGCGTCGCGCCGACCGTGAACCCGATGGCCTACAGCCCGTATCAGGCGGCGCGCCAGTTCGCCACGCTGCAGCACCTCAGCGGCGGCCGGCTCGGGCTCAACGTCGTCACCGACGTCGGCAGCAGCCGGCACTTCGGCCTCGAGCCGCTCCCGCACGACGGCGCCTACGACCGCGCGCACGAGTGGCTCGACTCCCTGCGCGAGCTCTGGCGCAGCTGGGACGACGGCGCGCTGATCCAGGACGAGGCGACCGGCCGCTTCGCCGACGGCGACCGGCTGCACGCGCTGCAGCACCGCGGGACGCACTACTCCTTCGACGGCCCGCTGAACGCGCTGCCGTTCGGCACCGGATCCTCAGCGGGGGCCGCCGCGGCACCCGGCGAGCCGGTCATCGTCTCGCCCGGCGGCTCGCCGCGCGGCATCGACTTCGCCGGCGCGCAGTCCGAGATCCAGCTGGCCCTCGCCTCGCTCGACACCGCGACGGTCCGCGCCTACCGCGAGCGGGCCCGCGCCGCGGCCGCCGCGCACGGCCGGAACCCCGACGACCTGACGATCCTGTTCGTCTTCAAGCCGATCATCGTCTCGAGCCGGGAGGAGGCGCAGCGCCTCGTCGACGCCTCCGCGCACCCCGACGACGCGGCGCTGCTCACCGCCGCGGCCGCCTGGTCGAGCGACCTCGAGACCGACCTGACCGCGCTGGACCTCGACCGCCCGGTCGACCCGGCGGTCTTCGGCGAGCACGTCTCGCGCGGCAGCATCGCCGGCCTCTACGGCGGTGCCGACGAGGACGCTCCGCTGCGCGCCCTTCTCACCGCGAAGGCCCGGCTCGGCCTGATCGCCGACCGCAGCGGAGTGGTGGGCACCGCGGAGGAGGTCGCCGACTTCGTCCAGGAGCTCGGCGACGACGCGGACAACGACGGCGTCGCGTTCTCCGGCGACTTCCACCCGGTGACGCTGCACCGGATGCTCGACGAGCTGGTGCCGATCCTGCGCCGCCGCGGGATCCTGCGGCGGGAGTACCCCGGGGGCGGCCTGCGCGGGAGCCTCGCGGAGTTCTGAGCGGCTCGGCTCGCCGGTTCTCGCTAGGAGTCCGCCGCCGGCTCGGCGATCAGGAGCGCGCGGGCCGCCTCGAGGCCGGACACCTCGAGCTCCCACTCCGGGCGGCGGAACGTCTCGGGCGTGACGCGGAACCGGATCTCCTCGACCGCCACTCCGTCGGCGCCGACCGTGCGCTGGGTGCCGTTGGGCTCGTAGCCGAGCCCGGTCGACACCCGGATCGACGCCGCGTTCCAGGCCAGCGCGCTGCTCTCCGCCACCTCCGCACCGAGGTGGTCGAAGGCGAGCAGCAGGGCCGCCGCCCGCATCTCCCGGCCGAGACCGCGCCCCTGCGCCGCGCGCGTGAGCCACGAGCCGGAGGAGACGGTGCGCCGCGCCGCGAACTCGTCGGCGAGCAGGTCCTGGCAGCCGATCACCGCGCCGTCCTCGACGATCGCGAAGGCCACGCGCCAGGAGTCCGGCCGCGTCGCCGCACGGAGCGACCACTGGTAGCGGGCGAGATCGGCGGGCAGCTGCTCGGCGGGCGCCTCGGCCCAGGCCGCGGGGAACGGCGATCGGCCGGGTTCGTGGATCCCGGCGACGGCGGCCGCGGCGAGGGCCGGCAGATCGGCGTCGCGGACCGGGTGCAGCTCGAGGCGCGGCGTGCGCAGCACGAGGGAGAAGAGCGGCCAGGCCGCCGAGGAATCGTCCATCCGACGACGCTAGCGAAGTGGCGACGCGCGCGGGGCGCCTGCGGTACCGGTGGTGGGACTCGAACCCACAAGCCCTCTCGGACAGAGCATTTTGAGTGCCCCGCGTCTGCCATTCCGCCACACCGGCTCATCACGAGCCTGTCGAGAATACCGTAGGCTCTTCGGCGTGACAGACCAGGAAACTCCGCAGACCGCACCCCGTCGGGTCGTCGTCGCAGAGGACGAATCGCTCATCCGCATGGACATCGTGGAGATCCTCCGCGACAACGGCTTCGAGGTCGTCGGTGAGGCGGGCGACGGCGAGACGGCCGTGGCCCTCGCCACCGAGCTGCGCCCCGATCTGGTGATCATGGACGTGAAGATGCCCCAGCTCGACGGCATCTCCGCCGCCGAGCGCCTCTCGAAGGCGCACATCGCTCCGGTGGTCCTGCTGACCGCCTTCAGCCAGAAGGAGCTGGTCGAGCGCGCGAGCGAGGCCGGCGCGCTGGCCTACGTGGTCAAGCCGTTCACGCCGAACGACCTGCTGCCGGCGATCGAGATCGCCCTCTCCCGCTACGCCCAGATCCTCACCCTCGAGGCCGAGGTCGCCGACATGGTCGAGCGCTTCGAGACCCGCAAGCTCGTCGACCGGGCCAAGGGCCTGCTCAACGAGAAGATGGGCCTCTCCGAGCCCGAGGCGTTCCGCTGGATCCAGAAGGCGTCGATGGACCGCCGCCTCACCATGCATGACGTCGCCCAGGCGATCATCGAGCAGCTCAGCCCCAAGAAGTAGGGCGGCGGCGGCCCGAGGGCCGCGCCGTCACGGCCAGAGGCGGGTGCGCTCCCACGGGGAGCCGCCCGCCTCCGTCGTTCCCGCCCCGGGTGCGCTGTACAGCAGGCGGGTGTGGTCCTGCTCCGCCCTGGTCGAGCCCTGCCAGAACTCGATCCGCTCGGGCACGACGTGGTAGACGGCCCAGTCGCGGTCGAGCGTCGCGGGGGAGCAGGCGACGGCGACGCCGGTCTGCAGCGTCACCAGGTCGAAGTCCTCGGCGCGCTTCATCGGCTCGCTCTGCCGGCCGACCAGCAGTGCCGTGCGCGCCGCCTCGGAGCGCCGCTGGAAGTCCTTCTTCGACTCCTCGGCGGACGCGCGCTCGACGCGGCCCTCCACCCGGACCTGCCGGCCCTGCACCGGCCAGAAGAAGGTCAGCGCGGCGTGCGGATTCGCCGCCATCGCCCGCCCCTTGGGGCTGGAGGCGTGGGTCGAGAACGCCCAGCCGGCGTCGTCGATGTCGCGCAGCACGAGCACCCGCGCCGAGACGGTCCCGTCGGCGTCGGCGGTCGACAGCGTCGCGCCGTGGGGGAGGAGCTGGCCGGCGTCCTTCGCCGCCTCCAGCCACTGCCCGAACAGCTCGACCGGGTCGGCCGGAGCCGCCTCCGCGTCGAAGTCGGGCAGCTCGGAGGGCATGGACGGCAGGGAGCGCAGCAGATCGCGGAAGGTCACGCCCCGAGCCTAGGTCGCCCGCCCCGCCGCAGCAGGGGCTTGCGGACCCGTCGCGGGCTCCTCGTCCGGAGCGGCTGACCATCGACCTGCGCCGGCTCTGTCGCGTGACGACCGGCACAGGGCGACAGCGGTTGCACCCGGTCGGATCTCGTTGCTATCAATGCCATACCAGGATGGTCGTGGGTCTCGCGGAAATGGTCCGCCTTCTCCGATGACGACACCGAGGCATCCGGGTGGAGAGATCATCGTTCGAGTTCGACGAGGCCCAGCGACCGCAGGTGCAAGCTTTCTCGTGCGATGTCGACGCAATGGAGCGCACGATGAAATCACTGACCAGGCCTTCCTCCGTTCTTCTCACCGCTCTCGTCTTCGCGGCCGCTGCGCTCGGGAGCGCCCCTGCGGAGGCGAGTCCACGGTCGCTGTCGGAGTCGTCGGCGGCGAGTACCGCCGAGGACGGCAGGGATGCGCTGAACGCCCTGGATGAGCGCGACCTCCTGGCTTCCGGAGTGACGGGACCCGAGGCGGGCATCGTCGCGGGCGAGTCCGTGCCCTCACACGAGGGGATCCACTCGGAAGGAGGGCGTGACCTCGCCTCCGAGGAACTCGACGATGTCGACGGACTGACGGTGTCCACACCGCAGGGGTCGCTCTCGCTGGCACCGGTGACGGAGTCGACCGGCGAGGAGGTGCAGCCCGGTGTCCTCCTCTACGAGGGCGAGCACGCCGACTACGTGCTCACCAGTTCTGAGAAGACCGCGGCCGCCGCCGGCTACGTGGTCGTCAAGGGAGCGGCGGCGCCGGAGGAGTACCGCTTCGCGGTCACCGCTGCAGGCGCTGACGCGCACCTCGAGCTCACGAGCAGTGGCGGCATCACCGTCTCCGACTCGCTCGGGAACGTCGTCAACACGATCGCGGAACCGTGGGCGGTCGACGCCGGCGGTGCTCCTGTCGACACCTGGTACGAGATCGACGGCGCCGTCGTCGTCCAGCACGTGCAGCACGCGGGAGCCACCTATCCCGTCGTCGCGGATCCGAGTGTGGAATGCGATGCGGCCTTCTGCACCTTTCTGCTGAGCCGTTCCGACTCTCACCGTCTGGCTAGCCAGTCCGGTGCCGTGACGGTCGTGTTGGCCTTCATCTGCGGTGGCGCCAGCTGGGCATGCGAGCTGGGGGCGGCGGTCGCGATCGATGCCGCCAATCGTGCCGAGGACGAGGGGAAGTGCGTCGGCATCCGTCATCTGCACTATGTGGCGGTGGCTTCGTTCCCCGTCAGCGAGCCCTGCAAGGAGTGATTCCATGAGGAAGACGTCGACGACACCCGAGGCACGGTGGGGTGCACCTCGATCGAGGCTCGGCTTGATCGTCTTCACGGTGTGCCTGGTTTCGTTCTTCATCATCGGGGCGTCGTTCCCCGAGGTGCGGCACTCCTCTCCGCTGGTGACGCTTCTCGTCATGGTCCCGCTGCTGGCGTTCGTTCCCCGAGCGATTCCGCTGGTCGAGAGATCGTGGCTGCTCGAACGGACGGCTCCACGAGTGACATCTGCTTCGTACTACTCCCAGGGTGCGGTCGGGCTAGTGGGGGCGACGCTGGCGCCCCTCATCGATTCTCAGACGCCGAACCTGGTCGCGGCGGGGCTGATGCTTCTCATCGGGTCGGTCGTCGTCGTGACCGTTCCCGCCGCGCCTTGAAGGAACGGCCAGCGTGTGAGGTCGCGCGCACGCTCACGCGTCACCCGTCGAAATCGCCCGGCCGGGGTCGGCGGCGCGGGCACGCCCTAGCGGAGCCCGTCGTCCGCCGGCCCGCGGGCGGCCCGCGCCATTCAGCTCACGTCCAACGACAGGGCGGTACGGCCGAGGCGGGCCGCCGCTAGAACGGACGAGGCACGGGTGCAGGACCCGTCCTCAGACGGGGGAGTCTTTCGTTGCGCCCTGCGAACCGATCACGGGAGTCGACCCGGCGCGCGTCCCGGTCCAGGCTCGGACTGCTGCTCGTCACGGCGACCGTGGTGCTCGAGCTCATGCTGGGCGCCTGCCTGCAGGAGCTGGGGCGGACACCGCCGCTGGTGCTCCTCCCGCTCGTCGTCTCCCTCCTCGCGCTCCTGCCTCGCGCCTTCCCGGTCGTCGAGGACTCGTGGCTGCTGGAGCGCACGGCGGCGCGGCCGATGATCGTCGCGTGCTCCGCGGAGGTGGCGGTCGGTCTCGCGGGGGCGCTCCTGGCGGTCGCCGTGGACTCGCCGAAGCCCCTCGTCGCGGCGGCGGGCACGGTCCTCGTGCTCGGCTCCGTCGTCGTCGCCGTCGTCCCCGGTGCGGACTGAGCGGAGCGGTCAGCGCGCGTCGCGGAGGATGTTCGTGATGCGGACCGTGCTGAGGCGGCGGCCCTGCTCGTCGCGGACGACGATCTCATGGGTGGTGAGGGTGGAGCCGAGGTGGATGGCGTCGCAGGTGGCGATCACGTGGCCGTGGGTGATCGAGCGGCTGTGGCTCGCGTTCAGCTCGATGCCCATCGCGAGGCGTCCCGCGCCGGCGTGCACGTTTGCGGCGATCGAGCCCATCGACTCGGCGAGGACGACGTGCGCGCCGCCGTGCAGGATGCCGACCGGCTGGCGGTTGCCCTCGACGGGCATCGACGCGACCGAGTGCTCCGGGGTGAGCTCGTGCCAGACGATGCCCATCCGCTCGGCGAGCTCGCCCATGCCGCGCCCGATGTGCGCCTCGAGATCGAGGACGGGCGGGCGGACCCAGGGGGCGGCGGTCGCGGCGGCGGGGGCGTATTCGGTCACGGTGCTCCTCGTGCTGGGCCTCCCGGAGGCCCTCCGCCGACGGGCGGGACCGGGCCCGAACCGGTGTCGGAGGCGCTGTGTAGTCTTGCCCTGTGTCAGATCCGGAACAGCCTACCCTCCTGCTCATCGACGGTCATTCGCTCGCGTTCCGGGCGTTCTACGCCCTCCCGGTCGACAGCTTCCAGACCCGCGACGGGCAGCACACGAACGCCATCCACGGCTTCCTGTCGATGCTGATCCTGCTGCTGAAGAACGAGAAGCCGACGCACCTCGGCGTCGCCTTCGACATCTCCCGCTACTCGTTCCGCACCCGCGAGTACCCGGAGTACAAGGGCACCCGCGGCGAGACCCCGCCCGAGTTCAAGGGCCAGGTCCCCCTCCTCGAGGAGGCGCTGCACGCGATGAACATCCGCACCGTCTCGAAGGAGGACTTCGAGGCCGACGACATCCTCGCCACGCTCGCCCGCCAGGGCGCCGAGGCGGGCTTCCGCGTGCTGGTCGTCTCGGGAGACCGCGACACCATCCAGCTGGTGACGCCCGACGTCACCCTGCTCTACCCGTCGACCCAGGGCGTCTCGCAGCTCACCCGCTACGACCGCGACAAGGTCTTCGAGAAGTACGGCGTCGAGCCGCACCAGTACCCCGAGATCGCGGCGCTCGTCGGCGAGACGAGCGACAACCTGCCCGGCGTCGACAAGGTCGGCCCGAAGACGGCCGCCAAGTGGGTCAACCAGTACGGCACCGTCGCGGACATCATCGCCCACGCCGACGAGATCAAGGGCGTCGTCGGCGAGAAGCTGCGTGAGCAGAAGGAGAACGCGCTCCGCAACCGCCGGCTCAACCGCCTGATCACCGACGTCGAGCTGCCGCTCGGCCCGAACGACCTCGACCGCCGTCCGATCGACCCGGACGCGGTCCGCGAGATCTTCAGCCGACTCGAGTTCAGGACGCTGCAGGAGCGCGTGCTCACGATCGCCGCCGACGAGGGCGTCGAGGGCGCGGCGGAGGCGCTCGCGGGCGACGCCGTCGTGACCGCGGCTCCGGCCGTGCGGAACCTGGTCGACGAGGAGCTCGCGCACTGGCTCGCCCGGGTCTCCGCGAACGGCACCGTGCCCGTCGCCGTGCAGGTGCAGCTCGGCGAGGGCGGCCTCGAGGGCATCGGCCTGTCGGTCGAGGCGGAGTCGGCCTTCGTGCCCTGGGCCGCCGGCCGGCCCGACTACACCGCGCTCGAGGAGTGGCTCGCGAGCGACGCCCCCAAGTACTTCGCCGACGCCAAGCCGCAGGTCAAGGCGCTGCGCCGGGCCGGGCTCCCGGTGGCCGGACTCGCCTTCGACACCCGCATCGCGGCGTGGCTCCTGCAGCCCACCGGTCACGCGGCGACGCTGCCGGCCCAGGTCCAGCAGTACCTCGACGAGGCGATGATCCAGGGCGACCCGAACCAGCTCGTCCCGACCGCCCCGCCGATCGGTCCCGCGACCGAGGCCTGGTACGCGCACCGCCTGGTCGGCGTGCAGACCGAGCTGCTCGGCGAGGGCATGCTCTCGGTGCTCGTCGACATCGAGCTGCCGATCGTGCAGGTCCTCGCAACGATGGAGCTCACCGGCGTCGCGATCGACGCCGAGGTGCTCGCGCGCCTCCGCGGCGAGCTCACCGCCACCTCCGTCGACCTCGCGAACCGCGCCTTCGCCGAGATCGGGCACGAGATGAACCTCGGCTCGCCCAAGCAGCTGCAGCAGGTCCTCTTCGAGGAGCTGGCGATGCCGCGCACCCGCGCGACGAAGACCGGCTACACGACCGACGCGTCCGCCCTGGCGGACCTGCAGGAGTCGCACCCGCACCCGTTCCTCGGTCTCCTGCTCGAGCACCGCGACGCGACCAAGCTCAAGCAGATCATCGAGACGCTGGAGAAGTCGGTCACCGCCGACGGCAGGATCCACACCAGCTACGACCAGACCGGCACCGCGACCGGGCGGATCTCGTCGAACGACCCGAACCTGCAGAACATCCCGGTCCGCAGCGAGGTCGGCCGCCGCATCCGCACCGCGTTCGTGCACGGCGAGCAGGCGAGCACCCTGATCACCGCCGACTACTCGCAGATCGAGATGCGGATCATGGCGCACCTCTCCGGCGACGCCGGCCTGATCGAGGCCTTCCACAGCGGCGAGGACCTGCACCGCTTCGTCGGCGCGCGGATCTTCGGCGTCGAGCCGTCGGACGTCACCTCGGCGATGCGCAACAAGGTCAAGGCGATGTCCTACGGGCTCGCCTACGGACTGAGCGCCTTCGGCCTCTCCAAGCAGCTGCGCATCTCCAGCAACGAGGCCAAGCAGCTGATGACCGACTACTTCGTCCGCTTCGGCGCGGTCCGCGACTACCTCCGCACGGTCGTCGAGCAGGCGCGGGAGACCGGCTACACCGAGACGATCTTCGGTCGCCGCCGCCCCTTCCCCGACCTCCAGAGCGGCAACCGCGTCCTCCGCGACAACGCGGAGCGCGCCGCGCTGAACTCGCCGATCCAGGGCTCGGCCGCCGACATCATGAAGATCGCGATGATCGGGGTCCAGGCCGACATCGGCGAGAAGGGCCTGGAGTCGCGGATGCTGCTGCAGGTGCACGACGAGCTGATCTTCGACGTGGCCCCCGGCGAGGAGGACGTGCTCGAGGAGGTCGTCCGCGCGCGGATGGCCGGCGCGGTCGATCTCTCCGTCCCGCTCGAGGTGCAGGTCGGCCACGGTTCCGACTGGGACGTCGCGGCGCACTGACGTCGCGCGGCGCCCGCCGGCCCGGGCCGTTCCGGACCGCTGGCTAGGCTCGAAGGCATGACCTCCGACATCTCCCGCGAGCCCACCGCCGTCGACCTCGTCGCCGAGCGCTGGGTCGACACCCTCGTCGAGCTCGAGCCCACCCTCGGCACCTCGATCGGCCGCGCCGAGGCGAACCGCCGACTCGGCGACCTGTCGCCGGAGGGCGTGGAGCGGGCGCGGGCGGCGACGGCCGCCGCGCTGGCCGAGCTCGAGTCCGCCGAGCCGGTCGACGCGGTCGACGCGGTGACGGTCGCCGATCTGGGGGCGGACCTGCGGCTGTCGCTCGAGGCGCACGCGGCGCAGCTGCCGCTCCGCGATCTGAACGTGATCGCCTCGCCCGCGCAGGAGCTGCGCGACGTCTTCGACCTGATGCCGACCGACTCCGTGAGCGACTGGGAGGACGTGGCGGAGCGGCTCCTCGCGGTCCCGGCCGCCCTCGCCGGCTACGCGGAGACCCTCCGCGCTGGCATCGGCGCCGGGGTGACGCCGGCGCGCCGCCAGGTCGGCCTCGTCGCCGAGCAGGCCGAGACGATCGCCGGTCCGCGGGGGTTCTTCGCGGCACTGGCCGCCGACGCGGCTCCGGCCACCGGATCGCTGCCCGCGTCGCTCTCGCTGCGGCTCGAGGAGGGCGCCCGTCGCGCCTCCGCGGCCTACGGCGGCCTCGCCCGGTTCCTCCGCACCGAGCTCGGCCCGGCCGCGACGGAGCAGGACGCGGTGGGCCGCGAGCACTACGCGCTGCAGTCGCGCCGCTTCCTCGGCGCGGTGGTCGACCTCGACGAGACCTACGAGTGGGGATCGAGGAGCTCGCACGGATGACCGCCGAGCAGGAGGCGATCGCCCGCGAGATCCTGCCCGGCGCGAGTGTCGCCGAGGCGATCGCGCACCTCGACACCGACCCCGCCCGCACCCTGCACGGCGTCGATGCGCTGCAGCGCTGGATGCAGGAGACCAGCGACCGGGCCGTGAGCGAGCTCGCGGGCACCGCCTTCGACATCCCGGACGAGCTCCGCCGCCTCGAGTGCCGCATCGCGCCGACCCAGGAGGGCGGCATCTACTACACCGGCCCGAGCGACGACTTCTCGCGCCCCGGCCGGATGTGGTGGTCCGTCCCGCCGGGCGTCACCGAGTTCGCCACCTGGCGCGAGCTGACGACCGTCTACCACGAGGGCGTCCCCGGTCACCACCTGCAGGTGGGTCAGGCCGTCTACAACCGCGCGAGCCTAAACACCTGGCGCCGCCAGCTCGCCGGCAGCTCCGGGCACGCCGAGGGCTGGGCCCTCTACGCCGAGCGGCTGATGGAGCGCTTCGGCTACCTGGACGACCCGGCCGACCGCCTCGGGATGCTCGACGGGCAGCGGATGCGCGCCGCCCGCGTCGTCATCGACATCGGCGTGCACCTGCAGAAGCGGATGCCCGGCTCCTCGGACGTCTGGACGGCCGAGTCCGCCCTCGCCTTCCTGCGCGCGAACGTCAACATGGACGACGCCTTCGTCCGCTTCGAGGTCAACCGCTACCTCGGCTGGCCCGGCCAGGCGCCCTCCTACAAGATCGGCCAGCGGATCTGGGAGGAGCTGCGGGACGAGGCGAGCGCGCGCGACGGGGCGGACTTCTCGCTCGCATCGTTCCACCGCCGCGCCCTCGATCTCGGCGGTGTCGGGCTCGATACCCTCCGCGCGAGCCTCGGCGCCGGGGCCTGACCTCCGTCGGGCGGCTGCCGACCGACGGAACCCGCCAGGACACGCGGAACGGGGCCCCTCGAGATTGCTCTCACCCCGGTCGGTTCGATAGTCTGGAACGTCACATTCGTGGCGCCGCCGTGCCCACGGTGCGCTGGAGATCCGGGATCACGGTCCGGGCTCTCGAGCTCCTCCCGGTCACGGCATCCCCATCACCTCCGCAGTGGTCACCACCGCGTCACGCCCTCGGGCGTGTCGGTGCCCGCCGCCCGATACCCATCCATCCTGGAGCATCCCTTAATGACAACCGCAACGACCGAAAAGGCAACCAAGCAGGTCGCGATCAACGACATCGGGTCTGCTGAAGACTTTCTTGCCGCGGTCGAAAAGACTCTGAAGTTCTTCAACGACGGAGACCTCATCGAAGGCACCGTCGTGAAGATCGACCGCGACGAGGTCCTCCTCGACGTCGGTTACAAGACCGAGGGCGTCATCCCCTCGCGTGAGCTCTCCATCAAGCACGACGTCGACCCCTCCGAGGTCGTCAACGTGGGCGACAGCGTCGAAGCCCTCGTCCTGCAGAAGGAGGACAAGGAGGGTCGCCTGATCCTCTCCAAGAAGCGCGCGCAGTACGAGCGTGCGTGGGGCGACGTCGAGAAGATCAAGGAGTCCGACGGTGTCGTCACCGGTTCGGTCATCGAGGTCGTCAAGGGCGGGCTCATCGTCGACATCGGCCTCCGCGGCTTCCTCCCGGCCTCGCTCATCGAGCTGCGCCGCGTCCGCGACCTCACGCCGTACCTCGGCCAGGAGATCGAGGCGAAGATCCTCGAGCTCGACAAGAACCGCAACAACGTGGTCCTGTCGCGTCGCGCGCTCCTCGAGCAGACGCAGTCCGAGAGCCGCACCACGTTCCTGAACAACCTGCACAAGGGTCAGGTCCGCAAGGGCGTCGTGTCCTCGATCGTCAACTTCGGTGCGTTCGTCGACCTCGGCGGCGTCGACGGTCTCGTCCACGTCTCCGAGCTCTCCTGGAAGCACATCGAGCACGCCTCCGAGGTCGTCGAGGTGGGCCAGGAGGTCACCGTCGAGATCCTCGAGGTCGACCTCGACCGCGAGCGCGTGTCGCTCTCGCTCAAGGCGACGCAGGAGGACCCGTGGCAGGTCTTCGCCCGCACCCACGCGATCGGTCAGGTCGCCCCGGGCAAGGTCACGAAGCTGGTCCCGTTCGGTGCCTTCGTCCGCGTCGCGGACGGCATCGAGGGCCTCGTCCACATCTCCGAGCTCTCGGGCAAGCACGTCGAGCTCGCCGAGCAGGTCGTGTCGGTCGGTGAAGAGGTCTTCGTCAAGGTCATCGACATCGACCTCGACCGTCGTCGCATCTCGCTCTCGCTCAAGCAGGCGAACGAGAACGTCGACCCCGAGGGCACCGAGTTCGACCCGGCGCTCTACGGCATGGCCACCGAGTACGACGACCAGGGGAACTACAAGTACCCCGACGGCTTCGACCCGGAGACCAACGAGTGGCGCGAGGGCTTCGAGTCCCAGCGCGAGGCCTGGGAGCAGGAGTACGCCGCTGCTCAGGCTCGCTGGGAGGCCCACAAGGCCCAGGTCGCCAAGTCGCAGGAGGAGGCCGCCACGGTCTCCGAGGGCGTCTCGGTCGGCGGCGGCTTCACCAACACCGAGTCGGCTGCCGGCGGCGGAACCCTCGCCGACGACGAGTCGCTCGCCGCACTGCGCGAGAAGCTGTCCTCGAACAACTGATCCGCGGTATCACCACGACGAACGGCCGGTCCCCTCGGGGGCCGGCCGTTCGGCGTTGCAGCAGGAGCCGACGGGGCGGGTCTCGATATGCCGCTGCGCGGCTACTCGACCAGCATGAGTGGAGCCGCCCACTGCATCCCTGGTGACCGACAAGCCCGCACTGCCCTCTCATGCTGATCGAGTAGCCCGCGGAGCGGGCGTATCGAGATCCACCCCCGTCCGGTCCACTGCGCCGCTCGTTAGGCTTGCCGGGTGCATCTCGCAGCCCTCACCGGAGGCATCGCCTCGGGCAAGTCCACCGTCGCCCGCCGTCTCGCCGAGCTCGGAGCCGTCGTCGTCGACGCCGATCGGCTCGCCCGCGAGGTGGTCGAGCCGGGGGAGCCCGCGCTGGCCGCGATCGTCGAGCGGTTCGGCCCGGAGACCCTGCGCGCCGACGGCTCGCTCGACCGGGCGGCGCTCGGCGCGATCGTCTTCTCCGACTCCGCCGCCCGCGAGGACCTCAACGCGATCACCCACCCGGCGGTGTCGCTCCGCTCGCAGGAGCTGTTCGCCGCGGCGGCCGCCGCCGACCCCGCGGCGATCGTCGTCTACGACGTCCCGCTTCTGGCCGAGTCGCGCGGCGCGGGGGAGTTCGACGAGGTGATCGTCGTCCACGCCCCGCAGGAGACGCGCGTCGAGCGCCTCATCGACCTGCGCGGCATGACCGAGGCCGACGCCCGCGCTCGCGTCGGCGCGCAGGCGAGCGACGAGGACCGCCTGGCCCTCGCGGACGCCGTGATCGACGCCTCCGGAACTCTGGAGGAGACCCTGAGCCAGGTCGACGCGCTCTGGGAGCGGCTGCGCCGCCCCTCAGCCTGAGTGCATCCGGCGGCGGGAGACCGTCAGGCCCTGCTCCTACAGTGGGAGGGCCGCAGCACGGGGGACGGCCCCAGCACGATCGCCGAGTCGAGGGGTACGACGCATGAGCGCTTCCGGAGCCCGCCCGCCCGCCTCCGACTCCCGGCGCCTCCTGCTCGCCTCCGGGGCGGGCGTCCTGCTCGGTGCGGGCGCGGGAGCCGCCGCCGGTGCGCTCACCGGCCGGACCGGACCGGCGCCGGTCCAGGTGATCAGCCGTCCCGCGGGCACGTCCCGCATCGTCGACGTGCACGACCACCTCGACGAGTCGCTCGCCGCGGGTGCCGCCCGCGACACCGCTGCCTGGCAGGCGGCGCTGGCCGCCGCCGCCGTGCCGGAGGACGGGGTCGACCCGGCCGAGCACCACGCCGTCGTCACCGCGCCCGGGGGGAGCTTCGTCGTCGACGAGACGCTGTCCTGGGACGCCAGGGTGAGCATCGAGGGTCGCTGCGAGATCCGCTACGTCGGCACGGGCCCTGCGCTGCAGACCGTCGGCCCCGTGCTGCAGTCCTCCGCCGCGGGCTACACCCGCCAGCACCAGACCGTGCTGAGCGATCTGCACCTGGTCGGCGACGGCTCGAACACCGGCATCGCCGTGAGCGCACCGTCCCACCTGCGCGAACCAGGGCCGAAGCCCGCCTACCTCTCCTTCGCGAACGTCGTCGCGCGGAGCTTCGACACGGCGGTCGAGCTCGGGTCGCACGCCTATCTGCTCGAGTTCCGCTCGTGCTCGTTCCAGGGGAACCGCGTGGGAGTCGTGGCGGTGGAGGACGCCGTCGACTCGGGCGAGCGCATCGCCTTCCAGGGCTGCGACCTGACCAGCAACACCGAGAGCGCACTCCAGATCCACGGCGACCAGGAGTTCTTCGTCGACCAGTGCTCGTTCGACACCTTCTCGACGAACCAGGGCCGCGCGGTCACGATCTCGCGCGGCCAGGCCCACTTCTCGCACTGCCACTTCGAGATGCAGATCCCCGACAACCACGGCTGGTTCGAGCTGGACGGCTGGGGCGCCCTGCTCTCGCTCACCGGCTGCCGCTTCCTCGTCCGGGCTCGGAAGGAGGTCGACGGTGACGCCGAGCGCGGACTGATCCAGTTCTCCGGGGCAGGGGGCCAGCGGGCGGTCGTCCGGGGCGGGCAGTTCCAGGGCGGCAACTCGCGGCTGCCCTTCCTGGCGCGCGGCGACGGCGTCCTGACGATCTCGGACACCTCGGCGCTGCCCTCGACCGCGCTGCGGTTCCACGCGGCCGAGCGGATACGCGGCGTGCTCGACCCGCACGGCTCGCGCTCGGTGCTCGCCGACGACTGGACGGCCGAGGGCGGGGCGTCCGTCGCGCCGGGGGACTCCCCGGTCGCGGGGCTCCGTGCGCTTGCAGTCGAGGACGGGTCGGGCTCCGGCGCGGTCCACCTCTTCGTGCCGATCGCCGCGGGAGCGCGGGTGCTCGCGTCGCTGGACGCGCTCTACGAGGGCTCCGGATCCGTCGCGATCGATCTCGGCTTCTCGACGGCGCGACGGGCCGACGGCCTGGGGCGGGACTGGTACTCGGTGACCGACGTCTCGGCCCGCGACTCCTTCGCCGGAGTCCGGCTCGACGACGCCTACTCCCTCCCCGCACCGGAGTGGGCGGTCTGCGCGGTGCTCCGCGTGCGCACCGACGGCATGGCCGCGGGCGACCGCCTCCACCTGCGCGACCTCCGCGTCTCCCGCCTCTGATCGGGCGCCCTCCTGCTGGTCGGTCTGCAGACTCGGCTTCCGGCGCCAGTGGATCTCGATACGCGCGCTCCGCGCGCTACTCGATCAGCATGCATGTGGCAGGGTGCTGGAAACCCATGCTGATTGAGCAGGCCTGCAGCGGCGTTCCGTCGGGCATGCGTTCGCCACGTGCTGGACGCCCCTGCTGGTCGAGTAGCCCCGCAGGGGCGTATCGAGACCCGGCGTCTCCAGCAGGGCGGGCCTGCGGACAGGATCGCCGCGAGCCCCGTTCGCCGTCGGCGCAGGCCCGCCCCGATGTCGGTGGTCGCGGTTACGCTTCGAGCATGGAGCCAACCCGTGCCGTGCACCCCTTCGAGGTCATCAGCGAATACCAGCCGAGCGGTGACCAGCCCGGAGCGATCGCCGATCTGAGCGCCCGGATCAACGCCGGCGAGACCGACGTCGTCCTCCTCGGCGCCACCGGTACCGGCAAGTCGGCGACGACCGCCTGGCTCGTCGAGGCCGTCCAGCGGCCGACCCTCGTGCTCGCGCACAACAAGACGCTCGCCGCGCAGCTCGCCAACGAGTTCCGCGAGCTCTTCCCCAACAACGCGGTCGAGTACTTCGTCTCCTACTACGACTACTACCAGCCCGAGGCCTACGTCCCGCAGACGGACACCTTCATCGAGAAGGACAGCTCGGTCAACGCCGAGGTCGAGCGCCTGCGGCACTCGACGACCAACTCCCTGCTCAGCCGGCGCGACGTCATCGTCGTCTCGACCGTCTCCTGCATCTACGGCCTGGGCCAGCCGGAGCAGTACCTCGAGGCGAT
The DNA here is from genome assembly GCF_003751825.1 of Rathayibacter sp. PhB186. Classification (NCBI taxonomy): domain Bacteria; kingdom Bacillati; phylum Actinomycetota; class Actinomycetes; order Micrococcales; family Microbacteriaceae; genus Rathayibacter; species Rathayibacter sp. PhB186. Next base: position 198,159 of record NZ_RJKO01000002.1, on the reverse strand, counting down.
GGTCGCGCTCCAGGTCGGCCAGCGGGTCGACCGCGACCGCCTGATCCGCAAGTTCGTCTCGATGCAGTACGCCCGCAACGACGTCGACTTCGCCCGCGGCACCTTCCGGGTCCGCGGCGACACGATCGAGATCATCCCGATGTACGAGGAGCTCGCGATCCGCATCGAGATGTTCGGCGACGAGATCGAGGCGCTCTACACGCTGCACCCGCTCACCGGGAACGTCGTGAAGAAGCTCGAGTCCGTCTCCGTCTTCCCCGGCTCGCACTACGTCGCCAGCCAGGACGTCATGCACCGCGCCATCGACACCATCCAGCAGGAGCTCGAGGTCCGCCTCGCCGACCTCGAGAAGCAGAACAAGCTCCTCGAGGCGCAGCGCCTCCGGATGCGGACCACCTTCGACCTCGAGATGATGCAGCAGATCGGCTTCTGCTCCGGCATCGAGAACTACTCTCGCCACATCGACGGCCGCGAGTCCGGTGAGGCGCCGCACTGCCTGCTCGACTACTTCCCCGACGACTTCCTCGTCGTCATCGACGAGTCGCACGTCACGGTGCCGCAGATCGGTGCGATGTACGAGGGCGACGCCTCGCGCAAGCGCACGCTGGTCGAGCACGGCTTCCGGCTGCCCTCGGCGATGGACAACCGCCCGCTGAAGTGGGAGGAGTTCAAGGGCCGTGTCGGTCAGACCGTCTACCTCTCGGCCACCCCCGGCCGCTACGAGATGGGCATCGCCGACGGCATCGTCGAGCAGATCATCCGCCCGACCGGCCTGATCGACCCCGAGATCGTCGTCAAGCCGACCAAGGGCCAGATCGACGACCTGCTCGAGGAGATCAAGCTCCGCACCGAGCGCGACGAGCGCGTCCTCGTCACCACACTGACCAAGCGGATGGCGGAGGAGCTCACCGACTTCCTCACCGAGGCCGGAGTCCGGGTGCGCTACCTGCACTCCGACGTCGACACCCTGCGACGGGTCGAGCTGCTCTCCGAGCTGCGCGCCGGCGTCTACGACGTCCTCGTCGGCATCAACCTCCTCCGGGAGGGCCTCGACCTGCCCGAGGTGTCGCTGGTCGCGATCCTCGACGCCGACAAGGAGGGCTTCCTCCGCTCGTCGACCTCGCTCATCCAGACCATCGGCCGCGCCGCGCGCAACGTCTCGGGCGAAGTGCACATGTACGCGGACAAGATGACCGACTCGATGAAGCTCGCGATCGACGAGACCGATCGCCGGCGCGAGAAGCAGGTCGCCTACAACCTCGACCACGGCATCGACCCGACGCCGCTGCGCAAGAAGATCGCCGACATCACCGACGCGCTCGCCCGCGAGGGAGCCGACACCGCGAAGCTCCTGGCCGGCCGCGACGCCAAGAAGAAGAGCCCGACGCCCAACCTGCGCCGCCAGGGTCTCGCCGCGAACGGCGGCAACGACCTCGAGGCGATCATCGCCGACCTCAACGGCCAGATGCTGCAGGCCGCCGGCGAGCTGAAGTTCGAGCTCGCCGCGCGCCTGCGCGACGAGGTCTCCGAGCTCAAGCGCGAGCTGCGGCAGATGGAGAAGGCCGGGCACCTGTCCTGACCGATCCGGGCCGGCCCACGCGGGCCGGCCCGCCGATGCCGGCGGGGTCGACGAGCGCAAGTCGCGGGGTGCGGGATCAGCGGCCAGCGAACGCCCCGGGCGATGTCGGTGGCTCCGCATACACTTTCGAGGTGTCGATCCTGAACGCCGTTACGGACCCTTCCACCACCCCCTCACCCTCCTTCCACCGCTTCGTCTCCTCCCTGGACGAATCGGTGTCGAAGCTGGTGGTGAGCGGGGCCAGAGTGCACAACCTGCGCGATGTCGACCTCGAGATCCCCCGTGACTCGATGGTCGTCTTCACCGGACTGTCCGGGTCGGGCAAGTCGTCGCTCGCCTTCGACACGATCTTCGCCGAGGGCCAGCGCCGCTACGTCGAGTCGCTCTCCGCCTACGCGCGGCAGTTCCTCGGCCAGGTCGACCGGCCGGACGTCGACTTCATCGAGGGCCTCAGCCCGGCGGTGTCGATCGACCAGAAGTCGACCAACCGCAACCCGCGCTCCACCGTCGGCACGATCACCGAGATCTTCGACTACATGCGCCTGCTCTGGGCCCGCATCGGGATCCCGCACTGCCCCGTCTGCAGCGAGCCGATCTCGGCGCAGACCGTGCAGCAGATCGCCGATCAGCTGATGGAGCTGGAGGAGGGCACCCGCTACCAGATCCTCAGCCCGGTCGTCTCGCAGAAGAAGGGCGAGTTCGTCGACCTCTTCAAGGAGCTGACCGCGGGCGGCTACTCCCGCGCCATGGTCGACGGCAAGCTCATCCAGCTGAGCGAGCCGCCGGTGCTCAAGAAGCAGTACAAGCACGACATCTCCGTCGTCGTCGACCGCCTCGTCGCCGGCCCGGACATCCTCGGCCGCCTGACCGACTCGCTCGAGACGGCGCTGCGCCTCACCGACGGCATCGTGCAGATCAACTTCGTCGACGGCGAGGGCGACGGCGCGTGGACGACGTACTCCGAGAAGCTGTCCTGCCCCAACAACCACCCGATCTCGCTCACCGAGATCGAGCCGCGCACCTTCTCCTTCAACGCCCCCTTCGGCGCCTGCCCCGAGTGCTCCGGCCTCGGCACGCGGATGTCGGTCGACGACGAGCTGCTGCTCGGCGACCCCGACCTCAGCATCGCCGAGGGTGTCATCATCCCGTGGACCACCCAGGGCAAGGGCCTCTTCCAGTACTACGAGAAGCTGCTCGACGGCCTCTCCCGCGACCTCGGCTTCAAGCTGACCACCCCGTGGAAGCGCCTCAGCTCGGAGGTGCAGCAGGCCGTGCTGCACGGCGACAACTTCGAGGTCAAGGTCAAGTGGAAGAACCGCTACGGCCGGGAGATGAGCTACACCTCCGGCTTCGAGGGCGTGGTGCCCTACATCGAGCGGCAGTACGTGCAGGCCGAGACCGATGTGCAGCGCTCGCGCTGGGCCGAGTTCCTCCGCGAGGTCGCCTGCCCCGTCTGCAAGGGCTCGCGCCTCAAGCCCGAGGTGCTCGCCGTGCTCGTGCACGGCGCGAGCATCGCCGACGTCGCCGACCTCAGCCTCGGCGACGCCCAGTCGTTCATGAGCGAGCTGCAGCTCACCCCGCGCGAGGCCACCATCGCCGCGCAGGTGCTCCGCGAGATCCGCGCGCGCCTCGACTTCCTGATCGAAGTCGGGCTCAACTACCTCAACCTCTCCCGTGCGGCCGGCTCGCTCTCCGGCGGCGAGGCCCAGCGCATCCGGCTCGCGACCCAGATCGGCTCCGGCCTGACAGGCGTGCTCTACGTCCTCGACGAGCCGAGCATCGGCCTGCACCAGCGCGACAACCGCCGGCTGATCGACACCCTGATCAAGCTGCGCGACCTCGGCAACACCCTCATCGTCGTCGAGCACGACGAGGACACCATCCGCACCGCCGACTGGATCGTCGACATCGGCCCCGGCGCCGGCGTCAACGGCGGCCAGGTCGTGCACTCCGGCTCCTACGAGTCGCTGCTCGAGAACACCCACTCGCTCACCGGCGACTACATCGCCGGCCGCCGCTCGATCGAGCTGCCGAAGAAGCGCCGCAAGATCGACCGCAAGCGCGTGATCAAGGTCGTCGGCGCCAACGCGAACAACCTGCAGAAGGTCGACGTCGAGTTCCCGCTCGGCACCTTCGTCGCGGTCACCGGAGTCTCCGGCTCGGGCAAGTCGACGCTGGTGAACGACATCCTCTACCGGGTGCTCGCCAACCAGCTCAACGGCGCCCGCAAGGTGCCGGGCAAGCACACCCGCGTCACCGGGCTCGAGAACCTCGACAAGGTCGTGCACGTCGACCAGAACCCGATCGGGCGCACCCCGCGCTCCAACCCGGCGACCTACACCGGTGTGTTCGACCGCATCCGCAACCTCTTCGCCGAGACCACCGAGGCGAAGGCCCGCGGCTACCTGCCCGGCCGGTTCAGCTTCAACGTCAAGGGCGGGCGCTGCGAGGCCTGCTCGGGCGACGGCACGATCAAGATCGAGATGAACTTCCTGCCCGACGTCTACGTCGCGTGCGAGGTCTGCGGGGGAGCGCGCTACAACCGCGACACCCTGACCGTGCACTACAAGGGCAAGAACATCGCCGAGGTGCTCGACATGCCGATCGCCGAGGCGGCCGAGTTCTTCGAGCCGATCACCTCGATCCACCGGTTCCTCAAGACCCTGGTCGAGGTCGGCCTCGGCTACGTCCGGCTCGGGCAGAGCGCGACCACGCTCTCCGGCGGCGAGGCGCAGCGCGTCAAGCTCGCCACCGAGCTGCAGCGCCGCTCGAACGGGCGCAGCGTCTACGTGCTCGACGAGCCGACCACCGGTCTGCACTTCGAGGACGTCCGCAAGCTCCTGCTGGTGCTCAACGGCCTCGTCGACAAGGGCAACACGGTCATCACCATCGAGCACAACCTCGACGTCATCAAGTCGGCCGACTGGCTGATCGACATGGGTCCCGAGGGCGGTGCGGGCGGCGGCCAGGTCGTCGCCATCGGCACCCCCGAGCACGTCGCGAAGGTCAAGGAGAGCCACACCGGCACCTTCCTCGCCGAGATCCTGCCGTGACGCGGCTCCGCCTCGCCGGTCGTCCCCGGAGGGCCGGGGGAGCGGGGGCGCGGGCATGACGCAGACCGTCGACTTCCGGCCGAAGCCGGGCGAGATCCCGACCCTCCCGGGCGTCTACCGCTTCAAGGACGCCCGGGGCCGGGTCCTCTACGTGGGCAAGGCGAAGAACCTCCGCGCCCGGCTCAGCAACTACTTCGCTCCGCTGCCGAGCCTGCACGAGCGCACCCGGCGGATGGTCACCTCGGCGTCCGGCGTCGAGTGGACCGTCGTCGGCACCGACGTCGAGGCGTTGCAGCTCGAGTTCACCTGGATCAACGAGTTCGATCCGCCCTTCAACGTCAAGTTCCGCGACGACAAGTCGTACCCGTACATGGCGGTGACCCTCGGCGACGAGGCGCCGCGGGTGATGGTGACGCGCAACTCGAAGATCCGCGGGGCGCGCTACTTCGGCCCGTACCCGAAGATCTGGGCGATCCACGAGACGATCGACCTGATGATCAAGGCGTTCCCGATCAGGACCTGCAACGACTCCAACTACAAGCGGGCGATGCAGAGCGGGAAGCCCTGCTTCGCCTCGCAGATCGGCCGCTGCGGCGGTCCGTGCTCGCATCGGGTCACCTTCGCGGAGCACCGGGCGATCGTCGACCGCTTCGTCGCGTTCATGGGCAGCCACGACCGCAGGATGATCGGCGAGCTCGAGCGCGAGATGCGCGAGGCCGCCGAGGCGATGCAGTACGAGCGCGCCGGCAAGCTCCGCGACCAGGCCGCGGCGCTCGACGCCGTGCTCGCCAAGAGCGCGGTCGTGCTGAAGGACAACGTCGACGTCGACCTGTACGCGATCGTGCACGACGAGCTGGCCGCCTCGGTGCAGCAGTTCCGCGTGCGGGGCGGCCGGATCCGCGGTGAGCGCGGCTGGGTCGTCGACAAGGAGCTCGACATGAGCACCGCCGAGCTCGTCGACACGGCCCTGCAGGCGGCCTACGAGGGCGGCGACATACCGCCGCGCGAGGTCGTCGTGCCCGAGCTGCCCGACGACTCCGAGGCGCTCGAGGAGTGGCTGGGCAGCCTCCGGGGGGCGAACGTTCGCCTGCGCGCGGCGCAGCGCGGCGACAAGGCGGCCCTCCTCGAGACGGCGACGCAGAACGCCAAGCACTCGCTGATGCTCTACAAGACCCGGCGGTCGGCGGACTTCACCGCCCGCACGCAGGCCCTGGAGGACATCCGCGACGCGCTCGGCATGGCCGAGGCCCCGCTGCGGATGGAGTGCTACGACGTCTCGCACCTCAGCGGCACGAACATCGTCGCGTCGATGGTCGTCTTCGAGGACGGCCTGGTGCGCAAGGACCAGTACCGCCGCTTCAGCATCGCGGAGTCGACCGACGACACCGAGTCGCTGCACCAGGTGCTGACCCGGCGCCTGGCGTACCTCAAGGAGCCCACTGAGCCCGCGGAGGTCGATCCCGAGACCGGGGAGGCGAAGCGGCGCAAGTTCTCCTACCCGCCGAACCTGCTCATCGTCGACGGCGGGCAGCCCCAGGTCGCGGCCGCACAGCGCGCGCTCGACGAGTCCGGCGTCACCGGGATCACGCTCTGCGGGATCGCGAAGCGGCTGGAGGAGATCTGGCTGCCCGACTCCGACTTCCCGGTGATCCTGCCGCGCAACAGCGACGCGCTCTTCCTGTTCCAGCGCATCCGGGACGAGGCGCACCGCTTCGCGATCACCCACCAGCGTCAGCGGCGCAAGCGCGACATCTCGTCGCAGCTGGCCGAGATCCCGGGGCTGGGCGGGACGCGGGTGCGCGACCTGCTGAAGCACTTCGGCTCGGTGACCCGCCTGCGCGAGGCGAGCGACGCCGAGATCGCGGAGGTGAAGGGCATCGGGCCGACGCTCGCCGCCGCGATCCACGGGCACCTGCATCCCTGAGGCACCACCTTCCGCCGGGTGCTCCGCTCAGGGCCACACCCTAGGCTGGAGGCCCGCCCTCCCCGAAGGAGGGTCCGCGACCACCCCACACGAGCACGGAGACCCCATGAGCACCGAGAGCGAGCAGCAGAACGTGCTGATCGTCACCGGGATGTCCGGAGCCGGACGATCCACCGCCGCCAACGCGCTGGAGGACCTCGGCTGGTACGTGGTCGACAACCTCCCGCCGCAGATGCTGCGCCCGCTGGTGGACCTCGCCCAGCGCGCGGGGGACACCGTGCCCAAGGTCGCGGCCGTCGTCGACGTCCGCGGGCGCGACTTCTTCGCCGACCTCGGCGAGATCGTGCGCGAGCTGCGCGTCGGCGTCGATCTGCGCGTCGTCTTCCTCGAGGCCGCCGACGCCGCTCTCGTCCGCCGCTTCGAGCAGGTCCGCCGCCCGCACCCGCTGCAGGGGCGCGGCACGCTCCTCGACGGCATCTCCGCCGAGCGGACCCGCCTGGCGCAGCTGCGCGAGTCGGCCGACATCGTGATCGACACCTCCGACCTCAACCCGCACCAGCTCGCGACCACGATCACCACGCGGTTCGCCGAAGCCGGCCGCGCAGGGCTGCAGATCACCGTGATGAGCTTCGGCTTCAAGTACGGCCTGCCGACCGACGCCGACATGGTCGCGGATGCGCGCTTCCTGCCCAACCCGTACTGGATCCCGGAGCTCCGCCCGCACACCGGTCTCGACGAAGAGGTGAGAGACTACGTGCTGGCCCAGCAGGGCGCGGAGGAGTTCATCGACTCCTACTCGCGCGCCCTCCGGCCGGTGCTCGACGGCTACCAGCGCGAGAACAAGCGCCACGCGACCATCGCCATCGGCTGCACCGGCGGCAAGCACCGCTCGGTCGCCGTCGCCGGCCGCGTCGCGGCCCGACTGGCCGAGCTGCCGGGTGTCGCCGTCAACGTGGCGCACCGCGACCTCGGCCGAGAATGATCCCCGCGCGCTCCGCCGCGCTCCCGACGTAAGGAAAGAAGACTCCGTGGCCCTCACTGCAGATGTCAAGGGCGAACTGGTCGCGATCGTCTCGCGCAAGAACACCGTCCGTGCCGCTGAACTGGCGACCATCCTCCGCTTCTCCGGAGGACTGCACATCATCTCGAACCGCCTCGCGGTCGAGGTCGAGCTCGACTCCGCCCCCCTGGCCACCCGCGTCCGCCGCGACCTCGCCGAGCTCTACGGCGTCCGCAGCGAGGGCAGCATCGTGTCGGCCGGCGGCTCGCGCCGCACCACCAGCTGGCTCGTCCGGGTGGTCGAGGGCGGCGACACCCTCGCCCGCCAGACCGGCCTGCTCGATCAGCGCGGCCGTCCCGTCCGCGGACTGCCGAACCGGCTGACCACCGGCACCCGCGAGGAGCTCGCCGCCGTCTGGCGCGGCGCCTTCCTCGCGCAGGGCTCGCTCACCGATCCCGGCCGCTCGGCCGCGCTCGAGGTGATCTGCCCCGGCAACGAGGCGGCGATGGCGATCGTCGGTGCGGCCGGGCGCCTCGGCGTCCAGGCCAAGTCGCGCGAGGTGCGCGGCGTGCACCGCGTGGTCGTCCGCGACGGCGAGAGCATCAGCGCGATGCTCACCCTGATGGGCGCGACCTCCACGGTCGCGAGCTGGGAGGAGCTGCGCCAGCGCCGCGAGGTGCGGGCGACCGCCAACCGCCTGGTCAACTTCGACGACGCGAACCTCCGCCGCTCCGCGCAGGCCGCCGTCGCCGCCTGCTCCCGGGTCGAGCGCGCGATGGAGATCCTCGGCGAGGACATCCCCGAGCACCTCCGCTACGCCGGCCGCCTCCGGCTCGCCCACCGCGACGCCAGCCTCGACGAGCTCGGCCACCACGCCGACCCGCCGATGACGAAGGACGCGGTCGCCGGCCGCATCCGCCGCCTGCTCGCGATGGCGGACAAGCGCGCCACCGACCTCGACATCCCCGGCACCGACGCGAACCTCCCCGCCGAGCTCCAGGACCTCTGAGCCCCGCGCGAGCCGAAGGGCCGTCGGGCGCACGAACGCTGAGTGTCTCCTGGTTGAACGGAGGAAACGCTCCGAGTGCGGAGGGCGGCTCTCACTAGACTGGAAAGGTCGCTCAGGACACCCCGGCACACCCTCCCGCACAGCGGTGAGGGGCCGTGAGACCCGGCGGATCACTGAGGTCGACGACCACGAACAGGAGATCGCACATGGCTGACTACACGCTCGCCGAACTGCCCTACGACTACTCGGCTCTCGAGCCGCACATCAGTGGACGGATCATGGAGCTCCACCACGACAAGCACCACGCGACGTACGTGGCCGGGGCGAACACCGCCCTCGCCGCGCTGCAGGAGGCTCGCGACAGCGAGAACCTCGCGAACGTCAACAAGCTCCAGAAGGACCTGGCGTTCAACCTCGCCGGTCACGTGAACCACACCGTGTTCTGGAACAACCTCTCGCCCGACGGCGGCGACAAGCCGACCGGCGAGCTCGCCGCGGCGATCGACGAGAACTTCGGCTCGTTCGACAAGTTCAAGGCCCACTTCACCGCCTCGGCCCTCGGCATCCAGGGCTCCGGCTGGTCGATCCTGGCCTGGGACTCCCTCGGCCAGAAGCTGCTCATCGAGCAGCTCTACGACCACCAGAGCAACCACGCCGCCGCGACCGTGCCGGTCCTGCTGCTGGACATGTGGGAGCACGCCTTCTACCTCGACTACGTCAACGTGAAGGCCGACTACGTCAAGGCGTTCTGGAACATCGTGAACTGGGCGGACGTCTCCGCGCGCTTCGAGAAGGCCCGCCAGAACACTTCCGGCCTCCTGCTACTGTCGTAGCGATTCCGGCGTCCCGGGTCCCGATCCGGGACGCCGCTCTCGCAGCGATCCACACCCTCCACTGCACCGTCGAGGTGCCCTTCCTCTCCAGGAGATATCTGTGTCCGTCAAGATCGGCATCAACGGCTTCGGCCGTATCGGCCGTAACTTCCTCCGTGCGGCCCTCGCCAAGGGCAGCGACCTCGAGATCGTCGCGGTCAACGACCTCACCGACAACAAGGCGCTCGCGCACCTCCTGAAGTACGACTCCATCACCGGCCGCCTCGACGCGACCGTGGAGCTGGACGGCGACAAGATCGTCGTCAACGGCAAGCCGATCATCGTGCTCGAGGAGCGCGACCCCGCGAACCTCCCCTGGGGCGAGCTGGGCGTCGACGTCGTCATCGAGTCGACCGGTCGCTTCACCAAGTCGGAAGATGCGCGCAAGCACATCACCGCCGGCGCCAAGAAGGTCATCGTCTCGGCTCCCGCCACCGGCGACGACGTCTCGACCATCGTCCTCGGCGTCAACGAGGGCACCTACGACCCCCAGGTTCACGACATCGTCTCGAACGCGTCGTGCACCACGAACTGCCTCGCGCCCCTCGCCAAGGTCCTGCTCGACAACTTCGGCATCGAGCGCGGTCTGATGACCACGGTCCACGCCTACACCGCCGACCAGAACCTGCAGGACGGCCCGCACAGCGACCTCCGTCGCGCGCGCGCCGCCGCGGTCAACATCATCCCGACGTCGACCGGTGCCGCCAAGGCCCTCGGCCTCGTCATCCCCGAGCTCGTCGGCAAGCTCGACGGCTACGCGCTGCGCGTCCCGGTCCCGACCGGCTCGATCACCGACCTCACGGTCGAGCTGTCGAAGTCGGCCACGGTCGAGGAGATCAACGCGGCCTACAAGGCCGCCGCCGAGGGCGACCTCAAGGGCATCCTCAAGTACACCGAGGACCCGATCGTCTCGAGCGACATCGTCACCGACCCGCACTCCTCGATCTTCGACGCCGGCCTGACCAAGGTCATCGGCAACCAGGTCAAGGTCGCCTCCTGGTACGACAACGAGTGGGGCTACTCCAACCGCCTCGTCGACGTCGCCGAGCTCGTCGCCGGCAAGCTCTGAGTCACGACTCCGTGACGAGTGACACCGTGACGCTCCGCACTCTGGACTCACTGGGCTCCCTCGCCGGCACGCGCGTCGTCGTCCGCTGCGATCTGAACGTCCCCCTGAAGGACGGAACGATCACGGACGACGGCCGCGTGCGCGCGTCGGTGCCCACGCTCCAGCGGCTCGTCGCCGAGGGCGCGCGAGTCGTGGTCGTGAGCCACCTCGGCCGCCCCGACGGCGCCCCCGACTCGAAGTACAGCCTCGCGCCGGTCGCGAAGCGCCTCGGCGAGCTGCTGGAAGCCCCCGTCTCGTTCGCCGACGACACGGTCGGCGACTCCGCCTCCGCCGCGGTGGACGCCCTCGAGGACGGCCAGGTCGTCGTGCTCGAGAACCTCCGCTTCAACCCGGGGGAGACCAGCAAGGACGCGGACGAGCGCCGTGCCTTCGCCGAGAAGCTCGCCGCCTTCGGCGACGCGTTCGTCTCCGACGGCTTCGGCGTCGTGCACCGCAAGCAGGCGAGCGTCTACGAGCTCGCCCAGCTGCTGCCCAGTGCCGCCGGAACGCTGATCGCCGCCGAGCTCGAGGTCCTGGACCGCCTGACCGAGAAGCCGGAGCGCCCCTACACGGTCGTCCTCGGCGGCTCGAAGGTCTCGGACAAGCTCGGCGTGATCGACCACCTGCTCCCGCGGGTCGACTCGATCCTCATCGGCGGCGGCATGCTCTTCACCTTCCTCAAGGCCCAGGGCCACGAGGTCGGCAAGAGCCTGCTCGAGGCCGACCAGATCGAGACCGTCCTCGGCTACCTCGCGAAGGCGAAGGAGCTCGGGGTGGAGATCGTCGTCCCCACGGACGTCGTCGTCGCCTCGAAGTTCGGAGCCGACGCCGAGTACGTGACGGCCCCCGCCGACGCGATCGAGGACACCGCCTTCGGGGCGGACGGCCTCGGTCTCGACATCGGGCCCGACACCGCGAAGCGGTTCGCCGAGGTCGTCGCGGCCTCGAAGACCGTGTTCTGGAACGGCCCGATGGGCGTCTTCGAGCTCGAGCCGTTCGCGGCCGGCACGAAGGCCGTCGCCCAGGCCCTCACCGAGGTCGACGGACTCAGCGTCGTCGGCGGCGGAGACTCGGCCGCCGCGGTGCGCGCCCTCGGCTTCGAGGACGGGCAGTTCGGCCACATCTCGACGGGAGGCGGAGCCAGCCTCGAATTCCTCGAGGGGAAGCGCCTCCCCGGACTGGAGGTCCTCGGATGGCAGTGACATCCCGCACCCCGCTCATCGCCGGCAACTGGAAGATGAACCTGGACCACCTCCAGGCCATCGCCTTCGTCCAGAAGCTCGCGTGGAGCCTCAAGGACGCCGACCACGACTTCGACGGCGTCGAGGTCGCGGTGTTCCCGCCGTTCACCGATCTGCGCCCCGTGCAGATCCTCGTGGACTCCGACAAGCTGCCGCTCAAGTACGGCGCGCAGGACCTGTCGAAGTTCGACAGCGGGGCCTACACCGGTGAGATCTCCGGCCAGTTCCTCAAGCAGCTCGACTGCGACTACGTCATCGTCGGCCACTCGGAGCGTCGCACGCTCCACGGCGAGACCGACGTGGACATCGCGGCGAAGACGGCCGCGGCCGTCAAGCACGGCGTCCCGCCGATCGTCTGCGTCGGCGAGACCGCCGAGGACCTCGAGAAGCACGGCCCGTCCGCGGTGCCCGTCGCGCAGCTGAAGGAGGCCCTCACCGGCCTGCCCTCGGACGCCGACCTCGTCGTCGCGTACGAGCCCGTCTGGGCCATCGGCTCCGGACAGGCCGCCACGCCCGAGCAGGCCCAGCAGGTCTGCAAGGCCCTCCGCGACGTCGTCGCCGACATCCTCGGCGCCGACACCGCGGCGAAGACGCGCATCCTCTACGGCGGCTCCGTCAAGTCCGGCAACATCGCCGGCTTCATGCGCGAGCCCGACGTCGATGGCGCCCTCGTCGGAGGCGCCAGCCTCCAGGTCGAGGAGTTCGCCGCCATCGCAAGGTTCCGCAACCACGTCGGAGTCTGACCTACTGCGACGAGAAGGCGGGCCCGAGAGGGCCCGCCTTCTTCGCGTTGAAGCCCGAAATCGTCTCGGCGTCTTCGCATGAGGCGACAGGCTCGAGGTCGGCGTCGTCGGGCAGGTGAACGACCAGTCTCTCGGCGGCGAGGCTAACCGGTGATTCGCGTGCCAGCGAATCGACGTAGACGGTCGGGAGTCGCTCCACGGGAAGCGACCCCGTGATTAGGCCGACTGCGCCACGCCGCGCAGGGAGCGGCGTGGGAGTGGGCGCAGCTCGGGTCTGGCGGGCGCCCGAAGGGCGCGGGAAGGCGCCGCGACGAGGCCATCCCCTCCGCCCCTCACCAGAAGTCGCACCCCCCGCGTATACAGCGAGACGAACACAGGGCGACGCGATTCCCCGGGGGTTCGCAGGCGCCGTTATACTCGTCGAGGCGTGCAACGCGCCAGAACTTCGAAAGGTACCGCGTGGACATCCTCCAGGTCGTGCTCCAGGTCGTCCTGGGCATCACGAGCCTCCTGCTCACCATGCTGATCCTGCTCCACAAGGGGCGCGGCGGCGGACTGTCCGACATGTTCGGCGGTGGAGTCACCTCGAACCTCGGTGCCTCGGGCGTCGCAGAGCGCAACCTGAACCGCATCACCGTGATCCTCGGCCTCGTCTGGCTGGCCTGCATCGTGGTGCTCGGTCTCATCACCAAGTTCGACACCGGAGCATAGGGGTAAACGGAATGGCATCAGGCGGCAGTGCAATCCGCGGTTCGCGCGTCGGCGCGGGACCCATGGGCGAGCAGGACCGGGGCTACCACGCCGAGCGCGTCGCGGTCTCCTACTGGGACGCCCTCGGCAACGAGACGGTGCGCCACTTCTCGGCGGCCCTCCCCGAGGACGAGATCCCCGAGGTGATCGACTCCCCGCAGTCCGGTCTCCCCGCCGGGCGCGACCGGGCGAACCCGCCCCAGGTCGCGAAGTCGGAGCCCTACAAGACTCACCTCGCGTACGTGAAGGAGCGCCGCACCGAGGCCGAGGCCGCTCAGCTCCTCGAGGAGGCGCTGCAGCAGCTGCGCGCCCGCCGGGGCACCGCGACCCCCTCCTGAGCACCGCCGGCCGCAGGGCCGGAGCAACGACGAAGGGCTCGTCCTCCAGAGGAGGCGGGCCCTCCGTCGTTCCCGGACGAGCCGGGGGAGAGATCAGTAGCTCGGCGCGATCAGCGACTCGGGCACCTCGGCCGCGGCCTCCTGGTCGACGAAGAACACCGTGCGCTTGCGGCCGAACGCGCCGGCTGCCGGCACCTCGTTCGTGCTCGCACCCGCGAGGGCGAGCCCGAGTGCGGACGCCTTGTCGGCGCCGGCGAGGACCATCCAGATCCGGTCGGACTGGTTGATCAGCGGCAGGGTGAGCGTGAGGCGCTCGGGCGGCGGCTTCGGGGAGTTGCGGACCGCCAGCACTCCCGGCTGCGGGTGGCGGATGGCCGAGCGCTCCGGGAAGAGCGAGGCGATGTGGCCGTCGGGGCCGACCCCGAGGAAGGTGATGTCGAAGCGCGGGTAGTCGCGGCCCTCGGTCGCGTGCGCGCGGAGCTCGGCGTCGTAGGCGGCGGCCGCGCCGTCGAGGTCGAGGCCCTCGTCGGACGCGGGGTACGAGTGCACGTTCTCGGCCGGCACCTCGAGGCGCTCGAAGAGGTCGCCCGCCTGCACGTCGTTGCGGTCCTCGTGGCCGCGGGGCACCCAGCGCTCGTCGCCCCACCAGAAGTGGACGCGGGTCCAGTCGACGTTGCCCGCGGCGGAGGAGCCGCCGATCTCCTTGAGGGTCGCCGCCCCCATCGTCCCGCCGGTGAGGACCACGTTCGCCGTGCCCAGGTCGTCGAGGATGTCGATCGTCTTCGTCAGGAAGCGCGCGGCGACCGAGCCTGCGAGGGTCTGCTTGTCTCGGTGGACGAGCACACGGCGGTCAGTGGTCATCGGGGTCTCCTTCGGGTCGGTCGCCATCGGCGGATGGCCGTCTCCCCGGCCGCCGCGCCTGATGTGCAGGGTGCGGCGGCCGGGGAGTGCGGCGGTGTCAGGACGCGCTGCGAGCGTCGTTCTTCTCGGTGAGCATGTCCACACCGCGCGAGATGACTTCACCGTACAGGTCATCCGGGTCGAGCCTGCGCAGCTCCTCCGCCAGGCAGTCGCGGAGGCTCCGGCGCGGCAGGGAGATGTCGTGGACGGGCTGGTCCGGCTGCGTCAGCGTCGCGACGTTCGGGATCGAGCGCTCGAGCTCGATCACGCCGGACTCGCGGAAGAGGCGCACCCCGTGGATCCCGCTGGACCCGGTCGCGCTGATGGTGAGCTCGTGGTCGACGGGGATGTCGAGCTCGAGCTGCAGCCAGGCCGCGAGCAGGATCGTCGAGGGGGAGTCCGGCGCGCCGGAGACCTCGACGGCCGTGATCGGCTCGTACGGCGGCTGGTCGAGCACCGCGGCGAGCTGGGCGCGCCAGAGGGTGAGGCGGGTCCAGGCGAAGTCGGTGTCGCCGGGGGCGTAGGTCGAGGCGAGGTGGTGCAGAGCCTCGGCCGGGTTGGACTGCGCGGAGGCGTCGGTGATCCGGCGCGTGGCGATGCGGCCGATCGGCGACTTCGAGGCGCTGTCCGGCGCGCTGTTCGGCCACCAGGCGACCACGGGGGCGTCCGGGAGCAGGAGCCCGGTGACCAGGCTCTCCTCGTCGGTCGCCGCGTCGCCGAAGGGGCGGAGGACGACGACCTCGCTCGCGCCGGCGTCGCCGCCGACGCGGATCTGCGCGTCGACGCGCGGGGTGGCGTCGACGGGGACCGTCGTCAGCCCGTCGTCCTTCGAGACGACGATGACGCGCATCGGGTGCTCGCGGGACGCGTCGTTGGCGGCGTCGATCGCCTCCTCCTCCTGGCCACGCGAGGTCGCGATGATGAGGGTGAGCACGCGGCCGAGGGCGACGGCGCCGCCCTCCTCGCGGATCTTGACGAGGGTCTTCGAGACCTCGCTCGTCGTGGTGTCGGGCAGATCGACGATCACGGGCGCCTCCAGGTGCGGCCGTCGCGAGCGAGGAGCTCGTCGGCGGAATCGGGGCCCCAGGTTCCGGGGCGGTACTGCTCGGGCTGGCCCTGCGTGCTCCAGTACTCCTCGATCGGGTCGAGGATCTTCCAGGACAGCTCGACCTCCTCGTGCCGCGGGAAGAGCGGCGGCTCGCCGAGGAGGACGTCGAGGATGAGGCGCTCGTAGGCCTCGGGGCTCGCCTCGGTGAAGGCGTGGCCGTAGCCGAAGTCCATCGTGACGTCGCGGACCTGCATCCCCGCGCCGGGAACCTTCGAGCCGAAGCGCATGGTGACGCCCTCGTCGGGCTGGACGCGGATGACCAAAGCGTTCTGGCCGAGCGAGGTGGTCTGGCTCTCGGCGAAGAGCTGCTGCGGCGCGCGCTTGAAGACCACGGCGATCTCGGTGACGCGGCGGCCGAGGCGCTTGCCCGCGCGCAGGTAGAACGGCACACCGGCCCAGCGGCGGGTGCCGATGTCCAGGCGCATCGCGGCGAAGGTCTCGGTCGTCGAGGTGGGGCTCATGCCGTCCTCCTCGAGGAAGCCGAGCACCTTCTCGCCGCCCTGCCAGCCGCCGGAGTACTGCCCGCGGGCGGTGACGGTCGACAGGTCCTTCGGCAGGCGGACGGCCGCGAGGACCTTCTCCTTCTCGGCGCGGAGGTCCGCGGCGTCGAACGAGATCGGCTCCTCCATCGCGGTGAGGGCGAGCAGCTGCAGCAGGTGGTTCTGGATGACGTCGCGCGCGGCGCCGATGCCGTCGTAGTAGCCGGCCCGGCCGCCCACTCCGATGTCCTCGGCCATGGTGATCTGCACGTGGTCGACGTAGTTCGAGTTCCAGAGGGGCTCGTACATCATGTTGGCGAAGCGCAGCGCCAGGATGTTCTGGACCGTCTCCTTGCCGAGGTAGTGGTCGATCCGGAAGACGGAGTCCGGCGGGAAGACCGACTCGACGACCGCGTTGAGCTCGCGGGCGGTCTTCAGGTCGCTGCCGAAGGGCTTCTCGATGACGACGCGGCGCCACTGGCCGTCCTTCTGCTCCGCGAGGCCCGAGTTGCGCAGCTGCTCGGTGACCTGGGGGAAGGACTTCGGCGGGATCGAGAGGTAGAAGGCGAAGTTGCCGTTCGTTCCGCGCTCGCGGTCGAGCTCGTCGACCGTCGTCTTCAGGCGGCTGAAGGCCTCGGGGTCGTCGAACTCGCCCTGCACGAAGCGGATGCCCTGCGCGAGCTGCGTCCAGACCTCCTCGTGGAACTCGGTGCGGGCGTGCTTCTTGACCGAGTCGTGCACGACCTTCTCGAAGTCCTGGTCGTCCCAGTCGCGCCGGGCGAAGCCGACGAGCGCGAATCCGGGCGGCAGCAGGCCGCGGTTGGCGAGGTCGTAGACCGCCGGCATGAGCTTCTTGCGGGAGAGATCGCCGGTGACGCCGAAGATGACGAGGCCGCTCGGCCCCGCGATCCGGTTCAGCCGGCGGTCGAAGCTCAACCGCAGCGGATTGAACTCGGGAGTGATGTCCACAGACATGTGCAGTGTCCTTCTGTGTGCCGCGGGCCGGCGGAGCCGGCGCCTCGGCGCACTGCTATCGGTGACGGAGGGGGAGTGGTGACGCGTGCCCGCTCCGCTGAGGGCTTGCGAGCGCGGTCGTGGCGGACCGCGCGGACGACCGCGGGCGCGGCGCCCCGCCTCCGCGAGGAGGCCGGGACGCCGCGCCCGGCGGATCAGGTGTTGAGCGCCTCGAAGAGGGCCTCGAGGTCGGCCTCGGGGTCCGTCAGCGTCAGCGTCAGGACCGGGCGGCCGTGCTCGGCGAGCACGCTCGCGTCGCCCGCGGCCTGGGCCTGGATCAGCTGGCCGAAGGTGAACGGGCTCTCGGGGATCTCGAGATCCGTGCTCGCGCGCTCGGCGATCTGGAGGAAGACGCCGGTCGGCGCTCCGCCCTTGTGGTACTGACCGGTCGAGTGCAGGAAGCGCGGGCCCCAGCCGAAGGTGACGGGGCGCTGCGCCTGCGCGGCGAGGAGGTCGCGGACGCCCTCCAGCTGCGGCAGCGCGAGGCGGTCGACGTAGGCCTGGATCGACACGTAACCGCCCTCGCCCAGCTGGGCGAGGAGGCGGTCGACGGCGGCGGCGACGGTCGAGACGCCCTCGGTGACGTCCGACGTGCCGGTCACCTCGATGCCCGCGTCCGTGAAGGCCGGGGTCGCCGGCTCCGGGCGCTTCTCGAGCAGGGCCCGGGTCGCGACCTTCGCCGACTCGACGTCGGGCTGGTCGAACGGGTTGATCCCGAGCAGGCGCCCGGCGACCGCGACCGCGTACTCCCAGGTCAGCATCTGCGCGCCGAGCGAGCCGGACAGGAGGATCTCGCCCTCGTGCCGGTCGCGCGGGAACAGGTGCAGCGCGCTCGCGTCCTCGACCAGGCGGACGACCTGCACGTCGGCGAGGTCCTCCGACAGCTCGGGGGCGAGGGTGCCGAGGACGACGGGGAGGATGCCCGTGCCGTCCTTGCCGGTGGACTCGGCGATGAGCTGCTCGGCCCAGTCGGCGAAGCCCACGATGTGCGTGCCGTCGGCCACGATCGCGAGCTTGTCGCGACGGGGGCTGGTGGCGGCGATCGCGGCGCCGAGGAGCAGACCCGGGTTCTCCGGGGTGTCCACGGCCAGGCCGAGGGAGGCCTCCGCCGCCTCGTCGAGGAGGGCCTCGATGTCGGCGCCGGCGAGTCCGGACGGCACGAGGCCGAACGCGGAGAGCGCCGAGAAGCGGCCGCCGATGTTCGGGTCGGCGTTGAAGACCCGGTAGCCCGCCTCGCGGGACGAGGTGTCCAGCGGCGAGCCGGGGTCGGTCACGATGACGATGCGGTCGAGCGGGTCGATGCCGGCCTCGGTGAACGCCTTCTCGTAGGCCTTCTTCTGGCTGGCGGTCTCGACCGTCGAGCCGGATTTGGACGAGATGACGACCGCGGTCGACGCGAGACGGTCGTTCAGGGCCGCGAGGACCTGCCCGGGCGCGGTGGAGTCGAGCACGGTGAGCTCGACGCCGGCGGTCCGGGTGATGACCTCGGGCGCGAGCGAGGAGCCGCCCATGCCGCCGAGCACGATGTGGTCGATGCCCTTGGCCTGGAACTCCTCGCGGAGCGCCAGGATCTCGGGGATCAGCGGGCGGGAGACCGTGGTCGACTCGGTCCAGCCGAGGCGCTTCGCCGACTCCTCCTCGGCCGCCGCACCCCAGAGGGTGGGGACCTGGGCGGTGATGCCCGAGGCGACCTCGTCGGCGACGAGCTCCGGCACGACGCGGTCGGCGGCCTTCTCGGCGTCGCCGCTGAGGTGGATCTGGATCGTCATGCTCAGGCCTTCGCCTTCGCGCCCTCGAGCGCGGCGGTGACGGTGTCGAGCAGCTCGTTCCAGGAGACGACGAACTTCTCGACGCCCTCCTTCTCGAGCAGCTCGGTGACCTCGGCGTAGGAGACGCCCTGCGCGACGACGGCGTCGAGGACGGCGTTGGCGTCGGCGTAGGAGCCGGTCACCGTGTCGCCGGCGATGACGCCGTGGTCGAAGGTCGCCTCGAGGGTCTTCTCGGGCATGGTGTTGACGACGCCCGCGGCGACCAGCTCGGTCACGTAGAGGGTGTCGGGCAGGTCGGTCGACTTGACGCCGGTCGAGGCCCACAGCGGCCGCTGGCGGTTGGCGCCGGACTCCTGCAGGAGCAGCGCGCGCTCGGTGGCGAACGCCTCGACGAAGACCTCGTAGGCGAGCTGCGCGTTGGCGACGCCGGCCTTGCTCTTCAGCGCGAGGGCCTCGTCGGTGCCGACGGCCTCGAGGCGCTTGTCGATCTCGGTGTCGACGCGCGACACGAAGAACGAGGCGACGGAGTGGATCGTCGACAGGTCGATGCCGGCGTCCTTGGCCTTCTCGAGGCCGGCCAGGTACGCGTTGATGACGGCGCGGTAGCGGGCGAGCGAGAAGATCAGCGTGACGTTGACCGAGATGCCGGAGCCGATGGCCTCGGTGATGGCCTCGAGGCCCTCGACGGTCGCGGGGATCTTGATCATCGCGTTCGGGCGGTCGACCTTGGCCCAGAGGGCCTTGGCCTGCTCGATGGTGCCCTGCGCGTCGTGCGCGAGGCCCGGCTCGACCTCGATCGATACGCGGCCGTCGTAGCCGTTCGTCGCGTCGTAGATCGGGCGGAAGACGTCGGAGGCGGCGGCGACGTCGTCGGTGGTGATCGCGAAGACCGCGTCGGTCACCGAGGTGTCGGCGGCGGCGAGCTCCTCGACCTGCTCGTCGTAGGACTCGCCCTTGGCGAGGGCCGCGGCGAAGATCGTGGGGTTGGTCGTGACGCCGACGACGTTCTTCTCGTCGATGAGCTTCTGCAGCCCGCCGCTCGAGATGCGCGAGCGCGACAGGTCGTCGAGCCAGATGCTGACGCCGGCGGCGGAGAGGTCTGCGGTGGGGGTGTTCTCGGTCATGTCTCTTCTTCTCGCTAGATGGTGCGGGTCGGTGGGGAGTCGTGGGCCCGACGGCGAAGGCCGCGCCCGGGTGGACGCGGCCTTCGTGGTCAGGACGCCGCGAGCGACTCCTTGGCGGCGGTGATGGCCGCCTCGGTGGTGATCCCGAACTCGCGGAACAGGGTCTTGTAGTCGGCGGAGGCGCCGAAGTGCTCGATGGAGACCGAGCGGCCGGCGTCGCCGACGTACTTCTGCCAGCCGAGGCTGAGGCCGGCCTCGATCGAGACGCGCGCCTTCACGGAGGAGGGCAGCACCTTCTCGCGGTACTCGGCGTCCTGCTCCTCGAACCACTCGAGCGACGGGGCCGAGACGACGCGGGCGTTGACGCCCTCGCCCTTGAGCAGCTCGCGCGCCTCGACGGCGATCTGCACCTCGGAGCCGGTGGCGATGAGGATCACGTCGGGGGTGCCGTTCGGCGCCTCGGCGAGGATGTACGCGCCGCGGGCGACGTTCGACGCGTGGGCGAAGGTCTCGCCGGTGGCGTCGCCCTCTCCGCGCTCGAAGACGGGGATGTTCTGGCGGGTCAGCGCGAGGCCGGCCGGGCCCTCGCGGCGCTCCAGGATGGTCTTCCAGGCGTAGGCGACCTCGTTCGCGTCGCCGGGGCGGACGATGTCCAGTCCCGGGATCGCGCGGAGGGCCGCCAGCTGCTCGACCGGCTGGTGCGTCGGACCGTCCTCGCCGAGCGCCACGGAGTCGTGGGTCCAGACGTAGATGGCCGGCGCCTTCATGAGCGCGGCGAGACGGACCGCCGGGCGCATGTAGTCGGAGAAGATCAGGAAGGTGCCGCCGAAGGGGCGGGTGTTGCCGTGCAGGACGATGCCGTTGAGGATCGCGCCCATGGCGTGCTCGCGGATGCCGAAGTGCAGCACGCGGCCGCCCTTCTTGCCGGTCCACTCGTGGGTCGAGAACTCGCTCGGCACGAAGGAGCCGGCGCCCTCGATGGTCGTGTTGTTCGACTCGGCGAGGTCGGCGGAGCCGCCCCAGAGCTCGGGCACGACGCCGGCGAGGGCGTTGATGACCTTGCCGGACGCGGCACGGGTCGACACCTCCTTGCCGGGCTCGAAGACCGGGAGGGCCTCCTGGACGCCCTCGGGGAGGTCGCCGCTCAGGACGCGATCGAGCAGGGCCTTCTTCTCGGGGTTCGCGGTCGCCCACGCCTCGAGGGTCTCGTTCCACTCGGCGTGCTGCGCCTGGCCGCGCTCGACGGCCTTGCGGGTGTGCTCGAGGACCTCGTCGGCGACGTCGAAGGTCTTCTCGGGGTCGAAGCCGAGCACCTCCTTGAGGCCGCGGAGCTCGTCGGCGCCGAGGGCGGAGCCGTGGATCTTGCCGGTGTTCTGCTTCTTCGGCGAGGGCCAGCCGATGATCGTGCGCAGGATGATGAGCGACGGCTTGTCGGTCTCGCCCTTGGCGGCCTCGATCGCGGCGTGCAGCTCGGCGACGTCCTCGTGGTACTCGCCGGTCTTCTTCCAGTCGACGACCTGGACCTGCCAGTCGTAGGCCTCGTAGCGCGCCTTGACGTCCTCGGTGAAGGCGATGTTGGTGTCGTCCTCGATCGAGATCTGGTTGGAGTCGTAGATGACGACGAGGTTGCCGAGCTGCTGGTGGCCGGCCAGCGAGGAGGCCTCGCTGGTGATGCCCTCCTGCAGGTCGCCGTCGCCGGCGATGACGTAGACGAAGTGGTCGAACGGCGAGGTGCCCGCGGCGGCCTCGGGGTCGAACAGGTCGCGCTCGAAGCGCGCCGCGTAGGCGAAGCCGACGGCCGAGGCGAGACCCTGGCCGAGCGGGCCGGTGGTGATCTCGACGCCGTCGGTGTGGCCGTACTCGGGGTGGCCGGGGGTCTTCGAGCCCCAGGTGCGCAGCGCCTTGAGGTCGTCGAGCTCGAGGCCGTAGCCGCCCAGGTAGAACTGGACGTACTGCGTCAGCGAGGAGTGGCCGACCGACAGGATGAAGCGGTCGCGGCCGATCCAGGTGGCGTCGGACGGATCGCGGCGCATGACCTTCTGGAACAGGAGGTACGCGGCCGGCGCGAGGCTCATGGCGGTGCCGGGGTGGCCGTTGCCGACCTTCTCGACCGCGTCCGCGGCGAGAACCCTCGCCGTGTCGACTGCCTTCTCGTCAATGGAATCCCATTGCAGTTCTGACACTAGGTACTGACCCTTCTCGAGACGTGGGGCAGACGGGGACCGTCCGCCCTCTCGCATGGTGGAGCGCGCATGACGACTTCGACACGATGCTTCCGACGACGCCCCGTTCGGCCTCGCGCGACTGATCAGTCGGGCGGAACTCGGGTGCGGGCCGGGCGCTCTGGCGAGCAGTTCCGAGTATACGGAGGGGGGTGCGCCGGGGATCGGGGGTTGCGCCTCGCATATGTCGGCGTCCGATTGGACAAGCGTGCACTCCGGGC
Source organism: Rathayibacter sp. PhB186 (assembly GCF_003751825.1). Classification (NCBI taxonomy): domain Bacteria; kingdom Bacillati; phylum Actinomycetota; class Actinomycetes; order Micrococcales; family Microbacteriaceae; genus Rathayibacter; species Rathayibacter sp. PhB186. The sequence continues at coordinate 175,705 of NZ_RJKO01000002.1, read as the reverse complement.
CCGCCCCCATCCGGCGCGCATTACACTCGTTCGGGATCATCGATCGTTAGAGGAGCAATGGACGTAGTCGCAGAGACCACCGCGATCGAGCGGGGAGGGCCCGTCCGGTCGCCCCTGTCGCGCAAGGTGAGGGCGTACGTCGCGCTGACGAAGCCGCGGGTGATCGAGCTTCTGCTCGTGGTCACCGCGCCCACGATGATCCTGGCGCAGAACGGGATCCCGAACCTGCTGCTGGTCCTCAACGTCCTCATCGGCGGGGCGCTCAGCGCCGGGTCGGCCGGCGCGTTCAACTGCTACATCGACCGCGACATCGACCGCGTGATGAAGCGGACCCGCAACCGCCCGCTCGTCACCGGCGAGGTCTCCGACCGGGAGGCGCTGGTCTTCGCGACCACGATCGGCGTGCTGTCGATCGTCTGGCTCGGCCTGACCGCCAACTGGCTGGCCGCGTCGCTCTCGCTCGCCGCGATCCTCATCTACGTGCTCTTCTACACGCTGTTCCTCAAGCGCCGCACGCCGCAGAACATCGTCTGGGGCGGCATCGCGGGCTGCATGCCCGTGCTGATCGGCTGGGCCGCGGTCACGAACTCGCTCGACTGGGCTCCGATCATCCTGTTCTCGGTCATCTTCCTCTGGACGCCGCCGCACTACTGGCCGCTCTCGATGAAGTACCGCGAGGACTACCGCGCCGCCGGCGTGCCGATGCTCGCCGTCGTCCGCGGGCGCAGCATCGTCGGTCTCCAGGTCATCCTCTACGCGTGGGCCACCGTCGCGTGCTCCCTGCTGCTCATCCCCGTCGCCGGGATGGGCGTCGTCTACACGGTCGTCGCCCTCGCGAGCGGTGTCTGGTTCATCGCCGAGACGCACCGCCTCTACAGCCTCGCGATCCGTCACGAGCACGTCTCGCCGATGCGCGTCTTCCACGGCTCGATCGGATACCTCACGCTGCTGTTCCTCGCCGTCGGCATCGACCCGCTGCTGCCGTTCTGATGGTGACGCCGTTCTCGTTCCTCGCCGAGCGGGTCACCCTGAGTCCCCGCGCCCTGCGCTGGGGGACGACGGCCGCCCTGGTCGCGAGCATCCTGATCATCTTCTTCGGCGGCGTCGTGCGCCTGACCGGCTCGGGCCTCGGCTGCCCGACCTGGCCCGCCTGCGACGCGGGCTCGCTGACCTCGACGCCCGAGCTCGGGATCCACGGCTTCATCGAGTTCACCAACCGCGCCTTCACCGGCGTGCTGATCGTCGCGGTCGGCTGGGCCATCACCGCGGCCCGGCTGCAGAAGCCGCGCGACCGCACGATGACCCGCCTGGCCTGGTCGCAGTTCTGGCTCGTAGTGGCGAACGCACTCGCGGGCGGCGCGACCGTGCACTCGGGCCTCAACCCCTACATCGTCGCCGGTCACTTCATGCTCGCGATCGCCCTGCTGACGACCACGGCGCTGACCTGGCACCGCGCGCACCGCTCGCAGTCCGTCGCGTTCGAGCCGGACGCGCTGACGCGAGGGGTGAGCATCGCGCTCGTCGCGGTGACGCTGGCCGTGATCGCCGTCGGCACCCTGGTGACCGGCACCGGTCCGCACGCGGGCGACTCGGCCGAGGTCCCGCGGATGCGGTTCCACTGGGAGAGCGTCACCGTCGTGCACGGGGTCCTCGGGACGGCCACGCTCGTGCTCGGCCTCGCGCTGCTGGTGCTGCTGGCGCGCGTTCCGGGCTCCGAGCTGGCACGGCGCCGCGTGATCACCTTCCTCGTCGTGGTGGGGGTGCAGGCGCTGGTGGGCGTCGCCCAGTCGCTCCTCGCCCTGCCGGAGGCGCTCGTCGCCGTCCACCTCCTCGGCTCCGCGTTCGTGTGGGTCGGTGCGCTGCGGGTCCTGCTCGACGTGAATCCGCGGCTCTTCACGGTGCGCGCTCAGCGTCGGCAGGCCGTCGAGGAGCTCGCGCCCGCGCTCTGACTCGGACGGTGGCCGGCTCGGGGGCCCTTCCCGCCCGACCGCAGGTGCCGGCGCAGCCGGACCAGTGCGAGCACGAGCCGCGGCAGCGGGAGGCACCGCGCGAGCGGCTCGGCCAACGAGCCGAAGTCGCGGGCGAGCTTCGGCTCCAGGCCGGTGCGCGCAAGCGCGAGGAGGAGGCGGGGAAGTGTCGGGATGCTGTCGTCGTTCGTCATGCGGACACTTCAGCACGGACCACCGACACGGGTGTGGTCATGCGGGTCTGGCGGCGCGGGCTCCGGTGCCCGGGCGACACCCAGGTGCAGAGGTTCCACTGGGAGCACGGCTTCCGTAGGATGAGTAGTTGGTTCAGGTTCGACGCGGGACGCGTCGGTCGCCGTGACGGCGAGACCCGGACCTCGGCCCGATGGAGCGCCACCGCAAGCCTCAGGACTTCCCGGGACGCACCGCTCCGCTCCGCCCATCGACTCGATGGCGTGATCGGCCCGGATGCGCTCCTCGGATCCCCCTCGGGGAATGACTCCGGAACCCGACCGGTTACCAGTGGGTAGGAAACGAGGTACTTATGTCAGACATCCTGATCGACCGCCCCGAGCTCGCGAGCCTGGGCGTCTACGAGTTCGGCTGGTCCGACTCGGACTCCGCCGGCGCCTCCGCGCGCCGCGGCATCTCGCCCGAGGTCGTCTCCGACATCTCCGCGCTCAAGAACGAGCCGGCCTGGATGCGCGAGCGGCGCATGAAGGCGCTCGCCCTCTTCGAGCGCAAGCCGATGCCCACCTGGGGCGCCGACCTGTCGGACATCGACTTCGACAACATCAAGTACTTCGTCCGCTCCACCGAGAAGCAGGCGCAGACCTGGGAGGACCTCCCGGACGACATCAAGAACACGTATGAGAAGCTCGGCATCCCCGAGGCGGAGCGCCAGCGCCTCGTCGGCGGCGTCGCCGCGCAGTACGAGTCCGAGGTCGTCTACCACCAGATCCGCGAGGACCTGGAGGAGCAGGGCGTCATCTTCATGGACACCGACACCGCCCTCCGCGAGCACCCCGAGATCTTCGAGGAGTACTTCGGCACCGTCATCCCGGCCGGCGACAACAAGTTCGCCGCGCTGAACACGGCGGTCTGGTCCGGCGGCTCGTTCGTCTACGTCCCCAAGGGCGTGCGCGTCGACATCCCGCTGCAGGCCTACTTCCGGATCAACACCGAGAACATGGGCCAGTTCGAGCGGACGCTGATCATCGCGGACGAGGGCAGCTACGTCCACTACATCGAGGGCTGCACGGCGCCGATCTACAAGTCGGACTCCCTGCACTCGGCCGTCGTCGAGATCATCGTGAAGAAGAACGCCCGCGTGCGCTACACGACGATCCAGAACTGGTCGAACAACGTCTACAACCTCGTCACCAAGCGCGCGATCGCTCACGAGGGCGCGACGATGGAGTGGATCGACGGCAACATCGGCTCCAAGGTCACGATGAAGTACCCGTCGATCTTCCTGGTCGGCGAGCACGCCAAGGGCGAGACCCTCTCCGTCGCGTTCGCGGGCCCCGGCCAGCACCAGGACGCCGGCGCGAAGATGATCCACATGGCTCCGTACACGCAGTCGTCGATCGTCTCCAAGTCGATCGCCCGCGGCGGCGGCCGAGCCGGCTACCGCGGCGAGGTCCGGGTGGACGCCAACGCGCACCACTCCGCGAACACGGTGCGCTGCGACGCCCTCCTGGTCGACACGATCTCGCGCTCGGACACCTACCCGGCGATCGACATCCGCGTGGACGACGTCCAGCTCGGCCACGAGGCCACGGTCTCGAAGGTCAGCGAGGAGCAGCTCTTCTACCTGATGTCCCGCGGCATGCCGGAGGACGAGGCCATGGCCATGATCGTCCGCGGCTTCATCGAGCCGATCGCGCGCGAGCTGCCGATGGAGTACGCCCTCGAGCTCAACAAGCTCATCGAGATGGGGATGGAGGGCAGCGTCGGCTGACGCTCGCCCCACCGGCCCCGAGGCCGCCCGAGTCGGGCGGCCAGCACCCTTCGAAAGGAACCACCGCCTGATGACGGTCCCCACGAGCGCCCCGACGTCCCCTGCGATCGACGGCGCGGACGCCGCCGCGCGCCTGGGCATCGCCGCGCACTCCGACGGGGCGTTCACGCCCGTGCAGACCCGCTCCGAGCGCTTCGCGTCCACCGACGTCGACGCCTTCGAGACGGTCACCGGTCGCGAGATCGCCTGGAAGCTGACCCCGGTCGCCCGCCTCGGCGACCTGATCGACGGCCCCCTCGACGGCTCGCCGACTCCGCTGGAGTCGGCGGCGGTCGAGGGCGTCGACGTCTCCTGGGTCGGTCGCGACGACGCGCGGATCGGCACCGCCGGCCTCCCCGAGGACCGCGCCGCCGCGAACGCCTGGTCGCAGTTCGAGCAGGCGCTCTCGATCCGGGTGACCGGCGAGGACGAGAAGGTCGCGACGCTCGTCCGCACCGGTCTCGGCTCCGCTCCCCGTGCCGCGCACACGATCATCGAGGCCGCGCCGTACGCGCGCGGCGTCGTCGTGCTGCAGAACGAGGGCGAGGCGACTCTCGCCGAGAACGTCGAGGTCCTCGTCGGCGAGGGCGCGCAGCTGACCATCGTCACGCTGCAGGAGTGGGCCGACGACGCCCGCCACCTCGCGAACCACTTCCTCCGCGTCGGCCGCGACGCGAAGGTCAAGCACATCGTCGTCACCCTCGGCGGCTCGATCGTCCGGGTGAACCCCTCGGCGCACCTCGTCGAGCGCGGCGCCGACGGCGAGCTCCTCGGCCTGTACTTCGCCGACGGCGGCCAGCACCTCGAGCAGCAGGTCTACGTCGACCACGACGCCCCCGACACCCGCAGCCGCGTCACCTACAAGGGCGCGCTGCAGGGCCAGGGCGCGCGGACGGTCTGGATCGGCGACGTGCTGATCCGCCAGAGCGCGAACGGCACCGACAGCTACGAGCAGAACCGCAACCTTGTCCTCTCGGACGGCACGCGGGCCGACTCGATCCCGAACCTCGAGATCGAGACCGGCGACATCGCCGGAGCGGGCCACGCCTCGGCGACCGGCCGCTTCGACGACGAGCAGCTCTTCTACCTGCAGTCGCGCGGCATCCGCGAGGACGAGGCGCGCCGCCTGGTCGTCCGCGGCTTCCTCAGCGAGATCGTGCAGCAGATCGGCGTGACCGAGCTCGAGGACCGCCTCCAGCTCGCGATCGAGGCCGAGCTGGCCGGCAGCGCCGGGCAGACCGGCGCGTACATGCCGGAGGTGTCCGCATGAGCGACGCCGCGAAGATCTGCGCCGCCTCGGAGCTGATCCCCAATCAGGCCGTCCGCTACGTCGTCGACGGCATCGCCATCGCGATCGTGCAGGACACGGCCGGCGAGATCCACGCCATCGGCGACACCTGCACGCACGGCGAGGTCTCCCTCGCCGAGGGCTTCGTCGAGGACGACACCCTCGAGTGCTGGGCCCACGGCTCGGCGTTCTCGCTGCGCACCGGCGCCCCCCTAAACCTGCCGGCCTTCGAGCCGGTTCCCGTCTTCGTCGTCGAGGTCATCGACGGCGACGTCTACATCGACCCGACCGTCACGAAGGAAGTCTGAATGTCCGTTCTCCAGATCAGCGATCTCCACGTCAGTGTCGAGACCGAGCAGGGGACCAAGCAGATCCTCCGCGGTGTCGACCTCACCATCAACCAGGGTGAGATCCACGCCGTGATGGGCCCGAACGGGTCCGGCAAGTCCACCCTCGCGTACACGATCGCGGGCCACCCGAAGTACCACGTCGACGGCGGCTCGATCACCCTCGACGGCGTCGAGGTCCTCGACATGACCGTCGACGAGCGCGCTCGCGCCGGCCTCTTCCTCGCCATGCAGTACCCGGTCGAGATCCCCGGCGTGACCAACACCAACTTCCTCCGCACGGCCAAGACCGCGATCGCGGGCGAGGCGCCGGCGATCCGCACCTGGACCAAGGACGTCAAGAAGGCCATGGCCGACCTGCGCATGGATCCGTCCTTCGCGGCGCGCAACGTCAACGAGGGCTTCTCGGGCGGCGAGAAGAAGCGCAACGAGATCCTCCAGCTCGAGCTGCTCGCCCCGCAGTTCGCCGTCCTCGACGAGACCGACTCCGGCCTCGACGTCGACGCGCTCAAGATCGTCTCGGAGGGCGTCAACCGCGCCCACGCCTCGACCGGCCTCGGCGTCCTGCTGATCACGCACTACACGCGGATCCTGCGCTACATCCAGCCCGACTTCGTGCACGTCTTCGTCGCCGGCCGGATCGCCGAGCAGGGCGGCAAGGAGCTCGCGACCCGCCTCGAGGACGAGGGCTACGACCGCTTCCTCGCCCCGGCGACGGCCTGATCATGGCGGTCACCACGCTCGACCCGAAGCTCTTCGACCAGGTCGAGGAGGCGCTCAAGGACGTCATGGACCCCGAGCTCGGCGTCAACGTCGTCGACCTCGGCCTCATCTACGACCTGGGCTGGGACGACGAGAACGACGCCCTGGTCATCCACATGACGCTGACGTCGGCGGGCTGCCCGCTGACGGACGTGCTCGAGGAGCAGACCGCGGAGTCGCTCGACGGCGTCGTGGAGGCGTTCCGGATCAACTGGGTCTGGATGCCGCCGTGGGGTCCGGACCGGATCACCGAGGACGGCCGCGACATGATGCGCGCCCTCGGCTTCTCGATCTAGAGCCGCGCCGCTCGATCGGCGTCAGGTACGGGGAAGGGCCCGGAGGATCATCCTCCGGGCCCTTCGCCGTGCGTGCGGGGCGGGTCAGCCCTTGCGGCGGCCGAGCATCGCCCACGTGGTGGGCAGGAGCGCGGCGGCCAGCAGGATCTTGAGGGTGTCGCCGACGAGGAAGGGCACGAGGCCGGCGGTCAGCACCGAGCCGAGGTCGGCCGGGTAGCCCATCGAGCCGAGCGCGGTGGCGAGCCAGGGGAGTCCGACCAGGTAGATCGTGGCGGTGCCCGCGAGGAAGGTCACGGCGGTGCCGACGACGCGGCGGTCCCACTGGCGCTGCGCGAGCCATCCGGTGACGATCGAGGCGAGGACGAAGCCGACGATGTAGCCGCCCGTCGGGCCGGCCAGGACGGCCCAGCCGCTCGAGCCCTCGGTGAAGATCGGGGCGCCGAGGGCGCCGACGAGCGCGTAGACGCCCATCGAGAGCGCGCCGCGGAGGGCGCCGAGCGTGGTGCCGACGAGCAGGACGGCGAAGGTCTGGCCCGTGATCGGGACCGGCCACATCGGGATGTACAGCTGCGCCATGCCGGCCGTGAACGCGGCGGCGGCGAGGACGAGCACCAGATCGGTGACCAGCGAGCGGGTGAGCAGCCGGTCCGCCAGGACCGGTCGCGACGGGGCGAGAGAGTAGCTGGACATGTCTGTTCTCCAAAGACCGTGTCGCCCGAGAGCGAGGAGCGAGCGCGTCCGCGGTGAGCGGACGTGGATCCGCCCCGCGGCTCAGGAAATATACTAGGGGGCTGCCGCTCCGCGGCCTCTTGCCCCACACCTCCCGAACCGAACGCCATTTCTTGGCGGGAACGGACAGCACAGTGCTCAGCGTGCACGACCTCGAACTCCGAGTCGGCGCCCGACTCCTGATGGAGAACGTGTCCTTCAGAGTCGGCGACGGCGACAAGGTCGGCCTCGTCGGCCGCAACGGCGCGGGCAAGACGACGCTGACCAAGGTCCTCGCCGGCGACCTCATCGCCGCGAAGGGGTCGGTCGACCGCGGCGGCGAGATCGGCTACCTGCCGCAGGACCCGCGCTCCGGCGACCCGGAGGAGCTGGCGCGCACGCGCATCCTCGACGCCCGCGGCCTCGGTCAGCTGGTGCTGGGCATGCAGGAGGCCACCGTCGCGATGTCGAGCAGCGACACGGCCGTCAGCGAGGCCGGGATGAAGAAGTACGGCAACCTGACCGACCGCTTCCTCTCGCTCGGCGGATACGCGGCGGAGGCCGAGGCGGCGTCGATCGCGAGCAACCTGAACCTGCCGGACCGGATCCTCGACCAGCCGCTGAAGACGCTCTCGGGTGGTCAGCGCCGCCGCATCGAGCTCGCCCGCATCCTCTTCTCCGACGCGCAGACGCTCATCCTCGACGAGCCGACCAACCACCTCGACGCCGACTCCGTGGTCTGGCTCCGCGAGTTCCTGAAGAACTACCGCGGCGGCTTCATCGTGATCAGCCACGACATCGAGCTGGTCGGCGAGACCGTGAACCGCGTCTTCTACCTGGACGCCAACCGCCAGGTCATCGACGTCTACAACATGAACTGGAAGAACTACCTCCGCCAGCGCGCGGCCGACGAGGAGCGCCGCAAGAAGGAGCGCGTCAACGTCGAGAAGAAGGCCGGGGCACTGCAGCTGCAGGCCGCGCGCTTCGGCGCGAAGGCCTCGAAAGCCGCGGCCGCGCACCAGATGGTCGCCCGCGCCGAGCGGATGCTCAGCGGCCTCGAGGAGGTCCGCGCCGTGGACCGGGTCGCGAAGCTCCGCTTCCCGACCCCGTCCGCCTGCGGCCGGACCCCGCTGCAGGCGCAGAACCTCTCGAAGAGCTACGGCTCGCTCGAGATCTTCACCTCCGTCGACCTCGCGATCGACCGCGGCTCGAAGGTGGTCATCCTCGGGCTGAACGGTGCGGGCAAGACGACTCTGCTGCGCATCCTCGGCGGCGTGGACGCGCCGGACACCGGCGTGATCGAGGCAGGCCACGGGCTGCGCATCGGCTACTACGCCCAGGAGCACGAGACGATCGACGTCAAGCGCTCGGTGCTGGAGAACATGGTCTCCTCGAGCCCGAACCTCACCGAGACCGAGGCCCGCCGCGTGCTGGGCTCGTTCCTCTTCACCGGCGACGACTCGCACAAGCCGGCCGGCGTCCTCTCCGGCGGCGAGAAGACCCGCCTCGCTCTGGCGATGATCGTCGTCTCGGGCGCCAACGTGCTGCTGCTGGACGAGCCCACCAACAACCTGGACCCGGCCAGCCGCGAGGAGATCCTCGACGCGCTCGCGCACTACGAGGGCGCGGTCGTCCTGGTCAGCCACGACGAGGGGGCCGTGGAGGCGCTCAACCCCGAGCGCGTGCTGATCATGCCCGAGGGCACCGAGGACCACTGGACCGCGGACTACCTCGACCTGATCATGCTGGCCTGACCCGCGGCGTCCAGGGATCCCCGAGTCCCGGCGCCGTGGGTCTCGATACGCCGCGTGCCGCGGCTACTCGACCAGCATGTGGCTCACGTGGGTCCCGATACACCGCGTGCCGCGGCTACTCGGCCAGCATGCATGCGGGCGGGCGTCATCTCGGTGGATCCCGCTCCGTCAGCGGGCGTCGAGCAGCTCGTCCTCGATCTCGGCGTCGGTGCGGCCGCGGCGGAGGCGGCGCTGCTCGCGGCGCTCCTCAGCGGCGATGACCTCGGGGTCGTCGGCGTTGCGGATCCGGTACTCGTGCCGGATCGCCCAGGCGAGACCGCCGAAGCCCATGATCGCGAAGAGCACCCACTGGATCGCGTAGCTGATGTGCAGGCCCTCGTCGGCGACCGGCTTGATCGCGGCGAGCGGCCGCTCCTCGATCGGTGCCGGGTCCTCCTGGACCAGCAGCCCGTAGCCGGCGGTGCGCAGCGGCTCGTCGAGCTGCGCGGAGAGGTCGTCGAGCTGGATCGTGGCGATCTGGCCGGCGGGGGCGCCGCGGCCCTCGATGCGGCCCTCGCCGGGCTTGAGCCGGGCCGTCACCGTGACCTCGCCCTCGGGCGGGGCCGGGACGACATCGGGGGAGTCCTGGGTGGAGCCGACCGGGACCCAGCCGCGATCGACGACGAAGACGCTGCCGTCCGCGAGGCGCAACGGCGTGAGGATCTCGAAGCCGGGATTGCCGTTGTACGGCCGGTTGCGGACGAGCGTCTCGCCGTCGGTCTCGTAGACGCCGCTGACCTCGACGGGCCGGTACTCGAGCGCGTCGTCCCAGCTCGCTCCCTCGGGGAGCAGCCCGTCGAGTGCGACGGGATCCGCGTTCCAGTTGGCGGTGACGAGCCGGTTGGTGCTCGCCGCCTCGTCGAGCCGCGCGACCTGCCAGCGCGAGAGCAGCACGCAGGCGACGGCGAAGACGATCGTGAGGGCCAGGTAGCCGAACCAGCGGCGCGAGAAGGCGAAGCGCCAGGACGGCCGCGTCGCCGTCGCGCTCACAGGGCGGCTCCGCGGTCGACCGTCAGCAGCGGCTTCACCTCGAGCGGGAATTCCCGCGCCGCGAGGAACTCGCGCAGGTAGTCGAGGTGCTCCCCGCAGGCGAGCCAGGTCTTCCTGCGGTCCGCGGTGTGGATGCGCGGGTTCCGCCACTCGATCGCCCAGGTCGCGGTCAGCGCGCAGCCGGCGCGCGAGCAGGCGTGCTGATCGGGTACGCCGCCGAGCGGGATCACCGTCGTCCCTCGGTCGGGTCGCCGCCCTCGGGCGCGTCGGCGGAGGGCGCCGCGTCGTCCGCCGTGGGCGGCACGTAGGGCGGCACCGGCCGGGACAGCACGATCGCGCCGGGACGCTCGACCGTTCCGCTCTCACCGGCGCTGCCGACGTTGGCGAGCACGACGGCGAAGTAGGGGAGCACGATCGCGCCGAGGGCGAAGAAGAGCAGCCACCAGCCCTGGGCGAAGATCAGGCAGATCACGCAGACCATCCTGATGCCCATGGCGATGGAGTACTTGATCGCGCGGGAGCGACGCGCGGCACTGGGCGACGGCGGGAGGGAGGTGAGCGATTCGCGTGATTTCACAGCCCGACAAGACTACGTCGTGCGCGCCAAGCGAAGGCTGAGACGGCCCTATCCGCGGATGTGTTGCGCCGAGCGCCTCTAAGATGTACGGGTCGTCCGGAGCCGCCCGCGCACCGGCGGAGAGGGACACCATGACCACGCCGCGCACCGTTCTCGTCACGGGGGGCAACCGGGGGATCGGCTACGCCATCGCCGAGGAGTTCGTGGCGGCCGGTCACCGGGTCGCGGTCACCGCCCGCTCCGGCTCGGGCCCCGAGGGCTCCTTCACCGTCGTCGCCGACGTCACCGACTCCGCGTCCATCGACGCCGCCTTCTCGCAGATCGAGGCCGAGCTCGGCCCCGTCGAGGTCGTCGTCGCGAACGCCGGCATCACCCGCGACTTGCTGCTGCTGCGCATGTCGGAGGAGGACTTCACCTCCGTGATCGACACCAACCTCACCGGCGCCTTCCGGGTCGTCAAGCGGGCGTCGAAGGCGATGCTGAAGCAGAGGTTCGGCCGCATCGTCCTGATCTCGAGCGTCGTCGGCCTCTACGGCGGACCGGGCCAGATCAACTACTCCTCGTCGAAGGCCGCGCTGGTCGGCTTCGCCCGGTCGCTGACCCGCGAGCTCGGTGCCCGCAACATCACGGCGAACGTCGTCGCACCCGGGTTCATCGAGACCGACATGACGGCGGAGCTCCCGGCGGAGCAGCAGGCGGAGTACCGCAAGAGCATCCCGCTGGCCCGCTACGGCACGGCCGCCGAGGTCGCGAAGGTCACGCGCTGGCTGGCGAGCGACGAGGCGGACTACATCTCCGGTGCCGTCATCCCCGTCGACGGCGGCCTCGGGATGGGTCACTGACCGTATCAGCTGAGAGCTTATATCCGAGGGATATCAGCTGTAGGCTTATGCGATGACCGAAACCCCCGTCGTCGCGGTGCTGCTCGACCTGGTCGACTCCCGGGAGATCGCCGCGCGGTCCTCCGTGCAGCGCGAGATCGAGCGCGGCTTCGCGGCGGTCGACGCGGCGGTCCCGGCACTCGAACCGCTGCACCCGACGGTCGGGGACGAGTTCCAGGCGGTCTACGCCTCCGTCTCCGCGGCCCTCGGGGCGACGCTCCAGGCGCGCCTGGCGCTGCCGCCCGGCGTGGACTGCCGGGTCGGCCTCGGCCACGGCGAGATCAGGGTGGTCGGCTCGGGCATCGCAGGCGACCTGCAGGACGGGCCCGGCTGGTGGCGCGCGCGAGCGGCCATCGAGCGGGCACACGCCCTCGAGGACGGAGCCGTGCCGACCGCCCGGGGCTGGTTCATCGCCTCGGACGCGCCGGACGCGCAGGAGGCCGCGGTGAACGCCTACCTCCTCGCCCGTGACGCCCTCGTCGGCGAGATGAGCGACCGCGACCGGCGGCTCGTGCTCGGCACCGCGCGCGGGCTGCCGCAGAAGGTCCTGGCCGAGCAGGAGTCGATCACGCAGTCGGCGGTGTCGCAGGCGCTGAAGCGCGCGGGCGCGGGCGCCCTGCTCACCGGCGCGCGGCTGCTGGCGGACGCGTGCTGACCGCGCTGCTGCTCGCGCTCGTCGGGCTGGCCGACCTCGCGCGGACGCACCTGCGACGGCCCGTCGCCGCCGGCGCGATCGTCGTGATCTGGGCGGCCGCAGCGGTGTCGGCGGTGCTGGGCCTCGGGGCTCCGCCGCTCGGGGTCGCGATCGTCGCGGTCCTCTCCGGAGCCTGGCTGCTGCTCACGACGACCGCGGCGGGCACCCGGCCGCCCGGTGGGCTCCGACCCGCCGTCGGCCTGGTCGTCGCGGTCCTCGTGCTCTTGGTGCTGGATCGCGCGACCGGCCCCGCCGCCGGCCCCCTGGTCGACGCCTACGCGGAGCTCGGGCGCTCCGGGCCGGTGCCGCCGATCGCCCAGGCGCTGCTCTCCGGAGGCGCCGCGCTCTTCCTCCTGGAGAGCGCCAACGTCGTCGTGCGCGCCGCGCTCTACCGCGAGCTGCCGCAGCCGGTCGCCGCCCGGAGCCGCTTCTCGCTCCGCGCTCGATTCGCCCGGCCGGCGCCCCAGGAGGTGCGCGTCCCGGACCTCCGCGGCGGTCGCGCCATCGGGCCGCTCGAGCGGCTGCTCGTGGCCGGGCTCACCCTCGCCGGAGCGATCGGGCTGGCCGGCGCCGTCTTCGCGGCGAAGGGCATCGTGCGCTTCCCCGAGATCTCCCGCGACGGCGAGGGCGGCTCGAAGGCCGAGTACTTCCTGGTCGGCTCGCTGGTCAGCTGGGCGCTGGCCCTGGGCGCGGCGGCGCTGGTCGCGACGGCGGGCGGCTGAGGCGCCGCCCCGCCGGCGTCAGCCGCGGAGACCGAGGACCGGCAGCAGCTGGCTGAGGTCGAGGCCGTCGATGACGAGATCGGCGCGCTCGCGGACCACGGGCTTCGCGTTGAAGGCGACCGAGAGGCCGGCCACCCGCATCATCTCGAGGTCGTTCGCCCCGTCGCCGACCGCGATCGCCCGCCGGAGCGGGACGCCGGACTCCGCCGCCCACTCGCACAGCGCGGCGGCCTTCGCGGCGGCGTCGATGACCGGGCCCTCGACCGCGCCGGTCAGGCGGCCGTCGCGGCTGCCGAGCCGGTTGGCGCGGACGAAATCGAGGCCGAGGGCCCCGGCGACCGAGTCGAGCACCTCGTGGAAGCCGCCCGAGACGACGCCGATCCGACCGCCGGCGGAGTGGATGCCGGCGATCAGCTCCTCCACTCCCGGGGTGACCCGGACGCGGCCGCTCACTCCGGCGCAGACGTCGTCGAGGACGCCGGCGAGAGTGGCGACACGCTCGCGCAGGCTCTCGCCGAAGTCGATCTCGCCGTGCATCGCGCGCTCGGTGATCGCGGCGACGCGCTCCTCGGAGCCCGCGTGCGCGGCGAGCAGCTCGATCACCTCGTCCTGCAGCAGCGTGGAGTCGGCGTCGACGACGACCAGGAATCGGGCGGGTGTGCGCAGAGGCTCACTCAAGGACGGGCCAATCGGTCGGGTCCGCGCGCCGGCAGGGCCGGCGGCGCGGAAGCGCAGTGCTCTCGACCCGCGGGGGTGCTACGGGCGGACGACGACGCCCTTTCCGACGACGGTGATGCCCGACTCGGTGACGGTGAACCCGCGCTCGCGGTCGTGGTCGTGGTCCACGCCGACACGGGCGCCGGGCTCGACGACGACGTCCTTGTCGAGGATAGCGCGGGCGACCACGGCGTCCGGGCCGATCCGGACCTTGTCGAAGACGACCGAGTCGGAGACCGTGGCGTTCGACTCGATGACCGCCCAGGGGCCGACGACGCTGCGCTCGATGTGCGCACCGGAGATGACGGTGCCCAGGGAGACGACCGAGTCGACGGTGGTGCCGAGGTTGCCCTTGCCGTCGCGCACGATCTTCGCGGGCGGCGAGTTGAGCTGCGACGAGAAGATCGGCCACTGCTGGTTGTAGAGGTTGAAGACGGGCAGCGCCGAGATCAGGTCCTGGTGCGCCTCGAAGAACGAGTCGATCGTCCCCACGTCGCGCCAGTAGTAGCGGTCGCGATCGGTGGAGCCGGGGACCTCGTTGAGCTTGAGGTCGTAGACGCCGGCCTCGCCGCGCGCGACGAAGTCGGGGATGATGTCGCCGCCCATGTCGTGGTCGGAGGTGGAGAGCTCGCCGTCGCGGATGACCGCGTCGATCAGCGCGTCGGCGTCGAAGACGTAGTTGCCCATCGAGGCGAGGACCTCGTGCGGCGAGTCGGCGAGGCCGACCGCGTCCTTGGGCTTCTCGAGGAACTCGGCGATCTTGGTCGGGACGATGCCGTCGCCGGCCTCGTCGCCCGCGAGCTGGATGACGCCGAACTGGTCGGCGAGCTCGATCGGCTGGCGGATCGCCGCGACGGTCGCCTTGGCGCCCGACTTGATGTGCGCCTCGATCATCTGCGAGAAGTCCATGCGGTAGACGTGGTCCGCGCCGACCACGACGACGATGTCGGGCTTCTCGTCGCGGATCAGGTTGAGGCTCTGCAGGATCGCGTCGGCCGAGCCGCTGAACCAGCGCTTGCCGAGCCGCTGCTGCGCCGGGACGGACGCGACGTACGAGTTGAGCAGCCCCGAGAGCGTCCAGGTCTGCGAGACGTGGCGGTCGAGCGAGTGCGACTTGTACTGCGTCAGCACCACGATCTGAGTCAGACCCGAGTTGATGAGGTTGGACAGCGCGAAGTCGATCAGACGGTACTGCCCGCCGAACGGCACCGCGGGCTTGGCCCGGTCCGCCGTCAGGGGCATGAGCCGCTTGCCTTCGCCACCCGCGAGGACGATGCCGAAAATCTTCTTTGACTGCATGGCTCCACAGTAGGGGTTGGCGAAGGTCCGCGAACCCGCGTGAAGTCGGCTGTCGCCGGGGGATCGCGCTGTACTACGGTTCGGGGTGTGCGAGTCGATCTGCTGACCAAGGAATATCCGCCCGAGGTGTACGGGGGAGCCGGTGTGCACGTGGCCGAGCTCACCAAGGCCCTCCGCCACGACATCGAGGTCGTGGTGCGCTGCTTCGGCGCGCCGAGGGACGAGGAGGGTGCGTTCGCGTACCCGGTGCCGGCCGAGCTGGCGCAGGCCAACGGCGCGCTGCAGACCCTGGGCGTCGATCTCCAGATCGCCCAGGACGCGGCCGGAGCCGATCTCGTGCACTCGCACACCTGGTACGCCAACGCGGCCGGGCGCCTCGCGCAGCTGCTGCACGGCATCCCGCACGTCGTCTCGGCGCACAGCCTCGAGCCGCTGCGCCCGTGGAAGGCCGAGCAGCTCGGCGGCGGCTACCGCGTCTCGAGCTGGATCGAGCGCGAGGCGTACGAGAGCGCCGACGCGGTGATCGCGGTCTCCGGCGGGATGCGGAACGACATCCTCCGCTCCTACCCCGCTCTGGACCCGGCGAAGGTGCACGTCGTCTACAACGGCATCGACCTCGACGCGTGGCACCCGGTGGAGGACGAGGCCGTCCTCGCCGAGCTGGGCATCGACCCGTCGCGCCCGTCCGTCGTCTTCGTCGGCCGGATCACCCGGCAGAAGGGGCTGCCCTACCTGCTGCGCGCGGCCGCGATGCTGCCGCCGGAGGTGCAGCTGGTGCTCTGCGCCGGCGCCCCGGACACCCCCGAGATCATGGCCGAGGTCACCGCGCTCGTGCGGGGGCTCCAGCAGGAGCGCACCGGCGTCGTCTGGATCGACCGCCACCTGCCGCGCCACCAGCTCTCCGCGGTGCTGACCGCCGCGACCACGTTCGTCTGCCCGTCGATCTACGAGCCGCTGGGCATCGTGAACCTCGAGGCGATGGCGTGCGGTGCCGCGGTCGTCGGGACCGCGACCGGCGGCATCCCGGAGGTCGTCGTCGACGGCGTCACCGGGCGCCTGGTGCCGATCGAGCAGGTGACGGACGGCACCGGCACACCGGTGGATCCGGAGCGCTACGTCGCCGACCTCGCGGCCGCGATGGCCGAGGTCGTCGCCGATCCGGCCGCCGCGAAGCGGATGGGCGAGGCCGGCCGCCTCCGGGCGCAGAGCGACTTCAGCTGGACGCAGATCGCCCGGGACACCCGTGCGATCTACGACTCGCTCGTCTGAGCCCGCCGCCCGCTCCCTTTAGACTGGTCCGCATGCCCAGCGTTGTCTCGTTCGTCGATGTGTCCTTCGTCCGGAACGGCAAGCGGATCCTCGACCACGTCGACTGGACCGTGTCCGAGGAGGAGCGCTGGGTGATCCTCGGCTCCAACGGAGCCGGGAAGACCTCGATCCTGCAGATCGCCGCGGCGCAGAACTACCCGTCGACCGGCTCGGCGCACCTGCTCGAGGAGACGCTCGGCCGCGTCGACGTCTTCGAGCTGCGCCCCCGGATCGGCTACGCGTCGACCGCGATGGCGCGCCGCCTGCCCGCGGGCGAGACGGTGCTCGACGTCGTGATGACCGCCGCCTACGCGGTGACCGGCCGCTGGAACGAGGGCTACGACGAGATCGACGAGCGCCGTGCGCGCCGCGTCCTCGTGGAGTGGAAGCTCGACCACCTCGCCGACCGCACCTTCGGCACCCTATCCGACGGCGAGCAGAAGCGCGTCCAGATCGCCCGCGCGATCATGACCGACCCGGAGCTGCTGCTGCTCGACGAGCCGGCCGGCAGCCTCGACCTCGGCGCCCGCGAGGAGCTCGTGCAGCTGCTCGGCGGCTTCGCGCAGGACCCGGCCTCGCCCGCGATCGTGATGGTGACCCACCACGTCGAGGAGATCCCGGTCGGGTTCACGCATGCGCTGCTGCTGCGCGACGGCGCCGTCGTCGCCGCGGGCCCGCTGGCCGAGGCGCTCACCGAGGCGACCCTCGCGGACGCCTTCGGGCTCGACATCGCGCTGACGCACGAGAACGGGCGCTACTCGGCCCGCGCCCGCTGAGCACGGGCTCGCGCGACCGCGTGCCGCACCTCCCCGTGGCGGCGGCCGTCTGCTATTCTCGGTAGCTGGTTCGGGCCCGTTCGCGGTGCGCCCGCCACTCATCCACCCGCACCCGTCGACGACAGGCGCGGTTCAGGACCACAAGCGACAGGACACGATCATGCAGACCGACATCCACCCCAAGTACGAGGCCATCGTGTTCCGCGACCTCGCCTCCGGTGAGACCTTCCTCACCCGCTCGACGGCGACCAGCAGCAAGACGATCGAGCTCGACGGCGTCACGTACCCCGTCATCGACGTCGAGATCTCGTCCGCCTCGCACCCGTTCTACACGGGCAAGCAGCGCATCATGGACTCGGCCGGCCGCGTCGAGAAGTTCAACTCGCGCTACAAGAACTTCGGCAAGTAGGCTCCGGCCTCCAGCCTCCGAAGGGCCCTCGACCTCGCGGTCGGGGGCCCTTCGTCGTCGGCGCCAGCGCAGGGCGGGGAAGAGGCCGACGTCCTCGGGGTGGGCGGGTCTCGACACGCCCCTGCGGGGCTACTCGACCAGCATGAGTGGCGATGCAGCTCGCGGAGCGAGTCCGCTTCCCTCTGCTGATCGGACGACCCGGCAGCCGGCCGCTTCCTGCTGATCGAGTAGCCCGCGGAGCGGGCGTATCGAGATCCACCACCGCCTGCACGGTGGTCGCCGGGTCTCGATACGCCGCTGCGCGGCTACTCGACCAGCATGAGTCGCGATGCAGTTCGCGGAGCGAGTCCTCTTCCTCTGCTGATCGGGCAGTCGGCCGGTTCAGTAGCGGTAGAAGCCCTCGCCCGTCGCGGTGCCGAGCTTGCCCTGGTCGAGGTACTCGGTCTTGAGGTGGGCGGCGAAGGCCTGCGAGGCCTCGTCGGGGGCGGCGACGGCGACGTGGTAGGCGGTGTTGAGGCCGATGACGTCGAAGATCTGGAAGGGGCCGAGCGGGGCGCCGGTGCCGATCCGCCAGGTCTTGTCGATGGTCTCGGGGTCGGCGTAGCCGCCCATCAGGAGGCCGCTCGCGGCGTTCAGGAGCGGCACCAGCAGCGAGTTGAGCAGGTAGCCGGCCTTCTCCTTCTGCAGGCGGATCGGCTCGAGACCGCTCTCGACCGCGAAGACGACGACCGCGTCGACGACGGCCGGGTCGGTGTCGGCGGTGCCCATGATCTCGGCGGTGTTCTGCACCCAGACGTGGTTGGCGTAGTGCAGGGCGAGGAAGCGATCGGGGCGGCCGGTCGACTCCTTCAGGTCGCTGGGGAGCAGCGTCGAGGAGTTGGTCGCGAAGATCGTCCGCTCCGGGGCGAGGGCGCCGAGGCGGCCGTAGAGCTCCTGCTTGAGCGCGAGGTCCTCGGGGACGGCCTCGATCACGAGGTCGGCGTCGGCGACGGCCTCGGCGAGGTCGGAGGTGAGGCGCAGCGACTCGAGGGCCGCGGCGGCGCCGCCGGGGATCCCTCCGGAGACCTGGGCCGACTCGTAGACGCCGGCGAGACCGCGGAAGCGCTCGCGCGCGGCGTCGAGCACCTCGTCGGTGACGTCGTAGCTGGTGACGGCGAAGCCGTGGAAGGCGGCCTGGAACGCGATCTGGGAGCCGAGGACTCCGCTGCCGAGGACGGTGACCGTACGGATGGTGGGCATGACTGCTCCTCGCCGGGGACCCGGGTGGTCCCGCTGTCCTCCGATCCCAGCGCAGTGCGGGTCAGCGGTCGAGCGGTTGCGCGCGGGGGCCGCCGCATGTCCTCGTGACGGGAGCACGGGTTCCGGGTCCGTGACGCGGCGGGCCGGGAGGCGGTAGCGTCCGGGGATGGTGTCCTTCGCCGACAAGCCGATCCTGCCGCTCACGACGCCCGAGGAGTGGGACGCCTACCTCCGCGGTGAGCCGGACCCGGGCGGTGTGCGGTTGAATCTGCGGAAGAAGGCGGCCGTCGACCCGGGCATCACCTACGCGGAGGCGCTCGACGTCGCGCTCTGTCACGGCTGGATCGACGGGCAGGCGGGCGCGTTCGACGAGCAGTTCAAGCTGCAGGCGTTCACACCGCGCCGCCGGGCGAGCCCGTGGTCGAAGGTGAACCGCGACCACGTGGCGCGGCTGCTCGAGGAGGGCCGGATGCTGCCGGCCGGGCTCGCCGAGGTGGAGCGGGCACGGGCGGACGGGCGCTGGGAGGCCGCCTACCGGCAGCGCGACGCGGAGGTGCCGGACGACTTCACGGCGGCACTGGCCGCGGATCCGGCCGCGGCCGCCTTCTTCGCCACGGTCGGCGGGCAGAAGCGCTTCGCGTTCCTCTTCCGGCTGTCGCAGCTGAAGCGGCCGGAGACGCGGGAGCGGCGGATCGCGGAGTACGTGGCGCTGCTCGCGGAGGGGCGCACGCTCACCTGAGCGGGGGCGCCCGATCGCTCAGTGCCGGACGCTCAGTGCCGGACGGGCCAGGCGCCGTCGGCGACGAAGCTCTCGTCGCGGACGCGGCGCATGTACTCCTGGAACGACTCGGCCTGGGTGCGGCACCAGTCGATCTGCAGGGCGTGCAGCGCCTCGGCGCCGCCGCCCAGCTCCTCGGCGAAGGCGCGGCCGAGGGCCTGCGCGACCCGGCCCGCCGCGATCGCGTCGGCGCCGGCGTCGTGCGCCTCGGTCAGCGGGACGCCGTAGTGCAGCGCGGCCTGGACGAGGGTGCGCTTGCCCTTGCGGTAGCGGTCGAGGGCCTTGTCGATGACGAGCGGGTCGATGACGGGACTCGGGTCGATCAGCACGGGGACGCCCCAGCGGCGCGCCTCGAAGGCGAGCAGCGAGAGGTCGTAGGGGGCGTTGTAGATGACGACGGGGACGCCGCGGGCGAGGAGCGAGCGCAGCGCCTCCGACACCTCGGCGACGACCTCGCCGGCGGGGCGGCCGTGCTCGCGGGCGTGCTCGGTGCTGATGCCGTGCACGGCGCTGGCGCCGGCCGGGATCTCGACGCCGGGATCGGCGAGCCAGGTGGTGCCCTCGATCGGGGAGCCGTCGGCGTCGATGACGCCGACGTGCGCGGTGACGATGCGGCTGGTGCGGACGTCGATGCCGGTGGTCTCGAGGTCGAAGACGGCGAGTCGGTCGTACCAGCGGGCGCCGTCGGAGCCTTCCGACCTCTCCGACGAACCTGCGGACCCGCCGGTGGACCCGGCTTCGTCGAGGAGGCTCTCGTCGAAGAGCGTCGGTGCCTGGTTCGTCTCGGTGATGCTCACGCCGACAGCCTAGGCGGGGCCTCCGACATCGTCGGGAGGCCCCGCGGCGTGCTGCGCGGTCGAGCGGGCGAAGGCCGGGTCAGCGGGTGAGTCCCTCGCGGGTCTGGCCCGCCTTCGCGACGTGCAGCCAGAAGAAGCCCTGGGTGCCGAGCGTCATCGTCAGCGAGCCGTCCTCGGAGAAGCCGGGGAAGCGGCCACCGCCGAAGAGGTCGGTGAGCGTCGAGCCGGGGTTCTCGGGGTCGGTGATGGTCACCGAGACCGGGTTGTGGTTGAAGCTGAAGACGCAGAGCACCTCCTCCGGCTGGTCGCCCATCGCGGTGCCGGAGCCGGCGTAGTCGCGGACGAAGGCGAGCACCGACTCGTGGTCGGTCTCGAGGACGCGCATCGAGCCGAGGCCGAAGGCGGGGTGGCCGCGGCGCACGTGCAGGACGTTCCGCATCCAGTGCAGCAGCGAGCGCGACTGGGCGAGTTGCGCCTCCACGTTGACCTGGTTGTAGTGGTAGACGAGCGACTGCACGATCGGCTGGACGAGCTTGCCCGGGTCGGCGGCCGAGAAGCCGGCGTTGCGGTCCGGGGTCCACTGCATCGGGGTGCGCGAGGCGTCGCGGTCGTTCAGCCAGATGTTGTCGCCCATCCCGATCTCGTCCCCGTAGTAGAGGAACGGGCTGCCGGCGAGCGAGAAGAGCAGGGCGTTGATCAGCTCGAGCTCGGCGCGCGAGTTGTCGAGCAGCGGCGCCAGCCGGCGGCGGATGCCGATGTTGGAGCGCATCCGCGGGTCGTAGGCGTACCAGCCGTACATCGCCTGGCGGTACTCCTCCGAGACCATCTCGAGGGTGAGCTCGTCGTGGTTGCGGAGGAAGACGCCCCAGGCGGCGCCCGAGGGGATGTCGAAGGTCTCGGAGAGCACCTTCTTCAGCTCGTTCGCGGTCTGCGCGCGGAGGGAGTAGAAGATGCGCGGCATGACCGGGAAGTCGAAGGCCATGTGGCACTCCGGCTCCTCCTCGGTGCCGAAGAACGCGGCGACCTCGCGCGGCCACTGGTTCGCCTCCGCGATCAGGATGCGGCCGGGGTAGTCGCGGTCGACCATCGTGCGCAGGTTCTTGATGAAGTCGTGCGTGGGCGGCTCGCCCTCGCCGTTGCCCTCGTCGGACTCGTAGAGGTAGGGGATCGCGTCGAGCCGGATGCCGTCGACGCCGAGGTCGAGCCAGAACTTGACCACGTCGTGGATGGCCTCGTGCACGGCCGGGTTCTCGAAGTTGAGGTCGGGCTGGTGCGAGAAGAAGCGGTGGAAGTAGAACTGGCGGCGCTCGGCGTCGAAGGCCCAGTTCGAGTCTTCGGTGTCGACGAAGATGATCCGGATGTCCGGGTACTTGTCGTCAGTGTCGTTCCAGACGTAGAAGTCGCCGTAGGGGCCCTCGGGGTCGGAGCGCGACTGCTGGAACCACTCGTGCTGGTCGCTGGTGTGGTTCAGCGGGAAGTCCATCACGATGCGCATGTTGCGCTCGTGGGCCTTGCGGACCAGCTCGCGGAAGTCCTCCATGGTGCCGAACTCGGGGAGGATCGCCTTGAAGTCGGAGACGTCGTAGCCGCCGTCGCGCAGCGGCGACATGTAGAAGGGCGGCAGCCAGAGCGCGTCGATGCCGAGCCACTGCAGGTAGTCGAGCTTGGACGCCAGGCCGTTGATGTCGCCGGCGCCGTCTCCGTTCGAGTCGTAGTACGACCGGATCATGACCTCGTAGAACACGGCCCTGCGGTACCACTGCGGATCGAGGGCGAGCCCGGGGAGTTGGATCGGGGACGTGAAGCTCACGGTGCTCCTTCTGCTGCTGCCTGAGCGGATGACCGGCGCCGCGCCGGGATCGGAGCGGAGGACGGGGGACGGGCGATGCGTCGCGTGCGGACGCGCCTTCATGCTTGCGGCTCGGATCGAGGGCCCGCAAGGCGTTGCGGCGGGAAGTTCGACGGGCTTTCCCTACGATGGGGACCGTCATGACCATAGCCTCCCCCTACGCCGCCGACCTCGGGCGACTCGCCATCAGCGAGAGCGCCGTCGACGTCGCCGGGGCCACCACCGCCTACTGGAGCTACGGCGACCCCGACGCCGGGACCGTGCTGGTCCTGGTGCACGGATTCCGCGGCGAGCACCACGGGCTGGAGCCGGTGATCGCGCGGCTGCTCGCGGGCGGCGCGGACGCCCGCGTGATCGCGCCCGACCTGCCCGGCTTCGGCGCGTCGCCGCCGATGACGGCGCACGCGCACGACGTCGAGGGCTACGCGGCCTGGCTCGGCGAGTTCCTGGACGCGCTCGGGCTGCGCGGGCGGGCGGTCGTGCTCGGGCACTCGTTCGGCTCGATCGTCTCCGCGGCGGCCGTCGCGGGCGGGCTGGAGACTCCGCTGCTGGTGCTCGTCAATCCGATCGCCGCGCCCGCCCTCGCCGGGCCCCGGGGCGTGCTGACCCGGCTCGCGGTGCTCTACTACCGCCTCGGCGCGGTGCTGCCCCGCCCGCTCGGGCTGCGCCTGCTCGGCGATCCGCGGATCGTGCGGGTGATGAGCCTCGCGATGGTGAAGACCAAGGACGGGCCGCTGCGCCGCTTCGTGCACGACCAGCACGACCGCTACTTCAGCGCCTTCGCCTCGCGTGACACGGTGCTGGAGGCGTTCCGCGCCTCGGTCTCGCACGACGTCAGCGAGTACGCCGCCCGGATCGCGGTGCCGACGCTGCTGATCGCCGCGGCGCAGGACGACATCACGCCGCTCGCCGCCCAGTACCGCCTGCTCGAGGCGCTGCGGCACGCCCGCCTGCACGTGATCGACGGGGTCGGGCACCTCATCCACTACGAGACGCCGGACGAGGCGGCCGCCGTCCTCCGCGCGGCCCTGGACGAGGGGATCGACCGATGAGGATCGTCGTCGACTGCCGGTACACCCGGCTCGAGCGCCACGACGGCATCAGCCGCTACACCGCGGAGATCGTGGCCGAGCTGGCGAAGCTGCACGACGTGACGATGCTGATCAGCGACCGCCGCCAGCGGGCGATGCTGCCGGATCTGCCGTGGGAGAAGGTCACCTCGCCGACCGGGCCGTTCGAGCCGTTCGTGGCGCTGCTGGTGAACCGGCTGCGCCCCGACGTGGTGTTCTCGCCGATGCAGACGATGGGCTCGCTCGGGCGGCGCTACAAGCTCGTGCTCACCGTGCACGACCTGATCTACTACCGCCACCGCACGCCGCCGCGCGATCTTCCGCTGCCGGTGCGCGGGCTCTGGCGGCTCTACCACCTGGCCTGGTGGCCGCAGCGGCGCCTGCTGCAGCGCGCCGACGCGATCGTGACGGTGTCCGAGACGACCCGCGGGCTGCTCCGCACGCACCGGCTGACGACCCGGCCGGTCGTCGTGGTGCCGAACGCGGCGACCGCTCCGGACGAGGCGAGCGCAGCCCTCGCGGCGGCGCTGCCGGACCGCTCGGACGCGCGCTCGCTCGTCTACATGGGCTCGTTCATGCCCTACAAGAACGTGGAGTCGCTGGCGCGGGCGATGCGGCTGCTGCCCGACTACGAGCTGCACCTGATGAGCCGGGCGAGCGACGAGACGGTGGAGACCCTCCGCTCGCTCGCGCCGACGGCGAAGCTGATCTTCCACCAGGGGGCGGACGACGCCTCCTACCGCGAGGCGCTCGCGCGTGCCACGGCACTGGTGACCGCGAGCCGGGACGAGGGCTTCGGGATCCCGCTGGTCGAGGCGATGGCGCTCGGCACCCCGGTCGTCGTCAGCGACATCCCGATCTTCCGCGAGATCGGCGGCGACGCCGCGGTCTACGTGGATCCCTCGAGCGCGAAGGGCATCGCCGAGGGCGTGCGCTCGCTCGAGGACCCGGAGCGCTGGCGGGAGCTGTCGGCGAAGGCGCGGAAGCGGGCGGCGGCGTACTCGTGGCGCGACTCCGCGCGGGTGCTGCTGGAGCTGCTGACGAGCGTCGGGCGCTGAGCCTCACCGAGCCGGGGTCAGGCGGGGGCGCTCGGGCTGAGCACGTCGTCCAGGTCGGACTGAAGATCGGCGTCGACGACGACGACGTCACCCGAGTCGTCGACCGCGACGATCTGCAGGGCGCCGTCGACGATCGCGAAGTCGTGCCGCGAGCCGTTGCCGACCGTGGTGCCCTGGGCGGGCAGCTCGTCCTCGCTGAGGGCGCGGAGCAGGCTGCCGATGACGGCGCCGTGCGTCGCGACGATGACCCGCTGCTCCGGGAAGCGCTCGGCGATCTCGAGCAGCGCGGCCGTGGCGCGCTCGACGACCTGGGCGCGGGTCTCGCAGCCGGGGATGCGGGCGCCCTCGATGCCGCCGGGGAAGAGCTCGCGGAGCTCGTCGCCGGTCATGCCCTCCGCCTCGCCGTAGGCGCGCTCGGCGACGCCCTCGACGACCTCGGGCTCGGGCAGGCCGAGACCGCGGGCGATGATCGCCCCGGTCTCGTGCGCGCGCTGCAGCGGGCTGGCGACGACGACGTCCCAGTCGCGCTCGCGCAGCAGCCGCGCGGCGGCCCGGGCCTGCGAGCGGCCGGTGTCGTTCAGCGGGATGTCGCTCGCGCCCTGGATGCGGCGGGCGGCGTTCCAGTCGGTCTGGCCGTGCCGGACGAGGGTGAGCTGGGTCACGAGGGCCTCTCGGGTGGTGGGGGAGCGGTGGGTCAGCGCGACGGGAGGCGCTCGGCGAGGGCGCGGAGGACCTCGCTCGTGCCGCCGTCGATCTTGATGCCGGCCCGCGAGTCGCCCTTGGTGGTGCCGCGGTTGACGATGACGATCGGCATCTTCGCGCGCCGGGCGATCTCGAGGAAGCGGATGCCGGAGTTGACGACGAGCGACGAGCCCGCCACGAGCAGCGCGTCGGCGCCCGCGACGATGGCGCGCGCCTCCTCGAACCGCTCGGTCGGGATGAACTCGCCGAAGAAGACGATGTCGGGCTTGAGGATCCCGCCGCAGACCGTGCACTCCGGGACGGTCATCGCCGAGACGTCGTGCACCTCGGCGTCGCCGTCGGGGTTCAGCGAGGAGATGTCGGGGTCGTCGAGCCAGGGGTTGAGCGCCTCGATGCGCTCGGCTATCGCGTCGCGGGCGAAGTACTGGCCGCAGGTCATGCAGCGGACGCGGTCGGCGGAGCCGTGCAGGTCGACCACGCGCTGCGAGCCGGCGCGCACGTGCAGGCCGTCCACGTTCTGGGTGACGACGCCGGTGAGCAGGCCGCGCTCCTCGAGCCGGGCGAGGGCGCGGTGGCCGTCGTTCGGCAGCGTGGCGGTGAAGCGGCGCCAGCCGAGCTGGCTGCCGGCCCAGTAGCGGCGGCGGTAGTCGGGGTCGGCGACGAACTGGGAGTAGGTCATCGGGCTGCGGACGGGGGCTCCCGCGCCGCGGTAGTCGGGGATGCCGGAGTCGGTGCTCACGCCCGCGCCGGTGACGGCGGCGATGCGGCGGCCGGCCAGGAGCTCGACGGTGCGGTCGAGGGCGGCGGAGCGCTGCTCGTCGGCCCGCTGCAGGTCGGCCTGCTGCTCGCCGGCCTGATCGGCACTGCTGCCGTCGGCGATCGGTGTCGGACCCGACTCCATCCACGCCTCCCTCGGACACCCGCGCACGCGGGCACTCCATCGGCCAGTTTAGACCGCGCCGTGCCCTAGGGTTCCGGGATGCCGATCGTGCACATCGAGGACCTCGACCACCCGCTCCTGGCGGACTACCACCGCCTGACCGACGTGGCGCTGCGCCGGGTGCTCGAGCCCGAGGGCGGGCTCTACATCGCGGAGTCGTCGAAGGTGATCGTCCGCGCGCTCGACGCCGGGCACGTGCCGAAGTCGGTGCTGGTGCAGGAGAAGCGGCTGCCGGACGCGGCGGAGGTGCTCGAGCGCTTCCCGGACGTGCCGGTGTTCGTCGGGCCGGACGCGATGATCGAGGAGCTGACCGGGTTCCACCTGCACCGCGGGGCGCTCGCGTCGATGCGGCGTCCGGAGCTGCCGTCGATGGCGTCGCTGCTCGAGGACGCGCGGCTCGTCGTCATCCTCGAGGACCTCGTCGACCACACCAACGTCGGCGCCGTCTTCCGCGCGGCGGCCGGGATGGGGGCGGATGCGGTGCTGGTGAGCCCGCGCTGCGCGGACCCGCTCTACCGGCGGAGCGTGCGGGTGAGCATGGGCACGGTGCTGCAGGTGCCGTGGACGCGGATCCCGGAGTGGGGGCCGGCGCGGACCGAGCTGCTCGCCGCGGGGTTCTCGGTCGCCGCGCTGGCGCTCGCGCCGGACGCGGTGCCGCTGGACGAGTACGCGGCCGACCGGCCCGAGCGCGTCGCGATCGTGCTGGGCGCCGAGGGCGACGGGCTGAGCCGGGCGGCGCTCGACGCGGCCGACACCGTCGTCACCATCCCGATGCTGCACGGCGTGGACTCGCTGAACGTGGCCTCGGCGAGCGCCGTCGCGCTCTGGGCGCTGACGCGGGGTCGCTGAGTCGACTGCGCTGAGCCGTCTGCTCCGAACAGGCGGCGCGGAACGGCGGGCGACCGCCCCGCGCCGCCTCCGTGGTGTCCGGCGGGGGTCCGCCTACGATGACCGGGTGACTTCTCCGACGCGCCCCGACCGCTCGCCGATCGACGTCGTGGGCAGCGTCACGCCTGCGCCCGCGCCCGAGGCACCCCGGCGCCGCCGCCCGCGTCCGCTCGCCGTGATCGGCGTCGTCCTCGCGGCGGTGCTCGTCAGCGCGAGCGGCGCGTACGCCGCGAACGCGGCAGGGGCCGAGCTGCCGGTCGCGACGGCCGTCGTGCAGGAGACGCCGCCCACGGTGATCGACGCGCCCGCGGTCGCGTGGCCGTCCTACGGCGCCGGGGCGATCTCGGCGGTGGGCGTGCAGGGGCCGGCGGACGGCGGGATGCTCTCCACCTACGGTTCGACCGGGCAGCTGCCGATCGGCAGCATCGCGAAGGTCGTCACGGCGCTGGTGGTGCTGTCGGCGAAGCCGATCGCGGAGGGGACCGACGGCGAGACGATCGCGTTCACGAGCACGGACGTCGGCTACTACAACGACTCCGTCGCCGAGAACGGCTCGGTCGCGCCGGTCTCGGCCGGGCTGGAACTCACGGAGCGCGAGGCGCTGACCGTGCTGATGCTGCCCTCGGCCAACAACTACGCGAAGTCGCTCGCCGTCTGGGCCTTCGGCTCGGAGGAGGGCTACCTCGCCGCCGCCCGCACCTGGCTGGACGAGCGCGGACTCACCGGCACCGTAGTGGCAGACACCAGCGGGCTGTCGCCGGCGACCGTCAGCACGACCCTCGAGATGGTGGTGCTCGGCGAGCTGCTGATCGGCGATCCGGTGCTCGCGCCGATCGTGGCGATGCCCTCCGCGGTGATCCCGGGCGTGGGGACGGTGGAGAACACCAACAAGCTCCTCGGGCAGGCCGGCGTGGACGGGATCAAGACCGGCACGACCGACGAGGCCGGCGCGTGCCTGCTGTTCTCGCTCGACGCGACGGTCGAGGGCCGTCCGGTCACGATGGTCGGCGTCGTGGTCGGTGCGCGGACGCATCCGCAGCTCGCGGCGGACGTGCTGACGCTGCTCCCGACCGTCGAGGCGGGCTTCCGGACGGTGACGCTGACCGAGGAGGGGCAGGACTTCGGCAGCTACACCAGCGCCTGGGGCGAGTCGGCGGTGGCGGAGAGCAGCGAGGCGCAGTCGCTCCTGGTCTGGGGCGCGACCACGGTCACCACGAGCGTGTCGCTCGATCCGGTGGAGGTCGTCGCGGACGGGCAGGAGGTCGGGACCGTGAACGTGGCCGTCAACGGGCAGGCGTACCCGGTGCCGCTCGTCGCGGACGGGACCATCGAGGACCCGGGCTTCGGCTGGCGCATGACGAATCCGGGCGAGCTCTTCGGCTAGGCGGGTCGCGCGACGCCGCTTCCTTGCTGATCGAGTAGCCCGCGCAGAGGGCGTATCGAGATCCGGCGTGCTCAGCAGGGTGGGTCTCGATACGCCGCTGTGCGGCTACTCGACCAGCATGAACGGGAGCCCTTCCTCGGCTACTCGCCCAGCAGGGGGAGGGACGCGTCTGCGACGCGTGCAGCATTTTTGCTGATCGAGTAGCCCTCGGAGAGGGCGTATCGAGATCCACCTTATTCAGCAGGGTGGGTCTCGATACGCCGCTCCGCGGCTACTCGACCAGCTAGGCGTGGCCGCTGTGTGGTTACTCGACCATCGTGGCGTGGCCGCTGCGCGGCTCCGCGACCAGCAGGGGGCGCCTACGAGTCGGTGTCGTCGACGACGATGCGAACGCCGGCCGTCGCGATGTCGGCGGCGACCTCCTCGGGGGTCGCGTTGCCGGGGACGGGGGTGCCGGGGATCGACTCGGGCGGGCGCTGCAGGTAGGGGCCGGCGTCCGGCCGCTTGGCGGTGATGAAGTCGCCGGAGGACTGGTGGCGCACCCGGCGCAGCACCCAGGGGACGAGGTACTCGCGGGCCCACTTCGCGTCCTCGCGGCGGGCGGCCCGCCAGGTCGGCGTCGGCGCCGGCTCCGGAGCGAACGGGCGAAGGGTGTTCTCGACGTTGAGGGCCTTCAGCACCATCCGCGCCACCTCGTGGTGGCCGTGCGGGTTGAGGTGCAGGCGGTCCGGCGCCCACATCCGCACGTCCTGGATCTCCTGCAGCGACCACTGGTCGGCGACGATGCAGTCGTAGCGCTCGGCGAGCGCGCGGAGGTTCTCGTTGAAGATGGCCACCTTGCCGCGGATCCGCGCGAAGACGGGGGAGAAGCTGACGTCGACGCCGGTGAAGAGCACCACCGTCGCGCCGTCGGAGCGCAGCCGCGCCAGTCCCTCCTCGAAGCGGCGGGCGATGTCGTCCGGGTCGGTGCCGGGACGGATGACGTCGTTGCCGCCCGCGGAGATGGTGATCAGGTCCGGGCGCAGCGCGAGAGCCGGCTCGATCTGCTCGTCGACGATCTGCTGCAGCAGCCGCCCGCGCACGGCCAGGTTCGCGTAGGCGAAGTCGTCGTTCTGACTGCCGAGCACCTCCGCGACGCG
Organism: Rathayibacter sp. PhB186; assembly: GCF_003751825.1. Classification (NCBI taxonomy): domain Bacteria; kingdom Bacillati; phylum Actinomycetota; class Actinomycetes; order Micrococcales; family Microbacteriaceae; genus Rathayibacter; species Rathayibacter sp. PhB186. Next base: position 146,325 of record NZ_RJKO01000002.1, on the reverse strand, counting down.
GTCGGCCCAGCCGCGGTGACCGCCGGGGCTGGAGGGCTCGGGATCGCCGATCCCCTCGGTGAAGGAGTCGCCCAGGGCGACGTAGCGGGACCACGGATGACGCTGCTCGACCATCCCTCCATTCTGCGCTCCGAGCGGGCGGAGGGGGTCCGTCGCCCGGACGATCCCGACACGCCGGGCCCTGCCCCGTGGGTGCGCGGACCGGCGCCCGACGTCGGAGGTGTCGGCTAGCCTCGGTCCACGTGAACAGTCCCTCGAACTTCGGTCATCAGGTCGGCACCTCCGCCGCGGAGCACCTGTCCCCGTCGTTCCCCGGCAGGGCGCCGTGGGGCACCGCGAACAAGCTGCGGGCCTGGCAGGCGGAGGCCCTCGAGGCCTACTTCCAGCACGAGCCGCGCGACTTCCTCGCGGCCGCGACGCCCGGCGCCGGCAAGACGACGTTCGCCCTCCGCCTGGCCGCCGAGCTGCTGCACAACCGCACCGTCGACCGCATCACGGTGGTCGCGCCGACCGAGCACCTCAAGCGCCAGTGGGCCGAGGCGGCGCACCGCGTCGGCATCCGGCTCGACCCCACCTTCACCAACCGGATGGGCCGGCACGCCAAGCACTACCACGGCGTCGCCGTCACCTACGCGCAGGTCGCCGTGCGGCCCGAGCTGCACCGCGAGCTGACCCTCTCCGGCCGCTCGCTGGTCATCCTCGACGAGGTGCACCACGGCGGCGACGCGCTGAGCTGGGGCGACGCGATCCGGGAGGCCTTCGAGCCGGCCGCCCGCCGGCTCTCGCTCACCGGGACCCCGTTCCGCTCCGACACCGCGCCGATCCCGTTCGTCAGCTACCTGCCCGATCAGGAGGGCATCCGCACCTCGCTGACCGACTACGCCTACGGCTACGGCCGCGCTCTCGCCGACGGCGTCGTCCGTCCGGTGCTCTTCATGGTCTACGCGGGCCAGATGCGCTGGAAGTCGAAGGCCGGCGACGAGATGGAGGCGCGGCTCGGCGAGGGCAACACCAAGGACATCACCTCGCAGGCCTGGCGCACGGCGCTCGACCCCAAGGGGGAGTGGATCCCCTCCGTCCTGCGCGCCGCGAACACGCGGCTGACCGAGGTGCGCCGCGGGATCCCGGACGCGGGCGGGCTCGTCATCGCGACCGACCACTACGCGGCGCGCGCCTACGCGGCGATGCTCCGCGAGATCAGCGGCCAGCCCGTCACCGTCGTCCTCTCCGACGAGAAGGAGGCGAGCGACCGGATCGAGGAGTTCTCCAAGGGCGACAGCCGGTGGATGGTCGCCGTGCGCATGGTGTCGGAGGGCGTGGACGTGCCGCGCCTCGCCGTCGGCGTCTACGCCACCTCCGCCTCGACCCCGCTGTTCTTCGCGCAGGCGATCGGGCGCTTCGTCCGGGCCCGGCGCCGCGGCGAGACCGCCTCGATCTTCCTGCCCAACGTGCCGGGGCTGCTCGCGCTCGCGGGCTCGATGGAGCAGCAGCGCGACCACGCCCTCGACCGCCGCGTCTCGGACGACGAGGAGTACCCCGAGGCCGACCTGATGGCCGACGCGGAGCGCGAGGCCAAGGCGTCCTCCGACCTGCTCGAGGAGGGCCGCTTCGAGTCTCTCGGCTCGGCCGCCACCTTCGACCGCGTGATGTACGAGGGCGCGGAGTTCGGGATGGAGGTGGAGGTCGAGAGCGAGGAGGAGCTCGACTTCATCGGCCTGCCCGGACTGCTCGAGCCCGAGCAGGTGCGCGAGCTGCTGCAGCACCGCCAGCAGCGGCAGGCCAAGCGCGCGGGCGGGCGCGCCGGCGCTCACGGCGCGCAGGCTCCGGTGGAGGCGAAGGAGAGCGAGATCCCTGCGCCGCTCTACCGCACGCTCAAGGAGCAGCGCAGCCTGCTGAACTCGCTCGTCGGGCTCTGGGCGCGCAACACGGGGGAGACCCACGGCCAGGTGCACACCGAGCTGCGCCGGCTCTGCGGCGGGCCGGCGGTGGCGCAGGCGAGCGTGACCCAGCTGCAGGCGCGGATCGACCTGCTGCGGAAGCGGATCGGCTCGCACTGAGCCGCGAGGTCGGCCGATCTCTACTGGATGTGTGGCGGGCGGTCCAGCCCTCGCCGCGGATCGGCGAGGTCCGTACTGTCTGAGCGTGGCCTCCCCGGAAGCGCGGGAGGAGCCTCTCGCTAAGCTGGGCAGTCGGTCCGTCGCGAAGGTGACGGACCATCACCCCCGACGTCGGGCATCCGCAGACCGCCCGTCGGCCTCCCCCGGATCGCCCGAGACCAGAACTCAGAGGAGTCTCGTGGAGACCTGGCCCGGAACCGCCTACCCCTTGGGCGCCACCTTCGATGGAAGCGGCACGAACTTCGCCCTCTTCAGCGAGGCCGCCGAGCGCGTCGAGCTGTGCCTCTTCGAGGAGGACGGCACCGAGACGCGCGTCGAGGTGCTCGAGTCGGACGCCTACGTCTGGCACTGCTACCTCCCGCAGGTCCAGCCCGGCCAGCGCTACGGCTACCGCGTCCACGGCGCGTACGACCCGGACGGCGGACACCGCTGCAACCCGAACAAGCTGCTGCTGGACCCGTACGCGAAGGCCGTCTCGGGCGAGATCGACTGGGACCAGTCGCTCTTCTCGTACACGTTCGGCGACCCGGACTCGACCAACGACGAGGACTCGGCGCCGCACATGATGATGGGCGTCGTCATCAACCCGTTCTTCGACTGGGCCGGCGACCGCCGCCCGCGCACCTCGTACGACAGCACCGTGATCTACGAGGCGCACGTGAAGGGGCTCACCAAGAGCCACCCCGACGTGCCGGAGGAGCTGCGCGGCACCTACGCCGGCGTCGCGCACCCCGCCGTGATCGCGCACCTCAAGCACCTCGGCATCACCGCCCTCGAGCTGATGCCGGTGCACCAGTTCGTCAACGACTCCACGCTGATCGAGAAGGGCCTCTCGAACTACTGGGGCTACAACACGATCGGCTTCTTCGCGCCGCAGAACACCTACACCGCCACCGGCGATCTGGGCCAGCAGGTCCAGGAGTTCAAGAGCATGGTGAAGGCGCTGCACGCGGCCGGCATCGAGGTCATCCTCGACGTGGTCTACAACCACACCGCGGAGGGCAACCACCTCGGCCCGACGCTGTCGTTCCGCGGCATCGACAACGAGGCGTACTACCGCCTGGTCGACGACGACAAGCGCTACTACATGGACTACACCGGCACCGGGAACACCCTCAACGTGCGCCACCCGCACTCGCTGCAGCTGATCATGGACTCGCTGCGCTACTGGGTGACCGAGATGCGCGTCGACGGCTTCCGCTTCGACCTCGCCTCGGCACTGGCCCGCGAGTTCTACGACGTCGACCGGCTCTCCACCTTCTTCGAGCTCGTCCAGCAGGACCCGGTGGTCTCGCAGGTCAAGCTGATCGCCGAGCCGTGGGACGTCGGCCCCGGCGGCTACCAGGTCGGCAACTTCCCGCCGCAGTGGACGGAGTGGAACGGCAAGTACCGCGACACCGTCCGCGACTTCTGGCGCGGCGAGCCCTCGACCCTGGGCGAGTTCGCCTCGCGGCTCACCGGCTCCGCCGACCTCTACGCGCGCTCCGGCCGCTACCCGGTCGCCTCGATCAACTTCGTCACCGCGCACGACGGCTTCACTCTGCGCGACCTCGTCTCCTACAACGAGAAGCACAACGACGCCAATGGCGAGGACGGCAACGACGGCGAGTCGCACAACCGCTCCTGGAACCACGGCGCCGAGGGCCCCACCGACGACCCGAAGGTCCTCGGCCTGCGCGCCCGCCAGCAGCGCAACTTCCTCGCGACGATGCTGATCTCGCAGGGCGTGCCGATGATCCTGCACGGCGACGAGCTCGGCCGCACCCAGAACGGCAACAACAACACCTACGCGCAGGACAGCGAGCTGACCTGGATCGACTGGGAGAAGGCGGACCGGCCGCTGGTCGAGTTCACCGCGGCGCTGATCCGCCTCCGCGCCGAGCACCCGACCTTCCGCCGCGGCCGCTTCTTCGACGGGCGCCCGGTCCTCCGCGGCACCGGCGAGCCGCTGCCGGACATCGTCTGGTTCAAGGCCGACGGCACCGAGATGACGCCGTCGGACTGGGACTCGGGCCTGGACCGCTCGGTCGGCATCTACCTCAACGGCAACGGGATCCGCGAGCGCGACGAGCGCGGCCAGCCGGTCGTCGACGACAGCTTCCTGCTCTACTTCAACGCCGACGACGTGGACGTGGAGTTCACCATCCCGAGCGACGAGTACGCAGTGGAGTGGGCCGTCCTGGTCGACACCGCCGGAGCGGAGGCCGACTCGGTCCCGCGTCCCGCCGGCGCGCTGCTCACCGTGCAGGCGAAGTCGCTCGTGATCCTCCAGGAGCACAGCGCCCCCGAGCCCGAGGTCGACCACTCGGTCGCCGCCTCGCTGGCCTCGCTCGCCGCCACCTCGGCGATCCCGATCATCACCACCACGGGCCACACCAGCCCCCACGAGGAGTCGACCGACTCCGCGACCGCACCCTCGACAGGAGCCTGACGTTGCGACTGCCCGCCTCCACCTACCGACTCCAGATCCGCTCCGGCTTCGATCTCGACGAGGCCGCGACGGTGGCCGACTACGTGCGCTCCCTCGGCGCCGACTGGCTTTACTTCTCCCCGCTGCTGACCGCCGAGCCCGGCTCGGACCACGGCTACGACGTCGTCGACCACTCGCAGGTCGACCCGGCGCGCGGCGGCGGCGAGGGCCTCGCCCACGCCTCCGCGGCGGCCAAGAAGGAGGGCCTCGGCGTCCTCATCGACATCGTGCCGAACCACATGGGCGTCGCGACGCCGGTGGAGAACGCCTGGTGGTGGGACCTGCTGAAGCACGGCCGCGACTCCCGCTACGCCGAGGCCTTCGACATCGACTGGGCGGCGGGCGCCGGGAAGCTGCGCGTGCCGATCCTCGGCGACGGGGCCTCGGAGGGCGACAGTGACAGCGAGCTCGATGCGCTCGAGGTCGTCGGCGACGAGCTGCACTACTACGAGAACCGCCTGCCGATCGCGCCCGGCACCGCCGGGCCCGGCGACTCCGGCCGCACCGTGCACGCCCGCCAGAGCTACGAGCTGGTCAACTGGCGCCGCGCCGACGCCGAGCTGAACTACCGCCGCTTCTTCGCGGTGAACACCCTCGCCGCGATCACGGTCGAGCGGCCCGAGGTCTTCGAGGCCTCGCACCGCGAGATCGTCCGCTGGTTCACCGAGGGCCTCGCCGACGGCCTGCGCGTGGATCACCCGGACGGCCTGGCCGACCCGGGCGGCTACCTGGACGATCTCGCCCGCGCCATCGACGGCGCGCCCGTCTGGGTCGAGAAGATCCTCGAGGGCGACGAGCAGCTGCCCGCGCACTGGGCGACCGTGGGCACCACCGGCTACGACGCGCTCGCCGACATCGACCGCATCCTCGTCGACCCCGACGCCCGTCCGGTGCTCGAGGGCCTGGACGCGGAGCTGGGCGACGGCGGCGAGCCGGTGGACTGGGCCGACCTGATCCACGACACCAAGCGCGGCATCGCCGACGGCATCCTCCGCTCCGAGGTGCTCCGCCTGGCCCGCCTGATCCCGCAGGTCGACGGCGCGGACGACGCGATCGCCGAGCTGCTCGCGACCTTCCCGGTCTACCGCAGCTACCTGCCCTACGGCGCCGAGCACCTCGAGCACGCGCGGCTCGACGCGCGGCACCGCCGCCCCGTGATCGCCGCGACGATCGACGAGGTCGCCGCGCTGCTCGAGGAGACCGGCACCCCCGTGTCGGTCCGCTTCCAGCAGACCTCCGGCATGGTGATGGCGAAGGGCGTCGAGGACACGGCGTTCTACCGCTACAGCCGCCTCACCTCGCTCAACGAGGTCGGCGCCGACCCGGACGAGTTCGCGATCGACCTGGAGGAGTTCCACCGCCGCCAGGGCGTCCGCCAGGCGTCCTTCCCGGCCTCGCTCACCACGCTGTCGACGCACGACACCAAGCGCGGCGAGGACACCCGCGCCCGCATCACCGCCCTCGCGGAGGACGCCAAGGCCTGGGCCGAGACGCTCCGCTCGCTGCACGAGCACGCCGGGTTCGGCGACGGACCGGTCGAGCACCTGCTCTGGGAGGCGATCGTCGGCACCTGGCCCGCGTCCCGCGAGCGCCTGCACGCCTACGCCGAGAAGGCGTCGCGCGAGGCCGGCAGCTCGACGATGTGGACCGCTCCGGACGAGGCGTTCGAGAAGCGGATGCACGCGGCGGTCGACGCCGCCTTCGACGACGCGGCCGTGCGCCGCCTAATCGAGGACACCGTGGCGCGCGTCTCGGCCGACGGCTGGTCGAACAGCCTCTCGGCCAAGCTCGTCCAGCTGACGGCGCCGGGCATCCCGGACGTCTACCAGGGCAGCGAGCTGTGGGAGACGTCGCTCGTCGACCCCGACAACCGCCGCCCGGTCGACTTCGCCGAGCGCCGGGCGCTCCTCGAGCGGATCGACGGCGGCTGGCTGCCGGAGATCGACGCGGAGGGCGCGGCCAAGCTGCTCGTCACCTCGCGGGCCCTGCGCCTGCGCCGCGATCGGCCGGAGCTGTTCACGCGCTACGCCGCCGTCCCCGCCATCGGGCCGGCCGCCGAGCACGCGATCGCCTTCGACCGCGGCGGTGCGCTGACGGTCGCCACCCGCCTGCCCGCGCGGCTCGCGGCCGAGGGCGGCTGGGGCGAGACCCTGATCGTCCTGCCCGGGCACCCGGTCGTGGACGTCCTCACCGGGCGCACCTTCGCCGGCGGGCCGACCGCCGTCGCGGAGATCCTCGGCGGCGGCTACCCGGTCGCCCTGCTCGCGCCGGTCGCCTGACCCGGCGCCCGTCCTCCCTCCCGACCCGCTCGAACGACCCTGGAGAACCTCGTGATCAGCACCACGCCCTACCGCTACGCCCTGCCCGTCTCCGGACCCGAGCGCTTCGACGTGTGGGCGCCCGACGCGTCCTCCGTCGAGCTCGCCCTGGGTGCGGGCGGGACGGTCGCGATGGCCCGCTTCGGCGACGAGGGCTGGTGGCGGGTCTCCGGGTCGGTCGCCGCGACCGGCGAGGTCGACTACGGCTACCTGGTCGACGGCAAGGGGCCGTTCCCGGACCCGCGCTCGCGCCGCCAGCCCGGAGGAGTCCACGAGCTCTCCCGCAGCTACGACCCGAGCGCGTTCGAGTGGGCCGACCAGGCCTGGACGGGCCGCCAGCTGGCGGGGGCCGTGATCTACGAGCTGCACATCGGCACCTTCACCCCCGAGGGCACGCTCGACTCGGCCGCCGGCCGGCTGGAGCACCTGCGCTCGATCGGCGTCGACTTCATCGAGATCCTCCCGGTCAACGCGGTGAACGGCACGCACAACTGGGGCTACGACGGTGTCCTCTGGTACGCCGTCTCGGAGGCCTACGGCGGACCGGAGGCGTACCAGCGCTTCGTCGACGCGGCGCACCGCGCGGGACTGGGCATCGTGCAGGACGTGGTCTACAACCACCTCGGCCCGAGCGGCAACTACCTGCCCGAGTTCGGCCCGTACCTGAAGAACGAGAAGGCCAACACCTGGGGCAGCTCGATCAACCTCGACGGGGAGGGCTCGGACGTCGTCCGCGGCTACATCCTCGACAACGCGCTGATGTGGCTGCGCGATTACCACGTCGACGCCCTGCGCCTCGACGCGGTGCACGCGCTCTCGGACGAGCGCGCCGTGCACGTGCTCGAGGAGATGGCCGCCGAGGTCGCGGTGCTCTCGGCCGACGTCGGGCGCCCGCTGACCCTGATCGCGGAGTCGGACCTCAACGACCCGAAGCTGATCACCCCGCGCGAGGCGGGCGGCTACGGGCTCGACGCGCAGTGGAGCGACGACTTCCACCACGCCGTGCACGTCGCCCTCACCGGCGAGACGACCGGCTACTACGAGGACTTCGCGCCGCTCGGCGCGCTCGGCAAGGTCCTCACCCGCGGCTTCTTCCACGACGGCACCCTCTCGACGTTCCGCGGTCGGCACCACGGCCGCCCGATCGACACCGAGCGGATGCCGACCTGGCGCCTCGTGGTCTGCAGCCAGAACCACGACCAGATCGGCAACCGGGCGATCGGCGACCGGCTGACCGCGACCCTCGACGAGGGCCGGCTGGCGATCGCCGCCGCGCTGACGCTGCTCGGCCCGTTCACCCCGATGCTCTTCATGGGCGAGGAGTGGGCGGCGTCCACGCCGTGGCAGTTCTTCACCTCGCACCCGGAGAAGGATCTGGGCGAGGCGACGGCGAAGGGCCGCATCGAGGAGTTCGCGAAGATGGGCTGGGACCCGGAGGTCGTGCCCGACCCGCAGGACCCCGAGACCTTCGAGCGCTCCAAGCTCGACTGGTCCGAGGCGGAGGAGGGGCGCGGTGCTCGCATCCTCGCCGTCTACCGTGAGCTGGCGGCGCTGCGCCGCCGCTTCCCCGAGCTGACCGACCCGCGCTTCGGCTCGGTGCGCGTCGAGCTCGACGAGGACGAGCGCTGGCTCACCCTCGGTCGCGGCCGGGTGACGATCGCGATCAACGTCGGCGAGTCGTCGGCTCGGGTCCCGCTGCCCGAGGTGGCGGAGTCGCTCCTCGCCGTGGGCGAGTACGCGGTCCAGCCCGGCGACACCGAGGTCGACCTCGGCGCGTCCTCGCTGCTGATCACGCTCAGCGACGCCGAGTAGGGGTCCGCCGCGCGCCGGTCCGAGTCGACTCGGACCGGCGCGCGTTTCGTTCCTCTCATCCATCGCGCCCGAGCCCGTGCACGCCGCCGCCCGCCGGAGACCTGTCAGCGGGCCGGCACGGAGTGCTCGGCGTCGGCGATGATCCGCACACCGTCGTCGTGCACGAGCAGCAGGGCACGCAGCGGCATGGCCCGCCGGTGGCAGGCGGCGCTCAGCTGGCGGGCGAGCACCCGGTCGGTCTCGCCGAGGAACGCCCGGCCCGGGCGCTCGAGCGCGAAGGCGAGCGAGCCGACATCGTGATGCGCGACCGCTTTCGCGAGGGTCGCGACGATGCGCTCGGTCTTCTCCTCGTCGGGGTGCACGGGGAGTCCGTCCACCGGGTAGAGGATCGGCAGCTGGTAGCCGGCCCGGTCGAGCAGGATCGGCCAGAGCGCACGCCGGTAGGCGGGCCCGATGAGGGACGAGACGCGCTCGCGCAGGTCCCGGTCGTCGCGCAGCGGCACGTCGAGCGCCGAGGGGTGGAGGGCGTGGTCCGTGTTCGTCATGGTGTCGCTTTCTCGCGGGTGATGCGGGCGCGGAAGCGCTCGCGGTGCTGGGGCGGTCGTGGTCCGACGGGCGGTCATCGGAAGTTGCGGGCGGTGGTCCGGGCGGTGACCGACAGCGCCTCGAAGCGGTCGGCGAGGAGGTTGGTCACCCCCTCGTCGGAGCGCTCGAGGATCCCGCGGATGAGGAGTGCGGGAGCCTCGCGCGCGGTGCGCCGGTAGCGGTTCCATACTCCGACGGAGCAGATGACGTTGAGGATCCCGTGCTCGTCCTCGAGGTTCATGAAGGTCACTCCGGCGGCTGTGGAGGGACGTTGGCGGTGGATCACGACCCCGCCGACCTCGATCCGGGTGCCCGAGGGCGTGCCGGGCAGGTCGGCCGTGGACCGCGCCCCCCGGCGGGTGAGGCTCTCCCTCAGATGCCGGAGCGGGTGGTCGTCGGGTGAGATGCCGGTGGCCCAGAAGTCGAAGACGACCCGCTCCTGCGCCGAGAGCATCGGCAGCAGCGGAGGTTGGACGGCGACGATCGAGTCGGGCAGGAACTCCTGGCGGTCGGCGGCGGCGGAGCCCGCCTCCCAGAGCGCCTGGCGGCGCTGGAGACCGAGGGAGTCGAACGATCCCGCCGCGCCGAGCGCCTCGAGCTGGGTCGCGTTCAGTCCCACGCGGCGCGAGAGGTCGGCCATGCTCGCGTAGGGCCCGCCGCGCTCGCGCTCGGCGACGATGTGCTCGGCCAGCGCGGTGCCGATGCCCTTCACCCCGGCGAGGCCCAGGCGGATGACGAAGCCGGCGTCGCGGCGGTGGTCGTCGGTGTCGAAGTGCTGCGACCGGTCGAAGAGGCCCGTCGGCGCCTGCTCGGCGGAGAGGCAGGAGTCCTGCCCGTGCGGCGCCCCGCCCCGCCGCGGGGCCGGCGGCCCGTCGAGTGCCTCGAGCCCGGGGTGCGACAGCGAGCGGTTGACGTCGGGGGACTCGACGCGGACGCCGTGCCGGCGGGCGTCGGCGACCAGGGTGTGCGGGGCGTAGAAGCCCATGGGCTGAGCCCGGAGCAGGGCCGCGGTGAAGGCGGCGGGGTAGTGCAGGCGCAGCCAGGCACTGGCGTAGACCAGCAGCGCGAAGCTGATCGCGTGGCTCTCGGCGAAGCCGAAGTTGGCGAAGGCCTGAATCCGTCGGTAGATGTCGTCGGCGACCTCGTCGGTGATCCCGTTGAGGGCCATGCCCTCGTAGAGCCGCTCCCGGAGCGACTCGATCTTCTCGGTGCCCCGCTTGGAGCCCATCGCGCGGCGCAGCAGGTCCGCTTCCTCCGCGTTGCAGTCGCCGACGGCCACCGCGACCTGCATCAGCTGCTCCTGGAACAGCGGAACGCCGAGGGTGCGCTTGAGCGGCGTGACCAGCAGGGGGTGCTGGTAGGTGATCGGCTCCTCGCCGAGCTTCCGCCGGATGTAGGGGTGCACCGCTCCGCCCTGGATCGGACCGGGGCGGATCAGCGCGACCTCGATCACGAGGTCGTAGAAGCGCCGCGGCTGGAGCCGGGGGAGGGTGCCCATCTGCGCGCGGCTCTCGACCTGGAACACCCCGATGGAGTCGGCCCGGCAGAGCTGGTCGTAGACGCCCTTCTCCTCGCGCGGGATCGTCGAGAGGTCCCACTTCTCGCCGACGTGCTCGGCCACGAGGTCGAAGGTGTACTGCAGGGCGGCGAGCATCCCCAGCCCGAGCAGGTCGAACTTGACCAGGCCCATCCAGGCGCAGTCGTCCTTGTCCCACTGCAGGACGGTGCGCTTCTCCATCCGGGCGGGCTCGATCGGGCAGACCTCGCCGACCGGCCGGTCGGTGAGCACCATGCCGCCGGAGTGGATGCCCAGGTGCCGGGGCGTGCCGAGCACCTTCTTGGTCAGCGCGACGACGTCGTCCGGGATGTCGTGCTCGGGGCTCTCGGTGATCGAGCCCCAGTGCTCGATCTGCTTCGACCAGCCGTCCTGCTGCCCGGCGCTGTAGCCCAGCGCCTTCGCCATGTCGCGGACGGCGAACTTGGGGCGGTAGGTGATGACGTTGGCCACCTGCGCCGCGTTCAGCCGCCCGTACTTCTCGTAGACGTGCTGGATGACCTCCTCGCGCCGCTCGGAGTCGAAGTCGACGTCGATGTCGGGCTCCTCGTCGCGGATGCTGGAGAGGAACCGCTCGAAGGGCAGCCCGTAGAAGATCGAGTCCACCGCGGTGATCCCCAGGACGTAGCAGACCGCCGAGTTGGCGGCCGAGCCGCGGCCCTGGCAGAGGATCCCCCTGCCCTTCGCGAAGTGCACGATGTCGTGGACGATGAGGAAGTAGCCGGGGAAGTCCTTGGCCTCGATCACCGCGAGCTCCTTCTCGAGGCGCTCGTGCACGTCGGAGTCGGCGCCCGGGTACTTCGCCGGCACCGCGAGCTGCACCAGGTGGCGCAGCCAGCTCATCGGAGTGTGCCCCTCGGGCACGTCCTGACGGGGCAGCCGGGGGCGGACCCGCCCGAGCTCGAAGGCGATCTCGTCGGCGATCAGCACGGTGTTCTCGACGGAGCCGGGATAGCGGGAGAAGCGCTCGGCCATCTCGGCACCCGAGCGCAGGTGCGCACCGCCGGAGGCGGGCAGCCAGCCGTCCATCTCGTCGAGGCTCCGCCGGGCGCGGACCGCGGCCAGCGCCGTCTGCAGGGGGCGGTCCTCGGGCCGGGCGTAGTGCACGTTGCCGGTGGCGACGAGCCGCAGCTGCAGCCGCTCGGCGATGCCGGCGAGCTGGTCGTTGTGCAGGGAGGCGAGCGGGTCGCCGTGGTCGAAGAGCTCGACGAGGACGTTGCGGGCGCCGAAGAGGGCCACGAGCTCGCGCACCTCCTCCTCGGCCGCTGCCTCGCCGCTCGCGACCAGTGCCTGACGGACGGCGCCCTTCCGGCAGCCGGTCAGCACGATCCAGTGGCCGTCGGCGGCCCGGGCGAGCTCGTCGAGCTCGTAGCTCGGCTTGCCCTTCTCGGCGCCGGCGAGCTGGGCGGTGGTGATCGCGCGGGCGAGCCGGTGGTAGCCCTCTTCGCGACGGGCGAGGACGAGCAGGTGCGTGCCCTCGGGATCGGCGACGCCGTTCTGCGGGGCGCGGAGCCCGAGCGAGAGCTCGGCGCCGAAGGCGGTGCGGACGCCGTGGTCCTGCGCGGCCTCCGCCATCCGGACGATCCCGTAGAGCCCGTCGTGGTCGGTGAGGGCGAGGGTGTCGATGCCGAGCCGGACGGCCTCCTCGATCAGCTCCTCCGGCTTGCTGGCGCCGTCGAGGAAGCTGAAGTGCGAGTGCGCGTGCAGCTCGGCGTAGGGCACCTTCTCGTCCGGCGGCCGGACGTCGGCGCCGGGCGTGTAGGCGGGGCGCTTGTGAGACCAGGCGGGGCTGTCGCCGCCGTCGCCGCGGACGGTCGTGCCGTCGCTCCTGGTCGTGCTGGAGAGGCGGCGCTCGAACTCCGACCAGGGGATCGGGGGGTTGTTCCAGCCCATCGGGGGCTCCTTCGGTTGTCGTGCTCGGGAGGATCGGATCGCGGCCGTCAGCGGCCGGGGGAGTCAGTCGTAGCGGGCCTCGGCCGCCCACTCGCCGTCGAGGCAGAGCAGCAGCCAGGCGACGCCGTCGGAGTCGACGACCTGGAAGCGGTCGTAGCGGACTGCTGTTCGCGCGTCCCACCAGCGCTCGTCGATCGGCCAGGGACCGGCCCACCCCGTCACCGGCTGCAGGCGGGCCTGCGAGGAGCCGGGCGCGAAGTAGGCGGGGACGGAGGTGAGGGAGCCGCGGTCGTCGACCGAGACCGGCTCGCCGCGGGGCCCGCGGACCAGGACCGCCGCCGGCTCCGCGAAGACCGTGGGCGGCAGGGGAGGCGGCAGCGCCCCCGGCCACGGCAGCCCGCGCGGCCGGGCGTCACCCGGCTCCCTGTCCCCCCAGGGGATCAGGTGCTGGCGGTCGCGGAGCGACCGGCCCCCGCCCACCGACGCCGTGACGACGGCCTCGTGGCCGAGCATGCTCTGCACGCGGCTGAGACCGTGGTGCACCCGCTCCTCCGGAGCCGTGCCCCAGAGTCCCTGCTCGTGGTTCCCGATCGCGTCGACCGCCTCGGGCTCGACCGACAGCCGGGCGATCGGGGAGCCGAGCCCCGCGTCGATCGCGCCGTTGCCCTGGAGCTGCCAGCGCACGCGGTCGACGACGTCGCCCGGGGTGAACCAGCGCGGGTGCAGCCAGCTGCGGGAGGACACCTCGCCGCGGTCGCTGACGACCTCGATCCTGATCGCGGTCGCCACCAGCTGCGCCCGGGTGAGCCCGGCGACGAACTCCTCCGCCGGGACGCGGAAGGCGAAGGCCGCCTGGTCGATCCGGTCCAGCGGCGGCTCGAACTCGAGCACGCGGTCGAGCCGCTCGGGCGGCAGCCGCGGGACGACCGTCTCGGTCTCGGCGCCCGAGGCCAGCACGTGCGCGCGCGCCCCCTCCGGGCCGAAGCGCGCGGAGACGTCGTCCCGCGGCAGCTGCGCGAAGGCACCGAGGGTCCGGACACCCAGCCGGCGCAGCAGGGCGATGAGATCCTCGCCCTTGCCGGTCGTGCGGGTGCGGGCGCCGACGGCCTCGGTCTCGAGGGCGTCGAGCGGAAGGGGCGCGAGGAACGCGGCGCTCTCGCCGGCCGGCACGATCGCGACCGCAGTGCCGGAGTGCTTGGCCGCGAGCTCGGAGGCGAAGAGGCCGTCGGCTATTCCGGCGCGCGCGAGCGGCACGCCCAGCTCGGTCAGCCGCTGGAGCACGGCCTCGGCCGCCGACTGCTCGCTGCCGTAGTAGCGGCGCGGCCCGCGGGCGCGGATCGCGCAGAGCCCGGGCCGGATCAGCTGCACGCCCGGGGTGATCTCCTCCAGCGCCTGGACGAGCGGCTCGAAGGCGCGGTGGTCGAGCACGGGGTCGTAGGGGACCACGGCGAGCCCGGTGCAGCGCGACTGGGCCTCGCGGATCCGCATGCCGCGGCGCACACCCTCGGCCCGCGCTCCGGGGGAGCAGGCGAAGACGAGGCTTTTCTCGGTGAGCGCGAGCGGGGTCTCCGCGTCGAGCCCGGCGTCCGCCGCGGCGGCGAGCAGGGGCCAGTCGGGGCACCAGACCAGGATCGTGCGGCGCAGCTCGAGAGCGCTTGCGGAACGGCTCATCTCAGACCGCTCGCTCGTGCAGGGGACGCTCCTGCAGTCGCGAGGGCCCGCCCAGCACGCCGAAGGGCCGCCCGGTGCCGGGCATGCTCATCCGCACGGTGCGCACCCGCGTCCCGGCGCGGCCGACGACGTCGACGAGCGCCTCGCGGGTGCGCAGGTAGCCGTGGCCGGCGCCGAGCCCCTCCCAGCGGCTGCTGCGGATGCTGAGCCGCGCCTCGGCCTGGGGCCACTCGCCGAGGACGACGAGCGCCGCCCCGCGCTGACGCAGCCGTGCGCCCAGCCGGGAGACGTCGGCCGAGGAGACGGACGCGGGCGGCCGGGTCAGCACGACGGTGAGGACGTCGACCAGGGCCGCGGTGACGGTGAGCCAGTGCTCGGCGGGGGAGGGCACGAGCACGAGCCGCTCGAGGTCGATCCCCAGGCCGGCCGCCGCCTCCGCGCCGAACTCGGGGACGCCGACGACGCCGCACCAGGCGCCCTCGGACGACGGCCCGGCCAGCAGCCCCATGGCCAGGCTCATCGAGCCCTCGACCGAGTAGGCGGCGCCCTGCTTGAGCGAGCCGCCCGGCAGCACCGAGGCGAAGGCCGGCAGCGTCGCCAGGCTCTTCGACTCGAGCGTCGTCGCCTGCATGTCGCGGATCCGCGACTGCAGCTCCTTCACCGACGCGAGCTGCCGCAGCAGCGGATCCGCGGTGTCGGCGACCCCCGGCGAGGGGTGCTGTGAAGGGGGGCTCATCAACCCATGTTCGAACATGTGTTCGAGTATGTCAATCGCCACCGACATCCGCCGCGCCGGGTGCCGGAGCAGGTGGAGAAGGCCCCGGATCGCCCCCTGTGGAGGAGCCCGGGGCCCGTCGCGCTACCCCTCCGCGGACCCCGTCACGCGCAGTCCGTGACCGAAGCGGAACAGCGGATCCTCGGTGTCGAACGGCACGTCCGGCCGGCGGGCCGCTGCAGCGGCCATCGAGCGCGGAAGGTCCATCGGCAGTGTTCCACGGGCCTCCGACACTCCGAACACCACGTCGAGCACCGCGGCCCCCGACGCGCCGAAGTCACCGAGCAGCGCCGCCGCGGAGTCGACCAGCGGAGTGAGGATCGCCGGCCGGTCCAGGAACACGTCGACGACCGTCGGCACCTGTGCCGCCACGGCCAGGACGTGCTCCACGACCTCGTCCGGGAAGTCGAGCGAACCGGCGTGGAAGTGGTTCTCGAACGCCGTCGCGCGCTGCTCGAAGGGCGCCTGCAGCCGGATCACCGCGAGCTCCGCCTCCTCCGGAGACGTGACGACGGTGCCGTATCCCGCGGCGACCGCCGGATCGATCCCCTCGACGTAGAGCCGCAGCCCCTGCCGCGCCGGCAGGACGCCGTCCTGCGCGAGGACCGTGATCGCCGCTCGCTGGGCCGCCTCGCCCGCCGCGCGGAACTCCGCCGAGCCGACGACCGCCTCGGCGGCGCCCGGATCGACTGCGCGCGCGTCGAACAGCCCGAGCACGAACTTCTCCCGCAGCAGCCGCCGCACGGACACGTCGAGCCGCTCCTCGGCGACCGTCCCGTCCTCGACCAGGGCGACCAGTGTCTCGGGGATCGACTCGCCGCCGAACTGGTCGACGCCGGCCTCGAGGGCCTTCGCCATCCGCTCCGGCACCGACAGGTGCTCGACGCCCCAGGCGCGCGCCACGTGGTGGTCGCCCATGATGTCGGAGTCCGAGAGCAGCCCCCAGTCGGTGCAGACGATGCCGTCGAAGCCGAACCGCTCGCGCAGCAGCCCCGTGATCACCGAGCGGTTGAAGCCGAAGCCGACCTCCTCGAGCTCGGTCCCGACCGGCATCCCGTAGTACGGCATGATCTGGCTCGTGCCCGCCTCGAAGGCCTTCACGAAGGGCTGCAGGTGGTACTCGGCGTTGCCGCCCGGATAGACCTGCTCGCGGCCGTACGGGAAGTGCGGGTCCTCGCCGTCCTTCTGCGGTCCGCCGCCCGGGAAGTGCTTGGTCATCGTCGCGACCGACTGCGCCCCGAGCGCCTCGCCCTGGAAGCCGCGGATGTACGCGGCGCCGAGCCGTCCGGTGAGCTCGGCGTCCTCGCCGAACGTGCCGACCTGCCGCGCCCAGCGCGACTCGGTCGCCAGGTCGATCTGCGGGTGCAGCGCGACCCGCAGGCCGACGGCGAGGTACTCCTGGCGGGCGATGTCGCCGAAGCGCTCGACCAGGTCCTCGTCGCCGATCGCGGCGAGGCCGAGCGGCTCCGGCCACTGCGAGAACGCCTCCGCCTGCGCCCCCGTGCCGGGGTTGTCGGTGAAGGAGTGGCGCGGATCGGTGGAGAGGGTCACGGGGATCCCGAGTCGGCTCGACGACGCCAGCTCCTGGACCCGGTTGTGCCACTCGGCGAGCTCGCGCGCCGTGGCGGTCCCGCCGCCGAGCAGGTTGAAGTGCGACATCCGCTTCTCGAGCACCATCGTCGCGGTCGAGGGCAGACCGAACGCGCCGTCCTCGGCGAGCGCTCCGCCCTCGCCCATCACGACCATGGTCTGGAAGAACAGCCCGGCCTTCTCCTCGAGCGTCATCTGGCCGAGCAGGATCTCGACCCGCTCGGCGACGGGGCGCAGGGGATCGAGGTAGCGGCGGTCGACCTGCTCGTCGAGCGGTTCGCCGGCGGGGGATGACGTCGATGTCATGGGGCGTCCTTCCGAAGGGGAGCCCTCGTCGGCTCCGCGAGAAGGATACGCCGAAAACCGACCAGCACTAGGGAAATGCGGTGGGCCCGTCGTGAGTGCGCCCCTACCATGGGAGCCATGTCCGACGCCCTGCCCGAAGCCGCCGCCGAGAACCCCTCCTCCCTCCCGGCGCGGCGGCGGACCCTCGTGGTCAAGATGGGCTCGAGCTCGGTGACCAAGCAGTCCGGACCGGACCCCGTGCTCCTCGCGAGCGCCCTCGAGAGCGCGTTCGGCGCGCGCGCGCTCGGCTGGGACGTCGTCCTCGTCTCCTCCGGCGCCGTCTCCTCCGGCCGGGCGCTCTTCGCCCGCTCGCAGGACGCGCCGATCAGCCCGCGCCTCGCCGCCGCCGTCGGCCAGACCGTGCTGATGGGCTTCTACCGCTCGGTGGCCGAGCTCTCCGGCTCGCTCGTCGCGCAGATCCTGATCGGCGAGTCCGACCTCGCGTCGCCGCGGCAGATGGCGCACGTCGCGGAGGCGATCCGGCACGCGCTCGATGCGGGCGTCGTGCCGATCGTCAACGGCAACGACACCATCGACTCCGCCGGCTCCGACAACGACGGCGTCGCCGGCGGCCTCGCGATGCTCCTCGGCGCGGATCTGCTGCTGCTGCTCACCGACGTCCCCGGTGTCTTCGCCGGCAGCATCGCAGAGGGCGTGCACCTCGAGGAGCTGGGGATCACGGAGCTGCGCGGCATCGGGGTGCAGAAGGGCGGGACGGGCCGCGGCGGCATCCGCTCGAAGCTCAAGGCGGCCGAGCTCGCCGCGCACAACGGCGTCTCCACGCGCATCGCCGGCGCCCGCACTCCCGAGGTCATCCTCGGCGCCATCGACGGCCCCGGCCCCGGCACCCTCGTCCGCGCCGTCCACGCGCACCCCGCGGTGGAGCAGCGCTGGATCTCGGGCGTCGCGACCTCGCGCGGCCGGGTCGAGATCAACCTCGAGGCCGAGCGCAGCATCGCCTCCGGCTCGAGCCTGTTCGCGTCCGGCATCAAGCGGGTCTCCGGCGACTTCGTCGGCGGGGACGTGATCGAGGTCCGCGCCCTCAGCGGCGAGCTGCTGGCGCGCGGGGTGTCGCGGGTGTCCTCGCGGTTGCTCACGCTGGTCCGGGCTCTGCGGGTGGACGAGATCGCCCGGGTGTTCGTCGCCGTCCTCGCGCACGCCGCCGACGCCGATCCCGCCGCGATCACCTCCGAGGGCGACCGCCCGCAGCTGACCCGCGCTCTGGAGTACGCGCGCGCCCTCTCCTTCGAGCACGGCAGGGCGGTCGCGATGGAGATCGTCTCGCTCTTCCCCGCCGAGAGCATCGCCGCGCTGGTCGGCCAGGGTGCCGCGGTCGAGGAGCTCGTCGAGCGGTACACCCGCCTCGTCCGGACCCTCGCGATCGTCGGCAACGAGCAGCTGGCCGTCTTCCGCGACTGACGACGCCCGAGGGGCCGCGGTGGCCCGAATGGACGAATCGCGCCACGGAAAACGAATCGTGCCAGATAGCGGCACGATTCGTGCCAGCACTGTGCGCATCACGTCATCGATCGTGGCGAGCGTCGCCTCCCGTGCTGATCTATCTCCCACACGAACGGCGCCTACTACGCGCCCCGACGGATCGGATCAGCATGAGTGCAGCAGCAATCGCCACCGCGACCCTCACGACCCCCACCACCCGCCACCCCTTCGACGGCCCCATCTCGCGGGAGCACTACCAGTCGGACCGGCTGGCCCGTCGCCTCGAGCTGATCGAGAAGACGATCGCCGACTGCGAGCGCGCCCTGCGCGGCGGCACCGACCCGCGCACCGGCACCGTCGTCCCGCCCGCGCGCGGCGCCCACCGCGACCAGCTCCTCAGCAACCTCGCGATCGAGCTCTCGCTGGCCGACCGTCTCCGCGGCGCTCTGGGCCTGCACCGCTGACCTCCCGGTCCGCAGCTCCGATCCCCGGGTCCGCACCGCCGACGCAGCCCGATGGGGCACGATGAGGCCATGGTCACCATCACCGTCGCCGGGATCGCCCAGCACTTCCACCCCGCCGAGCGCGGCACCGTCCGCCTCGAGATCCGCCGCGAGTCGCGCTCGCGCTCCCAGGCGCTGAACGAGGTGACGGCTCTGCACGCTCGCGTGCGCGAGGAGGCCCGCGCCGAGCAGGCCTCCGGCGCGGCGACCTGGTGGTCGGCCGACCAGGTCTCCGTCTCGACGATCCAGCGGTACCTCAAGGACTCCGACGTCACCGAGCCGTTCCACGTCGCCGCCGCGAGCGTCCGGGTGAAGTACCGCGACTTCGACGCCCTCGGGCGCTGGGTCGCCTCCGTCTCGGAGGCCCCCGGCATCACCGTCGCCGGGGTCGACTGGGACGTCACCGCCGCCCGGCGCGCGAGCGCCGAGCGCGAGGTGCGGGTGGCCGCGGTCCGCGACGCCCGCGAGCGCGCCGCGGCCTACGCCTCCGCCCTCGGCCTGGGCGAGCCCCGGGTGCTCACCCTCTTCGAGCCCGGGCTCCGCCCGCACACCCGGATCGAGGGCGGCTCGGCCGTGATGAGCCGCGCGATGGCCTTCAAGAGCCAGGAGGAGCTCGCGCTCAAGCCCGAGGACATCGAGGTCTCGGCCTCGGTCTCCGCCGACTTCGAGGCGAGCTGAGCGGAGCGGTCGGCGCTCGGCGCTCGCCGCCGGGAATAGCCGGGACGCGTCCGACGCTGGAGCAGGCATGGTCTCGCGCATCGGCTTCCTCTCCTTCGGCCACTACCAGTCCGTCGAGGGGTCGCTGACGCACACCGCGCGCGACGTCCTCCTGCAGACGATCGAGCTCGCGGAGGCGGCCGAGGAGATCGGCATCGACGGCGCGTACGTCCGCGTCCACCACTTCGCGCCGCAGCTGGCGTCGCCGTTCCCGCTCCTCGCCGCGATCGCCGCCCGCACCCGCCGGATCGAGATCGGCACCGGCGTCATCGACATGCGCTACGAGAACCCGCTCTACATGGCGGAGGAGGCGGCCGCGACCGACCTCATCTCCGGCGGCAGGCTCGAGCTCGGCGTGAGCCGGGGATCGCCCGAGACGGCGCTCCGCGGCTCCGAGGCGTTCGGCTACGTCCCCTCGGAGGGCACCTCCGACGCCGACCTCGCCCGCCGCAAGGTGCAGCTCTTCCGCGAGGCGCTCTCGGGCGCCGCCGTCGCCGAGACCGACCCCGCGCGCACCGGGATGTCGAGCCCGCTCGCGATCGAGCCGCGCTCGCCGGGTCTCGAGGACCGCATCTGGTGGGGTGCGGGCAGCTTCGCGACGGCGCGCTGGGCGGCCGAGCAGGGCATGAACCTGCAGTCCTCCACGCTCCTGCTCGAGGAGGAGGGCATCCCCTTCGACGAGCTGCAGGCGCGGCAGATCCGCGAGTACCGCTCGGCGTGGGCGGAGGCAGGCTGGGAGCGGACCCCGCGCGTCTCCGTGTCGCGCAGCGTCCTCCCGATCACGACCGACCTCGACCGTCTCTACTTCGGCGGCCGCGGCGAGCGCGACCAGGTCGCCTCCCTCGAGGGCGTCCGCGCCCGCTTCGGCCGCAGCTACACCGGCGAGCCCGACCGCCTCGCCGAGGAGCTCGCCGCCGACGTCGCCGTCCAGGAGGCCGACACCCTCCTGCTCACCGTCCCCAACCAGCTCGGCGTCGAGTACAACGCGCGCCTCCTGCAGACCGTCGCCGACTCGATCGCCCCGGCCCTCGGCTGGTCGCCCGCCGGAGTCGTCGCCGCCTGACGCGCCCCTGCTGGTCGAGTAGCCCCGGAGGGGCGTATCGAGACCCACCGTCCTCAGCGCGGTGGGCCTGCAGACTCGGCCTCGATCGCAGGTGGACCTCGATACGCCCGCTGCGCGGGCTACTCGATCAGCAAGAGATGCGCCGCCCGCGGAAGGGGAGAGGCTGCGCTGTCGATCGTCAGCGCGCGGAGAGCTCGATGCGGACGTCGTCGAGTCCGTCCGACGAGACGAGCACCGTGATCGGCCCCGCGCCGGTCGGACGGACGACGGCGAGCGCGCGGCCGTCGAACGTCGTCCGCGATGTGGCGTCGAAGCGCTCGGTGGTGGCGGGTGCCCCGCTGCCGAAGCCCGCGAGCACGCCCGCGCCCTCGACGGAGACCGAGACGACGCGGTCAGCGCCGGTGACCAGCACGCCTGCCGCGTCGCGCAGCTCGATCGCCACATACGCGAGGTCGGTGTCGTCCGCGCGCAGCGACGTCCGGTCCGCCGTCGCGGTCAGCACCGCCGGTCCCGACGCCGACACGAGCGAGCTGCGCCCCGTCTCACTCCCGGACCGGTAGGCCACCGCCGTCAGCGTGCCCGGCCGGTGCACCGTCTCGATCGACGCCAGCATCGGCCGCACCGCCCCGACGGCCGCGCGCCCGACCTCGACCCCGTCGAGCAGCAGCGCCACCTCGTCCGCGTCCGCGGCCACCTCGACGGTGACGGGGGAGCCCTCGAAGCCGGGCCAGGTCCAGGAGTCGACCGAGTCGCTCCACGCCCACGGCGACTGCATCGTCACCGTCTGCCCGTGCCGCTCCGGCCGGACGACCGCGATCGCCGGCTCCGAGCGCAGCCCGAAGACGATCTCGCGGTAGTAGGAGGCGGGCCGGCGCCACCCGGTGATGTCGAGGTCGCCGCACCACGCCGTCAGATACGGGTACTCGCGCTCCAGCGCGCCGTTCGCGGCCGGGTCCTCCGCGTAGGAGGTGGCGCCGATGCCGACCTCGCCGAGGTAGTCCCAGCCGGTCCAGGTGAAGTCGCCGATCACGTTCGGGTTCGCCAGCACCTTCGGCCACAGCTCGCCGATCTGCGAGGGGAACGTCTCGGACCCGACGATCACGCGCTGCGGGAACAGCTCCGCGTCGCTCGCGTAGCGCCCGTCGGCGTAGTTCAGCCCGAGCACGTCGACCGCCGCGCTCGACTCCGCCGTGCGACGGGTGACGGCGTCGGAGGAGCCGATCGCCGCCATCATCCCGGCGCCGGCCTCGCCCATCAGCTCGTTCAGCCCCTGCTCCGAGGCGAGGATGCTGTCGAGCTCGTCGAGCACCGCCAGCGTCGGGTTCACGCCGTTCGTGACCGGCCGGGTGGGGTCGAGCGATCGCACGTGCTCCGCGAGATCGCGCGCCAGCACCGCGCCGTGCGGGGTGCCGACCTCGACGATCTCGTTGCCGATCGAGTAGAGGATCACGCTGGGGTGGTTGTAGTCCTTCGCCACCAGCGACTCCAGGTCGGCCCGCCACCACTGCGCGAAGTCGAGCGAGTAGTCGTTGTGGGTCTTGCCGCGCACCCACATGTCGAAGGCCTCGTCCATCACGAGCATGCCGAGGCGGTCGCAGGCGTCGAGCATCGACGGCGAGGCGGGGTTGTGCGCCATGCGGATCGCGTTGAAGCCGGCCCCCTTGAGGAGCTGGATCCGGCGCTCCTCCGCCCGGGCGATCGAGGCGGCGCCCAGGACGCCGTTGTCGCTGTGGATGCACGCGCCGCGCAGCAGCACGGTCTCGCCGTTGATCCGCAGCCCCTTGCGCGGGTCGACGGTGACGGTCCGGATGCCGTGCACGGTGACGACGTCGTCGCCGACGCCGATGCTCGTGCGGGCGCTGTGCAGGGCAGGGGAGTCGACGCTCCAGAGGGCGGGCTCCTGCACGTAGAGGCGCTGGCGGACGACGGCGGTGCGGCCGGGGGCGACGGTGACCGGTGTCGTCGCGCTCTCCACGACGTCGCCGGCCGGCCCGGTGAGCTCGGTCGCCACCGTGAGCGACGACGTCGTGAGCCCGCGGTTGACGATGCTCGTCGCGACCTCGACGACGGCCTGGTCGTCCTCGACGCGCACCGTCGTGATCCGGACGCCGTCCGGCTCGATGTGCACGGGCTCGTCGACGTGCAGCAGCACCGGCCGGTGCAGCCCGGCGCCGGCGTACCAGCGCGAGTCCTGCCCCGAGCGCACCTCGATCCGCAGCGTGTTCGTCTCGCCGAAGCGGAGGAACGGGGTCAGCTCCACGAAGAAGCGCGCGAAGCCGTCGGCGCGGTTCCCCGCGAACTCGTCGTTGAGGAACACCATCGCGTGCCGGTAGGCGCCCTGCACCTCGAGCCGCACCACCTTGCCCGCCCACTCCGCCGGCACCTCGAACGTCGTGACGTAGCTGGAGGCACCGCCCGGGTAGTAGGCCGCACCGCCCTTCGACACCGCATCCGGCGAGCGCTCGGCGTCGCGCAGCGCGTCGTGCGGCAGCGTCACCGCGACGGAGTCGTCGACCCCGCCCTGCACGGCGGCGAACGGCCCGCGCGGCGCCCGGACGATCCAGCCGGCGGTGAAGGAGGTGGTCGTCATGTCGCGTCCGTTCGATCGAGGTCGTCCGGCACGTCGCCGGGCGCGCGGTGAGACCCGTGCTCCTTATGAGGAAACTGTTTCATTCGGTTTCTCACCCGGCGAGAGCCTAGGAGCGGCGCGGCCGACCGTCAAGGAGGGGGCACCTTCCTCTCGATCGTCGAGCGTCGATGCTGCGCAGGGGCACCGACCTACCGAGGCGGACCGCCCTAGGCTGCCGGGATGAACGGCCCTGATGCGCTCTCCCTGGCGAGCTCCCTCTGCGATCCCGCCCGGAGTGCCCCGTGACTCCGGACGTCATCGTCCTGAACGGCGGATCGAGCTCCGGCAAGACGACGATCGCCCGGAGTCTCCAGGCGCTCCTGCCCGATCCTTGGTTGAGCGTCTCGATCGACACTCTGGTGGACGCGCTGCCACCCGACCTCGACGGAGCTGGAGAGGGCGTCTCCTACGGCGACGACGGCACGGTGGAGCTCGGCGACGTCTTCCGTCGACTCGAGTCGGCCTGGATGGCCGGCGTTGTCGCGACCGCCCGCGCCGGCGCACGGATCGTCTTCGACGACGTCTTCCTCGATGCGTCGGAATCGCAGGAGCGCCTGCGCAGCCACCTCCGCGGACTCGACGTCTTCTGGGTGGGCGTCCGCTGCGCCCCTGGGGTCGCGACCGCGCGTGAGCGAGACCGTGGTGACCGCTCCAGCGGGATGGCGGCACACCAGGCGGAGTCCGTCCATCGCGGCGTCACCTACGACCTCGAGGTCGACTCCGGGCGAAGTTCGGCAATGGAGTGCACGCGTCTGATCGTTGAGCACATCACCGCTCTCTCGCTCCGCTAGACGACCGCGACATCGGGAGGGCTCGACCACTGCTCGAGCGGTGCACTTCCCTTGCGTCATCGATAGACTTCTTCTCATGACCGAGCAGGAGCTGAAGTCCGTCGCCGAGGTCGCGCGAGAGCGCGGTGTCAGTGCGGCGCGCATCCGTCAGCTCATCGCTGCGGGGCGCATCCGGGCGGAGAAGGTCGGAGGCGTGCATGTCATCAGGGGTGATCAGAATGTCCCGGCCCCGCGTGTGTCCCGCCCACTCGGCGATCGGATGGCGTGGGGACTCGTCGCCACGCTCTCGGGTGCTGTGGACCCGGCTCTGACGAGGTCCGAGCGGAGTCGCATCACCCGGATGATCCAGCGACTCGAGAGCGCGGAGGATCCCGTGGCGGTGACGCGCTCGTGGACCGCGGAGCTTCTGCCGCCGGAGTCCCTGGAGCTTCCCACGGAACTCGTCGACCAGCTGCGGGGGGAGCGGGAGCAGCTCCCTGTCGGAGCATCGGATCCTCGAGCGGGCTTGCGTGACGCCAGCCGCCTCGAGATCCTCGTCTCCACCCGATTGAAGGCTCGGCTCCGAGGAGAGGACGCAGCAGCCGGCCCGTCAGCGACGTCTGTGATCCTGCATCACGTCCCCGATGCGCGGTGGCCGTTCGTCAGTGAGGGACCGGTGCCGATCGGGCTGAGCATCGCCGCGCTCGCGCGACGGACCGACCGGACGACGGCGCTCGCCGCGCGCCGTCTCCTGAGGCGAGCCCTCCCCTCTCACACGGAAGTCATGGCCGAGGTCGAGGCGGATCGTCTCGACCGTGATCGGTCCCTGCGTCGCGAGACCGCTCGCTCCGTCCAGCTCCACCGCGCCGCGTTGGAGCTCCTCGACCGCTCTCCGGACTCCCGTCCTCGGGCGGAAGAACGGCTCGAGCAGCTGCGAGGCAAGGTCCGCGGGGACGCGCACCGGTGGCTGGACGAGTGGGAAGAGCTGCTCCGCAGCCCGTTCTCCACGCAGATCGAGGCCCTGCTCGTCGAGACGGAGCACGCCCACGACCTGCGCTCGGTGTCACCGCTCGCCGGGCTGATCCCCGACGAGGAGCGATCGGCCGTGCTCGAGGCGAGCGCGTGAACCGGGCCGAGCTGGAGCACGGGATCCGCGCGGCGACGGAGATCATCCAGGCCGACGAGGTGATCATCATCGGCTCCCAGTCGGTGCTGGGCACCTGGAGCGAGTCGGAGCTGCCCGTCGAGGCGACGGCATCGAACGAGCTCGACGTCCTCCCGCTGAACGACACCGACAGTGAGACCCTGGCGACGAGACTCAGCGGAGTCGCCGGCGAGCTGTCCTCGTTCGACGCCACGCACGGGTTCCACCTGGACGGTGTCGGCCGGAGGACGGCGGTCCTGCCTCGCGGCTGGGAGGGCCGTCTCCTTCGAGTGCAGAACGACAACACCCGAGGGCGGATCGGCTGGTGCCTCGACCCGCACGACCTGTGCGTGGCGAAGCTTGTCGCGAACCGGGACAAGGACCGGTCCTTCGTCTCAGCCCTGGTCCGGCACGGTCTCATCGACCCGGAGCTCCTGCTGGAGAGGCTCGTCGACACCGATCTGGACGACGCGACGAGCGACACCGTCTGGAGCACGGCCCAGGGCCTTCTCGACCTCTGACCGCATCGCTCGCGGTCACGGCTGATCGAACCGCCGCCACCAACGAGAAGAACCCCTCGATCTCCGTGAGATCGAGGGGTTCTGCCGGTGTCCGAGGGGGGACTTGAACCCCCACGCCCTATACGGGCACTAGCACCTCAAGCTAGCGCGTCTGCCATTTCCGCCACCCGGACGAGTGTTGTTTCCGGCCTGCGTTTCCGCGGCCGAAGAAGACATTAGCACGGTTCGAACGCCTCGGATGACACCGGGGGAGAGGGGTGCCGCGAGCCCGCCCGCTAGCGTGGGGGCATGACGTCCTCCGACAGCGCCGCCGCCCCCTCCGAGTCGGATCTCGACGAGACCGCGATCATCGCGCGGGACCTCATCCGCTTCGACACCAGCAACTACGGCGACGGGAAGGCCGAGCCCGAGCGCGAGGCCGCCGAGTACGTGGCCGCCCGTCTGCGCGATCTCGGCCTCGAGCCCGAGCTGATCGACTCCGATCCCGGCCGCACCAGCGTCGTCGCCCGGGTGGCGGGGGAGGACCGCGAGCGCGGCGCCCTCGTCGTGCACGGGCACCTCGACGTCGTCCCGGCCATCGCGGACAACTGGAGTGTCGACCCCTTCGGGGGCGTCATCAAGGACGGCATGCTCTGGGGCCGCGGCGCGGTCGACATGAAGAACATGGACGCGATGATCCTCGCCTCCCTCGGCGACATCCTCGGCAGTGGCCGGAAGCCCTCCCGCGACCTCGTCATCGCCTTCTTCGCCGACGAGGAGGCGGGCGGCGTCCGCGGCTCCGGCCACCTCGTCAAGACCCGCCCCGAGCTCTTCGCCGGCGCGACCGAGGCGATCAGCGAGGTCGGCGGCTACTCGATCGAGCTCGGCGGCAAGCGCGCCTACCTCGTGCAGACCGGCGAGAAGGCGCTGCTCTGGCTGACGCTGCGCGCGCGCGGCACGGCCGGCCACGGCTCGCAGATCAACGGCGAGAACGCGGTCACCCGCCTCGCCCAGGCGATCGCCCGCATCGGCAGCGAGGAGTGGCCCACCCGCCTCACCGACACCACCCGTGAGCTGCTCGGCGAGGTCGCCCGCATCCTCGGCCACGACCCCCAGCGCAGCACCCCGGAGGAGCTCGCGCTCGCCACCGGCACCGCCTCGCGCTTCATCGCGGCGACGCTGCGCACCACGGCGAACCCGTCGATGCTCTCCGCCGGCTACAAGGCCAACGTCATCCCGGACACCGCGGAGGCGACCATCGACGTCCGCGTGCTCCCCGGCGAGGAGGACGCCGTCCTCGAGCGCCTGAAGGTCCTCGCGGGCGAGCACGTCGAGATCCTGGTCCAGCACCGCGACATCGGACTCGAGGTGCCCTTCGCCGGTCCGCTCGTGGAGAGCATGGCGGCCTCGCTCCGCCGCTTCGACCCCGAGGCGGAGGTGCTGCCGTACCTCCTGTCCGGGGGCACCGACAACAAGGCTCTCTCGACGATCGGGATCACCGGCTACGGCTTCGCGCCGCTGCAGCTGCCGGGCTCGCTCGACTTCCCGGCGCTGTTCCACGGGGTCGATGAGCGGGTTCCGCTCGACGCACTAGTGTTTGGCAGGAAGGTCCTGACCGATCTCCTCCTGCGATCCTGATGGTCAGATCGACGACCACCACCGACCGCCTGCTGGCCGACGACGCCCCAGCCCTCCTCGAAAGTGACGCATGGGCCTGCTCGAAGCGCTGATCCTGGGACTCGTCCAGGGTCTGACCGAATTCCTCCCCATCTCCTCCAGCGCCCACCTCCGGATCGTGAGCGAGCTGCTCCCCGGACTGGACGGCAAGGACACCGGAGCGGCGTTCACCGCCATCACGCAGCTGGGCACCGAGACCGCGGTCATCATCTACTTCTGGCGCGACATCGTGAAGATCGTGTCGAGCTGGTGCCGCTCGCTGGTCGGCAAGGTCCCGCGCACCGACGCGAACGCCCGGATGGGCTGGCTGATCATCATCG
Source organism: Rathayibacter sp. PhB186 (assembly GCF_003751825.1). NCBI lineage: Bacteria > Bacillati > Actinomycetota > Actinomycetes > Micrococcales > Microbacteriaceae > Rathayibacter > Rathayibacter sp. PhB186. The sequence goes on along the minus strand of NZ_RJKO01000002.1, from coordinate 118,431 downwards.
GCAGCCTCCCGATCATCGTGCTCGGCCTGCTCTTCCAGGACCAGATCGAGACCACGCTCCGCTCGCTCTGGGTCGTCGCCACCACGCTCATCGTCTTCGGCATCCTGCTCGGCGTCGCCGACGCCGTGGGCGCGAAGAAGCGCCGACTGCGCGACCTGAACGGCCGCGACGGCCTGATCTTCGGTGGCGCGCAGGCGCTCGCCCTCGTCCCCGGCGTCTCGCGCTCCGGCGGCACGATCACTGCCGGCCTCTTCATGGGCTACGAGCGGAAGGCGGCCGCGCGCTACTCCTTCCTGCTCGCGATCCCCGCGGTGTTCGGCAGCGGGCTCTACCAGCTGTACAAGAGCATCAGCGACCCCGAGATCCTGCCCAACCAGATCCAGGTCGGCGGGCTCGAGACGCTCGTCGCGACGATCGTGGCCTTCGTCGTCGGCTTCGTCGTGATCGCCTTCTTCATGAGCTACATCTCGCGCCGCAGCTTCCTGCCGTTCGTGATCTACCGCATCGTCCTCGGCGTCGTCCTCATGGTCGCGCTGAGCACGGGCCTCCTCGCCGCGTAGATGCGCACCTGGAACGCGCCGGTCGTCCCGGCCCTGCCCGGTCGCGGACCCGTGCCGGCCGTGCACGACACCGCCACGGGTGCGCCCGTCGAGCTCGTCGCCGCGGACGGCACCGCGCGCCTCTACGTCTGCGGCATCACGCCGTACGACGCGACGCACCTCGGCCACGCCTCGACCTACCTCGCCTTCGACACGGTGCAGCGGCTCTGGCGCGACGCGGGGTACTCGGTGCTCTACGCGCAGAACGTGACCGACGTCGACGACCCGCTGCTCGAGCGGGCGACGCGCGACGGAGTCGACTGGCGCGACCTCGCCGAGGAGCAGGTCGAGCTGTTCCGCGGCGACATGACCGCGCTGCGGATCCTGCCGCCGGACCACTACGACGGGGTCACCGAGACGATCGCGCCGATCGCGGAGGCGGTCGCCCGCCTCGAGAGCGCCGGCATCGCCTACCGCGTCGCCACGCCCGAGGCCGCCGTCGACGGGGGCGAGGACCTCTACTACGACATCGCCGCCGGCGAGAGCGACGTCTGGCGCCTGGGCAGCGAGAGCAACCTGGACGTCGCGACGATGGCTGACCTCTTCTCGCAGCGCGGGGGAGACCCCGACCGCGCAGGCAAGCGCGACCCGCTCGACCCGCTGCTCTGGCGCGCCGAGCGCGCGGGCGAGCCCGCCTGGGACGCGGCCGTCGGCCGGGGCCGGCCGGGCTGGCACATCGAGTGCTCGGTGATCGCGCTCGACCGCCTCGGGCCGGAGTTCACCCTGCAGGGCGGCGGGAGCGACCTGGTCTTCCCGCACCACGAGTTCAGCGCCGCGCACGCCGCGTCGCTGTCCGGCCGACCACTCGCCCGCGCCTACGCGCACGCCGGCATGGTCGCGTACCAGGGCGAGAAGATGAGCAAGTCGCTCGGCAACCTCGTCCTCGTGTCGCGGCTGCGGGCGCAGGGGACGGATCCGCGCGCGATCCGCCTGGCGCTGCTGGCGCACCACTACCGCTCCGACTGGGAGTGGCTGCCCGAGGATCTGCCCGCCGCCGAGGAGCGTCTCGCGCGGTGGGAGGCGTCGCTCGCCACGAGCGGGCCGGCGTCGGCCGCGGACGTGCTCGAGCGCCTGCGCGCCGTGCTCGCGGTGGACCTCGACACCCCGGGCGCCCTCGCGCTGCTCGACGCCGCGACGGCCGGCGGCGTCGACGACCCCGCACTCCTGAGCGACGCGATCGACGCGCTGCTCGGCGTCCGCCTGGGCTGAGCCTGCGGCCCGCCGGATCTCGATACGCCCGCTGCGCGGGCTACTCGATCAGCATGAAGGGGACGCGCTGCGCGGGTCGTCCGATCAGCGCGCGGGCTACGGGCGCCAGGGCTCCTCGCCGGAGCGGCCGTCGCCGCGGCGGCGGAGGTAGCGCTCGAACTCCTGGGCGATGGCCTCGCCGCTCGCCTCGGGGGAGTCGACGGTGTCGCGCGCCTGCTCGAGCTGGGCGATGTAGGCCGCCATCTCCTCGTCGTCGAGGGCGAGGGCGTCGATGCCGCGCTCCCATTCGCCGGCCTCCTCGACCAGATCGCCGCGGGGGATCGCCAGTCCGACGACCTCCTCGAGCTTCTCGAGGAGCGCGAGCATCGCCTTGGGCGACGGCGCGTTGTGCACGTAGTGCGGCACGGAGGCCCAGAGCGAGACGGCCGGGATGCCGACCTTCTGCGCGGCCTCGCCGATGACGCTGAGGATGCCGACCGGCCCCTCGTAGGTGGAGCGCTCGAGCTCGAACTGGGCGCGCATCTCCGCGTTCTCGCTCGAGGCGAAGAGCGAGATCGGCCGGGTGTGCGGCACGTCGGCGAGCATCGCGCCGAGGAAGACGACGGCCGAGATGTCGATCGCGAGCATGGCGTCGACGACCTCCGACGCGAAGCTCTTCCAGCTGCGCGAGGGCTCGGTGCCGATCATCACGTAGAGGGCGCTCTCCGCGTCCACCGAGGTGTCGGCCGGTCCGAAGATCTGGGTGCCGGGCCAGGAGAGGCTGCGGCGCCCGTCCTCGCCGATCGACAGCATCGGGCGGGTGTACTGGAAGTCGTAGTACTGCTCGGCGTCGACCGAGAAGAGGGGCACGAACTCGCCCGCGTCCTTCACCAGGCGCACCGCTCCGCTGGCCGCGTCGCCCGCGTCGTTCCAGCCCTCGAAGGCGACGACGAGGACGTTCCCCTTGATCACGTTCATAGGCGAGGTCTCCGTGTTCGGCTCGATGTCCGGGGAGCGCTGCGTGCGCTGAACCCGTTCGTCAAGGATAGGACCCGGCCCCGGACCCCTCCGTCCGGCCCGCGTCTTTCCGCTGTGCGCGTACGGTCGGCCCGATCGGGGCTGCCGGTACGATGGTCGCTCGTGACTTCCGACACCTCCCTCCCCGTGTCCCGGCCGCAGCCCCCGCTCCCGGAGGGCGCCCCCGCCGCGGTCCTCTGGGACATGGACGGCACGCTCGTCGACACGGAGCCCTACTGGATGGCGTCCGAGCACGCGCTGGTCGCCTCCTTCGGCGGCGTCTGGACGCACGAGGACGCGATGAGCCTGGTCGGCTCCGGCCTCCCCGCCTCCGCCCGCATCCTGCAGGGCAAGGGCGTCGACCTCTCCCTCGAGGCGATCATCGACCGGATGACCGACGAGGTCGTCGCGCAGCTCGCCGAGAGCATCCCGTGGCGCCCCGGCTCGCTCGAGCTGCTCGCCGCCGTCCGCGACGCGGGGGTGCCCCAGGCTCTGGTCACGATGTCGATCGGCCGGATGGCGCACGCCGTCGTCGACCGCCTCCCGTTCCCCGCCTTCGCCACCGTCGTCAGCGGCGACATGGTCGAGCGGAGCAAGCCGCACCCCGAGGCCTACCTCCTCGCCGCGCGGACCCTGGGTGTCGAGGTGGACGCCTGCGTCGCCATCGAGGACTCGCACGCGGGCCTCGCCTCCGCGGTCGCCTCGGGCGCCGCCGCGATCGGCGTGCCGCACCAGCTCGAGCTCGACGCCGACGCCCCCTATTCCCTCTGGCCCACCCTCGCGGGCCGAACCGTCGCGGACCTCGCGCTGGTGTCCTCCGAGCACCGCTCCCGCGTGCTCACGACCGAGACGGAGGCCCGCCGATGACCGGTGAGGCACTGCAGCATTCCGGACCCTTCCGCGCGGGCGACCGCGTGCAGCTGACCGGGCCGAAGGGGCGGATGAACACCATCACCCTCGTCCCGGGCAAGGTCTTCCACACCCACCGCGGCGGGATCGAGCACGACACGGTCATCGGGCTGCCCGACGGCTCCGTCGTCGTCAACACCGTCGGCGTCGAGCACCTCGCCCTGCGTCCGCTGCTCGCCGACTTCGTGATGTCGATGCCGCGCGGAGCGGCGATCGTCTACCCGAAGGACGCCGCGCAGATCCTCGCGCTCGCGGACGTCTTCCCCGGCGCCCGCGTCGTCGAGGCGGGCGTCGGCTCCGGAGCGCTCTCGCTCTGGCTGCTGCGCGCGATCGGCCAGGGCGGCCGGCTCTCCTCCTTCGAGCGCCGCGAGGAGTTCGCCGACGTCGCCCGCGCCAACATCGAGACCTTCCTCGGCTACACGCCCGACAACTGGAGCGTCACCGTCGGCGACCTCGTCGAGGAGCTGCCCGGCGCCGTCGCCCCCGGCGAGGCCGACCGCGTCGTCCTCGACATGCTCGCGCCCTGGGAGTGCCTCGACGTCGCCGCCGACGCGCTCACGCCCGGCGGCGTCCTGCTCTGCTACGTCGCGACCGTCACCCAGCTCTCGCGCGTCGCCGAGGCGATCCGCGCGTCGGGCCTGTTCACCAACCCGGCGTCGAACGAGACCATGGTCCGCGGCTGGCACGTCGAGGGTCTCGCCGTCCGCCCCGACCACCGGATGATCGGCCACACCGGCTTCCTCATCACCGCCCGCCGCCTGGCGCCGGGCGCCGTCCTGCCGGAGCTCAAGCGCCGCCCGTCCAAGACGGACTTCAGCGACGAGGACGTCGAGGCCTGGACCCCCGGCGCGCTCGGGGAGCGGGCCGTCAGCCCGAAGAGCCTGCGGAAGCGGGTGCGGGAGTCGGCCACCAGCGCCGAGCTCTCGCGGGCGCGGGGCTTCGGCGAGGCCGACGCTGACGGTGACGGCGGTGCCGCGCCCGGCTCCGGTGACGACGAGGGCATCGTCTAAGCTGATCCCGGCTTTCCGGTCCCCGGGCCGAGCCGCCGTCCCGATCGTCTCGCACTCGGGCCCCACCACTCCCACTTCGTGAAACGAGGACCCGTGCGCAGGACCACCGCGCTCATCGCCGGCATCGGCATCGTCGCCGCCCTGACCGGATGCTCCGCGTCCTCGTCGAAGGCCGACTGCGACGCCCCCTACTCGTCCGGCGCCTCGTCGTCGGCCGTGAAGGCGACCGGCGACTTCGGCGAGCAGCCCGACGTGACGGTGCCCTCGCCGCTGAAGGCGGACGGCACCCAGGTCAGCACGCTGATCGAGGGCTCCGGCGACCCGCTCGAGAAGGGCCAGCTCGTCACGATCGACTACACGCTGGTCAACGGCGCCGACGGCTCGGTCCTCGAAGCCTCGCCCTACGACGGAGCGAGCACCGCCACCTTCACGGTGGGCGGCGCCGGGCTCGTCGGCCTCAACCAGGGCCTGCTGTGCAGCCAGGTCGGCTCGCGCGTCGCGATCGCGATCGCCCCGGAGGACGGCTTCGGCGACTCCTCCGCCCAGCTCGGCATCTCGGCCGACGACACCCTCGTGCTCGTCGCGGACATCGAGAAGGCGTCGCTGGCCCGCGCGAACGGCGAGGCCCAGCCGGTGCCGAACGGCTTCCCCGCCGTGACGCTGGACCCCGACGGCGTCCCCGGTCTGGCCAAGCCCTCCGGCGACGCGCCCACGACGCTCGAGATCGCCCAGCTGAAGAAGGGCGACGGCGCGGTCGTCGAGGACGGCGACACCGTCGTCGTCCAGTACACCGGCTGGCTCTGGGCCGACGGCAAGATCTTCGACTCCAGCTGGCAGAAGGGCGCCCCGGCGACCTTCGTCGCGACCGAGGGCCAGGGCGGCGTCATCCCCGGCTTCGCCAAGGCCCTGATCGGCCAGCCGGTCGGCTCCCAGGTCATCGCGATCATCCCGCCCGAGGACGGCTACGGGGACAACCCGCCGAAGGAAAGCCCGATCGCCGCCGACTCCACGCTCGTCTTCGTGGCCGACGTCCTCGCGATCGACTGAGCACGCTGCTCCGCCCTCGCTGATCGAGCCGGGTCTCGATACGCCCCTGCGGGGCTACTCGACCAGCATGATCGGGCGCGGCCATGTGCTCTGCTCGGGGTCCGAGGAGCGGCGGGGCCCGGCCCTAGACTGGAGGGCGTGCCCGCCGACGCTTCGACCTCGAGCCGCATCCCGGCCGAGGAGCGTCTGTTCAACCTGGTGCTGGCGCTCGTGGCCGCCGAGAACGGGCTGACGAAGGCCGACGTGCTCTCCACGGTGCAGGGCTATCGGCAGCGGTCCGACCCGGGAGACCGCGCCTCGCTCGAGCGGCAGTTCGAGCGCGACAAGGACGATCTGCGCGAGCTCGGCATCCCGATCGAGACGGTCGACGCGCCCGGCGACCCGGGCAACACCCAGACGGTCCGCTACCGAATCGCGAAGCGCAGCTACGACCTCCCCGCCGACCTCTCCTTCGACCAGGAGGAGATGGCGCTGCTGCGCCTGGCCGGCGCGGTCTGGCGCGAGGGCACGCTCTCCGCGGAGTCGCGCCGCGCCCTGATCAAGCTGCGCTCGCTCGGCGTCGACTCGGTCGACCCGGTGATCGGCATCAGCCCCTCGATCCGGGTGCGCGAGGCCTCCTTCGAGCCGCTCAACGCGGCGCTCGACCGCGGCCAGGTCGTCCGCTTCCCCTACCTCAAGCCCGGTGGCGACGAGCCGCGGACGCGCACCGTCCGTCCGCGCGCGCTCGTCAACCACCAGGGCCGCTGGCACCTGCACGGCTGGGACGAGACCGCCGAGGGCACCCGCACCTTCCTCCTCTCCCGCATCGTCGGACCCGTCGCGACCACCGGTCGCACCGCCCCGGCCGAGCCGGGCGACCACGCCGCCACCGCCCTCGCCCAGCTCGACGAGATCCTCGCCCGCAGCACCGCTCTCCTCCAGGTCGCGCCCGACTCCGACGCGGCACTCCGGCTCGGCGTGCGCGCCGAGGCGGCGGGGGAGGGCACAGACCTGCTGCGCCTGCACTTCACCGACGCCGACGTCCTCGCGGACGAGCTCGCCGGCTACGGCCCCGAGGTCGTCGTCCTCGAGCCGGAGCCGCTGCGCCGCAAGGTCGTCGACCGCCTGCGCCGCTCCCTCAGCGACCACTCCGCCGGCGACCACTCCTCCGGCGACCACTCCGCCGGTGAGCACGGGGGAGCCGCCCGTGGCTAGGCCCCGTTCGCTCCAGGCGCGGGACCGCCTGGCCGTCCTGCTCTCGCTCGTCCCGTACCTCCTCGATCGCGGCCGGGTGAGCGTGGCCGAGGTCGCCGCGCACTTCGAGATCGCCGAGGAGGAGGTCCGCCGCGCCGTCCGGCTGATCGCCGTCTCCGGCATCCCCGGCGAGACCTCGCAGTACCAGTCCAACGACCTCTTCGACATCAGCTGGGACGACTTCGAGGAGAACGACCACATCGTCCTCACCCAGCAGGTCGCCATCGACGACTCGCCGCGCTTCTCGGCGCGCGAGGCCGCGGCGCTCATCGCCGGGATGCAGTACCTGGCCGCCCTGCCCGAGAACCAGGGCAACGATCGCATCGCCTCGCTCATGGGCAAGCTCGCCCGCGGCGCCTCCTCGGCTCCGACCGCCGTCGCGGTCGCCCGGGGCGTCGGCGCGGACGCCTCGCTCGCCACCCTCCGCACCTCGCTCGCGGCCGGGACGCAGCTCGCCTTCGACTACCGCAGCGCCCGCGGCGAGACGGAGTCGCGCCTCGTCGACCCGTTCCTGCTGGAGTCGGTCGACCGCGACTGGTACCTGCGCGGCTGGGACCACCTGCGCGAGGGCGTCCGCACCTTCCGCGTGGACCGGATGCGCGCGCTCACCGACACCGGGACCCCGATCGTCCGCCGCCGCAACGAGGTCACGCTGCCCGACCGGCTGTTCGAGGCGTCCGCCTCCGACCTCCTGATCGACCTCCGGGTCGCCCCGGGCTCGGTCGCGCTGCTGGGCGACTACGCCGCGGACGCCGAGTTCCCGTCGGTTCCCGCCGGAGACGAGGGTGCGGGGGTGCTCGTCCGGATCCGCGTCGCGCACCTCGCCGGTCTCACCCGCCTGGTCGCCTCGCTGCCCGGGCTCGTGACCGTCGTCGCCCCCGAGGCGGCGCGCACCGCCGTCGCCGAGTGGACCCGCGCCGCGCTGACGGCCAACGGAGAGGAGACCCCGTGACCTGGTGGTCCTGGATCCTGATCTGGCTCGCCCTCGCGATCGCCGCCCTGGCGGTGCTCGTGCTGTTCGGGCTGTCCTACTGGCGGAAGGGCCGGCTGCTGCTCGGCCAGCTGGAGGAGATCACCGCGAAGCTCGACGCCCTGCAGGTGCCGGAGCCCGCCGAGGCGTCGACCCGGCCGCCGTCCTCGCTCTTCGCCGACCGCGACGAGGTCCGCCGCGGCCACGAGTCCCGCCGGGACGCCCGCCGGGAGAGGACCGAGGATCGCCGGTCACTCCGGGTCGAACGGGGTAGGCTCCTGGTACACCGCAACCGACAAGTGAAGTGAGACTGCAATGTTCGCTGGCCTCCAGGGGTGGCACCTCCTCATCATCCTCGCCGTCATCCTCCTCCTCTTCGGTGCGCCCAAGCTTCCTCAGCTCGCGCGCAGCGTCGGGCAGTCGATGCGCATCTTCAAGAGCGAGGTCAAGACCATGAAGGACGAGGACGGGACCGAGCGCAAGGACGCGACGGACTCGACCACGGCTTCGGGCTCGACCACCGCCACGGGATCCGCCACGGGTACGACCACCGGCACCGGCACGACGCTGCCGCCCGAGTCCCCGCTCAAGTAATGACCTCCGTGGCAGCGAAGAAGCCACGGACGAAGCGAGCGGGGAAGAACCCCGAGGGACGCATGTCCCTCGGGTCCCACCTGATCGAGCTTCGCAACCGGCTCTTCATCGCGGCGATCGCGATCGCGGTCTGCTGCGTCGCCGGCTGGTTCCTCTCGGACTGGGTGCTCGAGGCCCTCAAGGCCCCGATCGCCGAGGTCGCCCGCGATCAGAACAAGACCGCGGTCCTCAACTTCGAGACGATCACCGGCGCGTTCGACCTCAAGCTCCAGATCGCGATGACCATCGGCATCGTGATCGCGAGCCCGGTCTGGCTGTTCCAGATCTGGGCGTTCCTCGTCCCCGGTCTGACCGGCAAGGAGGTCCGCTACGGCCTGGGCTTCATCCTCACCGCGATCCCGCTGTTCTTCGCGGGCTGCGCCTCGGGCTGGTTCGTCTTCCCGCACATCGTCGAGCTGTTGACGAGCTTCACCGGCTCGGACGCGGCGAGCGTGCTGAGCGCGAAGACGTACTACGACTTCGTGCTCAAGCTCGTGCTGGTCGTCGGCATCGCCTTCGTGCTGCCGGTCTTCCTGGTGCTGCTGAACTTCGTCGGCATCCTCCCCGGCTCGCTGATGATCAAGTCGTGGCGCGTCGCCATCATGGTGATCGTGCTCTTCACGGCGATCGCCACCCCGGCGGCGGACCCGATCTCGATGTTCCTGCTGGCGATCCCGATCACGATCCTGTTCTTCGCCGCCTGCGGCATCGCGATCCTGCACGACAGGCGCGTCGCCAAGCGGCAGATCGTCTTCGACGGCAGTCCCTCCGACCTGCCGGCGTGACCGGCGCCACTCCCGCCGAGCGCTTCGCGGCGTTCCGCACACGACAGGGCCACGCGAGGGTCGAGGCGTTCCGCTCGACCCTCGCGTTCGACCTCGACCCCTTCCAGTACGAGGCCTGCAGCGCGCTCGACGACGGGCGGAGCGTCCTCGTCGCCGCACCGACCGGTGCCGGCAAGACGGCAGTGGCCGAGTTCGCCATCCACCTGGCGATGCAGGACCCGAGCGCCAAGGTCTTCTACACGACGCCGATGAAGGCGCTGAGCAACCAGAAGTTCCAGGAGTTCGTCGAGGACTACGGAGCGTCCGAGGTCGGCCTGCTCACCGGCGATTCGAACGTCAATGCGCGCGCCCGGATCGTCGTGATGACGACCGAGGTGCTCCGCAACATGCTCTACGCGGACTCCGACCTGCTCCGCGACCTCGCCTACGTCGTGATGGACGAGGTGCACTACCTGGCCGACCGCTTTCGCGGCGCGGTCTGGGAGGAGGTCATCATCCACCTCCCGCAGTCGGTCCGGCTGGTCTCGCTCAGCGCGACCGTGTCGAACGCCGAGGAGTTCGGCGACTGGCTGCAGACCGTCCGCGGCGAGACCGAGGTCATCGTCTCCGAGGAGAGGCCGGTGCCGCTCGACCAGCACGTCCTCGTCGGCGGCAAGCTGCTCGACCTCTTCGACTCGTCCGGGCGCGCGGCGACCAATCGTGTCAATCCCGAGCTGGCGCGCCTCGCGCAGGGCGGCACCCGCGTCGAGCGCGGCGGTCGCGGCTCCGGGCGCGGACGCGGTGGCGGCGGCGGTCGCTTCCACGAGACGCGGACCGAGGACCTCGTCCCGCGCTCCGAGGTCGTCGAGATCCTGCGCGGCAAGAACCTGCTGCCCGCCATCTTCTTCGTCTTCAGCCGGAACGGCTGCGACCAGGCCGTCCGCCAGGTGCTGCGCTCGGGCGTCCGGCTCACCGAGCGGCACGAGCGCGACGAGATCCGCGCGATCGTCGAGGAGCGCTGCCGGACGATCCGCGACGAGGACCTCGCCGTCCTCGGCTACTGGGAGTGGCTCGACGGGCTGCAGCGCGGGGTCGCCGCGCATCACGCCGGCATGCTGCCCGCGTTCAAGGAGGTCGTCGAGGAGCTGTTCCTCCGCCGCCTGGTGCGCGTGGTCTTCGCCACCGAGACGCTCGCGCTCGGCATCAACATGCCCGCGCGCACCGTCGTGCTCGAGAAGCTCGAGAAGTTCAACGGCGAGGCCCGCGTGCCCATCACGCCGGGCGAGTACACCCAGCTGACCGGTCGCGCCGGCCGCCGCGGGATCGACGTCGAGGGCCACTCGGTGATCCAGTGGCGCGGCGGGATGAACCCCCAGGCCGTCGCCTCGCTCGCCTCGCGCCGCACCTACCCGCTCAACTCGTCCTTCCGTCCCAGCTACAACATGGCGGCCAACCTGATCGACCAGTTCGGCCGAGCGCGCACGCGCGAGATCCTCGAGTCGTCGTTCGCGCAGTTCCAGGCGGACCGCTCCGTCGTCGACCTGGCGCGTCGCGTCCGGCAGCAGGAGACCTCGCTCGAGGGCTACGTCACCGCGATGCAGTGCCACCTCGGCGACTTCGAGCAGTACGCCGCGATCCGCCGCGAGATCGGCGAGCTGGAGCGCCGCGGCGCCGTCCGCGGCGAGTCCGCATCGCACAGCGAGCGCGAGAAGCGGCAGGGGCAGCTCAGCGATCTGCGCCGCCGGATGAAGGCGCACCCCTGCCACGCCTGCTCGGATCGCGAGCAGCACGCCCGCTGGGCCGAGCGCTGGTGGAAGCTGCGCAAGGAGACCGACGAGATCGAGCGGCAGATCCGCTCGCGGACCGGCGCGGTCGCCCGCATCTTCGACCGGATCACGGACGTGCTGAGGGAGCTCGGCTACTTCCGGCTCGACGAGGCCGGCGAGCTGTCCCTCACCCCGAACGGCCGGACCCTCAAGCGCATCTACGGCGACCGCGACCTGCTCGTGGCGGAATGCCTGCGCAAGCAGGCCTGGACCGAGCTCGACCCGGCCGGTCTCGCCGCGATGGCCTGCTGCCTGGTCTTCGAGCCCCGCCGCGAGGAGGGCACCCTCGGCGAGAAGCACCTCCCGCGCGGCACCTTCCCCGAGGCGCTCGAGAAGACGCAGCTGCTCTGGGCGAAGCTCGACGACGTCGAGCGCGATCACCGGCTCCCGGGCAGCAATCCGATCTCCACCAGCCTGGCGCTGCCGATGAACATGTGGGCGCGCGGGATGCCGCTCGACGCGGTCCTCCGCGAGTCCGACATGGCCGCCGGCGACTTCGTCCGCTGGGCGAAGCAGACGATCGACCTGCTCGACCAGCTCTCGCTCGTGGCCGAGGGCAAGGTCGGGCGCGCAGCCCGTGCCGCGCTCGAGCTCGTCCGGCACGGCATCGTCGCCTACTCGACGGTCGCATGAGGGCGGTGATCTCGGCGCCCACCGGGCGCACGGCACCGCTGTGGCTGGCGATCCCGCTCGCAGCCCTCGGCGGGGCGACCCTCGACCGCGGCTTCCCCGACTCCGACGTCTGGCCGCTCGCGATCGTCGGCACCGCCGCGATCCTGTTCGCGCTGGCCGGCCGCGGCTTCTGGAGCGGTGCGCTGGTCGGCCTCGTCGGCGGCGCGGTGTTCTGGGGTGTGCACATCCAGTGGCTGACGCTCTACCTCGGCCTCGTGCCGTGGGCGGCGCTGGCCGGGCTGCAGGCGATCTTCTTCGCGCTCTCCTCCGGGCCGACGGCGATGCTGCTGACGCGGGGGCAGCGGGTCTGGACCGGGCCGCTCGGCCGGATGATCGGGCTGCCCGCGCTGGTCGCCGCGCTCTGGGTGGGACGCGAGACGATCACGATCCAGTGGCCGTACGGCGGGTTCGCCTGGGGGCGGCTCGCGCTCTCGCAGTCGACGGGGCCGCTCGCGGACCTGGCCGCCTGGGTCGGCTTCTCCGGACTGAGCTTCGTGGTGGCGTTCCTCGCGGCGACGCTGGCGCAGGCGGTGCGGACGACGTCGGTTCCGGCCTCGGGCCGCGCGGCCGTCGTCGCCGGCTTCTCCATCGTGGCGCTCGTCTTCCCGGCCTGGCCCGCGCCGACCGAGGGGACGACGCGGATCGCCGCGGTGCAGGGCGACTCCGACGCGGGTCTGTTCTCGCAGAGCTACCGCGGGCAGATCCTCGAGGACCACACCTCCGCGACGCTGCCGATCATCGACGAGGACGTCGACATGGTGGTCTGGCCGGAGAACGGCGTCGACGTCGACCCGACGCGGAACGCGCAGTCGGCCGCCGTCCTCGACTACCTCAGCAGCCGGATGGACGCGCCCTTCATCGTCGGGACGATCACGAACCCGTCCGACGACGTCTTCTACAACAGCTCGCTGCTCTGGAAGGCGGGGGAGGGCGCGACCCAGATCTACGACAAGGTGCACCCGGTGCCGTTCGCCGAGTACATGCCGAACCGCGCCTTCTGGCGGATGTTCGCGCCCGACCTGGTGGACCTGGTCAGCCGCGACTACTCGATCGGCACCCGCTCGAACGTCTTCGACATCAACGGGATCCTGGCGGGCATCGCGATCTGCTTCGACATCTCGGACGACTCGCTGACGAACGCCATGGTCGACGGCGGGGCGCAGCTGGTGCTCGCGCAGACCAACAACGCCGACTTCGGGCGGACGGACGAGAGCGTCCAGCAGCTGGCCATCGCGCGGCTGCGGGCGATCGAGACGGGCCGCAGCGTGGTCAACATCTCGACGGTCGGCACGAGCGCGATCATCGCGCCCGACGGCTCGACGATCGACTCGCTGGAGTGGTTCGAGCCGGGTGCGATGGTGGACGAGGTGCCGCTCGCCTCGGTCACGACCCCGGCTCTGGTCTGGGCGCGGAACCTCGGCTGGTACTTCCTCGCCGCGAGTCTCATCGGGCTGGTGTCGTTCGTGCTGCGGACGCGCACGCCGCGGCGTCGGCGCTAGCGCGCGAACCGCGTCCGGGTACGAAGAAGGGTCCGCCGGCCGGCGAGGACGCCGGCCGAGCAGGACCCTGGGGCGCTATGCGCCGATCTTGTGCTCTCCGCGCCGGGCGCGGAGGTAGGCGAGGCGCTCCTCGAGCAGCTCCTCGAGTTCCGCACGGGTGCGGCGCTCCAGCAGCATGTCCCAGTGGGTGCGCGGAGCCTTCTGCTCGCCCCGGTCGACGACGACGGGCTTCGAATCCACCAGCAGCACGGCCTCGTGGCCGCAGTTGCGGCACTCCCAGGTCTCGGGCGCTTCGGCGTCGGCCGAGAACACCATGTCGGTGTCGTGGCCGCAATCCGAGCAGTGGTACGTGAACGTCGATCGCGGTGAGAAGACGACGCCTTCTTCGCTCTGCAGGCTCTGTGAGCCGAGCCTCATCCCGCGCAAGCTTCGATCTGCCATTGTGTGGTCTCCTCTCGCTGTGCTCCGACAAGTGTCGACCGCGGACCTGGGGGTGGTCCGGGGAGGCCTCCGTTTGCCAGAGGATCGTCAGGTGAACCGGCCTTCTCCCGCGTGATCGGAGGGGCCGTCGTCGCGGCCTGAAGCACCGTCCACGGCGGTGCGGGCGAGGTCGGTCCGGTCGGTCACGAGGCCGTCGACGCCGAGGTCGAGGAGGGCGCGCATCCGCCGCGGATCGTTGATCGTCCAGAGGTGGATCTCGGCTCCAGTGATCCGCAGTCGCGCGAGGATCCGGGGCGCGGTGACCCGCAGTCCGGCCGCGCGCTCGGGGACCTGGAGGGCGTCGATGCCGCGGAGCGCCCGCCGGACGAGGGACGGGGACCCGAGGTGCGCGCCGACGAGGGCGGCGACGAAGCGGGGGGCGGAGGCGGAGGTCGCGACCCCCGGGAGTCGTCGCACGGCCGCGCGGCGCCGCGACTCCGAGAAGGAGGTGATCAGCACGCGGTCCCGCGCACCCGCGGCCCGGACCGCCTCGACCACCGGGGCGACGGCCGTCCTCGCCTTGACGTCGATGTTGAAGCGGGCGTGCGGGAGCAGGCGGAGCGCCTCGGCGAGGGGGAGCAGCCCCTCCCCGGAGGGCAGGACGAGATCGGCCAGCTCCTCCCAGCGGGTGGTCTCGATCCGATGGCGGACACCTCGCTCGTCCGCGACCTCCTCGTCGTGCACGAGCACCGCGACGCCGTCGAGCGAGGCGCGGACGTCGGTCTCGAGCAGGTCCGCGCCCGCGGCGAGGGCGCGCTCGAAGGACTCCAGCGTGTTCCCCTCACCGCCCGGCGCGAAGCCGCGGTGGGCGATGACGCGCGGCCGCCGGCCCGAGAGGAACGGCGGCCGCGTGGTCGTCATGGCGGAGGAGCCCTAGAAGGACGGGGCCGGGGGAGTCATCCCCGAGCCGTCCTGCTCGCGCTCCGGCCGGGTCGGCGAGTTCTTGCCGAACGCCTGGCCCATGCCCTTGAGCGCCTCGGTGAGCTCGCTCGGCACGATCCAGAGCTTGTTGGCGCTGCCCTCCGCGATCTTGGGCAGCATCTGCAGGTACTCGTAGGCGAGCAGCTCGTTGTCCGGGCGGCCCTCGTGGATGGCGGAGAAGACGGTGGTGATCGCCTTCGCCTCACCCTCGGCGCGGAGGACCGCGGCCTTCGCATCACCCTCGGCCGCGAGGATCGCCGCCTGGCGGTGTCCCTCCGCGTTCAGGATCTGCGACTGCTTCGTGCCCTCGGCGGTGAGGATCACCGCGCGGCGGTCGCGCTCGGCGCGCATCTGCTTCTCCATCGAGTCCTGGATGGAGATCGGCGGGTCGATCGCCTTGAGCTCGACGCGTCCGACGCGGATGCCCCACTTGCCGGTGGCCTCGTCGAGGACGATGCGCAGCTGGCCGTTGATGTTGTCGCGGGAGGTCAGCGCCTCCTCGAGGTTGAGCCCGCCGACCACGTTGCGGAGCGTGGTGGTGGTGAGCTGCTCGACGGCGCCGAGGTAGTTGGCGATCTCGTAGGTCGCGGCCCGGGCGTCGGTCACCTGGAAGTAGACGACCGTGTCGATCGAGACGACCAGGTTGTCCTCGGTGATGACGGGCTGCGGCGGGAAGGAGACGACCTGCTCGCGCAGATCGACGGACGGGCGGACCCGGTCGATGAAGGGGATCACCAGGTTGAGGCCCGGGAGGAGGGTGCGGTGGTACTTGCCCAGGCGCTCGACGACCCCGGCCGTGGCCTGCGGGACGATGCGGATGGCCTTGAACAGCACCACCAGGGCGAAGAGCACGATGACCGCGATGATCACCGTGGTCACGACTGCTGCGGTGTTCACGAGGAGCTCCTTTCGGCGGGGACGACGACCGCGGTCGCGCCCTCGATGGCGGTGACGACGACACGTTCGCCGAGACCGAGCGGACGGGATTCGACGAGCGGGGACAGCTTGAGCGTCCACGTCTCGCCGTTGACGAGCTTCACCTGGCCGGGGCCGGGCCCCGCGATGACGACGCTGCCGGCGAGGCCGAGCAGCGCGTCGGCTCCGGTCGGCGTCGGGTCGCCGCCGCGCTTGAGCAGCCGCAGCATCGGGGGCCTGACCAGGAAGAGCAGCAGCACGGCGAGGACCGCGGCGACCGGGACCTGCACCCAGAACGGGGCGCCGGCGAGGCCGGTCGCGAGGCCGCCGATGCTGCCGACCGCGAGCATCAGGAAGGTGAACTCGAGAGTGATCATCTCGACGATCACGAAGATCAGGATGAGGGCGATCCAGAGGATCCAGGCGTACTGAGTCACTGCGTCCATGCGGTGCTCCTTCCCCTTACGAGCACGGGAGTCAACGGTAGCAAGGGGGGCTGGGAGGGGAGTGGGCGGCGCGGGACCGGCGCCGGCGGCGGCGGCTTGGTAGGCTCCTGCGTCGGGCCGTGGGCCCGTCACCCGTGCCCGATCCGGCTCCTGCGCCGGCGTCCTGGAGGATCTCCTCGTGTCCAACCCCCTCGCTCCCGGCTCGCTCGACGGCAAGCGCGTCCTCGTCACCGGCTCCTCGCGCGGCATCGGCGCCGACACCGTCCGCTACTTCGCCGAGGCCGGCGCGAGCGTCGTCGTCAACTACCGCTCGAAGGCGCCGCGCGCGACGAAGCTCGTCGACCAGATCACCGCCGCGGGCGGCTCGGCCTTCGCGGTGGGCGCCGACCTCACCGACGCGGAGTCGCGGACCGCGCTGTTCGCGGAGATCGAGGAGAAGCTCGGCGGGCTCGACGTGCTCGTGCTGAACGCCTCCGGCGGCATGGAGAGCAACATGGGCGAGGACTACGCGATGGTCCTCAACCGCGACTCGCAGGTCGCCACGCTCGAGGCGGCGCTGCCGCTGCTCGGCGAGGGCTCGCGCATCGTCTTCGTCACCAGCCACCAGGCGCACTTCATCCGGACCACGCCGACCATGCCGGAGTACGAGCCGGTCGCGCTGTCCAAGCGCGCGGGCGAGGACGCCCTCCGCGAGCGGATCCCGGCGCTGACCGAGCGCGGTGTCGAGTTCGTGGTCGTCTCCGGCGACATGATCGAGGGCACCATCACCGCGACGCTGCTCGAGCGCTCGAACCCCGGGGCGATCAGCTCGCGTCGCGAATCGGCGGGCAAGCTCTACAACGTCGGCGAGTTCGCGGCCGAGGTCGCCCTCGCGGCGGTCGGGCCGATCCCCGCCGAGAACACCCGCCTCGTCGGCGACACGGCCGACTTCGCCTGACTCCGGCGCCTGAGGGGCGCGTCCGGCGTTGCAGGGCGGAGCCTCATCGGGTTCGGCACCGCCCTGCGGGACCAGGACGTCCTGATGCTGTTCGCAGCGGCGGCCGCGGCGGATTGGTCGGGATCCCCGAGCGGTCAGCGGGTCGCGGTCGTCCTCGGGTCGGTCACGAACCTGATCGCGGGGAGGCCGGCCAGCTCCGGCGACACGCAGGCGATGACCTCGGCGAAGTGGTCGACGGACCGCCGGCGGAGGAACGACCAGCACTTCAGCGAGGCGGGGCGGCGCTCCAGCGGCAGGTGCGCGGCCTCGACGAGGATCGCGGTGGGCGAGCGGTGCAGGATCCGGACCGGGACGTGGACGCTGCGGCCGTCGAGCATCCACTCCGACACGGCCCGCAGGCGGCCGCGCTGCTGATCGACGCCGATGGTGAGGACGCTCCGGAAGTCCTCCGAGGCGGCTCCCATGCCGATCTGGAAGTCGCCGTCGGTGCCGTCGAGGAGGAAGGCGACGTCGAGTCCGCTCCGGTGACGGACGGCGAAGGTCGTGAGCGGGCGCGCGCTCTCGGGCGTCGACGCCGGGGCGCCGGTCTCGCGGGAGCGCTGCTGCGCGACGTCCACGTCCATGGGGGCACTCGTTCCGTCGGTGCGCGTCATCCTCGACACGCCCTGCTGCGAGTTTAGAGGCGGGCGCCCAGCCGTGTCCTCCTCCGCACACTCCGGCCGAGGGGACCGCCGCTGCGGACGCCGGTCACTGCTTCCCGGTCAGGGTGGTCAGCAGGTCCTGGATGCTCGTCGTCTCGGCGGCCGGGTCGGGGCTGCCGGAGCGGACGGAGGAGAGGACGGGGTCGATCTGCTGGTCGACATACGTCCACGTCCGGCAGTTCGCAGCGCTGAGGGCGGGCTCCGCGTCGTCCCAGGCGGTCTCGAGGTCGGTGGCGCGGGCCTTCGCGGCGGCCTGGTCGCCGCTGGTGACGAGGGCGAGGGTGTCGGCGGTGATCGTCTGGAAGTTCTGCACGTCGGCGGTCGGGAAGTCCGCCTGAACCGACGCCTGTGCGTCGGCCGCGGAGTAGGTCCCTGATGCGTCGCAGGCCGGGGCTGCGCCTTCCGGTGCCGGAGTGGTGTGCGGCTGGCTGTTCGTGAAGGCGAGCAGACCGACGACAGCGACGGCGAGGACCGCGAACGCGACGAGCGAGCGTCGCTCCCGAGCGACGGGCGGGTTGTGGTGCTCCTGAGCGCCCTTGTCGACGTCGGCCTTGCTGAGGGAGAGGTACACGACCGTGGCGAGGATGGCGAGCAGGAAGATGATGCTGGTGACGAAGGTGCCCAGGCCCAGGCCCTGTTCGTCGGGGGAGAGGCCCAGCCAGTCGCCGATGTTGGCGCCGAGGGGACGGGTGAGGATGTAGGCGATCCAGAACGCGAGGACGGGGTTCGCTCCGTAGCGCCAGAGTCCGGTGACGATGGCGATCAGGGCGAGGGGCAGGAGGATCGAGACGCCGGGGCCCCAGCCGGTGAGTTCGAGGGTCCAGTCGCCGAGGGCGGTGCCGAGCGCGAAGGTGACGAGGACGGTGAGCCAGTAGAAGGCCTCGCGCGGGGTGGTGTCGATGCTGTGGATGGAGAGGGTGCGCTCCTTGGAGTACCAGACGCCGAACACGATCGCGAGGAGCACGGAGAAGACGAGGGAGCTGGCCCAGAGGGGGACGCCGAGCTGGTCGGTGAGGATGTCGGTGAGCAGGGTGCCGGTGACGCTCATGACGACGACGGTCAGCCAGTACGCGGCGGGCAGGTAGCGGCGCAGGCGCATCTGCACGATGAGCACGATCGCGGTGACGACGATGAAGATGGCGGCGGTGGCGAGAAGGCCGACGCCGAGGACCATGTTGATCCAGTCGGCGAAGCTCTCGCCGACGGTGGTGCAGAGGATCTTGATGATCCAGAACCAGATCGTGACCTCGGGGACCTTGCTGAGCAGCCGGTGCACCGGGAAGCGGGTCGTCGTCGTTGAAGTGTCCATGCCCGCAGAGTCCCAGCCGGGACGGGGGCGGCGGCTCGGGATGCGCCCTGCTGCGTTGTGTTTGCTCACAACAACCAGAAGCTCCCGAACGCGATCGGGTCGGCACCGAGCTGACAAGCCGAGGCTCTGTGGTTTCACAACGGATGCGGGGGAATCCTCTGCCGCCAGAGGCCGCGCGTTCGTAGCGTGGACTCCTTCGGCGCGCTCCGCGTCGAGAGACGAGGACGACACTGATGCCGAACCGGGAACCCGTGACAGACGGTGCGATCGCGTATCGGGCGGCGCGACGCTGGCCGCTGATCTCGGCCGGCCTCGCGGTGCTGCTCACCGGACTCCTGGCCGCGCTGATCTTCTACCGCGAGCACGACAAGCCGTTCGGGTTCGACACCGCGTGGATGAACGAGGTCATCGAGCACCGGTCGACGTTCTGGCTGGTGCCGTCGCTGGTGATGAACAGCCTCGGCGGCGGGATGGTCGGCACGGTCGTGGTCCCGCTCGTCGTGTTCGTGGCGCTGCTGGTCCGGCGGGGTCGGTGGGCGGCGACGTACTTCGCGATCGCCGCGCCGCTGAGTGGGCTGCTGGTGCAGATCCTCAAGAACGCGGTGGGGCGTCCGCGGCCGCTGGAGATCCTCGTGAGCGCCGACTTCGGCTCGTTCCCCTCCGGCCACAGCGCGAACGCCGCGACGACCGCGGTGGTCCTCGCGATCGTGTTCCCGCTGTGGTGGGTCCGCATCGCCGGCGCCGTGTACACGGTCGCGATGATGCTCAGCCGCACTTACCTCGGAGCGCACTGGATCTCCGACACCGTCGGCGGACTGCTGCTGGGCGCCGGAGTGGCGCTGATCGTCTGGGCGCCGCTCGCGGTCCGGCTGCACACCGAGCGGGTGTCGTCACCGCCGCCCCTCTGGCGGCGGGTCGCCCGACGGCGCGCCCTCGGCTGACGGCTCGTCAGGGCTGAGGCCTCGCGACGGCGCCGCGGAGGATCGTCAGGAGGACGACGGCGACGATCGACCCGGACGCGATCAGGCCCGCGAGCACGACGATCTGGAAGACGCCCGCCGCGACGGGCGAGAGTCCGCCGAAGACGGCGCCGATGAACGCGCCGGGCAGGACGACGAGACCGGTGGTCCTGGTCTGGTCGGTCAGCGGGACGAGCCCGGTCCAGGCCGCTTCCCGCGCCAGGCCGAGCGTGGCCTGCCGCGGCCGGGCGCCGAGAGCCAGCCAGCCCTCGACCTGATCCCAGCGGTCGGCGAGCGTCGCGGCCAGCGCTCGGCCGGTGACGGTGGCGACGGTCATCGCGCCGCCGAGGAGGATCCCGCCGACCGCGAGGACGTAGCGGCCGGTGAACGGGACGGCCCCGAGCCCGAAGACGATCCCGGCGCTCACCGCGACCCCGGCCGCCATCGCCGCGGTGACGGCGAGGACCGTGCGCCGGGTGCGTCCGAGGCGGCCGGACGCCGTGAGCACCGCGGCACCGAACATGACGGCCAGGAAGAGCAGGACCCAACGGAGGTCCGCGATGACTCCCGAGAGGATCACCGCGAGGACCGCGAGCTGAGCGCCTCCGCGGAGGATCGCCAGCGCCGGCCGGGCGAACGAGACGACTCCGAAGGCGCGGAGGGCGGCCACGGAGACTGCCGCGCAGATCGCGACCGCCGTGACCACGGCCGCCGGAGTCACCTGGTGGAGGGGCGTTCCTGGAGGACCCAGGTGTTGCCGTCGAGGTCGGTGAAGAAGACGAACGAGTTCCACTCCCCGCCGCGCCCTTCGAGGCGGACTCCGTCCTCGAAGTGCGTCACCGGGCTGACGTCCACCCCGCGCTCGGCGAGCTCGGTACGGGCGACGTCGATGTCGTCGACGACGAGCTGCAGCCCTTCGAGACGGTTGGTGCCGGTCTTGAGCTGGATGCTGCTGTGCGAGCCGGGCGGGGTGAGCTGCACGATGCGCATCTCGTCGCTGATCCGCACGTCGAGGTCGAGGTGGAACCCGACCTGGTCGGCGTAGAACGCTTTCGCTCGGTCGACGTCCTCGACGCTGACGGGGACGACTTCGAGATTCCACTGCACGGGACAGCCTTTCGTGAGGGTGACGGACGAGGTGGCGGGCGTCGCTGTCCAGTGTGTCCGGCAGGACCCCCGCCGGGCAATCGGGTCAGCTGGCCGCGATCGTGCCGGTGACCAGCAGCCCGGACAGGACGAGGGCGAGGGCGACGCGGTAAGCCACGAAGACACCGAAGCCGTGGCCCGAGACGTAGCGCAGCAGCCACGCGATCGACGCGTACGCGACCACGAAGGAGACGACGGTTGCGACGAGGGTCGGGATCCAGCCGATACTCGCGCTGACCTCGGACGCGGCGGTCGCCGCTTCGTAGGCGCCGGCGGCGGTGAGTGCGGGGATGGAGAGGTAGAACGCGAACTTCGTGGCGGTCACTCGATCGAGGCCGCGGAACAGGCCTCCGCTGATGGTCGCTCCGGACCTCGAGACGCCGGGGATCAGCGCGATGCACTGCACGAGGCCGATGATGACCGCGTCCTTCCGGGTGATCGCGCGGCGGTCCTTGGTCTGGGCGCCGACGCGTTCGGCGACGAGCATCACGATGCTCCAGCCGAGCAGTGCGGCGACGACCACCCACAGGTTCCGCAGGCCCCCGCTGATGAGGTCCTTCCCGAGGAACCCGATGATCCCGATCGGGATCGACCCGAGGATCACGTGCCAGGCGATCCGGTAGTTCGTCCGCTTGCGCTGCGTCGGGTGCCGCAGCCCGACGAACCATGCGACGGCGAGTTCGGCGATGTCCTTCCGGAAGTACAGGAGCACGGCGGCGATCGCGCCGACCTGGATGATCGCGGTGAACGCGGTCACCCCGAGGTCGTCGACCTTCAGGCCCATCAGCTTCTCGGCGATGGTGAGGTGCCCGGTGCTGGAGACCGGGAGGAACTCGGTCAGCCCCTCGATGATGCCGAGGATGATCGCCTGGAGGATGTCCATCGGGTCCGTTCCGGTCGGAGAGGAGTCGCGGGGGATCCCGCGAGCGCTTCCGAGAGTAGGGATCGTGACGGCCGTGCTCGGCCGGAATCCGGGTCGCTGTGTGCATCTTCAACGACCCCGGCGAACACCCCAGCATCCGATGCCGCACGCTCCTCGAGCATGACGGGATGACGCATCTCGCCGCCCCGCGCCGAACACCGCCCCTTCGACCTCGCGGCAGTATTCTCGCCGGACGGTACGTCGCCTCGACGGTGCCCGAGGCCACGGCGCTGTTCTGGATCCTCAAGGTGCTGACCACCGGGATGGGCGAGACGGCGTCGGACTTCCTGGCGACCGCGTTCGATCCGGTGCTCGTGGTCGGCGTGACCGGGCTCGCGTTCCTCGCGGCCCTCGCGCTGCAGTTCGCGGTCCGCCGGTACATCCCGTGGGTCTACTGGCTGGCCGTGCTGATGGTGAGTGTCTTCGGCACGATGGCGGCCGACGTGCTGCACGTGGTCGCCGGTATCCCGTACCTCGTCTCGACTCTCGGGTTCGTGGTGGCTCTCGCGGTGGTCTTCGCCGTGTGGTGGCGGGTGGAGCGGACGATGTCGATCCACTCGATCACGACGCCGCGCCGAGCCCTGTTTTACTGGCTCGCCGTCTCGGGGACCTTCGCGCTCGGCACGGCCGCCGGGGATCTGACCGCGTCGACGCTCGGGTTCGGCTACTTGCCCTCCGCCGTCCTGTTCGCGGTGATCATCACAGTGCCGGCGCTCGCGCACCGGTTCGCGGGGATGAACGCGGTCCTCGCGTTCTGGTTCGCCTACGTCGTCACCCGTCCGCTCGGGGCGTCCGTGTGCGACTGGCTCGCCGACCCCGAGAGCCGCAGCGGACTCGGGCTGGGCACCGGCCCGGTCACGCTCGCAGCCCTGGCGGTGTTCCTCCTCCTGGTCGCTGTGATCGCTCTCGGACGGAGACCGCGCGCCGGCACGTCGGCGCTCTGACGCGCGGACCGGCCGCCTCAGCCGGCGACCGGGCCGAGGTGGCGGGCGAAGAACCGGGTCGCGTCCTCGGCCGCGAAGTGCGGGACGCCGGTGTGGCCGCCGGTGTTCGCGGAGAGGGTCTTCTCGGGGGAGGCGAAGGCGTCGAAGAGAGCCAGGGCTGCTGCTCGGTCGTTTCCCTCGTCGTCCCACTGCAGGAGGACGTGGAGCGGGACGGTGACCCGCCGCGCCTCCTCCATCGTGATGCGGGGCACGTAGCTCCCGGCGAAGAGCCCGGCCGCAGCGATGCGCGGATCGAGGGCAGCGAGGCGGGTGCCGACGGCGATCACGCCGCCCGAGAATCCGACCTTCCCCGCGATCTCGGGACGACCGAGAACCTCGTCGAGGGTCGTCTGCCACTCCGGTACCGCCCGATCGACGAGGGGGAGGATCAGCCGGTCGACGACGTCCGTCCCCGGCAGGCGGCCGCTGGAGAGTGCCCGGCGGAGGTCTGCTCGAGCCTGTTCGGCGCCGGGCAGCGGGGTGCGGTCGCCGGCCCCGGGCATCTCGATCGCGACGGTGGCGAAGCCGTGGCCCGCGGCGTCGAGTGCTCGCGCGAGGAGTCGGGGACGCATGCGCCGCATCCCGAGCCCGCCGGGCTGGCCGAGGAGGATCAGCGGGACGGGCGCGGTGGCGGAGGCGGCGGGCGGCGTCCAGAGGATGCCGGAGAAGTCGGTGAGGGTGAACTCGCGCTCGAGGACACCCTCGTCGAGGGTGCGTGCGGTGAGGATGTGCATGGTCGTGCCTTTCGGGAGTGCTGCTCGGAGGCGGCGCTCCCGGACGATCTATCGCCCGACCGTGACTCCTCGGAGGAGCACCCACGCCGATCCGTTCACGGGTACCACCTCCTGCGTTCCTGCACGGAAGGCAGACGATATCAGCGCCGGGTCGAACGCTGCGAGCAGAGACCCGACGCGCGGGATCGAGGGTCTCCTTCTCGCGTCGCGGTCCAGCAGTGCTCAGGCGTCGCGGCGGGCGCGGTTCTTCTGCCGCCAGTAGGTGAGCGCGATGCCGGCGAGGCTGATCACGACGATGCCGACGAGGACGATGTCGATGTACTTCCCGACGAAGTCCGCGACGCCGGGGATCTGCCCGAGGAAGAAGCCGAGCAGGATGACGCCGGTGGACCAGACGGCCGCGCCGAGGGCGTTGAAGCCGACGAAGTGGGCGTAGTGCATCTTCCCGACGCCCGCGGCGACGGGGGCGAAGGTGCGCACGACCGGGACGAAGCGGGCGATGGTGACGGCCCAGCCGCCGAAGCGGTCGAAGAACGACTGGGTGCGGGCGACGCTCGAGCGGCTGAACAGCCCGCTGTCCTTGCGCTCGAAGATCCGCGGGCCGGTCTCGCGGCCGATGACGAACCCGAGCTGATCGCCCAGGAACGCGGAAGCCGCGACCATCAGGATCACCAGCGGCACCGGGAGGGAGATCACCCCGGTCGCGACGAAGACACCGGTGAAGAAGAGGAGGGTGTCGCCGGGGAGGAAGAACCCGATCAGCAGGCCCGTCTCGACGAACGCGATCAGGCAGACCAGGGCGATCGCCCAGGGGCCGGCACCGTCGAGGAGGGATTGGGGGTCGATCATCGGGTCTCCTTGCGAGAGGTCGGGTCGGGGCGGATCGTGGGGAGGCGGATCTCGACCCCGAGGCCGTGCGGGGCGAGGTTGCGGATCGTGAACTGTCCGCCGGCGGCCCGGCTGAGCCCGGCGACGATGGCGAGGCCCAGGCCGGCGCCGCCCTCCCGGGAGCGGGCGGCGTCCGGGCGGGTGAAGCGGTCGGTCGCGACGGCGAGGAACGCGTCGGGGACGCCCGGGCCGTCGTCGTCGACGGAGAGGACGATCTCGTCGGCGCGCTCGACGAGGGTCGCGGTGACGCTGCCGCCGTCGGGCGTCGCGGTGACGGCGTTCGCGAGCAGGTTGTCCAGGATCCGGCCGAAGTCGGTCGGGGAGACCGGGTAGCGGGCTGCGGTGATCGAGGCGGGGGCGACGAAGTCGATCGCGAGATCCCGGTCGCGGGCGAGCATCCGGGCGCGGTCGACGCTGTCGGCGACCTCCTCGCGCAGGGCCGCCGAGGAGGCGTCGCCGGCGACGGTGCCGGCGTCGATCCTGGAGAGGATCAGCAGCCCGTCGGTCAGGGACTGGAGGCGGTCGATCGAGCGGCGCGCGTCGACGACGTCGGCGTAGAGCGCCGCCGGATCGTCGCGGACGCGCTCGGCGAGTTCGAGGCGGGTGCGCAGGGCAGCGAGGGGGGTCCGCAGCTCGTGACTCGCATCGGCGACGAGCCGCCGCTCCCGGTCCGCGGACTCCCGCAGATCCTCGATCAGCGCGTTCAGCGTCGCGGCGAGGTCGGAGAGCTCGTCGCGGGCCGGCCCGACGGGGAGCAGCTCGGTGGAGCGGCCACGGCGCAGCCGGTCGGCGATGGCGCGCATCCGGCCGACGGGGCGCAGGGCGAGGCCGACCAGGGCCCAGGACGTGGCGGTGAACGCGACGAACAGGATCGCCAGGGCGATCAGCAGGGTGGTGCTGACGCCGCCGACGACCGCCTCGGCGGTGTCGCGGCTCTCCTCGATCAGCGCCTGCGACGCTCCCGAGCGGACCAGCTCGATCGTGGAGGCGTCGAGGATGTGATCGAGCTGCTCGCGCACGACGATCGCGACGATCCCGAAGAACAGCATCGCGACCAGCAGGCTCGACACCGTGATCCGCACGCGGATCGACAGCGACCGCCAGCTCACGGCTTCACTCCGAGGCGGTAGCCCGCACCGCGCCGGGTGACGATCTCGACCGACGCCCCGCCGGCCGCGAGCTTGCGGCGGAGGTAGCTGATGTACTGCTCCGCGATGTTGTGGTCGACGAACTCCGCGGAGCCCCAGACCTCGAGCAGGATCTCCTCCCGCGGCACGAACTCGCCGGCCCGCGCCGCGAGCGCGCGGAGCACCCCGAACTCCTTCGGGCTCAACGGCAGCACGGACCCGTCGACGGAGGCGGTATGCGTGTACGGATCCACCCGGAGATCGCCGAGCACGACCGGGGCGCGGTTCGTCAGGCGCTCGCGGCGGATCATCGCCCGCAGGCGGGCGGAGAGCTCCTCGAAGTGGAACGGCTTCGCGAGGTAGTCGTCGGCGCCGGCATCGAGGCCGAAGACCCGGTCCTGCAGCGCGTCGCGGGCGGTGAGCATGATCACCGGGAGCGTGGCGCCGGTCGCGCGCAGGTGCCGGCAGATCTCGAAGCCGCTCATGCCGGGAAGCATCACGTCCAGGACGGCCGCCGCGTACTCGGTGCCGCGCGCCGCGTTCAGCGCACCGACGCCGTCGGGGAACAGGTCGACGTCGTAGCCGTCGCCGGTGAGACCTCGCACGAGGAGCTCCCCCATCTCGACGTCGTCTTCCACGACCAGCACCGCGTCACGCATCAGGGCCTCCCACGGTCATGGTCGCACCGGCGACGGGCGGGAGTCGGCCGGATCCGCGGAGATATGGACGTTCTCAGCGGCGGACGCAGGACGTGCAGGAAACCCCGGGGCGGGCCTGCGCGGGTGCTGCGGCCCAGGTCCTTGCCGGGGTGGATCTCGATGCGCCCGCTTCGCGGGCTGCTCGATCAGCATGGGAATGCGCGCGCCGGCCGGTCCGGTCAGCAGCAGGTGCAGGAGGGGCTGTTCTCGGCGGTGAGGGCGGCGACCGGCTGCTTGCAGGCGTCGCCGCGCCAGGCCTCGAGGCCCTCGCGGACGGCGAAGGCGGCGATGACGAGTCCGGCGACCGGGTCGGCCCAGGTCCAGCCGAGGGTGCTGGTGAGCAGCAGGCCGACGAGGACGGCGGCGGAGAGGTAGGAGCAGAGCAGGGTCTGCTTCGAGTCGGCCACGGCGGAGGCGGAGCCGAGCTCCTGGCCGGTGCGCCGCTCGAACAGCGAGAAGGCCGGCATCACGAGCAGGCTCACCGCCGCGAGCACGATGCCGACGGGGGAGTGCTGCGCCTCGGAGAAGCCGAGCAGGGCGCGGGCGGAGTCGAGCGCGACGAAGGCGGCCAGGCCGAAGAAGGACAGGGCGATCACCCGCAGCGCCGTGCGCTCGCGGGCGTGCGGATCGCGGCCGGAGAACTGCCAGGCCACGGCGGCCGCCGAGAGCACCTCGACGACGGAGTCGAGTCCGAAGCCGACGAGCGCTGCGGAGGACGCGACCGTCCCGGCCGCGAGGGCGACGATCGCCTCGACGACGTTGTAGCCGATGGTCGCCGCGACGATCCAGCGGATGCGCCGCTGCAGGACGAGGCGGCGGGCCGGGGCGAGCGGGGCGCGGAGCGGGAGGGCGCTCATGCGCAGTGGCAGTCCGCGCCGGAGCAGCAGTCCGGATCGACCACGAGGACCAGGCGCAGCAGGTCGTCGAGCGCGCCGGCCAGGCGGGTCTCGGCCAGGCGGTACCAGGTGTAGCGGCCGTCCTTGACGGCCTCGACGAGTCCGCAGCCGCGCAGGCAGGCGAGCTGGTTCGACATCACCTGCCGGGACACGCCGAGCGCGTCCGCCAGATCGGAGGGGACGGCCGGCGCCTCGCGCAGTGCGAGCAGGATCCGCGCCCGGGTCTCGTCCGCGAGAGCGGAGCCCAGGCGCGCGAGGGCGGCGGAGTGGGTCACGGTGACGGTGTCGGGCATGCGGCGACGATACACGGACTGCTGTATCGAGCGCGAGGCCCGGGGCGGGCCGGAGGAGCGGGCCGACGGTGGGGGGCGCAGGTGCGTGACGCCTGCGCCCACCAGGTCCTACTCGAAGAGCGAGAGGGTCAGCGAGCCGGAGTAGTCGCCGGCGGCGACGTCGGGCTCGGTGCTCAGGACGAGGTCGGCGGACGCGGTCCACGCGCCCTCCTCCGCGACCGCGCCGGAGTCGAGGGCCAGGGCGAGCAGCTCCTGATCGACGAGGCCGACGGCGTCCTCGCCCTCGTCCAGGACCGTGTCGACCGGATCGCCCTCGGTGACGAGACCGGAGTCGCCGCCGTCGAGCAGGCGCGGGGTCCAGCCGAGGTGGTCGGCTCCGATCGGCTCCTGGCCGTCGGGCGCGGTGAAGGCGGACGCGGAGCCGAGCACGTACCAGCCGGCTCCGGCGGGGATCTCCTCCGGGCTCCGCGTGTCGGTGACGGTCACCGTCGGCAGGGCGCCGGTGAACCGGCGGACGAGCTCGGTCGAGCCGTCCTCGGTCAGGGCGGTCGAGCCGGCGGCGACGGTCATCGCGAGCACCCCGGGCGCGGTGGGCTCGGCGATCGAGACGCCGATGTCGACGCTCCGGTCGTCGAGGACGTCGTCGGCGGCGGCCGCGGAGGCGACGGCGGTCAGCAGCAGGGCGCCTGCGGCGACGGCCGCGCAGCGGGCGGCGAGGGCGGGTCTTCTCATGGCGGGGTCTCCTCGGGTCGGGCGGGTCACTTGCAGGTGGTGGCGGAGTACGGGGCGCGCACGGTCGTGGTCGCGGGGGCGCCGTCGACCGTGGCGGTCGCGACGACCTCGACCGCTCCGGCGGGGATCGAGACCGCACGGGTGCTGAACGCGTGCGAGGTGGTCCGGCCCGGGGCGAGCGGAGCGAAGGTCTTCGTCCCGAAGGCCGAGGCGGCCGTCAGCGCGACGGGCACCGCGTCGTCGTTGCGCGCCTGGACGGTGACGACGGCCCTGCCGGCGAGGCAGCGGGTCGACGCGGTGGCCGTGACGGCGACCGCGGGAACGGCGGCCTGGGTGAGGGCGACCTGGTCGAGCGTCCAGAAGGCGCTGTTCTGGCCGGTGTAGCGGAACCGGAACTCGGCGGTGCGGGCGCCGGCCGGGACGTCGATCCGGAGCGTCTCGTTCGCGTTCGTGGTCGCGGTGTAGTTCTTCACCACGACGGGGGCGGCGCCGTCGAAGGAGACCGAGACGACGGCGCTCTGCGGTCCGTCGATGACGTAGTCGGTGGCGTAGGAGAGGGTCGCGGTGGCGCTGCCGTTCACGGGGTACGCCGGGCTGATCAGGGTGGAGTCGAACTGCCCCGCGGTGTGCGTCCTGTCGTCCCACTCGTCGGAGTCCGCGACGGCGAAGACGTCGCGGGCGCGGACGTTGGTCTCGCGCTTCTGGCCGGGCTCGACGCTGGTGAAGAACGAGTCGGTCGCGAAGGACCAGCCCGACCACTCCCGCACGCCTCCGGCGGGCATCGCCGAGTCGTCGATCCGCCAGCCCTGGGGGGCGGTGCGGGTCCAGCCGAGCAGCCCGGCCGCCGGTCGCGTCTCGTCGAGGCGCGGCTGCAGGGCGGGCCGCAGGGTGTCGAAGGCGTCGGTCGACGGCGTGCCGAGGGCGATGCCGTCGAGGGTCCAGGCGGGGTCGTTCGCGAGGCCGTTGACGGCGAGGACGGTGGGGGCGATGTCGACGATCTTCACGTCGTTCCGCGTGGAGCCCGCGGCGATGCTGGGGCCGGACGCGATGACGAAGACCTTCCGCTCGGCGAGGCTGTTCCCGCCGTGCCCGCCGGTGGGGGTGTGGCCGTGGTCCGCGGTGACCAGGATCGTCCACTGCTCGCTCGCGTAGCTCGGGCGGGCGCGGACGGCGGCGATCATCTCGCCCAGCTGGGCGTCGGCGCGGGCGAGGGCCGTGGCGTAGGCGGCCCCGTTCGTGCCGACCGAGTGCCCGGCGCCGTCGACCTCGTCGAGGTGGACGAAGGTGTTGTCGGGGTTGCCGTTCGCCAGGTAGTCGACGGCGGTGGCGGTGGTCTGCGCGTCGCCGCCGCCGGTGCGGCGGACGTCGACGGCCGAGCCGAAGATCGTCTCGGCGACGGGGGACCAGGTGGCGACGACCAGGCTCGAGCGGGAGGGGTCGGCGGCCTCGATGCGGCTGAGGTAGTCCGGGTACTGCCCGAAGCGCGGGGCGGTGAACGCGTTGTCGACGACGCCGTGCTTGTCGGGCCAGGCGCCCGTGGCGATGGTCGACCAGCCGGGCCCGGACACGGTGCCGGACATCGGCGCGGCGTAGAGGTTCGAGCTCGAGGTGAGTCCCTCGGCGCGGAGGGAGTCGAGCGCGGGCATGTCGGCCGCGTCGAGCTGGTCGAAGGAGGCGCCGTCGATGCCGACGACGAGGGTCTTCGCGGTGCGGGTACCGGAGGGCAGGCCGTTGTAGGTGGTGCCGGCGGCGAAGGCGGACGGCGCGGCGAGCAGCAGGCCGCCGATCACCGCCGAGACGCAGACGGCGCCGAGGGCGCGGAGGGGCAGGGACATCGACGACTCCAGGAGGGGTGAGGTGGAGCGCGGAGGCGACCGCGCGCCGCCAGACTGCCCACGTCTGTACCTATCTGGAAGCCGATGGCGAGGATATGAAGACACGTTCAGCGGCTGTTCACCCCGGGCGCGGCGGGCGGGACGGGCGCGGACGAGGCCGGGTGAACGATTCCGCGACGGCGACGAGGGGCCTCCGCCCGTGCGGTACCGTCGTCCCGATAGCGCCTAGGGTTCCGGGACGACACGTCGTCCGGCTGGTTCGAGCGGCGCCACGGATCTCTGCCATCGGAGTCCGTCATCTCAAGGGACAGAAGCCTGGAGGACCGCTGCGGCGCGCGTCGGCGCGCGCGGAAAGGTCCCGAACATGTCTGCCTTCGTCCTCGCCCTCGTGCTGACCGCGGCGCTCTGCCATGCGGCGTGGAACGTCGTCGCGCACCGGGTCAGCGGCATCGGGCTGCCCTTCCTCTGGTGGGGGGCGGTCGCGAGCACGCTGGTGTGGGGACCGCTCGTCCCCTTCACGGGAGGGCTCGGCTCGGGCGACGATCTGCCGCGCGGGCTGCTGCTCGGCGCGGGCGTCTCGGGGCTGCTGCACGTCGGCTACATGGTCGTGCTGCAGGCGGGCTACGCCCGGGGCCGGCTGTCGACGGTCTACGCGACCGCCCGGGGGACGGGTCCCGCGCTCAGCGCCGGGCTGGCGGTGCTGCTGCTCGGGGAGCGGATCTCGCCGGTGGCGGTGCTCGGCGTCACCGTCGTGGTGACCGGGGTGATCGCCACCGGGCTGATCGACCGGCCGACCGCGCAGGCCCCCTCGGGGCGCCGCCTCGTCGACCCGGGCATCCTCTTCGGTGTCCTCACCGGCGTCGCGATCGCGGTGTACACGATCTGGGACGCGCACGCCCTCCGGACCTGGGGGCTGTCGCCGGTGGCGTTCATGGTCGGCTGCACGCTGGTCGAGATCGTGGTCTACCTCGTGCCGCTGCGCCGGCGGCGGGCGGAGCTGCTGCCCGTCCTCCGGCAGCACTGGCCGCGGGTTCTGGCGTTCGGGGTGCTCTCGCCGCTCTCCTACATCCTGGTGCTGCAGGCGGTGACGCTCGCGCCGGTCGCCCTGGTCGCGCCGATGCGCGAGATGAGCGTGGTCCTGGTGTCGCTCTTCGGCGCGCTGGTGCTCCGCGAGGGCTCGGCGGTGCGGCGGATCGCGGCCTCGCTGGTGGTGGCCGGCGGGATCGTGCTGCTCTCGGTCTGAGGGCGCGGAGCGGAGGCCGGGGCGCGGGTCAGGGCCGGACGGCGCGGATCAGAGACCGACGGGGCGGATGAAGTGGGCGCCGTCGCGGCGCCGGCCGGTCGCCGAGACGGTGAAGCGGACGATGTCGCTGCGGTAGCGGTCGTCCGAGGCCTCGAAGGTCCGGCCGTCGGCGTCGCGGGTGATGCGGCGCAGGCGGAGCACGGGGGAGCCGGGTGCGAGCTCGAGCAGCTGCGCGTCGGTCTCATCCGCTGCCACCGCGTCGATCTCGTGGTCGACCTCGGCCGACTTCCAGCCGCGCGAGTCGAGGAACTCGGTGATCGAGACCGTGTCGAGGTCGACGTCGAAGAGGTTGCGGCCGGCCGGCTCGATGAAGGTCAGCCGCTCGAGCATCGTCGGCCGGTCGTCCAGCGAGCGCAGCCGGAGGACGTCGACGACGAGCTCGCCCGGCTCGATGCCGAGCAGGGCGGCCTGGTCGGCGTCCGAGCGCCGGAGCGAGACCTGCTGGGTGAGCGCCCCGGGCCGCGCGCCCATCGTCCGCGCCCAGCGGGTGAAGGGGATCGAGACGTCGACGGCCTGCTGGGCCTTGCGCTCGATGACCCGGCTCGGGCGACCGCGGGTGGTCTCGATCAGTCCCTCGCTGCGCAGCGCCGCCAGGGCGTTGCGGATCGGGCCGCGCGACGTCTTCCACTTCGCGGCGAGCTCGCCCTCGGTCGGGACCTCGTCGCCGGGGGCCAGCAGGCCGCTCGCGATCGACTGACGCAGGTCGTCGGCGATCGCCTTGTACATCACATCAGCCACGTAGGCACCTTACTGGGCGGAGGGGCGTTTCTGAGCGGAGCGCCACCGGCCCCGCCGCCGAATCGGGTGACGCGGGCTACGCCCGCGCGAGATGGGTGAACACGTCGTGAACAGTGGCGAGATAGGTACATACGTAGGCACCCGGTGCGGCAGAGTTCCAGTCGTCCCCCTCGACGCCCTCCGCCCGAAAGGCCATCATGCAGACCCGTGCCCGCCTGACCCCCTTCTCCCGATCGGCCCTCACCGCGCTGGCCGCCGCCGGCGCCCTCGCGCTCCTGGCCGGCTGCTCCGGCACCGCGTCGGCCGGCTCGACCGCCGCCGGCGACGCCGAGGGCGGCTTCGCCGTCGACTCGAGCACCCTCGTCTTCGGCGTCGTCCCCGACTCCGTCGACACCGAGACCAACTACCAGCCGCTGATGGACTACATCGCGCAGGAGACCGGCAAGACCGTCGAGTACCACGAGTCGACCGACTACGCGGCGCTGATCGAGGCGGCCATCGCCGGGCAGATCGACGTCGCCAGCTTCTCCGGCTTCACCTACGTCACCGCCACCAACAACGGCGCCGAGCTCACCCCGATCTCCTCGATCGTGACCTCCGAGGGGCAGGAGCCCGGCTACTACTCCGAGGCCATCGTGCCCAACGGCAGCGACATCGCCTCGATCGCCGACATGAAGGGCAAGAAGGTCTGCTTCGTCGACCCGTCCTCCACCTCCGGCTACCTCTTCCCGAGCTACAACCTGATCGAGGCGGGCCTGGACCCCGAGACCGACATCACGCCGGTGTTCGCCGGCAAGCACGACGTGTCGGTGCAGAAGGTCGGTGAGAACGTCGAGTGCGAGGCCGGCTTCGCGGAGGACAGCGAGGTCGAGAAGTCCGACGCCGTCACCGTGATCGAGCGGACCATGGTCCCCGGCGCGCCGATCGTCGAGTCGGACGCCCTCCCGGACGACCTGAAGCAGCAGCTGAAGGACATCCTCTCCGACGTCACCATCGACGACATCATCGCCGCGGGCGTCGAGTCGGCCGACAGCGACGGCTTCCGCAGCGTCTTCTACGAGACCAAGCCGGTCGACGACGCGTACTACGACCAGATCCGCGAGATCTGCGAGGCGACCGACGCCACGCAGTGCCAGGCCTGACCCGGCGACCCGCCGTCGAGGCCTGAACCGACCGACCCGACCTGGAGACTCCGATGACGACTTCCTCCCCTCCCGCGGCCGACGCCGTGGTCGAGATCACCGACCTCACCAAGCGCTTCGGCGCGACGACCGCGCTCGACGCGGTGTCGCTCACCGTGCGCCGCGGGGAGATCGTCGTCCTGCTCGGGCTCTCCGGGTCGGGCAAGTCCACCCTGCTGCGCCACGTCGACGCCCTCGAGGCGCCGACGAGCGGCGCGGTCCGCGTGCTCGGCGAGGACGTGCCCGCGCTGCGGGGCGGTCGGCTGCGCACGCTCCGCGGGAAGGTGGGCTTCATCTTCCAGCAGTTCGAGCTCGTGCCGTCGCTGACGGTGCTCGAGAACGTGCTGACCGGGGCGCTCGCGGAGCTGCGTGGCCCCAGGCTGGGCCTCTGGAGCTACCCGAAGGCGAAGAAGCTGCGCGCGCTGCAGCACCTCGAGCGGGTCGGCCTGCTCGAGCGCGCCTACCAGCGCGCCGACACCCTCTCGGGCGGGCAGCAGCAGCGCGTCGCGATCGCGCGCGCCCTGATGCAGAACCCCTCGATCCTGCTGGCGGACGAGCCCGTCGCCTCCCTCGACCCCGAGTCGAGCGACCAGGTCATGGGCCTGATCCGCGAGATCGCCGCGGAGGAGGGGCTCACCGTGCTCTGCAGCCTGCACCAGGTCGACCTCGCCATCTCCTGGGCCGACCGGATCGTCGGCCTCCGGCACGGCGCGGTCGTCCTCGACACTCCCGCGGCGGGGCTGTCCAAGGCCGAGGTCATGGAGATCTACGGCCGCGTCGCCACCACGACCTCGGAGCTCGAGGCCGTGCAGAACGAGCTGCTCACGCCGGAGACCACCCGATGACGGCCGTCCTGCCGCCGCGCACCGCGCGCCGCCCGGACCCGGCCGTCGCCGCGCGCGCTCCGCGGCCGCACCGCTCCCCGGAGCGGATCGCCGCGGTCCTGACCCTGCTCGCCCTCGCGGGGCTCGCCGTCGCCGCCCTGGTCGAGGTCGACATCTCGGTGCCGCGGATGCTGCAGTCGCTCTCGAACGCCGAGCGCTTCCTCGGCCGGGTCGGCGCGATCAGCTTCCCCGAGCCGGCCGAGCTGCTCGCCCTCACCACGCAGACCCTCGGCCTGGTGCTCACGGGCACGCTGCTCGCGGCGGTGCTGTCAGTGCCGCTGGCGTACCTCGCGGCGGCCAACACCACGCCCGGCCACGCGGCCCGGGGTGTCGCGCGCTTCCTCGGCGTGCTGGCCCGCGCGATCCCGGACGTCGTCCTCGCGATGGTCTTCGTGCTGATGTTCTCGCTCGGCTCGCTGCCCGGCATCCTCGCGATCGGCCTGCACTCCGTCGGCATGATCTCGAAGCTGTTCGCCGACGCGATCGAGCAGATCGACGAGGGACCGCGCCTCGCGATCCGCGCCGCCGGCGGCACGAGGCTGCAGGAGTTCACCTCGGGCGTGCTGCCCCAGGTGCTGCCGTCCTG
The DNA here is from genome assembly GCF_003751825.1 of Rathayibacter sp. PhB186. Taxonomy (NCBI): domain Bacteria; kingdom Bacillati; phylum Actinomycetota; class Actinomycetes; order Micrococcales; family Microbacteriaceae; genus Rathayibacter; species Rathayibacter sp. PhB186. Next base: position 83,450 of record NZ_RJKO01000002.1, on the reverse strand, counting down.
GGTCGCGACGGTGCTGCACCGCAACGACATCAATCTGCGCGGCTCCGTGATCCTCGGCTACGTCGGCGTCGCGGGTCTCGGCCTCGAGATGTCCTACGCGTTCAAGTCGCTGCAGTACGGACGGGGCATCGGCATCGCGCTGGTGATCTTCGCGCTCTGCGTGGCGATGGAGATCGTCTCGAGCTCGGTGCGCGCGGCGATGCTCGGCCGCGGCACCTCCGGCTCCGGTGCGTCGGGCTCCGGCCCGGTCGGCGCGCTGGCGCGCCGGTTCCGCGGCGACCGCGCGAGCGGCACCGCGGGGCGACCGGTCACCACGATGCCGCGGTCGACCCCGGAGTCGGCCCTGCGCCGGCCGTGGACGCCGACGCGCCTGCGCAACGCCCTCGCCGGTGTCGTCACGGCCCTCGTGATCGTCGCGGGCGTCGTCGTCAGCGACATCACCTGGAGTGACGCGCTCACCTTCTGGGGCCGCGTCCCCGCCGTCGCGGCGCAGTTCTGGCCGCCGTCGTTCGGCAGCTACGACGCCGGCACGATGGTCGAGGCCATGCGCGAGACGATCGCCATCGCTCTCGCGGCGGCGCTGCTCACCGTCGTCGCGTCGGTGCTGATCGGCTCGCTCGCCGCCCGCAACATCGCCCCGACCCGCGGCGCCCGCAGCGGCTTCCGGCTGCTGCTGGTCGCGGTCCGCGGCGTGCCCGAGCTGATCCTCGCCATCCTGCTGATCGTCGTCTCGGGGCTCGGCACCCAGGCCGGCACGATCGCCCTCGCGGTCGGCGGGGTCGGGCTGCTCGGCAAGCTGATCGCCGACTCGCTGGAGGAGGTCGACTCCGGACCGGAGCGCGCCCTCGTCGCGACCGGCGCCACCCGGCTGCAGGTCTACGCCGGAGCGACGCTGCCCCAGGGGGCGCGCGCGATGCTCGGCCACATCTTCTACCTGCTCGACACCAACATCCGCGCGGCGACCCTGCTGGGCATCGTCGGCGGCGGCGGGATCGGCTACTACCTGCTGAACGCCGCGCAGGGCTCGAACTACGCGACCGTGACCGCGATCGTCCTGATGATCCTGGTGACCGTGCTCGTCGTCGAGGGCCTGGCGATGTGGCTGCGGAAGGTGCTCCGATGAGCGCCCGGTACGACGTCGCCGTCGTCGGCTCCGGGATCGTCGGTCTCGGCGCGGCCTACGCCGCCGTCCGCCGGGGGCTGAGTGTCGTGGTGCTCGATCGCACCGCCGCGCCGATGGGCTCGACCGTCCGCAACTTCGGTCACCTCTGCTTCACCCCGCAGGCGGGCGAGGCGCTGCGCTACGGGCTCGCGGCCCGGGAGGCGTGGCTGCGGCTCTCGCGGGATGCGGGCTTCGCGCTCGGCCGCCGCGGCACGCACATCGTCGCGCGCCACGCCGACGAGCTCGCGCTGCTGGAGTCGGCGGCCGCGCAGGCGCCGTTCGGCTTCGGCGACGGCCCCGAGATCGAGCTGCTCGACGCGCGGCAGACCGCGGCGGTGACCCCGGTCGACCCCGCGGTCGTCGTCGGGGGAGCGGTGCTGCCCTACGACCTGCAGGCGGATCCGCGCACGGCCGCGGCCGCGATCGTCCGGCACCTCGCCGAGCTCGGCGTCGAGTTCCGGATGCGCACGGCCGTGGGGCGGGTCGCCGAGGGCGTCGTGGAGACCAGCAGGGGCGCGATCCTCACCGACACGATCGTCGTCGCGGTCAACCACGACCTCGATCAGCTCCTCCCCGAGCTCGCCGAGGCGCACGACGTCGTCCGCTGCTCCCTCGACATGCTCCGCGTGGAGCTGCCGCTGCGCGCTCTGCTGGCCGCGCCGCTGCTGACGGGCTGGTCGCTCGTGCGCTACAGCGGCTTCGCGCGGCTGCCCGAGGCCGCCGCGGTGCGGGCCCGCCTGCACGCCGAGCGGCCGGACCTCGCGGCGATCGATCTCAACCAGATGTACACGCAGCTGCCCGACGGGAGCGTCGTCGTCGGCGACTCCCACCACCGCTCGATCACGCCGGAGCCGTTCCAGTCCGAGGCGACCGCGGAGCTCCTCCTCGAGGAGACCGCCCGCCTGTTCGGGGCGGCGCCGCGGGTGCTGGAGCGCTGGCAGGGCGTCTACGCCAGCGGGCGCGACGAGTTCCTCGTCGCCGAGCCGATCCCGGGCGTCCTCGTGCGCACCGTCACCACGGGCATCGGCATGACCACCGGGCTCGGTCTCGCCGAGACCACCCTCGCGGACCGCTTCGACAGCACCGCATCCCTCCTCGTCTCCTCGGAAGGCCGCTGATGACCAGCACGATCCCCGCTCCCGCTCCCCTCGGCACCGCCGGTCCCGGCCCGGCCCTCGCCGGCATCGAGCTCGTCGTGCTCGACATGGCGGGCACCACCGTCACCGACGACGGGGTCGTCGAGCAGGCGTTCCAGCGCGCGGCCGAGCGCACCGGCGTCGCCGACCGCCTGCCGTGGGCCGAGGCGCTCGACTACGTGCGCGAGACGATGGGGCAGTCGAAGATCGACGTGTTCACGCACCTCGCCGGGGGCGACGTCGCCGCCGCGGAGCGGGCGACCGCCGCGTTCGAGGACGCCTACGCCGAGCTGATCCTCGAGGGCGCCGCCGCGCCGATCCCCGGTGCCGAGGAGCTGCTGCGCGAGCTGCGCGCCGCGGGGGTCGCCGTGGCGCTGACCACCGGCTTCGCTCCCGTCACCCGCGACGCGATCCTCGACGCGCTCGGCTGGCGCGACCTCGTCGGGATCGCCCTCTCGCCGGCCGACGCCGGCCGGGGCCGCCCCGCGCCCGACCTCGTCCTGACCGCCGCTCTGCGCGCGCGGGTCAGCGCGATGAGCGCCGTCGCGGTGGTCGGCGACACGGCCAGCGACGTCCTCTCGGGACTGCGCGCCGGTGCCGGACTCGTCGTGGGCGTGCTGAGCGGAGCGCACGACCGCGACCGTCTGAGCGCGGCCGGCGCGCACGCCGTGATCGAGGACGTCACCGCGCTGCGCACGCTCTCGCTGCGATGAGGACGGCGAGCGCGCCGCCGCGCATCGATCCGGAATCGCGGCGCGTCGAGCTGCGGCCCTCCGCCACCGCGATGGTCTGGCTGGCGCCCGACCGCCCGCACGAGGCGGTCGCGTTCGTCACGGTCCGGCTCGCGCCCGGCGACGTGCTGGTCGAGATCGAGCTGGCGACGATCTGCGGCTCGGACGTGCACACGGTGCACGGCGACCGGAGTGCTCCCGCGCCGCTCGTCCTCGGGCACGAGCAGCTCGGGCGCGTCGTCGAGCTCGGCACCGGCGGGCCCCGCGCGCTCGACGGCTCGCTCCTCGCCGTCGGCGACCGCGTGCTGTGGTCGATCGCCGCGAGCTGCGGATCCTGCGACCGCTGCGCGGGCGGGCTGCCGCAGAAGTGCCGGTCGCTGCGCAAGTACGGCCACGAGCGGATGAGCGACGCCTGGGCGCTGTCCGGCGGCTTCGCGACCCAGGCGCACGTCGTCTCGGGCACGCCGATCATCCGGCTGCCCGAGGACGTGCCGGCCGCCGTCCTGGCGCCCGCGTCCTGCGGGACCGCCACGGCCTGGGCCGCGCTCGCCGCCGCCGAGGCCGTCCGTCCGCTCGCCGGGGCCGACGTGCTGATCAGCGGCGCGGGCCTGATCGGGCTCACCGCGGCGGCGATGGCGACGGACCGCGGTGCTGTCGTCACCCTCGTCGAGCCGGATCCCGCTCGCCGGGCGCTCGCCGAGCGCTTCGGCGCCCGAGCGCGGCGACCGGAGGAGAAGGGCGGCGAGTTCGACGTGGTCCTCGAGGCGTCCGGCGCGCGGGCGGCCGTCGGCTCGGCGCTCGCCCGTGCCGCGGTCGGCGGCGTGGTCGTCCTGGTCGGCAGCGTCTTCCCGACCGAGCCGGTGCCGCTGGATCCGGAGCGCGTGGTGCGCGGGCTGCTGACCGTGCGGGGCGTGCACAACTACACGCCCGAGCACCTCGCCGCGGCCTCGGCGTACCTCGTCGACCGCTGGCAGGCGTGGCCGTTCGCCGGCCTGGTCGGCGAGACGGTGGCGCTGGCGGATCTCGACGAGGGGATCCGGCGCGCCTCGGGCGGTGGGGTCCGCGTGGGCGTCTCGCCGATCGCGCCGCACTGACACCGCCGCACTGACACCGCCGCGCGTGCTCAGCCGGAGTCCGGGCCGTCGCCGGGGACGAAGCGGTAGCCCATCCCCGATTCGGTGAGCAGGTAGCGGGGGCGGGCCGGCTCGGGCTCGAGCTTCTTCCGCAGCTGGGCGAGGTAGAGGCGGAGGTAGCCGGTGTCCGTGCTGTGGCTCGGTCCCCAGATCTCGTGCAGGAGGGTCTGCCGGGTGACGAGCCGGCCGGGGTTCCGGACGAGCAGCTCCAGCACCCGCCACTCGGTGGGGGTGAGCCGGACCGCGATCGGGCCGTCGCGGGTTCGCCGGGTGACGGCCCGCGCGGTGAGGTCGACGACGTGGTCGCCGAGGGCGACCAGCGAGCCGGTCTCCTGCGTGCCGAGCCGCCGGGTGAGGGCGCGGAGGCGGGCGAGCAGCTCGTCCATCGCGAAGGGCTTGGTGACGTAGTCGTCGGCGCCCGCGTCGAGGGCGTCGATCGTGTCGGCGGCGCCGGTGCGCCCGGAGACGACGAGGATCGGCGCGGTGCTCCAGCCGCGCAGTCCGCGGATCACGTCGAGGCCGTCGAGCCCGGGCAGGCCGAGGTCGAGCACGACGAGGTCGGGACGCCGCTCGGCGGCGAGCGCGAGGGCGCTGGTGCCGTTCTCGGCCGTGACGACCTCGTAGCCGCGGGCGCCGAGGGTGATCCGGAGGGCGCGCAGCAGCTGCGCGTCGTCGTCGGCGAGGAGGACCCTCATCGGTGTCCCTCCCGGGGCATCGGTGTGGGCGTCGGTGCGGGTGCGGGTGCGGTCGGCGGCGGCGCGAGCGGGAGGGTGACGACCATGGTCAGCCCGCCGCCGGGGGTGTCCTCGGTGTCGAGGGTGCCGCCCATCCCCTCGGTGAAGCCCTTGGACAGGGCGAGGCCGAGGCCGAGGCCGGTGGTGTTGTCGGTGTCGCCGAGCCGCTGGAACGGGACGAAGACGTCGGCCCGGCGCTCGGGGGCGATTCCCGGTCCGTGGTCGGCGACCCGGATCTGGAGCGTGCCGGCGAAGCCGCTGGTCGAGATCCGCACGCGCCGGTCGGCCGGGGAGTGGCGGACGGCGTTGGCGAGCAGGTTCACCACCACGCGCTGGAGCAGGCCCGCGTCGGCGAGCGCCGGCGGCAGGTCGAGGTCGAGATCGAGGTCGAGCTCCGCCGGTCCGAGGCCGAGCTCGTCGATCGCGGGGAGGACGACGTCCGACGGGTCGACGGGCGCCAGGGAGACCGCGAGCACCCCGGCCTGCAGCCGGGTGACGTCGAGGAGGTTCGTGACGAGGTCCGCGAGGGTGCCGAGGCTCTCGTCGGCGGTGGCGAGCAGCTCCGCGCGGTCCGCGGCGCTCCAGGCGATGTCGGTGGAGCGCAGTCCGCTGATCGCGGCGGTCGCGGCGGCGAGCGGCCGGCGCAGATCGTGGCTGACGGCCGAGAGCAGGGCGCTGCGCACCCGGTCGGTCTCGGCGAGGGGGGCGAGGCCGCTCGCCGTCTCGCTGAGGTCCTCGTGCTCCAGGGCGGCGTCGAGCTGCGCGACGACGACGGAGAGCAGGCGCCTCTCGCCCGCGCCGACGGGGCGGCCGTGCAGCTCGAGGACGGCGGTGCGGCCGACGGGGACGGTCTCGTGCTCGCCGCCGGGCTCGCCGTCGGCGCCGACGAGCTCGGAGCCGCGGAGCAGGCGGACGCCGGTCAGCCCGAAGGCCTCGCGGGCGCGCTCGAGGATCGCCTGCAGGGCGTCCTGGCCGCGGATGACGCCGCCGGCGATGGTGGCGAGCAGCTCGGCCTCGGCGCCGGCCCGGCGGGCGGTGCGGGCGCGGCGGGCGGCGCGGTCCACGACGGCGCTGACCAGGATCGCGTTGGCGATGTAGAGCAGGAGGGCGAGGGCGTGCAGCGGTTCGTCGACGGTGACGGTGTAGAGCGGGTCGACGAAGAAGAAGTCGAGGGTGAGCCCGGACAGCACGGCGGCGAACAGTGCCGGACCGAGGCCGCCGGCGAGCGCGACCAGGACGACGAGGACCTGGTAGGCGAGGACGTCGCTGGTGATCGACTCGTCGCTGCGGAAGGCGGCGAGCAGCCAGGTGAGCAGCGGCCCGCCGACGAGGGCGAGCAGCAGGCCGAGGACGCGCCGCTTCAGCGTCAGCGCTCCGCCGAGCCGGGGCAGCGCGGGGGAGCGGCCCGCCGAGGCGTGTGTGACGATGTGGACGTCGATCGTCCCGGACTCGCGGATGACCGTCGCGCCGATGCCGGGGCCGGTGAGCGCGGCGGCGAGCCGGCTCCTGCGGCTGACGCCGAGGACGAGCTGGGTGGCGTTGACGGAGCGGGCGAACTCGACGAGGGCGCGGGGCACGTCCTCGCCGACGATCTGGTGGTAGCTGCCGCCGAGGGTGTCGACGAGGGCGCGCTGCTCGGCGAGCACCTCCGGGCGGGCGGCGCGCAGGCCGTCCTGGCTGGTGACGTGCACGGCGAGCAGCTCGCCGCCGGAGGAGCGGGCGGCGATGCGGGCGCCGCGGCGCAGCAGGGTCTCGCCCTCGGGTCCGCCGGTGAGGGTGACGACGACGCGCTCGCGCGCCTCCCAGGTGCTGTCGATGCCGTGCTCGACGCGGTAGCCGTTCAGCGCCGAGTCGACCTCGTCGGCGAGCCAGAGCAGCGCGAGCTCGCGCAGCGCCGTGAGGTTGCCGAGCCGGAAGTAGTTCGACAGGGCGGCGTCGATCCGCTCGGACGGGTAGACGCGGCCGGCCGCGAGCCGGTCGCGGAGGGCCTGCGGGGCGAGGTCGACGACCTCGATCTGGTCGGCGCCGCGCAGGATCGCGTCGGGGATCGTCTCGCGCTGCGGGACTCCGGTGATCTGCTGGACGACGTCGTTGAGCGATTCGATGTGCTGGATGTTGACGGTGGAGACGACGTCGATCCCGGCGTCCAGGAGGGTCCGGACGTCCTGCCAGCGCTTCTCGTGGGCCGAGCCGGGCGCGTTGGTGTGCGCGAGCTCGTCGACGAGGGCGATCCCGGGGCGCCGGGCGAGGACGGCGTCGAGGTCCAGCTCGTCGAGCCGCACGCCGCGGTGCTCGAGGGCGGTCCGCGGGACGACCTCGAGCCCGGTGACCATCGCGGCGGTGGCGGCGCGGCCGTGGGTCTCGACGAAGGCGACGACGACGTCGCGGCCCTCGCTCCGCAGGCGCCGGCCCTCCTCGAGCATCTCGTAGGTCTTGCCGACGCCCGGGGCGGCGCCCAGCAGCACCCGGAGCCGCCCCGTCCTCATCGCCGCCTCAGCTCGCCTGCGCCGCGAGGGCGAGGTTGAGCTCGAGGACGTTCACGGTCTCGTCGCCGAGGAACCCGAGGTCGCGCCCCTGGGTGTGCTCGGCGACGAGGGCGCGGACGTCCTCCTCGGTGAGCCCGCGGGCGGCGGCGACGCGGGCCACCTGGATCGCGGCGTAGGCCGGGCTGATCTGCGGGTCCAGTCCCGAGGCGGAGGCGGTGAGGGCGTCGGCGGGGACGGCGGCCGGGTCGACGCCGTCGAACGCGGCGATCGCGGCGCGGCGCTCCTCGATCGCGGCGATGAGGTCCTCGTTCTCGGGGCCGAGGTTGGAGCCGCTGGAGGCGCTCGCGTCGTAGCCGTCGCCCGCGGCGGAGGGCCGGGACTGGAACCACTCGGGCAGCGGGTTCCCGTCGGCGTCGGTGAAGGACTGGCCGATGAGGCTGGAGCCGACGGTCTCGCCGTTCTCGGTGAGCAGGGAGCCGTTCGCCTGGCGGGCGAAGGCGACCTGGCCGAGGCCGGTGATCGCGAGGGGGTAGAGGACGCCGAGGGCGACGGTGAGCACGAGGAGGGCGCGGAGGGCGACTCCGTACTGCCGGAGCCCGGTGCGGGGGGTGGTCATGGGATGGTCTGCTTCCTGCTGAGGAGTGCTGGGAGTGCTGGGAGTGCTGGGGGTGCTGGGAGTGCTGCGAGTGCCGAGGACTGCGGGGTCCGGCTAGAAGCCGGGGAGGAGGGAGACGACGAGGTCGATCAGCTTGATGCCGATGAACGGCGCGATCACCCCGCCGAGCCCGTAGACGAGGAGGTTGCGGCTGAGGACCTTCGAGGCGCTGAGCGCGCGGTAGGCCACGCCGCGGAGGGCGAGCGGGATCAGGGCGATGATGACGAGCGCGTTGAAGACGATCGCCGAGAGGATCGCCGAGGACGGCGAGTGCAGCTGCATCACGTTCAGCACGGCGAGGCCGGGGAAGACTCCGGTGAACATCGCGGGGATGATCGCGAAGTACTTCGCGATGTCGTTGGCGATCGAGAAGGTGGTCAGCGCTCCGCGGGTGATCAGCAGCTGCTTGCCGATCCGGACGATGTCGATCAGCTTGGTCGGGTCGGAGTCGAGGTCGACCATGTTGCCGGCCTCCTTCGCCGCGGACGTGCCGGTGTTCATCGCGACCCCGACGTCGGCCTGCGCGAGCGCCGGGGCGTCGTTGGTGCCGTCGCCGGTCATCGCGACGAGGTTGCCGCCCTCCTGCTCCCGGCGGATGTACGCGAGCTTCTGCTCGGGGGTGGCCTCGGCGAGGTAGTCGTCGACGCCGGCCTCCGCGGCGATCGCCTTCGCGGTGAGCGGGTTGTCGCCGGTGATCATCACCGTGCGGATGCCCATCGCGCGCAGGTCGGCGAAGCGCTCCTTGAGCCCCTCCTTGACGACGTCCTTGAGGTGGACGACGCCGAGGATCCGGCCCGTGCCGCTCGCGTCCTTCACGGCGACGACCAGCGGGGTGCCGCCGCTCTCCGAGATGCGGTGCACCTGCGCTTCGAGCTCGGTGGCGGCGGCGAGGGGGCCGCCGTCCGCGAGCCAGGCGGTGACGGCCGAGCCGGCGCCCTTGCGGATCATCGCGCCGTCGGGGAGGTCGAGGCCGCTCATCCGGGTCTGCGCGGTGAAGGGCACGATCTCGGCGGAGAGGACCTCGCCCGCGAGTGTGTCCTCGCGGACCCCGCGGGCGGCGGCGAGGTCGACGATCGACTTCCCCTCGGGCGTCGGGTCGCTGAGGGAGGAGGACGCGGCGGCGCGGATCAGCTCGTCCTCGCCGGTCCCGCCGACGGGGACGAACTCGGTGGCGCGGCGGTTGCCGTAGGTGATGGTGCCGGTCTTGTCGAGCAGCAGCGTGGTGACGTCGCCGGCGGCCTCGACGGCGCGGCCGGACATCGCGAGCACGTTGCGCTGCACGAGCCGGTCCATGCCGGCGATGCCGATCGCGGAGAGCAGGGCACCGATGGTGGTCGGGATGAGGCAGACCAGCAGGGCGACCAGCACCGGGACGCTGACGGGGGCGGCGGCGTAGGAGGCGATCGGGTTGAGGGTCAGGGTGACGACGAGGAAGACGATCGAGAGGCTCGCGAGCAGGATGTTCAGCGCGATCTCGTTCGGCGTCTTCTGGCGCGAGGCGCCCTCGACCAGGCCGATCATCCGGTCGACGAAGGTCTCGCCGGGCTTCGAGGTGATCCGCACCACGATCCGGTCGGAGAGCACCCGGGTGCCGCCGGTGACGGCGCTGCGGTCGCCGCCGGACTCGCGGACCACGGGGGCCGACTCGCCGGTGATCGCCGACTCGTCGACCGAGGCGATGCCCCAGACGATGTCGCCGTCGCCGGGGACCAGGTCGCCCGCCTCGACGACGACGTGGTCGCCGAGCTGCAGGTCGGCGGAGGAGACCTCGCGCACTTGGCCGTGGGCCGCGGCGCCGTCGCCGGCGCGGTACTCCAGCAGGCGGCGGGCCATCGTGCTGGTGCGGGTCTGCCGGAGGCTGTCGGCCTGCGCCTTGTCGCGGCCCTCGGCGACCGACTCGGCGAGGTTGGCGAAGACGACGGTCGCCCAGAGCCAGAGCGCGATGCCCCAGGTGAAGGAGCCGGGGACGGGGGAGCCGCCGGACTCCTGCGCGCCGCCGAGGAACGGCTCGGCGATCGCGAGGACCGTGGTCAGCGCGGCGCCGACCTCGACCAGGAACATCACCGGGTTCCGCACCATCAGGCGCGGGTCGAGCTTGCGGAGCGCGCCGGGCACCGCGGCGAGGACCTGCTCGGGACTGAACGCGGAGGCGCCGCGCCGCGGGGTCTTCTCGGGGGAGGGGGAGGCGGCGGGTCGATCGAGAGTGGCGGTCATGACTGCAGTCCTTCTGCGAGGGGTCCGAGTGCGAGCACGGGGAAGTAGGTGAGGGCGGTCACGATGGCGGTGACGCCCACGAGGAGGCCGACGAACTGCGGCCGGTGGGTGGGGAGCGTCCCCGCGGTCGCCGGTGCGGCGCCCTGCCGGGCCAGCGAGCCGGCGAGGGCGAGCACCATCACGATCGGCAGGAACCGGCCGAGCAGCATCGCGACTCCGAGGGCCGCGTTGAACCACGGGGTGTTCGCGGTGAGTCCGGCGAAGGCCGAGCCGTTGTTGTTGGCCGCGGAGGTGAAGGCGTAGAGCACCTCGGAGAGGCCGTGCAGGCCGGGATTCCAGATCGACGTGCCCTCGACGTCGGCCCGCACCGCGGGGATCGCGAAGCTGAGCGCGGTGCCCGCGAGCACCAGGGTCGGCGTGATGAGGATGTAGATGCTGGCGAGCTTGATCTCGAGCGGGCCGAGCTTCTTGCCCAGGTACTCCGGCGTCCGGCCGACGAGCAGCCCGCCGATGAAGACCGCGAGGACCGCGAGCACGAGCATCCCGTAGAGGCCGGAGCCGACGCCGCCGGGGGCGACCTCGCCGAGCATCATGTTCAGCATCGGCAGCATCCCGCCGAGGGCGGTGTAGGAGTCGTGCATCGAGTTGACCGCGCCGGTGGAGGTGAGGGTGCTGGTCGCGCCGAAGAGCGTCGACCCGGCGATCCCGAACCGGGTCTCCTTGCCCTCCATCGCGCCGCCGGCGGCCTGCGGGGCGCCGCCGCTCCCGCCGAGCTCCAGGAGCGTGAGCGCGGTGAGGGAGACGAGGAAGATCGTGGCCATCGCCGCGAGGATCGCGGAGCCCTGCTTCGCGTCGCCGACCATCCGCCCGAAGGTGCGGGGGAGGGAGAACGGGATCGCGAGCATGAGGACCACCTGCAGCAGGCTGGTCCAGGCGGTGGGGTTCTCGAAGGGGTGCGCCGAGTTGGCGTTGAAGAAGCCGCCGCCGTTGGTGCCGAGCATCTTGATCGCCTCCTGCGAGGCGACCGGGCCGCCCGGGATGCTCTGCGTGGCGCCGGTGACCGTGGTGACGTCGGTGAATCCGGTGACGTTCTGGATCACGCCGCCGGCCAGGAGCAGGACCGCGCTGAGCACGGCCAGGGGCAGGAGCAGCCGGAGGAGGCCGCGGGTGAGGTCGACCCAGAAGTTGCCGATCGTGCCGCTGCCGCGCCGGGCGAAGCCGCGGACGAGGGCGATCGCGACGGCGATGCCGACCGCGGCCGAGACGAAGTTCTGCACGGCGAGGCCGATCAGCTGGACGGAGTAGCCCATCGTCACGTCGGGGGAGTACGACTGCCAGTTCGTGTTGGTCACGAACGAGATCGCCGTGTTGAAGGACAGCCCCTCCGGGATCGCCGGGAAGCCGAGCGAGTACGGCAGCACGGCCTGCGCCCGCTGGATCGCGTAGAGCAGCAGCACGCTGACGAGCGAGAACGCGAGGACGCCGCGCAGGTAGGCCTGCCAGCTCTGCTCGGCGCGGGCGTCCACGCCGATGAGGCGGTAGAAGCCGCGCTCGACGGCGAGGTCCTTCGGCGAGGAGTAGAGGTGCGCCATGTAGTCGCCCAGCGGGCGGTGCAGCAGCACGAGGATCAGGGCGGCGGAGGCGACCTGCAGGATCGCGAGGAAGGCGGCCATCAGAAGCGCTCCGGCTTCACGAGGGCGACGACGAGGTAGCCGACCGCGGCGATCGCGAGGACCGCGGCGAGGGTGTCGAGGACGATCACGGCCGGTCCCCTCCCTTCCGCGCGTCGCGGGGGTCGGCGACGCCGGCCCGGGGGCTCAGCTTCTCGACCCCCTTGGCGAGGACGCCGAGGAGGGTGAAGACGGCGAGGACGCCGATCACGGAGACGAGGTCGAGCACGGGAGGACTCCATCCGGAGGCGGATCGTGACCGCGGATCCGCGGGCACGTGCCAGAGCTGGCACGAGCACTCACTAGACACCTCCGCGGCCCGCCGCTCGGCGGCGCTCACGGTTCCCATACGGGTCGACGGCGGAACCTCACGGGTTCCCTACGGCCGCGGCCCAGGCGCCTGCCGTCGGGAGCCCCGGACGCCGCGTCACTCCGGGACGGCGGCGGCCCTCCTCGCCTTCCGCTCGCGACGGCCGCTCCGGGCGACGCTGACCACCAGCGCGATCGAGAGGCCGATCAGGATGTACTCGACGAGCGCGGTGAACGCGTCGCCGCTGACCTCGGGGGCGGCCGACTGGTCGTCGCCGCCCTGCTGCAGGAAGCGGGCGAAGTCGCCGAGGCCGTGCAGCAGGATCGGCACCCACAGCGTCCCCGTCGCGCGCAGGGCGCCGTAGAAGATCGCGCCGTCCATGGCGAGGAAGGCCACGGCGACCGCGGTCGCGGGCAGCGGGACGCCGTTGAGGAGGTAGCCGGCGACGTGCCCGAGGCCGAACGCGATCGAGGTGATCAGCAGCGCGGCCAGCTCGCCGTGGTGCCCGCGGACGGCGACCCGGAAGAGACCGCGGAAGTAGAGCTCCTCGCCGAAGCCGATCAGCAGGCAGCCGACCAGGTAGACGAGGACCATCGGCAGCGCCCGCTCCGCCCACGGCACGGCGAGCAGGAGCTGCAGGGTCTGGACGGCGAGCACGACGGGGATCGCGAGCAGCCACCAGCGCCGCCGCTCGGTGAACGGCGACGGCGCCGTCCACGCCTCCCGCAGCCAGCCCGCACGCCGCGCGAACAGCAGCCCGATCACGATCAGGACGCCGACGGGCAGCCAGGTCCCGATCACGAAGTCGAGAGTGTCGTCGCCGCCGGCGAGCGGATCGAGCAGGGTGCCGACACCGGCGGCGATCAGCACGTAGAGGACGGCGGCCGCGATCCCGACCGGGATCGTGCGCGGGACCGCGCGCCGATCGGCGCTCGCGGTCATGCGACTGCTCCCTCCGAGACGGCGCTCCGGGTCCGACGGCGCTCGCCGAGTATGAGGACGAGCAGCAGGATCAGCCCCGTCCCGATGACGAGGAAGGTGCTGAGGGCGGGCAGGAGACCGGCGATCGTGCCGGCGGGGTGCGCGCCGTGCAGGAAGAGCGTGGGATCGGTGGAGGCGTGCAGCAGGATCGGCCCGAGCAGGCTGCCGGTCACCCGGAGCGCCAGGTACATCACGATGCCGAAGCCGAAGGTGTAGGCGACCTGGAGCGCGGTGACGGCGACGCCCTGGTCGCTGGTGAAGACGTTGCCGATGTGCAGAGCCGCGAAGATCCCGGCCGAGACCAGCGCGACGCGGATCTCGCCGTGGCCGCGCTTGCGCATCAGGTTCACGACGAAGCCGCGGGTGAGCGTCTCCTCGGCGAAGCCGACGAACAGGCCGGTCAGCAGCCAGGAGGCGATGAGCGCGCCGCCCGCGCCGGCGTAGTCGAGGTCGAGCAGGGCGGACACGTTGATCGCGAGGACGACGCCGACCCCGATCCACATCCAGCCGCGGCCGCGGATCCGCTGCGGGGCGAACAGCTCGCGCAGCCAGCCGAGGGAGAGCGCGAAGAGCACCAGCAGCACGCTCGCGAGCAGGATCGGCAGCCCGATCGAGAAGAAGACGTCCGTCGCGGATCCCTCCTCGCCGCGGAGGGGACTGCCGGTGTCGCCGACCACGAAGCCGAGGAGGTAGCCGATCAGCTCGTAGAGGCCGTAGTAGACGGCCGCCAGCAGCAGCGCCCGCCAGCCCCCGCCGCGCTCCCAGAACCGCCGCCAGGCCGATGCCGTCCGCTGATCGTCCACGAGTACCCCCCTCGAGCCGGCCCGGTGCGGAGCCGACGGCCCCAGGCTAGCGGCGGGGGAGGCGCCGGCGTCGGTCGTGATCCCCCTCGGGGGTCAGGCGGGGGCCGGTCGCCCGGGAGCGCTCTCAGCTCCTCCGCTCCCCCCGCAGGAGGCGGCTCAGCTCGTCGTCGATCGTGGCCAGCGGGGAGCAGCGGGCGATGGCCGCCGCCATTTCGACGGCTCGGGCGCGGTAGGACGGGTCGCGCAGGACGGCGCGGATCGCCGTGCGCAGCGCCTCAGCGGAGGGCCGCCCGGTCCGCACGTCGACGCCGACGCCGAAGTGCGCGACGCGGGCGGCGACCTCGGGCTTGTCCTCGGCGGCGCCGGCGACCACGAGCGGGACGCCGTGGCGGAGGGCGAGGAGGGTGCCGCCGAAGCCGCCGTTGGTGACCATCACGGAGGTCAGCGGCAGCAGCTGCTCGTAGGGCAGGAACTCCGCGGCGCGGGCGTTCGCCGGCAGCGGGCCGAGGGAGGCGAGCGGCGCGCGGCCGGTGCTGACCACGACGAGCACGTCCTCGTGCGCGAGCGCCTCGAGGGTGGGGCGGACGACCTTCCCGAGGTCGTGGTTGTCGAGGGTGCCCTGGGTGACGTGCACCACCGGGCGGCCGTCGTGCAGGTCGGCCCACCAGTCGGGCAGGACGGCCGGAGAGGCGGCGCTCGGAATCGGTCCGGCGAAGACCACGTTCGGGCTGAGGTCCGAGCGGGGGTACTCGAACTCCGCCGGGCCCAGCTGCACGAAGCGGTCGAACGCCGCGGTGAAGTCCAGGACGAAGGTGCGGAGCGGCACGCCTGCCGCCTCCTGCACCAGCCGCTCCGCGAGCCGCTGGGTCTTCGCGAAGAGGAAGCGGGCCACGAGCAGGTTCAGCGCGCGGTTCCGCAGCCGCCCGAGCGGCGTGGCGGAGGGCGGCAGCGCCGTGTTGAACGGAGCGACGTCGCGGCTGACCTGGACCAGCGGGCCGATGCCGACGCCGAGGATCGGCGGGCGCGAGGCCGGGTCCGCCTCGAGCAGCGGCAGGATCCCGGCGAAGAAGGAGTCGGTCAGGACGGCGTCGATCCGCTCCCGGTCGAGGATCGCCCGGACGGCGCGGTGCTGCTCCGGCAGGGTCGCGACGAAGGTCTGCTCGACCTGGTACCGCGAGAGCGCGAGCCCGCGGTGCCGGTGCAGGTCGGGCAGGAAGCTCGCCTCGTCGCGCTCGTCGAAGTCGGCTCGACCGGTGAGGGCCTCGTGGTGCAGGCCGGCGTCGTGCACGCGCTCCTCGAAGGCGGAGCCGGTCAGCACGATGACCTGGTGCCCCCGCTCGGCGAGATGCCTGCCGATGGCGAGCAGCGGTGCGAGGTGACCGTAGAGGGGAGTGCTGCAGAGCAGGATGGTGGCCACGACGGCTCCTCGATCAGGTCGATGCGGGGTGGTGCTCGGGGTCTTCGGGGTGGTTCGCGGGGCTCTCGGCGTGCGGCGGGAGGAGCAGGCGGGTGAGCGCGTCCCCGAGGAACCGCTCGAGCTGCTCGGCGCTCCAGCCGCGGTCGAGGGCGAGCAGGTTCCAGAGCTGCGGGCTGGCGAGGGCGTAGAGGATGTCGCCCGCCTGCTCCGGGGTCATGTCGTCGCGCAGCGGACCGCGCACGAGCCGGGCGAACGCCTGCTGGTCGGCGAGGCGGCCGGCGCTCTGCCGGGCGAGGTCCTCGGCGAGGGCGGGGTCGTCCTGCGCGGCGGCGGCCATCACGTTCCAGAGCGGCGCGGCCCGCTGCGCGAGGGCGACGGAGTGGTGCGCGAGCTGCCGCAGCTGCCGCTCGGGATCGGACTCCGCCGCGACCGCCGCGACCCAGTCCTGGTCGGTGACGCCCGCCTCGGAGTCCTCCCCGGTCGTCATCGCCGCCGTGAGCGCCCGGAGCACGTCGGCCTTGCCGCCGATCGCGAGGTAGATGGTCTGCACGGAGGTTCCGGCCGCGCGGGCCAGCTGCGAGATCGTCGTCCCCGCGTAGCCCTGGCTGAGGAACAGTCCCGCCGCGGCGTCGAGGATCCGCGCCCGGGTCTGCGCGCGATCGGTGTCGCCGCGCTCGCGCCGCCGACGGGCGTCGTAGGGGCGGGAGGCCGCCCTCTGCTCGTCGCCGCCGCTCATCCCGACGAGCTTACGGAGGCAGGTGCCCGGGCGCGCCCGGTGGAGGCCGTCACCTGCGGGACCGCCGGCGGTGACGGAGGAAGACGACCCCGGTGACGATCTGCGCGACCGTGGACAGGAGCAGGAGGGCGGTGAGGGCGTCGAGATCGTCGGCGCTCCGCGTCGAGACCCCGAGGACGATCGACACGGTCGCGAGCACGAGGAGGGCCCAGCGGGCGGCTCCGGTCGCGACGCCCCGGCGGGCGATGACGACGCCACCGAGCAGCAGGGCCGCGGACTGCACGACCCCCGCACCGAGCTGGAAGTCGCCGAGCGCCGCGTAGTCGACCTGCGAGGGGAGCGCGTACGCGGCGGCGAGGTAGCTGAGCTGATTCGCGAGGAACGCCGCCCCGAAGACGAGGAGGGCCGCCTTGCCCAGGACGGACCCCGCGACGGCGCCGTCGCTGCCGCGGCGGCCGAACGCGAGCGGGAGCATCGCCGCCGCGTGCGCCGCCGTCGAGACCACGAGGAGGACGGTGATGGCGGGCACCAGCGCGGCGGTGCCCTCGCGGGCCTGATGCCACTCCAGGACGGTCGCGAGCAGGAGGAGGGCGCCGCCCACAGTGATGCCGGCGCCGGCGGCTCCGCTCCAGAACGGGCGCGAGGTCGCGGTGCGGACGGCGGCGGCTGTGGTCACGGGGCATCCAAAGGGAGTCGAGAGGGGTCGGGAGCGGGGGGAGGGAGACCGCTCGGGGCGGCCCCGCCTCGCTCCGTGATTCTCACTATAACGGCAATCCAGTCAGATGCAGGGATCTTCGTGGTCAGCGTGCGTCGATGCCGCTCGCCGAAGTCCGCTCCGGCGCTGAGGGAGCTGTAGTCGATGTCGTAGAGAAGCTGAAGGATCACTTCGCTCGTCTCGCCGGGTTCGACTTCCGCAGCCTCGCTGCTGCGCACGATCACGCCGAGAGGCGATCCGTCGCCGCCGGCGACGGCCGCATGGGGTCGATACCGTCCGTCGAGACCGATGGCTGTCTGTCGGCCACTGCCCATCCGCCTGCCGCGAGGAGGACGATGAGCAGCGCCACTCCCGCCCGGATCCCATCGACCGCTGTCGATGTCCCCCTCGCGAGTCGGACGGCTCCGAGGACGAGGATGAGCCCGCCACTGACGAAGTGGATCGAGAAGGCCGGCTGAGAGAGCTGGTCCGCCGGGTCGGTGGTCGGCGAGCCACCACCCTCCAGTCGAACACGCGAGGCCGTAGCGAGGAGAACGAAGAGGAAGGGCAGGGCGAGAAGTCCGGACAGTCCGATCGTGTGCAGCAGGATCGGGACGGAGAAGACATCCGAAGCGGTGCTCCGTCTCGGCATCGACGAGTGCGCGATGGGCTACCTCTCGAGCGAGACGGACCCGAAGGACGGGTAGTCGGGGCCTTCGTAGTTCATGGCGGAGACGGTTCTGATCGCCGGCATGGTGTGCGCTCCGGGTATGGCGATCTCCTGGTCCGGCTGTTCCGGGTCCAGAGGGCCGATGTCGAAGGAGTAGCCGGCAGTGTCGACCCAGGCGCCCGAGCTGTCCTGCTCGAGCGCGCCCTCCTTGAGCTGCAGCCTCAGGTCAGAGGCGTCACCGGTCGAGAATCCGGTGACGGTCGCCCAGGTCGATCCGTCCGCGCGGCGCTCGATCAGGACCGATCCTGTCGTCTCGGTCTGCTGACTGACGAAGTCGCCCCTCAGGGGGAGTTGCTGCTCGAATGCACTGAGCTGAGGGTCGTCGGACGCGTCCGGATCCGGCGAGCCCGCCGGATCCACGCCTGACGATTCGACAGCGACTGTCGACGATTCGTCGCCGGCGGTCTCGTCCGCGGTGCAGCCGGACAGCACGAGTACGCCGGCGAGAGCCGTGATCGAGAGCGTGATTCCGGTTCTGCTGATCCCCATGGCCCGATCCTGGCATGAGGGCGCCCGCGCGACGAGCCGACGTGAGGTGGTGTCCCGCAAGGGCATCGTCTGGCGGGCGCTGATGGCCCGCTAGTCGCGGACGAGGACGAGAGTCCCGCCGCCTCCGAAGGCGAGGACGCTCGCGAGGAGGCCGACCGTCGCAGGGAAGTCGTCATGATGAATCGTCTGCGGGCCGACGTCATCACCGTCGGCGTCGTAGGTGCAGCTCACCCCCAGGGGCAGGAGCGTCGGATCGCCGGTGATGCGAACCGACTCGGCGGACAGACCGCTTGCCTCGGGGAACGGCCCTCGAAAGCGTCCCTTGGGGGGAACGTCGACCGGTGCGGAGTGGCGAGGCGGTTCTCGCGTCAGCGATCGAGGTCGACCGCCGCGAGCCGGAACACGGCGCAGCGAGGAGCCGCCGCTGCGAAGTCGTCCGGGCCCGCGTTCTCGCCTGCCTCGAAGATGCGGGCGGCCACTTTTCGTCCCTGGCTGTGCTGGTGCCAATACGCGCGGAGGACAGGGGCGCGCTGCTCCTCGGGGAGCTCCGTGAAGGCCACCCTCTCTCGTCGCCGGCCGCGCTGGATCTCGCCCTCGCCCGCCGCGCGGACGTTCTTCACCCACTCCATCCGCCGCCCGGCGACGACGTAGCGGGCGCCCTCGAGAGTGACGATCGAGACGGGCGTGGAACGCGGTTGTCCGCTGACGCGTCCGCGGACGGTGAGGATCCTCGGCGGCCCGGCCGGGACGCCGAGTCGGTTCAGGAGCTTCACCGCAGCGTTGCCGTACTTGAGCAGGGGCGGGAGGTCCGGTCGGTCGTTCATGATGCGTCCTTCGGGCGGGAGTCTGTGTCGTGGGCCTGGACCGCGGTGCCGATCGCGTGGAGCACGCGTCGGGCGGTGTCGACGGCGGCCGGATCGAGCCCTGCGGCGGCGTTCCCCGCCCAGGGCGCGGCGCGGGCGGCGGCGGCGGCGAGCACGGTCTCGCCCTCCGGCGTCAGGGTGACGAGCTGCGCGCGCCGGTGGTGCGGGTTGGGCTGGAAGGCCACGAAGCCGTCGCGTTCGAGGTCGTTCACGATCCGCTGGACGTTCTGCCGGGAGACGTCGAGGTCGCGGGCGAGCCAGGCGACCGGCCGCGGCGCACCCGCGGCGAGGGCGCCGAGGATCTGCCAGCGCGCCGAGGTCAACCCGAGATCAGCGACGAGGCGATCCCCGGATGCGGAGAGGACGTTGCTGAGGTGGAGGACGCTGAGCACCAGATCCTGGAAGGGCGGGTCGTGCTCAGTGAGCTGCGGAGGGTGCATCCGACCACGGTATGTCATCATGCTGTCAAAACGTCACGTTAGTGACGGTATGGGAGGCTGCCCGCCCATCCCGTATGGGGATCGTCCACCGGTACATGGAGATGCGCCACCGAGCGCCGCGAGAATCTGTGCATCGCGGCACTGCGTGGCGGTGTTCTAGCGCCAGTTCGTGTCGCACCCACATGAAGGGCTGTCGTCGTTGTAGATGACGCGGGCGACGCCGGCGACGGTGCTCGTGCACTTCTGCAGTGCGTCGCCGGTCGGCTGGGCGCGGGTGTCGAAGAGCAGCGGACGAATGCGCAAGGGCTCTTGAGGTCGTCGTCGAACCGGTTCACTGGCGGGATGGATGGTCTTCCTCTTCTCGTGCTCGTCGTGATCTTCCTCGCCGCTGCGGCCGTGGTCTGGGTGGCAGGGATCCAGCTCTCGAAGGCGACGGATGTGCTGGACGCGCGCCTCCACCTCGGCAGCGCTCTGGGTGGGCTGATCGTCCTCGCTGTGGCCACGAACCTGCCGGAGATCGCGATCACCGTGTCCGCGGCGCTCTCGGGGAACCTCGACGTGGCCGTCGGCAACATCCTCGGCGGGATCGCTCTGCAGACGGTCGTGCTCGTCGTGCTCGACGTCTTCGGCAAGCGGGGGAAGGGCGTGAAGCCGCTCACCTACCGCGCGGCGTCGCTGACGCTCGTGCTCGAGGGCCTGGTGGTCGTCGCGGTGCTCGCCGTGGTCATCGCCGGCAGTCAGCTGCCCGCCGGTCTGGAGGTGCTGCGCCTGACACCCGATGTGGTGCTGATCGCAGCGCTGTGGGTGGTGGGCCTGCTGCTCGTGCAGCGCGCCGGCCACCACCTCCCGTGGCACGAGGACGGTCGCGCGCCCGACGCGACACCGCCCCGCTCCAGCGACACGAAGAAGCAGTCGATGAGCACCCGGAAGGCGGCGATCGTCTTCTCCGTCTCGGCCCTCGCGACTCTGATCGCCGGCGTCGTCCTCGAGCGCACGGGCGACGCCGCGTCCTCGCAGCTCGGCCTGTCGGGAGTCCTGTTCGGAGCAACGGTCCTCGCGCTGGCCACCTCCCTTCCCGAGATCTCGACCGGACTGCAGGCGATCAAGCAGGGTGACGACAACCTCGCCATCAGCGACATCTTCGGCGGGAACGCATTCCTGCCCGTCCTCTTCTTGGTCGCGACCGTGCTGTCCGGGAATGCGGTCCTGCCGCAGGCCGGCTCGTCGGACATCTACCTCACGGCGCTCGCCGCGCTGCTGACCCTCGTCTACGTCGTCGGCCTGATCTTCCGACCCTCGCGCCGCATCGCCGGCATGGGGGTGGACTCGTTGATCGTCCTGGTCCTCTACGCCGTCGGGATCGGCGGGCTCTTCGCGATCACCGCGGCATGAATCAGTTCGGTAGGGGTTGTCGACCGGTCCCTGAAATGGCGCGGGTCGGACCTGCGTGATCAGAGCGGGAGCGTGCGGTCCTCGATCACGTTCTTCATCACGAGGGTGGAGGTGAGGAGCTGCACGCCCGGGAGGGCGGCGAGCTGGTCGTCGTAGAACTGCTGGAAGGCGGGGAGGTCGCGGGCTGCGACGCGGAGGAGGTAGTCGGGCTTCCCGAAGAGGCGCTGCGCGTCGAGGATGTTCGGCTGGTCGCTGACGGCGCTCTCGAAGGCGTGCAGGGTGTCGCGGTCGCTGGAGCGCATCGTGACGAAGATGAGGGCCTGGAAGCCGAGGCCGAGAGCGGCGTGATCGAGCCGGGCGCGGTATCCGGTGATGACGCCGGCCTGCTCGAGCGCGCGGACGCGGCGGTGGCAGGGGGAGACGCTCAGCGTCACTCGCGCAGCGAGGTCGGTGAGCGAGATTCGCCCGTTCGCTTGCAGCTCGGCAAGGATCTTCCTGTCAACGGCGTCCATGGCGACGATTCTTCCCGATCGGGGTGTATCCCAGGCAGTATTCGCAAGCACTTCGCGCCGGATCCTCCCTACTCTTGCGTGCTGACGGCGCGGATCACGGCCGGGATGGAGCGTCGATCGTGCCGGTGGAGGCTGTCGGAGCGTTCTGGCTGGTGTCGATCGCTCTGGCGATCACCCCGGGTGCGGACTGGGCGTTCGCGATCGCGGCGGGCCTGCGCGGGCGCGTCGTCCCGGCTGCTGTCGCCGGTCTGCTGCTCGGGCATGCTCTGCACGCCGTGATCGTCGCCGCGGGGGTCGGCGCGCTGCTCGCTGCTCTCCCGGGCGCGCTGACGGTCCTGACGATCGCCGGCGCGGGCTACCTGCTGTGGCTGGGCGTCGGGACGCTGCGCCGTCCGCCGGTACCGCGCGCGGACGACGAGCTCGCGCCCGTCCGGCGGAGCCGGTGGCTGCTGCGCAGCTTCGGGATCAGCGGCCTGAATCCGAAGGTGTTCCTGCTCTTCCTCGCGCTGCTGCCGCAGTTCACGAGGCCCGACGCGCCGCTGCCGCTGGTCGTGCAGATCGTGCTCCTCGCGGCGCTGCACATCGCGACCTGCGCTGTCGTCTATCTCGGCGTCGGCTTCGGCGCTCGAGCCGTTCTCTCCACTCGGCCGGCGGCGGCCCGGGTCGTCTCACGGGTGTCGGGAGCGGCGATGATCGGCATCGGCCTGTTCCTGCTCGTCGAGCCGATCGCGCACCTCACCACCTCCCTCACCTGACCCGCGAAGGACTCCCGATGCCTGAACAGCCCGCCCCCTACGCCGCCATTCCCGAGCCGGCCGCGCCCCGGCCGCGCGTGCGGATCCCGCACCTGCAGGCGATGAAGGAGCGCGGCGAGAAGTGGGCGATGCTGACCGCCTACGACATGTACACGGCCGCGATCTTCGACGACGCCGGGATCCCGGTGCTCCTGGTGGGGGACTCCGCGTCGAACAACGTGCTGGGGAACGAGACGTCGCTGCCGATCACGGTGGACGAGCTGCTGCCCCTCGTGCGCGCGGTCGCCCGCGCCGCGACCCGCTCGCTCGTGCTCGCGGACCTGCCGTTCGGGTCGTACCAGGGCTCGCCGGAGCAGGCGTTCCACACCGCGGTGCGGTTCCTGAAGGAGGGCGGCGCGCACGCGGTGAAGCTCGAGGGCGGGAGCGAGATGGTCCCGCAGGTCGAGAAGCTCGTCGGCTCCGGCATCCCGGTCATGGCGCACATCGGCTTCACCCCGCAGTCCGAGCACGTCCTCGGTGGCTACCGCGTCCAGGGTCGCGGCGGAGACGCCGAGCGCCTGATCGCCGTCGCGCGCGCGTTCGAGGCCGCCGGCGCGTTCGCGCTGCTGGTCGAGATGGTCCCCGGCGAGGTCGTCGCGGCGATCACCCGGGCCGTCTCCCTCCCGGTCGTCGGGATCGGCGCCGGCGTCGAGTGCGACGCGCAGGTCCTGGTCTGGCAGGACATGGCGGGACTGCGCACCGGGCGCCTCCCGCGCTTCGTCAAGCAGTACGCCGACCTGCACGGCGCCCTGCACACCGCCGCCCGCGACTTCGCGGCGGACGTCGCCGCGAGCACCTTCCCCGCCGACGAGCACACCTTCTGAGGACGACACCGTGACGCACCGATCCAACGACCTCGCCCTCGACGCTCGCATCCGACGCAGCTTCGACCGGCAGGGACTCATGCACCACCTCGGCGCCGAGCTGACCGGCGTCCGTCCCGTCGGGCAGCAGACCCTGATGCGAGTAGGGACGACACTGTCCCGTGAGGGGGCGGATACCCGGACGTCGCCGTGAATCAGGACGCATGAGGCACGGCCTCGCGCGGGAGGGGTGTCGCGGCGACGCTGCGGAGGATGTCGAGGGCGTCGGCCGACGCGCTGCCGGGGTCGGTGAGGTAGACGGCCAGGTGCAGGCCGGCGGCGGACGGGACGGGGAGCGACTCGTAGGCGACGGTCATCTCTCCGACGTCGGGGTGGTGGAGGCGCTTGGTGCCGGAGGTGTGGGTGCGGACGGTGTGCCCTCCCCACCAGGTGCGGAACTCGTCGCTGCGGGTGGACCTCACCCCGGACGAGGTCACCGCACTCGAGGAGCACTACCGGGTGCGCCCCGCGGGCGGCTTCTGAGCACCTGCTCCACCACCACGATGAAGCGGCCCGACGGCGCGCATGTGCCCGGGCCGCTTCGGCTGCGCGACCCGCGGGACCGGAGCATCGCCAGGGGATCACGGAGCCGCGACGTCTCCGTGTCTCCGTGTCTCCGCCCGTTCGTCGTCAGTCGCCCTGGAGCGGGAAGACGTCCCCGCTGAACGGGGAGAGGTCGAGCCACAGGCACCGGTAGCTGCGCTCGGCGAAGAGCCAGCGGCCGTCGCGGCGGACGAGGCGGTCGGTCCAGATGCCGTTGGTGCGGTAGTAGCGCTCGGGGCCGCGGGCGAACTCCTGGCAGAGGGACTCGGAGTGCGCCTCGTCGCCGTCGATGTCGATCGGCCCCTGAGTCGTGAACTGCAGGAAGTAGTCGTTGCCCTGCCAGAGCCGGTCGAGCATCTCGACGCAGGCGTCCGGCCCGGTCGCCTCCTGCGCGAAGGGCTCGCCGATGCGCCAGGTGCCCTCCTCCGCCCAGAGCGCGCGGAACGCGGGGGTGTCGTGCTTGGTGCACGCCAGGCCGAACCGCGCGACGAGGTTTCGGATCTCGGTGTCGGACGCCGGGTCCATGGCGGGGGCGGGGTCGGTCATAGGGTGCTCCTCGATCGGTCGTGGCAGCGGCCTCGTCGAGCCGCCCGGGTGCGGAGCCGGTCCGCGGTCCGGCCGGCGGGTGAGTTTCCGGACTCAGAGAACAGCGATCGCGGACGCCCGGCAAGAGCGGATCGGATGCTTGACAGCGAGCGCTCCGACTCGACGGGGTCCTCCACGAGGACGGTTCACCACCGTTCCGAGGGCTCTCACGCTAGGAAGGGACCATGCCGTCCACTCCCGATCGTCTCCGTCCCCTCCGCCGCAGCACGCGGGTCCGCTGATGACCTCGGACTCCAGCGGTTTCGACGCGGCGGTCGTCGCGTTCTCGGCCGCCCTCGAAGGGCGGATCGATCCAGAGGTCAGGACCTTCCCCGACCTCTTCTGCGAGGACGGGACGATCGAGGTGCCGTTCGACGGCGACGGCGACAGCGCGCCGATCGTCGGCCGGCCCGCGATCGAGCGCATGGTCGCCGGTCTCGCGGGCTTCCTGCGCTTCGAGCGGGTCGACTTCACCAGCGTCCTGCCGACCGATCGACCCGATGTCCTGGTCTGCGAGTACGTCGGCGTCCTCGTCCGCGCCGACATGCCGGGAGCGCAGCGCCGACGGTACATCTCCGTTCTCACCCTCCGCGACGGGAGGATCGCGCACATCCGCGAGTACGGCGGGCCGTTCCTGCCCGCTGACCGGTGACCGGGTCCGCTGTCCACGGGTGCCGGCACCTCGGATGACGGGACGGCTGTCCGGACGCTGCGTTGGCGCGCTTCTGTTGCCGCAGGAGCGACGATGAAAACGACCTCTCCGGTGAGCAGTGCAGCGACTGCCAGCCGGTGACGGCTGCGCGCTCGAGGTCCGGAACGCGAGCGCCACCACGATCGGTCTGCCGCTCTCTAGTCCGTTCCGCGTCGTTTCGAGCGGGCGCGGAGAAGCGCCGCGATGACCAGGAGAGCAGCCAGGACAGTCAGGGCCCCGGGAAGCCATGCGGGCGTGACGAGCACGCGAGCATCGACCGAGGAGACGCCGTCGTTGCCGTCCGCGACGCTGACGCGGACCTGGCACCAGCAGAGGGGAGGCGGTGCCTCCACGGTGCCTGTGAGCACGCCGCTGGAGGCGGGCCGGACGGGGTTCCCCGCAATGACGAACGGCTGCCCGCCGTCGCTGATCGTCCCGGCGACTCCGCCGTCCGTGGCGCCGGGGACCACGGTGACGTTGCCGTCGTTGATCAGGGTGGCGGTGACGGGGAACGAACCGGTCGCGAAGCTCGGCACCGTCAGGCCCTCGACCCGGGCGCTACGGGAAGGAGTGCCGGTGCCCTGTACGTAGACGGAGGTGGTGATCGCGGTCGCCATTCCCACAGAACCCTCGCTCGAGTCGACGACTTCGGCGAAGGTCACGCCGACCCGGCGCTCTTCCGCACCGCGGTCGGCCGGCGCCTCGATGCGCACCGCTACGGGAGCCGAGGCGCCGGCGGACACCGTGACCCGCTGCTGATCGAACGAGACCCACGCGCCCGCATCGCCGGTCGCAGCGCTGATCGGTCGACCGCTGGAGTCGAGCTCGGCGGCCGACGCCTTGTAGGTCTTCTCCGCGTCGCCGACGTTCCCGATCGTGTACGCGAGCGTCACGTCCGGGGTCTCGGCAGGCACGACGCTCCGCACGGGCGAGACCGAGATCGCTCCCGCTCCGCCGCCGGTCGGCGCAGCACCGTCGCTCACATCAGGGACGACGGCCTCGCCACGGCCGAGCACGACCGCGATCAGAGCGACCGCGACGACTGCGAGAAGGACCGCGACGAGGATCCTGCGCCTCACCGTCAGTAGGTGACGGTCGCCGTCAGAGTGTCGGAGTAGCTGCCGACCGGCGAGTTCTGTCCCGCCGGGATCGTCCCGTAGACGGTCAGCGTCTGCGCGGACCCGGTGCCCACTTGCTGGACGACGCCACCCGCGGAGGAGCCCCAGACGTTCGTTCTGGCCGAGTCCGTGTACACCTGATACATGAGCGTGGACGCGCCAGCCCCCGAGTTGAGACGGCGTCCGGACGGGTCCTGGGAGTTGGTGCCGTTTCCGACAGCGACGGAGTACATCGTCCCGTTCGTCGAGGTCACCGTGATCGTGGAGGTCGCGTTGACGGCGGCACCGGCGTAGTTGCCGAAATCGAGCGGAGACGCGCTCAGGGTCGCGCTGCTGGCGATCCTCGCCGAGACGGGGATGCTCGACGTGCTCGACGCCGCGTAGGACGCGCTGGGCGCGGCGACCGCGAGGACGCCTCCCGCGAGGAGGGAGAGGGCGAGAGCAGAACGGGAACGCACGGCAGAGTCCTTCGATAGAGACGGCGCGGATTCGCCGTCGTGGGCCGCGCGAGAACTCGCCGGACCGGCCGGCGTTCCCTGACGAGCACACCGCACTGGCAAAATTAGGGACCGCGCCGAGCGTGCCGCTACCCCCCGAAAAGCCCGCCTCGCCCACCGGAGGACGGAGGGGGACGGTCGAGCGGGGTGGCGGCCACGTCCTACTCTCGGAGGACTCGTGGTCGCGACAGAAGGGCATCACCGTGCGGATTCTCATCGTCGGAGCGGGCGCGACCGGTGGTGCCTTCGGGAGCCGCCTGCAGGAAGCCGGCCGCGACGTCACCTACCTGGTGCGTGCCGGCAGGGCCGAGTCGCTGCGGAGAGACGGACTCCGCTTCGTCGCGCCTTCGGGGGACCGCACCCTCGACGTGACGACACTGGTCGTGGGGGAGGAGGCGTCCGCCTTCGATCTGGTGCTCGTGACGGTCAAGGCGTCGGCGCTGGAGGACGCCGTGGCCGATGTCCGTGCCTGGGTCGACGCGAAGACGCTCGTGCTGCCGATCCTCAACGGCATGGCTCACATCGACCTGCTGCAGACCGAGTTCCCCGGGCGAGTGCTCGGCGTCTCGGCCAAGATCGTCGCGACTCTCGACGGCGGCGCGGTCCGCCAGATGACCGGGCTCTCGGTGCTCACGATCGGCTCGCTGACGGACGCGCCGGTGCCGGCTCGCGTGGCCGAAGCGCTCGACGTCCCCGGTATCGACCTGCGGGTGTCCGATGACGTGCTCTCCGCACTGTGGGAGAAGTGGGTCTTCATCGCCGCAGCGGGCGTCGTCACCTGCCTCTTCCGCAGCGCGATCGGCCCGGCCCTCGAGGCGGGCGCTCTCCCGTGGATCCTCGACGCGATCGAGGAGGCGGAGACCGTCGCCGACGCGGCAGGCCTGCCGGTGTCCGCCGCGGCGCACGAGCAGTCCCTTGCGATCCTCACCGAGGAGGGGTCCGCCTTCACGACCTCGCTCTACCGCGACCTCGTCGCAGGCCTGCCCACCGAGGCCGAGCACCTGCTCGGCGACCTCGCTCGCCGAGCGCGGGACCTGAGCGTCCCGACGCCGCTCCTCGACCTCACCCTCGTACAGATCCGAGCAGGAGCTCCGGCTCAGGCGCCCGCCGTCGCTGCTGAAGCGTCCCGCGCCCCACTTCGGGGCGACCTCGAGCATCGTCCGTGAGGGGATGGTCGACCGGCCCGTGGCCCGTCGACGCCGATCAGGTGCGGTAGCGCTTGCGCATTCCGTCGAGGAAGAGCTTCCTGGGCAGGAGGGTGTGCAGCGCGGCGACGCGTCGTGCGTCAGCTCCGACGAGCTTGTGGAGTGGGGGCCGGGACGACAGGAGGACCTGGGCGACGGCGTCGGCGACGGTCGAAGGAGCGGCGCCGGCGGCGACGTCGTCGTCGAACGCTGCTTCGACGCGTCGTCGCGCTCGGTCGTAGACGTCGAGGCGGGTGGCGACAGGGGATTTCCCCGCACGCAGGTCGGTGCGGATGAACCCCGGCTCGATGATCGTGCAGTGGATCCCGAACGGCCCGACCTCCAGCTGCAGAGCCTCGATCCAGCCTTCGAGCGCGTGCTTCGATGCGGTGTAGAACGCGTCGAAGGGCACAGGGACGATCCCGGACAGCGACCCGACGACCACGACGCGGCCCGCACCGTTGCTGCGCAGGTGGGGGAGGACTTCGCGGGTCACGCGGTGCACCCCGAAGAAGTTCGTCGCGAAGAGCGCCTCCGCCTCGGCGACGGTGGTCTCCTCGATCGCTCCGGACGTGTCCACACCAGCGTTGTTCACGAGCGCGTCGAGGCGGCCGGTCCTGCCGATGAGGGTGTAGATGGCGGCGCGGACGCTGTCGTCGTCCGTGACGTCGAGAGGAAGCGAGTCCTCATCACTCGGATCCGTCCGGCGCTGCCCGCCGAACACTCGCCAGCCGTCGCTGCGCAGGCGCTCGGCGACGGCGCGCCCGATGCCGCTCGAGGTCCCGGTGACCAGTGCGACCTGCTGCTCGCCCATGACGCCAGCGTAGAACCGACCAGCCGTCGGTGGCGAACGTCTGCCTTCGCCATCGAGCTCGCCCGGCTCGGCCCGGTGCAGGGCTCCGGTTCGTACTGGTCGATGTGCGGGACGTCCTCGTCGCCCGGCTGTCCCGCACGAGGATC
The DNA here is from genome assembly GCF_003751825.1 of Rathayibacter sp. PhB186. Classification (NCBI taxonomy): domain Bacteria; kingdom Bacillati; phylum Actinomycetota; class Actinomycetes; order Micrococcales; family Microbacteriaceae; genus Rathayibacter; species Rathayibacter sp. PhB186. The sequence goes on along the minus strand of NZ_RJKO01000002.1, from coordinate 54,927 downwards.
GCGACGTGCCTCACTCGGCGCTTCCATGCTGCGAGAGGTCCTGCTCGAGGGGAGCCCTGATGGAGGGTGTGACGACGGTGTCGCCGAGGGTCTGTTCGAGGTCGGCTGCGGCCGTGCCGACCGCGTCCGCACCGTCCGCGCCGAGGTCTTCGAGGAGCCGGGTCCGTACGCCGCCGGGGGTCGAGGCCCACACGCCGACGATGCGGCCGTCCCACCAGATCGTCGGGCCGATGTTGCCTCGGCTGTCGTAGAGGCCGGCGGTGTCGGCTGGGCTGTACCAGTGGCGGTGTCTCCATCCCATGGCTGTCGAGTCGAGAGACGGGAGAAGCGCCGCGACGGGCTCCGTCGCCTCGATGTCATCCGGAGCATCGTGTCGATGAGGCAGGTCGATGCCGTCAATGCCGTCGAGGTCGGTGTCGACGACGGCGAGAGCGGTCAGGGTCGCGCGGGTCGCAGTCTTCGTCCACCCGGTCCACCACTGCAGGTCGTCCACCGTCGCCGGCCCGTACGACTGCAGCCACCGTCGGGCGATCCGCGTCCGAGCCTCGAGGGCGTCCCGAGGGGGTACGCCGTCCTCCCACCAGGCCTCGACGGCCTGCCACCGATGCTGTCGAGTCGTCCACGCACCGACGGGGGTGCCCCGGACGATCTCTCCGGCGGCGCTCATCAGGGCGAGGAGACTGCTCGTGACCGTCTGCTTCGTGTCGGACGGAAGCCGAGGCGGAATCGGTGTCTTCAGGCCCGGCACCGCAGCGCTCAGCTGCGCGCCGGTCGCGTCACCGATCTCGCGGAGACCCGCCCGGACGTCCTTCTCGACGCTGCGGACCCACGCGGGGACGTCCGGGACGTCCGGTAGAGCCTGATTCTTCTCCAGTGTCGTCACGAGGCGGCGCCGCAGGACGTCGGCGAGGGGCGCGCTCACGGCGGCGTGCACGTCCGGTACGAGGTCGCGGTCCAGCAGGAACACGGTGCGCCGCATCGCGAGCCACCGCACCAGCAGTCGTCGCTCGTACATCTCCGCCGCGACGTCCTCGAGGGTGACGCCCGTCGTCCGGGCGAGGATCGAGAGGTACGGGGTCGCGGGGTCGGTCGCGTGCACGGCGACGAGCGCATTCGTGACGTGCCGAGGAGACGTGCCGGAGCGATCGAGAAGATGCCGACGCACGAGGAGGCGCCGGCGCTGCGCGCTGGAGACGTGCACTGGTCTCATCCGACGTCCTCACCCTGTGGCAGTGATCGAGATGTCCGCGTCACGCCGGGCCGGCTCGGTGGACCCAGGGGCTCGGAGCGATCGCGGGAGGGTCAGTCGCAGCCGATGATCCAGGTCGTGCCGAACATGTCGGTAAGCATGCCGTACAGGGGAGCGAACGGGCTCGGTCCCAAGTCGGTCAGCACGGTTCCCCCGTCGGCGAGGCGCCGCCACTGCTCGCTGATCTCGGCCTGATCGTCGCCGTGCAGGGTGAGGTAGAAGGGGTTCCGGCCGGCGTCGTACGGCTTCGCCGTCTGGACGTCGTAGGCCATGATGCTGAAGCCGTTGGGCGCGGTGAGCCGACCGAACGAGACAGCGTCGGCCTGAGCGGGGTCGTCGACCTGATGCGTGTCCGCATACGTGGCGAGTGCGACGTCGCCTCCGAAGACCGATCGGTAGAAGGCGAGCGCCTCCCGGGCCTGACCGCGGAAGTTCAGGTGCGGGGTGACGGAAACGGTCATGGTGGGGCTCCTGGGGGATGTCGGGGTGGGAATCACCGACGTCCGCGCAGCGCGGGGACGACGACGTGGTCGATGAGGTCGGCGACGAATTCGCGGGTGACCGGTGTGCGCTGGACGGCGGTGCGGTGCACGCACAGCGTGGGGATGACCATCGCCAGCGTGTCGATGTCGCCAGGGGGGAACTCCCCGCGGTCGATGGCACGGCGCAGGAGCGATCGACTCACCTCGACCCAGGGATCAGCGCTGGCCGACGCGGTCAGGCTCGCCAGAGCAGGGTCCGTGCGGCCGGCGTCCGCGAGGGTGCTCATCACATCGATGCGGAGCTGCTGTTCCGCCTCGGACATCGTCACGGTCGTGGCCAGGAGGTCGTCGCGGAGGCTCCCGAGATCCGGCAGGTCGGTGCTCCCGGCATCAGCCGCGGTGAGGTGAGCGACAGCCGCTGCAGCGAGGGCCGTCTTCGTCGGCCAGCGACGGTAGACGGTCGCGCGAGCCGCACCAGCACGAGCCGCAACGGCATCCACTGTCGCCGCCTCGTACCCGACCTCGGCCATGACGGCGAGTGCCGCGTCCAGGATCACGCCGTCCCGAGAGCGGTCGAGCTTTCGACCGGGTTGGCGACGCGGGGAGGAGGTCATGAGTGAAAACGATACCGCGACGTATCGATATACACAAGACTCGAAAATGATTCGATGAAGCTCCGCTGGTTCGTCCCTGAGGGGGACGGGTGAGCGGGACGCTTGCGAGCCGGGGAAGGCATCAGTGTCACACCGTCGTCGCCTCCCGAGCGAGCAGCTGCTGGATGACCGGTCCGACCGTGGCGACGATCCGGTCGAGATCTGCGGCGAGCAGGGCCGGCACGCCGACGACGCGGCGGCCGACGACGACGCCGATCAGCATCGAGGCGGCGAGGCCGGCGCGGAGCGTCGCGTCCTCGCCCCGGCCGGCCGTGCCGTGGGTGAGCCGGGACTGGATGAAGTCCCGCAGGGTCTCGCTCGCCTGCGCGTTCGTGACGGCGCCGCGGAGCATCGCCATCAGCGGCTCCGACTCCGCGTCGTCGCCCTCGAAGGCTTCGAGGTAGGCGCGGACGACCCGCTCGCCGAGGTGCTCGTCGGCGCCGTCGAAGGCGGTGTCGAAGCGGTGCAGCGCGGAGGCGGGGACCGCCATCACCGCGGCGAACAGCTCGTCCTTCGAGCCGAAGAACTGCATGACCTGGGACGGGTCGACTCCGGCATCCGTCGCGATCCGGCGGATGGTCGTTCCGGCGTAGCCGTCGGCGGCGAAGCTCGCCCGAGCCGCCGTCAGCACGGCGCCCCTCGTGGTGGCGGAGCCGGGGCGTCGACCGGGGCGTGCCGACCGCGGAGTCTCGTTCATGCTCCGACGCTACCTCGCCGTGCCCAGAGTCTCAACGCTTGTTGAGTTCGTGACCGATCGGACGTACGCTCGGCCCGACGCGAGCCCACGGAGGACTCACCGCACGATCGCCAGAACCTGGAGCACGCCATGACCGAGAAGATCTACACCGCCTCCCACCCGCTGCCCGCCGTGCGCAGCGGAGTGCTCACCGCGTTCGAGCCCGGTGCCCGCGTCCTGGAGGCAGGCTTCCGCCTCGCCCCGCCGTTCCGGGAGCTGCCGGTCGACGTCGTGCTCGAGAAGGACGTCGCTGTGACGCTGCGCGATGGAGTGACGATCCACGTCGACGTGTTCCGCCCGGTCGGCTCGGAGCCGGTCCCGGTGATCGTCGCGTGGAGTCCCTACGGGAAGGGTCAGGGCAGCTCGCCCAGCGTGATGGGAGTCTTCGGGCTGGTCGGCCTCGACGACGGCGTCGTCTCCGGGCTGGAGAAGTTCGAGGGCCCGGACCCGGCGTACTGGTGCGCCCGCGGCTATGCGATCTGCAACCCGGACGTGCGCGGCGTGGTCGACTCCGAGGGCGACAGCGTGCTCTGGGATCGACAGGAGGCCCGCGACTGCCACGACCTGATCGAGTGGCTCGCCGAGCAGGAGTGGTGCACGGGCAAGGTCGGCATGTCCGGCACGTCCTACCTCGCGGTCTCGCAGTGGTTCACCGCGGCCGAGCAGCCGCCGCACCTGGCGGCGATCAACCCGTGGGAGGGCGTCAGCGACGTCTACCGCGACCTCGTCTTCCGCGGCGGAATGCCCGACACCGGCTTCGCGCGGCAGCTGCAGGACGGCAGCTTCTTCGGCAGGAACCGCAAGGAGGACGTCCTGGCCGAGGCGGAGGCGCACCCCCTCGTCGACGAGCTGTGGGAGCAGAAGATCCCCGCATTCGAGAGGGTCACCGTCCCCGCCTACGTCGTCGCCAGCTACTCCAACACCCTGCACACCGCCGGCACCTTCCGCGCCTGGCGCCGGATCGCGTCCGAGGAGAAGTGGCTGCGCATCCACAACACGCAGGAGTGGCCCGACTACTACGACGAGGCCAACGTCGTGGATCTGCGCCGCTTCTTCGACCACTACCTCCGCGGCGAGGACTCGGGCTGGGAGCACACGCCCCGGGTCCGCTACTCCCTCCTCGACCTCGAGGGCGGCGACCGTGTCGGCCTCGAGGCGGAGTCGTTCCCGCCCGCGGACGTCGTGCCGACGCGGTACTACCTCGACGGCGCAGCCCGCGTGCTGACGGCGACCGCGCCACCTGCTCCGGTCGAGGCCGCGTACACGGTCGACGCGAACCCCAGCGCCGTATCGTTCCTGACCCGGTTCGACGAGGAGACGGTGCTCGTCGGCTACCCGAAGGCGCACCTGTTCGTCGAGGCGCGCGGTTCCGACGACCTCGACCTCTTCGTCCTCGTGCAGAAGCTCGACGCGCACGGCACCCCGCTGCAGGCGTTCACCGTGGCGAACCGCACCGCCCGGGCGCACGACCTCACCGACCACGGTGCCACGATCCTCCGCTACAAGGGCTCCGACGGACGCCTGCGCGTCTCGGCCCGCCACCTGGACCCGGCGCTCACGACCGACGACGTCCCCGCGCACGCCTTCGACCGCGTCGAGAAGCTCGCCGACGGCGAGATCGCCGAGGTCGAGATCGATCTGCTGCCGCTCGGCCTGCTCTTCCACCCGGGGGAGCAGCTGCGCTTCGTCATCAGCTCGCGCAACCTGATGGGCACCCTCATGCCCGGCATCCGCGAGTACGTCGGTGCAAACGCCGGGCAGCACATCGTCCACACCGGCGGCGAGCACGCCTCCTCCCTCCAGCTGCCCGTCCAGAGCCGCTGACCGTCCTCGAATCGAAGGAGCACCCCTCATGACCGTCACTCTCGTCGATGTCCGCCTCGCCGCTCTCGACCCCTCGCTTCCCGGGGGAGCGGTGGACGTCGAGTTCGACGGCATGGGGATCGTCTGGCGGGCGCTGATGGTCGCTAGTCGCGGACGAGGACGAGGACCCCGCCTCCGCCGAAGGCGAGGACGCTCACGAGCAGGCCGACCGTCTCGGGGAAGTCGTAGTGGTGAATCGTCTGCGGGCCGATGTCGTCGTGGTCGGCGTCGTACGTGCAGTCCACCCCCAAGGGTAGGAGCGTCGGATCGCCGGTGATGCGGACGGACTCGTCGGACAGATCGCCCGCCTCAGGGAACGTTCCTCGCGAGCACTGAACGCTGAAGGGATCGATCCCATCGAAGGTCCATCCGAGGGCGATCGAGGCCAGACCGAGCGGGATCGACAGGAGCACGAGCGCCCAGCCGGGCAGTCGTCTCCTCAGTGGACGCATGTCCACAGGCTACGGGCGCGTCCCGGAGAAGGATGGTCGTCTGGACGCCGCGATCATCCGACGTCGAACTCGCCTACGAGGGTGGTGCCGTCCGAGTCGTAGACGGGAATGGCGTGGGTGATGCCTGCGTTCTGCTTCTGCCATTCGAGGGCGTCCTCGGGTGTGGTGAAGGAGCGTTGAGCGGTGGTGCCGTCGGCGTCTTCGAGGTCGCCGCGATGCACGTAGCCCTGCGCGCCGTTGTTCGCGACGACGGCGATGAGGTCCGGATCACCGTTCTCGTTGGTGACTCCGTAGCTCTGGCCGGCGGCGTTCTCCGCCCACGCGGTCGTCTCGGACGTGGCGTACGCGACGATCGCCCGCCATCCACTGCCTGCGGAGGCAGTGACGGTGAGCGCTCCATCGGGGGCGTCGGTGAGGGGAGTGAAGAAGGAGTCGAAGCCCGGCACCTGCTCTGGTCGAAGGAAGTCGTTGGCGGAGCAGGTGAGACTCGATCCTCCGGTGAGCGTGAAGGTGCCCGGGGTGAGGCAGTTCAGCGAGACGGTCAGCCCTGTCGCGCCGTCGGGAGCGGGTCCGAGCTGGAGGGTCGCGGTGCCGGTGTAGGTGCCGACTGCGGACGCGCTCACCGGTGTGACGACCGCGGCGCCTGGCAGAGGGAGCAGGCCCGTGGCGGCCGCTGTGGCGGTGCCGGCGAATATCGCGACCGCGCCGATTCCGCCTCCCAGCAGCCATCGGTGTCGGCGGGAGCGGGAGGGGGTCTCGACGTGCTGGATCAGCGCGCGCCGGAAGGCGGTGGTGAATTTGTCGCTCATCTGCGGGGCGGTCATGACGGATCTCCTAGCGTCGACTGGATGTAGAGGCTGAGGGTCGGGTGCCCGAGCTTGTCGCGCAGCGCCGCGCGGGCCCGATGCAGCCTGGTCCGGGTGGCGCCGGCGCTGAGCCCGAGGAGGGGCGCGGCGTCGGTGGGGCTGTAGCCCTCGATCATCACGAGCGTCACGAGGTGCAGGTCCGCCGGCGAGAGGCGTCCGAGCGCTTCAGCGAGGCGCTGGTCTTCGATGACGTCGCGCAGTGCCACGTCTTCCGCGGAGGACGGGTGTTCGCCGTGGGGGAGCGCGGCCAGGAGGGTTCGGTACCGGCCGCGGCCGCGGCTGAGGTTGCGGGCGGCGTTGGTGACGGTCACGAGTAGCCAGGGGAGGACTGAGCCGTTGACGAGCGCGACGCTGCGGCGGCGGTGCCACAGTTCGAGGAACGCGATCGCTGTTGCGTCCTCGGCATCGGTCGTATCGACAAGGAGTCGGTACGCGTGCCGGAATACCCGAGCGCGGTGCTCGTCGAAGATCGACGCGAACGCCGCACCGTCACCGGAGGACGCACGCGCCCAGGCGGCGGCTTCGTCCGTCCTGATGATCCCCACATCTACTAGTGTCCGCAGGTCCTCGCAGCGTTACACCGATCCCGACCGGAGGCGCGTCCCGTATGGGGATCGATCAGTGAGACGAGCGTGGGTTGTGTTGTCCCTGCCGCTCTCAGAGGCTGACGGTGAGGTCATAGGGGTCGGCGCGCCAGCCGCATCCCGGGCCATTTGGTTCGTCGACGAGGTTCCAGTCGATGTCGTGGTCCTGTTCGTCGAGGGCGCGGCCTGCGTTGTCGAGGAGTGTGAGGTGCACTGTGTCGGGGTGGTGGTCACCGAAAACATATATCCACAGACCGGAGGTGTTGTGGACGACCCAGTAGGAGCGTCCGGTTGCGGGGGCTGCATCGACGGAGGGATAGGCGCAGATCTCATCCGCACACAGCCGGATGTCGGCGACATCAACGGATCGCGCACCTGCCGCCGTCACGCGAAGCTCGTTGGTGTAGCCGATTTCATGGCAGCCGTACCCGCAAGACGTCAGCGAGAGGGCGGCGACGACGCCGACCGCGCCGGATGCTACTGCGAGGAGATGGCGGTCGAGCCTCGTTCGACTGGTCACGGTCAGCTCGCACAAGATGTGCGCCGAAGGCGCTGCTTCGCGGCCCTCTCGGTGAGAACGGATAGGTAGTCGCGCACGGGCCTGTCAAGGAGTTCGCGCAGCTCCTCGCGAACGACATGGTCGACATCGGGGACAGTAGTCATGCCGCTAGCGTGCAGGACAAAGGCTAACGACTCCGCGAAATACGTTCTCTATTCGCTTCCCTGGACGGCGGGACCTGCGGCTCGCCAACACGCTGGCGGAATGTTTTGTGTGGGATCGCCAACCGGTTCGGCCGTTGGCCCTCGTCCGAGCGTCGGCCTGTCGTGAGCCATGAGTGGCCGGGAACCGAGTGCGCCGCGAGGGTGCTAGCTGCTGGTCGCTCGAAGCGTCTTCACGAGCTCCTGCAGTTCGGTCGCGTGGTCTTGCTTCCACTCGCGGATCGCAGAGGTCGCGAGCGGGTCCGTGTCCTCGGACACGGTGTCGTACTGCACCACGGCCACGTCGAGAACAGTGGCGAACACGTCATCGTTCGGCTCCATGGAAGTGCCGGCGACACCGACAGTCGCAGTGTGATCGATGCCTACTCCGGAGAGGGCGATCGTCCACATCTGGATCGGACCGTCGGGTGTCGGAGTCGCGTCACCGATTCTCGCGTGCGTGACCTCGATGACGACTCCGCCTACTGAGCGCTGCATGGCCCGATCGTACTCAGCTGCTCTCTGCGCAGCCGAGTGTTCCGTATGGGGATCCGCTAGCGGCCGTGGTCGGCCGTAGTAGTGCCCGCGGTCGGGAGCCGGCGCTGTGAACCCGAGGTGAATGGGGACGGGCTGGCAGTGAGTTCTCGACTAATCGTCGTGACAGTGGGTGGCGTCGTCGCTCCCTCCTTCACGAGAGCACCTCTATTTCTCAGTCCTAGCGGTAGCTCTGCTCTGATCGGGTGATCGGCCAGGAGTCGCCCTCGGGGCTCAGGTGCTGGTTCGCTACGACCTCGAGGGCCCGGACGAGGGCGTTCTGATCACCCTTCGGACCGACACGGATCTCGCTGATCAGATCGAAGGGCAGTGGGTTGAGCGGCTGTCCGTTCGGGCCCCGTGGCGAGAGAAGCAACTCGATGTAGGGGGAGAGGCCCACCTCCCCTTCCCGGAACTGCACTCGGGCCGCCTCGCGGCCTCCATCGTGCGAGTGCACGAGGCCAACGAACCTGTACTCCTTCTCGTCGGACCAGTGGGCGCTCTTATGGCTTGCCGTCAGGATCGCCACCTCGTAGGGGCCTGCGGGGTCGGTGCTGTCGGGTGCCAGGAGCGTGCTGAGCCGTTCTTCGAGGTCGATCTCCTCGTAGCTTGTCTGTGCGAAGCGGGCACCGACGTCGCGGTTCAGCTCCTCGACCGTCGCGACCAGCCGCTCGGTATTGAAGACGATCTCGATTCGAGAGTTGTATGGGCGCCACATCCCGAGGTGGTCCTGTGCGGCGCTGAGTGAACTGACGAACAGGTCATCCCTGTCTCGCACCTTGTATGTCTGCACGTACAGCTGCTCGTCGATCGCATGTACCTTCTCCAGCACGCCGACGGCCGTCTGATTCTCGTTCGGGTCGTTCAGCTGCGTGATATGAGTGGCCCAGAGCGCTGACGACTTCATGATCCCGATCGGCCCGGCGATGCTCGTGTAGTGCGAGACGTGCTCAGGCAGAGGCAGATCGTGGGTCACATCCCGATAGTAGGTCGACCGGCGCGACCTCCTGTTCCGACCGTCCGATAGCGGATGGTTGAGAGAGGGTCAGCGCCGACTCTTCGCGTTCCGTCCTCGGCTGAACTCGCGTCCGACGACGACGAGGACGAGGACAGCAAGAGTGGCTCCGCTGAGTGCGGCCAGGTTCATCGATCCGAAGCCGACGACGGCCGGCCAGACGGGTTGCGGGCCGTCGAGGCTGCTCCATTCCTGGCCGAAGCTTCGTCCTACCGACACGTAGGCGATCACCAGGAGTAGTGCGGCGATGCTCAGCCCGAGAAGGCTCGCAGCAATGACGATGGCGCGCTTCATCAGGTCCCCCTTGGTTGACTGCACCATGAGGCTACGCGACGGCAAGAAGCCGCGGTCTGACCTCAAGGCAGGACGACGGGTTCAACCCGAAGTCCGTCCCATAAGCGGATGGTCATCCGGACGCGTGGTCAGTCGTTCGCGGACGTGGCGAGTGCTGCGGCGACGTCGGCCTACGGACTGTCGAGTTCGGCAAGTCGACGGGCATAGCGGGCCAGCTCGTTCCGCATCTGCTCGATCGACCTCGGCATGAAGCGCCTCACCTGCATGTCGAGAATCGCATCGGCCACCACGTCGCTGACCTCGAATGCCGCGGCGACGGCCGCCCTCTCGTCGTCGCGACCTCCCGAGACGTTCGCGCACACCCGAAACAGCTTCTCGGGGTTCTCGACAGCTCTGATGCAGGCGTTGAGGATCTCGATACTCGTCACAAGGCTCTGACGTTCGGTGTCGTCGTCCATGCGGTCACCGTACCGGCCCGATGCGATGTGGACCCAAGTACTCACCGCATCATCTACTCATGTGAGTTCGGACAGCATGCGTCCCGTCAGCGGATCGATCAGTGAGACGAGTGTGGGTCGGGTTGCCCTCGCCGCTTCGCCGGCGCGACGGCGAGTGCGAGCCCGCCGAGTGTCAGGCCCAGAGCCGCAAGCGTGCGTGGCCAGCGCCCGGAGTAAGTCGTGACGGTCCCTTCACCATCGGCGCGCGCCCACGCGCACGCGCGACCGAGCGGCCACAGCGCCGCGGAACCCACCACGATGCCGGAACGTTCCGAGACCTCCGCGTCCGGCGAGAAAGGCCCATCCACCATGCACTTGTAGGTCGCTCCCTGGTACTGGCTCACCCAGATCTGTCCTGCGCCGAAGAGCAGCCCCACCACGAGAAGAAACGACCCCCACACGATCCGCTGCGCACGCAGATGAACAGGGGAACTCATCGCGTGATCCCAATCGGTAGTTCGACGTAGATCGGGTCACTGCTCTGTGTGCGCAGGGCAAGCACGGCAGGGCCGGTAGGGAGATCGGCGGGGAGGTCGAAGGACGCGTCGACCGTCGACCGTTCGCCCTGAGGGATCGGTCGACCGAGCAGTATCTCCTCGCCGCTCGCGGAGGGGGTGATGGTGACAGTGACATCTGAAGCGGCGCGGCTCGTGCCTCCGGTGTCCTCGCAGGTCTCCCAGATGAAGTCGGCGCTGAGGTGGACGACTCCGCCGGGGTGGAGGGACGACTCCTGGAGTTCGATCACCTTGACGGCACAGGATCCGGCCGAGCTCGACGTGATGCCGGTGCAGCCGCCGGCGCTGAGCGCGATGGCGGCAACGACGAGAATGGATGTCATTCGTCTTCGCCGTCCCTGCATCATGCGGGTCAGTGAACCACTGCTCGCCGCCGCCTGCATCGTGAGTACCGCGAACGTCATCAGATCGTTGATACTCGCGGCCGATGACGTGCAATTCGCGCTCGGGCAAGCTGATCGGAGTGTCGACCGATCGTCGTCCCGTATGGGGATGGTGCTCCGGGTGCTTCGCGGCTTGATTGCCGGAACCGATAGAGGCGGGGTCGTCGCAGTGCAGGTCTGCGCGCTGTGCAGCCCTGTAGTCCTTTCCGCTTCGACCTAGGCTGATCGGTGTTGGGTGCCGCGCAGAGGAGGAACGATGAAGGCCGCTGTGCTGCGTTGTGCTGGCCTGCTCCTGGTCACGAGTGCGATGGCAGGGTGCGCTCCCGTCTTCGTGTCGGAGTTCAATGAACCGGCCTGCCTGGACTGGAGGTCGTACGACTCTCTGGAGGAGGCCGCTGGCTCACACGACTTCATAGTGCGAGCCGAGCTCGAGCCGACTGAGACGACAGTGACGATGTACGGCGAAGAGGCGTCGCTTCACCGCGCGACCGTCACCGAGGTCTTCGGCGGTGAGGCGGAGGTGGGTGACGTCCTCGACGTCGTGTCGACGCCAGCGAGCTGCACCAGCGGAGCGCCCTACCCGAACGGAGATCCAATGCTGCGCGACGAGGCGACCCTTGTTCTGATCCCCGGAGATCCGGCGTGGGGAAGCGCAGAGTTCATGAAGACGATCACGCCCTACGACGGTGTCTGGGACGAACGACCCGCAAACTGATCGGCGTCAATCGGACCCGTCTCCTTCGTCCCGTATGGGGATCGGTGACCGGACGCGTCGAGTCGGTCACGCTCGGTCTGTGATTTCGGTCCCTTACAGGCCGTGCGCGACTGGCGCGGCTCGAGGGTGAGTGGAGGCCTCTCGCTCCGCAATGCTGACTTCAAGAGGGAAAGCTGGCCGCGGCTTACCTCGCGACGAGGCGAATGTACATGTCTCCGGTGACGAAAACGGTGTCGCTGGCTACCTTGCCGCCTTCGCACGTGGCTCCCACGTCGTACTCCCGGAATCCGAAGACTCGAAACGGCCATGGGAACGTGCCGTCCCGGCGGGTGAACATACCCGACTCCTCTCCCGTCAAGGAATCGAGGAGGCATCGACCCATCGGATCACCGGCCTCATTCACGACGACGCCCGAAACGGAGAACTGAGGCGGCGGCGATGACCGGGGGAACCATGTCGCAGCAGCGCAGACGAGTGCGGTCACCGCGACCCCCGTCACCAACAGCCAACGATCCCTCATCCCCTGACGATACGAGCAGACCGTCATCTGCGGGCGTGCGGGGAAGATGACGGTCGAGCAACCCCGTCCCAAGAGGGGATCGGTCAGCGGTGCGCTATCAGTGACGTCGGCCAGACATCGCCGATCCGTCGGCATCAGGCGCCTGCTCCGCGGCGTCGCCTTCTGCGGACGGGTAGCCGAAGAAGTACCCGCGCAGATGCTCGAAACCGCTCGCGGGTCGCCCCTGTCGCTTCCGGCGAGACGCGAACCCGAATATCTCGTTGAGTCGGTGACCGAGGCTTACTGCGAAGCAGAGGAGCAGCAGCACCCACCACGTCGCCTTGAAGATCGGCTCGTCGTAGCCGAGCGCGATGGGGATGAGGCCGATCACGGCGGCGACGCTGCCCAGCACGTACAGCACGATGAGCGCGAGCCAGAGGTTCTGACGCTTCGTCCGTTGCATGGGGTGCCCCTCAGTCAGTCCTCTCGCGCGAGCGAGGCCGGCGGTGGTCGTGTCGGTCATGTGCGCTCCCTCTGCCTCAGGCGCCGGCGCCGCCGTCGACGGGCACGATGGCGCCCGTCACGGCTGAGGCGCGGTCGCTGAGGAGGAAACCGGCGACTTCGGCGACTTCGAGGGCGGTCGCCATGCGGCCGAGGGGGCTGGCTGCGTTGTTCGCGTCGATGATGCCCGGCGTCTTCGTCTCCCACTCGTCCATCATCTCCGTTGCGGTTCCGCCTGGCGTGATGCCGTTGACGCGAATGCCTTGCCCGGCCCAGGTCACCGCCGCGGTCTCGGTGATGCTGTTCAGTGCTCGCTTCATCGCCCCGTAGGCGGGCAGGGGTGGAACGGCGCGGCGGCTGCCGATGCTGGAGGTATTGACGATCGCACCGCCTCCGGACTTCCTCATGAGGGCTGCTTCGGCGAGCATCGCGACCCAGTGAGCACGGAAGTTCACCGCGAACTGCTCGTCGATGTCGTCGTCGGAAGTGGTGTCGAGGGGACCGGCGTTCTGCTGGTTCACGCCGCCGTTGTTGAAGGCGCCGTCGAGGCGTCCGTGGAGCTCCTCGACGTGGTCCACGGCGGCACGGATACTCGCCCGGTCAGCGAGGTCCATGGCAACGGCATCAGCCGTGCCGCCCTGACCGCGGATCTCGTCGACGATCGAGCCGAGCGCTTTCATGTTGCGGGCCGCCAGCACGACAGCGGCACCTTCGCCGGCGAAGAGGCGAGCCGCTGCGGCGCCGATGCCACGGCTGGCTCCGGTGATGAAGACGACTTTGCCGGTCAGCAGGCCGACCGGTGTGGATTCGTTGGTGTGTGTCATACGACCACCGTCGCCGCCCGCAAGATCCGCATCCAGGCACGAACGGTACGAGGATCCATCGCCGGCTCGGGCGCACACTGGGGAGCATGGACAAGGGTGAGCTCGCAGCGTTCCTCCGAAGTCGCCGCGAGCGTCTTCGGCCGGAGGACGTCGGACTGCCGTCGGGACCACGCCGCAGAACACCGGGACTGCGCCGGGAGGAGATCGCCGTTCTCGCGCACATCTCCACCGAGTACTACGCCCGACTCGAACAGGGCCGCGCTCCTCGACCCTCGGACGTCGTCCTCGGTGGTATCGCAGGTGCTCTCCGTCTCACGTCCGAGGAGTCCGACCACCTGCACCGGCTCGCCGGCACCGCTCCGACCCCGTCGGGCTTGCACCGTCGCGACGTTCGACCGAGCGTTCTCGCGCTCCTCGAACGACTCCCGCACACCGCCGGCATCGTCCTGTCCGCCACCTTCGAGGTGCTCGCGTGGAACGAGCTCGCAGCAGCCCTCATGGAGGACTTCTCGCTGCTGCCGCCGCGCGACCGCAACCTCGCGAGGAAGACCTTCCTCGCCGCAGAGCAGCCACCGGAAGCGATCTACGGAATCTCGGACGAGATCGCATTCCAAGAGGGCGTCGTCACGCAGCTCCGCAACGCTCACGCCACGTACCCCTCGGACCCCGTCGTCGCGGAACTGATCGACGACCTCCGGACCGGCAGCGCCGAGTTCGCACGGCTCTGGAAACGGCACGACGTCCAGACGCCGCCACCCCTGCGGAAGACGTTCCGCCGCACACCGGTGGGGGCGATCACCGTCGACTGCGACTCCCTCGCCATCACCGAACGCGACCAGCACCTCGTGCTCTACACCGCACAGGCAGGCTCACGCGACGCCGAGAACCTCGCCTTGCTGGAGGTCATCGGCTCCGAGCCACTCACCGCCCGGCGAGACCTCTGACCAGCGAGCTCCGGGCCGCGCGTCTGTCGAGTCGAGCGGTGGGCGAAGCGAGTCCGATGAGAACTTGTCACCCCGGTCCAAGCCGGCGCGCTTGTCCCGTGAGGGGATTCCTCATCGGGACGGCGAGGAGTCCTGCGCGAGCCGCTCGAGCACCTGCATCAGGGTCGCGCGATCGATGCCGTCAGTGCGATCGACGAGGTGCCTGCGGACAGCGGCGGCGTGGATCGGCCGGGCAGCGCGGACGACATCCCGCCCCTCATCGGTGATCTGCACGTGAACGCCGGCGTCCACGCTCCGACGACCGAGCAGACCGCGCTGCTCCATGCGGGTCAGTTGGTGCGAGAGCCGGCTGCGGTGCCACTGCATCGAGGTGGCGAGGTCGCTCTGGCGGAGCTCCCCGCCGCCGAGCTCGACCAGGCGCGTCAGGATGCCGAAGTCCGGGTCGGAGAGACCCGTGCCGGTCTTGATCTCCTCGGCGACGCGCTGCCGGACCTGGTCCGCTGCGATCTTCCACGCATGCCAGAGAAGTTGGTCCTGCTCGCTCAGCGGTGCGGTCATCCGCCCAGCCTACGGTGCAGGTGTTGACACGACAACGGCCGGATCGCAGAGTGTTGACATGACAACACTTAGAAATTCTGCGACGAAGCTCGCCCTCGTCACCGGTGGCAACAAGGGCATCGGCCTGGCCATCGCGCGCGGCCTCGCACGGCAGGGGTTCACCGTCCTGCTCGGAGCGAGGAGCGTCGACGCCGGCCGGGACGCGGCGGGGACCCTCGACGGCGACGTCCGGCCCGTCCTTCTCGACGTCACCCGGCAGGACCATGTCGATGCCCTCGCGGCGCGCGTCGCGGAGGAGTTCGGGCATCTCGACGTGCTGGTGAACAATGCCGGCGTCAACACGCTCACCTTCCACCCGATGGATCACCTGCCGACGCCGACCGAGGAGACGGTCGACGACATCAGGAGCGTGTACGAGGTCAACGTCTTCGCCGTCGTGCGGATGATGACGGCGTTCCTGCCGCTCCTCACCCGAGTGAAGGATGCGCGGGTGGTGAACGTCACGAGCAAGCGCGGCTCGCTCGGCGAGGAGGGCGCCTGGGTGGGGCAGCCCTCCATGGCCTACTCCAGCTCGAAGACCGCCCTCAACGCGCTGACCGTGCACTACGCCCGCGAGTTCGCCGCCACGACGCTGAAGATCAACGGCGCGGCCCCGGGACACGTCGCCACTGACTTCAACGACTTCCGCGGCAGCAGGACGCCGGACGAAGGCGCGGCGGTCGCCGTCCGCCTGGCCACCCTGCCCGCCGACGGCCCGACCGGCGCGGTCTTCGAGGACGACCACCGGCTCGCCTGGTGAGCGACCGGCAGGCCATGGCTCAGTGCGTCGCCGTTCGGTTCTCTCGGCGCGATGCTTTCGAGCGGGCCGTCCAGTGGTGCGGGAGATCTTCGGACGGGGGACTGTCGGCGACCACGGCCAGTCCCTGGAGGTAGAGGTGGCCGGTCCGGACCAGGGTGACGGTTCGGGGTCTGTAGCCCCGCGGTGCGGGGTCCCATACGGCGTTCGCATCGACCTCCCAGAGGTAGAACCAGTTGCGTGTGAGCTCATTCGGTACGCCGACCCACATCGCGTGCTTCTTCCTGCGTTCGATGGAGAGAAGGACGCCCGGCTCGAGGAAGGTCGCCAGCATGCCCGACGTGGTGTCCAGATCGATTGCAGACCTGCCGGCGGGTGGTCGCGGCGGCCATTCGGGCAGTGTTTGGAAGAAGCGGTGCTCCCAGGAGTCGTAGGGTCGCGCGCGGGTGATGTCGGTCAGGCGGATCGTGGCGTAGCCGTCGAAGAAGCCCCCTGTCGTCGTTGTTGCGATGAGCGTCCATTTGCGACCGACTCCTACGACGAACCCTTCGATCGTTTCGGCCCGCTTCCAGCCTCGCTGGATCCTGACGGCCGAGTCTTCCGCGCGCGCGGTGAGCAGTACTTTCCGGATCTTCTTCTGCTTCGACACCGGCCTGTTCTCGCGGAGACGAAGACACTCGGTGCGTCCCGTAGGGGGATCGTTGGCCGGTCGCTAATTTCGCGGCCGCGCCTCGTTCGCCAGCCAACCACCGAGCATGATCGCGGCGAACAGCAGCAGCAAGCCTACAAACCTGACCCAGTCACGCGCCGGCTCTCCGAGCGCAAACCCGATCAGCGGGCACGCGACCGCGGCGCAGCTCAATGCCAAGACGGTCCACCAAGACCGCCACGTCCGCCGCTTATCCGACGGCTGGTACTTGTTCGCGTCGTCTTGACCGGTCCCGAGCTCAGGTGCCATGACCGCAGCTTGGCATACCCAGCGCCTGGGCCTCCGTTGCTCAGCGGTAAGGTGCGGTCGTCTCGTATAGGGCTGGTCCAGCGGGCGTCCGGTAGGGGATCGTTCATCGGGTCGCAAAGTCGTCGGGCTGCTGCTCTCGGCCAGGGGCTGTGGTCAAGTGCGAGAGCGTTCCCGTCGTCAGCTCGCGCGGACCGACAGGTTCTTGCCTAGCTGGGTCCAGCCCTCGCCGGTTGCTTCATCCGGCACGGCGTCATCGGGGTGGATCTGCACCGTCCAGTCGTTCTGCTTCGACAGCTTCTCGCCGCAGCCGCTCGCCGGCTCGTCACCCTCATTGACGATGACGCAATGCCCCGCTCCCTCGCGAGGTAAGGCGAGGTAGAAGTCGTAGCCCTCGACCGAACCAGCGAACCGGATCGAGTCGGGATCGAGCTTGTCTCCGACGCTGCCAAGCGAGGGGAGCACGTCCTGCTCCTGCTGCGCCCTGTCGTAGTCCGAGTACACGGTCGGGTCGTCGTAGACGCTGGTGTCCTGCTGCGCGCACCCGGCGAGAAGAGGAAAGGCCATGAGCGCGACCGCGACCGCACTGATCCTGAATCTGTAGGTCGGTCGTTCGTGGCCCATCGCGTCCCCCGTTGCGTTTCGCTCACCCTACTTCGCCTGCTCATCGCCGGAGCGAAAAGCGCGAGCTCCCTCATTCCGAATGGGGATCGTGCACCGAACGGATTCGTTAGTGGTCCTCGCTCGCCGGTCCTTCTGTGTCTGCGAGGAAGGCGACGGCGAGTCGAGCGACCTTCTGGCGGTATCGGGTACCGGCTCCGATGCCTCGCGCGCCGAGCTGGTCATCGACCTCGACAAGCAACTGTGCAGCTGCCGGTCCGTCGTGCCCGATCCGGTCGTGCACCCAGGAGGAGAAGGCGCGGAGATCCCAGTCGCCGGTGAGGAAACGACGGCACGCGACGCGCAGCGCGAGAAGCGGGATCTCCTCACCGTCCCGATCCAATGGCCGCGCGCCCGCTTCGATGAGTGCCGCCGAGCTGAGGTCGAAGACATCGGCGGGAGTGGCGCTGGAGTAGAGGGACGCGAGAGCGACAAGGGACTCGCTGTCGCTCCCTGCTGCCACGAGATCCGCTGCCAGAGCGATCACGTCTCGGGGCTGGACCAGCCCGAAGAGGAGAGCGGCTGTCGTTTCGCGCAGGGTCGGGATCGAAGGGTCATCGCGGTCTTCTGCACCGTCTCGCATCCGACCTCCTCCGACCAGTCGCTCGTTGCCGCCCCGCGCTGTTGTCGCGGCGGCGGCGTCAGCGCGACTCAACACGTCGATCGGAACCGGTCGGTGACAGGTCGGCCCGTGGCTGAACCCGTGCTCGAGCTCGTAGACGCACTCCGAGCAGACGTGACCGCCGGCCGGTCCGGCATCCGCGAGGTGCTCCACCCAGGGGTGAGAGCACGCGCTACAGGCCTCAGCGAGTAGGGAGCGGAACCGAGCGCGGCGCGAACGGCGAGCGTCAGCTCGCGGGCGCCAACGCGAGAGGCCGAACATTCCGTGAGCGTAGCGAGCGCATGGCCAAGCCGTCGCGCGCTCCGCCTCACTCTCATCGCTTCTGGCGTCCCGTAGGGGGATCGTTCACCGGCACGGTTCCGCCAAGGATCCGTAGTGCTGAACGCGACAGCGGGGAGAGTGGGACCGCAAGGCACAGATCCGATCGACGTGGGCACAGAGGCGAGGTTGTTCAGCGCTGAGCTTCACTATCTCGCCATCGGGTCAGAAGTTCGTCCATCTGCGATCGCCTGCCCCTACTGTGTAGCGATGAGGCACCGTCCCGTCAGCGCAGTAGTTGGTCTTGTTCTCGTGGCGTCTCTCGCAGGCTGCGCCCCGATATCTGGGGAGGACCCTCGCATCACTCAGTGGCGTGCAGAGCGCCAAGCGGATGTGGAAACGGACCGTGACGTTGTTGCGATTCTCTCGCTGAACGCTAACGCCGACGATGATGGTGGCCACGTCGAAGCGACTCTCGCGCGACCCGCCCTGCCGACAGCGATCACCTTTGAATGTCTCGGCGACGGAGTGATCGATCTCGAGATCGGATCGCTGTCCACGGCAGGAGGCCCGACGACGAGGACGACGACGACCCTCGAGGCGATCGACTGTGCCGATGGCCCGCACGAGATCGACCCGGCGTCGCTCGGCGAGAAGCCGATTTCGACTGTCGAGGCCACCGCGTCAAACGCGGACGGCGACACGGCCTGGTTCCTGACGATCCACGGAGACATCAACGCTTCCTGAGGTCGGCGTGACTTCTACACCGGCCACGCCGGCGGCTCGTCCCGTATGGGGATCGCCTACGGTCGGTTGAGTTCGGCTAGTCGACGGTTGTAGTCGGCCAGTTCGTTCCGCATCTGCTCGATCGACCTCGGCGTGAAGCGCCTCACTTGCAAGTCAAGAATCGCATTGGCCACCACGTCGCTGACCTCGAATGCCGCGGCGACGGCTGCCCTCTCGTCGTCGCGACCTCCCGAGACGTTCGCGCACACCTGAAACAGCTTCTCGGGGTTCTCGATCGCTCTGATGTAGCCGTTGAGGATCTCGGTGAGTGCCACCAGGTTGTGACGTTCTTCGTCGTCGTTCAGGCGGTCACCGTACCGGCCATGGCCGCCGCTGCGGGCGTCCGATGAGGGGTCGTCGTCCGGCCGCCGAAGACGGCGTCTCGGCATATGTCGTTTTTCGTAGTCACCTGCACAACTTTCGCGATGCGACGGCAGTCGTGCAGACGACCGTGAACATCGAGATGCCCACGGTCGTCTGCACTATCGATTCACGAGGGGCGAGCCTGTCCCGCGCGGAGTCGTTGTTCGGCCGGCTACCGCGCCCGCCTCACATTTCACGCCGTCCTCGTCCCGGGCCGCGGCGCGGTCGCAACCGTCTGAGCCGTGTCGGGGCAGAGGAGTTCTCGGAGCCTGTTGCGTGCGCGTTGGTGTCGGCCGTGTGCAGTCGAGGTGCTGACCCCGAGAATCGCGGCGGCTTGGGGGAGGGCGAAGCCGTCCCAGAGGATCAGACGCACGAGCTCGCTCTGGTCGGGTGGCAGCTGGTCGAGTGCGTCCTGCACGTCGAGGGTTGCGGTATCGGTCGATTCGATGGGCTGGGTTTCGAGGTGCTGACGCAGCTTGAGGGTCAGGTCAGCGTGTCGGAGCGTTCCTCGGGCTGCGTTCGCGAGGAGTCGGCGGGCGACCCCGAACAGCCACATCCGCGCCTGCTCCGGATCGGAGGGCAGCTGGTCGATGCGCCGCCAGGCGACGACGAACGTCTCGCTGAGCAGATCGGCGGCGTCGGCCGCGACGCTGACGCGCCGGCCGAAGTAGCTGAGGAGGTCGGCTGCGTTGGCGTCGTGCAGGCCCTCGAGAGTCGTCTCCCGGTGATCGCGGCGCCTCCTGCCCATCACTCGGCACCGCTGGCGCCGCACTGGCCAGCCATCTCGAGAGACACCCCGCCGGCCAGGTGGCCCGCCTCCTCGAACACGCGGGACACCTCGTCGCTCATGAGCGTGCTCGCGACGATCCCACGATCTGCGTCGGGAACGTCTCCCGGGTTCCCGCCCTCGGCTGTGATGCGATCCTTCAACGCCTGCCGTTCGGCCTGTTCCTCGACCAGTCCGGCTTCGATGTCCTGGGCGGTGATCGCCGCCACGAGGGGAGACCAGTCGTAGTCGGCCAGGAACTCGCGCGCCTGCTCGGTGCGCTCGTTCACGTCAGCGTCCGAGAGTTGTCCGCCGTACTCGGGGACGACCCGCGCGACGACGGCGCAGAGACCGACGTTGCTTCCTGCGTTGAGTTCGAAGGTGCGTTGCACGGCAGCATCCGGAGCCCAGCCGACCCAGCTCAGCAGAGCCGGCCCGGCGACCGCGGCCGTCGTGCCGACGCCCACGAGCCCGATGCTGAGGATTGCAATCCCAAGACCGGACCGCAGCCGGAAACGGCGCGGACGGCGCTCGTCCGCGACGGCTCGCGCGATCGCACGCGCCTGCGCTGCGTTCCCCGGATCCGATCCCAACGCCGGCGGTGCAGCTCGACGCACCAGCTCATCGATGTCATCCATGTCGTTCCCCCTCAGTGATTGCCCTTCACTGTGGACATGTCCGGACAGCGCTCCGTCGTAATGCGAAGCCTCAGATAGTTTCGCGAACCAAGCGCAGACGATCAGCGAGCCATGATTCTCACGCGCAGCACTCGGCATTACATTCCGGGCATGACCCATCGCACGCTCGGCAACGCGTACACAGCCGTCCTCCTGACTGTGGGTGCGGCAATGATCCTCATCGGATCGCTCACCTCGGGGTCAGTGGGAGCCGCTGCCGCCGTCGCCTTCGGGGCAGCGGCGGTGGCGGCGGGGCTCGTACTCCTCGGCATCCGCTTGACCACACCCGGCCGCTAGCTACGCGAGGAGGCGAATCGTGCAGTCCGTGTCCGGAGTTTGCTCCGATCAACGAGACCTTCTCGGCTCGTTCAGCTGGTGATCAGGCCTTCGAGTCGCCCCGCGGCGGTGTTGATGGTCGAAACCGCCGCGAGGGTGAAGAGGCACGCGATGCCCGAGAACCAGGTGCGGCCGGGTGCTCCGGCGCTGCGCCGGTTGAACGCGAGCCACCAGGCTCCTACCACCGAGACGCATGCGGCGATGACCGAGCCCAGCGCCATCCGCACGTGCTCCTCCGGGCCGGGCGAGGACCACGAGGTCGTCGCGAGCACGATGAGCACCGGCACCACGATCCTGCCGAGAGCACCCAGCAGCACCGAGTGGAGGTAGCTGCGCGGAGCGGTACCGCGCGTCGACGTGTTGGTGGTCTGCGTTCTTGGAGTGGTCATGTCACTTCTCCCATCGTCGCGGGCTTGATCCGCGTTACTTACGGTCGCGATCGACACGCGCGACGATCGCTCGTAGCGCCTCGATCTCGATGCGGAGGGCGGCGGCACCCTGAGGGGTGAGTGCCACCCAGTTCTTCGCCCGGCGCCCGTCGTACCCCCGCCGCGTGGTGATGTAGCCGGCGCCGAGCAGGACTTCGAGGTGCCGCCCGAGGTTCCCGTCGGTCAGATCGAGGGTGGTGCGCAGGAAGCGGAAATCGGCTTCGCCGGCCTCGTGAAGGATGGTCAGAATCGCGAGACGTGTCCGCTGGTGAACCGCATCGTCCAGGGATGCGAACTCGTCGTCCGCCGACCCCTCAGCGCCTGGTATCGCGGACACGTGCTGTCTCCTGCCGAAAGACGAGGACACCCATCACGGTGAGGGCGAGGCCGATGGCCGCGAGTACGACGTCATCGACGGACAGAGGAGTGAAGCGGTAGGAGTCGACCGGGATCAAGCCGAATCCGTAGGCAGCGTTCTGCATGAAGCTGTAGCTGAGGAGAGGGGACGCTATCGCTATCGCGAGGCCGGCGATCCACTGAAGACGGTTCTCGAGTCGCCAACCGACCACGAACAGGAGCACTCCGACGAGGAAGGCTGGACCGGCGAACATCGTGATCAAGAGAGTCAGAACCGAGACCGCGGCGATGATCGCGGTGACAAGCCCGATCCGCTCCCGCCCCATCCCCACACCCGCACGACCGGCAGCCGCTTTCAACGCGGCCCAGAGAACGATGCTCGTGACGGCAGGAACCAGGAAGCTCACGAAGAACAGCCTCGGCCCGACGAGGGGCACCAGTCCGGCCGCGATGACCCCGACGCCGGAGATGATGAGCGGCAGCGAAGATACCCGTCGGGCAGCCCGGACTCGTTCTTCCAGGGGGGTGCGCGTCAATGACATGCTGCTCCGATCACTCTGCGATGTAGAGCAATCTACTCTGCGATGCAGAGTTCTCGCTACGCCGTCCCGTATGGCGATCGTTCATCGCGTCAGGTCCGTTGAGCGGCTGCCGGGTACGTGGACGCGAGGTGGTCAGCGGAGGCGGAGGGCCCTGGGGGCTCGGAAGAGAGCGATGAGTGAGAGGGCGAGCGCGAGCGCGTGACTGATGGCGAGCGGTCCGCTGATCAGGAAGACGATCCCGGCGCTCGGCACGTTCCATCCTCCGAGGAAGACGATTAGAGCGATTGTGAGGTAGCAGGCGTACAGCGTCGTGCAGGCGACCGAGGCCCTCCACCACGTCGTCCACCGAGCGAAGAGGGGCGGCAGTGCGAGAAGAGCCCAGAGCAGGATCCGCACCAGATCCGGGCCGGAGTCGCTGAAGGAGTCGACGGAGGAGTCTCGGGCGAGGAGGTCGATCACGGCGATCACTGCGAGCGGGCTTGCAAGGACGGCGGCGACGAGCTGCAGGAGCTTCGAGGGCATGAGTGGACTGGGTCGGCTTGGGTGTCGAGCGTTCGTGTCCTGCTGTTCCAGCGCGGTCCGAGCGATCATGACGGGATCGCCGAAGGAGCTGTCGATTCCGGGATGGTCGGCTGTGTCGGCTGTGTCGGCAGCGTGCTCGGAGGCCTCTTGGAGGAGGCTGCGGCGTGATCGCCGCGGCAGCACGGCCAGCTCGCGCCGCAACTGGGCCTGGTACGGGCGGCGGGTCTGAGGGGCCTGTGTGGTGGTCATCAGTGCGTCTCCAAGAGGGTGTCGACGGTGGTCCGGAACGGCGCCCAGGCCGAGCGGAACTCCTCGAGCCGGGCGCGACCCGCGGGAGCGAGGGAGTAGTAGCGCCTCTGTCGTCCCTGACTCGACTCGGTCAGCTCGGTCGACACGAAGCCCGTATCGCGGAGTCGTGAGAGAAGGGGATAGAGGGTGCCTTCGCCGGCGAGCATCCCTTGCTCGCTGAGCGTGTGCGCGAGATCCCGCCCGTACTTCGGCTCGCCGGAGATCGCCGCGAGGACGCAGAACTCCAGAACCCCCTTTCGGAGGTTCGTGAGGATCTTCTCGGTGTCGGTCGCCATGGACACACTATGCCTTGTGTCGCAAGGCCTGGCAATACCCAGTTCCTCTCAGTCCGCACATCCGGCTCATCGCACCCGTCCCGCAAGGAGATCCCCTACCGGACTCCGGCGCGGTCAGGTTGCGGGCCGAATCCAACCAGCCCCACCCAGCATTCGTCTCATCGGTGAGAATTGGCAGCTGGTCGGAATCAGGCGATCGTCATGAGCCCGGTGATGAGCAGCGTTGCTCCTCCGAGTCCTGCGATCGACAGGGTGACGGAACGGACCGCACGAGGGGGAACCCGAGTTGAGAAGAAAGAGGCGATGACGGTTCCGAGAACGAGCCCGGTCAGTGCCCATCCCAGTCCTGCGGCGTCGCTCGAGATCGGCCGTAGAAGCGCAAGAGTGACGACGTTGAGAGGGAGTGCGAAAGCCTGCAACGTCGCAGTGGCAACGATCGGAGGCCATCGACGTTGAGCAGCGAAGAGCGCAACGGGCGGCCCGCTGGCGGCTGCGAGGACGTTGAACACGCCGCTCGTTGCCCCGGCGATGACAGCTCCCCGCGTCCCCTCGAGCCAGGGGAGTGCGCGCCCCGCAACTATCAGGGCCGTCGCGAGGAGGATGACAGCCCCGGCCAAGGCGGAGAGAAAAGGTGTTCGGACAGTGTTCGCGAGAGTGATCGCCGGTACGACCAGCACCGCCGCGGGCAGCAGGAGGCGGAACGCGTCTCCGAGGCGCACCTGCCGAAACGACCGGAGCAGGATGACGATGTTGAGCAGGATCGACATCGCGAGAACGGTTCGCACGCCTTGATCGTGACCGACCGTGAGGACGAGGAAAGGGGTGCAGACCAGAGCAAAGCCGACACCGGAGAGCACCTGACAGGCGGCACCCGCCGCGACGACGAGCAGTACCAGCACATTCAGCAGCTCCACCGCGCACACCTCCCCAGCGGGACGTTCCTGCTGCTCGATCGCCACACACTACCGAGAGCGGCCAGTTCGGCCACGACAGGCCTCGACCAGTTCCGGACGGGGATCGTTGGCGAGACATCCAGTGGATCCGTCATCGGACGAGGGCGGCGATGACTCCGAATTCGATCAGGGCGTCGGGGACGCTCAGTTAGAGTGCGCGTCGAGTGACGTGAGGTACTCGGCGTTGCCTCGCATCGCCGGCTTGTACCGGTCGAGCTCGGTCGCGTCGACGTGGTCGGCCAGGAGGGTGAGCAGGCTGGCGAGCGCGGTGTTCACCTGGCCGGCGGCGTGGAGTGTCAGGGACTCGAACACTCCGAGGGAGACGGACTCCGGGAACTCGTCTCGCGCGCGTGCGAACAATGCTCGAGATTCCTCGATTTTGCCGAGATTGCGGAGGGTGCTGCCGTACTGGAGGTAGCAGCGGCGGCGGATGTCTCCGCTCAGCCCCAGTTCCATCGCCCGCTCATAGAAACCGAGAGCGGTCGCTTCCTCTCCCGCCGTGTCGTACGCGCCGCCGACCTCGTAGACGACTCGGGGATTCTCGGGGTGCTCGTCGTAGAGGGGGAGAAGAGCGTCGATCGTGGGACGCATGTCCTCCCGGTTCCGGGCGGCGAAGATCCTGTCCAGTCGCGCATCGAGAGTGTCTGTCATGGCCGGTCTCCCTAGGAAATCTCGCGTGAGCTGATTCGGACCGAGACAGTCTGACATTGGCCGCGTCAGGCTCACGCTGGTGTCCGATAGCCGGGCGCTCACTGCATCACTCCGGAAAGCGAGATGCACCCCGCATCGGCGCGGGCGGAAGCGTCCCGTAGGACCCGCCCGATGAATCGCCCGGTGACGGGGCGGTTTTCGGGACACTTCGACGGCGGATCAGAAGTCAAGGGCGCGCACCCGAGCTGAGGTGCTCGTCACCCCCGAGTCACAGATGCGTTCCGATCCCGACCTAGCGGGGGAGCGGATCGTCTGAACGCAGGACGCCGCCGTCAGCCGACCAGCTGTACCGTCCGCTCGAACGCGTGGTTCAGCTCGTCGTATCGAAATAGCGGATCGCCGGCCGCTGGTAGCAGTCCTCCGAATGTGCCCTGGCGGGCAGCGACCTGCTCGGTGGCCGATGGGTGCCCCGCGAGTACGCCAGCAGCGTCTCCGCGGGATCGGACGATCGGTCCCTGCCCCCGACGTCGATCGCCGTAGACCGGCTGCTGACGTCGTGCCCGCTGCGGCGTCCGCTCACGCCCGCGCCTCAGCGCCGCAGCGCCTGCACGGAGGCGAGCACGTCCCGGCCGAGCGCCGAGGTGTGCGGCCAGGAGTCCGAGATCCGACGGGCGAGAGGGCGAGCGGCGCGGCCTCGGACTCGCGGTCACCCCGGAGTCGTCCTCATCGCCGTCGTCGCATCCCTCGGAGGCTCAGCAGCCTGAGCCGTCCGCACCGAGCGCCGCCGCCGCGCCGAGCGCGATCAGCGACTGGTCGGTCGCGACGGCGACCCGCGGGAAGCCGAGCGCGCGCAGCTGCCGAGCGCGGTCCGGGTCGCCCGCGTAGGCACCGGCGCCCCTGCCCGCGTTCCTGGCGGCCGCGGCGATCCTCGGCAGCGGGTCCCCGGGTCCGTCCGCGGCGAGCAGGTCGGGCAGCTCCCGGCCGAGTCCGATCGCGAGGTCGAACGGGCCGACGAAGACGCCGGCGACCCCCGGCACCGCGAGGATCTCCTCGACCGCGTCGAGGCCGGACTGCGTCTCGATCATCAGCCAGAGCGCCGGCCGCGCCTCGGCGGCCGACGGGGGCGCGGCGCCCCAGAGGTCGGTCATCGGACCCCAGCTGCGCCGTCCGAGCGGCGGGTAGTGCGCGGCGCGGACCGCCGAGGCCGCGTCCTCGACCGACTCGATCATCGGGACGACGACGATGTCCGCTCCGGCATCGAGCGCCCGCCCGATCAGCGGGTCCGAGAGCCCGGCGACACGGACGGCGACGGGCGGACGCTCGCTCACGGTCGCCAGC
The DNA here is from genome assembly GCF_003751825.1 of Rathayibacter sp. PhB186. Classification (NCBI taxonomy): domain Bacteria; kingdom Bacillati; phylum Actinomycetota; class Actinomycetes; order Micrococcales; family Microbacteriaceae; genus Rathayibacter; species Rathayibacter sp. PhB186. Next base: position 28,470 of record NZ_RJKO01000002.1, on the reverse strand, counting down.
GCGCGCATGGTCGCGAGGACCGCGGCGTCGTCGAAGGCGCCGTGCTGCGCGTCCAGGCAGAGCCAGGCGGGCCCGCCGCGCGCGATCTGCGCCACCGTCAGCGGCTCGCCGAGCCGGCACCACACCCCGTCCGCACGACCGCCTCCGAGTACCCGCTCAGCATCCACGGATCCGATCCTCGCGCATCGGGGGCGGCCACGAGCGAGGGCCTGTCGGTGCCGATGTCGGTGGGGTCGACCTACACTCGGACGTATTCGAACACATGTTCGATCCCGTGAGGAGGGCCGAGAATGAGCGTGACTGTGGTGGACCGCATCGCGACCCCGGCCCGGGACGCCGTGGCCGTCTCCCTCCTCGTCCCCGCCGACGCGGTGGCGGCGGGCTTCCCGTCGCCGGCGCAGGACTACTTCGACGGCTCCCTCGACCTCAACGACCACCTGATCCGGGACAAGACCTCGACGTTCATCGTCCGCGTCTCGGGCGAGAGCATGACCGGCGCCGGCATCAGCGACGGCGACGAGCTCGTGGTCGACCGCTCACTCACGCCGACGCACGGGAGCGTCGTGATCGCGATCCTCGACGGCGAGCTGACCGTGAAGCGGCTCGAGCTGAGCCCCGGGGGAGTGGTGCTGCGCGCGGAGAACCCGGACTACCCGCCGATCCTCGTCGCGGAGCTGAGCGACCTCCAGATCTGGGGCGTCGTCACCGTCTGCCTGCACCGGCTGCACCGTGCGCTCTGAGCGGCGGATCGGCCTGGTCGACGTGAACAGCTTCTACGTCTCCTGCGAGCGGCTGTTCGACCCGAAGCTGCAGGGGCGGCCGGTCGTCGTCCTCTCGAACAACGACGGCTGCGTGGTCGCCCGCTCGGACGAGGTGAAGAAGCTCGGCATCGAGAACGGGACGCCCTGGTTCAAGGTCCTGCCCCTGATCCGCTCGGGACGCCTCCCGGAGGTGATCGCCCGCTCCAGCAACTACGAGCTGTACGGCGAGCTGTCCGCGCGGGTGATGGAGCTGCTGGGCCGCTACTCGGCCTGGCAGGAGGTGTACTCGATCGACGAGAGCTTCCTCGGCGTCGACGGCGACGTGGCGGAGCGGGCGAGGATCGGCCGGGCGATGCGCGCCGCCGTCGCGAAGAACGTCGGCCTGCCCGTGTGCGTCGGGTTCGGGCCGAGCAAGACGCTCGCGAAGTTCGTCAACAAGGGCGGTGCGAAGAAGCACCCGCGCCTGGGAGGCGTCTGCGACACCGACTGGTACACCCCCGAGCAGCTCGACGCGCTGATGGCGTCGCAGCACGTCACCGAGCTGTGGGGAGTCGCGGGCCGTACCGGGAAGCGCCTCGCCGAGCTGTCCATCCACACGATCCGCGACCTGCGCGATGCGGACCCGGCGCTGATCCGGAAGAAGTTCTCCGTGGTGCTGCAGCGCTCCGTCTACGAGCTGCGCGGGGTCGACTGCATCCCGCTCGAGGCGGCCCGGACGGTGCGCGACCAGTTGATCTTCTCCCGCTCGTTCGCCACTCCGGTGACGACGATCGCGGACATGGAGCAGGTGCTCTCCGTCTACGCGCAGCGCGCGGCCCACCGGCTGCGCGCGCAGGGGTCGGTGACGAAGACGATGAGCGTCTTCGCGTCGACGTCGCCGTTCTCGGACGCGCCGTACGAGTCCGCGGGCGGCCTCGCCGGCTTCCCCGTGCCGACCGACGACCCGGTGGCGATCGTCAAGGCGGCGATCGGCACGCTGCGGCCGCGACTGCGCGAGGGCGCGCGTTACGTGCGGGCCGGCGTGATCCTGACGAACCTGTCGCCGCGCGACTCGCACGCCCTCCTCGAGGTGTTCGACACCGCGTTCGACAGCAAGGGCCTCGGCGCGACGATCGACGCCGTCACCAAGCGCCACGGCCGCTCCGCCGTCGGCCTCGGGCTCGCCGGGATCCGCAAGGGGCCGGTCTGGACGATGAAGCGCGGCGCGCTGTCGCTGCGCGCGACGACGCACTGGGGGGAGCTGGCGACGGCGCACGCGCGCTGATCCGCTTCGTCCGGCTCGAGCGGATGTCCGTGAAGGCGCGCGGGCAGGTGAGCGACGGCGGACGGCGACCTCCTCCCCGCCTGGCAGACCGTCGTCGAGGTCGCCTGCACCGGCATCGCGGAGAACCTCAGCGTCGGCGCGCTGCGGCGCCGGCCCGGGCGCGGGCCGACTCCGATGCAGGCCATGGCGGGCTCATCGGGAGTGCATAGCGTCGTCGCCGATCCTGATCTCCCGGCGGGGACCCCGCGAAGGGTGACGCTCAGGGAAGGTCGATGCGATGAGCACGGTGCTGCGAACAGTTCGACCGGCGCCCGCAGCGTCGGACGGCCCGGGGGTGGACGTCTCTTCGGGTGAGCGCCGCCGCCGCGCCCTCCGGCGGCGGAGGCGCTCGGCCGATGCGCTGGTGACCGCGTGCGTCGTCTCGGTCGCCGTCGCGATCGCGCTGTTCCTCGCCTCCGGTGGTCCGGAGGCCGTGACCGACCTCCCGACGGCGCTGTCGGCGGCGGGGATCGTCGCCGGGCTGGTGGGGACCGATCTGCTCCTGCTGATGCTGGTGCTCGCCGCGCGCATCCCGTGTATCGATCGCACCTTCGGTCAGGACGTCGCGACGGCGCTGCACCGGCGGCTCGGCAAGCCCGCCCTCCTGCTGATCCTCGGTCACGGCCTGCTCCTCACGGTCGGCTACGCCATGACGGACGGGCTCGACCTCGTGCAGGAGAGCCTCGCCCTCTACTCCGGCAGCGACATGCTGCTCGCCCTGCTCGCGACCGCGCTGCTGCTGCTCGTCGTGGTCACCTCGCTGGTCGCGGTCCGCCGCCGGTTCGCCTACGAGGCGTGGCACGCGATCCACCTCCTCAGCTACGCGGCCGTGCTCGTCGCGGTGCCGCATCAGCTCTCCGCCGGTCAGGTCCTCGCCGAGGGGTCCGCGCAGCGCGCCTACTGGATCGCCCTCTACGTCGCGGCGTTCGGCTCCGTCGCGTGGTTCCGGTTCGCCGTGCCCGTCGTGCGCACCGTCCGCCACCGCATCCGGATCGAGGCGGTCGAGACGATCGCACCCGGGGTGTTCTCGCTGCACCTGACCGGGCGACGGATGCGCTCCCTCGGCGCCGTCGGCGGTCAGTACGCGATCTGGCGGTTCTGGAGCGCCGGCACCTGGTGGCACGCCCACCCCGTCTCCTTCTCCGCCGTCCCCACCGACCGCACCGCCCGGATCACCGTCCGCGTGCTGGGCGCCGGCACCGCACGCCTCGCTCGACTGCGGCCGGGCACGGCCGTGTCGATCGAGGGCCCCTACGGGATCTTCACCGACACGGCGCGCACCGCTCCACTCCTCGCCGTCGTCGCCGCGGGCATCGGCATCACCCCCGCGCGCGCACTCCTCGAGCACAGTGCCCTGCAGCCGGGCGAGGCCACCGTCCTCCTGCGCGGGGCGGATCACGCGCAGGACCGCCTCTGGGACGAGACGGGCGAGCTCGTGCGCCGCGGAGGCGGCACTCTCTACTGGATGCAGGGGCATCGCCCGTCCGGCAGCGACACCTGGCTGTCCGCCGAGGCTCTCTCGCGAGGCGTCACGCTGACCTCGGTGTTCCCGCGGCTGCTCGACTCCGACCTCTACGTCTGCGGACCGGACGCCTGGAGCGAGCTCGTCCTCCGCGACGCCCGCAGCGCGGGCCTCCCCGAGCACCGGATCCACATCGAGAGGTTCAGCTGGTGAGGACACGCGCCGCCCTCGCGAGCGTCCTCGCGTCCACGGCCGTCCTCGTCATCGGCTGGGACCTCGGCGCCGCGGGGAGCACTCCCGCCGGACCGGCGCCGGAGGCCGCAGCGCCGGCCGTCTCGACTCCGACTCCGACAGCGACGGCCTCGAGCGGCTCGAGCGGCTCCGGCACGTTCGAGGTTCCGACGCCGAGCTCCACCCCGTCGACGCCCTCGGCGCCCGCCGGCACCACCGGCACCGGCGGCACCGACAGCACCGGCGGAACGGACGGCACCTACACGGGGACCGCCGTCGCGACCCGCTACGGCGACGTGCAGGTCGCGATCACCGTCGCCGGTGGCGCGATCACGGACGTGACCGCTCTGCAGCTGACGGACAAGGAGAACCGCTCCGTCTCGATCTCGAACCGTGCCGCACCGATCCTGCGCAGCGAGGTCCTCGCCGCCCAGAGCGCCGACGTCGCCTCGGTCAGCGGCGCGACCTACACCAGCGACGCCTACCTCGACTCGCTGCAGTCCGCGATCGACCAGGCCGGCCTGTGATCTCGACCTTCCCCACGATGGGAACGGTCGCGAGCCTCCGGGCCGAGGCCGACGCGCCGCTGGCGGCGATCCGGGCGGTCTTCCGGTCCGCGGACGAGCGGTTCAGCCTGTACCGGCCGGAGTCGGAGGCGAGCAGGATCGCCGACGGCCGCCTCCGCCTCGCCGACGCGAGCGCGGAGATGCGCGACGCCTACGCCGAGGCCCTCGAGTGGCGGACCGCCACCGACGGCGCCTTCACCCCGCACCGCCCGGACGGCGTGCTCGACCTCGCCGGCACGGTCAAGGCCCGCGCGATCGCGGCGGCGGGGAGGCTGCTGGAGCGCGGCGGCGACGCGCCGTGGCTCCTGACCGTCGGGGGCGACGTCCTCGGATCCCGCGCCGTCGACGCCCACGCCGACTCCCACGCCCACGACGCACCGGTCCGGATCGGGATCGTCGATCCCGACGACCGCCGATCGCTCCTGTGCGCCGTCCCGCTCACCGGCGACCGGCGCGCCGTCGCGACGTCGGGCACCGCGGAGCGCGGAGAGCACGTCTGGCGGCGCCCGCACGACGCGGACGGGGTGCGCTTCCGCCAGGTCACCGTCCTCGCGGGCGACATCCTCACCGCCGACGTCCTCGCCACCGCGGTCCTCGCCGGCGGCGAGCCGACCCTCGACCGCGTCCTCTCCCGCTGGGACGTCGACGTCCTCGCCTGCGGCACCGGGGGAGACCTGCTGGTCTCCGAACGGCTCCGCGCGGCGATCAGCGCCCGCCCGACGATGCAGGCGAGCGTCATAGACGGGTCATAGGAAGCGCAAAGGACGCGGCGGCTGAATGGGGACACCTCGCTCGCCGACCTCGGGTCGGCCCGTCTTCAGGAGTTCTCGTGCTCGCATTCGCCACCGTCGCCATCGACCTCGTCGCCATCGCTCTGCTGACGTTCGGGATCTACTTCCCCCGCCACCGGCGTCGGGACCTCGTCGCCGCGTTCCTCGGCGTGAACGTCGGCGTCCTCGCCGTCTCGCTGGTCCTGGCCTCCAGCACGGTCGGAGCCGGTCTCGGGCTGGGCCTCTTCGGGGTCCTCTCGATCATCCGTCTGCGCTCGGACGAGATCGAGCAGCACGAGGTCGCCTACTACTTCTCCGCTCTGGCCATCGGCCTCATCAGCGGCCTGGGCACTGCGCCGTCCGCGCTGACGGTCGGTCTGATCGCGCTGATCATCGCGGTCCTGTTCATCGCCGACCACCCGCGGCTGTTCCCGCGCATCCGTCAGCAGACGATCACTCTGGACAGCGCCTTCACCGACGAGGGCGCCCTGACCGCTCACCTGGCCGCGCTGCTCGGCGGCCGCATCCGGTCGGTGCAGGTCCGTCAGCTCGATCTCGTCAACGACACCACGCAGGTCGACGTCCGCTTCGACGTCGCGGAGCGCCGCGCCCGCGGCGGGCAGCACGACGAGCTCGCCCCGGCCACCTCCGCCGTCGGCGTCCCGGTCTCGCGATGACCGCCGTGACGACGTCGCGTCTGCAGTCTTTCGAAGCGATCAGCCTCCCCGAGCTCGTCGGTCAGGCGTCGCTGCAGACCCGCATCGACCGCAAGTACCTGATTCCCGCCGGCAGCTTGGACGCCGTGCTCGCCCGGCTGGACGACAGCACCCGCGTGCTCGAGATCGGCGGGCGCCGCGACTGCGACTACGAGTCGATCTACTTCGACACCCCGCAGCTGGACAGCTACCACCTCGCCGTGCGCGGCCGCCGGCGGCGCTTCAAGATCCGCACCCGCACCTATCTCGACTCCGCGACGAGCTACCTCGAGGTGAAGACGCGCGGATCCCGCAGCAGCACCGTCAAGGAGCGGATCGACCACCCGGCCGGACGGCGCGACGAGCTCACCGCGGAGGGTCTCGCCTACATCGACGAGACCCTCGCGGCGACGGGAATCGCCCTGGACTCCCGAGAACTCGGCCCGGTGCTGTCCACCGAGTACGCCCGGACGACGCTCTTCCTCCCCGGATCCGCCACCCGCGCCACGATCGACACCCGCCTCGTCTGGCGGCTGCGCAGCGCACCCGCCCGAGTGCTGGATCGACCGGCCGTGGTCGTCGTCGAGACCAAGTCGGCCTCCCGCCCGTCCGAGGTCGACCGGGCGCTCTGGGCCGAAGGCCACCGCCCCGTCTCGCTCTCGAAGTACGGGACCGGGATGGCCGCGTTCCGCTCCGAGCTCCCCGCCAACAAGTGGACCCGCACCCTCGACCGACATTTCGACCGGGCCCCCGCCCGAGTCGTCTCTCCCCGATAGGACCACCATGCACAACCGCTCCCGCCCGCTGTCCGTCCTCGCCGTCCTGGGTCTCACCGGTGCTCTCCTCACCGGCTGCAGCGCCGCCGCGGTCGCCGGCTCCGCCTTCGGCACCGCGACCGACTCGAGCTCCACCGCCCCCACCGGCACGAGCACCGACGACACGGAGGCGGGCACCACCGTCGAGGCCGTCGGCACCTCCCTCGACTCCACCGCCACGCAGATCCTCGCGGCGAACACCGCCGTGCACGCCACCGACCAGGCCGCCGACGCCGCCTCGACGAGCATCACCCTCTCCGGCGACAGCGCCGCGGCCGACGGGGACGCCGTGCGCGTCGACGGCTCGACCGTCACCATCACCGACGCCGGCACCTACGTCCTCAGCGGCACCCTCACCGACGGCCAGGTCGTGGTGGACACCACCGCCGAAGGAACCGTGCGACTCGTGCTCGACGGCGTCGACATCACGAGCTCCACCGGTTCCGCGATCACGGTCACCGCCGCCTCCGACGTCGTCGTCGAACTCGCCACCGGATCGACGAACACCCTCAGCGACACCGCCTCCTACGCCGAGGACGCCGAGTCGAACGCCGCGCTCTACAGCGCCGCCGACCTCACCGTCACGGGCGAGGGCTCGCTCGAGGTGCAGGGCAACGGCAACGACGGCATCACCGGCAAGGACGGCCTCGTCATCCTCTCCGGCACCATCACCGTCGATGCGGTCGACGACGGCATCCGCGGCAAGGACTACCTCGTCGTCCGGGGCGGCACCCTCGCCGTCACCGCCGGCGGCGACGGACTCACCTCCGACAACGAGGACGACGCCACCGCGGGCTTCGTCTCGATCGCCGGCGGCGACATCACCGTCGACGCGCAGGGCGACGCCGTCGTCGCCGTCACGGACATCGTCGTCACCGGGGGCACCCTGAACCTCACCGCGGGAGGCGGGAGCGGCGCGCAGCTCGCGACCGACGCCTCCGCCAAGGGTCTCAAGGCCGGGATCATCGTCGACCTCGAGGGCGGCGACGTGACCATCGACTCCGCCGACGACGCCGTGCACTCCGACACGTGGGTGCACACCACCGCCGGAACCCTGACGCTCGCCACCGGCGACGACGGCGTCCACGCCGATTCGGCCCTGCTCCTCGATGGAGCCGACATCGCCGTGACCGACTCGGTCGAGGGGATCGAGAGCGCCGACATCCGGATCACCGACGGCGACGTCTCCGTGGTCTCCAGCGACGACGGCCTGAACGCCTCCGGCGGAACCGGCACGGACTCCGACGGGGCCGCGACCGGCACGACGGGCGGCCCCGGCGGAGGCATGGGCGGCGAGGGCGACGACGGCTCCGTGATCACCCTCAGCGGCGGCACGGTCACCATCGATGCCGAGGGCGACGGCTTCGACTCGAACGGCAGTGCGACGATCAGCGGCGGCAGCCTCGTCGTGAACGGCCCCGAGCAGAGCGGCAACGGCGCACTCGACGTCAACGGCACCCTCGTCGTCACCGGCGGAGAGGTGCTCGCCACCGGCAGCGCCGGGATGATGGTCTCGCCCGACGCGTCCTCGACCCAGGGCTGGATCTCCTCCGCCCTCAGCAGCACCCTCCCCGCGGGCACCGATGTGACGATCACCGACGCGGACGGCACCACCGTCACGACGTTCACGACGTCGAAGACGATCGCGGGCGTCGTCTACGCCGGCCCGGAGATCACCTCCGGCGAGAGCTACACCCTCACCGCCGACGGCACGACCCTCGCCACCGTCACCGCGGGCACGGCCGCCGCCGGAGGTGGCGGCATGCGCGGCGGCCGCTGACCCTCGAGGATCGACACCACAGAAGGGCCGGCCGGACTTTCTTCGCGACGGGTGTCGATCCGGGATCGCGCCGTTCGACCTCGAGGTGAGAAGGTCGCACGACGCTCCTTCCATCACTGAGAGACGGGAATCCCCTGATGCCGAAGTACATGCTGATCTGGCGCGCGACCGACGAGTCGCTGGCCGCGATGATGAACACCGATTTCAGCCAGATGCTGGAGTCGATGGGCCGCTTCAACGACGAGCTGATCCGGGCCGGCGTGCTGCTGGCGGCGGAGGGGCTGGACGACCCGAGCCAGGGGGTCGTCGTCGACTTCAGCGGCGAGACTCCGGTCGTCACGGACGGGCCCTACGGGGAGACGAAGGAGCTGTTCAACGGCTACTACGTCCTCGACGTCGCCTCGATCCAGGAGGCGGTCGAGTGGGCCAAGCGTGCGCCGATGACCGGCGGCGGCAAGGCCGAGATCCGCCGGATCCCCTCGATCGACGAGTTCCCGCAGGACAACGAGTACGTGCAGCGGGAGCGCGCCTGGCGTGAGCAGACCGGCCAGCTCTGACGCGAGGGCCGCCGTCGAGACGGTCTGGCGGATGGAGTCCGCCCGCATCGTCGGCGCCCTCGCCCGCTACACCGGCGACGTCGATCTCGCCGAGGATCTCGCCCAGGAGGCGGTCGCGGAAGCGCTCGTCTCCTGGGCGGTCGGCGGCGTACCGGCGGAGCCCGTCGGCTGGCTGCTGACCACGGGCCGGCGCCGCGCGATCGACGCGTTCCGCCGGCGCGGGGCGCGCGACGCACGGTACGCGCTGCTCGCCCGCGACCTCGACGAGGCGGGCCCGGGTCCGGATGCGCTCTTCGATCCCGACGCCATCGAGGACGACGTGCTCGCGCTGATGTTCACGGCCTGCCATCCGCTGCTGGCGAAGGAGGCCCGGATCGCGCTGACGCTGCGGCTGGTCGGCGGGCTCACCACGACCGAGATCGCGCAGGCGTTCCTCGTTCCGGTGGCGACGATCCAGGCCCGGATCACGAGGGCGAAGAAGACCCTCTCCGCCGCCCGGATCCCGTTCGCCGTCCCCGACGCGGAGGAGCGCCCCGCCCGCCTGGGCTCGGTGCTGCAGGTGGTCTACCTGATCTTCACGGAGGGCTCGTCCGCCACCGCCGGGGACGACTGGATGCGCACCGACCTCGCCGACGAGGCCAGGCGCCTCGCGCGGGGACTGGTCGCCCTCGCACCCGAGCCGGAGGTGCTCGGGCTCCTCGCCCTGCTCGAGCTCACCGCCGCCCGGTTCCCCGCCCGGCTCGGAGCGGACGGGCGCGCGATCCTGCTCGAGGACCAGGACCGGCGGCTCTGGGACCGGAGCGCGATCCGGCGCGGGCGCGCCGCTCTCGCGCAGGCGGTCTCGCCGCGCGGTCTCGGTGCCTTCGGTCTCCAGGCCTCGATCGCGGAGTGCCACGCCGTCGCCCCGTCGGTCGCGGAGACCGACTGGCGGCGGATCGTGGTCCTCTACGAGGCGCTCGGCCGGCTGACGCCCTCGCCGATCATCGAGCTCAACCGGGCGGTCGCCGTCGCGATGGCGACCGGACCCCGGGACGCGCTCGCCCTCGTCGACGCCCTCGAGGCCGGCGGCGGCCTGGCCGGCAGCCACCTCCTCCCCGCGGTCCGCGGAGAGCTGTTCGCCCGGCTCGGCCGCACCGCCGACGCACGCGCCGAGTGGAGGCGAGCGCTCGCACTCTGCAGCAACGCGGCGGAGCGCACCGTCCTCGAGGAGAAGATCGCCCGCTGAGTCACCGCCCGGGTCGCTCCTCCCCTTCGAGGCGCCGGCGGTCAGGCCGCCGAGCCGGCGAGCTCCGCGCGGACGATCCCCGCACCGGCGGTCAGCGCGCTCAGCTTCCCGAGCGCGACCCCGCGAGGCAGGGGAGCCAGGCCGCAGTTCGAGCTCGGCAGGAGATCCGCCGCGTCGACGAACTGCAGTGCCTTGCGGAGGGTGTCGGCGACCTCCTCCGGGGTCTCGACGGTCTCGCTCGCGACGTCGATCGCGCCGAGCATGACCTTCTTGCCGCGGAGGAGCTCGATGAGCTCCATCGGGACGCGGGAGTGGTGGCACTCCAGCGAGACGATGTCGATCGTGGAGCGCTGCAGCAGCGGGAACGACGTCTCGTACTGGCGCCACTCCGGTCCGAGGGTCTGCTTCCAGTCGGTGTTGGCCTTGATCCCGTAGCCGTAGCAGATGTGCACGGCCGTCTGGGCGCGCAGCCCCTCGGCCGCCCGCTCCAGGACCGCGACCCCCCAGTCCCGCACGTCGTCGTGGAAGACGTTGAAGGCCGGCTCGTCGAACTGGACGATGTCGACGCCGGCGGCCTCGAGCTCCCGCGCCTCCTGGTTGAGGATCGCCGCGAACTCCCACGCCAGCTCCTCCCGGCTCCCGTAGTGGCGGTCGGCGAGGGTGTCGATCATGGTCATCGGACCGGGGAGGGCCCACTTGATCGGCTGCGACGTGTGCCGGCGGAGGAACGCCGCGTCGTCGACGAACACGGGCCGCTCGCGGCTCACGGCGCCGACGACGGTCGGCACGCTCGCGTCGTACCGGTCCCGGATCCGCACGGTCTCGCGGTTCACGTGGTCCACTCCGGCGAGGTGCTCGATGAAGGTCGTGACGAAGTGCTGCCGGGTCTGCTCGCCGTCGCTGATGATGTCGATGCCGCGCCGGTGCTGCTCGTGGGCGGCGATGCGCAGGGCGTCCTGCTTGCCCTCGACCAGCTCGTCGCCCTCGAGCTTCCAGGGGGACCAGAGGGTCTCCGGCTCGGCGAGCCAGGAGGGCTTGGGCAGGCTGCCGGCGATGGAGGTGGGCAGGAGAGTGTTCACGGGTGGCGATCCTTCTCTGATCAGCGGGCGGGGGTCCGGTGCTTCGACACCCAGGCGTCCAGCAGCTCCCGGTGCGGCTCGATGAAGTGCTCCGCCGTGTACGCGCCCTGCTCGACGGCGAGCCGATCGCGCTCGGCACGGTCGTAGTCGATCTGCGTCCGCGAGTAGTCCTGCTGCTGGAGGCTCGGCCGGAAGACGTCCGCCGCGGCGGAGTTCGTGTTGTAGATCTCCGGGCGGTAGATCTTCTGGAACGTCTCCATCGTGCTGATCGTGCCGGCCAGCTGGAGGTTCGAGTGGTCGTTGAGCAGGTCGCCGCGGAAGTAGTACGCGAGCGGCGCGACGGAGCCGGGGGCCAGGAAGTACCGGACCTGCAGTCCCATCCGGCCGAAGTACTCGTCGGTCAGGGACCGCTCGTCCTGCCGGTACTCGACGCCGAGGACCGGGTGGTGGTTCGAGGTCCGGTGGTAGGTCCTGCTCGTCGACACGCTGATGCAGATGACGGGCGGCGCGGAGAAGCGCTCCCGATAGGCGTCGGAGTCGAGGAAGCTCTGGAACAGGGCGCCGTGCAGATCGCCGAAGTCGTCCGGAACGGTGAACTCCGCCGCCCCCTTGTTCGCGGCCGGCAGCCGCACGCTGAAGTCGAAGTCGCGGACGTAGGAGGAGAAGTTGTTGCCGACGATCCCGCGGTGGCGCACGCCGGTCAGCTTGTCGCAGATCGTGACGTCGAGGACCTCGAGGAGAGGGAAGTCGCGGACCGCCTCCTCGGCGGGGAACCGCACCTCGACCGAGACGATCTCGAGCTCGACGGCGTAGCGGTCCCCGCCGGGGTTGTCCCAGTGGGCGAGGTCGTTGAACCGGCGGTCGATCATCGTCAGGGCGTTGCGGAGGTTCTGCCGGCGGTGCTCGCCCCGGGCGAGGTTGGCGAAGTTCGTGGTGGCCCGCGAGCTCGACGACGGCGAGTAGTGCTCGTCGAAGCAGGTCGTGGTGATCCTGAAGGTGACGTCGTTCGCCATGAGCGCCCAATCCGATGATCAGCAGGCCGCACCGGCCCTGGTGGAAGCGTGCGGGACCAGAGTGCCTGTCACCGGGAGGCATCGAAGAATCCGGCGCGACTATGCCGAGGTATAGTCCCGACCTATGGCACGTCGAACGGGCGGGATCTCGCTCCAGCAGCTGCACTACTTCGTCGAGGTCGCCTCCGAGGGGTCGATCTCCGCTGCGGCCGATCTGCTCTACGTCGCCCAACCGACCATGTCCGCGGCGATGAAGGACCTCGAGACCCGGGTGGGACGCGCCCTCCTCGTCCGCGTCGCGCGCGGGGTCACGCTCACCACCGAGGGGACCGAGTTCCTCGGCTACGCCCGGCAGGTCATCGAGCAGGTGGCGCTCCTCGAGCAGCGCTACCTGGGGCGGCCGCCGTCGCGCCGCCTGCTCGGGGTGTCCACCCAGCACTACTCGTTCGCCGTCGACGCCTTCGTGCGGATGGTCCGGGGCACGGAGGGGGAGAAGTACGAGTTCTCGCTGCGCGAGACCCGCACCCGGGACATCATCGAGGACGTCCGCACGCTCCGCAGCGAGCTGGGGATCCTCTACCGGAACGACTTCAACCGGGACGTCATCGACAAGATCCTCCGGGACGCGGGGCTCGCCTTCCATCCCCTCTTCCTCGCCCTGCCGCACATCTTCGTCTCGCGGAGGAATCCGCTGGCCTCGCGCGAGCGGGTCACCCTCGCCGATCTCGCCGATCTGCCGCGGCTCACCTTCGACCAGGGGGCGGACAACTCCTTCTACTTCGCCGAGGAGATCCTCTCCACGCTGTCGAGCGACCGGGAGATCCGGGTGTCCGATCGGGCGACGATCTTCAACCTCATGATCGGCCTCGACGGCTACACCATCTCGACCGGGATCATCAGCGACGACCTCGACCCCGCCATCGTCGCCGTCCCGCTCGACGTCGACGAGCGCATCGAGATCGGCTGGATCGGGCACTCCGCGATCCCCCTCACCGAGCAGGCCCGGCGCTACCTGACCGAGGTCCGCGCCGTCGTGACCGAGGGCGGCCTCGACCTGCTCGGCTGAGCGGGGTGGGGCGGCGACCCCGCCCCGCCCATGCTGGTCGAGGAGCCCCGCAGGGGCGTATCGAGACCCGCCCTCATCAGCAGGGCGGGTCTGCAGACTCGCGTTCCGACGGTGGTGGATCTCGATACGCCCGCTGCGCGGGCTACTCGATCAACATGGAAGGGATGCGTCCGCTGTGCGGGCTACTCGATCAGCATGCTCTTCCCTATACGGACCAGGTGATCTCTCCCAGGAGCGGCGAAGCCGCTTCGCGTCTCGGTGGTGAGGGAGAGGACGCGGCGGCGCGGCGTCATGGTGGTCACGAACGCGGGGCACCCGGCATCTCGCACTCCTCCGAACCGGTGACCGCCGGCCGGCCGAGGGACCGGAGGTCGAGGCCTCGGTCGCGGTCCGCGGCCGACCGTCGCTCCTTCTCGACCTCGAACACCGCGCTCCTCACCCTCCCTGGGTGAGGCCGGTGATCAGGTTGATGGCGACGGCGACGACGAAGGTGCCGAAGAAGTAGGACAGCAGGGCGTGGGCCAGGGCGATGCGGCGTGACGGGGTGGAGGACTGCGTGATGTTGCTCGCGCTGTAGGCCATGCCGATCGAGAAGGCGGTGTAGGCGAAGTCGCTGTAGGACGGGTCCTCGTCCTGGTCGAAGTCGAAGCGGTGGCGGTCGTCGAGGTAGTACATGCGCGCGTACTTGAAGGCGTAGACGGTGTTGATGAGCGCCCAGGCCGCGACGACCCCGACGACCGCGAGGATCGCGGCCGCGGATCCGACGGGGTCCTTCTGCTGGCTGCGGAGGAGCGCGACGACCACGAGGACGAGGCTGAGGAAGGTGGCGGCGATGATGAGCGAGTCGACCAGCTTCCGGGACCGGTCCTCGTGGCGGGCGAGGTCGCGGGTGCGCTCGGGGCCGGCCGGCCACGCCGTCGACCAGGCCCAGACGAGGAACACCCCCGCGGCGATCGCCCAGCCGAGCAGAGGCGACAGATCGGGGACACCGAGGAGCGCGGCGATCGCCGCGACGACTGCCCCGACGAGTGCGGCGACACCGGCCTTGACGGACAGGTGGGACATGACGGTTCCTTTCTGAACGGTGGTTCGTCGTCCGGTCGCGCAGCGCAGTGATGCCTTGCGCGAAGCTCACCCCCGCCGGGCTCGCGAGAGGGGGACGTAGAGGCCGGCGCGCTCGGCGCGGACGGCGGCGAGCGTGCGCGACGTGGCGTCCAGCTTGACCAGGATGTGCTCGAGGTGAGCGGCGACCGTGCGGGGAGCGACTCTCAGCGCCCGGGCGATCTCGAGATTGGAGCACCCCTCGATCACGTGGCCCAGCACCTCGAGCTCCCGCGGTGTCAGGCCCCGCAGGCGTGTCGCGGGGGAGAGCACGACGACTCCGCGGGTCACTGCGGCCAGTTCTCTCTCGCAGGCCAGCACCGTCACCCGCACGTAGCCGTCCGGCGACTTCCGGCGTCCGCGGGGCCAGAGGAACGAGGCGTAGTTCTGCCCCTCGGCGAGGGCCTCCCTCGCGGCGTCGATCAGAGCCGAATCGGCGGTGAGCAGCTCGTCCGCGGAGAGGCCCGGAAGGGAGGTGACGCCGTGGTCGGGGAGGAGGACCACGCCTGCTCCGGCTCCGCCGACGACCGAGGCCGACGCGGCGAGCGAGCGGACGGGGTCGATGCCCGAGGTGAGCGTCGGCAGGAGTCGAGCGAGGCGTCGGCGGACCGCCGGCGACGGCGGTTCCGCGCTCCGGAACAGCACCGTCATGAAGCCCACGTGCCGGCCCCCGTCCTCGAACAGGGCGACGGACAGGGTCTCGTGGAATCCCGCGGGGAGCAGACACTCCGCCCAGGTCTGCAGGTCCCTCGGCGAGTAGGGCACGTCCGACAGGCTGAGGGGAGGCCGCTCGCGATCGGCGCCGGTCCTCTCGATGTCGAGCGCCATCTGCGGGCCGCTGAGGTAGCGGACGCAGGACTCGTCGAGGTCGGTGCTCGCGACCGAGCGGTACCCCGAGCCGTTCGGCTCGGCCAGTGCCAGCCACGCGCCGTCGAAGGGGAGGTGCTGGTGCAGCTCGTCCAGCATCGCCTGCGCCCGCTCGCGGACCGGGCCGGGGCGCGCGGCCGTCTCGGCGAGGTGGAGCGCAGCAGTGCGTGACACGGGACTCGACCACCTCAGGACCGGGGGCAGGGGAAGCGAAGGGATTGTCCGAAGACCGGTGCTACTGGAGTACCACCAGGAGCCCCTTCACGGGGACCCCCTCGAAGGAAGACCGCATCGGCAGGTCTGCCGATGGTGCTCCCCCCTCCGCAGGGCGTGACATGGGCGTGTCGCGGTCGACCGGGCCGCGGAGCGTTCGAAAGCACGTCGCGCACGGGAGAGGAACGACCATGAGAGCAGTCGTCTACGAGGGGCCGCGCACAGTCGCGGTGAGAGACGTCCCGGATGCGCGGATCGAGCGCTCCACCGACGTGCTGGTACGCATCACGACCACGAACATCTGCGGGTCCGACCTGCACATGTACGAGGGGCGCACCAGCTTCGAGACCGGGCGGTGGTTCGGTCACGAGAACATGGGCGAGGTGATCGAGGTCGGCGACGGCGTCGACAAGGTCGCGGTGGGGGACCACGTCGTCCTGCCGTTCAACGTGGCGTGCGGGCACTGCAAGAACTGCGAGCGCGGGCTGACCAACTACTGCCTCACCGCTCAGCCCGTCCCCGAGTGGGCCGGTGCGGCCTACGGATTCGCCGACATGGGGCCGTGGGCCGGCGGCCAGGCCGAGCTGCTGCGGGTGCCCTGGGGCGATTTCAACTGCCTCCGCCTGGGAGAGGACGCGGAGGAGAAGTCCGCCGACTACGTGATGCTGGCCGACATCTTCCCGACCGGCTATCACGCGACGGAGATGGCGGGGGTGAAGCCGGGGGACCAGACCGTGATCTACGGTGCCGGCCCCGTCGGCCTGATGGCCGCGCTGTCCGCCACCATCAAGGGTGCGAGCAAGGTCATGGTCGTGGATCGGCACCCGGACCGACTTCGACTGGCGGAGTCCCTCGGCGCGATCGCGATCGACGACTCGAAGGTCGATCCCGTCGAGGCCGTGCTGGAGCACACGATGGGGCTCGGCGCCGACAACGGCTGCGAGTGCGTCGGCTATCAGGCGCACGACCCCGGCGGCGACGAGCAGCCGAACCTCACGCTGAACCGCCTGGTCCAGTCGGTGCGCTTCACCGGGCGGATCGGCACCGTCGGCGTCTTCGTGCCGCAGGATCCCGGCGGCCCCGACGAGCTCGCGAAGGAGGGGCGGATCGCCTTCGACATCGGCCTGCACTGGTTCAAGGGCCAGACCATGGGAACCGGACAGGCGCCCGTCAAGAAGTACAACCGCCGGCTCCGCGACCTGATCGCCGCGGGCAAGGCGACGCCGTCCTTCCTCGTCAGTCACGAGCTGCCGCTCGAGCAGGCACCGGACGCCTACGAGCACTTCGACAACCGCGACGACGGCTGGACCAAGGTCGTCCTCAAGCCCGGAAAGGCGGCGTGATCATGGCCGGCAAGGTGGCTGCCGCCGTCGGCATCGTGGGTGTCGCGGCCGGCCTCGTCGCCCGTTCCCTGGTGAAGAAGGAGCGCGAGTCGGACGGGGACGGAGCGCATCCCCAGGGGTGGAAGGCCGTCACCGTGCTGGGCGACGCCGAAGACTTCGCCGTCGGCGGGTATCCCGAGCCGCTGGAGCGTCTGGCGGAGTCGCTCGAGATCCGGATCGATCCGGCCCCCGGGGACAAGGGCTTCGAGGTGCACGCCCGGGTCCGCGAGGGTGCCGATGCCGGGGTGGGCGACGACCCGGGCAAGGCGCTGCGCGCGGCTCTGCGCGACGCCAAGCAGATCTTCGAGACGGGCGAGGTGCTGCGGGCGACCCCGAGACCGCACGGAGAACGACCGCGCACCCTGCTCGGTGGCGCGGTCGACACGGCAGAGGACGAGGCGAAGGGCGAGGGTGTGCTGTGAAGGCTCTGTGCTGGACCGGAGTGAACGAGCTCTCGGTCGAGACCGTCGAGGATCCCGGGATCCTCAACGCTCAGGACGCGATCGTCAAGGTGACCCTGAGCACGAGCTGCGGCTCGGATCTCCACCTGCTCGGCGGGTACGTCCCGACCATGCGAGCGGGCGACGTGCTCGGGCACGAGTTCATCGGCGAGATCGTCGAGGTCGGATCCGCCGTCACGAAGCACCGGGTCGGCGACCGTGTCGTGGTCTGCTCGTTCATCAGCTGCGGGAAGTGCTGGTACTGCCGCAACGAGCTCTACTCCCTGTGCGACAACGGCAACCCGAACGCGGGGATCCCCGAGATGCTCTGGGGGCAGGCGCCCGGCGGCTGCTACGGCTACTCCCACGCGCTGGGCGGGTGGGCCGGCAGCCACGCCGAGTACATCCGCGTGCCGTACGCCGACCAGGGCGCCTTCCCCGTCCCTGAAGGGGTGAGCGACGAGCGGGCGCTCTTCGCCTCCGACGCCGCTCCGACCGGATGGATGGGAGCGGACCTCGGCGGGGTCCGGCCCGGTGACACCGTCGCGGTCTGGGGCGCCGGCGGTGTCGGGCAGATGGCGGCGCGCGCGTCGCTGCTGCTCGGCGCCGAGCGCGTCATCGTGATCGACCGCTTCCAGGAGCGGCTGGCCCAGGTCGAGCAGGTCATCGGCGCGGAGACCATGAATTACGAGACCAGCGAGGTGACGGCCGAGCTCCGCGAGCTGACGGGCGGACGCGGCCCCGACGTGTGCATCGAGGCGGTCGGCATGGAGGCGCACCGCGACGGACCCGACTTCGCCTACGACCAGCTGAAGCAGCAGCTGCGGCTGCAGACGGACAGGCCCACTGCGGTGCGCGAGGCGATCTTCGCCGCGCGCAAGGGCGGCAGCGTCTTCGTGCTGGGCGTCTTCGGCGGCTTCGTCGACAAGTTCCCCCTGGGGGCGGTGATGAACAAGGGCCTCACGCTCCGGTCCGCTCAGCAGCACGGGCACCGGTACATCCCGATGCTCCTCGAGCGGATGGCGCGGGACGAGATCGTCACCGAGCACCTCGCCACGCACGTCCTGCCGCTCGAGGACGGCCCCGCCGGCTACGCCATGTTCAAGGAGAAGACCGACGGCTGCGTGCGGGCGGTCTTCCGACCCTGACCCTCGGAGAACCGCCCCCAGCTCCACCCGAGGAGCAGGGGCGGTTCCGTCACCGGGTGGACGTGATCCAGTGCCGGTTGCGCCGACCAGCAAGGAAGACCGATGATGACAACCCGAATGAGCAAGGGAGACCGATGATGGCAACCCAGGTGAGCAAGGCACTCCTCGTCCGTCTGGAGGCGATGCCCGGCAAGGCGGACGACCTGCGGGCGTTCCTGAACCAGGGGCTGACGATCGTGGAAGGGGAGCCGAAGACGGTCCGGTGGTTCGCGCTGCAGTTCGGACCCACGTCGTTCGGCATCTTCGACGCGTTCCCCGACGACTCCGGGCGGCAGGCGCACCTGTCGGGCGAGGTCGGCCGAGCGCTCGGCGAGAACACCGGGGTCCTGTTCGGGGAGCCCACCGTCGAAGAGGTCGATGTCGTCGCCGAGAAGCAGCCCGCGTAGGCGCGGCAGGACGACGCTCATGGAGCACCGCCCCTTCGGCCGCCCTCCGTCGGAGGTCTCCGTGATCGGGCAGGGCACTTGGTACATCGACGATGCCCACCGCCCGACCGCCGTGGCCGCGCTGCGTCACGGGATCGACAGCGGCATGACGCACATCGACACCGCCGAGATGTACGGTGACGCCGAGCCGGTGGTCGGTGCGGCGATCGACGGCCGGCGGGACGAGGTCTTCCTCGTCTCGAAGGTGCTCCCGAGCAACGCCTCGCGTGCCGGAGTGGTGGCGGCGTGCGAGCGCACGCTGACGCGGTTGGGCACCGACATGCTGGACTGCTACCTCCTGCACTGGCGCGGCTCGCACCCCCTGGAGGAGACGTTCGCCGGCTTCGAGCAGCTGCGCGAGCAGGGCAAGATCCGGTCGTGGGGCGTGAGCAACTTCGATGTCGACGATCTGGAGGAGGCCTGGCGGTCGGGCGGGGAAGGACACCTCGCCTGCAATCAGGTGCTGTACCACCTCGAGGAGCGCGCGATCGAGCACGCCGTGCTCCCGTGGTGCGAGCGGCGGGGCGTCGCCGTCGTCGCGTACAGTCCCTTCGGTCACGACCGCTTCCCCGATCCGCGGACGCCGGGGGGCCGCGTGCTGGAGCAGATCGCGGCGGAGCACGGTGCGAGCGTCCGGCAGGTCGCCCTTCGCTTCCTCGTGCGCCGGCCGGCCGTCTTCGCCATCCCCAAGGCCTCCACCGTCGCGCACGCCGCCGACAATGCAGGGGCGGGCGCGCTGAAGCTCAGCACCGCCGAACTCGACCGGATCGACGCCGCGTTCCCCCGCGGCCCGCGACCGCGCCGGCTGCCCATGCTGTGACGTCGGCCTCTGCTCGACGCGCGCTACGAGCGGAGGGTGTCGGAGGGGTTCTCGGAGAACGCTGCGCGATAGCCGGCGGCGAATCGGCTGAGGTGGATGAACCCCCATCGAGTGGCCACCTCGGTCACGCTGACGGCTCCCGGCACGGCGACGAGCAGTTCCTCGCGGACCCGCTCGAGCCGCTGCCGCCGGAGGTAGGCCATCGGTGTCGTGTCGAGAGTGCGGCGGAACGCCTCCTGAAGGGTGAGGCCGGCCGCCGCCCCGCCACCCGGTGAACCGCTGATACGGACACGGATCCTTCCGTCACGTCGCCGCTTCCACTGTCCTGTTCGTCTGCGGTCTCGGGCGGCGGGCGCGTCCATGCTTCCGGCGTGGGATGAGTGGTCGGTCACCGGTCGTCGAGGCGCGGAGAACGCGCGCCTCGAGGTTCGATTCCGGCGCTAGCGGTCATGTCCGGAAGAGGGCGTCGGAGGAGGTCCGGGGCGGGCGGGCCTGCTGAACAGATTGACGACGTTGCCGTCCGGGTCGCGGACGAGGGCGGAGCGGTTGCCCCACGGCATCGTGGTCGGCGCGAGCACCACGTCCTCGCTCCCGGGTCCGAGCTCGGTGAAGGCGCGGTCCACGTCGGCCACCTCGAACTCGAGCAGGACGGAGTGGTTCGACGCAGGGGCGACGGCGCCGTGGAGCATCCCGACCGTCGCGGTGTGGGCGATGGCGAGGGTCGCGCCCGCTCCGGTGAACTGCGCGAAGACCGGCGCCGGGCGCTCGGCTGGTCGGCCGATGACCTTCTCGTAGAAGGCGACGAGGCCTTCGAGGTCGTCGGTGACGATGCGGAGGGAGGTGAACGACATGGAGCTCCTTCAGTGGTGAGGGTGAGGCTGGTGAGGGTGAGGTCGTCCCACCAGGCTCGCCGGTCGTCGCGACACCGTCCTGTCGGTGTTTCCGGAGATCGTCGGCGTCTCCGGGAGATCCGCGCGCCGGATCAGCCGTCGATGACGGACCGCAGCCGTCCGTACTGGAGCGCGAGGTCCTCGGCTCGGAGGGTGCGCTGCGGGGTCCGCTCCTCGGTCACCTCGACCGACAGCATGCGGTCGCCGCGGAACGCGCGGACCCCCTCGCGCAGCCGGCACCAGGCGATCAGGTACCAGTGCTCCTCCTTCCCGATCGAGCCCAGCGGTTCGACCTCGCGCACGGACTCCGCACCGCTGCTGTCCCGGTAGCGGAGCCGGACGACCCGATCCGCTCGGAGGGCCGTCGCGAACTCCGCCGGAACAACCGGTTCCTCCTCGCTCTCGAGGAAGTGCACCCGCGAGGCGACCGCGCCGACACGGGCGGCCTCCCCGTCCGGCAGGACCGCGAGCGTCTTCCGGGCGGCGGTCCGGGCTGCGTGCCGGAAGGGACTGCGCTCCAGCGCGCTGAGGCCGATCAGCACGGCGAGGGCCTCGTCGAGGGTGAATCCCGCCGGGCCGAGGGTCGCGGACGCGTCGATGACGTAGCCGCCCGTCCGGCCCGGCTCCGCCCAGATCGGCAGTCCGGACTGCTGCAGCGCGGACAGGTCCCGCTCGATGGTCCGCACGGACACCTCGAACCGCTCGGCGAGGCGGCGTGCGCTCCGCGGCCGGGGCGAGACCGCTCGCAGCTCCTCGACGAGCCCGTAGAGACGATCGGTGCGGTTCACCTGACCATCATCCGCCCTGCCCCGCCGGTGTCGCACAGCGGAGTCGAGAGGGTCCGGGATGAGGGAGTCGACGCTCTCGACCGGGGAAGCCGGGCGCGGCGGCGCTCGCGTGCTGCAGAGGCCGGCGCTACGCCTCGGGCGGCTGGTCGACGCCGCGGTCGGCGCCGCGCTTCTCGCGGCGCAGCTGCGCGCCGCCGCCCGCGATCAGGGCGAGCGCGAGCGCGATGCTGCACAGGCGCAGCGGCCAGGGCAGATCCGGGAACAGGATCATCGGCAGGGCGGCGACGAACGTCGCCCCCACGAAGTACCAGACCGCGACGGGCGCAGCGGGATTCTCGTTCGAAGCCATCCCTCCACGGTAGCCGCGGGGCTCGGCGCGGGCCTCCCCCTCAGGTCGCAGACCTCTCGGAGGACGGGCGCGCCCTGCGGGACGCGACCCGACCCGGCGAACGGGCGGCGCGCGACCCGCTCAGCGCCCCGCCCGCTCGCCTCTCACGGTCGTCCCTCCAGGAGGCGGGTCGTCCACCGGGCCAGCGCGGTGACGGCGGCGCGGGACAGCTCGGCGCCGGGCATCATGCTGGTGAAGCCGTGGAACGCTCCGGGCCAGACGTGGAGCTCCGCCTGGACTCCGGCTTCCCAGAGGCGGCTCGCGTAGGCGACCGTCTCGTCCCGGAAAACCTCGGCGCTGCCGCAGTCGAGGTAGGCCTGGGGGAGTCCGGCCAGGTCGCCCGCTCGTGCGGGCGCGGCGTAGACCGAGACATCCTCGCCGCCGCGCCGGGCGCCGAGGTAGGCGTCCCAGCCGAACCGGGTCATGGCTCGGTCGGCGACGCCGATCCCGTCGATCTGCCTGGTCGAGACGGTCGAATCGCTGTCGTCGAGCATCGGGGAGATCAGGATCTGGGCCAGGATCGACGGTCCCCGGCGGTCGCGCGCGAGCAGGGCGGTGCCCGCGGCGAGTCCGCCACCGGCGCTCTGGCCGACCAGGACGATGCGGTCGGGGTCGACGCCCAGTGCGTCGGCGTGCTCGGCGGTCCAGACGAGACCGGCGTAGCAGTCCTCCACGGGGTAGGGATCGGGGTGCTCGGGGGCGAGGCGGTAGTCGACGGTGACGAGGACGACGTCGTGGGTGAGCAGCCAGTCGTCGTAGGAGTCGAGGTTCCCGAGGTAGTGGCCGAACATCATGCCGCCGCCGTGAATGGTGAAGAAGCAGGGGGCGGTGCCGGTGCGACCGGCGCGCTGGAGGATGCCGAGGTCGATCGGATCACCGTCGTGCCCGGGGACGGTGACGGTGCGCCGTTCGAGGCCGCGGGCGCGCAGTGCGTCGTCGAGCTCCTGCTCCGTCGTCTCCAGCTCGCGCATGCGCGGGAGCATCGCCGTGGTCAGGGTGAAGGGTCCGCGCTCCTGCAGCCGGTCGAGGAAGGTCGCGAGCTCGGGGTCGAAGGGCGGCGGCGTGAGGGTGTCGGACATCGGTGGTCTCCTGGGTCGAGGTGGTGCGGGAACGGAGGGCGCCGGCGGCGACGAGCACCGCGGCGGCGAGAGAGAGGGCCAGGGCGGCGACGGTGATCGCGTCCTGGAAGCGGAGGAGGTCGGGCGGCGCGCTGACGGATCACGAAGCCGGTCCCCGCGAGGACGGCGGCCGCCGGTCGCGGCCGAGGAGGCGCCGGTCACCGGCTGGAGGCCCGCGGTCGACGCGTGCAGGTCGCGGCCGAGGGTGGGCAGGGCGACGGTGAGGATCGAGCTGTCGAGCATCCCGAGCAGGGGCGCGGCCGACCGGCCGGTGAGGGCGATCCGCTCCTCGCGCAGGCGGCGTGGGGCCGTGCCTCGCGTGGCGGATCGGGGGCGTCGGGCACCATGGGCGCACTCCTTCACGGGGAAGAAGTGGCGGATCACTCGATGCCGCGTGTGCGCACAGGCCGCGGACGAGCGCGGACTGCTTTTTACCTCAGATGAGGAGAGAGTACACCCCGGCGGAGGCCCGGCGATCGGGATCCGGCGTCGAGCAGGGCGGCGCCCGCGTCGAGTGAGCGGTCAGGCCCCGGGGTCGGAGGAGCGGTTCAGCTGCGCGGCGATCGGCACGGTGCCGGCGACGACGACGTCGCCGGTGTGTGCGGTGGTGACGGTCTCGATCAGCACGATCTCGACCTCCTCCTCGGCCACGGGATTGTGCCGCACGCCCCGCGGGACGACGCTGCCGACGGGTCGAGAGCCCGCCACAGAGCGCCTTGAGTCAGAGCGCCTCGAGCACCTCGACCGCCCGCTGGACCCCGTGCTCGCTCCGCATGAGGCGGCCCACCTCGGCAGCGCGCTCCCGGCGCGACAGGGCGTCGGTCATCGCGGGCACGAGGGTTCCGGCCGAGAGGCGGCGCAGCGGGATCGGGGCGGCGGCGAGACCCTGCCGGTGCAGCTGCGCGGCCCAGAACGGCTGGTCGGCGGTGACGGGCACGACGACGGCGGGCACGCCGGCCCGGGCGACGGCGTGCGAGGTGCCGGCCCCGCCGTGGTGCACGGCGAGCGCGGCGCCCGGCAGGACCGCGTCGAACGGCACTGACCGCACCGCCAGCACGTCGGGGCCGCGGCACTCGGCCGGCAGCGCGAGTCCGCCCCAGCCGGTGACGAGCAGCACCCGCAGGCCGTGGGCGCGGGCGGCCGTGACGATCGCGTCCCCGCGAAGCGAGGCGTCTCCGGTCGCCATCGAGCCGAACGACGCGACGAGGAAGGGTCCGCCGGCCAGGAACTCGGAGACCACCGGGTCGGGAGACGCGGCCGACTCCGCGAACCACGCCCCCGTCTGATGCACCCGCTCCGGCCAGTCGTCGGGACGCGGCAGCAGCGCGGGGCTCACCGCCATGAGCGTCGCGCGCGACGGCGACCGCCGGTCCGGACGACGACCGCCCGGCAGCTCGGCGGCGGCGCGGGCCACGTCGGCCTCGAAGAGCCGGGCGGCGCTGCGCGGCACGGCGTAGGTGTGCCGGTTGTAGGCCCCCAGGTCGCGGGTGGCCGTGGGACCGCCGGCGGCGGGGAACCGCTCGCTCGGCGTGGCCACCGGAGCGAACTCCACCAGCACCCGGGGCACTCCGAGCGCGTCCGCCGCCATCGGCGCGCTGAGGATCAGCGGGTGGTGGACCACCACGTCGGGCTCGAAGGCGATCGTCTCCCGCACCGCGGTGGCGAGCATCCGCTGCATCGCGGGCCGCACCTCCCGGCGCAGGTGGTTCGCGAGCGCCCACGGGGTGCGGCCGGCGGGGGAGAGCACCCGCCGAGCGTCCAGCCCGAGGGCCACGGTGTCCACGCCCTCGGGGGCGTCAGCGTCGTCGGGCAGGGCCAGCAGGACCTCGTGACCGCGGGCGACGGCGTGCCGGGCGAGGGCCGCGAACGGCTCCACATCGCCCCGGGTGCCGGCGGTGGCGAGCATCATACGCATCCCCCCAGTGTGGCCCGCAAGTCATCACCCCGCGTCGAGGGGGCCGGTAGCCTCGGGCGGGTGACTGATCGCAGTGAGCGGACGGCGAGCACCGCACCGCTCGCGATCGGCGCGGTCGTGCGCCGCCTCGTGCACATCTCGCGCCCGGTGCTCTGGATCAACACCATCGGCTCCGGCCTCGTCGCCGTGTGGCTCACCGGCGCGCTGTTCGACCTGCGGGCCCTGCCGATCATCCTGTGGCTCACCCTGCCGTTCAATCTGCTGATCTACGGCGTCAACGACGTCTACGACCAGGACACGGACGCGTCCAATCCCCGCAAGGGCTCGATCGAGGGCGCCAGGATCCGGCAGTCCGAGGTGCGGTTGATCGCCTGGGCCGTCGCGGTGACCAACGTCCCGTTCCTCGTCTACTTCCTCCTCGCGCTGCCGCCGCTCGCGAACGCCGCGATCCTGCTCTACGCCGGCGTCTTCGTCTTCTACTCCGCGCCGCCGCTGCGCTTCAAGGCGCGGCCCTTCCTCGATTCGCTGAGCAACGCGGCCTACGCGCTGCCGCTGGTCATCGTGCCCGCCGCCTTCGAGGTGTCGCCGGTCTGGCCGGCCGCCCTCGGGCTGATGGCCTGGAGTGTGGCCAAGCACGCCTTCGACGCGGTGCAGGACATCGTGGAGGACCGCGACGCGGGCATCACCACCACCGCGGTGCGGCTCGGGGCGCGCGGGACGGCCCTGTGGAGCGGGGCCTGGTGGATCGTCTCCACGGTGCTGTTCGCCCTGGTGAGCGTGCCGGTCGCCGCGGTCAACCTCCTGATCGCCGGCGTCCTCGTCGTGCGCCTGCTGCGCGACCCGACGCCGGAGACCGGTCACCGGCTCTACCGCCTGTCGGTCGCCTTCCCGTACATCGCGGGCTCCTTCACCGGGGTCCTGCTGCTGGTCTCGATCGTGCTGGGAGGCTCCGCATGAGCCGCATCGTCGTCGTCGGCGGCGGGATCGGCGGGCTCACCGCGGCCGCGCTGCTCGCGCACGCCGGCCACCGGGTCACCCTCCTCGAGGCCTCCGCCGAGCTCGGCGGCAAGAGCCGCCGCCTGCAGCTGGGCGAGGACCGCATCGACACCGGGCCGTCCCTGGTGACGTTCCCGGCGGTGTGGGGCGAGCTGCTGCGGCGCCTCGGCGACGGCGAGCGCGCCCCCGAGCGCGTCCGGGACGCCGGCCGGCTCGACCTGGTGCGGATGCCCGAGGTGGGCCGCTACTACTACGACGGCGAGGAGACCTCGCTGCCGGTCGCGCCGGACCACCCCTGGTACCCGGCTTGGCGGCGGTTCTCGGAACTGCACGCGCCCCTCGCCGACGACGTGACCGAGCTGCTGCTCGCCGACCCGCTCGACCGGGCCGCCCTCCCGGCGCTGCGTCGGCTGCTCGCCGTCTACGGCTCGCGCCTCACCACGCGCGCCTACCTCGACGGCCTGCCCTGGCTGCCGGACGGGCTGCGCGAGATCATCGCGATCCACACCCTGAACGCGGGCGTCTCGCCCGCGCGGACCCCCGCCCTCTACGCGAGCATGCCCGCGATCATGGCCGAGACCGGGGCCTGGGTGCCCCGCGGCGGCGTCTACGAGATCGTGCTGGCGCTGGGCCGGCTGGCCGAGGCGGCCGGCGTCGAGGTGCGCACCGGCGAGGCGGTCGTCCGCATCGAGCGCGGGTCGGTCACCACGGACGCCGGGCACTACTCCGCCGACCTCGTCGTCAGCGCCCTGGACGCCGACCGGCTCGAGGCGCTGACGGGTCCGTCGCGGCTGCCGGCACTGCCCCGCCTGCGCCCCCGCACCCTCTCCTGCTCGGCGATCGCGCTCTACGGCGTGCTGCGGGAGGAGCTGCCGGCGAGCATCGCGACGCACAGCGTGGTGCTGCCGACCCGGCCCGCCGCGCTGCACCGCAGCCTCGAGGCGGGCGACGAGCCGGCGGACACCATGGTGTTCGTCAACCAGTACCGCGCGGGCGAGGTGTACCCGAATCCGCACAGCACCCTCGGCGTCCTGCTCACCGCGCCCGCCGACGGCGGCCGGTACACCGCCGAGCACCCCTTCGTGCGGCGTGAGGTCGAGCGCGTCTCGCGGGCGATGGGGCTCGACGGGCTCCTCACCGACCTCCTCGACGAGCAGACGGTGCTCGATCCGCAGTACTACGGCGAGGGCGGCGAACCGCACGGCGCGCTCTACGGCGCGGCGCGGCCCTCCTGGCAGAGCGGGCCCTTCCACCGGCCCGCCTACCACGACCGCCTGCGGCCGTGGCTGTGGCGGGTCGGAGCGTCGGTGCACCCCGGCGGCGGGATCCCCGCGGTGGTGGGCGGCGCGATGATCGCGGTGACCCGGCTGCTGAAGTCGAACCCGGCCTAGCCGGGGGAGCGGTGCACCGCACCGCAGCAGGCGGAGGCGGAGCCCTCTGCATGCTGGTCGAGTAGCGCCAGAGGCGCGTATCGAGACCCGCTGTCGCCTGATGTGTCGGTGATGGTGGATCTCGATACGCCCGCTGCGCGGGCTACTCGATCAGCATGACTGAGCTGCAGGCGGCATGCGGCTCCGCGCCTCGCAGGCTGCGGCGCGTCAGGCGGGCGTGAGCCGGAGGGGCGGGCGGGGCTGGATCGGCGTCGTCCCCGGTGCCGTCGGGGAGATCCACTGCACGACAGGGCTGGTCGTGGTCGAGCCCGGGCCGAACGTGAAGGCGAAGTCGGCCGCACCGGCGACGGTCGGACCGGTGAGGTACGCGAACGCGGCGCTGTCCTCGTCGACGACGCTCCAGCCCGAGGGCAGGGCGATCGTCGACGCGTCGAAGAACTCGGCGGGGATCAGCAGGAGACCGGGGTAGCCGATCGCGTAGCAGTCGGCGGGCACCAGCAGCCGGAGCGTCGACGTCCCGCCGAAGACGGCGGGGTTCGTCAGCCACTCGAGCACGGGGAAGCCCCGCGGCCCGACCTCGATGGTCGACGAGACGGAGCCGGTGACCTCGCTCTCGGTCCAGGTGGCCGTAGTCGTCCAGTTGCCGGACAGCTCACCCCACTCGACGTTGAAGCCCTTGGTCCCCGCGCTCACGCCGTCGGGGGCGAGGATCGTGATCGTCCGGCCGTTGTCGTTGATCACCGTCCACCCCGCCGGCGCGACGACCGTCGTCGCGGGGGAGAAGGCGTACTCCTCGAGGACGGTCAGGGTGAGAGTGCCGGTCCCGCGGACGACCGGAGTGCCGCGCGAGGGCGACTCCAGGGTGAGGAACAGGAGGGACGACTCCGTCTGGACGCCCCTCGGGCCGTCCCAGGACAGGCGGGCCGTGAGCCCGGCGGTGCTCGCCGCGGCCATCGGCGCGGCCGTCGCGACCGCGACGACCGGGGTCGACCAGGCCGCCCCGAGCACGGTGCGCCTCGCGACGTCGGAGGGGCGGGGGTCGCGGACGCCGTGTGTGCTCATCGGGGCGAGTGTCGCAGTGGGGGAGTGTCCGCGGCAAGATCCTCTAGCTGTAGTTCCCCGTGAGGTTGTGGACGCGTTCTGCGGGGGTTGATCCGCCGATTCCGGTGTGGGGTCGGTGGTGATTGTAGTGATGGAGCCAAGCG
>NZ_RJKO01000001.1:906103-1618809 GCF_003751825.1 Rathayibacter sp. PhB186 | reverse complement strand
ACCGCGACCCCTCCATCGTCCAACCACAACGAGCCAGCCACAAGATCCTTTCCCCGCCCTGCGCTGGCGCCGAAGGCGCCCCCTCCGCTCGATACGAACGCTCCGCGGGCTACTCGATCAGCATGCAATCGCCCCTCCATGTTGGTCGAGTAGCCGCGGAGCGGCGTATCGAGACCACCGCCCCTCAGCACACCGCGCCGAGGCGTCAGACGCGCGACGCCAGCTCCGCGCTCGCGCGGGCGACCTCGCGGGCGATGGCGTGCTCGTCCACGGAGACGAGGTGCCCGTCCGCGACCACGGGCCGCCCGTTGACGAGCAACAGGGTCAGCGGCGGCTGCGCGCCGAGCGCGAGGGCCGCGACCGGATCGGCGATGCCGGCGTGCTCGATCCCGTCGATCCGCCACAGCGCCAGGTCGGCGAGCTTGCCCACCTCGATCGAGCCGATCTCGTCCTGGCGGCCCAGCACGCGCGCGCCGCCGATCGTCGCGATCGAGAGCGCCTGCCGCGCGCTCATCCGGTCTGCGCCGGCGCGGAGCCGGTTCATCAGCACGGCCGCGCGGATCTCGGAGCCCAGCTGCCCGGACTCGTTCGACGCCGCGCCGTCCACGCCGAGCCCGACCGGCGCCCCGGCCGCCAGCAGCTGCGGGATCGGCGCGATGCCCGCCGCGAGCCGCGCGTTCGACGACGGGCAGTGGGCGACTCCGGTGCCCGTGGCCGCGAACTTCGCGATCGCGTCGTCGTCGAGGTGCACGCCGTGCGCCATCCAGACGTCGTCGCCCAGCCAGCCGAGCGACTCCAGGTAGTCCGTGGGCGACATCCCGAAGGTCTCCCGGGTGAAGGCGTCCTCCTCGACCGTCTCTGAGCCGTGCGTGTGCAGACGCACGCCGAGCTGCCGGGCGAGGACCGCCGACTCGCGCAGCAGATCCGGCGTCACCGAGAACGGCGAGCACGGCGCGATCGCGACGCGCACCATCGCGTCGAACGAGGTGTCGTGGTACCGCTCGACGGCCTCGCCGCTCGCCTGCAGCGCCGCGGCGGTCGTCTCGACCGCGAAGTCCGGCGGCAGACCGCCCTGCGACTCGCCGAGGTCCATCGAGCCGCGCGTCGCGTGCAGGCGCAGCCCGAGCGTCGAGGCGGCGTCCACGATGCCGCCGACGATGTCGCCGGAGCCTCGCGGGAAGACGTAGTGGTGGTCGCCCACAGTGCTGCAGCCCGAGCGGGCGAGCACCCCCATCGCACCGAGCGAGGCGGACCGGGTCAGATCGGCGTCGATCCGCGACCAGGCGGGGTACAGCGCGACGAGCCAGTCGAAGAGGATCGAGTCCTGCGCCCAGCCGCGGGTCAGCCACTGGTACAGGTGGTGGTGAGTGTTGACGAGTCCGGGGGTCAGCAGGTGGCCCCGGCCGTCGACCCGGGTGAGCACGACCGGCTCCGCGGACGGGAGCCCGGTCGGCGCCCGGCCGTCCAGGGCCCAGGCGGGCGGCTCCCCCGCGCCGACGGCGACGATCCGCCGGTCGTCGACGACCGCGTGGCCGCCGGGGTGCTCGGCCCCGGCGGCGTCGACTGTGGCGACGTGGGCTCCGGTGATGACGTGACGCTGCATCTTCTGAGCATGGCAGCGCGGTGTTTCGCGGCGGTTTCCTCCGCCCCGGCCCGTCCTCGTCAGGGCCGTTCCGGACCGCTGCTCAGCGCGCGAAGAACCAGATGGCGAAGGGAGCAGCCGTCCACGAGCGCGTCGTCGTGCGGACGGTCCACCTGCCGGAGACGGTCCGTCGAGGACCGCGCGTCCTCGGCACGGCACGCACTCGAGGCGGATGAAGGCCGACGGAGGGGGATGGACGCGGAGCGACGGGACATCACTTCGCGTCCGTCCCCTCGAGGCGGCCCGCCCGCGCCCGACGAACGTCAGGGCAGCCGGTCGGACCGCCGCCGAGCCGGGCGTGCTCTAGAAGGCGGAGCCGGGGATGCGGAGGTCGAACGTGCTGGTCGGCGCGGAGACCGACCCCACCGGCGTCCTCGCCGTCCAGGTGCTCGACAGGGCCACAGAGCCGCGCTGGACATCCTCCACGGTGACGACGCGGCCCTTGATGACGACCGTGGAGACCGTGTCGACGTCCAGGTTCACCTTCTTCGGACCGACATCGCGCAGCGGCATGTCGCCGGTGTTGAAGAACGAGTAGACGACGGTGACCGGCGTGCCCGCTCCGACGGCGGTCCCCGGCGCGACGTCGAACGAGGCGTAGGTCTTGACCTTCAGCCCGGGGTGCACGGCTGCTCCACTCCCCGTCAAGGAGGAGAAGGTGAAACCGCCGTCGGACGCCGCGACGGCCGACGGCGCCGACGCACTCCCTCCGCCCGTGACGATGCTCTTCGCCGGGCTCGTCGGGGCTGCGACGTCCGGGGTCGGGTCGGCGAGTGCGGCCGGGGCGAGGCCGCCTGCGAGACCAGCGACGAGCGCGAGGGTCGCGACGGTCGAGCGGCTTCCGCGCGCGGGACGGTCGGCGGCGAGGGAGCGGGTGGGTTCGGTCATGGTGACTCCTGGTTCATCGTGCTGAGGGTGAGCGGCGGAGCGACGCCATGCTGGCATCGCGCCCATCGCGCTGTCCTCTCTGTGGCACGGACTGAGGAGCCCGGCAGCTCGCGTGACCCGCTGGCACCTTCTGTCTCAGCGCGAGGCGTGAATCGGCCCCGACCGCCCCGCCAGCGGCGCGCCCGATGCCCCGGCGCGCACCGCCAGCACCTCCGCGAGGATCGAGACCGCCGTCTCCTCCGGCGTCGACGCGCCGATGTCCAGGCCGATCGGCGAGTGCAGCCGGGCGAGCGACTCCTCCGCCACCCCGGCCTCGCGCAGCAGCCGCAGCCGCCGCTCGTGCGTGCGCCGCGAGCCCATCGCGCCGATGTAGGCGGCGGGCAGCGTCAGCGCCGTCTCGAGCAGCGGCACGTCGAACTTCTCGTCGTGGGTGAGCACCGCGATCACCGTGCGCTCGTCCACCTCCGTCGCCGCGAGGTAGTCGGACGGCCACTCGACCACGACC
This sequence comes from Rathayibacter sp. PhB186, assembly GCF_003751825.1. Taxonomy (NCBI): domain Bacteria; kingdom Bacillati; phylum Actinomycetota; class Actinomycetes; order Micrococcales; family Microbacteriaceae; genus Rathayibacter; species Rathayibacter sp. PhB186. The sequence goes on along the minus strand of NZ_RJKO01000001.1, from coordinate 1,615,774 downwards.
TCGTCGGCGCCCGGGAACCGCTCCGCCGTCGCGAACACCGGCCGCGCGTCGCAGACCGTCACCCGGTAGCCGAGCAGCGCCCCGGCCGCGCAGAGCGCTGCGGAGAAGTCGACGGCGCCGAAGATCAGCAGGCGCGGCTTCTCCGCGCTGACGACGTAGGTCACCTCGAGCTCGACGCCCTGGCAGGCGATCTCCACGGTCGCCGAGCGGCCCGAGGCCAGGCGCGCGGCCCGCTCGGCCAGGATCCGGCGCACCGTGTCCTCGTCCAGCGACGGCCCCACCACGTCCTGCGCGCGGGTCGCGCCGGTCAGCACCAGGCCGACGAGCTCGTCCGGCCCGCCGACGATCATCGCCAGTCCCGCCGGCCGCCCGGCCCGCGCGGCGCGCAGCTCGGCCAGCACGGCCCCCGAGCTCGCGTCGACGACGTGGCCGAAGACCCGCAGCTGCCCGCCGCAGGAGAGACCGGCCGCGAACGCCGCCTCGTCGTCGAAGCCGAAGTGCTCCGAGCCGGAGCCGCCGGAGCCGAGCACCTCCTGCGCGAGCGCGTAGGCCTGGGCCTCGACGCAGCCGCCCGAGATGGAGCCGATGGCGCTGCCGGCCGCGTCGACCGCCATCGAGGAGCCGAGGGCGCGCGGCGCCGAGCCGAAGACGTGGGTCACGGTGACCACGGCGACGCTCTCGCCCGCCTCGACGCGCGCGAGGAGCGGTACGGCGAGTTCGAGCACGGCGGCCTCCGACGTCGACGGGCGGGAGGGCGCGGAGCCGGGTCGTGCGGCCGGCGGGCGCTCACACGCGGGAAACATGCCGAGTATATGGTCGAACCCATGCCCGACGACTCCCCCTCGCTCGACCTCGTGATCCGCTCCTCCGCCGTCCTCACCGAGAACGGGACGCGGCCCGCCAGCGTCGCCGTCGCGGGCGGCCTCATCGTCGCCGTCGGCGACATCGACGCGCCCTGGAAGACCCTCGAGGAGGTCGTCCTCCCCGCCGGCCAGGTGCTGCTGCCGGGGATCGTCGACACGCACGTGCACGTGAACGAGCCCGGCCGCACCGAGTGGGAGGGCTTCGCCTCCGCCACTCGTGCGGCAGCGGCCGGCGGCGTCACCACGATCATCGACATGCCGCTGAACTCGATCCCGCCGACCACCACCGTCGCGGGGCTGGGCGCCAAGAAGGCCGCGGCCGGTCCGCAGGCGCTCGTCGACGTCGGCTTCTGGGGCGGGGCGATCCCGGAGAACCTCGGCACCCTGCGCGAGCTGCACGACGCGGGCGTCTTCGGCTTCAAGTGCTTCCTCTCGCCGAGCGGCGTCGACGAGTTCCCGCACCTCAGCACCGAGCAGCTCTTCGCGGCGATGGCCGAGATCGCCGCGTTCGACGGTCTGCTGATCGTGCACGCCGAGGACCCGGTCGAGCTCGAGGCGAGCGCCAACGCCGGCGGCACCTCCTACGACGCCTTCGTCGACTCCCGGCCGCCCGCTTCCGAGAACTCGGCGATCGCGAGCGTGATCCAGGCCGTCCGCGAGACGGGCGGGCGGGCGCACATCCTGCACCTGTCCTCCGCCGAGGCGCTGCCGCTGCTGCGCGAGGCGAAGGCCGAGGGGCTGCGGATCACCGCGGAGACCTGCCCGCACTACCTCACCTTCGATGCGGAGACGATCCCCGACGGCGGCACGCAGTTCAAGTGCTGCCCGCCGATCCGGGACGAGCGCAATCGCGAGCTGCTCTGGAAGGGCCTGCTCGACGGCACGATCGACCTGATCGCCTCCGATCACTCCCCCGCCACGGCCGAGCTCAAGTTCGCGCACGACGGCGACTTCGGCCTCGCCTGGGGCGGCATCTCCGGGCTCGAGCTGAGCTTCCGCGCGGTCTGGACGGGCGCGCGCGAGCGCGGGATCCCGCTGGAGCAGGTCGTCGCCTGGATGTCGACGGCGACCGCCGCCTTCGCCGGGCTCGGGCAGAAGGGGCTGCTGCGCGCCGGAGCGGACGCCGACCTGGTCGCGTTCGAGCCGGAGGCGGCGTCGCCGGTGGACGTCGACGCGCTCTCGCACAAGAACAAGGTCTCCGCCTACGACGGCCGCGTGCTGCGCGGCGCCGTCGCGGCGACCTGGGTCGGCGGAGTCCGGGTCACGGGCGAGACCTCAGCGCCGGTCGGCCGGCTGCTCGACCGGCCCTGAGCCGTCACCGGCGGCGGAGTCGGAGCGACGGGGCCGGGCCGCGTGTTCCGGTCACGTTTCCGCCGTGTGAACTCCCGCGGTTCCGGGCGCGGTTCCGGGCGGATCGCACAAGACTCGGGTGACGCGGGCGCCGGACGCTGAGTGCTCCGCCGGTGCGACGGGGTCGCCGCGCGCGGCATCCTGGCAGACGGGCACAGCCCGGGCCGCGCGACCGCGGTCCCCCGCGGAGCCCCACGAACCACCGAACGCGAACAGGAGCGGACATGTCGATCATCCTCGGAGACCACCAGTACGGGAAGGCCGAGAACCGCGTCGTCCGGATCTACCGCGACAGCCCCCGGCACGAGATCCACGACGTGAACGTCTCGACCGCCCTGCGAGGCGACTTCGCGGCCGCGCACCTGACCGGCGACCAGTCCGCGGTCCTCCCCACCGACACCCAGAAGCAGACCGCCTACTCCTTCGCGAAGGAGAAGGGGCTGCGCTCGATCGAGGCGTACGGCCTCGAGCTGGCCCGGCACTTCGTCGACGGCACCGAGACCGTGCACGGCGCGCGGATCGAGATCGAGGAGTTCGCCTGGGAGCGCGTCCTGGTCGACGGCGCCGAGCACGACCACACCTGGGTCCGCAAGGGCCAGGAGGTGCGCATCGCCTCCGTCACCGTCGAGGGCACCGGCGACGCGCAGCAGGTCTGGATCACCGGCGGCTTCAAGGACCTGACGATCCTCAAGTCCACCGGCTCGGAGTTCCACGGCTTCCTGACCGACCCGTACACGGTGCTCCCGCCCACCCGGGACCGCGTGATGGCGACCTCGCTGGTCGCGAAGTGGCGCTTCGCCCTCAGCGACGAGGAGATCGCCGCGAGCGACTGGGAGGCCGTCTACGCCGGCGTGAAGGCGCTGATGATCAGCCGCTTCGCCACCGTGCACTCGCTCGCCCTGCAGCAGACGCTCTTCGAGATGGGCAAGGCGGTGCTGGAGGAGTTCCCGCAGATCGTCGAGGTGCGCCTCTCGGCCCCGAACAAGCACCACTTCCTCTACGACCTCTCGCCCTTCGGCGTGGAGAACGACAACGAGGTCTACCACGCCGCCGACCGGCCCTACGGGCTGATCCAGGCCGCCGTCACCCGCGACGACGCGCCGGACGCCGGGCCCGCCTGGTACGCGTACTCGGGACTGGTGTGAGCGGAGGGTCCGGTCCGGGCACAGGCCCGCGCGGCGTGCACCGCGGCCACGTCCTGCACGTGGCCGGCCGGCCCACCGTCGAGACGGCCGCCGAAGCGCTGGTCTCGATCCCGGACGGCGCGCTCGTCGTCGGCGACGGCGGGACGATCCTCTGGGTCGGACCGCACGCCGCACTCCCCCGCGAGTACGCGGACTGGCCGGTCACCGGCGACGCGGACGCGTTCCTCCTGCCCGGCTTCGTCGACACGCACCTGCACTTCCCGCAGACGTACTCGACCGACGCGTTCGGCGGCGGGCAGCTGCTGGAGTGGCTCGACACCGCGATCTTCCCGGCGGAGTCGCGGCTGGCCGACGAGGAGTTCGCCGGCCGCATCGCGCGGGCCTTCACCCGGCGACGGGTGAGCGCCGGGACGACCGCGGCGATGGTCTTCGGCTCGGCGTTCCCGCACGCGCAGGACGCCCTGTTCGAGCGGAGTGTCGAGGCGGGACTGCGCACGGTGTCCGGTCGCGGACTGCAGACGGTCGGGCCGCCGTCGGCCGCGGCGCTGCTGACCGGCGAGGACGAGGCGCTCGCCCTCGTCGCCGAGGAGATCGACCGCTGGCACGCCGTCGACACCGGCGACCCCTCGACCGCGCTGCAGCAGGTCGCGATCGTCCCCCGCTTCTCGCTGTCGGTGACGCCGACGACGCTCGCCGGGCTCGGCGAGCTCTACGACGGCGTGCGCGACCGCGGCGTGTACGTGCACAGCCACCTCAACGAGAACGACCGGCCGGGCGACGGCGAGATCGCCGCGGTCCTCGCGAGCTTCGGGACCCGCAGCTACCTGGACACCTACGACGGGCTGTTCCTGCCCGGCTCGCGGCGCGGCGGCTCCTCGCTGCTCGGCCGGCGGACGATCCTCGCGCACGCCGTGCACTGCCAGGACGCGGAGCTGCACCGGATGGCCGCGACCGGCACCTCGATCGCGCACTGCCCCACCTCGCAGCAGTTCCTCGGCTCGGGGACGATGCCGTGGCGGCGCACCGCGGCCGCGGGCGTGACGATCGCGCTCGGCAGCGACATCGGCGCCGGCGACGAGTGGCTGCTCGCACGGGTGGCGAACGACGCCTTCAAGGTGCACCTGTCGGAGGAGGGCGACGCATCGATCGCGCTGCACCCGGCCCAACTGCTCTTCACCGCGACGCTGGCCGGTGCGCGCGCGCTCGACATGGAGGAGCGCTTCGGTAACTTCGACCTCGGCAAGGACGCCGACTTCCTCCGCATCGAGCCCGACCGCTGGGAGCCGCTCGCGGAGGTGCTCGCCCTCGGCGTCCGCGCCGACGACCCGGAGGAGGCGACGGCCCAGCTGCTGTTCGCCCTGCTCCTGGGCCTGCGCGAGCCCGCCGTCGCGGCGGTCCACGTGCAGGGCCGCCGCGTGCTCGCCCCGTCCCTGTAGCCCCGGGGGGGGTGCTTCATGGTGGTCGAGTAGCCCCGGAGGGGCGTATCGAGACTCACCCGTCCTGACGGTGGGTGGATCTCGATACGCACGCTGCGCGCGCTACTCGATCGACATGGTTGATCAGCGCAGCCGCAGCGCCAGGAAGAGGTCGGCGCGGTCGGAAGTGTTCGAGAGGTCGCGCTGCGTCAGCTCCTCCACGCGGGCGATGCGGTAGCGGACCGTGTTGAGGTGCAGGTGGGTCTGCTCGGCCGCGCGCACCCAGGAGCCGCCGCAGTCGAGGAACGCCGACAGAGTCGCCACCAGCTGCGAGTTGTAGCGCGCGTCGTGCTCGATCAGCCGGCCGAGCACCAGCTCGACGAACACCGCGCGCAGGTGGTCCGGCACCGCGCTCAGCAGCTGCACCGCCGAGGTCACCTCGCCCGCTGTCCCGATCCGCACCGGCGACGCGTCGCCCGGCGCGGACGGCAGCCGCAGCGCGTACCGCGCCGACCGCAGCGCCCCACCGAGCGCCGGCAGCGGACTCGGCGCGCTCACTCCGACCCGCAGCACCGCGCCGTCCAACGCCGCACCGGCCCGGCGCAGCGCCGCGGTCACCATGGCCAGGGCTTCGTCGTCCGCCACCGGGACCAGCGCCACCGCACCGTCGGCATCGCGCCCCACCACGGCCCGGCCCAGATGCGCAACCGCATCCGTGAGCACCGAGCGCGCGAGCTCGCCGTCGCCGTCCACCGCGGCCGCCAGCACCGCGAAGCGCTCGACGCCGGCGAGGCCCAGCTGGCGGAGGTAGACCGCCGTCTCCGGCTGCTCGCTGTCCTCCTCGATCAGCTCGAGCAGCCGGTCGGCGAGCGCCGCGTCGGCGAGCAGGGCCGCCTCACGCTGCAGCCGGTAGAGCCCGATCACGCCCGTCAGCTCGGTGATCGCGTCGAGCAGCGAGGGGTGCCACTCGTTCCAGTCGCCGGCGACGACGACGAACCACGAGGCGGCGCGGTGCTCCTCCGCTCCCGCGACGGCGAGGATCGACAGCACTCCTCCGTGCGCGTCCGGCACCGTCACCGGGGTGCGGCGCGCGGTCAGGGCGGCGTGCACGACGCGGTCGACCTCGTCGGCACTCAGCGGGTCCGCGGACGCGGCGGCGGAGCGCCCGGTCGCGGTCAGCACCCGCACCGGCCGCCCCAGCTCGGTCGAGGTGCGGGCGATCAGCTCGTCGAGCAGCTGCCCGCGGTAGACCTCGGTCAGCAGCTGCCGCTGGCGCGCGAGCCCGGCGGTCAACCGCGCGACCCGGTCGCCCGCCAGAGCATTGGAGAGGTGCGCGGTGATCGAGGCGAAGGACACGTCGGCCGGCACGGCGAACAGCGCGACCCCGTGCGCGCGGCAAGCCGCGACCAGATCGTCGGGCACGAAGCCCAGGAGCCCCTCGCCGGCCAGCAGCGCGACGGCGCCGGAGGAGGCGACCGCGGACACGAAGGCCTCGCTGTCCTCGGCCGTGCGCCGCCACATCATCCCGGTGAGCACGAGCTGGTCGCGCGCCAGATAGCGGCGCGGGTCGAGCAGATCAGTGGTGAAGGTCCAGTTCACCTCGCGTGCGAGCGCCTCCTCGGTGGTGTGCACGGCGCGGATCCGCAGCGTCGGCGCGTCGAGGAGCTCCCGGAGCTGCACGCTCAGCTCCCCCGGTAGGTCGAGTAGGCGAACGGGCTCAGCAGCAGCGGGATGTGGAAGTGCGCGGCCGTGTCCTCGAGCCGGAACGCGACGACGACCTCGGGGTAGAACGACTCGGTGCCCGAGCGCTCGAAGTACGCGGCGGTGTCGAAGACGACGCGGTAGATCCCCGCGGGCAGCTCCGCCGGACCGAACTCGGCGACGCGGCCGTCGGCGTCCGTCCGAGCGGTCGCGATCGGCTCCCAGCCGGATCCTCGTCGCGCCTCGAGCGCGACCGGCACGTCCTGCGCCGGCCGGCCGAGCACGGCGTCGAGCACGTGCGTCGTGACGTGGCTGCGGTGCGCGCTCATCGACCCGCCTCCGCGACGGCGCCGGTCTCCGGTCCGAGACCGCGCACCCGCAGCACCGTGATCTCGCGCAGCTGGTCGGCGACGATCCCGCGCTCGGTGTCCTCGTCGAGGCCGAGCCGGCGCTCCAGCTCGGCGACGATCTCGGCGCGGTCGCGCCCGGCCGCGCGGATGAGGAACACCCGCCCGAACCGCTCCTCGTAGGCCCGGTTGCCGGCCAGCAGCCGCTCGGCCAGCGCCTCGTCCGGCGAGAGGCTCGACGCCTGCTCGGCGGCGGAGAAGTCGGAGGAGCGGCCGGTCCCCGCGTGCTTCTCGCCGATCCGGGGGTGGTCGGCCAGCGCCGCCTCCACCTCGTCGGCCGTCAGCGTGCGCGCGCTCGCGTCGGCCGCGGCGGCGAGAGCCTCGGTCGAGGCGTAGGGCGCGCCCGCGGCGACCTCGTCGGCCCAGCGCGGGACGGCGAGGCACGCCAGCAGCGCGTCGCGGAGGGTGGTGGGGTCGGTCATGCGGTCTCCTCGTCGGCCCGGGTGTGCGGCACGATGGTCGGATGGACGTGGTGGGGGTGGTGCTCGCCGCGGGCGCCGGCCGCCGGGCGGGCGGGCCGAAGGCGCTGCGACGCGATGCGGCGGGCGTGGGCTGGGTCGACCGCGCGGTGGTGCGACTCGAGGCCGCCGGCTGCGGGAGCGTGCTCGTGGTGCTCGGCGCCGAGGCCGAGGAGGCGCGACGCCTGGTCCCGGAGCGCGCCGCGGTCGTCGTCGCGAAGGACTGGGCCCAAGGACTCTCCGCGTCGCTGCGCACCGGACTGCGCGCCGCGCACGGCGACGCCGCCGTGGTGACGCTCGTCGACCTGCCCGACGAGCCCGCCGCGGTCGGCGAACGCCTGCTCCGCGACTCCCCCGTCGATCCGGCGGTACTCGCGCGGGCGACCTACGGCGGCCGGCCCGGTCATCCCGTGCTGCTGGGCAGCGCGCACTGGCGTCCGCTCGCGCAGACGCTCACCGGCGACTCCGGCGCCCGCGACTACCTTGCGCGGCACGGCGCCCTCGCGGTGGAGTGCGGAGACCTCTTCTCGGGGGCCGACCGCGACGGACCCGGCTGACGCGGTCATCCGAGCCCGCCCTCGTCGAGCGCGTCGCGCAGCGCGCGCCAGGCGAGGGTCGCGCAGACCGAGCGCACCGGGTTCGCGGCGACCAGCAGCAGCGCCGCCTCGTCGCCGAGCGGCTCGGCCGCGACCGATTCCGCTGCGCGTCCGGACACCGCGTCGTGCGCCGCCATCGCCTCGAGGAAGGCGGTGACGCGCCCGCGGACCGTCACCGCGTCGAGCCCGTCGAGCTCGTCCGCGAGCAGCGACGCAGAGCCCTGCGACACCTCGCACCCGCGCCCCGACCAGCTGATCGACAGCGCCGCCGCGCCACCGGAGACCCGGACCTCGATCCGGTCGCCGCAGGTCGGCGTGAGCAGCTCTGCCCGGCCGAGCACCTCCGCCGGCGCCGTCTCGTCCCGCCCCACCGGATGCCGAGCGTGCGCCCGGATCAGCTCGGCCGCCTCGGCGCTCACGGCCGCTCCTCCAACTCCGCCAGCTCGGCGTACAGGGTGCTGATGCCCGCTATCCGCTCGCGCGACTCCCGCGGCACGGCGCCGAGCACCCCGGCGGCCAGCACGGCGACCGCGCTCATCGCCGCCGCGTAGCTGTCGAAGGCCGCCTCGCTGTCGACCGGGCACTCCAGCCAGACCGCGCAGCGGTCGGCGAAGCGCCGCGCGTGCGCATCGGCGAGCATCACGACCGGCACCCCGTGCGCGGCCAGCACGTCGACGACGGCCGCGAAGGAGGCCGGCCGCCGCCGGAAGCCGACCAGCACCACCGCGTCCTCCGCGCCGAGCCCGGCGATCTCCTCGCCGAGCGACTGCCCGGGCTGCGGCGCGATCCGCACTCGGGCGCGCGCCTGGGCGAGCTGCTGACGCAGGTGCAGCGCGACCGGGTAGCTGTTGCGCAGTCCGATCACGACGACCTCGCGGGCGCCGGAGAGCAGCCGGACGGACTCCTCGAGCCGCCCGTCGGCGAAGGTCGTGGCGAGGCGGCGGAGGTTCGCGTGCTCGCTCTCGAGGTGCGCGGCCAGCGCGTCGGCGGGGGCACCGGCCGACGCCGGGCCGACCGGCACCCCGGAGCTGCGCAGCGCGCGCGCGTGCTCGCGCACCTCCTGCGAGTTGGAGAAGCCCAGCCGGCGGAAGAGCCGAGAGACCGTGGCCTTCGACACTCCGCTGTGCTGCGCGAGCTCGGTGGCGGTGTAGCTGGCGAGGTCGCCGAGGTGGTCGAGGATGAAGTCGGCCGCGCGCTGCTCCTGCCGCGAGAGCGAGGCGTAGCCCGCGTCGATCCGGCGGCCGATGCTCGGTGCGGAGGCCTCGGCGCGGTGCTCGATGATCGGCGCCGAGGCGGTCACACCCGTCCTGCCCGCGCCTCGGCGAACGCGTGCACCGCCGCCTCGAAGGCGTCCAGCGCCGTCGCGACGTCGGCCTCGGTCACGTTCTCCTCCGGGTGGTGGCTGACGCCGCCCTCGCAGCGGACGAAGAGCATCGCGTACTCGGTGAGGTCGGCGATCGCCATCGCGTCGTGCCCGGCCTTCGAGAACAGCACCATCGGCTCCTCGTCGCCGGTCGCGCGGATGCCGGTGCGGACGACGTCCTGCAGCCAGTCGGCCGCGACGACGGCGGGCGCCCCGTGCGTCTCCTCGACGGTCAGCGCGAGCCGGCGGCGGCGGGCCGTCTCCGACATCGAGTGCTCGATCCCGTCCCAGACGGTGTCGCGGACGTCGTCGAACTCGGCCCGCAGATCGAGCGAGAACTCCACCCGGCCGGGGATCACGTTGACCGCGCCGGGGAACGCCTCGAGACGGCCGACGGTGGCGATCGCCCCGTGCTCGCGGGCGATGCGCTCGACGGCGAGCACGGCCTCGGCGGCCCCGGTCAGCGCGTCGCGGCGGCGGTCGAACGGCACGCCGCCCGCGTGGCCGGCCTTGCCGGTGAGGGTGAGCGCGAAGCGGCGGGCGCCGGCGATGGAGGAGACGACGCCGAGGGCGCGGTCCGCCTCCTCGAGGTACGGGCCCTGCTCGATGTGCGTCTCGAGGTAGGCGAGGACGTCGGCGGCGTCGCGCGCCGCGGTCGAGATGCGCGAGGGGTCGAGGCCGAACTCGTGGAACGCCTCGACGAGGGTCGTGCCGTGCGCGTCCTCCAGCTCCCACCAGTGCTCGTCCCAGGTGCCGGCGACCGCGCGGGAGCCGAGCAGGGCCGTGCCGAAGCGGGTGCCCTCCTCGTCGCCGAACGCGACGACCTCGACGGCGAACGGCAGCCGGGTCCCAGCCGCGTTCAACCGGGAGACGACCGCGATCGCGAGCATCACGCCGAGGATCCCGTCGTAGCGCCCCGCGTCTGGCACGGTGTCCAGGTGCGAGCCCAGCAGCAGCGCGGGCAGTCCGGGCGTGGCGCCCTCGTAGCGGCCGCATTGGTTGCCGGCCGCGTCCTGCCAGGTGCGCATGCCGGCGTCCTCCATCCAGCGCGCGGCCATCGCGTTGACGCGCGCGTGCTCGGGAGAGAGGTAGACGCGCTCGATCGCACCGCGGGTGCTCGACACCGCGGCGAGCTCGTCGCAGCGCGCCATGATCGCGGCGGCGTCGACGACGCTCACGCCGCGCCTCCCCGTGCGGAGTCGTAGACGCCGTACGCGCCCGCGACCCCGCCACCCGGAGCGACGGTCGCGCCCGCGCGGCGCAGGACCGCCTCGAGCGCGGCGAGGGTGGTCAGCACCGTGTCCTGGCGCGCGTTGTAGCCCATCGTGCCGATCCGCCAGACCTTGCCGTGCAGCGGCCCGAAGGAGGTGCCGATCTCGATGCCGAAGTCCTCCAGCATCGCACCGCGCACCGCGTCGCCGTTCACGCCGTCCGGGATGTGCACCGCGACGACGTTGTTCATCTTGTGGGCGAGGTCGCCGAAGACGCGGAGGCCGAGCCCCTGGACGCCGGCGAGCATCGCCGCACCGTGCAGCTCGTGCCGCGCGATGGTGGTGTCGAGGCCCTCCTCGACGATCAGCCGGGCGCACTCGCGCGCGCCGTAGAGCATCGTCGTGGCCTCGGTGTGGTGGTTGAGCCGGCGCGGGCCCCAGTAGTCGAAGACCATGCCGAGGTCGAAGTAGTTGGACCGGACGGGGTGCGCGCTGACCGCGTCGCCCTCGTCGCGGATCCCGGCCTCGATGCTCTTGCGCGCCTCGATCACGGCGACGGCGCGCTCGGAGAAGGTGACGGGAGCCGAGCCGGAGGGCCCGCCGAGGCACTTCTGCAGCCCGGCCGAGACGGCGTCGAGGCCGAGCTCGTCGGCGCCGAACGCGTTGCCCGCGAGCGACGCGGTGACGTCGGTGTAGAACAGCACGCCGTGCTTCTCGCAGACCGCGCCGAGTTCCTCGAGCGGCTGCGCCATCGTCGTCGAGGTGTCGCCGTGCACGACCGCGAGCACCTTGGGGCGCACGCGCTCGATCGCCTCGGCGATGACCGAGACCGGGAACACCTGGCCCCACTCCGCCTCGATCACGTGCACCTCGGCGCCGCAGCGCTCGGCGATCTCGCGGAGGAGATGGCCGAAGCGGCCGAAGACGGGCACCAGCACCCTGTCGCCCGGCTCGAGCATCGAGACGAGCGCCGCCTCGATCCCGGCGCGGCTGGTGCCGTCGACCAGCATCGTCTTCTCGTTCGACGTGGCGAAGACGCGGCGGTAGAGCTCCTGCGTCTCGTTCATCATCGAGGTCATGAACGGGTCGTACTGGCCCACCAGCTGCGCGGACATCGCGCGGAGCACCCGCGGGTCGGCGTTGATCGGGCCGGGGCCCATCAGCAGCCGCGGCGGCGGGTCGATGGGGAGGAACGTCGAGATCGCGGGCGCGGTCGGAATGGGAGCCACCTTCTTCGCAGTCGGACGTGCAGAAACACCTGTTTCAGGTTCCGACCTTACTGCAACACACGTTTCGCCCATGTTTCGGCGCCGGTAGGTCTCGATACGGCACCTGCGGCGCCTACTCGACCAGCATGAGCTGCCCTTCATGCTGGTCGAGTAGCCCCGCAGGGGCGTATCGAGACCCACCCCTCCCGAGCCAGGCAGTACATGCTTCACCAGAGCGGCCCCTCTTCATGCTGGTCGAGTAGCCCGCATCGCGGGCGTATCGAGACCCGCCTACCCCAGCACCTCCGCCGCCAGTTCCAGCAGCGCCAGATCCGCCCCGCGCGGCCCGACCAGGCACAGCCCGACCGGCCGCCCGTCGACGCTCAGCCGCGGCACCGACAGCGCCGGATACCCGCCGATCCCCGCGAGGCAGGTCAGCCCGAGAGTCGCGGTCCGCGCCGCATCGATCACCTCGGCCGACGCGTCGAGCGCCGGCGCCACCGACGACGCCGACGGCAGCAGCAGCACCCGCCCGCCGAGCGCCGCGTCGAGCTGCTCGCGGAACCCCGCGACCCGCTCCCGCGCCGCCGCCTCGGTGTCCGCATCGATCCGCGCCGCGGCGTCGAACCGCGCCTGCACGTCTGGTGCGAGCACGCCCGGATGCGCCGCGACCCAGTCACCGTCCGACGCCCACGCCTCCGCCGCCTGCACCGTCCGGAACGCCTCGAACATCTCCGCCACCGGCGGCAGCTCGATCCGCTCCACCTCGAGCCCGTCGACCACCGCCGAGAACGCGGCCGCGACCGGAGCGTCGACCCTCTCGTGCAGCGCCTCGGCCACGACGAATCCGCTCACCGGCGACTCCGCACGCCCGGTCAGCGCGACCGCGGCGACCTTCCGCAACGTCTCGAGATCCCGCGTCAGCCACCCCACCGTGTCGAAGCTCGGCGCGAGCGGCAGCAGCCCCTCGACCGGCACCGCGCCGTGCGTCGTGCGCAGCCCCCAGAGCCCCTGGTACGACGCGGGCACGCGGATCGACCCCGCCGTGTCCGTGGCGAGCCCGACCGCCGCCTGCCCGAGCGAGACCGCGGTCGCGGGTCCGCTCGAGGAGCCGCCCGGGATCGCCCCCGGGACCGCCGGGTTCGGCGGCGTCCCGTAGCCGGAGTTGCGCCCCGCGATGCTGTACGCGAACTCGTCGGTCTGCGCGATCCCGCGCACCGACGCCCCCGCGCCCAGCAGCATCGCGACGGCAGGAGCGGTGGATCGCTCGACCACCGCCTCCGCCAGCCGCACGGGGATCCCCGCGCCGATCCGCTGCCCCTCGATCGCGAACAGGTCCTTCACGGCCACGTCCAGCCCGTCGAGCGGCCCCGACGCGGAGGCGGGCACGAGCGGCGCCCCGACCGCCCGCCACACCCGCACGTCGAGCGCCGGCGCGGGCGCCTGCACCTGCGCGGCGCGCACCCGCCAGGTTCCGGAGTCCCGCGTCCACAGCTGCGTCACCAGCCCGCGCCCCCCGCGGGCCGGCAGGTTCACCGTCACGACCAGCGCGTCGTCCGCTCCGAGGGCCCGGACGTGCAGCTCGGCGAGAGCCCTCGGCGGCGTCCCGCCCCGCCGCCCGCGGAACCCCGTGATCGCCTCGTGCCCCACGAGCAGCCCGGAGGCGTCGCCGCGCAGCGTCGTCGGCTCGCGGACGAAGGCGTCGGCGAGCGCCGGCACGTCGTCGGCCGCCAGCGCGGACTCGTAGGCGAGCACCGCGTCGACGAGCCCGTCGGGCAGCTCCCCCTCCAGCGTCGTGACGCGCGGATCAGGGACGTGCTGCTCAGTCATCGAAGTCCGCCGTCCGCACGCGGGCGTGCACGCCCTTCACCAGGTCGACGACCTGCGAGATGTTGAAGTCCGTCGCGGCACTGAGGTACGCGTAGGCGAGGCTCGCGTCCATCCCGTAGCGGGCCTGGAGCAGCGCGATCGCCGCCCGCACGCAGTTCTGCACCGCGACGTCGAGGTCCTCGTCCATCCCGGTCGGCACCAGGAACTCGGCCGTCTCGCCGAGCGGCCCGGCGATCTCGCCGAACGCGGCGAGCGCCTCCGCCCGCGGGATCACCTCGAAGCGCACCCGCACCCGCAGGCTCGCCTCCATCGCGGTCAGCGCGACCTCGCCGTCACCCTGAGCGAAGTGCGGGTCCCCGACGTAGGCGAGGGCCTCCGGCACCTGCACCGGTAGATAGACGCTCGTGCCCGCCGTGAGCAGCGAGATGTCGATGTTGCCGCCGTGCGCGCCCGGAGGCACGGAGTGCGGCCGCTCGTCGCCCGCCACCGCGACGCCCATGATCCCGAGGAACGGGTGCAGCTCGAACCGCACCGAGCGCTCACCGCCCGGAGTCAGCGGCAGGACGCCCCGCCGGATGCCGTCGTCGCCCTCCTCCACGCGGGCGAACGCGCTGAACGACCCCGCGGCCAGCGGATACTCCCCCGGCAGCGCGCCGCGCCCGTGCCGGTTCGAGATCACGCCGTACGGGACCCGCGGCTCGGCCTCGAGCAGCGTCATCCGGAGCAGATCGCCCGGCTGCGCGCCGCGCACCGCGATCGGCCCGGTCACCACGTGCGGCCCGTCGACGGCGGTGTCGCGGAAGGGCCCGGCCGCGGCGAGCTCGATCGCGTCGCGCAGCACCCCCTCGGGAGCCACACCGTGCGCCCCGAAGAACGCGACGGGATCCCGCCCCTGATCCTCCAGCACCCCCTCGTGGCTCAGCGTGTCGATGACGACCTCCGCACCGGAGTCCACGGTGAGCACCGCCCGGTCGCTCGCGCAGGGCAGCCGCCCCCACAGCACCGATCCCGGACCGGCCGGCAGGTACTCGACCCCCTCCGGAAGTCCCTCCCCGGGCTGCACCGCCCACACCGCCGGCTGCTCCTGCGCAGGCCGCCCCTGCGCGTCCCGCCTCTGCACGTCCTGCACGATGGCCGCCTCTCCGCGCGGGCCCGCCCCGCACTCCGTCCGACAGTAGCGGCGCCGTGTTGCGCCCTCGTGTCCCGGCCGCCCGCCGCATCCATGGCAGTATCGGCCCCGCACCACCCTCGCTCCCTCCCGCGAGATGCCACTTGTGCACGCGACACGCCGACGGAGGCGCTCACAAGTGGCATCTCGCGGCACCCGCCCACCCCTCCGACGACAGGACCCCTGTGTTCCGACGCCTGCGCACGCGCACCGACAACGTCCACCTCGGCCTCATGCTCGCCCTGACCTTCTCGACCGGCATCATCGACGCCGTCGGCTACCTCGGCCTCGACCGGGTCTTCACCGGCAACATGACCGGCAACGTGGTCATCCTCGGCATGGCGCTCGCCGGCGCCGACGACCTCCCCATCGTCGGCCCGATCATCGCCCTCGCCGGCTTCATGCTCGGCGCCGCGATCGGCGGTCGCGTCCTGCGCCCGGTGAAGGCCGGCTGGACCACCCGCTCCTCCTGGCTCTTCACCGTCGTCGGCCTGCTGATGGCCGTGCTCGCCGTCGTGCTCGGCGTCGTCCCCGAGCACCCCGAGCCCCTGGCCCTCACCGTCACCGGCGTCCTGGGCCTCGCGATGGGCCTCCAGGCCGCGACCGCCCGCCACATCGCGGTCAAGGACGTCACCACCGTCGTCGTCACCTCGACCATCACCGGCCTCGCCGCCGACTCCCGCCTCGGCGGCGGCAAGGGCCAGCCCTGGTTCCGCCGCGCCACCGCCGTCGTCCTGATCGCCGCCGGCGCCGGAGTCGGCGCCCTGGCCCTGAACGTCGGCCTCTGGCTCGGCCTCGCCATCGCCGCCGCGATCACCCTGATCGCCTCGCTCCTCGGCCACCTCATCGCCCACGTCAAGCACGCGACCCCCGCGGAGGAGAAGACCGCGGCCTGACCTCGCCGGGTCCTGCCTTCCTTCTCCCAGTTATGCACACGTTCCTTTGCACACCACGGCGTTGTGCGTAGGATTCCGACCATAGCGTTGGAGGAACAGGATGCCCGGCTACCGAATCGACTCGCAGCTCGCAGAGCTCGGTGAGAACGTACGCGGCTGGCGCATGGTGCTGGGCCTGACCGCTCAGCAGGTCGCGGAGCGCGCCGGCATCACTCGCGCGACAGTGCACAAGATCGAGGCGGGTGACCCCGGTGTCCGCTTCGGAAGCGTCGCTCAGGTCCTCCGAGCCCTCGGAGTGCTCGATCAGACCATCGCCGCTACCGACCCCCTCGCCAGCGACATCGGCCGACTGCGCGCCGGCCGTCTGACGAAGAAACGCGCCCGATGACCACCGTGGACGTTCTGGTCGACGAGAACGGCCGCTCCCGGCCTGTCGGTCGAGCGCACTTCACCCGCACGCGAGGCGAGGTCTCCACGACCTTCCTCTACGACGCCGACTACCTCGCAAGCGGAGGTACGAGCATCGACCCCGTGCTGCCACTCGTGAGCGGCTCGCAACATCAGACCGGCCTCGTCCGTGCCTTCTCCGACAGCGCCCCCGACCGCTGGGGACGGAACCTCGTCGAGAAGGCCGAGCGGATCCGCGCGCGCGAGGAGAACCGCGCACCCCGCCGCCTCGACGACGTCGACTTCCTTCTCGGCGTGAGTGACGACACCCGGCAGGGCGGACTCCGCTACCGCCTTCCCGGCAGCGCAGCGTTCAGCGGGGAGCCCTCGACGGTCCCCCCGCTGCTGTCCCTGCCGACGCTCCTGCGTGCCGCGGACGACGTCTCCGCGGACGAGGACCCGAGCCGCGCGGTCAAGCAGCTTCTCGACACGGGGACGACCGGTCTGGGCGGGGCGCGACCGAAAGCGTCGGTGCGCCTCGAGGACGGCTCGCTGGCGATCGCGAAGTTCCCCCATGGAAGCGACGAATGGGACGTCATGGCCTGGGAATCGACCGCCCTGGACCTCCTGGATCGCGCGGGTCTTCGAACGCCCCAACGGAGACTCAGCCGCGTAGGGGAACGCAGCGTGCTGATCCTGCGCCGGTTCGACCGCACAGTGGACGGCCGGCGGATCGGCTACATCAGCGCGATGACCGCTCTCAGCGCCGTCGACGGCGACCACCGAGACTACGCCGACCTCTCCGACGCCATCCGCGATCTCTCCTTCTCGCCGCGCGCAGACCATCACGAGCTCTTCGACCGCATCGTCGCGAGCGTGGCACTCGGAAACACCGACGACCACCTGCGGAATCACGGCTTCCTCGCTGAGCGCGGTGCGTGGCGGCTGAGCCCGGCGTTCGACGTGAATCCGAACCCTGATCCGTGGCGTGCTCGTTCCACCTCGATCATGGGAGCCGATGCACCGCCTGACGAGGCGGAGGCGCTGATCGCGCTCGCTGAGGGATTCAGCCTCTCGGCGAGGGAAGGCCGTGAGCGGATGGTCCGCATCGCCGAGTCGCTGGCGCCCTGGCAGGAGTCCGCCCGGGCCAACGGCATCGCTCAACGAGAGATCAGCATGATGGCCGAGTCGGTTGGGCCGCGACTCGAGGCGGTCGTCACCGCTGCCCGCTGAAGGCGAGCGACGACGTAGGTTCTGGATTCTTGGTCTCCGCGCCGCTCAGCGCGGTGCGCGCTGGCAGTGCGGGCAGAGGTGCGACGAGCGGTTCATGAACGGCACGCGGACGATCGGCTCGCCGCAGCGCGGGCAGGGCTTGCCGGTCTGGCCGTAGGCGTTGAGGCTGTGCGAGAAGTAGCCGGAGGCGCCGTTCACGTTGACGTACTGGGCGTCGAAGCTGGTGCCGCCCTCGGCCAGGGCGCGCTCGAGCACCGAGCGGACCTCGGCGAACAGGCGGCGGATCCGCGCCTCGGTCAGCGTCGAGCTGGGCGTCTCGGGATGCAGCTCGGCGGCCCAGAGCGACTCGTCCGCGTAGATGTTGCCGATGCCGCTGACGAGCGTCTGGTCGAGCAGGGAGCGCTTGATGCCGCTGTTCCGGCGGGCCAGCACGGCGAGGACGGCCGAGAGGTCGAAGAACGGGTCGAGCGGATCGCGGGCGATGTGCGCGACCTGCGAGGGCACGGCCCGCAGCCAGTCGCCGTCGACCGCGTCGTCGCCGGCGTAGCCGCCCGGAGCGCCGTCCGCGGTGGGGGCCAGCGAGTCGATCGCCATCGACCCGAAGATCCGCTGGTCCACGAAGTGCAGGGCCAGCTCGCCGTGCTCCGGATGCTCGATGCCGATCCGGATGCGGGTCAGCTTCGCGAGCGCCGCATCGGCCGTCCGCAGCAGCACCTGCCCGCTCATTCCGAGGTGCACGAGCAGCGCCTCGCCACGACCGGCCGGCAGCCAGAGGAACTTCCCGCGCCGCACCGCACCGCACAGCCGCCGCCCGACGAGCAGCCCCTCGAACGAGCCGAGCGGGTGCACGTGGCGCTTGAGCGAGCGCTCGTCGACGATCTCGACGCTCGTCACCAGCGAGCCGGTGACGGCGGGAGCCAGCCCGGCCCGCACTACCTCGACCTCGGGCAGCTCGGGCACGGTCAGCCCTCGATCGGAGCGGCGGGAGCGACCGGCTCGCCCGGAGCCGTCGCCGAGAGGCGCGTCCAGGCGTCGAGAGCGGCGGCCATCTCCGCCGCCTTCTTGCTCGTCCCCTCGCCGCGGGCGGTGACGAGCCCGCCGACGACGACGGTGGCGACGAAGATCTTGCTGTGGTCCGGTCCGGTCGCCGCGATCTCGTAGCGGGGCGCGGGCGCACCGCGCTCGGCCGCCGCCTCCTGCAGGCTCGTCTTCGGGTCCATCGAGACGCCGAAGCGCAGCGGATCCGCGGTCAGCGGAGCGATCAGGCGCAGCACGAGGTCGCGCGCGGCGTCCGGGCCCGTGCCGAGATAGACCGCGCCGATGATCGCCTCGACGGTGTCCGCGAGGATCGACGACTTGTCGCGGCCGCCGGTCATCTCCTCGCCGCGGCCGAGGCGGAGGTGCTCGCCCAGGCCGATGCCGCGGGCGATCTCGGCCAGCGCGACCGTCGAGACGAGGCTCGCCCGGCGCTTGGCCAGGTCGCCCTCGCTCAGCGCGGGGTACTCGGTGTAGAGCATGACCGTCACGGCCTGGCCGAGGATCGAGTCGCCGAGGAACTCGAGGCGCTCGTTGTGCGGGAGGCCGCCGTGCTCGAAAGCGAACGACCGGTGCGTCAGGGCGAGCTCGAAGAGCTCACCGTCGAGGCTCACGCCGAGCGTGGCCTCCAGACGCGACCGGTCGTCGCTGGAGGGTGTGGCAGAAGTCTGGTTCACCATGGACCGCACGGCTCGTGTCGCGGAGCGACGCGCAGCCGAAGGGACTGGATCAGACGTTCGCGACCTTGCGGCCCTTGTACTCGAGGAACAGCGCGGTACCCGCGGAGTCCTCGACGACCTTTGCGCGGTGCGGGAGGCTGTAGACGGTCTTGCCGTTCTCGACGGTCTTCACCAGGGGCGGGACCTCCGCCTTCCACTGCGAACGACGAGCGTGGGTGTTCGCGCGGGACTTCTTCCTCTTGGGAACAGCCATGATTCTCTCTTCTCTAGCTCGGTCGGATCAGGCGGGGCTGATCAGGTTCGGTCGTCTTCGGTGCGCGGCTCGGCGCCGGCACCACTGTCTGCGGAAGCTCCGGGCGCTGCGGCCCCACCGGTCCCCGACTCGCCCAACCCGGCGAGCGCGGCCCACCTGGAGTCGCGCGGAGCCTCGGGCTCGGACACGGAGGACTCGGCCAGCCGCTCCCCCGTGACAGGGTCGAGGCCCGGACAATCCGGCCGGCAGACCGGCTGGAACGGCAGCGACAGCACCACCGCATCCCTGACCAGAGGTTCAAGATCCACGTGGTCGTCGTGAACCTCATAGTCGAAAGCTTCGTCAGAAGAGTACGCGAAAAGTTCCTGGAACTCGACATCGACAGGCAGGGAGATGTCGGTGAGGCAGCGACTGCACTCGCCGACGGCCTCCGCGGACACCTGGACGCTGGCCAGGATGCCCTCGTGCACCGACTCGATCCGGACGTCGAGATCGAGCGGCGCGCCCTGGCGGACGGCGACGATGCCCTCGCCGAAGGCCTCGGGCGCCTCGAGGTCGAGACGGTGCTCGCGCATCTCCCCCGGGCGGTTCACGATGTCGCGCACGTTCACGGTGAACGGCGTCTTCTTGAAAGTAGTCACGAGGATCGAGCCTAGTCCCCCGCGCCACGCCCGGGCGGAGGTCACCCGGATCCCGCCGACACCCCGCACCCCCACTCCTCAAAAGTTGCGGGCGAATACGCAGAAGTTGCGGTAGCCGGGATCGACTACCGCAACTTCTGCGGAGTGGAGAGGGTGGTCAGTGGAAGGGGACGCGTCAGGCGCCGCCCTCCTGCAGGGTCACCTCGATCGGCTCGTAGTCGGCGCCGCTGGTGTCGACGCCCTCGTCCGCGAGCTCGGCGAGCGCCTTCTCGACGTACTCGTTCGAGTAGGCGGTCTCCGGCGGGTCCTCGCTGATGATGGTCGCGCCGGTCTCGTTCTCCGTCGTCTTGGCGATGTCGACCGTCTGGTCCCAGGCGGCCTCGTCGATCATGCCGACGCCGTCGGTCGAGGGCCAGATCAGCTTGTTGACCTCGTTGGTCATCCAGAGCTGGTGGCTCGTGCCGAGCGTGGAGCCGGCCGCGGTCACGATGTCCGCCGCCTCCTGCGGGTTGTCCTTCGCGTAGATCCAGCCCTTGATCGACGCCTTGATGAAGGCGACGGTCTGCTCGGCGTAGGCGTCGTCGCTCGAGAGCTTGTCCGCGTCGGCCCAGATCGCGTCCTGCAGCATCGCGGTGCCGACGTCGTTCCAGCTGATCACGTTGAGGTCGTCCGGCGTGTACAGCTCGCCCGTGTCGGGGTTCACCGTCTCGAGGACCTGCGCGTACTCGTTGTAGGTCATCGCCTGCGCGGCGTCGATGTCGCCGGCGAGGAAGCCGTTCATGTCGAAGAGCTGCTGCACGAGCGAGATGTCGCTGAGCGCGACGCCGTCCTTCTGCATGCCGGCGAAGAGCTCCCACTCGTTGCCGTAGCCCCAGCTGCCGACCTGCTTGCCCGCGAGGTCGGCGGGCGAGGTGATGCCCTTGTCCTTGAACGAGATCTGCGTGGTGGCGCTGCGCTCGAAGATCTGCGCGACATCGGTGATGTTCGCGCCGTTCTCGATCGAGCCGAGGACCTTCGGGACCCAGGAGATCGCGTAGTCGGCGTCTCCGGAGGCGAGGACGTCCTGCGGGACGATGTCGCCGCCGCCCTCGGCGATGGTCACGTCGAGGCCCTCGTCCTCGTAGTAGCCCTGGTCGACGGCGGCGTAGTAGCCGGCGAACTGGGCCTGGGCGACCCACTGGAGCTGCAGGGTGACGGGGGTGAGATCGCCCGAGTCCCCCGAGGCTCCCGAGCCGGTGTCACTGGATGCGCTGCAGCCGGTGAGCGCGAGGCCGACGGCGGCGAGCCCCGCCGTGGTCGTCATCGCGATGCGCGTGCGTCTGTTCACTGTTCCTCCTGGTGCGGTGCGGTGCGGGATGCGGCCCGGACGGGCCGTCAGTGCCGTGGTGCGGATGGAGCGGTGGAGCGGATGGAGCGAGTGCGGTGGTGCGAGTGCAGTGGTGCGGGTGGTGCGTTCGGGTGGAGCCGAAGTGCCCGTCCGGCGCGAGCCGGCGGGAGTCGAGGGGCGCGTCTCAGCGCGCGTGGCTGCGCCGCAGCGCGAGCGCCTCGAGGCCCGCGGTGACGCAGTAGAAGACGAGGCCGACGAGCACGGCCCCGAGCACGTAGGCGTAGGCCAGCGCGTAGTCGCTGCCCGACGCGGCCGAGGTGATCGACTTGCCGAGCCCGCCGATCGGCCCGCCGAAGTACTCGGCGACCAGCGCCGAGATCACGGCGAGCGAGGAGGCGATCCGCAGCCCCGTGAAGAAGAACGGCACCGCCCCGGGCAGCGTGATCGTCCGCGCCGTCTGCCACGGCGAGGCGGCGTAGGCGCGCATCAGATCGCGATGCACGGGAGCAGCCTGACGCAGCCCGCGCAGCGTGTTGACGTACACCGGCACGAAGACCGCGAGCGCCGCCACGAGCTGCCGGGCCGTCTCGACGTTGGCGCCGAACATCGTGTAGAGCACGGGGGCGAGCGCCACGATCGGCACGACGGCCGCGGCGGCGACGATCGCCGCCGTCAGCCCGTCGAAGACCCGCACCAGCGCCGACACCCCGGCGACGAGCACCGCGAGCACCGCCCCGGCGACGAGCCCGATCAGCGCGTTGCCGCCGGTCACCCGGCTCCCCGCCAGGACCGAGCCCGCGTTCTGCGCGAACTCCGCCCCGATCGCGAGCGGCGAGGGCAGCACGAACGGCTGCACGTCGAGCGCCGTGACGCCGACCTGCCAGAGCAGCAGCGCCGCGACACCGAGCACGAGCGGCGCGACGACCGCTCGGGCGAGCGCGGGGCTGCTCACCGGTTCTCCACCCCGCGCGGCACCGCGGCGGCGTCGCCGTGCAGCAGCTCGCGCACGGCCCCGACGTCGGCGAAGAACGCCGCGTCCTCGCGCACCCCCGCCTCGCGCTCGGAGGAGTCCGGCAGCGCGATCCGCAGCACGTCGCGGATCCGCCCGGGTCGCGGCGACATCACGACGACGCGGTCGGAGAGGAACACCGCCTCCGGGATCGAGTGCGTCACGAAGACCACGGCGGCCCCCGTCTCGCTCCGGATGCGCAGCAGCTCGGTCTGCATCCGCTCGCGCGTCATCTCGTCCAGGGCACCGAAGGGCTCGTCCATCAGCAGCAGCCGGGGGCTCTCGGCGAGGGCGCGCGCGATGGCGACCCGCTGCTGCATCCCGCCGGAGAGCTGATCGGGGTAGGAGTCGGCGAAGTCGCCGAGCCCCACCAGCGCCAGCAGCTCGTCGACCCGCGACCGGCGGGCGGCGGTGCCCACGCCGTGCAGCTCGAGCGGCAGCGCGATGTTCGCCCGGATGCTCCGCCAGGGCAGCAGCCCCGCCTGCTGGAAGGCGATGCCGTAGTCCTGGTCGAGCCGGGCCCGCCGCGCCGTCTTGCCGAACACCGAGATCGAGCCGGAGGTCGGCTCGTCGAGGTCGGCGATCAGGCGCAGCAGCGTCGACTTGCCGCAGCCGGAGGGTCCGATCAGCGACACGAACTCCCCCGCGGCGATCTCGAGCGAGACGGTGTCGACCGCGGTGACGCTCGTGCTCTTCTTCGTGGTGAACGTCTTCGTGACGGAGTCGACGACGACGGCCGGTTCGGCAGCGCTCATGCGGGCTGCTCCCCTCTGCGGAACGGACGGAGCGCGGTGCCGATCAGGCCGACGACGCCGGCGGCCGCGAGGCCCACCAGCACCGCGCCCAGGATCGGCGCCCAGGGCTTGGCGGGGTCTCCCCCGGCGGAGGAGGCGAACTCGATGATCATCCGGCCGATGCCGCCGCGCAGGCCGATCGAGACCTCCGCGACGACGGTGCCGATCACGGCGCTGACGGCACCGAGCCGCAGCGCCGGCAGGAGGAACGGCACGCTCGCGGGGAGGCGCAGCCGCAGCAGCGTCTTCCACCAGCCGACGCCGTAGACGCGCATCAGCTCGACCTGGTGCGACGACGGCGCGTTCAGTCCGCGCAGCGCGCCGATCGAGACCGGGAAGAAGGCGAGGTAGGAGGCGATCAGCGCCACCGACATCCAGTTCTCCCAGGTGAAGGCGCCGAGCTCGAGCTGCGAGCCCCAGCGGCGCACCAGCGGTGCGATCGCGATCAGCGGCACCGTCTGGCTCAGCACGATCCACGGCAGCACCGCGGACTCGGCCGTGCGGAAGCGCTGCATCAGCACCGCGAGCAGCAGCCCGACCACCACGCCGACGACCCAGCCCACGGCCGCGACGCCCAGCGAGAAGGCGCTGGCCTGCAGCACCGCGAGCCAGAGCACCGGCGCGTTGCGGGCACCGGTCACCGGCTCGACGAGCCGCCCGGCGATCTCCCACAGGTGCGGCATCGCGATGGCGCTGGTGCGCGGGAGCACGGTGACCCCGCCGACGACGACGCCGGTCTCCGGCCCCAGGGCCTTGTAGACCTCCCAGAGCACCGCGAGCAGGAGCAGCCCGGCCGCGCCGAGCAGGACTCCGCGCGTCGCGGCCGGCGACCTCATGCCTTGGCCACGATGTGCGGGCCGAGCGCCGGGATGACGCGCTCGCCGTACACGCGCAGCGTCTCCTCCTTGTTGTCGTGCTGGAGGTAGCCGGCGAACTGCGTGACGCCGATCTCGGCGAGCGCCGTCAGCTTCGCGATGTGCTCGTCGGCGGTGCCGAGGACGCAGAAGCGCTCGACGATCTCGTCGGGCACGAACGCGGTGTGCGAGTTGCCGGCCCGCCCGTGCTCGTTGTAGTCGTAGCCCTCGCGCCCGGCGATGTAGTCGGTCAGCGCCTGCGGGACGGCGCCCGAGGTGCCGTAGCGGCCGACGATGTCGGCGACGTGGTTGCCGACCATCCCGCCGAACCAGCGGCACTGGTCGTACATGTGCGCCCGGTCGGTCCCGATGTACATCGGCGCCGCGACGCAGAACTGCAGCGACTCCGGGTCGCGGCCGACGTTCGCCGCCGCGTCCTTGACGGTCTGGATCATCCAGCGCGCGATGTCGAGGTCGGCGAGCTGCAGGATGAACCCGTCGCCCGTCTCCCCCGCCAGCTTGAGCGCGAGCGGTCCGTAGGCGGCGACCCACATCTCCAGCGAGGAGCCGCGGCTCCACGGGAACTGCAGGGTCGAGCCGTTGTACTCGACCGAGCGGCTGTTCGCGAGCTCGCGGATGACGTGGATCGACTCCCGCAGGGTCTTCAGCGTGGTGGGAGCACCGCCGGTGACGCGGACGGCGGAGTCGCCGCGGCCGATGCCGCAGACGGTGCGGTTGCCGTACATCTCGTTGAGCGTCGCGTGCAGCGAGGCGATGACGGTCCAGTCGCGGGTCGCCGGGTTGGTGACCATCGGGCCGACGGTGATCCGGTGGGTCTTCTCGAGGATCTGCGAGTAGATGACGTACGGCTCCTGCCAGAGCAGGTGCGAGTCGAACGTCCACGCGTAGTCGAAGCCGTAGGTCTCGGCGAGGACGGCGAGCGCGACGGTGCGCGAGGCGGGCGGGTTGGTCTGGAGGACGACTCCGAAGTCCATGGGGCTTCCTTCGTTGCGGTGGGAAAAGGGGACTTCGGGTCAGATCAAATACTGGGACAAGCCCCGCTTGATGTACTTCCCGTCGCCCTTGGTGCCGATGTACTCGCCGGAGTCGACGACGACCTTGCCGCGAGAGACCACGGTGTCGACGTGGCCGTCGATCTCGAAGCCCTCCCAGGCGGAGTAGTCCATGTTCATGTGGTGGCTGCGGCCCTCGCCGATGCCGATCGAGGTGTGCCCGTTCGGGTCGTAGACGACCACGTCGCCGTCGGCGCCGGGCTGGATAACGCCCTTCTTCCCGTACATCCCGAACATCCGCGCCGGAGTGGTCGAGGTCAGCTCCACCCAGCGCGGCAGCGAGATCTGCCCGGACACGACGCCCTGGTACATCAGGTCCATCCGGTGCTCGACCGAGCCGATGCCGTTCGGGATCTTCGAGAAGTCGCCGACGCCCATGTCCTTCTGGCCCTTCATGCAGAAGGGGCAGTGGTCGGTGGAGACCATCTGGATGTCGTTGGTGCGCAGCGACTGCCACATGTGGTGCTGGTGCCCCTCCGCCTTCGAGCGCAGCGGCGTCGAGCACACCCACTTCGCGCCCTCGAAGCCGGGCGCGCCGAGCTGCTCCTCGAGCGAGAGGTAGAGGTACTGCGGGCAGGTCTCGCCGAACACGTTCATCCCGCGGTCGCGGGCCTGCGCGATCTGCTCCACCGCCTGCTTCGCCGACACGTGCACCACGTAGAGCGGCGCGCCGGTGAGGTCCGCGATCATGATCGCCCGGTGCGTCGCCTCCTCCTCCGCCTGCCACGGCCGCGAGGTGCCGTGGAAGTAGGGCGAGGTGTTGCCGGCGGCGAGCGACTGCTTCACCAGCTCGTCGATGATCGCGCCGTTCTCGGCGTGCATCATCATCATCGCGCCGTTCGACGCGCCTTTCTGGAACGCCCGCAGGATCTGCCCGTCGTCCGAGAGGAACACGCCCTTGTAGGCCATGAAGAGCTTGAAGCTGGTCACCCCCTCGTCCATCAGCTCGTCCATCGCCACCAGGGACGAGTCCTGCACGTCGGAGAGGATCTGGTGGAAGCCGTAGTCGATCGCGCAGTTCCCGGCCGCCTTCTCCTGCCAGGCCTGGTAGCGGTCGACGACGCTCTCGCCCGGGTACTGCACGACGAAGTCGACGATCGAGGTCGTCCCGCCCCAGGCCGCGGCCCGGGTGCCGGTCTCGAAGGTGTCCGAGGCGAAGGTGCCGCCGAACGGCATCTCCATGTGCGTGTGCGCGTCGATCCCGCCGGGGATGACGTACTTGCCGGCCGCGTCGATCACGCGGTCGACGTTCGCCGCGAGGTCGAAGCCCAGCAGCGTCGAGCCGGGCGCGAGCACCGCGGCGATGGTCTCGCCGTCGATCAGGACGTCGGCGGTGGCGGTGCCGGTCGCGTTGACGACCGTGCCGTTCGTGATGAGGGTCTTCATCGATGCTCCTCGGTGGTTCCGGTGCTGCGGCGGTCGCGCGGTCGGTTCGTCGGCGGTCAGGGCGTGGCGATGCTCGTGTACGAGTCCGGACGGCGGTCGCGGTAGAACTGCCAGTCGTCGCGCATCTGCTGCACCATGTCGAGGTCCAGATCGCGGATCAGGACCTCCTCGCTGTCGCCCGAGCCGCGCTCGCCGACGAAGTTCCCGCGCGGGTCGATCACCTGGCTCGTGCCGTAGAAGTCGACGGCCAGCTCGCCGTACTCGTTGTCCTCGCGGCCGACCCGGTTGGGCTGGAGCACGAAGTAGCCGTTCGCCACGGCGGCGCACGGGCCCTCCACCTCCCACAGGCGGTTGGAGAGGCCCGGCTTGGTCGCGTTCGGGTTGAACACCATGTGCGCGCCGTTCAGGCCCAGCTCGCGCCAGCCCTCGGGGAAGTGCCGGTCGTAGCAGATGTAGACGCCGACCTTGCCGACGGCGGTGTCGAAGACCGGGTAGCCGAGGTTGCCGGGGCGGAAGTAGAACTTCTCCCAGAAGCGGTCGAGGTGCGGGATGTGGTGCTTGCGGTACTTCCCGAGGATCGTGCCGTCGGCGTCGACGACCACGGCGGTGTTGTAGTAGACGCCGGTGATGTCCTCCTCGTAGATCGGCAGGATCATCACCGTGCCGAGCTCCTTGGCCAGCGCGGCGAAGCGCTGCACGATCGGGCCGTCGGCGGGCTCGGCGTAGCGGTAGTACTTCTTGTCCTCGGTGATGCCGAAGTACGGGCCGTAGAACAGCTCCTGGAAGCAGACGATCTGCGCTCCCTGGGCGGCGGCATCGCGGGCGAACTGCTCGTGCTTGTCGAGCATCGACTCCTTGTCGCCGGTCCACGTGGTCTGGGTGATCGCTGCGCGGACGATGGTCATCGGTACCTCCATGCTTCGGTCGGCCCGGTCGAGGCTCCGCCGAGGTCCCGCGAGACGCGGGAGGCGGGGCCGAGGGGCCGTGGTCTCACTGTGGTCCGCGCGAGGGTCGAAGGCAATGACCGCTTCCGCTCCGTGCGCCGGACAGGGGTTCATCGTCGTCCTCCGACGTTTCCCGGGTGTTTCCGGCGCGGATCCGCAGCATTAAGGCGCCGGTCCTTCGGAATCCGCGGTGTCCGCGGTCCGCGGTAGCGTCGACGGATGCGCATCACGATCCTGGCCGGCGGCGTCGGCGGCGCCCGCTTCACCTCCGCGGTCCGCGAGCACCTCCGCGACCTCGAGGCGGCCGGCGGCGGTCCCTCCGAGATCACGGTCGTCGCCAACACCGGCGACGACATGTGGCTGACCGGCCTGAAGGTCTGCCCCGACCTCGACTCGCTCACCTACGCGCTCGCCGGTGTCAACGACACCGAGCGCGGCTGGGGCCGGGCCGGCGAGAGCGAGCGCGTCTCGGCCGAGCTGACCGCGTTCGGCGTCGGCTGGCCGTGGTTCACGCTCGGCGACCTCGACATCGGCACGCACCTCGCCCGCACCTCGATGCTGCGGGACGGGCTGACCCTCTCCGAGGCCACCGAGCGGATCACCGCGCGCTGGCCGCTCGGCGTCCGCCTGCTGCCGATGTCCGACTCCGACGTCGAGACCCACGTCGAGGTCGACCTGCCCGGCGAGGGCGTCCGGCTGCTGCACTTCGAGGAGTGGTGGGTGCGGCTGCGCGCGTCGGTGCCCGCCCGCCGCTTCGTGCAGCAGGGCGTCGAGGAGGCGCGTCCCGCCCCGGGCGTGCTCGAGGCGATCGCCGACACCGACGCGGTCCTGATCGCCCCGTCCAACCCGGTGGTGTCGATCGGGACGATCCTCGGCGTGCCCGGCATCGCGGAGGCCGTGCGGACCACCTCGGCTCCGGTCGTCGGCGTCTCGCCGATCATCGGCGGCGCGGTGGTGCGCGGGATGGCCGACCACTGCCTGCCCGCCATCGGGGTCGAGACCTCGGCGGAGGCGGTGGGCCGGCACTACGGCGCGCGCTCCACCGGCGGCCTGCTCGACGCCTGGCTGGTCGGCGAGGAGGACGCGGCGGCCGTCGGCGCCCTCGACGGCACCGGTCTGCGCGTCCACTCGGTCCCGCTCTGGCTCCGGGACCGCGACAGCTCAGCGCGGCTCGCGGCCGACGCCATCGCCGCAGCCCGCGCCTGACCACCGCCGGACACGCGCCACCGGCCGGCGCCTCCCAGCCTCGGGGGCCAGGCTGGCAGCACCCCTCACCGCACCATCGAAAGGACCACCCATGCCCGGAGCCCTCGTCCTCGCCGGAGGCGGCCTCGCCGGAATCGCCTGGGAGCTCGGCATCGTCCGCGGCCTCAGCGACGCCTCGCCCGAGGCGGCCCGCCTCCTCCTCGACCCCGCCACGACCCTGATCGGCACCTCGGCCGGCTCCGCCGTCGCCTCGCAGCTGAGCACCTCCGTCGGCCTCGACGAGGCCTACGAGTCCCAGCTGCGCGAGGAGTCCGCCGAGATCGGCGCCGTCGTCGACGTCGAGCGCCTGCAGGCGAGCTACGCCGCAGCGATCGAGGGTGCGACCTCGCCCGAGGACGCCCGGCGCCGCATCGGCGTGCTCGCCCTCGAGACCGCGACCCTCTCCGAGGAGTCCCGCCGCGACGTCATCGCCGCGCGGATCGCCGACGCCGACTGGCCCGAGCAGCGCCTCCTGATCACCGCGATCGACACCGCCACCGGAGCGCTCACCGTCTTCGACCGCACGAGCGGCGTCGGCCTGGTCGACGCCATCGCCGCCAGCTGCGCGGTGCCCGGCGTCTGGCCGCCGGTGAGCATCGACGGCGTCCGCTACATGGACGGCGGGGTGCGCTCCGGGAGCAACGCCGACCTCGCCGCGGGTGCCGACTGGGTGGTCGTCATCACGCCGATGCCCGGTATCGGCTCGCCCGGTGTCGGCACGCTGCCCACCGCCGAGCTCGAGGCACTGTCGGGCTCGCGCGTCGAGGTCGTCTACGCGGACGAGGCGTCGATCGCCGCCTTCGGCCCGAACTCGCTCGACCCCGAGGTCCGCCCCGCCGCCGCGCAGGCCGGCCGGGCGCAGGGTGCACGGATCGCCGCCCGGATCGCGGCACTGGTCGGCGCGGACGAGCCGGCCCGCGCCTGACCGGCGCCCGCGTCGCTCCTCCTCAGGGCTTCACGCCGTAGCGGAGGAACACCGTTCCGTCCGTGAAGCTGCGCTGCTGCCGGAGCTCGAGGCGGCTGCGGAAGCCGTGCGGGAGGAACGGCGTCCCGCCGCCCACCGCGATCGGCGCCACGTACCAGCGGATCTCGTCGACCACGCCGGCCAGGAGTGCCTGCGCCCCGAGGGTTGCGCCGCCGACGGAGACGTCGTGCGGCTTCGAGCGGACCTCCTGCGCCACGCTCACCGGATCGAACGTCCGCTCGAGCCGGGTGCGGCGGGTGCGCACGGCGGGCAGGGTCGTCGAGTAGACGACCTTGTCCGCCGCGCGCCACATCTCCTGGAAGTCGTGGATGAAGGCGAACTGCTCGGCGAGCTCGTAGCCCGCGTCCCAGCCGCGCATGGTCTCGTAGATCCGGTGGCCGTAGAGGTACGTGCCCACTCCGGTCTCGGTCTCGTTGATGAAGCGGTGCACCTCGGGGCGGGGCGTGGCCCAGCTGAAGTCCCCGGTCTCGTCGACGGTGTAGCCGTCGATCGAGGCCACACCGCTGTAGACGAGCGCGCCCACAATGGCCTCCTCCGCGGCCGGCTTCGGGTTCCGGCCACGCCCGCGAGGGTAGGTGTGAGAGCGCTCCAGCGCAACACCTGTCGGAGAACAGTCGCCGAACGACGGCCGAGCGGCGGCGGCGCCCCGCGACGGGCTCAGTGGCGGCTGCTGAGCAGCGCCAGCACGTCGGCGTGGCGCCCCTCGGCCTCGGCGTCGCGGAGGAAGCGCACCCGGTCGACGAGCACCTCCTCCACGTCCGGCTGCGTGGCGAGGATCCGGACCGTCTCGTCGAGGAACTCCTCCAGCGGCATCGCGCTCGGGTCGTCCTGCTGCCCCATCAGCGTCGTCTGCACGGCCGGCGGCACCAGCTCGATCACCTGCACCGGAGTCTCCGCGAGCTGCGCCCGCAGGCTCTGCGTGTAGGAGTGCACCGCGGCCTTGGTCGCGCTGTAGGTCGGGGTCGCCGGCAGCGGCACGAACGCGAGCCCCGAGGACACGGTCATCAGCACGCCGTCCGGCTTCGCGGCGATCCACGGCGTGAAGGCGGTCAGCGTGCGGATCGTGCCGAGCAGATTGGTCTCGACGATGGCCGCGGCGGTGTCGAGGTGCCCCGAGTCCTGCAGGTCCTCCGGCAGCATGATGCCGGCCATCGTGACGACGACGTCGAGGTCGGGGTGCTCCCGGGTGACCGTCTCGACCGCGGCGGCGATCGACTCCGGGTCGGTGACGTCGATCACGACCGAGTGCGAACCGGGGTGGGCCGCCGTGAACTCGTCCAGCAGCTCGCTGCGGCGACCGCCGAGGATCACCGTGCTCCCCGCGTCGAGGAAGCGCTCGGCGAGGCCCCGGCCGATGCCCGAGGTCGCGCCGGTGATCAGGATGGTGCTGCCCGTGGTCTTCATGTGGTCTCCTCCGTGTCCCGGGCTGTCCCGCCCGGCTGACCCCAGCGTCGCCCTGGGCCGCGCGGGCCGGAAGGGCTGGACGATCCAGGGATCGGCGCTCCCTGGTCCGCGATGCGCGCGGACCGGCAGGATGAGCGCATGGACCGACCTGCGCTCGCCGAGTTCCTCCGCGGCCGACGCGAGCGGCTGCAGCCGTCCGATGTCGGCATGCCGCCCGGAGCGCGCCGCCGCACCGCGGGCCTGCGCCGGGAGGAGATCGCCGCCGCCGTCGGCATGTCCGCCGACTACTGGTCGCGGCTCGAGCAGCAGCGCGGCCCGCAGCCGTCCGAGCAGATGCTCACCGCGATCGCCCGCGGGCTGCGCCTGGACCTCGACGAGCGCGACCACCTCTTCCGGCTCGCCGGGCAGACCCCGCCCGACCGGCACCGGCGCGACGAGCACGTCTCCCCCGGGCTGCTCCGCGTGCTGGACCGGCTGGACGACACTCCCGCGCTGGTGATCACCGAGCTCGGCGAGACCCTGGTGCAGAACCGCCTGGCCCGGGCTCTCTTCGGCGACGGCGCCGCCTGGACCGGCCTGGACCGCAGCGGCATCCACCGCTGGTTCGCGCACCCCGACGAGGCCCGCCGCAGCTACCCCGAGCGCGAGCACGAGCACCAGGGGCGGATGCAGACCGCCCAGCTGCGCTTCGCCGCCGCGGCACCCGACGCCGACCCGCTGGCCGCCCGGATCATCGCGTCGCTGCTCGGTCGGAGCGAGGAGTTCCGCCGCTACTGGGAGCTCCAGGAGGTCACGGCCCGCTTCGAGGACCACAAGACCCTGCGGCACCCCGAGGTCGGCGAGATCGACGTCGACTGCCAGGCCCTCTTCACCGAGAACCAGGCGCAGGTGCTGCTGGTGCTCACGCCGCGGGCCGGATCGCCCGCCTCCGCCGAGGCCCTCCGGCTGCTCGGGGTCGTCGGCGATCAGCGGCTGACGCCGTCCGCGTAGGGCCGGCATAGGGCCGGTCTCGACCGGGGCGGGTGTCCGCGAGGGTCCGTCCGCGCCGGGGCGCGTGTCCGCCGCGCGCCGGGGTCCGCCTAGGGTGGAGGCGGTCGCAGCGAGCGGCCGCGAAGGGTTCCTCATGAAGATCAGCCAGCTGCGTCACTTCGTGGCCGTCGCCGAGGAGCTCCACTTCGTGCGCGCCGCCGAGAAGCTCGGCATCTCCCGCGCGAAGCTCGACTCCTCCGTCGCCGCCGTCGAGCTCGACCTCGGCCGCCCGCTCTTCGAGCCGGGCGCCGCCGCCACGACCCTCACCGCCGCCGGCCGCCAGCGCCTCGCCTCGGCCCGCGAGGAGCTCGCCGCCCTCGGCGACGAGCCCGAGGAGGCCCCCAAGTCCGGCGGCAAGGCCAAGGCCTCGAAGGGCGCCGGCCGCGCCCCCGTCGTCAAGGGCCAGCCCAAGCCCTACAAGCGCCGCCAGTCCCGCTGACCAGAGGCCTCGCGAGGTTCCCCTGTGGGCCCTACCGGGCTCGAACCGATGACATCCACGGTGTAAACGTGGCGCTCTACCAACTGAGCTAAAGGCCCCCGTCGCGGCCGGGCCGCGGACGATCGGATCGATCCTACGACACGGCTCGCACCGCTACTCTCGGCGCATGGCGGACACGGACGACACCCGCGCGAGACGCCGGGCCGAGAGCCGCTGGCCGGCCTCCGCCGCGATCCTCGTGGCCGTGGTGCTCAATCTCGTCGGGCACGATCCCGGCACCTCGGTCGTCCGGATCGCCGCGGCGGTCCTGACGCTCGCGCTGCTGATCCCGCTGTTCGTGGTCAACCCGCGGCGCCTGGACACCGAGACCCGCTGGTCCCGCGGAGTGTCGATCGCCCTCGCGGTCGTGCTCGCCGCGGCGAACCAGATCAACGTCGTCCGGGTCGTGATCGACCTCGTCGACGGATCCGCCGACGGCCCGCTCCTGCTGCTCACCGCGCTGCAGGTCTGGGTCACCAACGTCGTCGCCTACGCGCTGATCTACTGGGAGCTCGACCGCGGCGGCCCCGTCTCCCGCGGCACGCTCGAGCGCTCGCAGCTGCCGCCCGCCGACTTCGCCTTCCCGCAGGACACCTACCGCGACACCGTCAGCGAGGTCGCGGTCGGCTCCTCCGAGAAGGCCGACTGGCGTCCCGGCTTCGTCGACTACCTCTACGTCTCGACGACGAACACCATGGCGTTCAGCCCCACCGACACGATGCCGCTGTCCAGCCGGGTGAAGCTCCTGATGGCCCTCGAGGGCGTCACCGGCTTCGTCCTGCTGGCCCTGGTCATCTCCCGAGCCGTGAACATCCTCAACTGACGCGCTGGCGCAGTCCGCGAGATGCCACTTATGAGCGCGACACGCCGTGAAAGGCGATCATAAGTGGCATCTCGCGGAGGGTGTCAGGCGTGGGCCGGGGTGAGCGCGTCGATCGCGGCGCGGTAGTCGTCCATCGAGCGGGCCTCGCCGGGCGCGGTGATGAAGGTGTCGCGGATGACGCCCTCCTTGTCGATGAGGAAGGTGGCGCGCGTCGCGTAGCCCTTGCCCTCGAGGAAGACGCCGTACTGCTTGGCGACGTCGCCGTGCGGCCAGAAGTCGGAGAGCAGCGTGAAGTCGTAGCCCTGCTTCTCGCCCCAGGCGCGCAGGGTGTGCTTGGAGTCGACGGAGATGCCGATCAGCTCGACCTCGGCGTGCTCGAACAGCGAGAGGTTCTCGCGCAGTGCGCAGAACTCGCCGGTGCAGGTGCCGGAGAAGGCGAGCGGGAAGAAGACGAGGGCGACGTTGCGCCGCCCGTGGAAGTCGCCGAGCTGGATGCGCTCGCCGTACTGGTTCGCGAGTTCGAAGTCGGGAGCCAGCGTGAGCTTCTCGAGAGCCATCGGACGATGTCCTTCCATGCGCACGAATGTCGCGCGAGCACGAGGGGCAATGCTAGACCTGCTCCGCCGATCAGCCAAGGGACCGCGACGATCGGCCGCTGGACGCGGTCCGGATGGAGAAATCCCACAGTGCCCTGTGCGGTTCCGTCGTGGATCGCCACACATGACCGGAATCGCTAGGCTTGCACGGGTGCCCGCGCGCTCCTCGTCATCCGAGGGTCCTGCGCGCGGATCCGCACCGCTTCATGAGAGTGATGTCTCGGGCACGATCTGCCCCCAGAGAGAGGTCGAGGGTGACTGTTAACGATCAGGACCCGTATTCCGTCGGACACGTCGACTCGGATCCCGAGGAAACGTCGGAGTGGAACGAGTCGCTGGACGCGCTCGTCGAGGAGCGGGGTGCCGGTCGCGGACGCGACGTCATGCTCAGCCTCCTCAAGCGCTCCAAGGAGCTGCACCTCGGCGTTCCGATGGTGCCGACGACGGACTACATCAACACCATCGCGGCCGAGAACGAGCCCGACTTCCCCGGCGACGAGGACGTCGAGCGCCGCTACCGCGCCTGGATCCGCTGGAACGCGGCCATCCTCGTGCACCGCGCGCAGCGCCCCGGCATCGGCGTCGGCGGGCACATCTCGACCTACGCGTCGAGCGCCTCGCTCTACGAGGTCGGCTTCAACCACTTCTTCCGCGGCCAGGACCACCCGGGCGGCGGCGACCAGATCTTCATCCAGGGCCACGCCTCCCCCGGCCCCTACGCGCGCGCCTTCCTCGAGGGACGCCTGAGCGAGCACCAGCTCGACGGGTTCCGCCAGGAGAAGTCGCACCAGGGCGGCGGACTCTCCAGCTACCCGCACCCGCGCCTCATGCCGGAGTTCTGGCAGTTCCCGACCGTGTCGATGGGCCTCGGCCCGATCAACGCGATCTACCAGGCGCAGGCGAACAAGTACCTCACCAACCGCGGCATCAAGGACGCCTCCGACCAGCAGGTCTGGGCGTTCCTCGGCGACGGCGAGATGGACGAGGTCGAGTCGCGCGGTCAGCTCCAGGTCGCCGCGAACGACGGCCTCGACAACCTCAACTTCATCATCAACTGCAACCTGCAGCGCCTCGACGGCCCGGTCCGCGGCAACGGCAAGATCGTCCAGGAGCTGGAGTCGTTCTTCCGTGGCGCCGGCTGGAACGTCATCAAGCTCATCTGGGGCCGCGAGTGGGACGACCTGCTCGCCCGCGACACCGAGGGCGCGCTGCTCGACCTGATGAACAAGACGCCCGACGGCGACTTCCAGACCTTCAAGACCGAGGACGGCGCCTACGTCCGCGAGAACTTCTTCGGCCGCGACGAGCGCGCCAAGAAGCTCGTCGAGGACTACAGCGACGAGCAGATCTGGGGCCTGCGCCGCGGTGGTCACGACTACCGCAAGATCTACGCCGCGATGAAGGCCGCGACGGAGCACAAGGGCCAGCCGACCGTCATCCTCGCCCACACCATCAAGGGCTACGGTCTCGGCCGCAGCTTCGAGGGCCGCAACGCGACCCACCAGATGAAGAAGATGACGCTCGACAACCTGAAGGGCTTCCGCGACACCATGCGGATCCCGATCACGGATGCGCAGCTCGAGGAGAACCCCTACCTCCCGCCGTACTACCACCCCGGTCAGGGCGACGAGGCGATCGAGTACATGCAGGAGCGCCGCCGCGCGCTCGGCGGCTACCTGCCCGAGCGCCGGTCGAAGTACACCCAGCTCTCGCTGCCGGACGACTCGGCCTACAAGATCGGCAAGAAGGGCTCCGGGACGCAGGAGATCGCCACCACCATGGCGTTCGTCCGCATCCTGAAGGACATCCTGCGCTCGAAGGACTTCGGCAACCGCGTCGTCCCGATCATCCCCGACGAGGCCCGCACCTTCGGCATGGACGCGTTCTTCCCGAACGCGAAGATCTACAACCCGCGCGGCCAGCACTACACGTCGGTCGACCGCGAGCTGCTCCTGGCCTACAAGGAGAGCCCGCAGGGTCAGATCCTGCACGTCGGCATCAACGAGGCGGGCGCGCTCGCGGCGTTCACCGCGGTCGGCACGTCCTACTCGACGCAGGGCGAGCCGCTCATCCCGGTCTACGTCTTCTACTCGATGTTCGGCTTCCAGCGCACGGCGGACGCGATCTGGGCGGCGGGCGACATGATGGCCCGCGGCTTCATGATCGCGGCGACCGCCGGTCGCACCACGCTGACCGGTGAGGGCCTCCAGCACGCGGACGGCCACTCGCCGATCCTCGCCGCCACGAACCCGGCCGTCGTCAGCTACGACCCGGCGTACAGCTACGAGATCGCGCACATCGTGCAGTCCGGTCTCGAGCGGATGTACGGCGGGAAGCACCCGGACCCGAACGTCATGTACTACGTGACGGTCTACAACGAGCCGATCGTGCACCCGAAGGAGCCCGAGGACGTGGACGTGGACGGCATCGTCCGCGGCATCCACCGCGTCTCCTGGGGTCAGTGGGACGGCCCGAAGGCCCAGCTGCTCGCGTCCGGCGTCGCCGTGCCGTGGGCGATCGAGGCGCAGAAGCTCCTCGCCGAGGACTGGGGAGTGTCGGCCGACGTCTGGTCGGTCACCTCGTGGAACGAGCTGCGGCGCGACGGCATCAACGCCGAGCACCACAACTTCCTCTACCCCGAGGACGAGGCGCAGGTCCCCTACGTCACGCAGACGCTCGCCGACGCGAAGGGCCCCTTCGTCGCCGTCTCGGACTTCTCGCACCAGGTGCCGGACCAGCTGCGGCAGTTCATCCCGGGCGACTTCGCGACGCTCGGAGCGGACGACTTCGGCTTCTCGGACACCCGCGCCGCCGCACGTCGCCACTTCAAGATCGACGGACCGTCGGTCGTGGTGCGCACGCTGCAGCTGCTCGCCAAGCGCGGCGAGGTCGACCCCTCGCTCTCCGCCCAGGCGATCCAGAAGTACAGCCTCCACGACGTGAACGCCGGCACCACCGGCAACGCCGGCGGCGATAACTGACGGACGGCTCGGTGCTCTCCTCCGACGACGCGCAGTCGACGACGCGGGGAACCGCCCCTTCCGCGGAGCGTCCGGCCACCCGGCCGGGCGCTCCGCGCACGAAGGAGCAGACCCTCGCCTGGCTGCGGACCCTCTCGGGCGAGCTGTCCACGCAGACCATCAAGAAGCTCGAGGACACGCTGCCCTGGTACGGCAGCATGCCCCCGGGCCGCCGCTCCGCGGTGGGCATGGTCGCGCAGGCCGGCATCACCTCGTTCATCTCCTGGTTCGACGACCCGTCGGCGACGCCGTGGATCGCCGCCGACGTCTTCGGAGCGGCTCCCCGCGAGCTGCTCCGCTCCGTCTCGCTGACCCAGACCCTCCAGCTGATCAAGGTCACCGTCGAGGTCGTCGAGGAGCGGATCACCAACCGCGGCGAGGACCTGCGCGAGGCGATCCTGCTCTACTCGCGCGAGATCGCCTTCGCCGCGGCCGACGTCTACGCCCGGGCGGCCGAGGCGCGCGGCCTCTGGGACGCCCGGCTCGAGGCGCTCGTCGTCGACTCGATCCTCACGGGCGAGGCCGACGACGAGCTGCCGAGCCGCATCGCGGCCCTCGGCTGGCACGGCCACGGCGAGGTCGCGGTGCTCGTGGGCACCGCGCCGAAGATGCTCGACGTCGACCAGCTCCGCCGCACCGCCCGGCACATGAGCGCCGACGTGCTGATCGGCGTGCAGGGCAGCCGGCTCGTGCTGGTGATCGGCCGCGCCGAGCCGAGCGAGAACGCGACGGAGGAGACCGGCCCGCCAGTCGCCTTCCTCGAGATCGCGAACGCGCTCGAGCCGGGCTTCGGCTCCGGTCACCTGGTCCTCGGCCACGAGGTGCCGACGCTCGTCGAGGCCTCGCGCAGCGCCCGCGCCGCCCTGGCCGGCTTCGCGGTCGCGCGCTCCTGGCGCAACGCCCCGCGGCCGGTGAACGCCGACGACCTCCTCCCCGAGCGCGCGCTCGCCGGCGATCCCCTCGCCCGGCACAGCCTGATCACCCAGATCTACAAGCCGCTGCAGAAGCACTCGACCGAGCTGCTCACCACGCTGTGGGCCTACCTGGACAACGGCCGCTCGCTGGAGGCGACGGCCCGCGAGCTCTTCGTGCACCCCAACACCGTCCGCTACCGCCTGAAGCGGGTGGCGGAGGTGATCGGCTGGGACGCGACGGGCGCTCGCGAGGCGCTCATCCTCCAGTCGGCCCTCATCCTCGGCTCGATGAGCGACTCGGACGGAGCGGTCCGCCGCCGTCCGACCCGCAAGTGAGCCGCACCCCTCCTCGCACCCCGTTGTAGAACCGCCACAAGCTCTTTGTGGTTTGTCAGTACCTCAGAGCGCCGCACGAACCGGCGCGGATCGGAAGACTGAAAGCGTGATCGTCGTCGTCGCCCCGGGTCAGGGCTCCCAGACCCCCGGATTCCTCGAGCCGTGGCTCGCCGTCCCCTCGGTGGCCGAGCAGGTCGCCGCCCACTCGGAGGCGGTCGGCATCGACCTCGCCGCCCACGGCACCGTCTCGGACGCGGACACGATCCGCGACACCGCGATCGCCCAGCCGCTGATCGTCTCCGCCGGGCTGGTCAGCCTGGCCGCACTGCTCGAGGGCGGCCGCCGCGAGCGCATCGCGGGCATCGCCGGCCACTCGGTCGGCGAGATCACCGCAGCGGCCGGAGCCGGCGTCCTCTCCGAGCCCGACGCCCTCGTCTTCGTCCGCGAGCGCGCCCGCGCCATGGCCGCCGCGGCCGCCGCGACCCCCACCGCGATGAGCGCCGTCCTCGGCGGCGACGAGGAGGCGCTCCTCGCCCGCCTCGACGAGCTCGGCCTCGAGCCGGCCAACTACAACGGCGGCGGCCAGATCGTCGTCGCCGGCGCGGTCGACGCCCTCCAGGCGCTGAAGGACGAGCCCCTCCGCGGCACCCGCGTCGTCCCGCTCCAGGTCGCCGGCGCCTTCCACACCCGCTACATGGCGCCGGCCCGCGACGCCCTCGCCGGCGTCGCCGCCTCGATCACCCCGGCCGACCCGACGCTGCGCCTCTGGACGAACAACGACGGCTCCGTCGTCGACAGCGGCTCCCGCTTCCTGGAGCTGCTCGTCGGCCAGGTCGCCTCGCCCGTCCGCTGGGACCTCTGCATGGCGGCCTTCGCCGAGGCGGGCGTCACCGGCCTGATCGAGCTGGCCCCCGCCGGCGCCCTCGTCGGCCTCGCCAAGCGCGGCCTCAAGGGACTCCCGACCCTCGCGATCAAGACCCCCGACGACCTCGACGCCGCCCGCGCCTTCATCGACGAGCACGCCGCCTAGCAGGAGAGACCCATGACGACCCCTTCCCTCACCCAGTCCAGCGGCAGCCAGTACACCCGCATCCTCGGCATCGGCGCGGCCCGCGGCGACCTCGTCGTCCCGAACGACGACCTCGTCGGCCCGATCAACTCCTCCGACGAGTGGATCCGCCAGCGCACCGGCATCGTCGAGCGCCGCCGCGCCTCCTCCGAGATCCAGGCCGTCGACCTCGCGACGACCGCCTCGCTCGAGGCGATCGAGAAGGCCGGGATCCGCGCCGACCAGATCGGCCTCGTGCTGGTCTCCACCATCAGCAACACCGTGCAGACCCCGTCGCTGGCGGCGCTCCTCGCCGATCGGATCGGCGCGAACCCGGCACCCGCCTACGACATCTCCGCCGCCTGCGCCGGGTACACCTACGGCATCGCCCAGGCCGACTCGTTCGTCCGCTCCGGCCTCGCCGAGTACGTCCTCGTCGTCGGCGCCGAGAAGCTCTCCGACATCGTGAAGTCGACCGACCGCAGCATCTCCTTCCTCCTCGGCGACGGCGCCGGCGCCGCGATCGTCGGCCCGAGCGATACCGCCGGCATCTCGAAGACCGTCTGGGGCTCCGACGGCTCGAAGTGGGACACCGTCGGGATGGACAACCCGCTCGCCGCCTACCGCGACGGCGTCGCCGAGTGGCCGACGCTGCGCCAGGACGGCCCCTCCGTCTTCCGCTGGGCGGTCTGGGAGATGGCCAAGGTCGCCAAGCAGGCGCTGGCCGAGGCGGGCGTCGCGCCCGAGGACCTCGCCGCTTTCATCCCGCACCAGGCGAACATGCGCATCATCGACGAGCTCGCCAAGCAGCTGAAGCTGCCCGAGACCGTGACCATCGGCCGCGACATCGAGACGACCGGCAACACCTCGGCCGCCTCCATCCCGCTCGCGACCCACCGCCTGCTCGAGGAGCACCCCGAGCTCAGCGGCGGACTCGCCCTGCAGATCGGCTTCGGCGCCGGACTCGTCTTCGGCGCGCAGGTCGTGGTGCTCCCTTAGGGGGCGCAGGCCCACCCCTAAACTGACCTACGGTCACACGACGAACACCTCGATCTCGACGTACACCGAGTCGAAACACCCTGATCGAACACCCCTCAAGGAGAGAACCATGGCACTGTCCAACGAAGAAGTCCTCGCCGGCCTGGCCGAACTGGTCAACGACGAGACGGGCATCGCGACCGATTCCGTCGAGATGGAGAAGTCGTTCACCGACGACCTCGACATCGACTCCATCTCGATGATGACCATCGTCGTCAACGCCGAGGAGAAGTTCGACGTGAAGATCCCGGACGACGAGGTCAAGAACCTCAAGACGGTCGGCGACGCGGTCACCTTCATCGTCAAGGCCTCCGCGTAACCAGCGCACCGCGCTTCCCGTCCTCGCGGCGGACACCCCGGCCAGGGCCCTGAGCCCGGCCGGGGTGCGCCCGGAACCCACCCGTCACGGAACAGAGATCGTCGTCATGAGTCCCAAGAAAATCGTCGTCACCGGCATCGGAGCCAGCACGCCCCTCGGCGGCACCGCTCGCGAGTCCTGGAACGCCCTTCTCGCGGGTGAGTCCGGCGTCAGCACGATCCAGGCCGACTGGGTGACCGAGCTCGAGCTCCCCGTCACCTTCGCCGCGCAGGCGAAGGTGCGCCCGGAGGAGGTCCTCCCCCGGCCCGAGGCCAAGCGCCTCGACCCCTCCAGCCAGTTCGCCCTCATCTCCGCCCGCGAGGCGTGGGCCGACTCCGGCATCACCGACGTCGACCCGCTGCGCGTCGGCGTCGACTACTCCACCGGCATCGGCGGACTCTGGACCCTCATCGACGCGTGGGACACCCTCCGCGAGCGCGGCCCCCGCCGCGTCCTCCCGATGACCATCCCCATGCTCATGCCCAACGCCGCCGCGGCCGCGATCAGCATGTCGATCCCCTCCCGCGCCTACGCCCGCACCGACGTGTCGGCCTGCGCGTCCAGCACCGAGGCGATCGCCAACGCCTACGAGCACCTCCAGCGCGGCCTCGCCGACGTCGTCATCGCCGGCGGCACCGAGTCGGTCGTCCACCCGCTCCCCCTCGCCGCCTTCGCCTCGATGCAGGCCCTCTCGCGCCGCAACGACGACCCGGCCACCGCCTCCCGCCCCTACGACGTCTCCCGCGACGGCTTCGTCCTCGGCGAGGGCGCCGCCACCCTCGTCCTCGAGACCGAGGAGCACGCGCTCGCCCGCGGCGCCCGCATCTACGCCGAGCTCGCCGGCGGCGCCGTCACCAGCGACTCGTACCACATCACCGCCCCCGACCCCGAGGGCTCGGCCGCCGCCCGCGCCATGATCGAGGCTCTCGAGCAGGCCGGCGCCGCCCGCACCGACGTCACCCACGTCAACGCCCACGCGACCAGCACCCCCGTCGGCGACATCGCCGAGTACCGCGCCCTCGCCCGCGTGTTCGGCGACCACCTCCCGAACATCGCCGTCTCCGCCACCAAGGCCGCCACCGGCCACCTCCTCGGCGGCACCGGCGCCCTCGAGGCGATCTTCACCGTCCTCGCCCTGCACGAGCGCACCGCCCCGCCCACCATCAACCTCTTCGAGCAGGACCCGCAGATCCCGCTCGACGTCGTCACCAGCCCGCGCGACCTCGGAGCAGGGCCCCTCGTCGCCCTCTCCAACTCCTTCGGGTTCGGGGGGCACAATGCTGTTGCCGCGTTCCGCTCGGTGTAACGGGGCGTAGCCCCGTCACTCCGAGCGGAACGCGGGCTGCGCCGCGCAGCGCGCGGCGCAGGCGCGTCCGCTCCCTGCATGGTCGCGTTCCGCAGGGCCGGTGCGGTGCGGCGACGGCGATCCGCTGGAACGCGGATCGCCGGATACGCCTCGTGCCGCGAGGGCGGTCGTTCACCGCAAGCCCTCGCCCACAGTCCTGGGAACCAGACCGCATCGCCTGCGGCTCGCTCCGTCGGACACTCGCTGCAGCACTCCGGGTGCGCCCACCCCTCAGAGAGTCGCGCGCACCGTATCGCCGCGCGCCCCGAGGCGCATCCGGCGATTCGCGTACCAGCGAATCGCCGTCGCCGTTCGCACCCCGCTCTGCAGAACGCGACCACCTCCCCGAGCCGACCGCGCTGCGCCGCGCAGGGAGCGGCGCAGAAATCGGCACGGCACAGCGTCGGCTGAGCGCTCTGCTCAGCCGACGCTGTGCATCCAGATGACCCGCGCGAAGTCGCTGGCGGCGCGGAACGGCTCGAGCTCGTCCT
Organism: Rathayibacter sp. PhB186; assembly: GCF_003751825.1. Lineage (NCBI taxonomy): Bacteria > Bacillati > Actinomycetota > Actinomycetes > Micrococcales > Microbacteriaceae > Rathayibacter > Rathayibacter sp. PhB186. Next base: position 1,573,437 of record NZ_RJKO01000001.1, on the reverse strand, counting down.
CCCAGGCCTGGCCGAGGGCGAGGCGCAGCTCCCGGTGCAGCTCGATGGGGTCGGCGCCGGCGCTCTCCATGGCGGAGCGGATGCGGTCCTCGGGGACGACGGTGTTGCCGGCGCTGTCCGTCTGCGCGTAGAAGACGCCCAGCTCGGGAGTGTGCATCCAGCGGCCGCCGTCGACGCCCGGAGAGGGGTCCTCGGTCACCTCGTAGCGGACGTCGGCCCAGCCGCGGAGCGCGGAGGCGATCGCCGCACCGGTGCCGACCGGTCCCTCCCAGGCGCACTCGGTGCGCTGGGCGCCGCGCTGCACCGGCTGCTCGATCCAGTCGAAGTTCACAGCACGACCGAGAGCGCGACCCGCTCCCCATTCCAGATGGGGGCAGAGCGCGCGGGGGGCGGAGTGCACGAAGAGCACACCCCGAGTCTGTTGCGTCACCACGCTGTCCTCCGTCCGTCCTGGTGCGTCTTCCCCAACGACCTGGACCACGAGCGACGTGCAGTGCCTTCTTGTGCGGTGGACGAGCCACCAGTCGAGATTATGCAGGACCCTCCGCGCCACGACAAGGCGCCTCGCCGCTCCCGCCGCCGGGTCGCGCAGATCCCCTGCCTATACTCGGGAAAGTCCGCCCGAACCGCGGCGTCGCCCGGCTCCGGGCCCGCGACCCGCTCGAGAGGAGCCCCGTGTCGGTCCGCGACGGTCTGCTCGCTCTCCTCACCCTCGGCCCCGCGTACGGGCTGCAGCTGCACGCCGAGCTGCTCGATCGGGCGGCCCACCGCCGTCGCGTCAACGTCGGGCAGATCTACTCCACGCTCGACCGGCTGCGCGAGCGCGGCCTCGTCGCGGCGGCGGGATCGACGGAGGACGGCCTCCCCCTGCACGCGCTCACCGACGAGGGCCGCGCCGAGGCGCTCGCCTGGCTGAGCGGCGAGGGCGCGTCCGCCGAGGAGGACTGGGACGACGTCCTCGATCGCATCCTCCTCGCCTCGAGCCTCTCCGACGCCGACCTCGATGCGGTCCTCGACGCCTACGCGAGCACGCTCCCCGAGGAGCAGGAGGCTCTCGACGAGCACCCGCAGCGCCGCCTCGCCGCACGGGCGGTGCTGGTGCGCGACGACGCGCTGCGCCGGCTCCTCGACGCCGCCAGGGAGGAGCTCGCCGGGGCGGGCGACGGAGCGGCCGTCCGCGGCTACGCCCTCGAGCGCCCGCGGCGAGGGCGCAAGGCAGCGGCGCGGGACGACGCCGCGACCGACGGGCCGCTGAGCGCACAGAACGACCGGCACGAGACAGGCGCGGGCGCCGTCGCCTAGGGTGGGGGCTATGATCCGTTCGCCTCTCGGCCTCCGCGTGTCCACCTCCGCGCGCCGACGGCTCGTCGCAGCCGGAGCGGGCACGGTCCTCGTCCTCTGCGCCGCCCTGGCCGCGCCGATGGCGGCCAACGCCTACGACCCGGCCGACTACCCGTCCTGGTCGGACGTCGAGGCCGCGAAGTCGAGCGAGACCGCGACCGCCGCCGAGGTCGACCGCATCACCGCGATCCTCGCCGACCTGCGCGATCAGGCCGCCGCCCTCACCGACGCCGCCATCTCCCGCGCGTCCGAGGCCGACGCCGCTCAGAGCGCGCTCGACGAGGCCACCCAGCGCGTGACCGCCCTCGAGGAGCGCGCCGCCGCGGCCCGTGCCGACGCGGACGCCGCGAAGGAGCAGGCAGGCCGGCTCGCCGCTCAGCTCTACCGCAACGGCGGCACCGACGCGACGCTGAACCTCCTGGTCGGCGGCGATCAGTCCGACAAGCTGCTCTACCGCCTCGGCACCATGAGCCAGCTCACCCTGCAGACCAGCCGCCTCCAGAGCGACGCCGAGTCGACCGAGAACGCCGCCGCCTCCCTCGCCGAGCAGGCGGAGCAGGCGCGCACGGAGCGGCTCTCCCTCGTCAGCGCCGCGCAGGACGCGCTCGCCACGGCGCAGGCCGCGCAGTCCGAGGCCGACGCGAAGGTCGCCGACCAGGAGCAGTACAGCGCCGGGCTCTACGAGCAGCTCGCCTCGCTGAAGAACACCACGGCCGCGCTCGAGGAGGAGTTCGCCACCGGTCAGGAGGCGAAGGCCGCGTTCGAGGAGCAGGAGCGCCTCTCCCGCCTCGCCGCCGAGGCGGAGGCCCGGCGGCAGCAGGCCGCGAAGGCGCCGTCCGCACCCTCCGCTCCGGCACCGGCGGCGCCCGCGGCCCCGTCGACAGGCGGTGGCGGCGGCCCGGTGGAGCTCGGCGACGACGACGCGTCCGGCAAGGACAGCAGCGCGAAGACCATCGCCGCGCTCGGCAGCTACGCCGGCCGGACCGACGGCATGTCGCCGGCGCAGGCGCAGAACTACGCGCGCTCCGTCATGGGCGTCCACGGCTGGGGCCAGGACCAGGCCGACAGCTGCCTCATCCCGCTCTGGAACGGCGAGTCGGGCTGGCGCTGGAACGCGCTGAACCGCTCCTCGGGCGCCTACGGCATCCCGCAGGCGCTGCCGGCGAGCAAGATGGCGACCTACGGCGCGGACTACCAGACCAACGCCGCGACCCAGATCGACTGGGGTCTGGCCTACATCTCCGACCGCTACGGCTCGCCGTGCGCGGCCTGGTCGGCCTGGAACAACCGCTCGCCGCACTGGTACTGAGCCACCGCACCGGAGCCTCGGTCGGGCAGTCGCGTCACTTCGCCTCGTCGTAGGCGTCGACGATCGCGACGGTGACCGGGAAGTCGATGTCCTGATCGCCGAACAGCGCCCGCCCGGCGCGCACGGCGGCCTCGCGAACGACCGCGGCGACCCGCTCCGCCTCCTCCGCGGGCGCGTGCACGATCACTTCATCGTGCAGGAAGTAGACGAGGTGCGCGAGCGCGCCCTCCGCGCGCAGCCGGGCCCGCAGCTCCCCCATCCAGCAGAGCGCCCACTCGGCGGCCGTGCCCTGCACGACGAAGTTGCGGGTGAAGCGCCCCCAGTCGCGGGCGCGCTGACCACCGGCGTCGACGTCGCCGGGCGGTGAGCTGCGTCCGAGCCGGGTCGACACCCGCTCGCCCCGCTCGCCGGCGCGGGCAGCCGCTTCGACGTGCGCGACGGAGAGGGGGTACGCGCGCGTGAGCCGCGGGAGCAGCCGCCCGGCCTCGCCGCTGGTCGCCCCGTACATCGCGCCGAGCATCGCGACCTTGGCTCGCGGCCGGTCCGGGACGACGCCCGCGTCGACGATGCCCTGGTAGAGGTCCTTGCCCCGCCCGGCCGCGGCCATCACGGAGTCGCCCGCCAGCGCGGCGAGGATGCGCGGCTCCAGCTGCGCCGCATCGGCGACCACCAGCTTCCAGCCCTCGTCGGCGGTCACTGCGGCGCGGATCTGCCGCGGCAGCTGCAGCGCTCCCCCGCCCGACGTCGCCCAGCGGCCGGTGACGACGCCGCCGACGACGTACTCCGGCCGGAAGCGCCCGTCGTGCACCCAGGCGTCGAGCCAGGCCCAGCCGTTGGCGGTGAGCAGGCGCGAGAGCTTCTTGTACTCCAGCAGCGGCGGGATCACCGGATGCTCGATCGAGGTCAGCTCCCAGGAGCGGGTCGACTCGACGGTCAGACCGGCGCGGCGGAGCGCGCGCAGGAGGTCCGCCGGTGAGTCGGGGTTCAGCTCGGGCGCGTCCAGCTCGCGGCGGATGTCGTCGGCCAGTGCCTCGAGGCGGGCCGGCCGTCCGCCGAAGCGCGGCCGCGGACCGAGCAGGTCGGTGAGGACGCGGTCGTGGACGTCGGCGCGCCACGGCAGCCCGGCCGCGGCGATCTCGCGGGCGATCAGCGCGCCGACCGACTCCGCGGCGAGCAGGAGCCGCAGGCGCCCGCCCTGCGCGGCCGCAGCCAGCGCCTCCTCCTGCCGGGCGAGCTCGACCAGCGGGTCCAGCTCGTCCGCCTCCGCGGGCGCCTCCTCGAAGCCGAGCAGCGTGTCGCCGGCGACCGGGGCGGCGGCCCCGGCGTCCCACGCGTCGGGAGCCGAGCGGGCGAGCGGCGAGCGCGCCGTCTGCTCCGAACGGCGGAGGATCGCCCGGGCGAGGCGGAGATCGTGGCAGCGCGCGACGTGCACGCCCTCGGCCAGGAGAGCCGGGTACCAGCGGGCGGTGTCGTCCCAGACCCAGCGCGGACGCTCCGGCTCCCGCTCCCGGACGAAGGCGGCCAGCTCGGCCGGTCCGCGCCCGCCGCCGACCTCGGCCCCCGAGCCGTCCGCGACGACCGCCCGCCACTGCCCCGTGGGGCCACCGGTGAGCGCGAGGAGCATCCGGCCATTCTCCTCCGCGGCAGAGCGAGCTCGGACGACGGCCTCCGCCGCCAGACTCATGAAGCGGGCGCCCCGGCCGGCCTCGACGCCGGGTAGCCCGGGAACGGCTTCTCCTGCGCGGTCAGCGGCTGATGCGCCCACAGCGTCGCCGCGATCGTCTCCATCGACCGCGAGTAGCCCACCAGCGTCCGCTTGCCCGGCTCCGCGGCCCAGGTGACCGCCCGGAACCAGCTCTCGCGGTAGGGTCCCGTCTCGATCCTGCGGATCAGCCCGATCCGCCCGGTCCGCATCGCGTCCACCATGACCCACTCGTCGGGCCCGCTGCTGCGCAGCATCTGGAGGGGACTCCACTCGATCATCTCGCCTCCTGCCCGGTCGATCCGCTGCCGTGTCGAGCACGGGCGCCGCGGCGTACACTCGCAGACTATCGAACACATGTTCGAACGGCCAGTCGAGTCCGGCGGGTCGAGAGGAGCAGGCGGGAGCACCCACGATGGCGGTGATCGAGGAGACGGCGATGGTCGCGACCGACGGTGACGGAGTGCCCGTCGCACTCGAATGGCGCGGCGCCAGCTACCGGGTGACTGACCGTCCGACGGTCTGGACGCGCACCAGCGACTGGTGGGCGCCGCTCGACGGCTTCCCGCCGACGTTCGGCGGCGTGCCGGTCAGCATCGGCGGCTGGCGCTTCCAGGCGACCGATCTCGAGACGGGCGGAGCGTTCGTGCTCGACGTCGTCGCCTCGACGGATCCGTGCTGGAGCGTGGTGCGGTGCTACGAGTGAGGGCGGGCGGGTGCGACCCCGGACCCCGCTACTCGCTGTCGGACCGCTACTTGCTGTCCGACCAGGGCGCCTTCGTCATGGCGACCAGAGCCGCGACTCCGGAGACGAGGCCGACACCGGCGATGGCGGCTACGACGAGCCAGAGCACGAGTTCCATAGGGCCAGTCTACCGAGTGCGTCGAGCCCCCGTTCCATCGCCCGGCTCTGCAATAGCGTGAGCGGAATGACCGACTCCCCCACGCGCGCGAGCGTCGGACTGCGCTCCGAGCGCGGTCCGATCCTCCTGGCGCTGATGATCTCGACCGCGCTGGTCGCCCTCGACGCGACCATCCTCTCGACCGCGGTGCCCTCGATCGTCGCGGACCTCGGCGGCTTCGAGCAGTTCCCCTGGCTGTTCTCCATCTACCTCCTCGCCCAGGCGGTCTCCGTCCCCCTCTACGGCAAGCTCTCCGACGTGATCGGGCGGAAGCCCATCATGCTGATCGGGATCGGCCTCTTCCTCGTCGGCTCGCTGCTCTGCGGCCTGGCCTGGAGCATGCCCGCGCTGATCGCCTTCCGCGCCCTGCAGGGCCTCGGCGCCGGGGCGATCCAGCCGATGGGCATCACCATCGCCGGCGACATCTACACGGTCGCCGAGCGGGCGAAGACCCAGGGCTACCTCGCCAGCGTCTGGGGCATCTCCTCGGTCGTCGGCCCCACTCTCGGCGGTGTGCTGTCGGACCTGGGCGCCTGGCGCTGGATCTTCCTGGTCAACATCCCGCTCTGCCTGCTCGCGGCCTTCCTCCTGATCCGCAGCTTCCGCGAGACCACCCGCGGCGAGCGCACCCCGCTCGACCTCGCGGGCGCCTCGGTGCTCGCCGTCGGCACCGCGCTGCTGATCCTCGGCCTGCTCGAGGGCGGCAACGCCTGGCCCTGGCTCTCGCCCGCGGGCGTCGGCGTCTTCGTCGCCGCGGCGCTCGCCTTCGCCGGTTTCGTGGCCATCGAGCGCCGGGCGGTCGCCCCGGTGCTGCCGCTCTGGGTGCTCACGCGGCGGGTGCTGCTCTCGACGAGTCTCGTCTCGGTGACGGTCGGCGCGATCACGCTCGGCGTCACCTCCTACTTCCCGACCTTCGCGCAGGGCGTCCTCGGCAGCTCCGCCCTCGGCGCCGGCTTCGCGGTCGCCGCGATGACGATCGGCTGGCCGGTCGCGGCGAGCCTCTCCGGCAGGCTCTACCTGCGGATCGGCTTCCGCCGCACGGCCTTCCTCGGCGCGGCGCTGGTCACGGTCGGCACCGGGCTGACGATCCTCCTCGGCGCCTCGTCGAGCCTCTGGGAGATCGCGGGCTTCTGCGTGCTGATCGGCGCCGGGATGGGCCTGGTCGCGACGCCGACCCTCATCCGCGCGCAGGCAAGCGTCGAGTGGAACGAGCGCGGCGTCGTGTCCTCGACGAACTTCTTCGCCCGCAACATCGGCAGCGCGATCGCCGTCGCGGTGTTCGGCGCGATCGTCAACGCCCAGGCCGGTGGCGGCGATCCGACGCCCGAGGGCCTCGCGGCCGGCACCCGCTTCGTCTGCATCGCACTGACGGTGCTCGCCGTCGGCATGCTCTTCGCGGTCCGCGCGATGCCGAAGGACGACCCGCGACCGGCCGAGGCTCCGGCCGCGACCCCCGCGGAGTCCTAGCGCGGAGCGCGGCGGGCGGCGGAGAGGGCCCTCAGCCGCTCGACGTGCCGGCGCCGGGTGCGGTGGATCCAGCGCTGCACCGGGTCGCCGAGCCCGGGGTGCCGGCGCAGCGTGTGCAGGGCGCGGTCGAGGCGCCGCACCATGTCGGCCGCGGCGCCGAACGGTCGCGCCGAGATGCCGACCTCCAGGTGGCGGTCGTAGACGATCCGGTGGCGCAGGCCCAGGTGCACGCTGATCTCGACGTCGTCGTGCACGTAGGGGTCGTCGCGGTGCATCTCCCCCGCGATCTCCTGCCAGGCCGAGCGGCGGACGGCGCAGTTCGAGCCGAAGAGCGGCCAGTTGGCCAGCGCGGAGCCCATCAGCACGAAGTACGCGTCCATGTAGACGATCCGGGCGAGGTTCCGCGCGACCGGGCCGAGCTCGACGAACCGGCCGGGTCCGGTCACCGCTCCGACGCCCGGGTCGGCGAAGTGCGCGGCGATCCGCGCGAGCCAGTGCCGGTCCGGCTGAGAGTCGGCGTCCAGCCGGGCGAGCACGTCGCCCTCCGCCTCGTCGAAGCCGTGCGCCGTGCTGGCGGGTATGCCGGTCCCGCCGTGCACGATCACCCGCGCGCCCGCTGCACGGGCGACGTCCGCGCTGTCATCGGTGCTGCCGTCGTCGACGACGACGATCTCGAAGGGGGCGAGGGTCTGCTCGGCCAGGAGGGCGAGCAGACGCTCGAGGTGCCGGGCGTCGTCCTTGACGGGGACGACGACGGAGATGCGTCGGGAGTCCATCAGGACAGTCAACTCGATCCGGGCCCTCGCCCGGACATCCGCCACGCCCGCGACCGCGGTGACCGGCGTGTCAAGCGTCTGCCGGCCGGGCGACGCCGGTGCTGGGATCGTGATCGAGGAGACGCGCCGCGCCTCGAAAAAGGAGACGTCATGACCCAGGGACCCCGCGACTTCCGCCCCACCCGCGCCGTCGTCACGGCCTCGGACTCCGGCGTCGGCCGGGCCGCCGCCGTCGCCCTCGCCGAGGCCGGCATGGACGTCGGCATCACCTGGCACAGCGACGAGCAGGGCGCCCTGGAGACCGCGGAGGAGGTGCGCTCGCACGGCCGCCGCGCCGAGGTCGCCCGCCTCGATGCGACCGAGCTCGATCGGGTCCGCGACGTGATCGACGACCTCGCCCGGCGCCTCGGCGGACTCGACGTCTTCGTCAACAACGCGGGCGGGGGCGGCGGCGAGCCCTTCCTCGAGCAGAGCCTGGCCAGCTGGCGCGAGGTCGTCGCGCTGAACCTCGACGGAGCGTTCGTCGGCCTCCAGCGCGCCGCCCGCATCATGGTCGAGCAGGGCACCGGCGGACGCCTCATCGGCGTCACGAGCGTGCACGAGCACCAGCCCCGCGTCGGTGCGAGCGCCTACGTCGCCGCCAAGCACGGACTCGGCGGGCTGCTGAAGGTCGCCGCCCTCGAGCTCGGCCGCTACGGCATCACCGCCAACGCGTTGGCGCCCGGCGAGATCGCGACCCCGATGAACGACGCGGAGGACGTGGATCCGCACAGCATCGACCGCCCGGGCATCCCGCTCGGCCGCCCCGGCGACGCGCGCGAGATCGCGGCCGTGATCGCCCTCCTCGCCTCGCCCGCGGGCGCCTACATCACGGGAGCGTCCTACGCGGTCGACGGCGGCATGCTGCAGATGGGGCCGCAGGCCGGCTCGCACCTGCTGCAGGACGACTGGCGGGACGCCTGACCGGCCGACCATCGCGCCCGCCCGACCGGTATTCTCGAAGAGGTGCTCCGGCGGGCGGGGCGCTCGAACCGAGGGTGCAGGTGACGCGCGTGTGGTTCCGCCGTCGACGCAGGTTCAAGATGGAGCCGTACGACCCGGACGAGAACCCGTCGCGCGAGCCCGTCTCGGTCGAGGAGGCCGCGGAGGAGGGCCTGCTGCTCGCCCAGTACGCGAGCCGGATGGCCGTGAAGAACCGCGTGCTGATGGACGGCCTGGCCGAGGGCGTCCCCTTCGACGTCCGGCACTACTCCGTCATCGCCGCCGCCGAACTGGAGAAGCTCGCCGACGAGTCGGAGGCGGCGGCCGAGCGCCTGCGCGCCATCGCCGCGGACGCGACCCTGGTCGGCGGCCGCTCCGACCACGTGCACGACTACCGCTCCGCCGACATCGACAACCTCGACCACCGCGAGCGGCTCTCGCTCGCGGTCGCCGACTCCCTGCGCCACCGCGCGCGGGACGAGCAGTACCTGGCCTCGCTCGTCGACGACGCTCGGCAGGACGCCTGGCGCGAGCTGTCGCAGTCGATCGAGGAGACCCTCGACCGGGCGCCGCTGATCGACGCGGACGACGAGGAGTATCAGCGAGACCGCTCGGTGCGGATGGCGCTCGTCGTCGTCGACGACCTGGCGAAGCTCGCCGCCGAGCGCGGAGTCGCGCTCGAGGAATGAGGCGGGCCCTCGCGGTCGGCGCGAGACACCGGGTCAGCGGCTGACGGAGATCAGCGCGAGGCGACGATCAGGCCCAGCCGGCCCGGAACGACTCGGTCGCCTCGGACGAGCGCTCGCGCACGGCCTCGAGCAGCTCCACCATCGAGGTGCTGCGCAGGAACGCCAGTCGGTCGAGCTCGGTCACGGGAGCGACTCCCGCGAGCTGCCAGGCGTGCGCGGCCGGGTCCTCGGCCAGCTCGACGACGGCGCCGTAGCGCTGCTCGACGAACTCGCTCGCGACCGCCAGCGCCGTCCGCACCGCCGATTCGGCGGAGCGCAGCAGCTCCTCGTGCTCGGGCGCCCACTCCAGCGGCGCGACGGGGCGCACCTCGGCCTTCGGATACGGGTCGTCGTCGTACCAGCGGACGACCTCGAAGCGGTTCTCGCCGACGCTGTCGATGGTGACGAACGACTCGGCGCCGTCGATGTTCAGGATGCGCGCGACCGTGCCGATCGGGAAGCGCTGGTCGCCGCCGCCGACCTCCTGCCCGCGCTCGATGAGGACGACGCCGAACGAGAGCGTGTCGTCCTCGAGCACGTCGCCGAGCATCCGCAGATACCGCGGCTCGAACAGCCGGAGCGGGAGCGGCATGTGCGGCAGCAGCACGGAGCCGAGCGGGAACATCGGGAGGTCAGGCACGAGAACAGCGAACCACGTCGTACGGAGACCGGCCACTACGGGCTTCCGGGCGGCGGACGTGCTAGCGCCGACGCGGTCGACGCAGAAGGAACACCATCCGTTAACCAACGGGGAGGAAGATCCGCCCGTGACCGCTGAAGTGAACCTCGACCAGATCGTCTCCGAAGTGTCCGCGCGCCTGCGCACCCGCTTCCCCGACCGCCCCGCCGCCGAGGTGGAGTCGGCCGTCCAGAAGGAGCTCGACTCCCTCGCCGACCGCCCGGTCCAGGACTACCTGTCCGTCCTCACCGAGCGCGCCGCGAAGTCTCGCCTGAAGAAATCCCGCCCGGACGCCTGACGCCCCCTCTCCGCTCAGTCCGCAGAAGTCGTCGCACTCGCCGTCCGAGTACGACGACTTTCGCGCACTCGCGGCGGGGACCGACGGCGAGGTCGCGTCGAGTGCGCAGGAATTGTCGTACTCAGCGTGCGAGTACGACAACTCTTGCGGAGTCGAGGCGCGGGCCGGCGGCGCGACGGGGACGGGACGGAAGTAGGGCGTACGGGACTTGAACCCGTGACCGACGGATTATGAGTCCGCTGCTCTGACCGGCTGAGCTAACGCCCCGCGGCGCCCGAGGCGAGCGGGGCGGGCCGTCAGGAGGCGGCTCGGCCTGCCGGAGCGGACGCTGCGTCGGCGGCCGGATCGGCCACCGGCTCCCCACGATACAGGCTCTCGAAAGTGCTGATCGTGCGGTTGATGTCGTGCGCAGCGACGATGCGGAGCGAGCTGCGCTTGAAGGCCTCGAGGCGCTCGGGGTCGGCCGTCAGGACGTCGGTGAGGCCGTCGGCGAGGGCCTGCGCGCTGCCGGGCTCGAAGAGGTGGCCGTTCTCGCCCTCGTGGACGAGGTGCGGGAGGGCCATCGCGTCGGCGGCGACCACGGGAAGGGCCGAGGCCATCGCCTCCATGGTCGCGATGCTCTGCAGCTCGGCGATGGAGGGCATCGCGAAGACGGTCGCCCGGCTGTACGCCTGCTTCAGCTCGGCGTCGGAGACGTAGCCGGTGAAGTGGACGCGGTCGGCGATGCCGAGGGTGGTGGCGAGCTGCTGCAGGTTGCGCATCTGGTCGCCGCCGCCGACGATCTCCAGCTGCGCATCCAGCGAGGGGTCGAGCAGCGAGACCGCGCGGAGCAGGACGTCGATGTGCTTCTCGCCGGTGACGCGCCCCACGAAGAGGATGCGGTTGGCGGTGCGCGGAGTGAAGTCGGGCGTGTAGTTGTCGGCGTCGATGCCGCAGGAGATGGCGTGCACGCCCTGCAGCCCCGTGTACTTTTCGAGGAACTGCGCGGCCTTGCGGGTCGGCGTCGTGACGGCCTCCGCGCGGCCGAAGGTGCGGCGGGCGGCCCGCCAGGCCATCGCCACGGCCTTCGCCTGGGCGGCCTTGGGCAGGAGCGTGAACTCGAGCATGTTCTCGGGCATGAAGTGGTTGGTGCCGATGATGCGGATGCCGCGCTTGGCCGCCTCCTGACCGAGGCCGCGGCCGACGATGACGTGGGACTGAAAGTGCACGACGTCGGGCTTCACCTCGTCGAGGATCCGCGCGCTGTTCTGGCGGATGCGCCACGGCATCGCGAAGCGCAGCCAGTCGTGCGGGGGCCACCGGAGGCTGAAGAGGCGGTGCACGATGATCCGCTGGCCCTCGTGGTCCTCGACGCGGGTGCCGCTCCAGCCGTCGGCGGACGGGGCGACGACGTGCACCTCGTGGCCGCGCGCCTGCAGGCCGGCGGCGAGGCGCTCGGCGAACTTGGCGGCTCCGTTGACGTCCGGCGCGAAGGTGTCGCAGCCGATCACGACGGTCAGCGGGCGGCGGGCGGCGTCCGCCGGAGCGGAGTCGCCGGTCGACGACTCGGGGCGTGACGCGTCGCGGGGATCTGACACGGAGTGGGTCCTAACGATGTCGTGTCGCTCGAGGGAGAGGAGCGATCGGCGTGGGTTCGGGCGGGTGCACGGCGTCTCGAAGCGGTCCCAGTGTAGGCGGGGAGGGCGCCGGATCCCGGGATTGCGGCGCCTCGCGTCGGGCGGCTCAGCGGGCCTGCGGGTGGTGCTTCGCGAGGAGGAAGACGCCCCAGATGGCGACCACTCCCGCCGCGATGAAGAGCGGGATCGCCCACGGCGCCGCGTACTGCGCCTCGCCGAGGACGATGATGCCGATCGCCACGGCCACCAGCGGGTCGACGACGGTCAGGCCGGCCACGACGAGGTCCGGCGGCCCGGAGGCGTAGGCGTTCTGCACGAAGTAGCCGCCGAGCGCGGTCGCGGCCAGGAGCGCCACGATGCAGACGACGGTCAGCGGGTCGAACTCGCCGAACTTGATCCGGTTGAGGACGACCTTGGCGAGCGTGGCGACGAAGCCGTAGACGACGCCGGCTCCGAGGATGTAGAAGATCGCGCGGGCCTTCTTGCGGAAGACGCGGAAGGCGATCACGAAGATCGTCATGACGACCGCGAGGATCACCAGGATCGTGATCAGCTGCGACGTCCGGATCGACTCGTCGACCGCATTGAAGGCGGCCACCAGCACGAAGACCCCGACGCCGCCGACGCAGAGCATGATCGCGCGGATCGAGGACGCGTTCAGCCGCACCTTGCTCACCCGGGCGTTGACGATCGCCGTGATGACGAGCGCGACCGCGCCGAGCGGCTGGACGACGATGAGCGGCGAGAAGCCGAGGCTGGTGAGCTGGAAGACGATCGCGAGCGCCAGCATCAGCGTGCCGATCACCCAGGACGGCCGCGACAGCAGCGCGAAGAGCTGCCCGCCGCTCAGACCGCTCGAGCCGGAGCGCTTGGAGAACCGCTCGACCTTGACGACTCCGCGGTGCTGGAACTGCGCACCGAGCGAGAGGAAGACCGCGCCGACCAGTGCGATCGGGATGCCGATGAACTGCGCGGGATCGAGGGTGAACTGATCCGCCAATTCAGTGAGATCAGTGGGCATGAGCACGACCCTACCCAGATTCGATCCGCGCATCCTCCGACGCACGGGGGACCTCGGCTAACCAGCGGATGACGATCAGGACGGCCGCCTGCAGGGCCCGCGATACCCTGATCCCCATGGCCGTCCTCCCCATCCGCATCGCCGGCGACCCCGTCCTGCACTCCCCCGCCGCCCTCGTCACCGAGTTCGACGACACGCTCCGCACGCTCGTCGCGGACATGTTCGAGACCATGGACACGGCGCCCGGCGTCGGCCTGGCCGGACCGCAGGTCGGAGTGCCGCTGCGGCTCTTCGTCTACGACTACGAGGCCGACGACGGCACTCCCCGCCGCGGTGTCGCGATCAACCCCGAGCTGTTCGTCACGCCGACGCCGCTCGGCGAGGCCGACGAGGACACCGAGTCCGAGGGCTGCCTGTCGTTCCCCGGCGAGCGCTTCCCACTGCGGCGGTCCGAGCGCGCGATCCTGCGCGCGGTCGACCTCGACGGCACGCCGATCGAGATCGAGGCGGAGGGCTGGTTCGCCCGCGTCTTCCAGCACGAGTTCGACCACCTCGACGGCGTCCTCTACACGGACCGCCTCGAGCACGAGTACGCCAAGCCCGTCGCGAAGATCACCCGCAAGCGCGGCTGGGGCGTGCCCGGCGTCTCCTGGACCCCGGGCGTCGAGCACCTCGAGGACTGAGCGTCCGAGGCACCCCGCCTCCGCTCCGATTCCGGGCCGGCGCTCCCTGGCCTAGGCCAGGTCGACGCCGTGCACGCCGTTGTGGTGGCGCACGGTCGGGAAGGAGGCGGTGACGCTGCGTCCGACGCCGGGCGTGCGCTTCTCGACGACGTCGCCGCCGAAGAGGCCGGCCCGCTCGCGCAGCTCCGAGAGCGCCGGGCTGTCGATCCGGTCGGTCAGCGCATGCAGGTCGGCGTCGACGGCGCTCGCGTCGGACTCGGCGCCGGCGTGGCGCTCGCGGTCGTCGTCGACCTCGACGCGGAGGCCCGTGGCGGTCCAGCGGGAGGTGATCCGCAGCTCGGTGCCGGTGCCGCCGGACTCGAGGGCCTCGTCGAAGGCGTACTCAAGGACGCGCATCACGGCGACGTCCGCGCCGTCCTGCAGCGGGAACGGCTCGCCGAAGGTCTCCTCCTGCACGACCAGGCCGCGCTCGCGGGCGCTCTCGATGAGGGCGTCCGTCCCGCCGGTCGCGGGGAGCTCGCGCGGATCGACCGCGGCGACCGTCGCGATGCGGCGCAGCTGGGCGAGCGACGCCTCCGCGGCGCTGACGGCCCGCCCGGCGGAGCGCGAGGCGGCGGCGGGATCGCGGTCGATGGTGAGGCGCACGCTCTCGGCCTCCTCGACCACCTTCGACGCGGCGCGGACGGCGAGCTGCTCGAGCTCGCCGACGATGCGCAGCCGCGCCTCCTGCTCCCGGACGGACAGCTCGAGGGCGACGGCGCGCGACGTCTCCTCGGCCCTGCTGTCGAGCGCGCGGTGCTCGGCGGCGGCGGAGCGGCGCCACAGGACGATCGCCCCCGCCGCGACGATCAGGGCGAGGACGAGGACGACTTCGAGCACGACGGCCTCCGGGGCATCAGGGAACGGCGCGGGGGGACGCCGGAGAGCGATGGTACCCGGGAGCGGGCGCGAGAGCCGGAGGCGCGGCGGGGGCTTGCGGTCGGCTCGCCCGACTCGGGCGAGCGGTCAGCCCTCGCGGCGGCTGCGCGCGACGGTGAACTTCGCGCTGCGCTCGATGATCTTGGTCGGCCCGACGGAGCGGCGCAGCTCGGCCGGGTGCGCGAGGTGCGAGTTGAAGACCGTCCACAGCTCGCCGCCGGGGCGGAGGATGCGGCCGGCGGCCGCGATCATCCGGCGCGCGACGAGGTCGGTCACCGCGCCGTCGGAGTGGAACGGAGGGTTGCAGAGCACCACGTCGACCGAGCCGTCGGCGAGCGTGGAGGCGTTGTCGTCGCGGAGCAGCCGGATGCGGTCGCCCAGGCCATTCGCCTCGGCGGTGGCGCCGGCGGACTCCACGGCGGCGCGGGAGCTGTCGGTGGCGATCACGTCGAGGTCCGGGCGGGCGAGCGCGAGCGACGCGGCGAGCACTCCGGAGCCGCAGCCGAGGTCGACCGCGACTCCCCCGGGCAGCGCGGCCGGGTCGAGCGCGGCGAGCAGCGCCCGGGTGCCGAGGTCGAGCTTGGCGCCGGCGAAGACGCCGGGAAGCGCGACGACCTCGAGCCCGTGCGCCTCGAGACGGCGGCGCTCCGCACCGGCGGCGGCGGGCTGCTCCGCCTTCGCCTCGCTCGCGAGCAGCGCCCGCGACTTCTGCCGGGCGAGGCTGACGTCGATGCGCCCGTAGCGGCGGGCCAGCACCTCGTTCATGCCGAGCGACATGTGCTTGATCCGCCCGGCGCCGATGAGCTGCGCGGCGGGGTTCGCGAGCGCGACCTCGGCCGCGACGGCGGCCAGCGCGTCGAGCGAGCGCGGGAGGCGCAGCAGCACGATCTCGGCGCCCTCGGCCGCGTCGGCGATCGAGTCGGCGATCGTGAAGGGCGCGAGCTCGATGCCGGCGGCGCGGACCGCCTCGGCGTTGGCGGCGAGGGCCCGCTCGGCGACGATCGAGTCCTGGGCGGAGGAGACCGCCACGCCGTCGGCGGCGAGGGCCAGCGTCAGCGCGCCGTAGGCGTCGCCGACGACGGCGACCCGGGAGTGCCCCGCGGCGAGGTCGAGGAGGAGGCGGTCGCTCGCGTCGACCGCGACGAGGTCGGGGGCCTCGACGTCGGGCCGGCGGCGGAGGAGGTCGAGGACGTCGTCGCGCATGGGGGCTCCGGTCGGGGTCGTGGCAGGGAGCACGGCGGACCGGTGAGCACGCAGGGAACGAGGCGCGGAGACCGGGCCCGGAGGACCGACTCGAGGGCACGAAAAAGGGCCCAGGAGTGGAGTCCCAGGCCCTTCGCTCCCCGACTTGGACTCGAACCAAGAACCTACCGGTTAACAGCCGATTGCTCTGCCAATTGAGCTATCGAGGATCATCCGCTCACCCGGAGGCGAACAGCGCGTGACTACTTTAGCAAAGTCTGCGCGAACTCCAAATCCTGGATCAGTAGCCGAGCACCGGGTCGACGACGCCGAGCAGTTCGCGACCCGCGGCGAAGGCGGCGACGTTGGCGCGGACCCGCTCGGCGAGCAGCGGCGTCGTCATCTCCGGGGTGTCCGCGGAGTGCGGGGTGATCAGGCAGCGCGGCTCGCTCCACAGCGGGTGCCCGTCGGGCAGCGGCTCCGGGTCGGTGACGTCGAGAGCGGCTCCGGCGAGCCGTCCCTCCGCGAGGGCGGTTACGAGAGCGTCCGTGTCGACGAGACTCCCCCGGGCGACGTTGACCAGCACGGCCTCGGCCGGCAGCCGCCGCAGCAGCTCGGCGTCGACCAGCCGGGCCGTGCCGTCGGTCGCGGCGGCCGCGAGCACGAGCACGTCCGCGTCGGCGACCACGTCGGGCAGCTGCTCCGCGGGGACCGTGCGGTCGGCTCCGGGCAGGGCGGCGTCGGTCCGGCGCACCACGGTGACGTGGGCGTCGAAGACGCTGAGCAGCCGCAGCAGCTCCACGGCGATGCCGCCCGCGCCGACGACGACGACTCGCGCGCGGTGCAGGGTCCTGGCGCGCTTCGCCCCCCAGGAGTCGGCACGCGCGCGCTCGGGCAGCGAGCGCAGCAGCGCGAGGGTCAGCGCGAGAGCGTGCTCGGCGACCGGCTCGGCGTAGGCGCCCTTCGCGCTCGTCCAGCGCAGCCCTCGATGCGCGGTGCTGCGCAGCACGGGCGCGAACACGTCGACGCCCGCCCAGGGCAGCTGCACCCAGCGGAGGCCCGGGTGCTCCGCGAGGACCGCCGCGAGCTCGTCGGTGCGGCCGTAGGAGAGCCAGAGCAGCGCCTCCGCGTCCTCGACGCCGACGACGGTACCGCCGCCGGCCTCGATCGCGTCGGTGAAGATCTGCTTCGGCCGGGGCAGGACGGCGACGCGCGGCGCGGTCATCCCGCCTCCTCCGCGGGTGCCGTGCGCGCCGCGCGGGTGGCGTCGAAGCGCTCGAACTCCGCGAAGGCGGCGCCGAGCTCGCGGACGTAGGGGTGCCGCGACTCGTTGAGCACCTCGAGCAGCGGGCCGTAGGCGACCACCTCGCCCTCGACCAGCACGGCGATCCGGTCGGTGGCCCGGCTGAGGACGTCGATGTCGTGGCTCACGACGACCGCGGCGAAGCCCTCCTGCCGGCGCAGATCCGTCAGCAGGTCCACGATCGACTCGCGGACGGTCGCGTCGATGCCGGAGGTCGGCTCGTCAGCGATCAGCACCTTCGGGCCGAGCACGAGCGCGCGGGCGATCGCGACGCGCTGCCGCTGACCGCTGGAGAGCTCGTAGGGGAAGCGGTCGAGCAGGAACAGCGGCAGGTGCACGGAGTCGAGCAGCGTCGCCACCCGGACTGCGGCGCTCTTCGGGTCGTAGTGCCTGTCGCGGAGGAAGATCGGCTCGGCGATCAGCTCGGAGACGGTCAGCTCCGGGCGCAGCACCGCTCCGGCGTCCTGCGCCAAGTGCGCGACGTCGAAGGTGAAGCGCTTGACCTCGCGGGCGGGCATCCCGCGGAGGCGGTGGCCGGAGACGGTGGCCTCGCCGCCGATGATCACCGGCCGCGTCCGCGCCCCGGCGCCGGCCGGGCCGTCGAGACCCTCGCCGCCGAGGACGCGCGCCAGCGTCGACTTGCCGGAGCCGCTGCCGCCGAGGATCCCGAGCACCTCACCCGGCTCGACCCGCAGGCTGACCCCGCGCAACGCGGTCCAGCGCCCGCTGATGCCGCGCGGCGGGTACTCGACGCTCAGGTCGTCGACGACGATGGGCGCCGAGGCGGCGGCGGCTCGGCTCACGCCTTCCGCTCCGCCTCGACGATGCTGCGCAGGAGCTCGCGGCGCTCGGCCTGCTCCCCCGGGTCCGGCACCGGCAGCGAGGCCAGCAGCCGCTGCGTGTACGGGTGCTTCGGCGCGGACAGCACCTCCTCGCCCGTGCCCTCCTCGACCAGCTCGCCGCGGTAGAGCACGGCGATCCGGTCGGCGAGCAGGTCGACGACGGCGAGGTCGTGACTGATGAAGAGCGAGGCGAAGCCGAACTCGCGCTGCAGCTCCGCGAACAGCTCGAGCACGCGCGCCTGCACCGAGACGTCGAGCGCCGAGGTCGGCTCGTCGGCGATCAGCAGCTTCGGCTCGAGGGCGAGCGAGCGCGCGAGGCTCGCGCGCTGGCGCTGACCGCCGGAGAGCTCGTGCGGGTAGCGGTCGCCGTAGGAGCGCGGCAGCTGCACCGCCTCGAGCAGCTCGTCGACCCGCTTCCGGGCGGCACCGGCGTCGCGGGCGCGGCCGTGCACGATCAGCGGCTCGGCGACGCACTCGGCGATCGTCAGCAGCGGGTTGAAGCTCGACGCCGGGTCCTGGAAGACGAAGCCGATGTCGCCGCGGACGGGGCGGAAGGCGCGCTCGCGGATGCCGCGCATCTCCTTGCCGAGCACCCGCAGCGAGCCGCCGGTGACGGTGGTGAGTCCGGCGATCGCGCGCCCGATGGTCGTCTTGCCCGAGCCGCTCTCGCCGACCAGACCGAGCACCTCGCCCGCGCGGATGCGGAAGGAGACGCCGTCGACGGCGACGAAGCCGGGGCGGCCGAGGCGGCCCGGGTACTGGATCCGCAGATCCTCGGCGAGGACGAGCGTCTCCGCCTCCGGGGCGCCGGCGCGCTCGATGGCGCGCTCCTTCGCCCGGGCGACGCCCTGGCCCACGTGCGGCACGGCGGCGAGGAGCTTGCGGGTGTACTCGGCTTTCGGTGCAGCGAAAAGCTCGGCGACCGGCGCCTCCTCGACCAGCTCGCCCTGGTACATCACCGCGACGCGATCGGCGAGGTCGGCGACGACGCCCATGTTGTGGGTGATCAGGACGATCGAGGTGCCGAAGTCGTCGCGGCAGCGGCGGAGCAGGTCGAGGATCTCGGCCTGCACCGTCACGTCGAGGGCCGTGGTCGGCTCGTCGGCGACGATCAGCCCCGGGTCGAGCACGAGCGCCATCGCGATGACGACGCGCTGCTTCTGGCCGCCGGAGAACTGGTGCGGGTAGTAGTCGACCCGCTTCTCCGGCTCGGGGATGCCGACCGTGCGCAGGACGTCGATGGCGCGCTTCCGCGCGTCCTTGCGCGAGACGGAGGCGTGCGCGCGCAGCCCCTCCGCGATCTGCCAGCCGACGGTGAAGACCGGGTTGAGGGCGGTGCCGGGCTCCTGGAAGACCATCGCGACATCGGTGCCGCGGAGTTCGCGCAGGCGCGACTTCGGCACCGAGACGACGTCGGTCGACGAGCTGCCGTCCTTCTTCGAGAGCAGGATGACGCCGGACGCCGTCGCCGTCTCGGGCAGCAGCCCGAGGATGGTCTTGGCGGTCACGGTCTTGCCGCTGCCGGACTCGCCGACGATGGCGAGCACCTCGCCGCGCTCGACGCGGAGGCTGACGCCGGCCACCGCGCGAACGGCGCCGCGATCGCTCGCGAAGGCGACCTCGAGGTCCTGGATGTCGACGATCGGGCGGGAGCCCGCGTCGGCGGGACGGCTGTCGGCGGGACGCTGGACGCTCATCGGGTCTTCTCCACTCCGGCGACGGGATCGTGTCCCGGCGTCTCCAGGCCGTCCGCGGGGAGCGCGCCGCCCGGGACGACGGACGTCGCGGCGACGTCGCCGGAACCGGCGGCCACTGCGCGCCGGCCGCGCAGGCGCGGGTCGGCGAGGTCGTTGAGGCTCTCGCCGACCAGCGTGATGCCGAGCACGACGAGGACGATGGCCAGGCCCGGGAAGACCGAGGTCCACCAGATGCCGCTGGTCACGTCGGACAGCGCCTTGTTGAGGTCGTAGCCCCACTCGGCGGCAGAGGTCGGCTCGATGCCGAAGCCGAGGAAGCCCAGGCCCGCGAGGGTGAGGATCGCCTCGGACGAGTTGAGCGTGAAGATCAGCGGCAGGGTGCGGGTGGCGTTGCGCAGCACGTGCTTGAACATGATCCGCGGGGTCGACGCCCCGATGACCTTCGCCGACTCGACGAAGGCGTCGCCCTTGATCCGGACCGTCTCGGCGCGGATCACCCGGAAGTACTGCGGGATGTAGACGACCGTGATCGAGACCGCGGCGGCGAAGATGCCCGACCAGAGGTTCGACTGCCCGCCGGAGATCACGATCGACATCACGATCGCGAGCAGCAGGGTCGGGAAGGCGTAGATCGCGTCGCAGATCACGACGAGCACGCGGTCGAGCCAGCCGCCGAGGTAGCCCGAGACGAGACCGAGGAAGACGCCGAGGAAGATCGACAGCACGACGGCGACCACGATGACGAGGAACGCCGTCTGGGCGCCCCAGATCACGCGCGAGAGCACGTCGTAGCCGCCGACGGTGGTGCCGAGCAGGTGCTCGGCACTCGGCGGCTGCTGCGCGCCGAACGACTCGGTGCCGGTGCGCAGCTGCGAGTAGCCGTAGGGGGCGATCAGCGGGGCGAGGGCCGCGACGAGGAGGAACGCGCCGGTGATCACGAGACCGGTGACGAGCATCCCGCGCTGCAGGCCCACGCTCTGCCGGAGCTGGTGGACGACCGGCAGCCGGTCGACGAGGCGGCGGCGCGGGCGCGCCGGTGTGGTGGTGCTCATGGGTCAGTACCTCACTCGCGGGTCGATGAGCGCCGCGATGACGTCGACGATGAAGTTGGTCAGCGCCACGATCACGGCCAGCAGGGCGACGATGCCCTGCACGGCGACGAAGTCGCGCGCCTGGAGGTACTCGGCCAGCTGGAAGCCGAGGCCCTTCCACTCGAAGGTCGTCTCGGTGAGCACCGCGCCGCCCAGCAGCAGGGCGATCTGCAGGCCGATGACGGTGATGATCGGGATGAGCGCCGGACGGTAGGCGTGCGTGCGGACCAGGCGGAACTCGCTCACTCCGCGCGAGCGGGCGGCGTCGACGTAGTCGGTGCCGAGGGTGCCGATCACGTTGGTGCGCACGAGGCGGAGGAAGATGCCGGCGGTGAGCAGGCCGAGCGCGATCGCCGGCAGGACCGCGTGCGAGAGCACGTCGGCGACGGCGGCGGGGTCGCCGGTCTGGATCGCGTCGATCAGGTAGATGCCGGTCTTGTTCTCGAGGAACTGCAGCGAGAGCTCGGTGTTCGTGGTCGCGCGACCGGCGACCGGGAACCACTTGAGCCAGACCGAGAAGACGAGCTTGAGCAGCAGCCCCGCGAAGAAGACGGGGGTCGCGTAGCAGAGGATCGCGAAGATGCGCAGGACCGCGTCGGGCGTGCGGTCGCGGTGGTAGGCGGCGAGCATCCCGAGCGGGATGCCGACGAGGAACGCCACGATCAGGGCGTAGAAGGCGAGCTCGACGGTCGCGGCGCCGTAGGTGACCAGCACCTCGGTGACCGGGCGGTTGTCGCTCAGGGTGGTGCCGAAGTCGCCGCGCAGCAGGTTGCCGAGGTACTCGAGGTACTGCACGATCAGCGGGCGGTCGTAGCCGGCGGCGGCGACGCGCTCGGCCAGCTGGTCGGCGGTGAGCCGACCGCCCAGCGCCGCGGTGATCGGGTCGCCCGTCGAGCGCATGAGCAGGAACACCATCGTCACGAGGATGAAGACGGTCGGGATGATGAGCAGGAAGCGGACGAGCAGATAGCGCCCGAGTCCTCCTCCGGAGCCGCGCGGTCGCCGGGTGGGCGCCGTCGCCGCAGCCGTCGTGGCTGTCGTCACGTGATGCCTTTCGTGGAGAACGGCCGGCGCCCCCCGGGTGGGGAGGCGCCGGCCGGAGGGGTGGATCAGCCCTTGCTGAGCGCCGCGTAGCGGAACTTGAACGAGGCGTCGAGGGTGTCCTCGGCTCCGCTCACGGTGCTGCCGACGATCGCGACCTGCGAGCCCTGGAGGTAGGGCAGGGTCGACAGCTGCGCCGCGACCTTGTCCTGGATCTCCTCGATCAGCGCGGTGCGCGCATCGGCGTCGGTGGTGGAGACCTGCTCGGCGATCAGGCTCTGCACGTCGGCGTCGTCGAAGTGGTTCGCGAGGAAGTTCTCCTTGATGAAGAACGGCGACAGGTAGTTGTCGGCGTCGGAGTAGTCCGGGAACCAGCCGAGCTGGTACGCCGGGTAGACGTCGCTCGAGCGGTCCTTGGAGTACTGGACCCACTCGGTCGTCTGCAGGTTCACGGTGAACAGGCCGGTCGACTCGAGCTGGTCCTTGATCAGCGCGTACTCGTCGCCCGAGGACGGACCGTAGTGGTCGTTCGAGTACTGCAGGTTGAGGGTGACCGGGGTGGTGACGCCCGCGGCCTGGAGCGTGGCGGCCGCCTTGTCGGCGTCGACACCGCCCTGGCCGTCGCCGTAGAGGCCCTTGAGGGACTCGGTCGCACCGGTGAGGCCCTGGGGGACGTAGGAGTACAGCGGGGTGTAGGTGCCCTTGTAGACCTGGTCGGCGATCTCCTGGCGGTCGATCAGATCGGCCGCGGCCTGGCGGACGGCGAGCGCCTTGGCCGCGTCGGCCTCGGCGGTCGTCGCGCCGAACGGCTGCGTGTCGAAGTTGAAGACGATGTAGCGGATCTCGCCGCCGGGACCGTCGACGACCTTGACCGCGTCGTTCCCGCGGAGGTCCTCGACGTCGGTCGCGGAGAGGCTCCGGTACGCGACGTCGATGTTGCCCTCCTGGATGTCCAGCTTGAGGTTCGAGCTGTCCGCGTAGTACTTGACGTTGACGGTGCCGGTCTTCGCCGCGCCGAGCACGCCCTGGTAGTCGTCGTACGCCTTGTACTGGATGAGGTTGTTCACGTCGTAGTTGGCGATCGTGTACTGCCCGGCGAAGGCGTCGCCCGAGACGATGTCCGCGTCGGCGGTCAGCTCGTCGGCCGAGAAGACCTCCTCGTCCACGATCGGGCCCGCGGGGCTCGAGAGGATCTGCGGGAAGGTCTGGTCGTTCTCCGACTTCAGCGTGAAGACGACGGTGGTGTCGTCCGGCGCCGCGACGCTGTCGAGGTTCGCGAGGAGCGACGACGGGCCGTTCTCGGCCGCGATGGCGACCTGGCGGTCGAAGGAGAACTTGACGTCCGAGGAGGTCAGGTCGTGGCCGTTGGCCCACTTCAGGCCGTCCTTGAGCGTGACCGTGTACTCGGTCGGCGTCGTGAACTCGGCCGACTCGGCGATGTCGGGCTCGACGTCCGGGCTGCCGTAGGGGGTGTTCATCAGGAACGGGAACACCTGGTTCATCACGGCGAAGGAGCCGTTGTCGTACGAACCGGCGGGGTCGAGCGTGGTGATCTTGTCGGTGGTGCCGATGGTGAGCGTGCCGCCGGCCGCGCCGCCGGTCGAGTCCCCGCCGCCGGCGGAGCAGCCCGCCAGCACGAGCGCGACCGCGGCGAAGCCTGCTGCCGTGCCGAGTGCCCGCGAACCGCGAGTGAATCCGGATGTCATCTCCGTCTGCCTCTTCCTGTCAGAAATCGGATGCGGACCTCGGCGTGGAACGCGGTCCCGCGGCGCAGAGTCCGTCTCGCACGGGGTCCGTGCGGAGCGGTGTCGATCCGGCGCACTGTCCTTCAGGCGCACGGTGTTCTCTGGGCGCACGGGGGCCACGACGCTGAGCGCCCGCATTGCTGTTCCTCAGTGGTAACACATGCGGAAGCGCTCTCCGAACCGGCGCGGGCCGTCGAGCGCTTTCTTCACACGACTGCAACACGTCCCTCATCGAGGGCACGGGGCACCCGCGGCGCCCTCATTCGGTGCGCAGGGCCCGCTTCTCGCGCTCCAGCTCGACCAGGCGGACCTGCACGGCGCGGGAGAGCACGGGGTCGGTCGAGGCGCGCTGCAGGGCGCCGCGCAGCTCGGCGATCTCGCGCAGGAGGTCGCGCTCGATCAGCGAGATGGCGACGTCCTTCGAGTAGCGGGCGAGGCCGGCCTCGTCGGCCGCCGGGATGGGCGCCACGGCGAGCTGGTGCACGAGCGAGGCGAACGGCCCGGGCACGTCGGCCGCCACGTGCTCGACCCAGTCGCGGTCCTGCGCGCGCTCGAGGTTGGCGACCACGGCGTCGCGGACGACGCGGAGGGTCTCGTTCGTGACGGCGGCGTGCGCGGCCCGGGCGAGCAGCGACTCCCCCATCACCTGGGGCAGCTGGAGCATGGCCATCAGCGCCTCGCGCTCGATCCGCGTGACGACGTCGACGGGGAGGTCGGCGATCCGGGCGCCGGCGGGCGCCTCGGGGGCGTCCTCCTGCGGGCGCTCGTCCCGGCCGCCCGGGGCGTTGCGCGCGCGCGAGCCGGCGGAGCGGACGGCGGAGTTGACCTCGGACATGTCCAGGCCGAGCATCCGGGCCAGCTCGCGGGAGTAGCCGGGGCGCAGCGCCGGGTCGCGGATCTCGGCGACGACCGGGGCGGCGGCGCGGAGGGCGGCGATCCGGCCCTCGACCGTGTCGAGGTCGTAGCGGGACAGCAGCTGCCGGATGACGAACTCGAACATCGGCTTCTTGTCGTCGATGAGGCGGCGGACGGCGTCGTCGCCGCGGTTGAGCCGCAGGTCGCACGGGTCGAGGCCCTCGGGCGCGACGGCGACGAAGGTCTGCGCGGCGAAGCGGTGCTCCTCCTGGAAGGCGCGCATCGCCGCCTTCTGGCCGGCGGCGTCCGGGTCGAAGGTGAAGACGACCTCGCCGACCCCGCTGTCGTCGCCGAGCACGCGGCGCAGGACCTTGATGTGGTCGACGCCGAAGGAGGTGCCGCAGGTGGCGACCGCGGTCGTGACGCCGGCGAGGTGGCAGGCCATCACGTCGGTGTAGCCCTCGACGACGACGACCCGGTGGCCGCGGGAGATGTCGCGCTTGGCCAGGTCGAGCCCGTAGAGGACCTGCGACTTGTGGTAGACGGGCGACTCGGGGGTGTTCAGGTACTTCGGGCCCTTGTCCTCCTCGAGCAGGCGGCGGGCGCCGAAGCCGACGGTCTGCCCGGTGACGTCGCGGATCGGCCAGACGAGGCGGCCGCGGAAGCGGTCGTAGACGCCGCCGCGGTTGCTGCTGCTGACGAGGCCCGCCGTGGTGAGCTCCTCCTCGGAGAAGCCGCGGCGCTTGAGCGCGGTGGTCAGGCCGTCCCAGCCGTCGGGGGCGAAGCCGACGCCGAAGCGGTCGGCCGCCGCGCGGTCGAAGCCGCGCTCGCCGAGGAAGCGGCGGCCGACGTCGGCGCCGGGGGTGGCGAGCTGCTCGCGGAAGAACTCCTCGGCGGCGTTGTTCGCGGCGATGAGCCGGGCGCGTCCGCCGGTCTCGGGGGCCTGGCCGCCGCCCTCCTCGTACTGCAGCGGGAAGCCGATGCGGCCGGCGAGCCGCTCGACCGTCTCGCTGAACGAGGTGTGGTCCATCTTCATGACGAAGCTGTAGACGTCGCCCGACTCCTGGCAGCCGAAGCAGTGGTAGAAGCCGGCCTGGGGTCGCACGTGGAAGCTCGGGCTGCGCTCGTCGTGGAACGGGCAGAGCCCCTTGAGCGAGCCGACGCCCGCCGACTTCAGGGTGACGTACTCGCCGACCACGTCCGCGATGTTGACCCTGGCCTTGACCTCCTCGACATCCGTCTGTCGAATCCGAGGCATGCCTCCCATCGTATCCGCCGCCACCCGCCCCCCGGCCGAGTGCGCCGTTTCCGCCCGCCCCGCACGCTGGTCGAGCAGCCGCGGAACCAGTAAGAAGGAGCGCCGACCGGCGCACGCACATGCTGGTCGAGCAGCCCCAGAACCAGCAAGGAGGAGCGCCGAACGGCGCACCCGCCTCCCGCGCACATGCTGGTCGAGCAGCCCCAGAACGCGGCGTATCGAGACCCACCGTCATCAGCAGAGCGGGCCTGCAGACTCGTCCTGCTGACGCTGGTCGATCTCGATACGCCCGCTGCGCGGGCTACTCGATCAGCATGGGCCTCCCACCGGACCGGACACGTCGGTCTCGATACGGGCGCTCCGCGCCCTACTCGACCAGCATGGATGCCGGAAAGCTCAGCCTTCCGGCGGGCACGCCGCAGGGTGCAGCCGGAGGCGCGATTCGCGTGCCAGCGAATCGCGCTAGGCGTCCGCGACCCGCTCTGCGGAACGGACCACCCCGAGGAGCCGACCGCGCGGACGCCGGGCGGGGACCGGCGTCCGAGCGAGCCGGGCTGCGCCCGGCGAGCTCAGTGGCACAGCCTCTCGAACCAGCTGAGGGCGCTCTGGTCGGTGAGGTTGGCGACCTGGTCGACGACGACGCGGCGGCGGGCGTCGTCGGTGCCGGCGGCGTTCCAGTCCTCGGCGAAGCCGGCGTCGAGGGCGCCGGCGCCGCGTTCGAGGAGGGTGTCGGCGAGTCGGGTGAGGACCTCGCGCTGCTGGGCGTAGATCGGCTGGCGGGTGTTCCGCGACATCACGAAGGTGGCGACGATGCCCTTGAGCACGGCGATCTCGGCCTGCTGCTCGCGGGGGACGACGACGTGGCCGCCGAAGCGGACGAGGTCGGGGTGGGAGTAGGCGTCCCGGGTGGCCTCGGTGGCGGAGGCGGCGAAGCGGCCGATGAGCTGGCTGGTGAGGTTCTTCAGCCGGGCCTGGTCGCGGCGGGAGCCGTCCCAGGAGTCGACCCAGACGTCGAGCGAGTCGAGGCGGTCGAACGCGGCGACGAGCTCGTCGTGGCCGATCTCGCCGCCGACCCAGGAGTGCATCGACTCGACGAGGTCGTCGTGGTCCACGCGGGACCCGAGCGCGGCGACGTCGATGTAGCCGGAGAACACGGCGTCCTCGAAGTCGTGCACCGAGTAGGCGATGTCGTCGGAGAGGTCCATCACCTCGGCCTCGATGCAGCGGACTCCCTCGGGGGCGCCCTCGCGCATCCAGGTGAAGGCGGGCTCGTCGTCGGCGTAGAAGCCGTACTTGGCGCGGCCGGACGGATCGGCGACGGAGCGGGTGTCGGGCCACGGGTACTTGCAGCTGGCGTCGAGGCTCGAGCGGGTGAGGTTCAGGCCGTACGGGCGGTCGTCCTCGCCGAACACCTTCGCCTCGAGCCGGGTCAGCAGCCGGAAGGTCTGCGCGTTGCCCTCGAAGCCGCCGATCGACTCGGCCCAGGTGTTGAGGGCGCGCTCGCCGTTGTGGCCGAAGGGCGGGTGGCCGATGTCGTGCGCGAGGCAGGCGGTGTCGACGACGTCGGGGTCGAGGTCGAGGCTCGTGGCGAGCTCGCGGCCGATCTGGGCGACCTCGAGCGAGTGGGTCAGCCGGTTGCGGGCGAAGTCGACGCCGGCGGTCGGGCTGAGCACCTGCGTCTTCGCCGCGAGGCGGCGGAGCGAGCTGGAGTGGAAGAGCCGGGCGCGATCGCGGGCGAAGTCGGAGCGGCGGGTGCTGTGGTCCTCCGGCAGGAACCGCTCGACGTCGACGAGCGAGTACCCCCAGAGCGCGCGGTCATCCACCGCTGTGGTGGATCTCGGCGGCCGAGACGGCGTCGCGCTGGTCGGCGTTCAGCTCGCGGGACTCGAGCCAGCGGTCGGGCAGCGACGGCGTCTTCGGCGAGCCGCCGCGGCCTCGCTGGCCCTCGGCCGCCTCGCCCGGGTACGGCACGTCGGGGTCGAGGGTGGCGAGCAGCTCGTCGAGCTCGGCGAGGGTGACCACGGAGGCCATCTTCGCGCGCAGGTCGCCGCCGACGGGGTAGCCCTTGAAGTACCAGGCGACGTGCTTGCGGATGTCGCGGCAGCCGCGCTCCTCGCTCTCGAAGAACTCGCAGATCAGCTGGGCGTGCCGGCGGAAGGCCGTGGCGACCTGGCCGAGGGTCGGGGTGAAGCGCTCGTCCGAGTCCGCGAAGGCGGCGGCGAGGTCGCCGAAAAGCCACGGGCGGCCGAGGCAGCCGCGCCCGACGACGACGCCGTCGCAGCCGGTCTCGCTCATCATCCGCAGCGCGTCCTCGGCCGACCAGATGTCGCCGTTGCCGAGCACCGGGACGCTCGTGATCGCCTGCTTGAGGGTCGTGATCGCCGACCAGTCGGCCTGGCCGCTGTAGAACTCGGAGGCGGTGCGGGCGTGCAGCGCGATCGACGCGACTCCCGCGCCCTCCGCGGCCCGGCCGGCCTCGAGGTAGGTGAGGTGGTCGGAGTCGATGCCCTTGCGCATCTTGACCGTCAGCGGGATGTCACCCGCGGCCCGCACCGCGCCCTCGACGATCTGACGGAACAGCGGGAGCTTCCACGGCAGGGCCGCTCCCCCGCCCTTGCGGGTGACCTTCGCGACGGGGCAGCCGAAGTTGAGGTCGATGTGGTCGGCGCGGTCCTCGGCGACGAGCATGGTGACGGCCTCGGCGACCGTCTTCGGGTCGACCCCGTAGAGCTGGATCGAGCGGACCTTCTCGCTGGGGTGGTGGCGGATGAGGCGCATCGACTCCGGGGTGCGCTCGACGAGCGCGCGGGAGGTGATCATCTCGCTGACGTAGAGCCCGTTGCCGAACTCGCGGCAGAGCCGGCGGAACGCAGTGTTGGTGATCCCGGCCATGGGCGCGAGGACGACGGGGGCGTCGAGTTCGAGGGGGCCGATCCGGAGCGCCGGCGCGGTGCGCGCGGGCGGTGCGGCCATGAGAGTGGAGGACATCGGTATCGATTCTCCCAGATCCTGTGTTGGGGAAGGCGAACGAGCGGAGAGGTGGGGACGGATGGACGGGAACGGCACTGTGGAGGACGGCACCGTGGAGGACGGCACTGTGGAGGACGGCACCGCGGAGGACCGCACCGCGGAGGACCGCACCGCGGAGGACCGCACCGCGGAGGACGGCCCGGCGCGGTTCGAGGCGGATGCGCGCGAGCGCGGACTCGACGTCGAGATCGTCGACCGCCCGGAGGCCGGCAGCCTGGCCGAGGCGGCCGAGCTGCTGGGCATCGAGCCCGGCTCGATCGTGAAGTCACTGGTGGTCAAGCGCCACGACGGCGGCTTCCTCTTCGCGCTGGTGCCCGGCGGCCGGCAGATCTCCTGGCCGCTGCTGCGCGCGGTGGTCGGCGTGAACAAGCTCCGCCTGCCCGACGAGTCGGTGGCGCTGGAGGCGACGGGCTACCGCCGCGGCACGATCACGCCGATCGGCTCGACCACCGCCTGGCCGGTCGTCGCGGACGAGCGGATCGTCGGCCGCAGGATCGCGATGGGCGCCGGCACGAGCGGCCGGAGCGCTTTCGTGGAGGCCGACGCGCTGATCGCCGCCTACGGCGCGACGGTCGCCGACATCACGATCGAGGAGCCTGCTCGCTGACAGCGGGAGCGCCGGGAGCCGGCACCGAGCAGACACCGTCCTCGCAGACGGGCACGTCCGCGGCGCCGAGCATCTCGAACGGCCCGCTCGGCACTCGATCGCTCACGCGACGACCGCCCGCTGCGACAGCACGTGCTCGAGCACCTCGGTGAACGCTGTCGGCTCCTGCGCTCCGGAGACCCCGAAGCGGCCGTCGAGCACGAAGAACGGCACCCCGTTGATCCCGTACTCGCGGGCCTGCGCGATGTCGGACTGCACGTCGGCGAGGTGCCGCTGCTCGTCCAGCGCGCGTAGAGCCTCGTCGGCGTCGAGCCCGACCTCGGCGGAGAGGGCGGCCAGGACGTCGGAGTCCGCGAGGTCGCGCCCCTCGACGAAGTAGGCGCGGAGCAGTCGCTCCTTCAGCTCGAGCTGCAGCCCGTTCGCCTTCGCGTGGTGCAGCGCCTGGTGCGCCCGGACGGTCTTCACGTGCACGACCGACTCGAAGTGGTAGTCGAGGTCGACTCCCGCCGCGATCGCGGTGACGGAGTCGAGCATCTGCTGCGCCTGCTCCAGCGGGACGCCCTTGTGCTGGGCGAGGAACTCGGCCGTGCCGCCGCGGTAGTCCTCCGGCGTCTCCGGCGACAGCTCGAAGCTGCGGTACTCGACCGCGACCTCCGGCGCGTCGGGGTGCGCGGCGCGGAACGCCGCCAGCCCGCGCTCGAACTTGCGCTTGCCGATGTAGCACCAGGGGCAGGCGATGTCGGACCAGATGTCGACGGTGATGGGGGTCTGCGCTTCGCTCACTCCGAGGACAACCGCTGCCACCGGGAGCTATTCCCGCAGCACCCGGACGAGCTCGTCGACGTCGGACTCGTCGTTCCAGAGGTGGAAGGCGACGCGGAGGCGCCCGCCGCGGCCCGAGACGCGCAGCCCCGCGGCCTGCAGGCGCGCCAGATCGGCGCCGTCCTCGTCCGGCCAGGAGACGATCGCGCGGTGCTGCGGCGCGCGGTCGAGGCGCTCGCAGAGCTGGTCGCCCAGCCCGGTGGCGCGCGCCCAGACCGCGGCGAGGTCGAGGGAGCGGAACAGCTCGAGCGACGCCTCCGCCCCGACGAACGCCTGCCAGGCGGGCGAGACGTCGAATCGGCGGGCGTTCTCGGCGAGGTGCATCGCGGGCCCGTAGCAGGAGGACCAGACGTCCTCCCCCGAGTACCAGCCGGCCTGCACCGGCAGCAGCTCGGCCGCGTACTCGGGCGAGACGGTGAGGAAGGCGACGCCGCGCGGCGAGCAGAGCCACTTGTAGGCGTGGGTGAGGGTCGCGTCGAAGCGGGAGGCGTCCACCGGCAGCACGCCCGCCGCCTGGGTCAGATCGCAGGCCGTGCGCACGCCGTGGCGGGCGGCCGCCTCGACGACCGCGTCGAGGTCGGCGAGCGCTCCGCTGCTGGACTGCACGGCCGAGAAGACGACGAGGTCGTCGGCGTCCTCGACCGAGTCGGCGAGCGCCTCCAGAGGCACCGAGCGCACCACGACGCCGCGGTGGGCCTGGGCGAGGAAGGGGAAGACGATCGAGGAGAAGTCGCCGTCGACGCAGAGGACGTGCGC
This sequence comes from Rathayibacter sp. PhB186, assembly GCF_003751825.1. Lineage (NCBI taxonomy): Bacteria > Bacillati > Actinomycetota > Actinomycetes > Micrococcales > Microbacteriaceae > Rathayibacter > Rathayibacter sp. PhB186. Next base: position 1,542,787 of record NZ_RJKO01000001.1, on the reverse strand, counting down.
TCCGTCCGAGAGCGATGCGGCGAGCACGGCGGCCATCGCCGAGGTCTGCGAGCCGATCGCGACCCGGTCGACCGGCACTCCGGCGATCTGCGCGAAGGAGGCTCGGGCGCGCTCGGCGACCGCTCCGTAGCCCGCGGCGGTACCGCAGCCGGCCGACCACTCGTCGAGGTCCGCGCGCAGGGCCTCGGCGGTCGCGCGAGGCGGCAGGCCCAGCGTGCAGGCGTTGTGGTACCCGCGGGCGCCGGGGAAGAGCGCTCGGAGGTCGGCGGGGGCCGGGGATGCGGTGCTCACCCTCCGAGGATCCCCCTCGACGCCCGGATCGCCAACCTCGCGGCAGTACCGGGCGCGTCGTGCGTCACCGCGCGGCGAGGGCGTGGGCCTGCTCGATCAGCGCGACCACTGCTCGAGCGTCCTGCACGTCGACGGGTGATGGAGCGCCGTCGAGCAGGGCGCGGGCGACTCCCGCGAGGAAGGCGGCGTAGTTCCCGCGCTCGCTCGGCACGGCCGTCGTGCCGCGCTCGTCGGCCAGCATCCCCTCCGCGCCCTGCGGAACGACGCCGAAGTCCTCGTCCAGCGGAGTGGCGCCGCCGCCGCGCAGCGCGCCCTCCTGCGGGTCGAGGCCGTCGACCGAGAACGCGGCCCGCGTCCCGAGCACCCGGAAGCGCGGGGCGGAGGCGCGGGCGACCCGGCTCATCGTCAGGTGCGAGCGCACTCCGGATTCGTGGAGCAGCGAGACGAAGGCGTCGTCCTCGCTCGCACCGCCCGCGTGCACGACGCGGGTCTCCGCCGCGGTGACGACGGCCGGACCGAAGAGCACCAGGGCCTGGTCGACGAGGTGGCTGCCGAGGTCGAAGAGGATGCCGCCGCCCTGCGCAGGACCGATCGCCGTCTGCCAGCGCCCGGTCTTCGGAGCGCTCCAGCGCTCGAACGTCGACTCGAAGCGGATCACGTCGCCGAGCGCTCCCTCCGCGAGGAGCCGGCGCAACGTCAGGAAGTCGGCGTCCCAGCGGCGGTTCTGGAAGACGAACACCGGCGCCCCGCCCGCCTGCGACGCGGCGAGGATCGCGTCGACGTCGGCCGTGCTCGGCGCGAAAGGCTTGTCGATCACGACCGCGACGCCGGCGGCGAGCACCTGCTCGGCCTGCTCGCGGTGCACGGAGGGCGGCGTCGCGAGGACCACCAGGTCGGGTCGCTCGGCGAGCACCGCGTCGAGGCCGACGACGATCCGTGCGCCGGGATGCGCGGCCGCCGCCGCCGCCGCCCGCTCCGGATCGCTGGTCGAGATCGCGACCAGCGCGACGTCCGGGTGCGCCTCGAGGAACGGTGCGTGGAAGATCCGGCCGGCGAGTCCGTAGCCGACGAGCCCGACGCGGAGTGTGCTGGTCCCGATCGTCATGCTCCGATGGTAGCCAGCGGCGCCACCGGGCCCGCCCGTCACGCCGACTCCCCCCACCAGCCGAGGTGTCTCGCGGGCAGGCGGACGGAGAAGAGTAGGCCAACCGCGCCGCGATCATCTCCGAACAGCGTCCACTGCACGCCGGCCCGGTCTCTGCGGCCCCCGCTCCCTACGCTGACCACTCACCCGCGACGCCGCCTCGTCGCGGCCGCGGCGACGTCCGGATCCGCCGCCGATCGCGAGACGAGTCGACGCCGTGCGGATCACGAGCCGACGACCGCGTCGCGGCGACATGAGCGGTGACGAGCGATTCACGAGGGATGGACACGATGAAGAAGAATCCGATGATCGGCGCGGGGTGCCTCCTGGCGCTGATGCTGTCCGGCTGCACCGCCGGCACCGCCGGCACGGTGGTCGACTCGACGAGCGGGCCCCGGGCGCAGGTGACCTCGTGGTTCACCCAGCACGGGGAGCCCTCCTGGTTCGACTGCCCGAGCGAGGCCGTGACGGGGCTCGACGGAGTGGACGTAACCTGCGGCAGCATCGCAGCGCCCGTCGACTGGAGCCGCCCCGACACCTCCGAGTCGGTGGACCTCGACCTGATCAGGGTCTCGATGGGCGGACCGCACGACGAGGTGCTGATGGTCAACCCGGGCGGACCGGGCGTCTCCGCGCGGAACATGGCCCTCGGCCTGGCGACCGTGCCGGAGACCGCTCCCGTCTTCGAGAAGTACGACGTGGTCGGCATCGAGCCGCGAGGCGTCAGCCCCGAGACGGCTCTCGCCTGCGACGTCGAGGCGATGACCGCCGACGACGCGGGTGCGGTGGAGGCGTGCTCGAGCACCAGCCGCTTCGCCGTCCACGCGTCCAGCACGGACGTGGCGATGGACCACGAGCTGCTGCGGCAGGCGCTGCAGCAGCCGGAGCTCGACTACTACGGCGCCTCCTACGGCACCTACATCGGCAGCGTCTACGCGACCCTCTTCCCGGACACCGTCGGCCGGATGATCCTCGACGGCGTCGCGGACACCGCCTCGCTGAACAGGGCGAGCGATCTCGAGGGCTTCGAGGCGAGCCTCACGCGCCTCCTCGCCGCCTGCACCTCGGGTGGCATCGGCGAATGCCCCTTCACCGGCGATGCGACGACGGCGGCCGAGCAGCTCACGGCCCTCCTGCAGACGCTGACGGCGGAGCCCCGGACGGCGACCGGCCCCGACGGCGCGCCCGCCGAGGTGGGCGGCCGCGAACTCGCGTCCTTCCTGCTGACCAGCCTGTACGAGCCGCGGTCCTCGTGGGGAGAGACGGTCGCCGTCCTCCGCGGGGTGGTGGCGGGCGACGCGGACGCGCTGGACGTCGTCGCGAGCACCGACGACTCGGCTGTCGACCGAGCACTCGAGTACGCCGTCTACTGCGCCGTCCCCGCGGTCCCCGGAGCGAGTGCCGCTCCGGTCGCGGGTGAGGGTCCGACGAGCACGGGGCCGCTCGGCGTCCTCGAGCAGGCGGACGACCCTGTCCGGGACTGCGACCGGTGGGGCGAGTACGAGCGCCTGGATCCGGCACTCTCCTACACGAGCGGGAACAGGATCCTCATCGCCTCCAACCTGCACGATCCGGCGACGCCGCACGCGGACGCCGTGCGGCTGCACGAGACCGAGGTGACGAACAGCACGCTCGTCGAGGTGGACGCGGACGGTCACGGCGCCCTGTACCGGGACTCGTCGTGCGCGACCGCCATCGCGAACGCCTTCCTCGTCGAGGGCACCCTTCCGGACGACCCGACCCGGTGCGGGACCGACGGCTGAGCCGCCGATCGTGCCGGGCGCGTCAGGCGGACGCGCCCGGCACGTCCACGGCGCCGCCGAAGCGGCGGGTGCGGCCGGCGTAGTGCTCGATCGCGCCCCAGAGATCCTCGCGGGTGAAGTCCGGCCAGAGCCGGTCGAGGAAGACCATCTCGGCGTAGGCGCTCTGCCAGAGCAGGAAGTTGCTGGTGCGCTGCTCGCCGGAGGAGCGCACGAAGAGGTCGACGTCCGGCATGTCGGGCAGGTAGAGCGCCTTGCCGATCGTCTTCTCGGTGATGCCGGACGGCTTCAGCCGGCCCGCGGCGACCTCGGCGGCGATCCGCTGCACCGCGTCGGCGATCTCGGTGCGGCCGCCGTAGTTGACGCACATGGTGAGCGTGAGGACGTCGTTGCCCTCGGTCAGCTTCTCGGCGTACTGCAGCTCGTTGATGACCGACGCCCAGAGCCGCGGCTTCCGGCCGGCCCAGCGCACGCGGACGCCCCACTCGTTGAGCTGGTCGCGGCGGCGGTGCAGCACGTCGCGGTTGAAGCCCATCAGGAAGCGCACCTCGTCGGGCGAGCGCTTCCAGTTCTCGGTCGAGAAGGCGTAGACGCTGAGGTGCTTGACGCCGATCTGGATCGCTCCCGCGACCACGTCGAGCAGCGACGCCTCGCCGCGCTTGTGCCCCTCCACCCGGGTCAGCCCGCGGGAGTTGGCCCAGCGGCCGTTGCCGTCCATCACGATCGCGACGTGCTCGGGCACCGCCTTGCGCGGCAGCTCCGGCGGGTGCACGCCGGTCCAGTCGAGGGGGCGGAACGGGACGGCGTCCCTGTGGGTGAACGGCTTCATCGGGTGACGTGCTCCAGAGATCTCAGTCCGCGCTCGAGGTGCCACTGGGTGTAGGCGGCGACCACGCCGCTCGCTCGGGAGCGGGTCGAGGGCTCCGTCGTCTCGGCGTGCTCCCAGTCTCCCGTGAGCAAGGCGCCGAGGAGGACGACCACCTCCGGGGCGACGCGCGGGGCGCCGGGGGGCGTGCAGTCCTCGCAGACGACCCCGCCGAGCTGGACGACCACCGCGCCGTGCGGGCCGGGGGTGCCGCAGCGCGCGCAGTCCTCGAAGCTCGGCGCCCAGCCGGCGATCGAGAGCGCGCGCAGCAGGTAGGAGTCGAGCGTGAGCACCGGCTCGTGCTCATGCTTCGAGAGCGAGCGCAGGGCGCCGACGAGCAGGAGGTACTGCTGCAGCGAGGCGTCGGCGTCGGTGAGGCGGTCGGCCGTCTCGACCATCGCGCTCGCCGCGGTGTAGCTGTCGTAGTCGGCCGCGATGATCGCGCCGTACGCGCCGAGGGACTCGGCCTGCGTGACGATGTCGAGGCTCCGGCTCTCGTAGAGCTGCAGGTCGGCGACCATGAACGGCTCGAGCCTCGAGCCGAACTTGGAGCCGGTCTTGCGCACGCCCTTCGCGACCGCACGGATCTTGCCGTGGCTGCGCGAGAGCAGCGTCACGATGCGGTCGGCCTCGCCCAGCTTGTGGGTGCGCAGCACGACGGCTTCGTCACGGTAGGTGGGCATGCGCTCGATTATCCTCCCCACCCCTGACAACCCCGCGGTGGACCGGCACCCGCCTGCTCCCGCCCGTGGAACGATGGCTCGGTGGCCGCCTCCCTCTTCGAGATCCCCGCCTGGGCCGACCTCCTCGCCATCGCGATCGGCTGCCTGCAGGGCGCGATGTTCGCCGGCGAGTTCCGCGACCGCCGGATCGACCTGCTGGGCGTCACGATCATCGGCACGGCGACGGGGCTCGGCGGCGGCGTGCTGCGCGATCTGCTGCTGCAGACCCCGCTCGTGGCGCTGCACACCAACGCCTACCTGCTCGTCGCGGTGACGGCCTCGCTCTTCGGCATGCTGCTGCAGCACGTGCTCAACCGGGTCGACGGCACGATCACGGCGCTCGACGCCCTGACGATCGGGCTCTTCGGCGCCATCGGCACGACGAAGGCGCTCTCGCTCGGCGTGCCGGAGGTGCCCGCCGTGTTCGTCGGCACCGTCTCGGCCGTCGGCGGCTCGGTGATCCGGGACATCCTGCTCAACCGGCCGATCGCGCTGATGCACGTGGGCTCGCTCTACGCGATCGCCGCGACCGGCGGCACGGTGGTGCTGGTGGTCGCGCTGCGGTTCGGGATGGTGATCGACTACGCGGCGCCGATCGCGGTGCTGGTCACGGCCGTCATCCGGCTGCTGGCGGTGCGCTACGGCTGGAGCCTGCCGGAGCAGCGGGCGCTGAGCCGGGTGCCGCGTCTGGGCTGGCGGAAGCGCGGCTGACGGCGGGGATGCACGTCCGGACGGCTCGCGGAAGCCCGCGCCCGTGTCGGGGGTCCGACCTAGGGTGGCGGCATGACCGCTGCGGGCACCACGACCGACCGACACGACGTGCTGATCATCGGCGGGGGGAACGCGGGACTCTCGGTCGCGGGGCGCCTCCGCCGCTACGGGGTGGCGGACGTCGCGGTGATCGAGCCGCGCGAGACGCACCTCTACCAGCCGATGTTCTCCCACGTCGCCGGCGGCACCGCTCCCGCCTCGAAGGCGACCCGGCCGCAGGGCTCGGTGACGCCGAAGGGAGTCACCTGGATCCGGGACCGTGTCGAGGCGATCGATCCCGTCGCGAAGACGGTCGTGCTCGCCTCCGGTCGGCGGGTCGGCTACGGCGACCTCGTCGTCTGCCCCGGCATCCAGAAGGACTGGTCCGCGGTGCCCGGGCTGACGGAGGCGATGGCGTCGCCGGTCGGCGTCTCGAACTACGAGTTCGAGTACGCGCGGAAAGCCTCGAGTGTCCTCCGCGGGGTCCGCTCCGGAACGGTCGTCTTCACGCAGCCCAGCGGCCCGGGCACCTGCTCGGGCGCCTCGCAGAAGCCGATGTACCTCGCCTGCGACTACTGGCGCGAGATCGGCGTGCTCGCGGACGTCCACGTCGTGCTGGTCGTGCCGACACCCACGATGTTCGGCATGCCGCTGATCGACGCGGAGCTCGAGCGCAAGGTGGCGGAGTACGGGATCGACGTGCGCTACAGCCGCGAGCTGGTCGAGGTGGACGCCGAGAAGCGGACGGTCGTCATCGCGGGCGACGACGGCCGCCGCGCGCAACTGGGTGTCGACCACGACGCCGGGCACGTCGGCACCGAGCAGCGGGAGACGCTCTCCTACGACGTGCTGCACGCGGTCCCGCCGCAGTCCGCACCGGACTGGCTCGCGGGCACCGGACTCGTGGCGGAGGGGAGCACGGGCGGCTTCGTCGAGGTCGACCCGCTGACGCTGCGCCACCCCCGCCACCCCGAGGTCTGGGCGCTCGGCGACGCCGCGGCGACCACCAACTCGAAGTCGGGCGGCGCGCTCCGGCAGCAGACGAAGACCCTGGCGAAGAACCTCGTCGCCGCCCGCAAGGGGAAGCCGCTCCCCCAGGTCTACAACGGCTACTCCGTCTGCCCGTTCGTCGTCTCGCGCTCGACCGTCGTCTTCGCCGAGTTCGACGACCGCTACCGCCCGAAGCCGACCATCCCCTTCTGGAAGGGCCTCGCGAAGGAGCGCCGCCTCACCTTCCTCGCTGACCGCTACCTGCTCCCCTGGGTCTACTGGAACCTCATCCTCCAGGGCCGCGCCTGAGACGGCACGGCGCCGCACCATGCTGGTCGAGTAGCCGCGGAACGCGGCGTATCGAGACCCACCACCGCATGGACGGGGGTCTCGATACGCCCGCTCCGCGAGCTACTCGACCAGCAAAAAAGGACAGCGCCGCCCCAGCGGCGACCGCAGCACCGCAGAGCATGCTGGTCGAGTAGCCGCGGGACGCGGCGTATCGAGACCCACCACCGCATGAACGCGGGTCTCGATGCGCCCGCTCCGCGGGCTACTCGACCAGCAAGGAAGTGGCAGCGCCGCATCTGCGGCGACCACAGCAGCGCAGAACATGCTGGTCGAGTAACCGCGGAACGCGGCGTATCGAGACCCACCACCGCGTGGACGAGGGTCTCGATACGCCCGCTACGCGGGCTAATCGACCAGCATGAGGGGGCACCTCCGCGGGCTGCTCGCCGGCATGGAAGATGCCGCGCCGCCTCGGCAGCGACCGCAGCGGTCGCCCAGCGCGAGCGTCAGGCCGAGGCCGTCGCCAGCTCGCGGTCCGGGGCCTCCTCGCGGAGGGCGCGGTTGACGGCCGAGACGATCGCCTTCAGGGAGGCGGTCGAGATGTCGGCGTCGACGCCCACGCCCCAGAGGGTGCGGCCGTTCACCGAGCACTCGACGTAGGAGGCGGCCAGCGCGTCGCCGCCGGCGCTGAGAGCGTGCTCGACGTAGTCGAAGACGCGGACCTCGACGCCGTGCTGCGCCAGCACCGCCTCGAAGGCGTTGATCGGGCCGTTGCCGGTCGCGCTCGCGGTGACCGTCTCGTCGCCGACGCGCAGCACGGCGTCGAGGGCGATCGAGCCGCCCAGGTCGCTCGAGGTGCTCGTGCGGGCCAGCTCGAAGCGGCCCCACTTGTCCTCGGCGCGGTGCGCGGGCGCGGGCAGGTACTCGTCCTGGAAGATCGTCCAGATCTGCTCGCTGGTGACCTCGCCGCCCTCGGCGTCGGTCTTGGCCTGCACGACCGCGGAGAACTCGATCTGCAGGCGTCGCGGCAGGTCCAGCGCGTGGTCGGTCTTCAGCAGGTACGCGACGCCGCCCTTGCCGGACTGCGAGTTGACGCGGATGACCGCCTCGTAGGAGCGGCCGAGGTCCTTCGGGTCCACCGGCAGGTAGGGCACCGCCCAGGTCAGCTCGTCGCGGCTGACGCCGGTGCGCTCCGCCTCGGCCTCCATCGCCTCGAAGCCCTTCTTGATGGCGTCCTGGTGCGAGCCGCTGAACGCGGTGAAGACCAGGTCGCCGGCCCAGGGGCTGCGCTCAGGCACGGCCAGCTGGTTGCAGTACTCGGCCGTGCGCTTGATGCCGTCCATGTCGCTGAAGTCGATCTGCGGGTCGATGCCCTGGGTGAACAGGTTGACGCCCAGCGCGACCAGGTCGACGTTGCCGGTCCGCTCGCCGTTGCCGAAGAGGCAGCCCTCGATGCGGTCCGCTCCGGCCAGGTAGCCCAGCTCGGCCGCGGCGACCGCGGTGCCGCGGTCGTTGTGCGGGTGCAGCGAGACGATGATGTTCTCGCGCTGGGCGAGGTTGCGGCACATCCACTCGATCGAGTCGGCGTAGACGTTCGGCGTCGCCATCTCGACGGTGGCGGGCAGGTTGAGGATGACCTTGCGCTCCGGGGTCGGCTCGAAGACCTCGACGACGCGGTCGCAGATCTCGCGGGCGAAGTCGAGCTCCGTGCCGGTGTAGCTCTCGGGCGAGTACTCGTAGTACACGGCGGTGCCGGGCACCGACGCCTCCATCTCACGGCACTTGCGAGCGCCGGCGAGGGCGATGTCGATGATGCCCTGGCGGTCCTTGCGGAAGACGACCTCGCGCTGCAGCACGCTGGTCGAGTTGTACAGGTGGACGATCGCCTGGCGGGCGCCGCGGATCGACTCGTAGGTGCGCTCGATCAGGTGGTCGCGGGCCTGGGTCAGCACCTGGATGGTGACGTCCTCCGGGATCGCGTCCTCCTCGATGAGGCTGCGGACGAAGTCGAAGTCGGTCTGGCTGGCGCTCGGGAAGCCGACCTCGATCTCCTTGTAGCCCATCCGGACCAGCAGGTCGAACATGATGCGCTTGCGCTCGGGGCTCATCGGATCGATGAGCGCCTGGTTGCCGTCGCGGAGGTCGACGGCGCACCACCGCGGCGCCGTGGTGATGCGCTTGGCCGGCCAGGTGCGGTCGGGCAGCTCGACGACGATCTGCTCGTGGAACGGCTTGTACTTGCCGATCGGCAGCGACGACGGCTTCTGGGTGTTCTTCATGAGGGTGCTCTCCCGGCGCGCGAACGCGCCTGTCTCTCGTCTCGCGGGGATCCGGATGCGGATCGAACCACGCGGGTGGTCTGTGGTGACGATGGGTCTGATTCAGCCGACGACGGACTCCGCGACGAGGAGGGCCTGAGGATCAGATCTCGTCGCGGCGGCTAAGAAGGAGCAGACCGATGCGCACGCGACCACGGTAGCACTGCGCCCGCGGGTCGGCACCCACGAGGCCCCACTGCGGCGCGGACGTCGTCCTCAGGCGACGAGACCGTTCTCGTAGGCGTAGACGACGAGCTGCACCCGGTCGCGCAGCCCGAGCTTGCCGAGCGTGCGGCTGATGTGCGTCTTGACCGTCGCCTCGCTGAGGAACTCCGCCCGGGCGATCTCGGTGTTGCTGAGGCCGCGCGCGGCGAGGTGGAAGATCTCGCGCTCCCGGTCGGTCAGCGTGCCGAACGCGGCGGGAGTCTCGCGGCCGCTCCCCGGCGCGCCGAAGTGCTCGAAGAGCTCCCGCGTCGCGGAGGCGGCGACGACCGCGGTGCCGGCGTGCACGGTGCGGACGGAGGCGAGCAGGAAGCCCGGCTCGGTGTCCTTCAGCAGGAAGCCGCTCGCCCCGGCCCGGATCGCGCGGGCGGCCGCCTCGTCCAGGTCGAACGTGGTGAGCACCAGGATGCGCGGCGGCTCCACGCCCTTCTCCGCGGCGTCGGCGAGGATCCGGCGCGTCGACTCGATGCCGTCGACCCCCGGCATCCGGATGTCCATCAGCACCACGTCCGGGGCCAGCCGGCCCACGACCTCCGCGCCCTCCGCGCCGTCGGACGCCTCGCCGACCACCTCGAGGTCCGGCTGGGAGCTGAGCAGCATGCGGATTCCGGCGCGGAAGAGCGCCTGGTCGTCGACGAGGACGAGGCGGATGGTGTCGGTCATGCGGGGTGGCCTCCAGAGGCGACGGGCAGGGCGGTGGAAGTGGGGGCGGGCAGGCGCGCGTCGACCACGAAGTCGTCGCCCTCGGGGCCGGCGCGGAGGACGCCGCCGACGAGTGCGGCGCGCTCGCGCATCCCGACGAGGCCGTGCCCCTCCCCGGGCACGCGAGCGGCGGCCTCGGCGTCGGCGCAGCGCGCGTTGCGGACGGTGAGGACGATCTCGCCGGACTCGCGGCGCAGCGCGACGTCGAGCGGGGAGCCGGGCCGGCCGTGCCGGAGCGCGTTCGTCGTCGCCTCCTGCACGATGCGGTAGAGCGCGAGGCCGATGCCGCGCGGCACGGTCTCGAGGTCGACCTCGAGCTCGGACCGCAGCTGCGTCCCGGCTCCGGAGACGCTCTCGAGCAGCGCCGGCAGATCGCGCGCCTCCGGCTGCGGTCCGTCGCTCTGGCTGTGCCGGAGCTGAGCGAGGAGGACGCGGACGTCGCCGAGCGCGTCGCGGGCGACCGAGGAGATGGTGAGCAGGGCGGCGTCCGTCAGCGCCGGGCTGGACGCACCGAGGTAGCGGGCGCCGTCCGCCTGCGCGATCACGACGGCGAGCGAGTGCGCCACGACGTCGTGCATGTCGCGGGCGATGCGGTTGCGCTCCTCGACCGTGTCCAGCTCGCGCTGCGCCGCCGCGCGCTCGCGTTCGGCCTCGGCGCGGAGGGTCTGCCCCTCGCGCGCTCGCCGCACCGAGCGGGAGAGCAGGCCGACCGTCCAGGAGAGGCCGAGCGTGGCGAGGATCCCGCCGAACACCGCTCCCCCGGTCAGGATCGGCGAGGGGATGGACTGGACGAGCCGGAAGACGATGATCAGGTAGACGACCGCCACGACCGCGCCGAGCACCGCCGAGACGGCTCCGGCAGCGCGCACCCGGCGCCGCTCGGACGCACCGGTGCCGAAGAGCACCGCGAGGATCGCGAGGTCGGCCGGTCCCGGTGCCAGCTGCAGACCCATCTGCAGGAGCGCCCCGCCCCAGGCGATCGTGAGGGAGAGTGCCGGCGCCCGGCGGTGCAGGACCAGCGCGACCGCCAGCACTCCGCCGACGACCGGCTGGAGCGAGCCGTCGGGCGCCGCGAACGGCACGGTCGAGATCAGCAGCAGGAGGAGCGCCTGCCAGCCGGCCGCTCCGACGGCGAAGCCGTCCTGCGGACCGGCGACGCGCACCACGAGCACATCGATCCTGTCGTCGGGACCGACCGGCCGCCGCACCCCGGCGCGCCAGACGAGGACCTCCAGGCCGGCGAGAAGGGCGGCGACGACCAGCGCGGCGACGGCGCGGAAGAGCAGGACCTGGTCTGCGCTCGCCTCCTGCGGCAGCAGCTGCTCGGTCCCGCTCAGTGCGGCGACCAGCCCGGCGACGCCCGCGAGCAGGAGGGCGCCGACGAGGGTCAGCGTCCGCGTCCAGGGCCCGAGCCGGCGCGCCGTGGACCAGAGGACGAGCAGGCCCACGAGGACACCGTCCACCGGCACGCCGAGGAGCGGGATCCCGCCGCCGGTGACCGCCCCGACGGCGACCAGGGACGGTGCGAGGGCCGGCAGGAAGGCCGCGAGGCCGAGGCCGAGCGCGATCAGCAGCCCGCCGCTGAGGTGCTCCGGCGCGATCAGGCCGGCCGCGCTCAGTCCGAGGTGGAGGACCCCGAGCAGGGCTCCCGCGATCGGGAGCGTCGCCGGACGATCCAGGAGCGCACGCATGAGCCCCACGCTACGCGGCGACGTCGCCGCGGGGCGTCGTCCGGGAGAGTGACTGCCGTCCCCCTCCCGATCCGGCGCCGCGCTCACCGGCTCAGAAGCCGAGGCGGCCGAGCAGCTTCGGGTCGCGCTGCCACTCCTTGGCGACCTTCACCCGGATGGAGAGGAACACGCGCCGGCCGAGCAGCCGCTCGATCTGCTCGCGCGACACCGCGCCCACCTCGCGCAGGCGCTGGCCGCCCTTGCCGATGATGATGCCCTTCTGGCTGTCGCGCTCCACGAAGACGTTCGCGTAGATGTCGATGAAGGAGCCGTCCTCGCGCTCGACCATGTCGTCGAGCGTCACGGCGAGCGAGTGCGGCAGCTCGTCCGAGACGCCCTCGAGCGCGGCCTCGCGGATGAACTCCGCGATGCGCGAGCCGGTGTCCTCGTCGGTCACGGCCTCCTCGGGGTAGAGCGCGGGCGAGACCGGCATGAGGCGCAGCAGCTCGACCGCGAGCACGTCGAGCTGCTCCTCGGTCACCGCCGAGATCGGCACGATGGTGTCCCACTCGCGCAGCTCGGAGACGGCGAGCAGCTGCTTGGCGACGGACTTCTTCGAGGAGAGGTCGACCTTGGACACGATGGCGACCTTGCGGGCGCGCGGGAAGGCCTCGAGCTGCTCGTTGATGAAGCGGTCGCCGGGGCCGATCGGCTCGTCCGCCGGGAAGAGCATCCCGATCACGTCGACGTCGCCGAGGGTCGAGGTGACGAGGGAGTTCAGCCGCTCGCCGAGCAGGGTGCGCGGGCGGTGGATGCCCGGGGTGTCCACCACGATGAGCTGGCCGTCGGGCCGGTGCACGATGCCGCGGATGGCGCGGCGGGTGGTCTGCGGCTTCGAGCTCGTGATGGCGATCTTCTCGCCGACCAGCGCGTTGGTGAGCGTGGACTTGCCGACGTTCGGGCGGCCCACGAACGACACGAAGCCCGCCCGGTAGGGGGTCGTGGGAGTGCTGGGGTCGGTCATCGTGCGTCCTCGTCCTGGTGGTCTGTCTCGGCGACGATCGCGACCGGTCCGGTGCCGGTCTCGCCTGAGGGATCGTAGTCGGGATCGCGCCGCACGATGACGGTCGAGATGGTGCCGCGACGGGGATCCGCCTGCTCGGCCTCGAGGATCACCCCGTCGATCCGGGCGGTCGCGCCCCGCTCGGGCAGGCGGCCGTAGGCCTTGGTGAGCAGTCCGCCGACCGAGTCGACGTCGTCGTCCTCGAGTTCGAGGTCGAACAGCTCGCCCAGCTCGTCGACGGGCAGCCGCGCCGAGACGCGGTAGACGCCCGGCTCGGTCTCCTCGAAGAGGTCGACCTCCCGGTCGTACTCGTCCGAGATGTCGCCGACGAGCTCCTCGATCAGGTCCTCGAGCGTGACCAGCCCGGCGATGCCGCCGTACTCGTCCACCACCATGGCGAGGTGGTTGGACTCGAGCTGCATCTGGCGCAGCAGCTCGTCGGCCTTCTTCGACTCCGGCACGAACAGCGCGGGGCGGGCGAGGTCGGCCGCCGAGTCGTCGTCGTCCGGGCGCTCGTAGGTGTGCCGGGCGACGTCGCGGAGGTAGAGCACGCCGAGCACGTCGTCGACGCCGTCGCCGATGACGGGCAGCCGGGAGATGCCGCGACTGAGCAGCAGGCCCATGCCGGCGCCGACCGAGGCGCCGGCCTCGATCGTCACCATGTCGGTCCGCGGCACCATCACCTCGCGCACCAGCGTGTCGTTGAACTCGAAGATGGAGTGGATGAGCTCGCGGTCGTCCTGCTCGAGGACCGACTGCTCGGTCGCCTCGTCGACCATGCTGAGCAGCTGCTCCTCGGAGGAGAAGCCGGCCGAGCGGCCGGTGCCCGGGGTGACCCGGTTGCCCAGCGCGACGAGACCGTGCGCGACCGGGCCGAGCGCGACCCGCAGCACGTGCACGAGCGAGGCGCTGGAGCCGAGAACGGCGCGGGCGTGGGCGCGCCCGACGCTGCGCGGGCTGGAGCCGACGAGCACGAACGAGACGGCCGCCATGATCAGGATCGCGAGCAGGAGCGCCAGCCAGAGCGCGTCGACCACGACGACGAGCACGGTGGTGACGAAGACCGCGGCGGTCGTCTCGGCCGCGATCCGGGTGAAGTTGACGACGTTGACGTGCGCGCTCATGTCGCCGGCGATGGCCCGCAGGGCGCGCGAGCTGCGCGAGTGGTTCGCCATCTCGAGGACGTCGCTGCGGGAGAGCACGCCGAGCGCGGCGTCGGTGGCGGCGAGCCAGCCGCCGAGGGCGACGAGGCCGAGGGCCGCGATGAGGAGCTGGACGGTGAGCACGCCGGGCCTAGCGGCGTCGCTCGCTGATGTGGAACCCGACGAGGATGTCGCGCTGGATGCCGAACATCTCGCGCTCCTCCTCGGGCTCCGCGTGGTCGAAGCCGAGCAGGTGCAGCAGCCCGTGGGCCGTGAGCAGCAGCAGCTCGTCGAGCACGGAGTGGCCGGCGGCCTCGGCCTGGCTCTGCGCCACCTGCGGGCAGAGCACGATGTCGCCGAGCAGGCCGGCCGGGGTCGGCTCGTCCTCGGTGCCGGGGCGCAGCTCGTCCATCGGGAAGCTCAGCACGTCGGTCGGGCCGGGCTCGTCCATCCACTGCACGTGCAGCTGCTCCATCGCGCCCTCGTCGACCAGCACGATCGCGAGCTCGGCGTCGGGGTGCACGTGCATCGAGTCGAGCGCGTAGCCCGCGAGGCGCAGCAGAGTCGCCTCGTCCACGGGGATGCTCGACTCGTTGTTGATCTCGATGCTCACGGGGTGCGGTGTTCCTTCGATCGGGAGGGGCTCGGCGGGGCGGGAGGCGGTGGTACGGCGCTCAGGCGCGCGGGCGCTTGGGCTGAGCGTCGCCGGTCGAGCGGGTGGCCGCCCGGCGCTCGGCGCGGGCCGCGAACTCGCGGGCCTGCTCGCGCTCGAAGCTCTGCGCCTGCTTCTGCTGGTCGTACTCGGTGTACGCGTCGACGATCCGGCCGACGAGGCTGTGGCGGACCACGTCCTCGCTGGTCAGCCGGGCGAAGTGGATGTCGTCGATGTCGTCGAGCACCCGGGTCACCAGGCGGAGACCGCTCGATCCGGCGGGGAGGTCGACCTGGGTGATGTCGCCCGTGATCACCATCTTCGAGCCGAAGCCGAGGCGGGTGAGGAACATCTTCATCTGCTCCGGCGTCGTGTTCTGCGCCTCGTCGAGCACGACGAACGAGGAGTTCAGCGTGCGGCCGCGCATGTAGGCCAGCGGAGCGACCTCGATCGTGCCCGCCGCGAGCAGCTTCGGCACGATCTCCGGGTCCATCATCTCGTTCAGCGCGTCGTAGAGCGGGCGCAGGTACGGGTCGATCTTGTCGGTGAGCGAGCCGGGCAGGTAGCCCAGCCGCTCCCCCGCCTCGACCGCGGGGCGCGTGAGGATGATCCGCTCGACCTCCTTGCGCTGCAGGGACTGCACCGCCTTGGCCATCGCGAGGTAGGTCTTGCCGGTGCCGGCCGGGCCGATGCCGAAGACGATCGTGTTCTGATCGACGGCGTCGACGTACTCGCGCTGCCCCAGGGTCTTCGGGCGGATGCTCTTCCCGCGCGCCGTGAGGATGGCCTGGCCGAACGCGTCCGCCGGACGCACCGGCCCGCCGTTCTCGAGGATGCGCGCGGACTCGCGCACGCCTTCCGGGTCGAGGTCGTGGCCGCCTGCCGTCATGAGCACCAGTTCTTCCACCAGGCGCGCCGCCGCGGCGACGGGGGCGCCCTCGCCGTCGAGGGTCACCTCGTTGCCGCGCACGTGCACCCGGACGTCGGGGAATCGCGATTCGACCGCCCGGATGAGGCGGTCCTGGGGTCCGAGGAGGCGCACCATGGCGATTCCGTCGACGGCGATGACGCGATGGGTCCCGCCGGTGGTCCGGTCCGCGTCGCTCTGCGGGACCGACGGCCCCGTCGAGCCGGTTCGAGTGGGGTTCTGGTCCGCGGAGCGATCGCCCGCGTGATCAACCGGTGGCAAGGGAGCCTTCCGTCAGGTGGCCGCCCAGGACGTGGGCGTGGACGTGGAACACGGTCTGACCGGCCTCTTCGCCGGAGTTGAAGACGAGGCGGAACTGGCCGTTGCTGTGCGCGTCGGCCAGGGTCTGCGCGACGACGGCCATCTCGGCGAGGAGCTCCGGATCGCCCGCGGCGAGCTCGGCGACGTTCGCGTACTCGGGGGTCTTCGGGAAGATCAGCAGGTGGACGGGCGCCTTCGGCGCGATGTCCCGGATCGCGAGGATCCGCTCGTTCTCGAACACCACGTCGGCGGGGATCTCGCCGCGGACGATGCGCGTGAAGACAGTGGGCTCGGTCATGCATCCATCTTAAACGGGGCGAGGGCGACGACGGGGGCGCGTTCGCCCAGGGCGCGCGGATCGGCGGGGATCACCAGCGGCCGAGACGGGCCGAGAGCACGGCGATCGCGGCCGGGCCGGCGGTGGAGGTGCGCAGGACGGAGTCGCCGAGCGCGACGGCCTCGGCACCCGCGTCGGCGAGGGCGCGCAGCTCCTCCGCCGCGATGCCGCCCTCGGGTCCGACGACGAGCACGAGGTCGCGCCCGTCCGGCTCGATCGCGGTGAGCCGGTCCTCGGCCGAGGGCTCGAGCACGAGCACACGCGCCGTCGCGGCCCGCTCCACGAGCGCGCGGAGGCCGACGACCGCCGACACCTCCGGCACCCGGGCGCGGAGCGACTGCTTGCTCGCCTCGCGGACGATGCTGCGCCAGCGCTCGCGGCCCTTCTCCTCCTTGACGCCCGACCAGCGCGAGACGCTGCGGGCGGCCTGCCACGGCATGACCTCGTCCACGCCGAGCTCGGTCGCCGCCTGGATCGCCAGCTCGTCGCGGTCGCCCTTCGCGAGTGCCTGCACGAGCACGAGGCGCGGGCTCGGCGCGGGCACCTCCTCGACCGACTCGACCGCGAGGACGACACGCGACGCCTCCGCGCTCTCGACGACGGCCACGGCGACCCGGCCTCGGCCGTCGCCGATGCGGACGCTCTCGCCCGCGCGGATCCGGCTCACGGTCGCGAGGTGGCGCGCCTCCGCGCCGGAGAGCTCCAGTCGGCCGCCGGCGACGAAGTCCCCGGAGTCGAGCGACTCGTCGATGTAGTGGTGCGCCACGCCTACGCCGGTCAGCCCAGGAAGCGGTCGCGGAGCTTGGAGAACAGCCCCTGCTGGAAGTGCGTGAGGGCCGGCTTCTGCGGCTTGTAGTGCTTGGCGAACTCCTGCACCAACTCGCGCTCGCGGTGCCCCAGCTTGGTGGGGGTGACGACCTGGATGCCGACGCGGAGGTCGCCGCGGCCGTTGCCGCGCAGCTTGGTGACGCCGCGGCCCTTGATCGTGACGATCTCGGTGCTCTGCGTGCCCGGCTTGACCTCGATCTCGATGTCGCCGTCGAGCGCCGCGAGGGTCGTCGTCGAGCCGAGGATCGCGTCCGTCATCTGCACCTCGAGGGTGCAGAGCAGGTCGTCGCCGTTGCGGCTGAAGATGTCGTGGTGCTTGACCTTGATCTCGAGGTAGAGGTCGCCGCTCGGGCCGCCGGCCGGGCCGACCTCGCCGCTGCCGGGCATCTGCAGGCGCAGGCCCGTGTCGACACCCGCGGGGACGTCGACGGGGATGGTCCGGCGCGCGCGGACGCGGCCCTGACCCTGGCAGGTGGAGCACGGAGTGGCGATGACGGTGCCGTAGCCGCGGCAGGTGCCGCAGGGGCTGGCCGTCATCACGTTGCCGAGCAGCGAGCGGACGGTGCGCTGGATCTGGCCCGAGCCGTGGCAGATGTCGCAGGTGACCGGCGAGGTGCCCGGCTGGCAGCACGAGCCCTGGCAGGTCTCGCAGAGCACGGCCGTGTCGACCTCGAGGTCGCGGTGGGTGCCGAAGATGACCTCGTCGAGCGAGACCTCGACGCGCAGCAGCGCGTCCTGGCCCCGCTCCCGGCGCGATCGCGGGCCGCGCGAGGAGCCCTGCGCGCCCTGGCCGAAGAACGTCTCGAAGATGTCGCCGAAGCCGCCGAAGCCCTGCCCGCCACCGCCGGGGAAGCCGTCCTGCGGGCCGCGGTCGTACTGCTGGCGCTGCTGGGCGTCGCTCAGGACGTCGTAGGCGTGCGTGACGAGCTTGAACCGCTCGGACGCGTCCGCGCTCGGGTTGACGTCGGGGTGCAGCTCGCGCGCGAGCCGGCGGTACGCCTTCTTGATCTCGTCGGCGGAGGCGTCTCGGTCGACGCCGAGGACTTCGTAGTGATCGGCCACAGGGGGCTTCGTCCTTCGTTCGTGGTCGGTGCGCCGGGCGCGGCGGACCTGTCGGGAGCCGGGGTTCCGGCGAGGGTCTGGAAGCGGGTCATTCCTCGCCGAGGAGGCGGGAGAGGTAGCGGGCGACGGCGCGGACCGCCGCGATGTTGCCGGAGTAGTCCATCCTGATCGGTCCGAGGACCCCCAGGCGCGAGACCTGGCCGCCGGCCGTGTTGTAGCCGCTGGTGAGGACGGAGGTCTCCTGGAGGCCGAACGGCGCGTTCTCGCGGCCGATGCGGACCGAGATGCCGCGCGGGTCCGGCGTCATCTCGGCGAAGAGGCGCAGCAGCTCGACCTGCTCCTCGATCGCCTCGAGAACGGGGTAGATGCTGCCGGAGAAGTCCTCCTCGGTGCGCACCAGGTTCGCGGCGCCCGCCATCACCAGGCGGTCCTGCCGGTTCGCGCCGACCTGCTCGAGCAGGGTCTGCACGACCGGGTCGACGACGGCGCGGCGCTCCGGGCTGAACTGCTCGGTCGCGCTCTGCAGCGTCTCCGCCGCAGCGGCGAGCCCCAGGCCGAGGACGGCGGTGTTGAGCTTCGCCCGGATCTCGCCGAGCAGCAGCTCGTCGACGTCCTCGGGCGTCTCGAGCACGCGCTGGTCGACGCGGCCGGTGTCGGTGATCAGCACCGAGAGCAGCCGCCGCGGGGCGAGGGCGACCAGCTCGACGTGACGGATGCGCGCGGCCCCGAAGGACGGGTACTGCACGAGCGCGACGCTGTTGGTGAGCTGCGAGAGCAGGCGGACCGTGCGGACGAGCACCTCGTCGAGGTCGGGGCTCTGGCCGAGGAAGGTCTCGATCGCCTGCCGCTGCGCCGCGGTCAGCGGGCGCAGGTCGGTCAGCTGGTCGACGAAGAGGCGGTAGCCCTTGTCGGTGGGGACGCGGCCGGAGGAGGTGTGCGGGGCCGCGATCAGCTCCTCCTCCTCGAGCTGCGCCATCTCGTTGCGGATGGTCGCGGCGGAGACGCCGAACGCGTGGCGCTCGACGATCGACTTGGAGCCGACCGGCTCGCGGTTCGCGACGTAGTCCTGCACGATCACGCGCAGGACCTGGAGACCGCGCTCCGTCACCATACGACCGACCTCCCGCCGGACTCCGGGTGCCTCGCGGCACGACCACCTCGGCGCCGTAGCGCCGCGCGGAGCTTGGCACTCCGCGAGATTGAGTGCCAATCATAACCGCGCAGGAGGAAGGAGGGCGGGGCTTGCCCCGGATCGCCTCCCGGTGCGGCTGCGTCTCTGCCACGATGGACGCCGAGCGCCCGGGGTCGCCCGGCGCGCCGATTCCTGAGACGGAGATCACCATGTCGGCCACCCCGCCCCCGCCGCCCGCCTACTCGACGCCCGCCCCGCCGCTGAACCCGGCCGACGAGAAGACCTGGGCGATCGTCACCCACATCACGGGCATCTTCTTCAGCTTCATCCCGTCGCTGATCGTCTACCTCGTCTTCAAGGGCCGCGGGCCCTTCCTCGAGGCGCACGCGAAGACGGCACTGAACTTCCACCTCACGACCCTGATCGCGTACGTCGCGGGGACGATCCTGAGCTTCGTGCTCGTCGGCTTCATCGTCTTCATCGTGGTGCCGATCCTCGTAATCGTCTTCGCGATCATCGCCTCGGTGCGCGCCAGCGCCGGCGAGTACTACACGTACCCGCTGAGCATCCCCTTCTTCAAGTAGGACGCCGCGGGCGGCCGCGCCCATGCTGGTCGAGTGCAGGCGGCGTATCGAGACCCACGTCCATCCAACGGCGGATCTCGATACGCCCGCTCCGCGGGCTGCTCGATCAGCAGGGAGCGGGGCGACTCAGCCGTCCGTGAGGCGGCGGACGACCGCGTCGGCCAGCAGCCGGCCGTGCAGGGTCAGCACGAGGCGCCCGCGGAGGGCGGCCCGGCCGTCGACGAGGCCGTCGGCGATCAGCCCCGCGACCTCGCGGCGCCGTTCCGGGTCGACAGCGTCGATCGGCAGCCCGTCCGCCAGGCGCGAGCGCAGCAGCACGTCCTCCACCCGGCGCGTCGCGGCGTCCAGCGTCTCCCGGCCGGCGGCGGGCGACGAGCCGGAGTGCAGCCGCTCGGCGTAGGCCGCCGGGTGCTTCACGTTCCACCAGCGCACCCCGCCGACGTGGCTGTGCGCGCCGGGCCCGACGCCCCACCAGTCGTGCCCCAGCCAGTAGGACAGATTGTGCCGCGACCGATGCGCGTCGTCACGCGCCCAGTTGCTGACCTCGTACCAGGAGTAGCCGGCCGCGGCGAGCCGCGCGTCGGCCAGCTCGTACATGTCCGCGGTCAGGTCGTCGTCCGGAGTCGCCACCTCGCCCCGGCGGATCTGCCGCGCGAGCTTCGTGCCGTCCTCGACGATCAGCGCGTACGCCGAGAGGTGATCGGGCCGATTGGCCAGCGCCGAGTCGAGCGAGCGCTCCCAGTCGGCCAGCGACTCCCCCGGCGTCCCGTAGATCAGGTCGAGGCTGACCTGCAGCCCCGCCTCGCGCGCCCACTCGACGACGAGCGGCACGCGCTCCGGATCGTGGGTGCGCTCGAGCGTCGCGAGCACGTGCGGCACGGCCGACTGCATCCCGAAGCTGACTCGCGTGAAGCCGGCGTCGGCCAGCTCGCGGAGGTAGGCGGCGTCGACCGAGTCGGGGTTGGCCTCCGTCGTGATCTCCGCACCGTCGGCGACGCCGAAGTGACGCCGGAGCCCGTCGAGCATGCGCACCAGATCGCGGGCCGGCAGCAGCGTCGGAGTCCCGCCACCGAAGAACACGGTCGCCGCGGGCCGCCGCGGCAGACCCGCGGCCGCCAGCACGCCTTCGCCGAGCTCCATCTCGACGATCGCCTCGTCGGCGTAGTCCTGCTGCTTCGCGCCGCGCAGCTCGGTCGCGGTGTAGGTGTTGAAGTCGCAGTAGCCGCAGCGCACCCGGCAGAACGGGACGTGCACGTACAGCCCGAGGTCGCGGGTCTCCACGCCGTCGGCGACGGAGGCCGGCAGGAGTCCGTCGAGCGGTGCCGGGTCGGCGAGCGGGAGGGCGCTGCCCACGTCAGCTGACGCGCGCCGGCAGCAGCGCGCGCAGGTACTTCTTGACCTGCCGCTTCTGCACGACCCGGAGGACGGGGGTGCCGAGGCGGTAGAGGGCGGTGGAGGGCCGCGAGAAGACGCGGATGACGAGCCAGACCGAGTCGTCCGCGCGCTTCTCGACCACGAAGGACTCCTCGCCGCTCTCCGGGTGGCCCTCGAGGGTGCCGTAGGCGAAGCCGACCTGGTCGGGCTCGTCCACGACGTAGACGACGCGCACGGGGGCGTTCACCGTCCGGCCGAGCAGCGTGATCCTGAGCACGGCCGTCACGCCGGCGGTGATGTAGGGCGTGCCGTCCGCCGAGAACTGCTCCTCGGTCGGGCGGCTGGCGAGGTCGATCGGGGTGCCTGCGGAGTCGAAGTTCACGCCGGTGTACTGCACGCCGCTGCCGGCGGTGATGTCCGTGACGGCGATGCCGCTGCCGCGCTGCACGCCCCACGTCATCAGCGACGCGGTCGTGATCGCGAAGCGCTCGGCGCCCGAGCCCAGGCGTGCCTCGAACCGCTCGGCGGTGAAGCCGTCCGGCGGGTACTCGAGCAGGTCCGGCGCGAGCGTGCCGCCGACCGCCGCGTAGGTGACCTGCGGCTGCCCCTCGAAGCTCGAGCGCCGGACGCTCACTTCTTGTCCTTCGTCTCGACGTCACCACTCAGGGCGGCGATGAACGCCTCCTGCGGGACCTCGACGCGGCCGACCATCTTCATGCGCTTCTTGCCCTCCTTCTGCTTCTCGAGCAGTTTGCGCTTGCGGGTGATGTCACCGCCATAGCACTTGGCGAGGACGTCCTTCCGCATCGCGCTGATCGACTCGCGCGCGATGATGCGGGCGCCGATCGCGGCCTGGATGGGCACCTCGAACTGCTGGCGCGGGATCAGCTTGCGCAGCCGCCCCGTCATTAGGACGCCGTAGGCGTAGGCCTTGTCGCGGTGCACGATGGCGCTGAACGCGTCGACCTGCTCGCCCTGCAGCAGGATGTCGACCTTCACCAGATCTGCCTCCTGGTCGCCGGCGGGCTCGTAGTCGAGCGAGGCGTAGCCGGCCGTCTTCGACTTGAGGTTGTCGAAGAAGTCGAAGACGATCTCGCCGAGGGGCATGTGGTAGCGGATCTCGACGCGGTCCTCGCCGAGGTACTCCATCCCGATCAGCGTGCCGCGACGGCTCTGGCAGAGCTCCATGATCGTGCCGACGTAGTCCTTCGGCGCGAGGATCGCGGCCCGGACGATCGGCTCGGTGACGCTGGCGATCTTGCCGACCGGGAATTCGCTCGGGTTGGTGACCGTGACGGTGCTCTTGTCGTCGGTGGTCACCTCGTAGATCACCGACGGCGCCGTGGTGATCAGGTCGAGGCCGAACTCGCGGTCCAGCCGCTCGGTGACGATCTCGAGGTGCAGGAGCCCCAGGAAGCCGCAGCGGAAGCCGAAGCCGAGCGCGACCGAGGTCTCGGGCTCGTAGACGAGTGCCGCGTCGGAGAGCTTGAGCTTGTCCAGCGCCTCGCGGAGGTCCGGGTAGTCGCTGCCGTCGATCGGGTAGAGACCCGAGAACACCATCGGCAGCGGCTCGGTGTAGCCGGGCAGCGCCTCCGTGGCGGGCTTGGAGGCGGTGGTGACGGTGTCGCCGACCTTCGACTGGCGGACGTCCTTCACGCCGGTGATCAGGTAGCCGACCTCGCCGACGCCGAGGCCCTTGGTGGAGACGGGCTCGGGGCTGGAGACGCCGATCTCGAGGATCTCGTGCGTCGCGCGCGTCGACATCATCTGGATCTTCTCGCGCGGCGAGAGCTGGCCGTCGATCATCCGGACGTAGGTGACGACGCCGCGGTAGGAGTCGTAGACGGAGTCGAAGATCATCGCGCGAGCGGGAGCGTTCTTGTCGCCGACCGGCGCGGGCACCAGCTCGGTGACGCGGTCGAGCAGCGCCTCGACGCCGACGCCGGTCTTGCCGGAGACGCGGAGGACGTCGGCCGGGTCGCCGCCGATGAGGCTCGCGAGCTCGGCCGCGTACTTCTCCGGGTCGGCCGCGGGGAGATCGATCTTGTTGAGGACCGGGATGATCGCCAGGTCGTTCTCGAGCGCGAGGTAGAGGTTCGCGAGGGTCTGCGCCTCGATGCCCTGCGCGGCGTCGACGAGGAGGATCGCGCCCTCGCAGGCGGCGAGCGAGCGGCTGACCTCGTAGGAGAAGTCGACGTGACCGGGGGTGTCGATCATGTTCAGCGCAAACGTCTGTCCGTCGCGCTCCCACGGCATGCGCACGGCCTGCGACTTGATCGTGATGCCGCGCTCGCGCTCGATGTCCATCCGATCGAGGTACTGCGCGCGCATCGCGCGGTCCTCGACCACGCCCGTGATGCCGAGCATGCGATCGGCGAGCGTGGACTTGCCGTGATCGATGTGGGCGATGATGCAGAAGTTGCGGATGGACGCCGGATCGGTCGCGGCGGGCTCGAGCCCGAGGTGTGCACGTGGAGACATCGTGCGTCCAGTGTCCCACGGCCGGGGTGCGGCGGCGGGCGAGGGGCCGGGACCGGCCGGATGCGGTGCAGAACATCAGCTGTGGAGGGGACTCGTCGCCGATCGGCGATGAACGCCCTTCTCCGCTGATGCTCTGCGGGCGGTCCTCGCTAGAGGTCGAGTCCGTAGGTGCGCGTGGGCTCGATCCCGGGCGGGTTCTCGCGCTCGGGGAGCCGCACGAAGCCCATGCTCTCGTAGAGGGCGTGCGCGGCGAGCATGTCGGTGCCGCTGTTCATGACCACGCGCTGGAGTCCCCGCTCGACGGCGAGCATCACCACGAACTCGGTGAGCAGGCGGCCCAGCCCGCGACCGCGCGCCTCCGGAGCGACCGCGAGCAGCCGCCAGTCGAGCTCGCCCGGGCGGCCGAGGGAGTACAGGGTGGCGCCGGGAGCCGCGGTGGTGACGGTCGCGAGGATCGCGCCGTGCTCCTCCGCGACCCAGACCTCGCCCTCGCGGTCGTGCCGGGCGACGTCGGCGACGTCCGCCGCGTACTCCTCCCCCAGCTCGTAGTCGTGCGCGTAGGCGGCCAGGCGCAGGCGGGAGACCTCGGCGTACTCCTCCGGGCGCACCCGGCGGACCAGGACGTCGTCGGCGCTCATGCGCTCGCCGCCGCGATCGGGGCCGGCAGGGCGCGCAGCCCGTGCTCGAGGTCGGCGGGGTCGGCCGCGAGGCAGACGCGGATCCAGCCCTCACCAGTGCGCCCGAAGGCACTGCCCGGCGCGACGGCGACGAGGGTCTCGAGCAGGAAGGCCTCGGCCCAGGAGGCGACGTCGCCGTCGCTCGCATGCGACACGTCGATCCAGAGGTAGAAGGCGCCCTCCGGCTCGCGGAAGCGGATGCCGCGCTCGTCGAGCAGCGCCGTCGCGAGCCGCAGGTTGGCGAGGTAGTGCGCGGAGGCGTCGGCGACCGCGTCCTGCGGCCCGGTCAGCGCCGCGAGGGCCGCACGCTGGTCGGGCGTTGCGACGCAGCTGATCGACGCCTCCTGGACGGTGACCATCGTCGAGGTCAGGCCGGGCGGGGTGACCAGGTAGCCGACGCGGACGCCCGTCATCGCGTAGGTCTTCGAGAGCGAGAAGACGCTGAAGACGCGGTCGTCGTCGTGGCCGGCCTCCTGCGCGAGCGCGGCGAGGCTCACGTGCGGGCGACCGTAGGTGAAGCACTCGTAGACCTCGTCGCTGATGATCCAGAGGTCGTGGCGCCGCGCGAAGTCCAGCAGCCGCTCGAGCATCGGCCGCGGCAGGACGATGCCGAGCGGGTTCGACGGGCTGTTCACGATGATCGCGCGGGTGCGGTCGGTGACGATCCGCTCGAGCTCGTCGAGGTCGGGGAGGAAGCCGTTCTCGGCACGCAGCGTGTACGGCACCGGGACCGCGCCGATCATCCGCGCGTTCATCGTGAAGGTGGTGTAGCCGGGGTCTGGCAGGAGCACCTCGTCGCCCGGGCCGAGCGTCAGCGTCATCGCCTGGTAGAGCGCCTGCGTGGCGCCGACCGTGACCCAGACCTGCTCGACGTCGGCGCTGAACCCGTTGTCGCGGGCGAGCTTGGCGACGATCGCGCGCCGCAGCTCCATCAGGCCGCCGTTCGGGCCGTAGCCGGTGTCGTCCGCGGCCCAGGCGGCGCGGGCCGCCTCGATGATGTGCGGTGCGACGGCGACGTCGGGCTCCCCCACGGCGAGCAGCGTCACGCCGTCCAGGCGGAGGGCGATCTCGAACAGCCGGCGGATGCCCGAGGGCGGAACGGCGGGGATGTGATCGGCGAGTCGGGGCATCGCTGGTCAGGCTACTGGCGGGCTCCTCCCGCGAGATGCCACTTGCGTACGCCTCGCGCGGCGTGTCGCGTGCACAAGTGGCATCTCGCGGGAGGGGGCGTGGGCGGCGGGCGCGGCGCGGTTGAAGGGTGGCGGCGGGTGCGCTAAAGTTCCTTGTTGGCTTGCGCTCCACCATTGGCGTGTGTGGAGTGATTCAGAAGCCGGCGACCTCCAGTCGCACCGGGATGGCGTTTCCACGCCACCGGAAGGGGCACTCCGTCGAGTAGCCGGCTGCACACACATCCGAGAAGAAGGTAATAGACGTGGCAAACATCAAGTCGCAGATCAAGCGCAACCTCACCAACAAGAAGGCGAACGAGCGCAACAAGGCCGTCAAGAGCGAGCTGAAGACCGCCGTCCGCGCGGTGCACTCCGCCATCGCCGCCGGCGACACCGAGAAGGCCGCCACCGCGCTCGCCTTCGCCGCCAAGAAGCTCGACAAGGCCTCGAGCAAGGGCGTCATCCACAAGAACCAGGCCGCGAACCGCAAGTCGGCCATCGCGAAGCAGGTCGCCGCGCTGTAAGGCTGCGTCTCGCTGCAACGACGAAGGGTCCGGCCTCTGGCCGGGCCCTTCCTCGTTTCCGCTCGCCGTCGACGGACTCCTCGTTCCTCGTCGTCCGTCGCGCGGTCGGCTTCCCGAGGTGTCGCGCTGGGAGGAGCGGGTCGCGATCCGGCTACGACGATTCGCTGGCACGCGAATCGCCTGTTCGCCTGCGGGGCCGCGGCTCCAGCACCACCGGCGTCGGCTCGCCAGGACACCGCGCAGCACGAGCCCGCACGACCTCATGCTGGTCGAGTCGCCCCACAGGCGACCACATGCTGGTCGAGTGGCCCCGCGGGCGACCACATGCTGGTCGAGTAGCCCCGCAGGGGCGCATCGAGACCCACCACCGCAAGGACGTCCGGTAGCGTCGCCGTGACGGACGACTCCCGCAGGGAGCTGCCCGCGCACGATCGGGGGATCATGACCAGCACGGAGACGGCGAAACCGCTGAGCCAGGACAGGGCGATCCTCCTCGGACTGCTCGGCATGATCGTCGTGCCGACCGCGATCGTGGTCGGCACGAACTCCTGGACGGAGCCGGAAGCCGCGGACTGGGTCAGGATGGCCCTCGGCTCGGTGATCGCCGCGCTCGTCTCCGTCGTCGCGGCCTGGTGGCTCGCCTTCGACCGCCGCCGCGCGCACGCTCCCGGCCGCACCTGGTTCTGGGGCGTCGCCTGCGTCTTCACGCTCAGCGCCGTCTCGACGATCTCCTCCGCGGCGGATCGCCTCACCCGGCTGATCGAAGCGGGCTGACGGTGACCGCACCGCTCGACGCCACGACCTCTCCCGTCCGGCAGCGGACCTCCGGACACCGGGCGCGGATCGGCTTCTGGACCGTGGCCTGCCTCGGCGTCCCCGTCGCGCTCTTCTCCTGGTGCTGGTTCGGCTTCGCGATGGCCGAGGCGCAGTCGGAGCAGGGCAAGGCCCTCGCCGCGGGGACGACGATGGCGGGCTTCGGGGAGTCCGTCGGAGGAGTACCGGTCGCCGTCGCGCACGTCGTCGGGCTGATCGTGCTCCTCGTCCTCGCGCACAGGGCCTACCCGGGCTCGGCGCTCGTCTTCGCCGGCACTGCGGTGATCGTCGCGTCGGTCATCGGGCTCGGCGGCGCGCAGCTGCTCTTCGGCGGAGCCGTCTTCCACTTCGACCCGGAGAACCGGCAGACCTACGTGCCCTGAGACCCGGGTGCTGACGGGTCGGATCTCGATACGCCCGCTCCGCGGGCTGCTCGATCAGCATGATTCTGCACGGCGGGCCCGGCACATGCGGGCTGGTCGGAGGAGCCCCCGGGTGGCGGGTCGGGCACGTGCATGCTGGTCGAGGAGCTCTGCCCGGGGTAACACTCCACACCCGCACGCTCCCCGAGGAGCTCGGCCTGGCGGGCCCGGCACGTGCATGCTGGTCGAGTAGCCCCGCAGGGGCGTATCGAGACTCACCGCCACCGGCCGGAGAAGTGCTGAGCGTCAGACCCCGCGCGCCGAGATGACGGACACCATGCGCTCGAGCGCGAAGACCGGGTCCCGCGTCGCGCCCTTCACGTTCGCGTCGGCCTCCGCGACGGTCAGGATCGCCGTTCCCAGGCCGTCGCCGGTCCAGCCGGCCAGATCGCGGCGGGCGCGGTCCACCTGCCACGGCGCGAGTCCCAGCCGCGAGGCGATCTGACCGGACCCCTCGCGGGACCCGGCGACCTTCGCCATCGTGCGCAGCTTGCTCGCGAACGCCGCGACGATCGGCACCGGATCCGCACCCGACGCCAGCGCGTGCCGGAGCCCCAGAAGCGCCTCCCCGTGCCGGCCGGCGATCGCGGCATCGGCGACCGTGAACGCGGTGGTCTCGACGCGACCGCCGTAGTACTTCGCGACCGTCGCCTCGGTGATGTCACCGGTCACGTCGGAGACGAGCTGCTGGCAGGCTGAGGCGAGCTCGTCCAGGTCGTCGGAGAACGCCGACACCAGCGCCCGCACCGCACCGGTGGTCGCGGTGCGCCCCGCGGTGCGGAACTCCGCGATCGCGAAGTCGACCTTGTCGCTCTCCCGCTTGAGCTCGGCGCAGACGATCTCGATGCCGCCGCCGGTGCCCGAGCGGATCGCGTCGAGGAGCTTCTTGCCGCGGTTGCCGCCGCCGTGCCGCAGCACGACCGTCGCGCCGTCCGCGGGCTGGGCGAGGTACTCGATCATCTCGACGAGGAACGCGTCGGAGCACTTCTCGACGTTCGAGACGCGCAGGAGTCGCGGCTCGTCGAACAGCGACGGGCTCGCCAGCGTCAGCAGCTCTCCCGGCGCGTAGCCGCCGGCGTCGATGTCGTTGACCTCGAGACTCGGGTCCTCGGCGCGCAGGAACTCGCGGAGGAAGCGCAGGGCCCTGTCGGCGAGGAACTGCTCGGGACCGGTGATCAGCACGATCGGAGCCGGTCGCGTCTGGTTCCACGCGAGCTGCGGGATCGCCGCCTTCGAGGGGGCCGCCTTGCCGCGCGCCGGGGCTCTGCCTGCCATGCCGTCGTCCTTCCGTGACCCTCGATTCTACGAGTCCGGAGACACGCGCTGGAGAAGCGAGGAGAGGTCGCGCCGTCAGGACGGACCGCGCCGTCGCTGCCTCTCCAGGTACTTCCGTCGGTACCTGCGGGAATCGGAGAAGGCGCCGATCCCCGTTCCGACCAGCGCGACCGCGGAGAGGACGATCCACCACGGCGGCTGGTGCGGCACCGCGGCCAGGAACAGGAGGACTGCCATGTGGGCAAACATGACCAGTGGGATCGAGACACCTGGTTGGTCCTTCCGGAGTTCGGGTCGTTCCTTCCGAGTCACGCCGACTCTTTCTCCTCGTCACGCCACGTCGATCCCGTATCCAAGCAGCCGTCGGCGTCTGCGACCGACCCGCGGCGCCAGGATGCCCACACCGTCGTGAGACGCCCGCAGATCGGGTTCCGGCAGCACCGTCCTCCGCAGCGACGGGCGCCCGCTGCCGAGCGCAGCCGCGACTCCACGGCCGTGCTCGGTCGAAGCAGCCAGCGGGGCGGCGGCTCCGCTCGTCCAGACGACGACCCCCTCCGGTCGCGAGGAGAGCAGCACCGTGCCCTCCAGGTCCGTCCGCAGGGCGCGGGTGCCGCGCTCGGCGAGCAGGGTGAGCAGCGACGGGGTCGGGTGGCCGTAGGTGTTGTCAGCGCCGACCGAGACGAGCCCGATGCGGGCGCCGAGTGCGTCGTAGAGGGCCGGCGACTGGTCGGCCGAGCCGTGGTGCGCCACCTTGACGACGTCGACGCGGCCCGGATCCAGGCGCGCGAGCCGGCCCTGCTCCTCCGCGCCGAGGTCGCCGAGCATGGCCAGCGAGAGCGGACCGCCGGTGGCGTCCGCCGCGATGTCGATCCGGAGGGTCACGCTCGCCTCGTTGCCGCGGAGGGTGGTCCCCCGCTCCGGCCAGACGACCCGCCAGTGCAGCGAGCCGACCGAGCCGCTGTCGCCGCGCGCCGCCTCGCGCACCGCTGCCCCGCCGGACACGAGGTCGGCGCGATCGCGGGTGTCGCCCTCGTCCGCCACCGGGCCGACGAGCGCCTCGTCGACGCGACCGACCACGGCCGCCAGGCCGCCGACGTGGTCGAGGTCGTAGTGAGTGAGCAGGAGCAGCGCGAGGCGGTCGATGCCGAGCAGGTCGAGGCACGCGTCGAGCCGCTCCGGCAGCGGCCCGGTGTCGACGAGGACCACGCCGGCGTCGCCGCGGACCAGCACCGCGTCGCCCTGCCCGATGTCGCACATCGCCACCCGCCAGTCCGAGGGGACGGCTCCGGAGCGCAGCAGCGGCGTCGCCACGCTCGACGCTCCCCCGACGACCAGCGCCCCGACGAGCACGGTCGCTGCGACCTGTCGCGCACGCGTGAGGCGACGCGAACGGGTGACGAGCAGCAGGGCGAGCACGGTCAGGACCGTGAGCGCCAGCATCCCGCCGAGCCCGGGCAGCCAGGCGATCCGCGGCGACGGCCAGGTGGCGACGGCGCGCGCGATCGAGGCGATCCACCAGGCAGGCACGGCCGCGAGACGGATCGCGACGTCGGCGCCGCCCGGCCACCACGGCGCCAAGAGGCAGCCGATCAGTCCGAGTCCGGTGGCCACCGGGGCCGCCGGCTCGGCGAGCAGATTCGCCAGCACCCCGTAGACCGGGATCGACGGGTCGATCAGCAGGACCGCGGGCTGGCAGGCCAGCTGGGCCGCCAGCGGGACCGCGACCACCAGCGCGAGCGGACGCGGCAGCACGTCGCCGAGCCGGTCCGCGATCGGCTCCGCCGCGAGCAGCAGCCCGCCCGTCGCCAGCACGGACAGCACGAAGCCGAGCCGCCCCGCGATCGCGGGATCGATGAGCATCAGCAGGACGACACTCGCCAGCAGCGCCGGGACCGCCGCGCCCGAGCGCCGCCCCAGTCGCGCGAGCAGCACGACGCTCGCCATCACCGCCGCGCGGACGACGCTGGGCTCGGGAGTGACGAGCACGACGAAGGCGCCGAGGAGTGCCAGAGCCGACGCGGTCCGCAGGCGACGGCCCGCGCCGAGCAGCGCGGCGATGAGCCAGCCTGCCGCGACCACGACCGCGCAGTTCGCTCCGGACACCGCGGTGAGGTGGGTGAGCGAGGCGGTCCGCATGTCGTCCTCCAGATCGGACGGGAGGGCGGAGGTGTCCCCGGTCGCGAGGCCCGGCAGCAGGCCCGCCACGTCTCCCTCGAGCACCGCGGTCCTGGCGAGGAAGGCCGAGCGCAGCACCTCCGCGACCGCCGCCACCCCCACGGGCGGGCGCCGCTCGAGCACGGCGCTCGCCGTCAGGAGCGTGCTCTCGCCGACGACGCCAGGCTCCTCGGCCCGGGCCCGCAGCAATACCTCGGAGCCGACCGGCAGCCGCCCTCCGGGCTCGGCCAGGAACACCCGCACCGGCGCGGACATCGGCTGATCCTCCAGCTGGAGTGCGGTGCCGTCGAACCACACCCCGCCGGTGACGAGCGACCGCGCGGACGTCTCGACCCGGACGAGCACGGCCTGAGCCGCTCGGGACTCCGCGGCTGCCCGCAGCTCAGGAGGATGCCGATCGGGAGTCGTCACGACGACGGAGGTGACGGCCAGCGCCGCTCCCCCGAGCGCCACCGCGATCCCGGCCAGGACGACGGCACCGCGCCGCCGACGGAGCAGTCCGAGAGCCAGGACGGCGACGAGGCACACGGACCACGCGACCGTGCAGAGCAGCACCCCGCCCCCGAGAACGGCCGTGACCGGCAGCAGCCCGGTCGCCGCGGCCGCCGCCCAGGCCGAGAGTGCGAGCGGCAGCAGCCGCAGGTCCTGGGCTCGGATCACGGCGCCACTTGCTCCCGGAACGCCTCGAGCGTCTTCTCGCCGACGCCCGGCACCTCCAGCAGCTGGTCCACCGAGGTGAACGGCCCGTGCTCCTCGCGGTAGGCGACGATCTTCGCCGCCGTCGCAGGGCCGATCTCGGGCAGCTCCTCCAGCTGCGCGGCCGTGGCCGTGCTGAGGCTGACGACGCCACCTGACGAGGTCCCGCCCGCCGCGGCTCCGCCCGCTGCGGCCGGCCCCGTCCCGCCCGGCACCGCGGCGGCCCCACGCTCCGGAACGAGGATCTGCTCGCCGTCCACGAGCCGTCGGGCGAGGTTGACGCCGGCGAGCTCGGCCGGCTCCGTGAAGCCCCCCGCCGCAGCGAGCGCGTCGGCGACCCTCGCGGACGGATCGAGCAGGTAGAGGCCGGGAGCGGCGACCGCTCCGGCGACGTGCACGTAGAGCACCTCGCCCGGACTGCTGCTCGGAGCGGGCGACCCGCTTCCGCCCGGGGACGCAGGCGCTCCCGGCGGACCCGCTGCAGCACCGGCGCCACCGGTCGGCGCGAGCACCTCCGTCCGGCCGCTCGCGCGCGTCCCCGCCAGGAGCACCGCGACGACCGCCGCCGCGATCACCAGGACCACCGCCGTGCCGACCCCGATCCGCCAGCGCGAGCGCGGCCGGCGCGCGCGTCGCAGCAGTCCCGCGGGGTCGTCGGCCTGGCTCGTCTGCTGCATCCGACGACGCTAGGGCGACCCGGTTCCGGCGATCGGCGACTCCTTCGGATCAGTGGACGAGCTTCGACATCCCGTCCTGTGGAGGACGCCTGCCCCGACCGTTCAGAGCAGCCGCAGACGTCCGACGATCTTGTCCACGCGGTTCCTCGGCCCGATCAGACCGACCGCCAGGTACTCGACGAGCTCGGGCGCGGTCGCCCCGAGCACCTCCCGGTACTCGTCGTACACGCGGGTGTCCTGCGCGGCAGCGGGCATGTCGGCGACGAACGTCCCCTCGTGCGCCTCGGCCTTCGCCCGGATCGTCCGCAGGGTCGCCGCATCGGCCGCGAGGACGGTGCAGCCCGCCCACGGCAGCCCCGGGTGCTCGGAGCCCGAGCCGTCCTGCGCGGCCTGACCGAGCAGCCCGGCCACCTGAGCGCCGGTCGCGGCCGCGACGCAGACGGCGGCGTTCACCGCCCGCCCGATCGGCAGCGTCTCGTCGACCACGACCACCCACTTCAGACGGGCGGAGCGGGTGGGCGCCGCGGTGTCGATCTCGTCCTCGGCGTAGCCGACCGGTGCAGTGCTCATCGTCGTCCCTCTCTGGTCGGTCCTCCCGACCGGCCGCGCTCACGATAGGCGGATGCACGAGCGTCCCGCAGGATGTCCGTATGAACGACCAGCAGAACCGCGACGGAGTGGTCCTCGACGCGCTCGACATCGCCATCCTCCGCCTCCTCCAGTCGGATGCGCGGATGTCCAATCGCGAAGTCGCGACCGCGGTCGGCGTCTCCCCCACGACCTCCCTCGACCGCATGCGGCGCCTGCGCACCCGCGGCGTCATCCGCGGCACGACCCTCGACGTCGACCTCGCCGCGATCGGCCGCGGCGTCCAGGCGCTGATCGCCGTCCGCATCCGTCCGCCGTCCCGCGAGGTGATCGAGTCCTTTCGCGACTGGGTGAGCGGCCTCGAGCAGACCCTCGGCGTCTTCGTCACCGCCGGCAACGAGGACTTCATCATCCACGTCGCCGTCCGCGACAACGACGACCTCTACGCCTT
The DNA here is from genome assembly GCF_003751825.1 of Rathayibacter sp. PhB186. Taxonomy (NCBI): domain Bacteria; kingdom Bacillati; phylum Actinomycetota; class Actinomycetes; order Micrococcales; family Microbacteriaceae; genus Rathayibacter; species Rathayibacter sp. PhB186. The sequence continues at coordinate 1,509,712 of NZ_RJKO01000001.1, read as the reverse complement.
CGTCATCGACCGCCTCACCGAGCGTCGCGAGGTCGCGGACGTCCGCACCTCGGTCGTCTACCAGCACATCCGCAACGGCTCGGTGCCGCCCGCCTGATTCGACGCGTCGGAGTCAACTCCGCTCCCACGGCAGCAGGGTCAACGACGGTTCTTCGTCCCCGCCGCCGCATCGGTGCGCAGCATCAGCGCCATCGTGGCGAAGGCGACGGCGGCGACCAGCGCCGGCAGGTGAGTCAGGGCCCCGAGCGAGACCGGGGCGGCTCCCCAGGAGACGCTGATCGCGAGCGCTGCGACGATGAACGCCGACAGATCGACTCCGAGGTGCTGCGTCGGCCGCACTGCGACCGAGGCGAGCAGCGCGGCGGCGACGATCGCGTACGCCGCCACGACGATCGCCGCCGTGTCGAGAGCACGGAGTGCGGTGAACGCCGCGTCGAACAGGATCATCGCGATCAGGAGCGAGGCGACGATGCGCCGCAAGGAGAGGTAGAAGGCCTGCATGAGCACTCCCGGGGTCAGAGGAGGAACGAGACGGCATCAACGTCGATGAGCATCAATGCCGGGAGGACACGAGAGACAGCACTCTTACACGTATGGAGACGGTGCGCCCTGGCCTGACGTCGGGCGACGGTCGGCTCGACGTCCTGGCGTCGTCAGCCCAGGCACCTTGCGGATCACGGCAGGCCTCACCGCCCGGGACAGCGAGTCGGGTCGGGAACGCCGAAGGGGCCCCTCCGGAGTGGAGGGGCCCCTTCGAGAACACCAGGTGGGCGAGAGGACCTAGGCCGGCTTCGTCACCAGGTTCACCAGGCGCGGCGCCCGGACGACGGCCGTGACGACCTCGCGGCCCTGCAGCGCCCGAGCGACACCGGTGGCCGCGCGCGCCTTCTGCTCGAGCTCGTCCGAGGAGATCTTCGGCGAGACCTCGATGCGGTCGCGGACCTTGCCGTCGACCTGCAGGATCGCGGTGATCTTCTCCTCGACCAGGAGCGTCGGATCAGCCTTGCGCCAGAGCGCGTGCGCGACCGAGCCCTCGTAGCCGAGACGGTTCCACATGTCCTCGGCCGTGTACGGCGCGAACAGGTTGAGCGCCATCGCGACGACCTCGGTCGCCTCGCGGACGGCGGGATCGCCCGCGCCGGCACCGGAGTCGATGACCTTGCGGGTCGCGTTGACCAGCTCCATCAGGCGCGCGACGACGACGTTGAACTTGAACGCCTCGATCAGCGAAGGCGACTCGGCGAGGAAGCGGTGCGTCTGCCGGCGCAGCGCCGCGTCGCCGTTCTTCCACTCCACGTCGGGCTTGGTCGTGACGTCCTTCGCCAGGCGCCAGGCGCGGGCGAGGAACTTCGCGCTGCCCGACGGCGAGACGTCGGCCCAGTCGATGTCGTCCTCGGGCGGTCCGGCGAACGCCATCGTCAGGCGCACGGCGTCGACGCCGAACTCGTCCAGCTGGTCCGACAGGCGGACGATGTTCCCCTTCGACTTCGACATCGCGGCGCCGTCCATCTGCACCATGCCCTGGTTGAGCAGCGCGGTGAACGGCTCGGTGAAGGAGACGTAGCCCAGGTCGAAGAGCACCTTGGTGATGAAGCGCGCGTAGAGCAGGTGCAGGATCGCGTGGGTGACGCCGCCGACGTACTGGTCGACGGGCGCCCACTTCTCGGCGAGCTTCGGGTCGAACGCCTGGGTGTCGTCCTTCGGCGAGAGGAAGCGGAGGAAGTACCACGAGGAGTCGACGAAGGTGTCCATCGTGTCCGGGTCGCGGCGCGCGGGGCTGCCGTCGTTCGGGTTGGCGACGTTCACCCAGTCCTCCGCGGCGCCGAGCGGCGAGGAGCCCTTCGGCTGCAGGTCCAGGCCGTCGGTCGAGGGCAGGCGCACGGGCAGTTGGTCCTCGGGGACCGGGATCAGCTCGCCGTTCTCGCCGTGGATGATCGGGATCGGCGTGCCCCAGTAGCGCTGGCGCGAGATCAGCCAGTCCCGCAGGCGGTAGTTCTTCGCCGAGCGGCCGCGGCCGCGCTCCTCCAGCAGCTTGATGACGCGCTCGATGGCGGTGCGCTTCGACAGTCCGTCGAGCGGGCCGGAGTTGATCAGGCGGCCGTCGCCGGTCAGTGCCTCGCCGGTGGTGGCCGGGTCGAGGGAGTACTCCTTCTCGAGCGCGGCCAGCTCCTCCGGGTCCTTCGGGATGACCGGGATCGCGCCGGTGACCGACGCGGTGGTGTCGACGACGACCCGCACGGGCAGGTCGAAGGCACGGGCGAAGTCGAGGTCGCGCTGGTCGTGCGCGGGCACGGCCATGACCGCGCCGTGACCGTAGTCGGACAGCACGTAGTCGGCCGACCAGATCGGCAGGCGCTCGCCGTTGACGGGGTTGATCGCGTAGCGGCCGAGGAACACGCCGGTCTTCGGGCGGTCGACGGTGAGGCGCTCGATCTCGCTCGACTTCTGCACCTTCTCCAGGTAGCTCTTGAACGCGGTCTGCAGCTCGGGCTCGGCACCCTCGACCAGCTCGGCGGCCAGGTCGGAGTCGGGCGCGACGACCATGAAGGTCGCGCCGAAGAGGGTGTCGGGGCGCGTCGTGAAGACGGTGATCCGCTCCTCGCGGCCCTCGATCTCGAACTCGACGTCGGCGCCGATCGAGCGGCCGATCCAGTTGCGCTGCATGGCGATGACCTTCGACGGCCAGGAGCCCTCGAGCTGGTTGAGGTCGTCGAGCAGGCGGTCGGCGTAGTCGGTGATCTTGAAGTACCACTGCGTGAGCTTCTTCTTCACGACGACGGCGCCGGAGCGCTCCGAGGTGCCGTCGGCGAGGACCTGCTCGTTCGCGAGGACGGTCTGGTCCACCGGGTCCCAGTTGACCCAGCTGTCCTTTCGGTAGGCGAGGCCCTTCTCGTACATCTTGAGGAACAGCCACTGGTTCCACTTGTAGTACTCGGGGTCGGAGGTGTGCAGCACGCGGTCCCAGTCGAAGGACGCGGCGTAGCGCTTCATCGAGCGCTTCTGCTGCTCGATGTTGTCGTACGTCCAGGTGACCGGGTTGAGGCCGCGCTTGATCGCCGCGTTCTCGGCCGGCAGGCCGAAGCTGTCCCAGCCGATCGGGTGCAGCACGTTGAAGCCCTGCTGGCGCCAGTAGCGCGCGATGACGTCGCCCAGCGCGTACGCCTCCGCGTGGCCCATGTGCAGGTCGCCGGAGGGGTACGGGAACATGTCCAGCACGTACTTGCGCGGGCGCTTGTCGGTGGAGTCGCCGGTCGCGAACGGCCGGGTCTCCTCCCAGATCGGGAGCCACTTCTCCTGGAGCGCGCGGAAGTCGTAGCGCTCCTCGTCGGGCGCGCCGGTCTGCTGGGAGGTCTCTTCTGCCACAGGTGTGTCCTACTTCTGTGAGGGTGGGGGTGGGCGCGCGCTCGGAGGGCGCCTGCGTCCGACCAACAACCCTACTGGCCTCTAGCGACCGGGCGACGACTCCGCCGTGACGTGCAGGTCGACTCCGAGCGCGGCCAGCAGCGCGCGGGCCTTGAGGCGGGTCTCCTCCACCTCCTCGTCCGCGACGGAGAGAGCGGTGATGCCCCCGCCCGTGCCGATCCGGGCGCGGGCGCCGTCGAGCACGAGGGTGCGGATGGTCATCGCGAGATCGAGCGAGCCGTCGCCGCCGAGCCGGCCGAACGCGCCGGCGTAGAGACCGCGCGGCCCGGCCTCCCACTCGCGCAGGAGCTCGATCGCGCGGCGCTTCGGCGCTCCCGTCATCGATCCGGCAGGGAAGGTCGCCGCGAGCAGCTCGGCCGGTCCGACACCGGGCGCGAGCTGCGCCGACACCTCGCTCACCAGCTGGTGCACGTGCGGGTAGGTCTCGATCTCGAGGAGGCGGTCCACCTGCACCGACGCGGGGGCGGCGATGCGGGCCAGGTCGTTCCGCACGAGGTCGACGATCATCACGTTCTCGGCGCGCTCCTTGACGCTCGCGAGCAGCTCGGCCCGCAGCTCCGCGTCGACGACGGGGTCGGTGCTGCGGGTCCGGGTGCCCTTGATCGGATGCGTGGCGACGCGGCCGTCGGCCGTGACGTCGAGGAAGCGCTCGGGCGAGGCGCTGACGAGGGCGAGCCCGCCGATGCGGATCAGTCCGCCGTGGTGGCTGGGGCTCGAGCGGCGCAGGCGCCGATACGCCTCGACCGGGTCGAACGCGCCCTCGACCACCACCTCGTTGGTGAGGCAGAGCTGATAGGCGTCACCCGCGCGGATCGCGGCCTGGCAGTGGGCGATCAGGGCTCGGTACCGCTCGGGACCGTGCCGCCACTCGGCGGGTCCGGACGGCTCCGCGTCACGCGGCTCGCCGACGTCGGCAGCGGTCTCGGCGAGCGCCGTCAGCGCTCGCTCCAGCCGCCGCGCCTCCTGCTCCCTCTCCGGGGAGGAGACGAGGTGCAGGATCTGCCGGGCGTGGTCGAACTCGAGCACCGGGTCGCCGCGGATCAGCGCGAGCGCGGGCGGAGCGTCGGCGTCGACGGAGGCGGGCGGAAGGGCGACGAACGGCGCACCCGCCTCGTAGGCGATCCAGCCGTACCGGCCGAGCGCCCGGTCGCCGGTGTGCTCCGTCTCCACGGCGGCGAGCGTCGCCGACACGTCCGCGCCGGGCCTGACCGTGAGCACGTCGTCCGAGGAACCGAGGAAGGAGAGGCCCTCCGCGGCGTCGCGACCGGAGTCGAGCCAGAAGGAGGTGTCCGCCGAGGCGAACAAGCCGAGGTATGCTCGCTCGGGATCGACCCAGGTCAGCTGCCGCCGGGCGGCGGAAACCTCGGGGAGCGCGGCCACTGGGCTAGCGTAGGCCGTCGTGGACGGCGAGCTGGTGCGGAAGTGGGACGGGCGGGAGCTCGGCCCTGCTGTGGACGATCCGGCCGGCGTTCTCCTCGCGGCCGACTCCTGGCTGGTGTCAGAGGGCCGCGTGCGCGGTCTCGAGCTGCACCGGGAGCGGTTCCTGGGCGCCGTCGGCGACGCCGGATCGACCCCGGGCGCCGGCTCCGATGACACCGAGGCGTTCTTCGACGCCGCGATCGCGGCGCTCCCCCGCACCGGCGACTCCTTCCCCCGTGTTGAGCTCACCGCCGAGGGTCTGCGCCTCCGGCTGCGCCCTGCCCCGCCGCGAAGCCGGACCGTCGTCCTCTGGACCAGCCCCGTGGATCCGCGCCGCACCCCGGAGCGCAAGGGACCCGACATCGCACGGCTGGCGCTCCTGCGCTCCCGTGCTCTCGCCGCCGGCGCGGACGAGGCCGTGATCCTCGGTGCCGACGGCGCCGTGATCGACGGCGCCTCGAGCGCTGTGCTCTGGTGGCTCGGCGACGCGCTGGTCGTCCCGCCCGCGAGCAGCCGCCGGGTCCGGAGCGTGACGGCCCGCACGGTCTCCGTGCTCGCGGGAGCGCTGGGCGTCGACGTCATCGAGGCGCCGGCTGAGCCGGTGGACCTCGACGGCCGCGAGGTGTGGACGGCGAACGCCCTGCACGGCCTCCGCCTGGCCACGGGCTGGGTCGACGGACCGGCGCTCGCCGCAGTGCCGGGCCGGCTCGACGCCTGGCGCCGGCGCCTGGACGCCCTCCGCCGTCCCCTGCCCTGATTCCCCGGGCGTCCTGCTCGGAGGGCGTCACCACGACCCGACGTGTGCGGCATGCCAGACGCCGTTCACCACGCGCCTGACGCGGTCGAGGTCTTCGGGGACGTGCCAGCCTCGAATCAGTCCGCTCGGCGACGCCGCCTTCGCACCGACGGTTCACCCTCTCGAGAAGGACCAGTCATGACACCTCACACCTCACCACGCCCACTCGCCTCGGGGCTCGTCGCCCTCGTCGCGACCGGTGCCCTCCTGTTCGGCGGCGCACCGGCACTCGCCCAGAGTGCGCACAGCACGCTCTCCGCGGAGAGCTCCCCGACGGGCACGCAGCCGACCATCAGGCCCCTCCCCGGGCACCAGGCCTACGACGGCCTCGTCAGCGGTGAGCAGCTCCTCCCCGGCGAGAGCATCAGGTCCAACCCGGACCCCGCCGGTCCCGCCTACGTCTTCGTGATGCAGACCGACGGCAACGCCGTCACCTACGACCCCCAGAACCACTCGGTCTACAGCACCGGCACCACCGGTGCGGGCAACCGCCTCGTCATGCAGGAGGACGGCAACGCGGTGGTCTACTCCGCCGCGGGCCGTCCCCTCTGGAGCACGGGGACGGACAACGAGCCGGACTCGTTCCTCCACATCCAGGAGGACGGGAATCTGCTCGTCTCGCGCGCGGACAGGACCCCCGCCTGGGCGAGCAGCATCAACGGCCCGATCGCCGAGCCGCCCTTCAGCACCCTCCACGCCGATGAGTCGATGCTCCGCGGACACCAGCTGACCTCGGAGAACGGACGCTTCCGGGCGGTGCTCCAGAGGGACGGGAACCTCGTCGGCTACAGCACCGCGGGTGTCGTGTGGAACACGGGCACCCGCGGCGCGGACAGCAGACTCGTCATGCAGGCCGACGGCAACGCGGTCCTGTACGCGGACGGATCCGTCAAGTGGGCCTCCGGGACGAAGGGCAGAGGCCTCCGCCTCGCCCTCGACAACAGTGGAGTGCTCTCGATCCGGAACAGGGACGACGCCGTCCTGTGGACCAGCCAGTCCGCCCTCCCCGGGTCGAGCCTCTTCGCCCCCAATCATCTCGGCGCAGGTGATCTGCTGCGATCGGACAACGGGAGGTTCCGTGCCGTGAAGCAGACCGACGGCAACTTCGTCGTCTACGACCGGGCCGCAGCGACGTGGTCGACCGGCGGTTCGGACCCGGACAGCACGTTCGTCGTGCACGGCGACGGAGTCGCGCAGATCGTGACGAAGGAAGGCGTCGCGACATGGATGGCGGCCCCCGCCTCGGGCTCGGTCGCGCCGTACCGACTCGCGATGCAGGACGACGGCAATCTCGTCGAGTACGACGGCCGCGACCAGGCCGTGTGGTCGATCCGCTGACGACACGTGCGGAGGAGCGCTCGACGACGAGGAGCAGCTCGCCCGAACGGCCCGGCTCGTGCACGACCTGCACGGACCGGGCCGTCGTCGTGCTTCAGCGGACCTGCCCGAGGGCGCGCGGGGCAGCGATCCGGTCCCCGGAGGCGGGACAGCGTGACAGGGACCCCGCGGCACGCGCCGGGCCGCGACTCCGGGTGCTCCGGCGCGCCAGGATCGAAGCAGTCCGCTCGGCGATGCCGCCCTCACCCCGACGGCACCCATCTCTCGAGAAGGAACTGCCATGACACCACACACCTCCCCACGCCCGCTCGCCTCAGGACTCGTCGCGCTGGTCGCGACCGGGGCCCTGCTCTTCAGCGCGACACCGGCCCTCGCTCAGGGCGGTCTCAGCACCGCGTCCTCGAGCGTCTCCGCCGCCCGCGCGTCGGCCCCCGACGCACTGAATCCCGGCCAGCAGCTCCTCGCCGGCCAGTCCATCGCCTCGAGCCAGTCGGGAGGCGGCTACACCTTCCGGATGCAGGACGACGGCAACGCCGTCGTCTACGACGAGGTCGGTCACGCCGTCTTCGACGCGGGCACCTCGGGGCGCGGCAACCGCCTCGTGATGCAGGAGGACGGCAACGTCGTCATCTACTCCGCCGACGGCCGAGCGCTCTGGAGCACCGGGACGGACAACGAGACGGACGCGTCTCTGATCATCCAGGCGGACGGCAATCTCGTCGTCTACCGGGAAGACGGCTCGCCGGCCTGGGCGAGCAGCGTGAACCGCAGGATCCCCCAGCCGCCGTTCAGCACCCTCTACGTGGACGACGCGCTCTCCCGCGGGCACCAGCTCACCTCGCCGAACGGACTCTTCCGCGCGGTCATGCAGCGCGACGGCAACCTCGTCGGCTACGGCCCGGACGGCGTCGTCTGGAACACCGGCACCGTCGGCACGGACAACCAGCTCCTCGTCTCCGACGACGGCTACGCCGTGATCATCGGCGCGGACGGGGGGATCAGGTGGGCGGCCGACACCGGGGGTGTGGCCAACTCCCTCACGCTCGACGACAGGGGTGTCCTGACCGCACTCGATGAGGACGGCGCCGTCCTGTGGACGAGCCAGTCCGGACTGCCCGGCGCGCAGATGTACGCCCCCAACACCCTCGCGAGCGACGGCCTCCTCCGCTCCGACGACGGCCGCTACCGCGCCGTGATGCAGGGTGACGGCAACTTCGTCGTGTACGGCCCGACCGGGGCGGTCTGGCAGACCGGCACCTCCGGCGTCGAGAGCTCGTTCGAGTTCTCGAAGGACGGGACGGCGCAGGTCGTGGCCGGCAGCGGCGCCGTCACCTGGACGGCGACGCCCGCGGGCGGCACCGCCCCGTTCCGCCTCGTCATGCAGAGCGACGGCAACCTCGTCGAGTACGACGCCCACCACCACGCGGTCTGGTCCAGCCGCTGACGGCTTCTGCAGTCCGGCTCCCGCAGTCGCGATGAGGCCCTCACTCGACGGCCCGGCCCGTGCTCGTCAGCACGAGCCGGGCCGTCGTCGTGCCCTCGGAGCAGCGCGCGAGGAGTTCGCGCACCGACCGCCGACGCCGTCCGGAAGGGCCGGGAGCCGGACCACGCGACAGAGAGCACGTGTCGAACGCCAGCGGGCGACGGGCTCGAACACAGCTGCTTCGGTGAGAGGGACGACCGCTCGGTGATACCGACCTCTCGCCCTCCACGACAACACCTCGAGAAAGAACTGCGATGACATCTCACACGTCCTCACGCCCACTAGCCTCCGCGCTCGTCGCGCTCGTCACGACCGGCGCCCTGCTCCTCGGCGCCGCGCCCGCCTCCGCTGAGGGCGCGCACGGCGCAGTCCCGGCACCCCGCTCCGAGACAGCACGCGCGGGCGACTCCGCGACCTCCAACACCCTCGAGGCCTCCGCCCAGCTGTCGCCGGGACAGTCCATCGCCTCCGGCGGACCCGGGGGCGGTTACACCTTCCGGATGCAGGACGACGGGAACGCCGTGACGTACGACCAGGCCGGCCGAGCCGTCTTCAGCACCGGCACCTCGGGGCGCGGCAACCGCCTCGTGATGCAGGAGGACGGCAACGCGGTGATCTACTCCGCCGACGATCGCCCGCTCTGGAGCACCGGGACCGACATCGAGCCGGACTCGCGCCTCGTCATCCAGGCGGACGGCAACCTCGTGCTCTACCGCGTCAACGGCTCTCCCGCCTGGGCCAGCAGCATCAACGGCCTGATCGCCGAGCCGCCGCTCAGCACCCTCCTCACCTACGAGATCCTGCACCGTGGTCACCAGCTCACCTCACCGAACGGACGGTTCCGCGCGGTGATGCAGCGGGACGGCAACCTCGTCGGCTACGGCCCCGACGGTGTCGTCTGGAACACGGGGACTCGCGGGACCGACAACTGGCTGGGCGTGAGGCCGGACAGCATCACGGTCGGGCGCGAGGACGGGACGCGGAAATGGGTGGCTGAAACGGGGGGCGGGGTCGACCACGTCACCCTCGACGACAATGGCGTCCTGAACGTCCTCGACGAGGACGACGCCGTCCTGTGGACGAGCCGGTCCGGACTGCCCGGCGCTCAGCTGTACGCCCCCAACACCCTCGAGGTCGACGACCACCTCCGCTCCGACGACGGCGCCTACCGTGCCGTGATGCAGGCCGACGGCAACTTCGTCGTCTACGGCCCGACCGGAGCGATCTGGCAGACCGCCACCTCCGGAGTCGAGAGCTCGTTCCAGTTCTTCCGGGACGGGACAGCAGAGGTCGTGGCCGACAACGGCGCCGTCACCTGGACGGCGACACCCGCCGCCGGCGGTGACGGCCCGTTCCGCCTGGTCATGCAGAGCGACGGCAACCTCGTCGAGTACGACGGACAGGGCCACGCGATCTGGTCCATTCGCTGACCCCGCCGCGATCGACGCGTCGGCGGACGCGCTGACGTCCCCCTCCGATGGCCCGGCTCGTGCACACCCTGTACGCGCCGGGCCATCGGCGTTCTCACGCGCAAGGTCCGGCCGTGCGCGACTCCCCCTCAGAGGGCAGAAGCGGGACGACGCGACAACGACCCTGCGCCCCGCGCCGGAACGCATCGAAGTCCAGCAGCAGTGCTTCGGTGAGAGGGAAGACCGTTCGGCGATGCCGCCTCGTCGACGGCGGTGCCGATCTCTCGAGTAAGGAACTGCCATGACGTCCACCTCACATCCACGCTCCCTCGCCTCCGGACTCGTCGCGCTCGTCGCGGCGGGAACCCTGCTCCTCGGCGCGACACCCGCCCTCGCCGAGAGCGCCGTCGGAGCAGCATCCTCGACGAGCGGCGCTCCCGCCTGGTCCGCCGGCGCCGGGACGACCGCCGAACCGCCGCACGACACCCTCGGCACCGGCGGCACCCTCGCGCCGGGCGACCAGCTCACCTCGAAGAACGGGCTGTTCCGCGCGGTCATGCAGACCGACGGGGACCTCGTCGGCTCCGGGCCCTCCGGCGTGATCTGGCACACCGGCACCCACGGCGCGGGCAACCGCTTCGTCCTGCAGAACGACGGTGACGCCGTCGTCCTCGGCGCCGACGGCTCGGTGAAGTGGACGTCCGGCACCAGCGACGACACTCTCACCGTCCAGCTCGACGACAGCGGAGTGCTGATGCTCGTCGACGACGAGGGCGACCTGGCGTGGGACAGCCAGTCCCAGCTGCCGGGGTCGGTCCTGTACGCACCGAACTACCTCTCGGCCGGCGACGTGCTGCGCTCGGACGACGGTCGGTACCTGGCGGTGATGCAGTCGAACGGGGACCTCGTCGTCCACGGTCCGACGGGCACTGTCTGGCAGAGCGGGACCTCCGGCATCGACAACGCGCTGCACGTCGCCGAGAACGGAGTCGCGTCGATCTACGACTGGAAGGACACCGTGCTCTGGACGAACGGTCCCGCCTCCGGTGCGGTCGGACCGTTCCGGTTCGTGATGCAGAACGACGGCGCCCTCGTCGAGTACGACGGCCAGGGCCACGTCGTCTGGTCCAGCCGCTGACGGCAGCGGACAGCGGGCTCCGCCGAGGCGGTCGGCCCTGCTCCGACGGCCCGGTCGTGCGCATCCCGCACGAACCGGGCCGCCGTCGTGAAGGCCCGAGGTCGGGGCGACGGGCTAGCGAGTGCCTCCGAGATGCCGACGAGCGCTGGACCGGGACACGGCGTCCCGAGCGCACGCCCGATCCCGCCCCCGCGTGCGAGCATTCGAGGATCCGATCGGCGATGCCGACCTCTCGAGAAAGATCTGCGATGACGCCTCCCTCTTCCTCCCGCTCCACCGGGCCCTCCCGATTCGTCGGCTCCGGGCTCGTCGCGCTCGTCGCGACCGGAGCCCTCCTCTTCACCGCGACGCCCGCGGTCGCCGAGGAGGCGGTGCAGCAGACGCTCTCCTCCTCCTCCGACTCGGCTCCTGCGCTTCAGACGAACGCCGACCCGCAGTCCCGCGCCGCCGGCGCGTACTACAACGCGCTCGAGGGCGGCGAGGAGCTCGCCCGCGGCGAGAGCATCGTCTCCGACGATCCCGGACCCGCCTACGAGTTCGTGATGCAGACCGACGGCAACGCCGTCACCTACGCGCCCGACGGCCGCGTCGTCTTCGCGACCGGCACCGCCGGCCGCGGCGACCACCTCGCGATGCAGACCGACGGCAACGTCGTGATCTACTCCGCCGACGACCGGCCCGTCTGGAGCACCGGCACGAACGACGAGCCCGGTGCGTACCTGATCATCCAGGAGGACGGCAACCTCGTCGTCTCGCGTGAGAACGGCTCCCCCGCCTGGGCGAGCAGCGTGAACGGGAGGATCGCCGAGCCGGCGACCGACACCCTCTTCACCGGCGAGACCCTCCGCGGCGGACGCCAGCTCACCTCGGCCGACGGCCGCTTCCGCGCCGTGATGCAGACCGACGGCAACTTCGTCGGCTACGGCCCGCAGGGCGTCGTCTGGAACACCGGCACCCGCGGCGCCGGCAACCGCCTCGTGCTGCAGACCGACGGCAACGCCGTGATCTACGGTCCCGACAACTCGGTCCAGTGGTCCTCCGGCACCCGCGGCAGCGACCTGCGGCTCGGCATCAACAACGCCGGATCGCTGATCATCGTCGACCAGGTCGACACCGTGCTCTGGACCAGCCAGGCGCAGCTGCCCGGCTCGAGCCTCTACGCCGAGAACGGACTCGCCGCCGGCAGCCTCCTCCGCTCGGCCAACGGCGTCTACCGCGCCGTGATGCAGGGCGACGGCAACTTCGTGGTCTACGGCCGCTCCGGTCCGATCTGGTCGACGGGCACGTCCGGCGCGGGCAGCTCGTTCAACCTCTACGAGGACGGCTTCATGGCCGTCGTCCGCGGCGACGGCATCGGCACCTGGACGGTCACGCCCCGCGCCGGCGCGGTCGCCCCGTTCCGCCTCGTCATGCAGGACGACGGCAACCTCGTCGAGTACGACGGACGCAACCAGGCGGTGTGGTCGAGCCGCTGACCGCGGTCGACTCGACGCTCCTCTGATCGGGTCCCGCCTCCCGCGGGCCCGCACCGACGGCCCGGCTCGTGCATCCCCTGCACGAGCCGGGCCGTCGGCGTTCCCGGACGGCGCGATCCGCTGCCAAGGGCGGACCGCCACCTCCGGCGTGCGGCCCGCAGCGGCGCACGGTTCGTCGCGGCTCCCCCGCGGGACGCATGATGGAGGGGTGAGCGACGCCGGCGACTTCATCCGCACGGCGCTCGAGTACGAGGGCGACGTCTGGCGGGCGCAGGACGTGCGCGAGCGGCTCGACGCGGGGCTCGACTCCACCGGCGCCTCCGTCGGCGCCGTGCGCGGGACCGTGCGGGACGCGCTGAAGAAGTTCCGCGGGCTCGAGCACGACGACGTGACCGCGCTGTCGTCGGAACTGTGGGCTCCGCCCGTCTTCGAGACGCGGCTGGCGGCGGTCGTCCTGCTGCAGTCGCGGGCGGCGCTCCTGCGGGCCTCCGATCTGACCCGGCTCGAGGGCTTCGCTCGGGACTCGCGGGTCGACGAGCTCGGCGATCCCCTGGCCGTCGATGTGATCGCTCCCCTGCTGTCCACGCTGGCGGGCCCTGCTCGCACGCGGGCCGACGCGGTTCTCGACCGCTGGGCCGTCGAGGGTGACCGCCTGGCGCGCGTGTCGGCGCTGGCACGAGCGACGCGCTGACGGCCGCGCTGCGGCGGCTCGGTCCTTCGATCAGGCGCTGGCCGCGGTGCCGTCCGCGATCGTGATCCGCCGGTCGACGGCGAGGGACGCGGGGACGCGGTGCGCGATCAGCACGACCGTGCGGCCCGAGGCGGCATGCAGCAGGTCGGCGAGCAGCGCGTCCGCGACCGGCGCGTCGACCGAGGCGGTGGGCTCGTCGAGCACCAGCACGTCGAAGTCGGCGAGCAGGGCGCGGGCGAGCGCCAGGCGCTGCGCCTGACCGCCCGAGACGAGCGAGCCGCGCTCGCCGACCCGGGCGTCGAGACCGCCGCGGGCCGCGGTCCAGGAGGCGAGGCCCACCCGCTCGAGGACGGCGGTCAGCACCGCGTCGTCGGCCTCGGGCCGGGCGAAGAGCAGGTTCTGCCGGATCGTGTCGTCGAAGAGGTAGGGCTGCTGCTCGACGAGGCCGACCAGCCGGCGCAGCTCGTTCTGGGGCAGCGTGCGCGCCTCCACCCCGCCGATCCGGTAGGAGCCGGTGTGGTCGAGGAAGCGGACGAGCGCGTGCGCGAGCGTCGTCTTGCCCGAGCCGCTGCCACCGGTGACGAGGATCCGCTCGCCGGCCCGGAGCTCGAGCGAGACGTCGCGGAGCGCGGGCGTCGCGACTCCGGGCCAGGAGACCGAGAGGTCGCGGAGGACGATGTCGCGGCCGAGCGGGACGGCGGCCGACGGATCGACGTCGGCGTCGGTCGCCAGCGCCGGCGACGCGGCCTGCGCGTCGAGGTCGGCGAGCCGCTGCGCGCTCGAGAGCGCCGAGCGCGCGCTCTGCACGGCGAGCGGCGCCGCGGCGGCGACCTCGAACACGGCGAGCGGCACCAGGGCGAGCACCCCGAGCGCGGGCCCGCCGAGCTCGCCGACCGCGGGGATCCCGAGCGCGAGACCGGCCCACACCGCGCCACCGGAGCACAGCGCGAGGACGGCGGCGGCGAGCCCGGTCGACGCCGCGCGCCGGCGGGCGGCCCGGGTGAGCGCCGCCTCCGCCTGCGCGACGTCGGCGATCGCCGCATCGGCCGCGTCGAAGGCGATCAGCACGTCGAGCCGGGTGACCAGCAGGTTCAGGCGCTCGGCCAGCTCGCCGCGCAGCGGCGCCAGCTCGCGGTCGGCGCGCGCCGAGACCAGCCCCGAGCCGAGGGCTCCGCCGGCGAAGGCGAGCACGAGCAGACCGAGCAGCACGGCGCCCATCGCGGGCAGCAGGAGCCAGACTCCCACCACCGCGGCGGCGGAGACCACGGCGGAGACGACCAGCGGCTGCACGATCCGCAGCGGCACGTCCTGCTGGGCGTCGACGTCGGCGACCACCCGCGAGACGAGATCGCCGCGGCGCACCCGACCGAGGCCGTCCGGCGCCACGGGGACCAGCCGGTCGTAGACGCCGGCGCGCAGCTCGGCCAGCGCGCGGAACGCCGCGTCGTGCCCGGACAGGCGCTCGAGGTAGCGGAAGAACGCCCGCGAGAGCGCGAACGCACGCACGCCGACGACGGCCATCGAGAGGAAGAGGATCGGCGGCTGCTCGGCCGCCCGCACGATCAGCCAGGCCGAGCAGGCGAGCAGGGCGACGACCGACGCGGACGACAGCAGCCCGAAGGACAGTCCGGGGAGGAAGCGCCGCGGCGCCGGCATCGCCGCCCGCAGCACCTCGGTGCGGTTCACAGGAGCACCGCCTCGGCGGGGGCGAGCGCCAGCACGGCGTCGGCGGCGGCGATCGTCGCCGGGCGGTGCGTGGCGACGAGCACGATCACGCCCTCGTCGGCGAGTGAGCGGAGCCCGGCGAGCAGCGCGCGCTCCGACTCCTCGTCGAGCGCGGCGGTCGGCTCGTCGAGGGCCAAGACGGTGCAGCCGCGCTCGAGGACGCGGTGCACGGCACGCGCCACGGCGACGCGCGCCGCCTGCCCACCGGACAGTCCGCTGCCGTCCGCGTCGATCCGCCGGCTCGGATCGAGGTCGGCGCTTGCGACGGCCAGCGCCCGCAGGACGCGCTCCGGGTCGGGCGAGCGCGCGCCGAGCGCGACGTTCGAGCCGACGGTCCCGGGCAGCAGATCGGGCCGCTGCCCCGACCAGGCGAGCCAGTCGCGGCCGGTCGACTCGTCGACGGCGACCCCGCCGAGGGCGATCGAGCCGGTCGCGGGAGCGAAGCCGGCGAGGGCGGCGAGGAGGGTCGACTTCCCGGATCCGCTGGGCCCGGTCAGCGCCGTGATCGAGCCGGCGGGCAGGACGGCGTCGACGGGCGCGAGCACGCGGCCCGCACCGTCGTCCACCGCGAGCCCGCGCAGCTCGAGCGCCCCCGAGCGACCGGGCACCGCGGTTCGCCCGGGGACGGTCGCCGCCGCCTCGATGATCGCGAAGGCCTCGTCCGCCGCCTGCACGCCGTCCGCCGCCGCGTGGAACTCGGCGCCGACCTGGCGGACCGGCAGAAAAACGTCCGGCGCCAGCACCAGTACGAAGAGCCCGATCGCGAGTCCGAGCGAGCCGTCGACCAGCCGCAGCCCGATCGACACCGCGACGAGCGCGACCGAGAGCGAGCCGGCCAGCTCGAGGACGAAGCTGCTGACGAAGGTCACCCGCAGCACCTTCATGGTGTGCACGCGGTAGTCCTCGGTCAGGGCGCGGATGCGGGCGCTCTGCCGCTCCGCCCGTCCGAAGATCTTCAGCGTGGCCAGTCCGCCGACCGTGTCGACGAAGCCGGAGGCCAGCGCCTGCAGGCGGCTCCACTGCCGCTTCTGCACCGCCTGGGTCGCCCAGCCGATCAGGATCATGAAGACCGGGATCAGCGGCAGCGTCACCACGAGGAAGAGCGCGCTGAGCGGATCCGCGAGGAAGACCACGAGTGTCAGGATCGGCGTGGTGATCGCGGTGGCGATCAGCTGCGGCAGGTAGCGGGCGAAGTAGCCGTCGAGTGCGTCGAGCCCGCCGCCGAGCAGCGCGACGACGCCGCCCGAGCCACCCGTCCGGCCGGCCGGCCCGAGCGCGACCAGCGCGGCGAGGACCGCCGACCGCAGCTGCGCCTTCGCGCCGGCGCCGCCCCGGGCGGCGTTCACCTCGACGGCCCAGGCCAGCACCGCGCGCACCGCGACGACGACCAGCAGCGCCGCGAGTGACGGCGCCAGGTCGGCCGCCGATCGCCCGCCGACCGCCCCGGCGACGAGCTGCGCCACCAGCCACGCGAACGCGACCGCGGTCGCCGTGCGGGCCAGCGCGAGCGCCCCGCCGAGCACGAGGAACAGCCGTGCGGAGCGGGCGTAGCGGAGCAGTCGGGGGTCGAGGGGCTTCACGGTCGCGATCGGTCAGTGCGCGTCGACCGGGATGTGGCTCCGGGTGATGCGCTTGCGGAAGATCCAGTAGGTCCAGGCCTGGTAGCCCACGATGAGCGGGACGAAGACCAGCGCCGTCCAGCTCATCACCTTCAGGGTATAGGGCGTGCTCGAGGCGTTCTCGATGGTCAGGCTGTTGGCGACGTCGTTCGAGGCGGGCATCACCGCCGGGAAGAGCGTGGTGAACAGCGCGAGCACAGCGAGGCCGATCGTGCCGGCCAGCAGGGCGAAGGCACGGCCCTCCCGCCCGCGGACGTTCGCGAGCCAGGCGAGCACCAGGGTGGTTGCCGCGGCGATCGACAGCAGCCAGGACGGACCGCTCCCCTGGGCCAGGTTCGTCCAGCCGAGGAACACCGCGGCGACCGCGATGGTCACCAGCCCCGCCCGCGTCGCCAGCCGGCGCGCCCGCTCGCGGATCTCGCCGTCGGTCTTCAGCGAGACGAACACGACGCCGTGGGTGAAGAAGAGCAGGAGCGTCGTCGCGCCGCCGAGCAGCGCGTACGGGTTCAGCAGATCGAAGACCGTTCCGATGTAGTTGTGGTCCGCGTCCAGCGGCACGCCCTGCACGATGTTCGCGAAGGCGACGCCCCAGAGGAACGCGGGCACGGCCGAGCCGATCACGATCATCGTGTCGAACCGCTTCTTCCAGGCGGCCTCCGGACGCTGGTGCCGGTACTCGAAGGAGACGCCGCGGGCGATCAGCGCCAGCAGGATCAGCAGCAGCGGCAGGTAGAAGCCGCTGAAGAGCGTCGCGTACCACTCGGGGAACGCGGCGAACATCGCCGCTCCCGCGACGATGACCCAGGTCTCGTTGAGGTCCCAGACCGGCCCGATCGTGTTGATCAGGACGCGGCGGTCGGTGTCGTCGCGGCCGAGGAACGGCAGCGACATCCCGACGCCGAAGTCGAAGCCGTCGAGGACGAAGTAGCCGATGAAGAAGACGGCGACGATCCAGAACCAGAGCGTGGCGAGATCGAGCGATCCGAGGTCCATGTGCGCAGTGCCCTTCTCAGTAGACGGTGCCGACGAGCTGCGGGCGACCGCTCTCCTCGTCGATCTCGGGGGCGTCGTCGGGGCCGGCCTGGGCCGCCCGCTTGATCAGCCGGAACTCGACGACCGCGAGGGTGCCGTAGATGGCGGTGAAGGCGATCAGCGAGATCAGCACCTCGAGGCCGCTGACCCCGGGCGAGACGCCGTCCGCGGTCTTCAGCAGGCCGAAGACGAGCCAGGGCTGGCGGCCCATCTCGGTGAAGACCCAGCCGACGATCATCGCCATCAGCGGCAGCGGTGCCGCCCAGATCGCGATCTTCCACATCCACTGCTTCGGCTCGCGGCCCTTGCGGGTGAACCAGAGGCCGGCGGCGGCGACGCCGATGGCGAGGACGCCGAGCGCCATCATCCAGCGGAACGACCAGTAGGTGACCCAGATGATCGGCGTGTAGTCGCCCGGGCCGTAGACCGCGCTGTACTGCGCCTGCAGGTCGTTGATGCCCTCGACGGTGCCGGTGAAGGTGTGCGTCGAGAGGAAGGAGAGCAGATACGGGATGCGGATCGAGAAGAGCTCGCTCGAGCCGTCGGGGGTGCCCCAGGTGAAGATCGAGAACGAGGCGTCGACACCGGTGGACGTCTTGTACAGCGCCTCCGCGGCCGCCATCTTCATCGGCTGCGTGTCGACCATCGCGAGGCCGAGCGAGTCGCCGGTGAAGAGGGTGAGACCGCCGCTGATCAGCATCATCCAGGCGCCGAACTTCAGTGCCGGGCGCATCGTCTCGAGGTGCTGGTTCCGCGAGAGGTGGTAGGCGGCGACGCTGACGATCACCGCGGCCGAGACCATGAAGCAGGCGAAGATCGTGTGCGGGAACGCGGCGAGCGCGACCTTGTTGGTCAGCAGGGCCCAGATGTCGGTGAGCTCGGCGCGGCCCTTGGCCTCGTTGATCCGGAAGCCGACCGGGTTCTGCATGAAGGCGTTCGCGGCGATGATGAAGTAGGCCGAGAGCGTCGTGCCGAGCGTGGTGAGCCAGATCGTCGCGAGGTGCAGCTTCGCCGGGAGCTTGTCCCAGCCGAAGATCCAGAGGCCGATGAACGTCGCCTCGAGGAAGAACGCGAGCAGGCCCTCGAAGGCGAGCGGGGCGCCGAAGACGTCGCCGACGAAGCGGGAGTAGTCGCTCCAGTTCATCCCGAACTGGAACTCCTGGACGATGCCGGTGACCACGCCCATCGCGAAGTTGATCAGGAAGATCTTGCCGAAGAACTTCGTCAGCTGCAGGTAGTGCACGCGGCCGGTGCGCACCCAGCAGGTCTGGAAGATCGCCACCGTGAGCGCCATGCCGATGGTGAGCGGCACGAAGAGGAAGTGGTAGATCGTCGTCAGGCCGAACTGCCAGCGCGACAGGAGGAGCGGGTCCAGGAGTTCGTTCACGGCTCCGAGCCTAGGTCGGCCGGAGGGGCGCGATGCCCTCGGATCCCAGTACTGGGGCGGATGTGCGCCTCCCGCGGTGCCCCCGGCGACACCCTTCCGGGGCGGTCCGAGCCGCCCGCCGCCGACCCGCGCGTCAGTGACGTCTCGACGTCGAGACAGAGCGTCTCCACGTCGAGAGATCTCCTCCCGTGGGCCCGGTCGAGCAGCGCCCGCGTCCGTCAGAGGGTCGGCGACGGACCTCTCGACGGCGAGCGATCGCTCGCGACCCCGCTTCGCGCTGTCGAGCTCGCACCTTCACAGGTCTTTCACAGCTGCTCCGGCGTCCCGCGTCCGCACTGAGAGATCGTGCGCCGTCACCGCGCGACGCTCGCGGCTCCTGCTCGGCCGCGCCCCCTACGATCGAGGGATGCCGAGCAAGGGGAGCTACGCCAAGGGCGTCGCGAAGCGCGAGGAGATTCTGCAGACCGCCCTGGAGGTGTTCTCGCGGCAGGGGTACCGCAAGGCCTCGCTGCGCGAGATCTCGGAGGAGGTCGGCCTGACGCAGGCGGGGCTCCTGCACTACTTCGACTCGAAGGAGGAGCTCTTCGCCGAGGTCCTCCGCAAGCGCGACGACACCGACCGCGCCGTCTACGACCTGGAGCGGAAGGGCGATCAGGCGATCGAGCAGGTCGTGAAGCTGATCCGCCACAACAGCGAGGTGCCCGGTCTCGTCCATCTCTACGCGACGCTCTCCGCCGACGCGACCGACGAGTCGCACCCCGCGCACGAGTTCTTCATCGAGCGCTACCGGACGGTCAACGAGGTCTTCGCCGCCCGCGTCAGCGAGGACCAGAGCGAGGGGCTCATCGCGGCCGACATCGACCCCGAGCTCGCGGCGAAGATGATCACCGCGCTCTCCGACGGCCTGCAGGTGCAGTGGCTGCTCGACGACCGGGTCGACATGGGCTCGATCGTCGAGACCTTCTGGTCGCTGCTCAAGCGGGTCCGCTGAGATGCCGGAGCGCACGCGGCCGTGAACGACGCTCTGACCGGCATCCTCGCCTTCGTCGTGAGCGTGCCGCCCGTCTGGCGGACGCTGCTGGCCGGCCTCGCCGTCTTCTTCGAGACGACGATCCTCGCCGGGCTGATCGTGCCGGGCGACACCGTCGTGATCGTCAGCGCGACCGGCGTGACGTCTCCCCTGCAGTTCGTCGCCCTCGCGATCGCCGTGATCGTCGGGGCGCTCTGCGGCGAATCGGTCGGCTTCTACCTCGGCCGCTGGTTCGGGCCGCGCATCCGCGGGTCGCGTCTCGGCCGCCGCCTCGGCGAGAAGAACTGGCTGCGGGCCGAGCGCTACCTCGCGCGCCGCGGCGGCATCGCCGTCTTCCTCTCGCGCTTCCTCCCGGTGCTGCACTCCCTCATCCCGCTCACCGTCGGGATGAGCGGCATGAGCTACCGGACCTTCATGGCCTGGACGACGCCCGCGTGCATCCTCTGGTCGTTCGCCTACGTCGGCGTCGGGGCCGCCGCGGCGGGCGGCTACCGCGAGCTGTCGGACAGCCTGCACTACGCGGGCTACCTCTTCGTCGGAGCGATCGTGGTCTTCGTGCTGGTCGTCCTCGGCGTGAAGAAGCTCCTCTCACGCGCAGAGGCGCGTCACCTCGACGAGTGACGCGCCTCTGGGCGTGAGCGGGTCGGGTCAGCCGATCAGGCCGGCCGAGGTGAGCCACTCGGTCGCGATGGCCGCGGCCGACTTCTGCTCGTTGACGCTCTCGGAGTTCAGCGCGACGAGGTCGTCGGCGGTCAGCTTCGCGCTGACCCCGTTGATGATCTCGGCGGCGTCGTCGTCGACCTTGTCGGAGACGATCGGCACCACGTTGTCCGCGACGAACAGGCCGTCGGGGTCGGCGAGGGGCAGCAGGTCGTTCGACTCGATGTTCGGGTCGGCGGTGTAGATGTTCGCCATCTGGATCTGGTTGCTGGCCAGCGCGTCGACGGTCGTCGATCCGCCGCTGTCCTCGATCGCCTGGAACGTCGTGGCGATGCCGTACTTCGACTGCAGAGCGTCGGGCCCGTAGGGACGGGTCTGCAGCTCGGAGTTGCCGCCGAGCACGATCGGGTCGGTGACGTTCTTCAGCGAGGCGATGTCGGTCAGGTTCCACTGGTCGGCGAAGGCCTGGGTGACCGTGTAGGAGTTCTGGTCGCTCGCGTCCGCGGCGTCGAGCGCGCGCAGTCCGTCGGGCAGGGCGTCGGTGAGCGCCGAGTAGACGTCGTCGGCCGTGGTCGCGGTCGTGTCCGGCTCCAGCGCCTGCAGGAGGCTGCCGCCGTACTCGGGGAACACGTCGATCGAGCCGCTCTCGATCTCGGGCAGGTAGATCTCGCGCTGACCGATGCGGAAGTCGCGCTGCACGGTCATCCCCCCGTCCTCGAGGGCCTGCGCGTAGATCTCGGCGATGATCTCGTTCGAGTAGTAGTCCTGCGAGCCGATGACGATGGTGTCGCCGCCGGCGGTCGCTCCCGATCCTTCGTCGAGCGGATCGCTGGACGAGCACCCTGCCAGCGCCACCACGGCGCCGACCGCGAGTGCGCTGAGAACGACACGGCCCTTCTTGGTTGCTGTGAACATCTCTTATTTCCCTTCGTCGATGGGGATTCCCACCACCGCGCGGCGTCGGAGTGACGACGCGCGGAAACCTGAGCGCTCCGTCGTGGCGCGGCCGAGGCCGAGCACGACGCCGCGGGGCACGGCGATCCGCTGGAGGACCGCGAACAGCACCTCGCTGAGCAGCGTGAGCACGATCACGATGATCGAGCCCGCGAGCATCTGCGGGTAGTCGCCCGCCTTCACGCCCTGGAAGATGTAGCGGCCGAGACCGCCGGCGCCGATGTAGTCGGCGAGCGTCGCCGTGGCGATGATCTGCAGGGCCGCGACGCGGAGACCGCCGATCAGCAGCGGCAGGCCGAGCGGGATCTCGACCTTCGCCAGGATCTGCCACTCCGTCATGCCGACGGAGCGCGCGGCGTCGACGGTGCGGCGGTCGACCGCCTCGAGCCCGGAGTAGGCGCCCGCGAGGATCGACGGGATCGCCAGGATCACCAGTGCGATCAGCGGCGCGCCCAGGCCGAGGCCGAGGCTCATCGCCGCGAGCACCAGCACGCCCAGGGTGGGCAGCGCGCGGAGGCCGCCGGCGACGGGCACCGCGATGCCCTTGCCCTTGCCGGTGTGGCCGATGAGGTAGCCGAGTGGGATGGCGATGGCCGCGGCGATCACCAGCACGATGAGGCTGATGCCGAGGTGCTGCGCGACGCGGGTCGGGACGCCGTAGATGCCCTCCCAGTGCGTCGGGTCGCCGATCCAGGCGAAGGCCTGGGCGATGAGGTTCACGCGGTCACCGCCTTCGCGCTCGCGGCGCTCCTGCGGCGGGAGCGGCTCCGGTCGAGCGTGGTCCAGGGCATCAGCAGGCGACCGAGCAGGACGAGGAGCCCATCGAGCACGAGGGCCAGCACGATCGTGAGCACGATGCCGGTGATGATCTCGCCCTGGATGCCGCGCTGGAAGCCGTCGGTGAAGAGCAGGCCGAGGCTCTGGATGCCCAGCACCGCGCCGACCGTCACGAGGCTGACCGTGCTCACCGTGACCACGCGCAGACCCGAGAGCAGGACGGGACCGGCGAGCGGGAACTCGACCTTCCAGAACCGGGCCCAGGCGGAGTAGCCCATCGCCGTGGCCGACTGGGTCACGTCCTCCGACACCGCGGAGAGCGCGTCGGAGGTGGTCCGCACCATCAGCGCGATGCCGTAGAGCGTGAGGCCGATGATGACGTTCGCGGTGGAGCGCAGCGGGATGCCGAGCAGCGCGGGCAGCAGGATGAACATCGCCAGCGACGGGATCGCGTAGAGCACGCCGAGCCCGGTCAGCAGCGTGCCGCGGCTCCAGCGGTAGCGGTTGGCGACCCAGCCGAACGGCAGCGAGATCACGAAGCTGAGCAGGATCGGCGGGACCGAGAGCGCCAGGTGCGCCAGCAGGTTCGCGAGGATCTGATCGGTGTTGTTGACGACCCAGTTCACGCGTCGACGCCGTCCTGCGCGCGCAGGACGCCGGTCGGCCGCCCGTCGCCGTCGACGACGATCCGGGCGCCGTCGCGCTCCTCGATCGAGAGCGAGCGCTTGCCGCGGTCGGCGCCGACGAAGCCGGCGACGAACTCGCTGGCGGGGTTCGCGAGGATCTCGGCGGGCGAGCCCTTCTGCGCGATCCGGCCGCCCTTCTCGAGGATGACGACCTGATCGCCGAGCAGGAAGGCCTCGTCGATGTCGTGGGTGACGAAGACGACCGTCTTGTCGAGCTCGCGCTGCAGGCGCAGGGTCTCGCGCTGGAGGTCGGCGCGCACGAGCGGATCGACGGCGCCGAACGGCTCGTCCATCAGCAGGATGTTGGGGTCGACGGCGAGACCGCGCGCGACGCCGACGCGCTGCTGCTGACCGCCGGAGAGCTGACTGGGGTACCGGGTGGCGAGGGAGCGGTCGAGGCCGACGGTGTCCATCAGCTCGAGCGCGCGGTCGTGGGCGGGCTTCTTCGCGACGCCGTTCAGCCGCGGCACGGTCGCGATGTTGTCGATCACCCGGCGGTGCGGCAGGAGGCCGGAGTTCTGCATCACGTAGCCGATGCGGCGGCGCAGCGACACGGCGGGGAGCCGCGAGATGTCCTCTCCGTCGATCTCGATCGTGCCGCCGGTCGGCTCGATCATGCGGTTGATCATCCGCAGGATCGTCGTCTTGCCGCAGCCGGACGAGCCGACGAAGACGGTCGTCTGCCGGGAGGGCAGCACGAGCGAGAAGTCGTCCACCGCCCGCGTGCCGTCCGGATACTGCTTGCTCACTCCGCGGAATTCGATCACGGTCCTGCTCTTCCCTGTCCCGTGGTCCCGGTCAGAACCTGGCGATCAGCAAAACATCATTCGGAGACGCGTGCCAACCCGGATGGCGCAGTGTTGCACCGGAGCGTGGAAAGAGCTAGGCCGCCGGCGGCCGTCGCGGTCAGGGCTCGATCGGCCCGTAGTGCATCGAGAGGTAGTTGCGCAGCAGCACCCGGGCCTCGTCGATGAAGCGCTGGTCGCCGGCCGGGTCGATGAGGAAGGCGCGGGTGAGCATCGCGTCCGCGACCTCGATCACGACCTCGAGGCGGAACGACAGCTGGGCGCCGCCGGGCAGGCCGTACTCGGAGGCGAGGATCTCGGCGAAGCGGCGGGCGAAGAAGCCGGCCTCGAACGCCTCCCCCGCGACCTCGGGGGCGTGGATCGTGTCGACGAAGCGGATCGAGCGGAAGCCGGCCTCGGTGCGGTGCATGTCGCAGAACGCATCGACCGCGCAGTCGACGGCGCCCCACCAGTCCGCCGGGTGCTTCTCGCGGATGTCGGTGATGACCTTCTTGCGGAAGCGCTCGAGCGCGCGCTCGCGCAGCGCCTGGAGCACGGCGATGCGGTCGGGGAAGTAGCGGTAGACGGTGCCGATCGCGGCGCCCGCGCGCTCGGCCACCATCGCGGTGGTCAGGCGGTCGAAGCCGACCTCGTCGACCACGGCCGCGGCGGCGTCGAGGAGGGAGGCCAGCCGGGCCGCGCTGCGGACCTGGACCGGCTCGTTGCGGACCTGAGGCGACTCTCCGAAAGGTCGATCGACGAGGTTTCCAAGCGGCACGGCGAAGCTCCTTCGGTATCGGTTTCTACAATCGTACGCACGCGGACGTGCCGTTCGCATCGAATCACCGAATGTCTCTCGCTTTCTTCGCCCCGCGTAGGGTGGGCGCGCAGCGGCACCCCAGGAGGACCCATGTGCGGACGCTTCGTCCTCTCGCAGACCAGCGCCGACCTGGTCGCGCTCTTCGACATCGACGAGCCCGGCGCGGATCTTCCGGGCCCGTCCTGGAACATCGCGCCGACGCAGCGGATCGCCGTCGTCGCGGAGTCGATGAAGGGCGTGGAGGAGGGCGAGCCGCCGCGCCGCCGCCTGGCCGGCGCGCGCTGGGGCCTGGTGCCGCGCTCCGCCGCGGATCCGTCCGGTGCGCCGCTCTTCAACGCGCGGATCGAGTCGGTCGCCGAGAAGCCCTCCTTCCGGGAGTCCTTCGCGGCGCGACGGGCGATCGTGCCGGCCTCCGGCTGGTACGAGTGGCGGGTCGGCGCCGACGGCGTGAAGGCACCTGTCTTCGTGTCGCCGGGCGGTGGCGCGCTCGTGCTGTTCGCCGGGCTGTACGAGTGGTGGCGCTCGGCGGAGCCCGGGGCCCCGTGGCTGCTGTCGGCGACGATCCTGACGCGCCCCTCCGCGGGAGCGGTGGCCGAGGTGCACGAGCGGATGCCCGTGCTGCTGCAGCCGGAGCTGATCGAGGACTGGCTCGACCCGCTCACCCCGGGCGACGGCTCGCTGCTGCGCGCGGCGTCCGACGGCGCGGCCGAGCTGGCCGAGGAGCTCGACGTGCACCGCGTCGGCGCCGCGGTCGGCACGGTGGGCAGCAACGGGCCGGAGCTGATCGAGCCCGTCGAGGACTGAGCCGGACCGCCGTCCCTCCTCCAGTGCAGCGCGGCGCCCGCCCGACGGGGGCGTCCGGCTCCCGGGGCCGTCTGGCACACTGGGCGGATGCCGCTGACGCCTGAGAGCAAACCGATGAGCGCCGGGGCGGCCGAGGTCCTGCACCGCGCCGCACGCATCGAGGACCGGATCCACGCGCTGCGCATGCGCCGGGTGACGCGCAAGGGCTACGTGCCGCGGATCATCCCCTACACCGGCTACGGCACCACCGAGCAGCTCCGCGTGCTCGCGCGCGTCCTCTACACCCGGCCGACCCCGCCCGGGGCGGAGGAGGTCCAGCCCGTCGAGAGCGTCCGCGGCTGGCGCAGCTTCACGAGCCTCTACATCAGCGGGGCGGTCGTCTCGGTCTCGGTCGACGGGCAGAGCCACCGGATGGTCGCGGACCGCGGCGGCGTGATCGACACCGACATCCCGATCACGCTCGAGCCGGGCTGGCACCGCATCACCCTCACCGTCGAGGGCGGCGCGCCGGTCGAGGCCCCCGTCTTCATCGTGCGGCCGGAGGCGAGGATCGGCGTCGTGTCCGACGTCGACGACACGGTCATGGTCACGGCGCTCCCCCGGCCCTTCGTCGCCGCCTGGAACACCTTCGTGCTCGACGAGCACGCGCGGATGCCCACGCCGGGGATGGCCGTCTTCCTCGACCGCTTCTCCCGCCAGAACCAGGGCTCGCCCGTCATCTACCTCTCCACCGGCGCCTGGAACGTGGCGCCGGCGCTGACGCGGTTCCTGTCGCGGCACCTCTACCCGGCGGGGGCGCTGCTCCTAACCGACTGGGGGCCGACGCACGACCGCTGGTTCCGCAGCGGCAAGCAGCACAAGGAGGAGAACCTCCGCCGCCTCGCCATGGAGTTCCCGGACGTCCGCTGGCTGCTGGTCGGCGACGACGGGCAGCACGACGAGGAGATCTACTCCGACTTCGCGCACGAGCACCCCGAGAAGGTCGCGGCGATCGCGATCCGCCAGCTCTCCAACGGCGAGGCGGTGCTCGCGGGCGGTCGCTCGAAGGCGGCCGACCTCTCGGAGACGAGCGGCACCCCGTGGGTCTACGCCCCGGACGGCGCCGGCATCTCCGAGCAGCTGACCGAGCTCGGCATCCTCTAGCCCGGTGCGGCACGGCCGTGCCGACGCGCGGGTCTCGGGCATGCAGAGCCGGCCTCGGCACGCGGAGACCGTGCGGAACGACGAGCCGGACGTGGAATCGCGAGCCGCGACTCCCGCAGCCCGAGCTTCGGCTCGCGAAACTTGCCTGGGCACGCGAAAACCGCGCAGAACGACGAGCCGGAGCTGATTCCGCGAGCCGAAGCTGCTCGACGGCGAAGTCCGGCTCGCAGAATCCACCTCGGCACGCGGGAACCGTGAGGAACCGCGAGCCAGAGGTCGAATCACGAGCCGAAGATCCTCCCGCCGTACCTCCGGATCGCCGAACATTCCTCGGCACCCGGAAACCCCGCCAGACCACGAGCCGTACGCGTAATCGCGAGCCGAAGGCCTCGCCGCCCAAGCTCCGGCTCGCGAGAACCGCCCAGTCACGCGGAAACTGCGTAGAACGACGAGCCGAAGATCATTTCGCGAGCCGACCGTCGAATCGCAAACCGGAGGGCTTCCCACCCGAGGTTCGGCTCGCGAAAACCGCCCCGGCACGCGGAAACCCCGCAGAACCACGAGCCGGAGCTCGAATCACGAGCCGAAGCTCATCGCGCCTGACGTGTTCGGCTCGCGGAAACGTCCTCAGCACGCGGAAACCGCGCAGAACGACGAGCCGGAGATGATTTCGCGTGCCGAAGGTCCTCCCGCCGGAGGTTCGGCTCGCGAGAACCGTCTCGGCACGCCGGAACCCCGCAGAACTACGAGCCGTAGGCCGAATCACGAGCCGGAGGTCCTCCCGCCGGAGGTTCGGCTCGCGGAAACCGCCTCGGCACGGGGAACGGGGCGGAATCACGAGCCGGAGGTTCTCCCGCCAGAGGTTCGGCTCGCGGAAACCGTCGCGGCACGCGGAAACGGGGCGGAATCGCGAGCCGGAGGGCGAATCACGAGCCGGAGGTTCGGCTCGCGGAGACCGCCTCGGCACGCGGGAACCGGCAGGAATCGCGAGCCGGAGGTGGTTTCGCGAGCCGGAGGTACCGGGGTGGCGGAGGGGTGGAGTGGCGGAGGGGTGGCCTGGAACGACGGAGGCCGCCCGCTCCCCGGGTGGGGAGGGGCGGCCTCGGTCGTGGTGGGACGGACTACGCCTGGTGCGCGGCCTGGAGGTCGAGCGTGATGGTGACCTTCTCGCCGATGAGCACGCCACCGGTCTCGAGGGCGGCGTTGTAGGTGAGACCGAAGTCGGTGCGGTCGATGGTCGCCTTGGCGGTCAGACCGGCCTTGTAGTTGCCGTAGGGGTCGGAGCCGAAGCCGCCGAACTCGACCTCGAAGGTCACGGGCTTGGTGACGTCCTTGATGGTGAGCTCGCCGTCGACGAGGAAGTCGTCGCCGTTCGCGCGGACCGCGGTCGACACGAAGTGGATCGAGGGGTACTTCTCGGCCTCGAAGAAGTCGCCGGTGCGGAGGTGTCCGTCGCGGTTGGGCTCGTTGGTGTTGATGGAGGCGACCTCGGCGGTGGCCTCGACCTTGGAGTCCAGCGGGTTCTCGCCGGTGGTGAAGGTGGCGGTGAAGCGCTCGAACTTGCCCTTGACCTTGCTGATCATCAGGTGGCGGACGCTGAAGCCGACCTCGCTGTGCGTGGGGTCGATGACCCAGGTGCCGGCGCGGTATCCGGGGATGGTGGTGGTGTCGCTCATGGTTTCTCCTCGAGAGTGTGAATCGCGCGGGAAGCTCGTCCCCGTCCGATGTATGCAAGCGCATCGACGGATCGAGTATTCCATGTAGCGACAACCTTTTTCGACACCGGACCCCTGTCCGACGACTGATGGACACTTCCACGCCGCCTTCCACCCTCGGAAGGGGCACAGACGGTCGCCACGGCGCGGGCGAGTCCGCGCGGAGCACGACGAAGACTGAGGACGGCCCCGCAGCATCCGCGCGATCCCCGGCCAGAGCCGGCGCCCCTCCGGAGGCGCCCTTCGACAGGAGACACCGATGACCGACGCCCCCACCCCCGCCGACGCCCTCCGCCGCCGCACCGTGCTGGCCGGCGCCTGGGCCGCTCCCGTGGTCGGAGCCGCACTCGCCTCCCCCGGCGCCGCGGCCTCGACCACGGAGATCACCGGGACGATCGTCTTCACCCCCCGCCAGTACCGCGGGACCCGCGTCGGCGACCGGGTCGAGTTCCCGCCGCTGACCGGCACCGTCACCATCTCGCGCGGTCCGATGCCCTCGAAGGCGTTCGTCAACTTCTCGGACCCGAACGAGCGCGTCGACCTCCGCCGCGACGCGGGCCGGTTCACCCCGGTCGACCCGGTGACCGGCCGCTTCTCCTTCGACGGCGTCTACAACGCGATCGTCGACGGCGAGAACCCGTTCGGCTTCGCCTACGCCGGCATCGCGGAGGAGGACGCCGACGGCGCGATCTTCGGCTACGACGTCGCGGAGCTCGACGGCTGAGCCGTCCGGGGCGGCCGACCTGTCAGCGCGCGGCCGTCGGCTCCGTGTCGCGCACCGGGTTGCGGATGCCGAGCAGCGAGACCAGCCCGCCGAGGAAGAGCAGCACGGCGGTCGCGATCGCCGCGCGGCGGAAGCCCTCGGCGTCGAGCGTGTCGCCGACGATCAGCGAGGTGGCGGCGATCGCGACCAGCCCGGCGATCCGCGAGACCGCGTTGTTGATGGCGGAGCCGACTCCGCTGTGCCGGCTGTCGACCGCGCCGAGGATGGTCGAGGTCAGCGGGGCGACGGTGATCGCGAGGCCCAGTCCGAACAGCAGGATGCCGGGCAGCAGCTGCGTGGCGTAGTCGGCCGGCGGACGGACGCCGGCCAGCAGCAGGAAGCCGACGCCGGCCACCAGGGGTCCGACACCCATGAACAGCCGCGGCCCGAACCGCGCCGTCAGCGAGCCGGCGACCTGCGAGAGCAGCAGGAGCAGGATCGTCGGCGGCAGCGTGGCGAGGCCGGCGAGCGTGGCCGAGAAGCCGAGTCCCTGCTGCAGGTAGAGACCCAGGGCGAAGAAGCCGAACGAGAGCGCCCCGTAGATGAACGCCGTCGAGACGTTGCCGACCGTGAAGTTGCGCGAGGCGAACAGCGAGAGCGGCAGCATCGGGTTCGGCGTCCGCCGCTCCCAGAGCACGAAGGCGACCAGGGCGGCCAGATCGCCGATCAGGGCCACGAGCACCAGCGGGTTCCCGAAGCCGAGCCGCTCCTGCTCGATCAGCGCGAACACCGGCCCGCCGAGGCCGATCACGCCGAGCACCGCGCCGACGCCGTCGATCGGCACCCGGGTGCCGGAGTCGACGTGGCCGAGCCGCCGCAGGAGCAGCAGCGTCACCGCGATCGGGAGGAGGTTGAGGGCGAAGACGTAGCGCCAGGAGCCGGCGTCCACCAGCAGCCCGCCGATCACCGGGCCCGCGATCGTCGCCGTGCCCGTCCACGCGGTCCACGCGCCGATGGTCTTCGCCTGCGCGGCGCCGTGGACCGTCGCGATGATCAGCGCGAGCGAGCTGGGCACGAGGATCGCCCCGGCGGCGCCCTGGAGCATCCGCGCGACGATCAGCACCTCCGCCGTCGGCGCGAGCGCGCAGAGCAGCGAGGTGACGCCGAAGCCGATCAGGCCGATCGTCATGCTGCGGGCGCGCCCGATCCGGTCGGCCAGCGAGCCGGCGACCAGGATCAGCGCGCCGAGGGTGATCAGGTAGCCGTCGACCACCCACTGCTGCACGGCGAGCCCGCCGCCGAGCTCGCGGGTGATCGCGGGCAGTGCCACGTTGACGACGGTGCCGTCGAGGAACGCCACGAAGGAGGCGAGGATCGCGACCACGAGGACCGCGCGCGGGCGGCTCGTCGCGGTGTCTGCGGAGGTGCTCATCGCTGCTGCCGGCTCATCCGCTCACCGTACTCCGAGCCGACGCGGCGCAGCGCGGCACCGCCGGTACAGACTCGTCGCCTACTCTCGTAGCCATGTCTGCGCAAGGAACCGCCCGCAGCGGCCTGCTCGCCCGCGTCCTCGGTGTCGTCGGAGCGAGCCTGGCCGGAGGGCTGCTGATCACCGTCGGCGTCACTCCCGCCCTCGCCGTCACCGGGCTCGCCGCCAACAACCCGATCGGCCTCTTCGAGACCGTGCCCGAGTACCTCGAGCTGGGCCAGCTGGCGCAGAAGACCGAGATCTACGCGAAGAACGCCGACGGGACCGACGGTCTCCTCGCCTCCTTCTACGCGCAGAACCGCGAGGAGGTGGCCTTCGACCAGGTCAGCCAGTTCGTGAAGGACGCGGCCGTCTCGACCGAGGACCCGCGCTTCTACGAGCACGGCGGCGTCGACCTGCAGGGCACGATCCGCGCGGTGCTGAGCAACGTGGTCGGCGGCGATCTGCAGGGCGGGTCCTCGATCACGCAGCAGTACGTCAAGAACGTCCTCGTGCAGAAGGCCGAGGCGCTCAGCGACACCGACGCCGCCGCCTCGCAGGCCGCCTACGACGAGGCGACGGCCACGACGCCGGCGCGCAAGCTCAAGGAGATGAAGCTCGCCGTCGACCTCGAGAAGAAGTACAGCAAGGACGACATCCTGCTGGGCTACCTCAACATCGCCGGCTTCGGCGGGCAGGTCTACGGGATCCAGGCCGCGGCCGAGTACTACTTCTCCAGCACCGCGGCGACGCTCTCGCTCGCCCAGGCCGCCAGCCTGATCGCGACGGTGAACAACCCCAACGGCCTCCGGATCGACCAGCCGGAGAACATCCCCGAGAACAAGGTCCGGCGCGACTACGTCCTGGACCGGATGCTCGAGGAGGGGAAGATCTCCCAGGCCGACCACGACGCGGCGGTGGCCGAGGAGGTCGTCCCGGCGATCAAGGAGACGCCCACGGGCTGCCAGCAGGCCGGCAACGCCGCCTTCTTCTGCGACTACGTGACCCGGGTGATCCAGAACGACCCCGCCTTCGGCGACGACGAGAACACCCGCTTCGCCAACTTCCAGCGCGGCGGCTACAAGATCTACACGACGCTGGACCGCGACCTGCAGGACGTCGCGACGGCGGCCACGAACGAGTGGGTGCCGAAGACCCCGATCGACGACGTCAACATCGGCAGCTCGACGCTCTCGATGGAGGTCGGCACCGGCCGGGTCCTGGCGATGGTGCAGAACAAGGACTACGACGCGGCCGGCTCGGTCAACGGCGAGAACTTCTCGGCGATCAACTTCAACGCCGACACCGCCTACGGCGGATCCGCCGGGTTCCAGGTCGGCTCCACCTACAAGATCTTCACGCTCGCGCAGTGGATCGCCAACGGCCACACCATCTACGAGACGGTGAACGGGCGCGAGCGCACCTTCACCGAGTTCCCCTCCTCCTGCGAGCCGAGCGGAGAGTGGAACGGGACCTTCGCCGTCGGCAACGACGAGGACGAGAACGGCACCTACAGCGTGCTGCAGGGCACGATGCGCTCGATCAACACCGTCTTCGTCGCGATGGCGCAGCAGCTCGACCTCTGCGCGATCCGCGACCAGGCCGCCGCCTTCGGCGTGAAGACCGCGTCCGGCGCTCCGCTGACGCCCTCACCGGCAGCGATCCTCGGGTCGGCCGACCAGATCGCGCCGATCTCGATGGCGACCGCCTTCGCGGGCTTCGCCAACAACGGCACGGCCTGCACGGCGATCGCGATCGACGCGATCACCGATTCGGCCGGGGTCGGCGTCCAGGCGCCGGTCTCGACCTGCACCCAGGCGCTCTCGCCCGAGCTCACCGCCGTGGCGAACGACGCGCTCCAGGACGTCGTCACGAGCGGGACCGCCGCCGCCTCCGATCCGGAGGACGGCATCGAGCACATCGGCAAGACCGGAACGACCGACGACGCCGTGCACACCTGGATGGACGGCGCGTCCAGCCGCGTCGCGACCGTGGTCTGGGTCGGCAACATCGTCGGCGACGCGTCGATGCGCGGCGTGCTGGTCCGCAGCGCGGAGACGAACGCGCGCGCCTACGCGTCGAACCTGCGCCACTACATCTGGAACAGGGTGATGACGGCCGCCGACGAGAAGTACGGCGGAGACGACTTCGCCGAGCCGAGCAGCGCGCTGCTGAACGGCCGGCAGATCGCCGTGCCGAACGTCGCCGGGCAGTCCGTCGACGACGCGACCGAGGTCCTCGAGGACCTCGGCTTCGACGTCGAGGAGGGCGCCACCGTCGACGCCGCGACGCCCGCCGGAACCGTCGCCGGCACCGACCCGGGCGCCGGGACGACGATCGCCCGCTACTCCAGCATCACGCTGCTGGTGAGCAACGGCGCCCTGGTGCCCGCTCCCGCGACGCAGGCGCCCGCTCCGACGGCGACCACGGCTCCGACCGCCACGGCCGAGCCCACCGCGGAGCCGACCGCGACTTCGACGCCGCTGCCGACCGCGACGCCCACCGTCACCCCGACGGCGGAGGTCGACCAGTGAGCGGCTTCGATCCCGGCTTCCTCGGCGCCCCGCTGGCGGCGCCCCGTCCCTCCGGCGACCGCGTGGTGCGGCAGCTGCCGTACACGCACTTCGAGGTGCTCCTCGACCCGGAGCGCCGCCTCGCGCTCTCGACCGCGGTGAACATCGACGGCGCGCGCCTGCTCGACCTCGGCCGCGGCGACGACTGGCACCTCGACGAGCGGGTCCCCGCGAGCGAGCAGACCGGCCCCGAGGTGTACGCACGGAACGACTTCGACCGCGGCCACCTCGTCCGCCGCCGCGACCCCGTCTGGGGCGAGCCGGCCGAGGCGCGCGCCGGCAACGTGGACAGCTTCTGCTACACGAACGCGGCACCGCAGGCGAGCGGCTTCAACCAGTCCAAGGAGCTGTGGCTCGGCCTCGAGGACCTCGTCCTCGAGTACGCGCAGGCGAACCGCGCCCGGATCGACGTCTTCACCGGCCCGGTGCTGGCCGAGGGCGACCCGGTCTACCGAGGCATCGGCATCCCGCTGCGGTTCTGGAAGATCGCGGCCTGGAGCCCCGACGGCACGACCCTCGCGGCGAGCGCGTACCTGCTCGACCAGACCGCGCTGGTGCGCCGGATCGTCGACGGCGAGGACCGCGAGGGCCTCGCCCCGCTCGGCGCCTACCGGACCTTCCAGGTCGCGGTGTCGAGCCTGGCCGGGGCGACGGGTCTCGACCTCGACGCACTCGCCGCCGTCGACGTCCTCGGCGCAGCCGGAGCGCGCGCGGAGCCGCCGCGCGAGCTGCTCACGGCCGAGGACGTGGCGCGCGGTCTGACCACCCGCTGAGCCGCACGCCGAGCCGCCCGGCGGTCCAGGATGGGGAGATGACCTCCCCCGTCCTCGTCGAGATCGACGACTCCGGCACTCCCCTGCTCCGCGAAGCCGGGGCCGGCCTCGTCCGCGTCGACGAGCCGGGCTACCTGCGCGGCGACGGCGTCTTCGAGACGCTGGCCGTGATCCGCGGCCGAGCCCGCGGGCAGGAGGAGCACCTGGCACGCCTCGCGGCCTCCGCCGCGGCCGTCGGGCTCGAGATCCCGTCCGCGGCGGCGTGGTCCGCCGCGATCGCCCTCGCGGTCGCCGAGCACGACGCAGTCGAGGACCTCAGCATCCGGCTGGTCGCGGGCTACCGGGACGCCACGACGGCGCGGGCCACGGTCCGTGCGGAGCCGACCGCCGACGCCTCGGAGCTGCGCGCCCGGGGCGTCGCCGTCGCCGTGCTCGACCGCGGCTACCCGCACGGGGTGCAGGAGGAGGCCCCCTGGCTGCTCGGCGGCGTCAAGACGACCTCCGGCGCCGTCACCCGCGCCGCACTGCGCGAGGCGAAGCGGCGGGGCGCGGACGACGTGGTCTGGCGCACGAGCGACGGCCTGCTGCTCGAGGGCGCGACCTCGAGTCTCGTCCTGCTCGCGGACGGGGTGCTCGTGACGCCCGCCGCCGGCGCCGGGATCCTCGACGGGACGACGGTGGCGCGAGTGCTGGCGATCGGCGAGGGGCGCGGCCTCTCCTCCGCGCGGCGGGACCTGCCCGTCGCGGCGCTGGCCGGCGCCGACGCGGCCTGGCTGGTGTCGAGCACCCGGCGCGCCGTGCCGATCCGCTCGGTGGCCGGAGAGCCGCTCACCGTGGACCGTGCACTGACCTCGGCCCTCGAGGAGGGACTGCTCGCCGACTGACGTGTCCCGAGCGCTCAGGCCGCGTCGGAGAGCTCTCGCGCGGTCCAGGCGCCGACCCCGACCGACTCGGCGTGGCGCAGGTCGTCGACGGTGTCGACGTCCAGCCGCAGCGTCGAGGACTCGGGCAGGCCGAGCACGCGGTAGCCGGCAGCGACGTGCTTCTCCCGCGAGTCGAGACCGAAGGCCGGCTCCGGGCCGGCCCCGCCGGGCAGGAGCAGCGCGGTCGTGCCGCTGCCGGCGCGATCGCCGACCATCGCCGGGGTGTCGCCGGCGGCGGCGAGCGCGGCGTCGAGATCCGCGGCGGTGAGCGCGGGCAGGTCGGCGGTCAGCGCGATCACCGGCGAGCCGGGGCGGTGGTCCTGCGCCGCCGCGACGCCAGCGGCGACGGCGGGATTGAGCTGTCCGGGATCGCCGACGACGTGCAGTCCGGGGTGCTCGAGCGCGGCCCGCTCCGCCGCGGACATGTCGGAGGTGACGAGGACGACGGCGCTCACGGACTCCGCCGCGCCGACCGCGGCCAGGGTGTCGAGGAGGAACGCCTCGGCGAGGGCGGAGCGCGCGACGAGCTCGAGGCGGGTCTTGGAGGTGCCGCGGCCCCGGTAGACGACGACGGCGGTCCAGGCGCCGCTCACGACGCGACCCGCCCGGCCGCTGCCGCGAGCCCGGCCGCGTGGCCCTCGGCGTAGCCCTCCGCGTGCGCCTCGTCGGCGCCGACGCGGAACATGTCGTCCGGACCGGTGCGGGTCAGCGTGCGGGCGCCCGGTGCATCGAGGCCGCTGACGAAGCGGTCGAGGCCGCGGACGACGGCGACGGGGTGCCCGGTCGCCTTGCCCTTCACCAGGTCGCCGAGCGCGGCGATCTCGTCGGCGACCGCGGGCATGGTCACCGCGAGCGTCCGGCCGAGCGCGTCGACGGCGCCGCGCAGGTCGTCGATCACCAGCAGGCCGGCCGCGCCGATCGCGGCGTCGGTCTGGCCGACCCGCCAGGCACGTCCGAGCGTGTCGCTCACGACGACGCCGACGCGCGCACCGAGCCGCTCGCGCAGACCGGCGCAGAGCGCGCGGGCCGAGGCGTCCGGATCCTCGGGCAGCAGCAGGACGGTGCCCTCCGCGACGTTGCTGGAGTCGACCCCCGCCGCGGCCTGGACGATGCCGAGGCGGTTCTCCACGATCCGGGTGACGCCGTGCGCGTGCGCGCGGGTGGCGACGACGCGGACCGTCTCGGCGGTGATGGCGTCCTCGCGGTCGTCGGCCGCGACGACCCGGCCCTCGGCCTTCGAGACCACCTTGCTGGTCACCACGAGGACGTCGCCGTCGACGGGACGGTCGGTTTCGGGAGCGGCCGCGACCGCCGCGAGGATCAGCTCGAGCAGGTCGTCCCCCGGGACCACCTCGGGGATGCCCTCGAGGACCCAGGCCGCCACGCGCATCGCACTCATCCCGCCATTGTCCCAGGCGCCGGAGACGCGGAGCGCACGCCCCCGGGGCGCTTGCGGCCCGGGCCCGGACCGTGCGAGCGGGCGGTCAGGAGGCGAGGTACGCCGCGACGGCCGGCGGCACGTAGGGCGAGACGTCGCCGCCCAGTCCCGACACCTGGCGCACCAGCGAGGAGGAGACGTGGGCGTGCGCGGGGTCCGGCAGGAGGAAGACCGTCTCGACGTGCGCGAGGTTGCGGTTCACGATGGCCATCGGCGTCTCGTAGGCCACGTCGACCTGCGAGCGGATGCCCTTCACCAGGATGCTCGCGCCGACGTCGGTGCAGTAGTCGACGAGCAGTCCCATGCTCCAGGAGGCGACGACGATCGACCCCTCGATGCCGGCCTCGGCGATCGACTGCTCGATCAGCGCCACGCGCTGCGCGATCGGCAGCAGCGCGGTCTTGGACGGGTTGTGCACGACGACGACGTGCAGCTCGTCGACGAGACGCGCGGCGCGCTCGATGACGTCGAGATGCCCGAGGGTGACGGGGTCGAACGAGCCGGGGACGACGGCGATGCGGGCCATGCCCCCAGCGTATCGGGCGCCCCGGCGGGCCGGCCGGGCCCCGACCACCCCGTCGGGGGTCAGCTCTTGCCGAGGAATTCGCGGTCGCGCTCCTGCACGCGCCGCTCGAGCGCGGCGCGCAGGCGGTCGTGCGTCGCGAGCACCGGATCGGTCTCGAGCAGCCGCTCGGCCAGCACCCGCGCCTCGAGGATGAGCCAGGAGTCCTGCACGACACGCAGCAGGCGCAGGGAGGACCGCCCGCCGGACTGCGAGTCGCCCAGCACGTCGCCCTCGCGGCGCAGCTCGAGGTCGGCCTCGGCCAGCTCGAAGCCGTCGAGGGTCGCCGCGACGGTCTCGACCCGCTCGCGCGCGGTCGTGCCGGCCTCGGCCGCGGTGACGAAGAGGCAGACGCCGGGCACGCCGCCGCGCCCGATCCGGCCGCGCAGCTGGTGCAGCTGCGAGACGCCGAACCGCTCGGCGTCGAGGACGATCATCATCGACGCGTTCGGCACGTCGACGCCGACCTCGATGACCGTCGTCGAGACGAGGACGTCGATCTCGCCGGCCGCGAAGGCCCGCATGACGGCGTCCTTCTCCTCCGCCGTCATCCGGCCGTGCAGGGCGGCCGAGCGCCGCTTCCCGAGCAGGGCGTGCCCGCGGACGCCCTCGATCGTCTCCGACACCGTCGACAGCGGGGTGGCCGCGGGCTCGTCGTCACCGGCGAGCGGACCCTCCGCCGCCTCCCCGGGCTCGATCGCCGGGCAGACCAGGTAGACCTGATGGCCCTTCCGGATCTCCTCCTCGGCCCGCTCCCAGGCCCGGGCGATCCAGGCGGGGTGATCGGCCAGCGGCACCACGTGGCTGGTGATGCCCGGGCGACCGGCCGGCAGCTCGCGGATCGTCGAGACGTCCAGGTCGCCGAAGACGGTCATCGCGACCGTCCGCGGGATGGGCGTCGCGGTCAGCACGAGCACGTGCGGCGGCTGCGCCCCCTTCCGCCGCAGCGCATCGCGCTGGTCGACGCCGAACCGGTGCTGCTCGTCGATCACCACCAGACCGAGGTCGTAGAACGAGACCTTGTCGCCGAGCAGGGCGTGCGTGCCGACCACGATCTTCGCGGTGCCCGAGACGATCCGCAGCAGGGCCGCGCGCCGGGCCGCGGCGCCGAGGCCGCCGGTCAGGAGGGTCGGCGAGAGCTCGGCCGCCAGCTGCGGTCCGAGGGTGCGCACGATCGAGCGCAGGTGCTGGCCGGCGAGCACCTCGGTGGGCGCCAGCAGCGCCGACTGCCCGCCGCTCTCCGCCGTCGCGAGCATCGCCCGCAGCGCGACCAGGGTCTTGCCCGAGCCGACCTCGCCCTGCACGAGCCGGGACATCGGCGACTCGGCCGCGAGGTCGCCGGCGATCTCCCGGCCGACCGTCCTCTGGTCGTCGGTCAGCGTGAACGGCAGCGCGGCGTCGAAGCGCTCGAGCAGCCCGCCGGCCTCGGCGACCCGCCGAGTGCCCGGGGTCGAGCGCGCCGCCGCCCGCCGCTCGAGCAGGGCCAGCTGCAGCAGGAACGCCTCGTGGAAGCGCAGGGTGTCGCGCGCCGGGATCTCCTCGCCCTCGCGCTGCGGCCGGTGGATCAGCTCGAGCGCGACGCCGAGGTCGAGCAGCTTGCGGTTCGCGCGCACCTCGGCGGGGATCGGGTCCTGCACGTACTTCAGGTCGTCGAGCACCACGTCGATCGCGGCCTGCAGCTGCCAGCTCGCGATCGTGCTGGTCGCGGGGTAGATCGGGATCGGCCGCTCGGTCCAGTCCTTCGTGAGCGCCGACTTCGCGATCGGGCCGTGCGCCGTGACCTCCTCGTCGTCGAAGAGCCGGTAGTCGGGGTGGGTGAGCTGCTTCGTCTCGCGGAACATCGACACGGTTCCGGCGAAGATGCCGCGCACGCCCCGGCGCAGCTGCGCGGCGCGCCAGGGCTGGCCGAAGAACGTCAGCGAGAGGGTGCCGGTGCCGTCCGAGATGATCACCTCGAGCAGTCCCCCGCGGCGGTTCTTCATCTCGCGGGAGCGCACCTCGCGGACCTCCGCGACGATCGTCACGTTCTCGCCCACCGGCAGCCGCGACACGTCGGTCAGCTCGCCGCGCTTGGCGTAGCGGCGCGGGTAGTGGCCGAGGAGCTCGCCGACCGTACGGTAGCCGAACGCCTTCTCGATCGGCTTGGCCGTGCGCGGGCCGATCAGCGGCGCGAGCGAGGCGTCGAGGGGGTCCGGGATCACCCGACGATCATAGGTCGGACCTCGGACGCCGGGCCCGCGCGAGGCCCGGGAGGACCGATCGCGGCGCGACAGCGGCGCTCAGGCGGCGGCCGGTGCCGACGGAGGAGCGCAGTCCGGCGACCACCGTCGTCGCTGCGCGCCAGCCCGCGGACTGCTCCGCGAGCACCGGCGCGTAGCGGACGCGCTCGACCCCCTGCCGGAGCTCCCGCAGCGCCGAGCGGGCGCCCTCGTCCTCGCCGAGGGCATCGGCGATCAGAGCCTCCTGGGCTCGCGGCGACTCGCCGTCCTCGACCGGCACACCGAGGTCGCGCGCGCTCGCCACCAGCTCGGCCCAGGCCGGCTCGAGCGAGCCGTCGGCCGCCCGGCGCCGGCGGACGGCGCGCTGGACGACGCGCAGGAGCCAGGGCACGAGCAGCAGCAGGACCAGCAGCGACCAGAGCGTGACGACCGGGGCGGTGGACGCCGTGGAGCCGCCGAGGGCCCCGGGCGTCGCCGTCGCGGTGGACGCCGTGGGAGTCGGCGTCGCGGTCTCGCCGGGCGCCGCGCCGGGCGCGGCACTCGCTGCGGCCCCGGGGGTCGTCGACGGGGCGGAGGTCGTCGCGCTCGGCAGCGTGTACGACGCCGGGGCGCCGCGGCTCGGCGTCGGCTCGAACGGCAGCCAGCCGACGCCCTCGAAGTACAGCTCCGGCCAGGCGTGCAGGTCGGACGACTGCACGCGGTAGCTGGTCAGCTCGGTGCCCGGCGAGGGCACGACCGAGCCGGGCTGGTAGCCGATGGCGAGCCGGGAGGGGATGCCGAGCTCCCGCGCCATCACGGCCATCGCCGAGGCGAAGTGCACGCAGTAGCCCTCGCGGACCTCGAGGAAGGAGGCGAGCACGCCGACGCCGTCGCCGTCGTAGCCCTCCTCGGCGGGGGTGTCCTCGGAGTAGCGGAACTCGGACGAGCGGAAGAAGGTCTGCAGCGCCCGGGCCCGGTCGTAGGCGGTGACCTCGTCCGCGGTGACCTCCGTCGCCGTGCTGCGGACGATCTCCGGCACGTCCTCCGGGAGCGAGAGGTAGCGCTCGAACCCGGTGGGCACGGGCGCGTCGAGGAGCTGCTGGGGATCGGGCTCGAGGCGCAGCGCCTGCACCTGGTACTCGTCGCCCGCGCGGGTGGTGGCGTCGCCGCGGATCGAGCCGTCCTGAACGTCCTGCAGCCAGCCGTCGCCGACGCCGCTGAGCTCGGAGACCGGGTAGGGCACCGGCAGCCAGCGGCTGCGGAGGGTCTCGACCGAGACGTCGACCTCCTCGGTCTCGCGCGGAACGGCCTCGCCGAGACCGGCGGGAGCGATGGGAGCGGCGATGTCCGCGGTCTCCTCGGTGTCGCTCGGCGCCCAGTCCTCGCCCTCGAAGTCCGAGACGGTGAGCACGCGGAGGTAGACCGGGAGGTCGGAGTCGGTCGAGTAGCGCAGCACGGTCACCGGGTTGGGGCGGCGGAGGTCGGCGCCGAGGGCGACGACCGGGTCGATGGAGCCGTTGAAGAGCGTGCCCGAGACGCCGGACGGCGTGGAGACGCGGGTGAAGCCGCCCGCGGAGCCGGCGACGAGCCCGGCGGCGATCACGACGACCCCGGCCATCGCGATCGACGGCACGGCGGCGCCGAGCGAGCCCCCGCGCGGTGCGCGGCGCTCGGGACGCGCGCTGACCGCGAGGATCCCGAGGTAGACCAGCGCCGTGAGCAGCAGGCTCGGCCAGGAGACGTCGGCCGGGTCGATGACGGCCGGCACCGCCAGCAGGGTGGCGGGGAAGAGACCGGCGAGCGCGGGCAGCCGCACCGAGAAGGCGAAGAGGTCGGCGGCCCAGGCCAGCACGACGACACCGCCGACGAGGAGGAAGGCGATGCCGTTGTCGGCGACCGCCGGCAGGCCCTGCTCGGCGATCGAGGTGAAGCCGGCCTGGGCGAGTGTCTGCGCGTCGGCGATCGCTCCCGGCGTCGGGACGAGGAAGAGCAGCGCCCGCCCGGGCACGAACATCGCGGTGAGCACGCCGACGGCGGCCAGGGTGCCGAGGATCGGCGGGACGACCGGGTGAGCGCGGACGGCGCGCGCGGCGGCCGGGACGGCGAGGACGACGCCGACCGCGACGGCCAGCTGGACGAGCCAGCCGATCCCCTCGAGCAGGCGGCCGATGCCGGAGGACGCGGTGACGAGCGAGAGCCAGAGCAGGACGGAGAGCAGGACCGAGCCCGAGCGGGCGTCGCGCCCGCGGCGGCTCACGCGACCACCCGGAGCGCGAGGGCCTGCGCCCACGCCTCCTCGACGGCGGTGCGCGGGGTGACCGGGACGGGGTACCAGCCCAGGGAGGCCAGCGCGGCCTCCTCCTCCGGCGTGCCGCCGACGAGGAAGGCGACGGCCGGGCGGGCGTGGGCGGCGAGGGAGGCGAGCGCCGCCAGGTCCTCCTCGTGCAGCCGGGAGAGGACGGCGAAGACCGGGCGGCTGCCGCCGGCGTCGCGCATCTCGGCCGCGATGCGGCCGACCGCCTCGACGGACTCGGCGGCGGGGGCGAGCTCGGCCAGGCGCAGCAGCACGTCGTGCGCGGCCTCGCGCTCGTCCTCGGAGCGGACGGCCTGATCGGGCGCGCCGGTCTCGATCAGGTGCGTCTCGAAGCCGCGCTCGAGCAGGTGCACCGCGAGCGAGGCGGTCATCGAGACCGCCCAC
Organism: Rathayibacter sp. PhB186; assembly: GCF_003751825.1. NCBI lineage: Bacteria > Bacillati > Actinomycetota > Actinomycetes > Micrococcales > Microbacteriaceae > Rathayibacter > Rathayibacter sp. PhB186. The sequence continues at coordinate 1,468,067 of NZ_RJKO01000001.1, read as the reverse complement.
TCCAGGCGGTCGTCGCCGCCGCGCTCGTCGAGGATGCGCGCGGCCCGCGTCTCCAGCAGGATCCAGGCGTGCGGGTCGGTGTTCTGCTCGTCCTGGCGGACCTTGAGCTCGCCCGAGCGGGCGCTCGCCCGCCAGTGCACGCGGCGCATGGCGTCGCCGGGGCGGTAGTCGCGCGGGATCACGTCGTCGGTCCCGGCCCCGGCGGTGGCGTGGGCGACCGGGCTGGAGCCGCCGGCGCCGTGGGCGTCGAGCACGTCGCTCTGCAGCGGGACGGCCCGCGGAGTGACCACGAAGGGCTGCGCCGCACCCGCGATCGTCTCGCGCACGGCCAGGCCGAAGAGGTCGCCGCGGAGGAGCCGCAGCGGACCGATGCGGTGGATGCCGCGCCGCTCCGCGGGGAGGCGGTAGCGGGCGCGGACCCGGCTCGAGCCGCTCCCCCGCTGCGCGACCGCCGGCAGGGTGAAGGCGCCGCGGGCCACGGTGCGGCCGGAGACGAGACCGCGCTCGACCCGGTCGAGCCGGTCCTCCGCTCGGGCACCGGCCCGCAGGGCCGCGCCGCGGTTGTCGAGGACGACGTCGACGTCGACCACGTCGCCGACCGCGACGACCTGCGGGGCGAAGCGCCGCTGCACCTGCAGCACGGGCGTCACGGCGAGCAGCGCGAGGACGGCGGCGACGGGCAGGCCGAGGAGGACGATCCCGACGAAGAGCAGCTCGCGGAACTCGATGATCGGCGCGACGACGATCCCGAGCGCGCCGAGAACGACCAGGGCCCAACCGCGCAGGGTGAGCGCGACCCCGCGGACGGCCGGGAGCGCGCCGATGCGCCGCGCCGGCCGCTCCGCGCCGCGCCGCCGGGGCTCACGGGACCGGGGTGCGCCGGAGCGGGGACCGCCCGGCTCAGTCGGCACGGCCGCTGAACGGGACGGGGGTGGCGGCGACGATGCGCTGGACGATCTCGGTGACGGAGTGCGAGGCGCCGGTGCCGGAGCGGCCGGGGAGCCGGGTCGCCGGGAGCAGCCGGTGGCCGAGCACCGGCACCGCGAGCACGTCGATGTCGTCCGGGACGACGAAGTCGCGGTCGTTGATCGCGGCGAGCGCCTTCGCCGCGGCGATCAGCTGCAGAGTCGCGCGCGGGCTCCCGCCGAGGCGCAGCTCGGGATCGATGCGGGTCGCCTGCATGATCGCCACCACGTACTCCTGCACCGGCGGGGCGACGTAGATCGACTGGACGTAATCCATCATCCGGGTGAGCTGATCGTGGCCGACGACCTGGCGCAGCTCCTCCAGCGGGCTCGCGGCGTCGCGGGTGCGGATCATCTCGAGCTCGGCGCGCTCGTCGGGGTAGCCGAGCGAGAGCCGCGCCATGAAGCGGTCGCGCTGCGCCTCGGGGAGGCTGTAGGTGCCCTCCATCTCGACCGGGTTCTGCGTCGCCACCACGGCGAACGGCCGCGGCAGGACGTGCGTCACGCCGTCGACCGAGACCTGGCGCTCCTCCATGCACTCCAGCAGCGCCGACTGGGTCTTGGGCGAGGCGCGGTTGATCTCGTCGCCGATCACCACGTTCGCGAACACCGGGCCGGGCTTGAACTCGAAGTCGCGGGTGGCCTGGTTGAAGACCGAGACGCCGGTGACGTCGGAGGGCAGGAGGTCCGGGGTGAACTGGATCCGCGAGACGGTGCCGCCGACGGAGACCGCCAGCGACTTCGCCAGCACGGTCTTGCCGGTGCCGGGGACGTCCTCCATCAGCAGGTGGCCGCCCGCCAGGAACACGGTCAGGGCCATCGAGACCTCGGCGTCCTTGCCGTCGATCACGCTGCACAGGTTCTTCAGGATCGCGGCGCAGTGGGCGCTGAACTCCTCGCGGGTCATCGCCGACCCGGGAGCCGCACCGCGGTCCGATGCCGTGCCGACTGCGGAGCGGGTCTCATCGAGGGACGTCATAACTGGTGATTCTCGCAGTGCGAACCGGAAAACGGCTCAGGCTTCCGGGGGGCTCCCAGCCCTCGGCTCGAGTCCTATGCTCGGAACGGTGACCAGGATCATCGCCGGCTTCGCCGGATCGCTCACCCTGCGGGTCCCCCGCGCCGGCACGCGACCCACGAGCGACCGGGTGCGCGAGGCGATCTTCTCGGCGCTCGAGGCGCGCGACGCCCTCGACGGCGCGACGGTCATCGACCTCTACGCGGGCTCCGGTGCGCTCGGCCTCGAATCGGCCAGCCGCGGCGCCGCCTCCGTGCTGCTGGTGGAGCGCGACCCGAAGGCCGCGAAGACCGCCGGCGAGAACGCCCGCGCGATCGCGACGGCCGCGGCCTCGAACAAGCGCCCGAAGCCCCGGATCGAGGTCGTGATCGCCTCCGTGCGCTCGTTCCTCGACGGCTCCCCCGCCGTCAACGCCGACACGGTCTTCCTCGATCCGCCCTACGACCTCCCCGAGGACGAGCTGGCCGCCGACCTCGCCGGTGTCCTCCCGTTGCTCGCCGAGCACTCCGTCGTCGTCGTCGAGCGGAGCTCGCGCAGCCCGGAGCCGCGCTGGCCCGCCGGGCTCGAGCGCGACCGGCGGAAGGACTACGGCGAGACGACGATCTGGTGGGCGTCGCCGGCGGCGGGCGAGTAGCCGAGCCGCCCGCCGCCGCGGATCAGCCCGCGGCGCCGTCCCAGCCCAGGTAGGGGTCCCAGCCGCCGCGCTCGTCCAGCGCGACTCCGCCGAGCCGCACCGCCGCCGCGCCCTCGCGCACCGCGCCCAGGGCGGTGAACCCCGGCGGCAGCGCCGCGCCGGGCGGGAAGCAGGCGAGCATCGCGTGGTCCTCGCCGCCGCCGAGAACGAGCGCGCGGGCGAGTGCCGCGTCGATCCCCTCCACGGCCGTCAGCGGGCCGGCGTGGGCGTCGACGGCGTCAGGATCGAGATCGAGCACGACCCCGCTCGCCCGGGCCATCCGCCGCGCGTCGAGGACGACGCCGTCGGAGACGTCCATCATCGCCGTGGCGACGGCGCCCGCCGCGATGCCGGCCGCGATCGGCGGCGTCGGCCGCAGCTGCGCGTCGAGCACCTCCGGATGCTCGGACCGGAGTGCCTGGGCGAGGGCCGCGTCGGGCTCGCCGTTCGTCCGGGCACGCTCGAAGAGCAGCCGGAGGCCGAGCCCGGAGACGCCGAGCGGCCCGGCGGTCGCGATCACGTCGCCCGGGCGCGCGCCGCTCCTCAGCACCGGCTGCCGGCCGTCGAGCGAGCCGAAGGCCGTGATCGCCAGGGTCAGCGTCGCGGAGGCGGACAGGTCGCCGCCGACCACGCCGCAGCCGGGGGCCATCGCCGCGCAGCCCGCGGCGAGACCGTCCGCGATCCCCTCGAGCACGTCGACCCCGAGCCGCTGCGGCGCCGCGATGGCGACCACCAGCGCGGTCGGGCGCGCGCCCATCGCGGCGACGTCGGAGAGGTTCGACGCGGCGGCCTTCCAGCCGAGATCGAACGGCGAGGACCAGGCGAGCCGGAAGTCCGGGCCGTGCACCATCATGTCGGTGGTGACCACGAAGCGGCCGTCCGGCGCCCGCAGCACCGCGGAGTCGTCACCCGGCCCGACCAGCGTCTCGGCACCGCCGCCGAGCCTCGGCAGGATCCGCGCGAGGACCTCGCCCTCGCTGAGCTCGGCCAGGGTGGGGCTCGGATCCGGTGCCATGGTTCACACGCTAGCGTTGCCGTCGATGTCCTCCCGCCTCCTCCGCACCCCCCTGGTCGCCGCCTCCGCCGTCCTGCTCCTGAGCGGCTGCTCGGCCGCCGTGGCGCTGCAGCCGGCCGACGACGCGACGAACGAGGGCTGCGCCGAGGTCTCGGTGCGCCTGCCCGACGTCGTCGCCGAGCTGCCCGAGCGCGAGACGAACGCGCAGGGCACGGCGGCCTGGGGCACCCCCGCCGCCGTCATCCTGCACTGCGGTGTCACTCCCCCCGGCCCCACCACCGAGCTCTGCGTCTCGGTCAGCGGCGTCGACTGGATCATCGACGAGTCGCAGGCCGCCGACGACGTCTACACGCTGACCACCTACGGCCGCGATCCGGCGGTCGAGATCACCGTCGACCAGAGCCGCGCCTCCGGCACCTCGGCCGTCGTCGACCTCGCGAACGCCGTCTCCTACCTGCCGCAGGAGCGCGCCTGCACGAACGTCTCCGACACGGACACCCTCGACCCGCCGAGCACGCCGACGGGCTGATCTCGGACGTCCGATCTGCAGGTTCCGCGCCACGGAGAAGGCTTTCCGCGGGACAGGCCCCCGTCGACGTCCGCGGATCGCCTGCATATCGAACGCGAGCGCCCCGTCAGTCCGGCCCGCGGAGGGCCGCGGCCGCGACCTGCAGCGCCCGCTCCGGCGTCGCTCCGAGCGCCCGGGCCCGCGCCGCGTACGCGCCGGCCGCCAGCTGCAGCTCGTGCTCGACCGAGTCGACGCCACCGGACACGACCGTCCCGGCGCGCCCCCGCGTCTCCACGATCCCCGCGGCCTCGAGCTCCTTGTAGGCCCGCGCGACGGTCCCCGGAGCGACACCCAGCTCCTCGGCGAGGGTCCGCACCGCAGGAAGCCGCGTGCCGACCAGGAGCGACCCCGCGGCGACCTGCGCGGTGATCCCCTCGCGGATCTGCTCGAACGGCGCCCGCGGGCCCGGCTCGAGCCGGAGCCCGAGGCCCGCCGCGGTCATCGGACCGCGGCCGGGACGCGCTCGAGCGCCAGGTCGAGCAGCTCGCTGATCAGGTCGGGGTAGTCGACGCCGCTCGCGCCCCACATCCGCGGGAACATCGAGATCGGCGTGAAGCCGGGCATCGTGTTGATCTCGTTGATGACGAAGCCGTCGGCCGTGAGGAAGAAGTCGACGCGGGCGAGGCCCTCGGCCCCGATCGCGGTGAAGGCGCTGACCGCGAGGGCCCGCATCTCGGCGAGCTCGTCCTCGGTGAGCTCGGCCGGGCAGACCAGCTCGACGCCCTTCATCCCGAGGTACTTCGCCTCGAAGTCGTAGAAGCCGCCGCCGCTGACGACGACCTCGCCGGCCACGGACGCGCGCGGGGACTCCCCGCGGCGCGCGCCGAGCACGCCGATCTCGACCTCTCGCCCGACGATCGCGGACTCGATCAGCACCCGGGAGTCGTGCGAGAACGCCTCCTCGAGCGCGGCGTCGAGCTGCGAGCGCTCGTCGACCCGGCTCACGCCCACGCTCGATCCGGCACGGGCCGGCTTGACGAAGGCGGGCAGGCCGAGCTCGTCGAGGGCCGACGCGGCGTCGCTCGGGTCATCGCGCCACTCCGCCTCGGTCACGGTGTACCAGGGGGCGACCGCGATGCCCGCGGCGCGGAAGACGGTCTTGGTGAAGTGCTTGTCCATCCCGAGCGCCGAGGCGAGCACGCCCGACCCGACGTAGGGCAGCCCGACCAGCTCGAGCATCCCCTGGACGGTGCCGTCCTCGCCCCACGGGCCGTGCAGGATCGGCAGCACCACGTCCACGTCGCCCAGCGACCGGACGGAGCCGTCGGCCGCGGTGACGGTCAGCTCGCGGGAGAGCGCCGACTCCGGCCAGCGCACGCGCGTCCCGTTGTCCTCGACCCGCGGCAGGGCGCTCGCGTCGAGCGCGAACTTCTCCGGCCGGTCCTCCTCGAGCACGAACGCGCCGTCAGCGGTGATCCCGACGGGGATCACGTCGAAGCGGTCACGATCGATCGCCCGCAGCACCCCCGCCGCCGTTGCGCAGCTGATCGAGTGCTCGCTTGAACGCCCCCCGAACAGAACGGCCACTGCGAGCTTGCTGGTCATCGAGGTTCCTCTCACCCTGGGGCTCGTCCGAATCCGTGGTCAGGTGCGGCGCGATGTCCTTCGGATCGAGCGTACCGGCGAGCACCTGCGACACCTGCTCGACGATGGGCATGTCGACTCCGCGGGCCCGGGCGAGCTCGAGGATCGGCGCGACCGAGGAGAGCCCCTCCGCCGTCTGCTGCATCGACTTCACGACGTCGCCGAAGCTGTAGCCCTGGCCGAGCAGGCGCCCGGCCGTGTTGTTGCGGGAGAGCGACGAGCTCGACGTCGCGATCAGGTCGCCGAGGCCGGCCAGCCCGGACATCGTCTCGGGCCGCCCGCCGTACGCGACGGCGAAGTCGGTCATCTCGGCGAGGCCGCGGGTGATGATCGACGCCTTGGTGTTCTCGCCGTAGCCGACGCCGTCGACGATGCCGATCGCGACGGCGATCAGGTTCTTCAGCACACCGCCGAATTCGGTCCCGATCACGTCGGTGTTGACGTAGGAGCGGAAGTAGCGGTTGGTCGCGGCGAGCGCGACCTCCTGCGCGGTGACGAGGCTCTCCGAGGCGATGACCGCCGCGGTCGGCTGCTCCTTCGCGATCTCGAGCGCGAGGTTCGGCCCGGAGGCGACCGCGATCCGGCTCGGATCGATCGGCAGCACCTGCGAGATCACCTCGCTCATCCGCTGGCCGGTGCCCTTCTCGACGCCCTTCATCAGGCTGACGAGGACGGTCCGCTCGGTGAGGAACGGCGTGATCGCCTCGAGGTTCCCGCGCAGGGTCTGCGACGGGATGGAGAGGTAGACGTGGTCGGCGCCCTCGAGCGCCTCCTCGATCCGCGGGGTCGCCCGGATGTTGCGCGGCAGGTTGATGCCGGGGAGGTAGTCGCTGTTGCGCTTGGCCTCGGTGATCTCGCGGGCGAGCTCGGCCCGCCGCGCCCACATCACGACGTCGGAGCCGCCGTCGGCGAGGATCTTGGCGAAGGTGGTCCCCCAGCTGCCGGCGCCGAGGACGGCGACACGGCGCGGCACGGGGATCGGCGCCTTCTCGGCCCTACTGCCCCTGCTCAAAGCGTCCCGTGCCCTTCTGATTGTGCTCGGCCGGGTTCCAGCGCTTCTCCGGTGCCGTCTCGCCTCGCAGCTCCTCGAGCAGGCGGGTGATCGCGGCCATCACGACGGTCGACGCCTCGTTGAGGGTCGCGGAGTCGAGGCTGCGCCCGCGGAACGCCGACAGGTCGACGGGATCGCCGACCAGGACGTCGACGCGCTTGCGGCGGAAGAGGGTGATCTTCTTGGAGTAGCGGCCCATGACCTGCTGGGTGCCCCAGTGCGCGACGGGCACGACGGGCAGTCCGTACTGCAGCGCCATCCGCACCGCGCCGGTCTTGCCGCGCATCGGCCAGAGCTCGGGGTCGCGGGTGAGCGTGCCCTCCGGGTAGATCAGGACGGAGCCGCCCCGGTCGACCAGCTCCTTCGCCGCCTTCAGCGGCTCGCTGCCGCGCACGGAGCCGGCCCGCTCGACCGGGATCTGCCCCGAGGCGCGCAGGATCGCTCCGGCGACGGGGATCTTGAACAGCGACGCCTTCGCCAGGAAGCGCGGCGCGCGCCCGGCCCGCCACAGCACCCAGCCCGTGATGAACGGGTCGATCTCGCTGTAGTGGTTCGGCGCGAACACGAACGCGCCCTTGCGCGGGATCTTGTCGATGTCGCGGACCCGGAGGTCCACGGAGGCGGTGAGCGTCGGGATCACCAACGCCGCGAGGAGCCAGAAGATGGACGGGCGGCTTCGTTCAGACACCCGCCCATCCTCGCATCCCGGCTCCGCCGCCCCCGCCGCCCACGCCAACGGGCGGCGCGGTGCACGCGCCGACGCTGGTCGAGCAGCCCCGCAGGGGCGTGTCGAGACCCGGCGGAAGCGACTCCGGCTCGCGGAATCTGACTCGGCTCGCGGGATCCCGCCGATCCGACGAGCCGGAGGCGGTTACGCGAGCCGGAGGTGAGCCGACCCGCGGCGACGAGACGTCGGGCACGTATAAACGGCTCCGGCTCGCAGGATCGGGGGGATTCTGCGAGCCGGAGCCGGTGTCACGTGCCGGAGGTGCTCCGGCGCCGCCGTTTAGGCGTCGAGCGAGAAGTCGGCGCCGAGCAGCTCGAGCTTGGTGAGGAAGTTCTCGTAGCCGCGGCTGATGATGCCGACGTTCGAGACCGAGGAGGTGCCCTCGGCCGAGAGCGCCGCGATCAGGTGCGAGAAGCCACCGCGCAGGTCGGGCACGACGATGTCGGCGCCGTGCAGCTTCGACGGGCCGGAGATGACCGCGGAGTGCATGAAGTTGCGCTGACCGAAGCGGCAGGCCTGGCCACCGAGGCACTCGCGGTGGATCTGGATGGTCGCGCCCATCTCGACCAGCGCGTCGACGAAGCCGAAGCGCTGCTCGTAGACGGTCTCGTGCACGATCGACACGCCCTTGGCCTTGGTCAGCGCCACGACGAGCGGCTGCTGCCAGTCGGTCATGAAGCCGGGGTGCACGTCGGTCTCGATGATGACCGGCTTGAGCTCGCCGCCGGGGTGGTAGAAGCGGATGCCGTCCTCGGCGATCTCGAACGCGCCGCCGACCTTGCGGAAGACGTTGAGGAAGGTCGTCATCTCCTGCTGGCGAGCGCCGCCGACGAAGATGTCGCCGTCGGTCGCGAGGGCCGCGGCGGCCCAGGAGGCGGCCTCGTTGCGGTCGAAGAGCGCGCGGTGGGTGTAGCCCTCCAGGCGGTCGACGCCCTCGATGCGGATCACGCGGTCGGTGTCGACCGAGATGATCGCGCCCATCTTCTGCAGGATGTTGATGAGATCCATGATCTCGGGCTCGATCGCTGCACCCGACAGCTCGGTGATGCCCGAGGCGCGGACCGCGGTGAGCAGCACCTGCTCGGTCGCGCCGACGCTCGGGTAGGGCAGCGACACCTTGGCGCCGTGCAGGCCCTCGGGCGCCGACATCCGGATACCGGAGGGCAGCTTCTCGACGATGGCGCCGAAGTTGCGGAGCACCTCGAGGTGGTAGTCGATCGGGCGGTCGCCGATGCGGCAGCCGCCGAGGTCGGGGATGAACGCCTCGCCGAGGCGGTGCAGCAGCGGTCCGCAGAAGAGGATCGGGATGCGGCTCGAGCCGGCGTGGGCGTCGATGTCGGCGAAGTGCGCGGACTCGACGTTGGAGGGGTCGAGGATCAGCTCGCCCACCTCGGGGCCCTGCTTCACCTTGACGCCGTGCACCTCGAGGAGGCCCTTGACGACGCGGACGTCGCTGATGTCCGGGACGTCGCGCAGGGTGGACGCGGTCTCGCCGAGGAGCGCGGCGACCATCGCCTTGGTGACGAGGTTCTTCGCACCCTTGAGCTCGATCCGGCCCTTCAGCGGCCGCCCGCCGTGGATGGTGATCCGCTCGGTGGTCATCCCCACACGGGCTCCCGCCGCCTTCGCATCCTGTGCTCCCGCCGCCTTGGCGTCCTGAAGAAGTGTGTTCACGCTATTTCACCGGCAATGTCTTGGGCCGCCAGCTCGCGCGACGGGTCTCGAATTCGGAAATGAGCGCTTCGTCGCGCAGGGTCAGGCCGATGTCGTCCAGCCCTTCGATCAGGCGCCAACGAGTGTAGTCGTCGACCTCGAAAGGGAAGGTCTCGCCACCGGCGGTGACCGTACGACCAACCAGATCGACGGTCGCTTCTATTCCCGGCGTCGCATCGATCAGCTCCCAGAGCCGGTCGATGTCGCTCTCCGCCAGGGCCGCCGCGAGCAGCCCCTGCTTGCCGGAGTTGCCGCGGAAGATGTCGCCGAAGCGGGAGGACAGCACGACGCGGAAGCCGAAGTCGCGCAGCGCCCAGACGGCGTGCTCGCGGCTGGAGCCGGTGCCGAAGTCGGGGCCAGCGACGAGGATCTGCGCGCCCTGGAAGGCCGGCTGGTTGAGCACGAACTCCGGGTCCTGGCGCCAGCCGTGGAAGAGCGCGTCCTCGAAGCCGGTCTTGGTGACCCGCTTGAGGAAGACGGCGGGGATGATCTGGTCGGTGTCGACGTTGCTGCGCTTCAGCGGCGCGGCGATGCCGGTGACGGTCTCGAACTTCTCCATGATCAGGCCTCCACCAGCTCGCGGACGGGCTCCAGGTCGGAAGGACTGGAGAGAGTGCCGCGGACGGCGGTCGCGGCGGCGACCAGCGGCGACACCAGATGCGTGCGGCCGCCCTTGCCCTGCCGGCCCTCGAAGTTGCGGTTCGAGGTGGAGGCGCAGCGCTCCCCCGGGGCGAGCTGGTCCGGGTTCATGCCGAGGCACATCGAGCAGCCGGCGAAGCGCCACTCGGCGCCGAACGCGGTGATCACCTTGTCCAGGCCCTCGGCCTCGGCCTCGATGCGCACGCGGGCGGAGCCGGGGACGACCATCACCCGGACGCCGGGCGCCTTGGTGCGGCCGGCGATGATCGACGCGAAGGCGCGGAGGTCCTCGATGCGCGAGTTGGTGCAGGAGCCCATGAAGACCGCGTCGACCGGGATCTCCTTCATCGGGGTGCCGGCCTCGAGGTCCATGTACTCCAGCGCGCGCCGGGCGTTGGAGCGCTCGTTCGGGTCGGCGATCGCGTCGGGGTCGGGCACGGCCTGCGAGAGCGAGACGCCCTGGCCGGGGTTCGTGCCCCAGGTGACGAACGGCTCGAGCGCGTCCGCGTCGAGGACGACCTCGGCGTCGAAGACGGCGCCCTCGTCGCTCGGGAGGGTCCGCCAGTAGGCGACGGCGTCGTCCCAGTCCTGGCCCTCGGGGGCGTGCGGGCGGCCCTGGAGATAGGCGAAGGTCGTCTCGTCGGGCGCGACCATGCCGGCGCGCGCGCCCGCCTCGATCGACATGTTGCAGATCGTCATCCGGCCCTCCATCGAGAGCGCGCGGATCGCCGAGCCGCGGTACTCGAGCACGTAGCCCTGACCGCCGCCGGTGCCGATCTTCGCGATCACGGCGAGGATGATGTCCTTCGCCGTGACGCCCTCGCGCAGCTCGCCCTCGACGGTGATCGCCATGGTCTTGAAGGGCTTGAGCGGCAGCGTCTGCGTGGCCATCACGTGCTCGACCTCGCTGGTGCCGATGCCGAACGCCATCGCGCCGAACGCGCCGTGGGTCGAGGTGTGCGAGTCGCCGCAGACGACGGTGATGCCGGGCATGGTCAGGCCGAGCTGCGGGCCGACGACGTGCACGATGCCCTGCTCGATGTCGCCGAGGGAGTGCAGGCGGACGCCGAACTCGGCGGCGTTGCGCCGCAGGGTCTCGATCTGGGTGCGGCTGGTGAGGTCGGCGATCGGCTTGTCGATGCCGACGGTCGGGGTGTTGTGGTCCTCGGTCGCGATCGTGAGATCGGGACGCCGGACGGGTCGGCCGGCCTGGCGGAGGCCGTCGAAGGCCTGCGGGCTGGTCACCTCGTGCACGAGGTGCAGGTCGATGTAGATCAGGTCGGGCGTGCCGTCCTCGCCCTTGGCGACGAGATGGTCGTCCCAGACCTTCTCGGCCAGGGTGCGCGGGCGCTCGGCGGCCGGGGTCTCGGCGGCCGAGGGCGCGGCGGTGTCGGGGGAACTGTCGTTCATGACGGGTTTCTCTTCCTCAGGAATGTGGTCAGCCCGCGAGAGACACCGCGACGAGGGAGGCCTGTCAGATCGAGGTCTCGTCGCGGCGGAGAAGGAGGAGCCGGCCGAACAGCATTGACCGAGGATAGCACCGCGCCGACGAGCGGCAGGGAGGCGCGGCCCGAGCGGATCGGGGAGGGCGGCAGCGGCCGTCAGGGCGCGACGAGCATCGCGATGAGCACCGCGGGGACCACCAGCAGAGCGGCCGCGCCGACCACCACGCCGCCGACGACGAAGACCGCGGCGACCGCGGCGCCGACCATCCCGACGAAACCGGAGCGCCGCTTCACCGGCACGGCCTCGTGCTCGAACCAGTCGCCGTCGAGCGGATCGGGCGACTCCTGCTCGAACCGCTCGGCCTCGTCGATCCGGGCCGGCAGCTCGGCGAGCATCATCGCGGCGTGCGGCGACTCGGCCGCGAGCTCGAGCGGACGCACCAGGGCGCGCTCCGCGAACTCGAACGGGTCCTCGTCGGTGCGCACCAGGGCGCGCTCGAACGCCCGGCGCTCCTCGGGAGCGGCACAGTTCTCGATCAGGTAGCCCCAGCGGCCGGCCTCGATGAGGTCGCCGGACCTCCGGTAGAGCTCGGACAGGAGGACGCGGGGGTCGATCCAGACGGGGTCGGCCTCGACGCAGCGCTCGAGCAGCGACACGGCCCCTCGGACGTCGCCCTCCGCGAAGCGCGTCTTCGCGCGATCGAGAGCCTCGACGGTGTCCATCCCTCCAGTATGCCCATCGACAGCCCGGCTCTGCAGTTCGGAGCCGGAGTCGCTGCCACCTGTTCGAGGGGCGTGGCCCGTGGAGTCAGGCCTCGGCGTCCGGTCGAGGGGCGAGCACGGCCTCCACGACGACGACCGTCACGTTGTCCCGCCCGCCGGCGTCGACCGCGGCGCGCACGAGCTCCTCGGCGAGATCGGCACCGTGCAGGTCCCCCGCGTCGCGGCGGGCGAAGAGCTCGGCGATCCGGGCGTCGGAGAGCTCCTTGGTGAGGCCGTCGGAGCAGAGCAGGTAGGTCGCCCGGGGCACGATCGGCAGGGTCCAGACGTCCGTCTCGACCTCGTCGTCGGCGCCGAGCGCCCGGGTGACGATGTTGCGGTCGGGGTGCGACTCCGCCGCCTCCCGGCTGAGCAGTCCGGCCGAGACCAGCTCCTGCACCGCCGAGTGGTCGACGGTCAGCTGCTGGATACCCGCGCCGTCCCAGCGGTAGACCCGGGAGTCGCCGACGTTGAACAGGCCCCAGGAGGCGGGTCCGCCGTCGTCGGGCCGGACGAGGGTGAGGCCGGTGAGCGTCGTTCCGCAGAGGGCGCCGCCGACGTCGAGGTCGCGGACCGCAGCGTTGGCGGTCTCGACGACGGCGAAGACGTCCGAGACCGGGCCGATCGCCTCGGCCGCGCTCGCCCGCAGGCTCTCGACGGCGGTCGAGCTGGCCAGGTCGCCGCGGGCGTGCCCGCCCATGCCGTCGGCGACGGCGACCAGCCTCGGCGCGACCAGGAGGGCGTCCTCGTTCACCCGGCGGACGGCGCCGACGTCGGTGCTGCTCGACACCATCAGGTGCAGGACGCCCTGGGGCAGGTCGATGCTGGTCGTGCTCGTCGTCGCAGTCACGGGACCGGGCTCACTTCTTCTCGGCGCGGTCCTGCCCGTCGGCGTCGGCGACGACCTCCGGGTGGCCGTCGTGCAGCTCGATGTGGGAGTGCTCGCGGCGCATCTTGATCAGGCTCGCGACCGTGGCGACGGTCATGCTGACGACGATGACGGCGAGCGAGGTGATCGTGTCGATGTCCCAGACCGGCAGCGGCTCGCCGCCGTTGAGGAACGGGAGGTCGTTCTCGTGCAGGGCGTGCAGCACGAGCTTCACGCCGATGAAGGCGAGGATGAACGCGATGCCGTACTTGAGGTACTCGAGCTTGTCGATGAGGCCGCCGAGCAGGAAGTAGAGCTGGCGCAGGCCCATCAGGGCGAAGATGTTCGCGGTGAAGACGATGAACGGGCTCTCGGTGATGCCGAAGATCGCCGGGATCGAGTCGAGCGCGAAGAGCAGGTCGGTCGAGCCGATCGCGAGGAACACGATCAGCATCGGCGTGAAGTACTTCTTCCCGTCCTTCACGGTGCGGATCTTCGACCCGTCGAACTCGTCCGAGATCTTCACGCGCTTGCGCAGCAGACGGATGAGGAGGTTGTCGGTGCCCTCGTTCTCGTCCTCCTTGCCGAACGCCTGGTTCCAGGCCGTGTAGACGAGGAAGGCGCCGAAGAGGTAGAAGATCCAGCTGAAGCTCTCGATCAGCTGCGCGCCCAGCAGGATGAACACCCCGCGGAAGATCAGCGCGATGATGATGCCCACCATCAGCACTTCCTGCTGGTACTTCGGCGGCACTGCGAAGCGGCCCATGATGATCACGAAGACGAACAGGTTGTCGATCGACAGGCTGTACTCGGTCAGCCAGCCCGCGACGAACTGGCCGGCGACCTCTCCCCCGCCCAGCAGCAGCATCACCAGGGCGAAGATCAGCGCGAGCGTGACGTAGAAGCCGACCCAGAGGCCGGACTCCTTCAGGCTCGGCACGTGCGGGCGCTTGTAGACCAGCAGCAGGTCCGCGGCCAGGATCAGGCTCAGGACGACGAACGAGCCGGTCACGAACCAGACGGGCAGCTCTTGCATGGGGACCTTCCGGGGGTCAGTGGATTCCGACGGTCTCTCCCCGGGGAGCGGGCCGTTAAACGAGAAGAACCCCCGGCCATGACCGGGGGTTCTGCTCGTGTTGCCGTGGTGACCCCAGCGGGATTTGAACCCGCGTTACCGCCGTGAGAGGGCGACGTCCTAGGCCGCTAAACGATGGGGCCGCGTTTTTGCAACTCGAAGAGTGTTGCACACGGATCCGCACCGGTGCAAATCGAGCGGGCGGACGGCGCGCTCTCCGGGGCCGTCTTGCACCGCGGTCGCCCCCGCGAGAGGCTCGGAGCATGCGACTGACCAAGCTCGAGCACGCCACCGTCCTCGTCGAGGAGGCGGGCTCGCGGCTCGTCCTCGACCCCGGCTCCTTCACCCGTCCCGTCGAGGGCTCGGCCGACACCGTCGCGGTCGTGATCACCCATGAGCACGCCGATCACTGGACGGCGGAGCAGCTGGAGCGGCTGCGCACCGCGAACCCGGCGCTGCGGATCCTCGGGCCGGCCGGTGTCGCCGCGGCGGCCGAGGGCTTCGACGTCGAGACAGTCGCCGAGGGCGACGTGGTCGAGGTCGGACCGTTCGAGCTGCGCTTCTTCGGCTCCCGGCACGCGGTGATCCACTCCTCCATCCCGGTGATCGACAACGTCGGCGTGCTGGTGAACGGCCGGTTCTACTACGCGGGCGACTCCTTCACCGTGCCGGCCGGCGTCGACGTCGAGGTGCTGGCGGCCCCCTCCGGCGCGCCCTGGATGAAGATCGCGGAGTCGATCGACTACGTCCTCGAGCTCGCACCGCGGCACGCCTTCGCGACGCACGAGCGGGTGCTGTCCGAGGCGGGCCAGAAGCTCGGGCACGACCGCCTCAGCTGGGCGACCCGCGAGGGCGGCGGCGAGTACCACGCCCTCGAGCCGGGCGACGTGCTCGAGCTCTAGCCGGCCGTCGGAGTGCGAGCAGCCGTCAGAGGACGCGGGCGTCGAGGATCTCGGCCTGATCGATGTCGGTCCCCGCGAGCAGCACCCCGATCTGGACGAGCGCGCCCTCCGGAACGGTGCCGTCGGGCGTGACGATCGAGGCGCCGTCGATGTTCGTCTTCGACGCGTACAGCGAGACGTCGTCGAGCACCTCGGCCCGGTAGACGCCGTCGACCCAGACCACGACCCGCTTCCCCGAGTTCACCAGCGCGCGACTCAACGTCACCGCGACCCGGTCACCGGTCCGCTGGACGCTGTCGACGCCGGTGAGCGTCGACTGGAAGAGCAGGTCGGCCGCGGCGACGTCCACGCCGGAGGCCAGCTCGCCGACCTGGACGAGGTCGCCGTCCTTCACGGGCGTGGTGGGGACGATCTTCGTGCCGCCCGGGACGTCGTACTTCCAGGCGTACCAGCCCCTGCCCTCGTTGTAGTCACCCGCGTAGCGGCCGTTCACCCAGACGACGACCCGCTTCCCGGAGCGGACCAGCGCCTCGCTCATCGTCGCCTCCACGTACCCGCGGACGACCGAGACCTCGGTGATGCCCGCCGCCGCGTCCGAGGCCGCCTCCCGGGGGGATCGGTCGCGCCCCTGCAGCTGCTTCAGCTTCTCCACTGCCGGTCGCACATCGGTGTACCCCATCATCGGCACCCGCTCACCGGGGAGGGTCGTCCCGTAGAACACCCCGACGAGGTTCCCGTTCACGATCAGCGGCCCGCCCGAGTCGCCGGTCTCGCCGATCTGCTCGGTGCTGCCGGTCGTCGCTGTCGAGTGGAAGCCGATGAGACCGTTCGGCATCCGTCCCACCCTCCTGATCCAGACCTTCTCGGTCCTCTGCGTGGGGAACATGTCCGGACCCAGCCCGTAGAGGTGGCCGACCGAGCCGACCCGGTAGCCGCCCGGCACCAGTCGCGGGTAGTGCGGCAGCGCGTGCGGGCGGGAGAGGTGGAGGAGCTTCATGTCCGCGGGGGCGAGCGAGATCGACTCCGCCACCGGAACCACTTCCGTCACCTCGTCCTCCGTCGGCGACGGGGCGTAGCGGTAGTAGACGTGACTCACGGGGCAGTGGTCCACGGTGAGCACCCAGTCGGCGGCGATCGCCGTGCCGGTGCAGGTGTTGGTATGGATTCCCACGATCTTGTCGTAGACCTGCACCACCCAGGGCTCGTTCGACTTCGTCCCCGATGTCAGCGCCGCCGCGGGCGCCGTCGTGAGCGCACCGATGCCCAGCAGGGTCGTCAGCACGACCAGCGCAGCCGCCGTCCCCCGCAGGAGGCGAGTCCTCATCGCCGTCACCTCTTCCTCAGCGCGGGGCTCACCCGGGGCCGGGCTCCCTCTCCGCCCGAGAACGATCGACGAATCACCGGGAACGCGTCAAAGATCTGGCGCCGAAGCGACCGGACGGCGGGATCAGGACCGATCGACGACGTGCTCGAGGTCGGCGCCGAACTCGAACGTGCGGTCGACCACGGCGCCGGAGTGCAGCACCGCGGGGAGCCAGAAGCGCGCGTCGTCCCACATCAGGCCGTACGGGACCTCGTCGAGTGGGACGAAGGCTGCGGCGAGCTCGCCCGAGGCGACCACCTCGCCCGACCAGCGGCGGCAGACGAAGACGTGCGAGCGCTGGCTCCACGCGGGGCGGTGCGGGAAGAAGTAGTCGAGGGAGCCGCGGGGCTCGAGGTCGCGAGGATCTGCGCGCAGGCCGACCTCCTCCGCCAGCTCGCGGACGGCCGCTTCGGCGGGCGACTCCCCCGACTCGAGCTTGCCGCCGGGAGCGACGACCCGGCCTTCGCCGAGACCGCGGAGCTTCCGCCCGCGCAGCACCTCGGTCCCGCGGGGCGACTCGCGGAGGACGTAGACCACGCAGACCTCGGGCAGCGGGTCGGTCAGCGGGTCGGTCGGCGGCCGCACGCCCATGCCGCACCTCCGCTCGCCGGGTCCGGGGGGTCGGGACCGCCGTCGTAGGCTAGCCCGGTGACGACGACCGCGCTCGAGCGCTTCCAGGCCCTGCTGCGGGTCGACACGGTGTCGCACTCCGACGAGTCCGACACCGACTGGAGCCGGTTCCGCGTCTTCCAGGAGCTGCTCGAGCAGTTCTACCCCGCGCTGCACAGCGCCCTCGAGCGCGAGACCGTGGCCGGGCACTCCCTCGTCTGGCGCTGGCGCGGCACCGAGGACGGCGAGCCGTCGGTCCTGATGGCGCACTACGACGTGGTCAGCGTCACCCCCGACGACTGGTCGATCGCGCCGTTCGCGGCCGATACGGTCCTCCGACCGGACGGCCGCACCGCGATCGTGGGGCGCGGCGCGCTCGACGACAAGGGCTCCCTCGTCGCCCTGCTCGAGGCCGTCGAAGCGGCCGTCCTGCGGGGAGAGCGTCCTCGCCGAGACGTCTACCTGGTCTCCACGCACAACGAGGAGACGGCGGGGGACGGCGCACCGTCGATCGTCGCGCTGCTCGGGGCGCGCGGCGTGCGCCCCCGCTTCGTGCTCGACGAGGGCGGCAACGTCCGCCGCGGCATCGTGCCCGGAGTGACCACGCCGATCGCCGTCATCGGCGTCACCGAGCGCGGCATCATGAACCTCGAGCTGACCTGCCGCGACGCGGGCGGGCACGCCTCCGCCCCGCCGCCCCTGCCCGGCATGCTCGCCACCCAGCGTCTCGCGCGGGCGATCCACCGCCTCACCGAGAACCCGTTCCCCTCGACGCTGCCGGAGCCGATCGCCGAGCTGGTGCGCGCCGCCGCACCCCGAGCCGACGCCGCGCACGCGGTCTGGTACGCGAAGCCGCACGAGCACCCGGACGCCGTCATCGCGGCCCTGGCCGCGCACTCCAACCGCTCCGCCGCGATGCTGCGGACGACCGTGGCGATCACGCAGCTGCGCGGCAGCACCGGGGCGAACGTCCTCGCGTCGACCGCCAGCGCGGTCGCCAACGTGCGGATCAACCCGGGCGGCACCGTCGCCGGCGTCGTCGAGCGGATCCGCGCGGTGATCGACGACCCCGAGGTCGAGATCGAGGTGCGCGTCGCGCACGAGCCCTCCCCCGTCTCCCCCACCGGCGAGCCCGGCGACGGCGGCCCGTACGACGTGCTCCGCCGCGTGGTGCAGGAGGTCTTCCCCGAGGCGATCGTCGCGCCCTACGTGCAGACCGGCGGCAGCGACGCCCGCCACTTCCACGCGATCAGCGACGGTGTCTACCGCTTCATCCCGTTCGAGATCAGCCCGCAGCAGCAGCTCGGCATCCACGGCGCCGACGAGTCGGTCGAGGTCGACCAGTTCGAGCGCGCGATCGCCTTCCACGCGCGGCTCCTGCTCGAGCTCTGACGACTCCCTCTGCGACGCCGATGCGGGGCGTGGGCGATCGGTGTGCGGGGAGTGCGCGCTCGGTGAGCGGTTCCTGAGGACGAAGGCACCGTCCGGCGCCGAATCTGGGAAAACCGTTCGATGACGCGCCGGTCCTCGTTGGCCGTCCGTTCACCCCGCGATGATGGACTGAGCCTCGCGGGAGCAGTTCCCAGCCCGCGGACCAGCAGTACAGCACCATGCGACATCCCGTACCGACGCCGACTCGATCGAGCCGGCCCCACCGATCGTGGAACCCGAGGATCATGACTGTCCGCCAGGCCGAGTACCCCCGGCCGAACCACTTCATCCTTCACCTCAGCGACACCCACTTCATCGCCGGAGACGGCGGGCTGTACGGCTCCGACGTCGACAGCGAGGCTCAGCTCCGCCGCCTGTTCGACGAGCTGGAGGCCTCGGGCGGTCGCCCGGAGGCCGTGGTCATCACCGGCGATCTGGCGGACAAGGGCGAGCCGCAGGCGTACGCCAAGCTCCGCGCCGTCGTCGAGCCGGCCGCCGCCCGCCTCGGTGCCGAGGTGATCTGGGTGATGGGCAATCACGACGACCGCGGTGCCTTCCGCTCCGGGCTGCTCGACCAGCTGCCCACCACGCAGCCGATCGACCGCGTGCACGACGTGAACGGACTGCGCATCATCGCGCTGGACTCGACCGTCCCGGGCGCGCACTACGGCGAGATCTCGGACGCCCAGCTGGACTGGCTCGCGGAGGAGCTCTCCAGCCCCGCGCCGCACGGCACGATCCTGGCGCTGCACCACCCGCCGGTGCCGAGCGTCCTCGACCTCTCGGTGCTCGTCGAGCTCCGCGACCAGCCCGCGCTCGCGGAGGTGCTCGAGGGCTCGGACGTCCGCAGCATCATCGCCGGCCACCTGCACTACTCCTCGACCGCGACGTTCGCGGGCATCCCCGTCTCGGTCGCGTCGGCCACCTGCTACACGCAGGACCTCAACGTGCCGGTCGGCGGCACTCGCGCCCGCAACTCCGCGCAGGCCTTCAACCTCATCCACGTCTACGACGGCACGGTGCTGCACTCGGTGGTGCCGATCGGAGCCTCGACCGAGGTGTCCTACGTCTCGGCGAACGAGACCGAGCGGATCCTCGCCTCGCACGGCGTCGAGATCGCGCCGGCCACGGCCGCTCCGCTCGAGCAGGTCGAGGCGCTCTACCCGCCCGTCGTGGAGCCCGTCAGCGTCAGCGCCTAAAGGACTGCGTCCGGTCTGCAGGCGATCCGCGCCGAGCGACGATCCCGTCCGCGGGACCGAGGCTCCGGAGCCGCGGATCGCCTGCAGAACGGACGTCAGCGCTTGGGACGACTGCGGTCGAGGGCGAACAAGTGCCCGGCGAAGGCGAGGGCCGCGCCGAGCGCGATCCCGACGCCGATGCCCGCGCCGACCCCGATGCCCGGGAAGACGAGTGCGCTGGCGAGCCCGAGCAGCAGCCCGAGGACCCCTCCGCCGATCGCCCAGGCCATGCTCAGTCCACCCGCTCCCAGGGCGCCGGGATCGGGTAGTACTCCTCGAGGAAGTCGATCACGGCGCGGGTGCGCGCCTCCGCCGAGATCTCGGGGAAGCTGCCGTCGTTGAGGCAGAAGAAGTCGACGCCGCGGTTCTTCAGCAGCTTCTTCATGTCCTTCAGGCCCTGGTGCATCGTCGTGTCGACGTACTTCACCGAGGCGTTCTCCTGCACCACCGCGCGGCCGGTCATCAGCGCGTAGTAGTGGTACAGCGAGTTGGTGACGGAGACGTCGCTCGCCGAGCGGAAGCGGCTGGCGGCGGTCGCGGTGAACTCCGGCTCGAACTCGGTCTCGAGCTCGGCCATCACGCTCTTGCGGAGCGGCGTGGCGGCGTGCTCGAGATGGCGGGTCGTCATCGCGCCGAAGCGCTCGCGGAGCAGCCGGCGGTTCACCCGGGCGGCGTTCTCGAAGCCGCTCCGGGAGGCGTTGGAGTCGCCCATCCCGATGCGGGTGGTCGCCTCGATGAACTTGGTGATCCCGCCGGGCGAGAAGAAGATCGACGGGTCGACGGGGCGGCCGAAGAACATGTCGTCGTTGGAGTAGAGGAAGTGCTCCGCGAGGCCCGGGATGCGGTGCAGCTGGCTCTCGACCGCGTGCGAGTTGTGCGTGGGCAGCACCGAGAGGTCGCGGAAGTGGTCCTCGCTGCGGACCAGGGTGACGTCGGGATGCTCGTCGAGCCAGCGCGGGCGCGGCGAGTCGGTGACGATGTAGATGTGCCGGACCCACGGCGCGTACATGTAGACGCTGCGGAGGGCGTACTTGAGCTCGTCGATCTGACGGAAGCGCGCGGGGGCGTCGTCGCCCTCGCCCACGACGTAGCTGGCCATCCGGGCGGCGCGGGCGCGCTGGAACTCCAGGTCCGTCCCGTCGACCCAGGAGAAGACGATGTCGACGTCGAAGCGGATGTCGCTCACGAGCGGCTCGAACATGCCCTCGAAGGTCGGCCAGGTGCGTCCGTAGGCCTCGACGTGCGCGTCGATCGCCTCGGCGACCGGGAGGCTGCTGCGCATCAGCGCGTTCTCGGCGGGAGTGGTGATCTCCTCCTCGCCGACCTTCCAGAACTCCAGGCGGACGCCGCTCCGGGCGCCGTAGCGCAGCGAGCCGCTCGAGGAGACGCGGGGGCGGAAGAGCGAGAAGACCGCGGCGCGCGGGTACGGCGCGATCGCGCCCTCGGCCAGGAGCAGCGGCGGGGTGCCGCGCTTGTCGAGCGTCTTCACGTAGAACGGCTCGGTCGCGAAGGCGCGCGCGAGCAGCGTGGCCAGCTCGGCGCCGAGCGAGCGGTCGATCGCGAGGAAGGGCGCGCCCTTCGTGCCGCGGATGAGGCGGTAGGGGAACTCCGCCTCGTCGAGCACCTCGCCGAGCGCGATCAGGTCCTCGGTCCAGGCCGCCTGCGGGGTCGTACTCGAGTTGACCAGCGAGAACAGACCGGCATGGACGACCACGTCGTCACGGTCGAAATGGCGCGGACGCAGGAGGGCTGACGGCAGAGGACGGACGGAAGGCATGATTCACATTATCCGCCGCCCGTTTCGTGCGGATGACCGTCCTGCTCAGCTTGACAGGGAGTGCAGCCGCTCCAGCGCCGCGTCCCCGGCTCGCGCGGCCTCGTGAGCCCGGCTCTCCTCGCGGGCGGAGGCGACGCCGAGGGCGAACGCCGGCTCGCCGCGGCGGGCCGCCACGAGGGCGTGCGCGCGGAGCACGTCGCGGGCGGCGAGGGCGTCGCGCTCCTCCCCCAGCGCGTCGGCGACGGCCTTCGCCGCCTTGGCGATCCGGTGCGGTGTCGCGCCGACGGCGTCCGGAACGACCGCGCTCCAGGCCTCGACGACGTAGCGCAGGCGCTTCGCGGCCTTGCGCAGCTCGTGCCGGGCCTCGACGTCGTCTCCGCCCGTGCGGGCCGCGTCGACGCGCGAGACCTCCTTCGCGAGGGAGCGGCGGACGAGCTTCTTCGCGCTCGCGCCGGCCTTCGCCGTCCGCGGCGGGTCGGCCACCAGGGCGTCGAGCGCGGCGAGCAGGGCGAGGTAGCGGGCGCCGCGCAGGGTCTTGGCGACCCGCTGCAGGGCGATCGCGTGCCGGCGCTCGATCGCGTCGAAGAGGGTGGTGCCGGCGACGGCCTTCGCGGGCAGTCCCTCCCCCGCCTCGTCGACGGCGGTGCGGAGCCGGGCCGCGAGGACCTCCTCGTCGCGGGCGGCGCCGAGGACGCCGGCGAGCCAGCGCAGCTCGTCGCGCAGCGGATCGAGGGCCTCGCGCTCCAGCACGGAGCGGGAGGCGGCGAGGACGGTGCGCAGCCGCCGGGTGTGCAGGCGCATCCGGTGCAGCGCGTCGTCGGCCTCGAGGCGCACCCGCGGATCGACGGCGCGCAGGCCCGTGAGGAGCTCGCGGATCGCGGCGAGCGCCGCCTCCCCGCCGTCCTGGGGTGCGGGGTGCGCGTCCTCGATCGGACCGCCGGTGGCCCGGGCGAGCTTCGAGGCGCTCTCGGCGGGGCGGGCGCCGGCGGCGAGCAGTCGCTCCTCGATCGCGTCGAGCACCGCCTCGCCCTCGGGGCCGTGGACGTCGACGAGCTCGACCTCCCACTCCCGCCAGCGCCGCTCGACGCCGGAGCGCTGGTCGTGCGCGATGACCAGGTCGTCCGCGATCTCGGCGAGGCGGCGGCCGGCGGAGTCGGCGACCCGGGTGATCGAGCGGACGGTCTCGAGGGTGGCGAGCGGCTCGAGCCGCGCGCGGCCGACGTGGCCGAGCACCGGCTCCCGGACCTCGGCCGGCACGGTGCGGGAGGCGGTCAGCGGGGCGTGGATCTCGGTGCGGCCGGCCGAGCCGGGCAGCTTGACGTGCCAGCCCTCGTCCTCGCCGCCCTCGCGGCGACGGAGCGTGATCCGCCCGCGGGAGAGGGCGCGGTCCGCGGTGTCGAAGTACTGGGCGGACAGGCGGACGGGCTCCTCGGCGAGCGCCGTGACGACGGTGCCCGCGCCGGTCAGCTCCGGCAGGGCGGTGTCCGCATCGACGTCGTACTTCCGCTCCACCTCGGTCTGCACGCGCCGCGGCGCCTCCGCCTTCGTCCGGTCCGCACGCTGAGCCATGGTCCATTGTGCGCACGCGGACGGCGCTCCCGGCGGCAGGCCCGCGGCGGGGCGCGAGGTCGGCCTAGGCTGGAGCGATGACCGCGCCCGTCCCTCCCGTCGCCCGCCGTGTCCCGCTCGAACGCCGTCACCACGGCGATCTGGTGGTCGATCAGTACGAGTGGCTGCGGCAGAAGGAGGAGCCCGAGGTGATCGCGCACCTCGAGGCCGAGAACGCCTACACCGACGCGCTCCTCGCTCCCCTCGCCCCGCTCCGCGAGCGGCTCTTCGACGAGATCCGCTCGCGCACGAAGGAGACCGACCTCTCGGTCCCCGTCCGCGAGGGCGCCTGGTGGTACTTCTCCCGCTCCTACGAGGGCCGCCAGTACGGCGTGCACTGCCGCGCGCCGATCTCCGGCCCGGACGACTGGACCCCGCCCTCCATCGCCGAGGGCGGACCGCTCGAGGGCGAGCAGGTGGTGCTCGACGGCAACATCGAGGCCGAGGGCCACGACTTCTTCTCGCTCGGCAGCTTCGACGTCTCCGCCGACGGGCGCTTCCTGCTCTTCGGCACCGACGTCGAGGGCGACGAGCGCTACACGCTGCGCATCCGCGATCTCAGCACCGGCGAGGACCTCCCGGACGTCGTCGAGGGCACCGGCGGTGGCGCGACCTTCGGCGCCGACGCCCGCTTCGTCTTCTACCCCACGGTCGACGAGTCCTGGCGGCCGGACACGATCTGGCGGCACACCGTCGGCACCGAGTCGACCGCCGACGAGGTCGTCTTCTCCGAGCCCGACGAGCGCTACTGGATCGGCGTGGGGCTCACCCGCAGCCGCCGCTTCCTCGTCATCGAGATCGGCAGCAAGATCACCAGCGAGTGCCTGCTGCTCGACGCGGAGGACCCGACCGGCGAGTTCCGCTCGGTCTGGCCGCGCCGCGAGGGCGTCGAGTACGAGGTGGACCACGCCGTCGTCGACGGCCGCGACCGCCTGCTGATCGTGCACAACGACGGCGCACTCGACTTCGAGATCGTCGAGGAGCCGGCCGACCTCGCGCTCTCCCCCGAGGAGCGGGCGGCCGAGCGCCACGTCCTCGTCCCGCACACCCCGGGACGGCGGATCGAGGGCGTCGACGCCTTCGCGCGGCACGTCGTCGTCTCCTACCGCGAGGCGGGGGCGACCCGCCTCGGCCTCCTGATCGACGGGGACGGCGGCGCGCGCCTGGACGAGATCGTCTTCGACGAGCCGCTCTACGACGCGGGCCTCGCCGGCAACCCGGAGTGGGAGCAGCCCGCGCTGCGGCTCGCCTACACCTCGTTCGTCACCCCCTCCACGGTGCTCACCCTCGACGTCGCGACCGGCGAGCGGACCGTGCTCAAGCAGCAGCCGGTGCTCGGCGACTACGACCCCGCCCGCTACGAGCAGCGCCGCGAGTGGGCGACCGCCGAGGACGGCACGCGCATCCCGCTGTCGCTGGTCTGGCGGAAGGACGCGACGGCGCCCGACGAGGCCCCCGCGCCGCTCCTGCTCTACGGCTACGGCTCCTACGAGGCGAGCATCGACCCGGGCTTCTCGATCGCCCGGCTCTCGCTGCTCGACCGCGGCGTGGTCTTCGCCATCGCGCACGTCCGCGGCGGCGGCGAGATGGGCCGCTCCTGGTACGAGGAGGGCAAGACCCTCGCCAAGCGCACCACCTTCACCGACTTCGTCGACTCCGCCCGGCACCTCGTCGAGGCCGGCTTCACCACGCCCGAGCGCCTCGTCGCGCAGGGCGGCTCGGCCGGCGGCCTGCTGATGGGCGCGGTCGCGAACCTCGCCCCGGAGGCCTTCGCCGGGATCCTGGCGCAGGTGCCGTTCGTGGACGCGCTGACCTCGATCCTCGACCCGTCGCTGCCGCTGACCGTGATCGAGTGGGACGAGTGGGGCGACCCGCTGCACGACCCCGAGGTCTACGCGTACATGAAGTCGTACTCGCCGTACGAGAACGTGCGCGAGGGCGTCCGGTATCCGCGGATCCTCGCGACGACGAGCCTCAACGACACCCGCGTGCTCTATGTGGAGCCGGCCAAGTGGGTCGCCCGGCTGCGCGAGGTCGGCGCGCCGGCACTGCTCAAGATCGAGATGACGGCCGGGCACGGCGGCGTGAGCGGGCGCTACGAGCGCTGGCGCGAGGTGGCGTTCGAGTACGCCTGGATCCTGGACGTGCTCGGGCTGGCGGAGGAGACCCGCTCCTGAGCCGGGGATCCGGATCGGATGGGCGCGCCGCAAGCCCCACCGGCGCGTCGATCGCGCCGCGTAAGGTTCGGGGTGCCGACCGAGGGGAAGTGCAGAGATGAGCGCAGGACTGTCGATCGACCGGGCCGCGGCCTGGGTCGCCGATCAGCGGTGGTACGCGAGCAAGGGGCGCCGCCCCGAGCTGGAGATCCGGGGCGAGTGGCGCCTGGAGCGCGGTGACGGCGACGTCGTCGTGCACCTCGTCATCGACCGGGCCGGCTCGAGCCCGGTGCTCTACCAGGTGCCGGTGACCGTGCGCTCGGCGCCCGTCGCGGGCCTCGAGGACGCGCTGATCGAGAGCGACGGGACCCGCTTCGTCTACGACGGACCCCGCGACCCGCTGTTCGCGCGGGCGCTCTTCGAGCTGATCGCCGACGGCGGCTCCTCCGACGCGGAGGGCGCCCTGGGCGGCGCCCGCGCCGAGGGCCACCGCCAGCCCGGCGCCGTGATCGGCGCGTTCGCGTCGTCGCGGATCCTCAGCGGCGAGCAGTCGAACACCTCGATCATCGTGCAGACCACGGCGGAGGACGGCTCGGCCGGCACCCCCGTGATCGTCAAGGTCTTCCGCGCGCTGCACCACGGCGAGAACCCGGACGTCACCGTGCAGTCCGCGCTGAACGCGGCGGGCAGCACGCTCGTCCCGCCGGTGATCGGCAACGTCACCGGCGAGTGGGACGACCGCGGCGAGCCGACCGGCCGGGCTTTCGGGCACCTCGCCTTCGCGCAGGAGTTCCTGCCGGGCGTCGAGGACGCCTGGCGCGTCGCGCTCGAGGCCGTCGCCGGCGACACCGACTTCACCGGGCCGGCGCGTGAGCTGGGCCTCGCGACCGCGCAGGTGCACTCCACCCTCGCCGAGGTGATGCCGACCGAGGACGCGACGCCCGAGGTCGTGCAGCGGATGATCGCGACCATGCGCCGCCGGCTGCGGATCGCCTCCTCCGAGGTGCCCGTCATCGCCGAGGACGCCGACGCGATCGACGCGGTCTTCCAGGCGGCCGAGCAGGCCCCGTGGCCGCGGCTGCAGCGCATCCACGGCGACTACCACCTCGGCCAGGTGCTGGCCGTGCCCGGCCGCGGCTGGGTCCTGCTCGACTTCGAGGGCGAGCCGCTGCGGCCGATGCACGAGCGGCTGCTGCCGGACATCGCACTGCGCGACGTGGCCGGGATGCTCCGCTCCTTCGACTACGCGGCGGGCGCGCACGAGCAGGCGTCCCCGGGCGACTCCCGGGCCACCTGGGCGCTGGCCAGCCGCCGCGCCTTCCTCGAGGGCTACACCGAGGAGGCGGGCGACGCGGTCACCGCGCACCGCGCCGTCCTGGACGCCTTCGAGCTCGACAAGGCCATCTACGAGGCCATCTACGAGGCGCGCAACCGCCCGGAGTGGCTGTCGATCCCGGTGACCGCGGTGCAGCGGCTCGTCGGACGCTCGTAGGGTGCAGGTATGACCGCACGCGACGAGACCAGCGACGCCCCCGACTCCGCCAGCCACGAGGACGGGCCGCTCGACCCCCTGAGCGACTTCAGCATCCCCGGCGACACCGACCTGCACGTGGACGGCGACGCCTCCGGCGCCGACGGCCGGAAGGTCGCCGAGCCCTCCGAGGACGACTCGGCCGAGTAGCTCCGCAAGGGGCGTATCTGGGCCCGCCCTCACCCCATGCTGGTCGAGTAGCCCCGCAGGGGCGTATCGAGACCCACCATCACCCGCACGCCCGGCGACAGCGGATCTCGATACGCCCGCTCCGCGGGCTACTCGATCAGCATGAGGGGCCGCTCCGCGGACTGCTCCATGACATGCGGGCCCGCTCCGCGGACTGCTCCATCACATGCGGGCCCGCTCCGCGGGCAGCTCCAATCATTGGCAGAAACGCCTCATGTTGGTCGAGTAGCCCCGCAGGGGCGTATCGAGACCCGGCGGTTTCATACGGTTGTTGCAACGGAGGGGTGGTTGCATGCCGGGTCGTCGGTTGGATGCGGGTGAGCGGGGTCAGATCGCGGTGTTGTTCGCTCGGGGTTGCGGTTCCCGGAGATCGCGGAGCTGATCAAACGTGATCGGTCAACGGTGTGGCGGGAGCTCAAACGCAACAACGTGTATCGGGGTGCTCACACCGCCGGAATGCTCGCGCGGCATCCTGATCGTCGCCGGTCCGTGGCCTCGGGGATCGGCCCGGGGTTGGGGGGTGAGTACCGGTGGGCGTATTCCGCGGCGGTCGCGCAGCGCAAAGCGGATGAGCGGGCCAAGCGCCCGAAACCACGCAAGCTCGTAGCGAGGCGGCCGGCCGCGTCGCCGTTGTTGTGGGGTCTGGTCGAGCAGAAGCTGCGGAGTAAGTGGTCCCCGTCGCAGGTGTCTGCTTGGCTGAAGAGCGAGTTCCCTGACCGACCGGAGTATCACGTGTCTCACGAGACGATCTATCAGGCGATCTACTACCAGACCCGCGGAGAGCTGCGCCGAGAACTCGCGCACGAACTGCTGCTGCGCTCAGCACGCGCCTCTCGCCGCCCGCAGTCCCGAGGCGCGCGGGCCGCTCGATCGGGCCGGCTCTGGGCGAAGGACTTCAACATCAGCACCCGCCCCGCCGAGGCCGAGGACCGCGCCGTTCCCGGGCACTGGGAAGGCGACCTCGTGATCGGCGCGCGAGGCACCTCCGCGATCATCACCCTCGTGGAACGCTCCACCCGCTACGTGATGCTCGGCTCACTCCCCGAGGACCGCACCAGCGGAAACGTGACCGCTGTGCTCACCACCCTCATGCACCGACTCCCCGAGCATCTGCGGCGCACCCTCACCTGGGACCAGGGCATCGAGATGGCCCGCCACGCCACCTTCACCCTCGCCACCGACTGCCGCGTGTTCTTCGCCGACCCCCACTCGCCCTGGCAACGAGGATCGAACGAGAACACCAACGGACTCCTGCGCCAATACTTCCCCCGCAGCAGCACCGACTTCCGCACCTACACCCAGACACAACTCGACGCCATCGCCGAAGAACTCAACACCCGCCCCCGCAAAACCCTCGACTGGGCCACCCCCGCCCAACGCCTCGACCAACTCCTCGTTGCAACAACCACTTGACCACAAGCCCGCCATCGCCCGCACTCCCGGCGATGGTGGATCTCGATACGCCCGCTCCGCGGGCTACTCGATCAGCATGAGGGGCCGCTCCGCGGGCTACTCGATCAGCATGAGGGGGCCGCTCCGCGGGCGCCTCGATCAACAGGGGCGGCCCGCAACGCGGGCTGCTCGACTAACTTGGGTGGCGCGCAGCGCGGGCTGCTCGATCGGCAGGTGCTCTCGGGCCGGCGGCTCAGCCGCCCATCTCGGGCTCGGCGTAGGAGGCGAGGGTCGAGCCGGCGGCGGCGCAGCCGACCCCGAGGTCGGACTGCAGGGTGCTCCACTCCGGTGAGGACGGGTCGTACGTCCATCGGCCGGCGGCCGCCTGGGCGTCCTGCAGGTAGGTCCGGATGCCGGAGGACGCGGCGGAGACGCCGGTCTCGTCCGGCTCCGGGTTCTGCATCCGCACCGTCTGGAGCTGGAAGGCCTGCCGCTCGAGGAACACCTGGTACGCCTCGTCCGAGACGTCGCCGCGGTCGTGGAACCACTGCATGGTCCAGCCGATGCTGAGCAGCGAGCTGTAGCGGCCGCAGACGTAGGACACGCTGGTGTCCTGCTCGCCCGGGACGGTGCCGCGGGCCGTCGGCTCGACCGTCACCGTGACGGTCGGCGCCGGGGTCTGCGCCTCAGCGCCGCCCTCGCTCGTGCAGCCCGCCAGCGCGACGGCAGCGACGGCCAGGCCGAGAGCGGTCGCCACGAGTCGAGACGCGATCGGTCGTCGGATGTGCAGTGTGTCCCCCATGCGCCGACCCTACCGGGCGACCGGCGCCGCAGGTCGTCAGCGCCGCAGGTCGTCAGCGCACCGGCGCGAGCGGCGCGACCGCGGGTCCCTCCAGCACCGACCCGTCGGCGGCGAAGCGCGAGCCGTGCAGCGGGCAGTCCCAGCTGCGCTCGGCGTCGTTCCAGGTGACGACGCCGCCCAGGTGCGGGCAGACCGCCGAAACGGCGCAGCGGCGACCCTCGACCGTCGAGACGGCCACGGGCTGCAGGCCGTCGCGGGCGAGCGCGCCGTGCCCCTCCTCCGGCACCACGTCCACCGAGCGCGGCGCGCGCACGGCCGACCAGTAGCCGCGGGCGTACCAGGCGCCGACCGCGGCGAGCGCTCCGGCCCCCTCCGCTATCACCCGGGGCAGCGTCGGGCGGCGGTGCAGGACCTTCGCCCACGGCGGCGTCTCGCCCCTCGAGTCGCCGACGAGCGTGAGCGCCGCCTGCACCGCGTTCGTCATCCCCCACTTGTCGTAGCCGGAGGCGAAGAAGATCCGCCCGCGGCCGCGCGGCAGCCAGCCGACGAACGGCACCCGGTGGAACGCCTCGTAGTCCTGCGCGCTCCACTGCGCGATCGGCTCGGCACCGGGGAAGGAGCGGCGGGTCCAGGCGATCAGGTCGTCGACGCTCTCCTGCGTCCGCGCCCTCCGGCCGACCACGTGGCCGTTGCCGCCGATCAGCAGCAGCCGCTCCCCGTCCCGCTCCACGTCGCGGATCGAGCGCGAGGGCCCGTCGACGGAGAGGTACATGCCGTCCGGGATCGTCTCGGCACCGCGGAAGGCCACCGCGTAGGAGCGCAGGGCGACCTGCTTGGCGAAGTAGAGCCCGCGGTCCAGGATCGGGGTGCCGGTGAGCAGGTAGGCCCGCTCGCCGGTCACCTCGCCGGCGCTGGTCCGCACGCGGACGGGCGCGGAGGCGCGCAGCCCGAGCGCACGGACGCCCTGCACGAGCACGCCGCCCGCGGCCCGGAAGTCGGCGGCGAGCGCCGTCAGCACCGCCATCGGATCGAACTCGGCCTGGTCGTCGAGCGCCACGGCGGCGGTGCTCGGGAAGGGCGTGTCGAGCGAGCCGACGAGGCGGGTGGCCAGGCCGAAGCGGCGGGCCGTCTCGTGCTCGCGCAGCACCGCGTCCACGCCGTCGGGAGTCTGGGCGTAGCTGTACGCGGTGCGGCGCTGCACGGGGACGCCGGCCTCGCGGAGGTAGTCGACGAGCCAGGTGAAGCCCGCGAGGTTGGCGGCGACGTAGGCCCGGGTGACCGCGGGGGTGTTGCGGGCCGCGATCCTCGAGAGGTGCGTCCCCTGCAGGAGGCTGAGCTTGGCGGTGCTGCTGCCGGTCGCGACCGCACCGACCTCGCGGGCCTCGAGGACGAGGACGCGGCGGCCGCCGCGCTGCAGCAGGAGCGCCGTCACGAGCCCCGAGAGGCCGGCTCCCACGATCACGTCGTCGTAGTGCGCGCCCGGCACGAACGCGTCGCCCGGGATCGGAGCGGCGTCCTGCCGCCAGAGCGAGGTCCGCTCGATCGCCGGCACGTCGATTCGCTTCATCGGGTCTCCCTGCACTCGGGCCGCGGAGGGCGGCTCGGACCGACGCTACGCGCGGCGGCCGGACCCGTCAGGGTGTTGACAGCGCGCGCAGCCGTCGGCCGCGGCTCAGAGCCAGCCCCAGCGCTTGAACAACCGGTGCAGGACCACGCTCGAGGCGACCATCAGCCCGAGCGCCGCCGGGTAGCCCCAGGCGAGGTGCAGCTCGGGCATCGCGTCGAAGTTCATGCCGTAGACGCTGGAGATCATGGTCGGCGCGAAGAAGATGGCGGCCCAGGCGGAGATCCGCTTGACCTCGTCGTTCTGCTGGTTGCCCGCCTCCGCGAGCTTCTTCATGTCCTCGTTCTGGCGCTGCGCGACCAGCGTGGCGTTCACCGCGAGGATCTCGCGGAGGGTCGTCCGGAAGCCCTCGACGCGCTCGTCGACCACGGCGACGTGGTCGGCGACGTCTCGGAGGTAGCGGCGCAGCTCGACGTCCTCGCGGAAGACGTCGAAGTCGGTGACCAGCCGGCCGAGCATGCCGGTCAGCGGACGGGTCGCCCGCTGGAAGTCGAGCACCTCCTGGGAGAGCTCGTAGATGCGCCGGGACACCGCGGGGTCCCCCTCGAAGACCTGCGCCTCGATCTCGTCGATGTCGTTCTCGAGGCCGGCGACGACCGGGGCGTACTGGTCGACGACCGCGTCGAGGATCGCGTAGAGGACCGCCACCGGTCCCTTGCGCAGCAGCTCGGGGTCGGCCTCCATCCGGCGCCGGACCAGGGAGAGGTCGGGCTTCTCGGAGTGGCGGACGGTGACCACGAAGTTCGGGCCGACGAAGAGGTGGAGCTCGCCGAAGTCGACCTCCTCGCGCTGGTCCGCGTAGCTCGCGGCCCGCAGCACCACGAACATGTCGCTGCCGTAGCGCTCGAGCTTGGGCCGCTGGTGCGCGCTGATCGCGTCCTCGATCGCGAGCGGGTGCATCGAGAACTCGTCCTCGAGAGCCGCCAGCTCGGCCTCGGTCGGACGGTAGAGGCCGATCCAGGCCATCGCGTCCGGCAGCTTCTGCAGGGCGGCGAGCGCCTCCGGGATGCTGTGCGGCGAGACGACGCGGCGGCCGTCCTGGTAGATCGCGTTGTCGACGGTGCTCCGGCGGACCGGCTCCTCCTCGGGGCGGATCCGCTCGATCGGGCTGGTGTCCTCGGCGGCGGCGCGGGTGCGCGAGCCGAGACCGAGGAGGGTCGAGGGCACTCGGGGCAGCTTCACGCGGGGCCTCCTTCGATCGACCGACGACCCATTGTGCACCCGCGGGTGAACGGGAGGTGTCCGGCGGCGACGGCTCGGGCGGCGTCCGGTGTCGGAGCCGCTCAGTAGCCTGGAGGGGCACGACAGGGAGCGCCACCGCACACCCGCAGACCCCGCGAAAGGACGGTCGTGAAGCTCCTGCACACCTCCGACTGGCACATCGGCCGCACCTTCCACGGCCACTCGAGCGTCGCCGCGCTCGGCGTCGTGCTCGACGCGCTCGTCGAGACGGTGCGCTCCGAGGCGGTCGACGTCGTCCTGATCGCGGGCGACGTCTTCGACTCCGCGGTGCCGGCGGCCGAGCACTACACCCTGCTCACCCGCACGCTCGAGGCGATCCGCGCGGCCGGCGCCGAGGTCGTGCTGACCAGCGGCAACCACGACTCCCCCGCCCGGCTGGGCTTCCAGGCCGGGCTGCTGCGCGGCTCCGGCGTGCACGTGCTCACCGATCCCGAGGCCTACGCCGAGCCGGTCGTCCTCCGCGACGGGAGCGGGCTCGAGGTCGGCGTCTACGGCATCCCCTACCTCGAGCCCGGGCTCTACCGGCACCGGCACCCGGAGGAGTCGCTCCGCCGGCACGAGGACGTCCTCGCCTTCGCGATGCGCCGCATCCGCGCGCACGCCGAGGCGGCCGGGCGGCGCTGGGTGGTGCTCGCGCACTGCTTCGCCGTCGGCGCCCCGGCCGGCACGGTCGAGCGCGACATCACGGCCGGCGGGATCGACTACGTCTCGGTCGACCACTTCGCCGCGGCCGACTACGCGGCACTCGGGCACATCCACGGGCGGGCGACCCTGCTGCCGAACGTGCGCTACTCCGGCGCGCCCCTGCACTACTCGTTCGGCGAGGCGTCGAAGCCGCGCGGCGGCTGGCTGGTCGAGCTCGGTGCCGACGGGCTCGGCGAGGTGTCCTGGTCGGCGCTGCCCGTGCCGCGGCGGCTCAGCGTGATCGAGGGACGGCTGGACGAGCTGCTGAGCGACCCGTCGCTCGCCGAGTACGAGCCGGACTGGGTCTCGGCGGTGCTGACGGACGAGGTCCGCCCGCTCGACGCGATGGCGCGGCTGCAGTCCCGCTTCCCCGGCTGCGCGACGCTCGAGCACCGGCCCCCGCACGCGGCGGTCGACGAGCGGCGCTACGCCGAGCGGATCCGCGGGCGCAGCGACGTCGAGGTGATCGACGACTTCCTCGCGCACGTCCGCGGCGGACACGGCGCGAGCGAGACCGAGCGCGCGCTCGCGCTCGACGCGCTGGCGCAGGTCGACGCCGAGGCGCTGCGGTGAGGATCCGCCGCCTCTCCTTCGCCGGTCTCGGCCCCTTCCGCGCGGAGCAGGAGATCGACTTCGACCGCCTGGAGGACGTCGGGATCTACCTGATCGCCGGGCGCACCGGCGCCGGCAAGTCGACGATCCTCGACGCGATCAGCTTCGCGCTCTACGGCTCGGTGCCGCGCTTCGACGGCACGGCCTCGCGCCTGCGCAGCGACCACAGCGCCCCCGAGGACGAGACGTTCGCCGAGCTCGACTTCGAGGCGGCCGGCCGGCTCTACCGGGTGCGCCGCTCGCCGGAGTACGAGCGGCCGGCCAAGCGCGGCGGCGGCACCACCCGGCAGGCGGCGAAGGTCGCGCTGCTCGAGCACGTCGACGGCGAGTGGCGGGGGCTCTCCTCCAGCGCGCGGGAGACGGGGACGGACATCGGCCGGATCGTCGGCCTGACGAAGGACCAGTTCCTCCAGGTCATCTTGCTCGCGCAGAACCGCTTCCACGAGTTCCTGCTCGCCAAGAACGACGACCGGCAGCGGCTGCTGCGCACCCTCTTCGCGACGGAGCGCTACGACCTGCTCCGCCGGCGGCTCGTCGAGCAGCGGCAGGAGAGCGGAGCGGCGCTCGAGGAGGAGCGCGCGGCCGTGACGGCGCTGGCCGACGAGGCCGTCCGGCTCACCGGTGACGAGGAGACGGCGCCGACACCGCCCGATGCGGAGTGGTTCCGCGCCCTGGTGACCCGGCTCGACGCTCCCCTC
The DNA here is from genome assembly GCF_003751825.1 of Rathayibacter sp. PhB186. Taxonomy (NCBI): domain Bacteria; kingdom Bacillati; phylum Actinomycetota; class Actinomycetes; order Micrococcales; family Microbacteriaceae; genus Rathayibacter; species Rathayibacter sp. PhB186. Next base: position 1,434,109 of record NZ_RJKO01000001.1, on the reverse strand, counting down.
GCGCTCGCCCGCGACGAGGTGGCGGAGGCCGACGCCGCGTTCCGCGCGGCCGAGACCGCCCGGGACGAGACGCGGCTGGTGAAGCGGGCGCAGGACCGCCGCCGGAGCGCGCTGATCGAGGCCGAGGAGCTGGCGGTCGCGGAGTCGCTGGTCGTGCAGCAGCGCGAGCGGATCGAGCGCGCGCGGCGGGCGGACGGGGTGCTGCCGCTCCTCAAGGGCGCGCGCACGGCCGCCGAGCGGGCCGTCGCCGCCTCCCGGAGCCGCGACAGCGCGGCCGAGGCGTTCACCACCGCCTTCGACGAGCCCGCGGACCGAGCCGCCGCCACCCGGGCCGCAGAGCGCCTCGCCGGCACGCTCGGCGCGCTGACCGATGCGCTGGCCGACGAGCGCGGCCTGCCCGAGGCGGTCCGCCGCGCCGAGCGGACCGTCACCGCACGCGAGCGGTCCACCGCCGCGCTGGCCGTCCTTGATCGCGACCTGCGAGCGCTGCCCGCCCTTCTCGACGCGCTCTCCGCGGAGGAGGACGCGCTCGCGCCGGACGCGACGGCGCTGCCGGCCCGCACCGAGGAGCTGGCCGCGATCGAGCGCCGGATCCGCGCCGCCGCCGAGCGCGCGAGTGCCGCGACCGCGCTCGATCGCCTCCGCTCCGTCCACGCCGAGGCGGCCCGGGCGCACGGCGTCCGCGCCGCCGAGCACGCCGAGCTGGTCGCCCGCCGCTTCGCGGGCTTCGCCGGCGAGCTGGCGGGAGCGCTGGTCCCCGGCGACCCGTGCCCCGTCTGCGGCTCCTGCGAGCACCCGCGCCCCGCCGAGCACGGCGAGCTGCCGCCCGTCGGCACCGGCGAGATCGAGAAGGCGCGCACCGCCGTCGACCGCGCCGCCGCCGCGATGGACGCCGCCCGCGAAGCCGAGAGCGCCGGCGCGCTCGCCCTGGCGGCCCTCGAGGAGCGGGCCGGCGCCACGACCGCCGAGGAGCTGCAGTCCGCCCGCGCCGAGGCCGAGATGCGGCTCACCGCGTCCCGGAGCGCCGCGACGCGGCTCGAGGAGCTGCGGCGCGAGCGGTCGGACCTCCGTCTCCGCAGTGACGACCTCGCGGCCGCCCTCGAGACCGCCCGCGCCGAGCACCAGCGCCTCAGCTCCGACGCCGCCCTCGCCGCCGAGGCGCTGCGCCTCCTGCGCGAGCGGATCGACGCCCACCGCGACGGCGCCGCCAGCATCGCCGACCGCGTCGCGGCCCTCACCGCGCAGCGCCGCCTGGCCGAGGCGCTCGTCGAGGCCGAGGACGTGGCGACCACCCGCCGCGAGGCCGCCGAGGCCGCCGAGGTCCAGCTCGCCGAGGTGGTCGCCGACCGCGGCTTCGCGAGCGCCGACGACGCCGAGTCCGCCGCCCTCACCTCGGGCGAGCGCGCCCGCGCCGAGGCCGTGGTCGCCGAGCACGAGCGCCGCCGCAGCGCCGCAGACTCGGTGCTGGCCGATCCCGAGCTCGCCGGCCTGCCGACCGCCCCCGTCGACCTCGCCGCCGCGGAGGAGGACGCGCGCGCCGCCTCCGCCCGCCGCGACGAGGCCCGCTCGCGGCACTCGGTGCTCGAGCACCGCGCCGCCCGGCTCGCCGAGCTGTCGGGCCGCGCCGAGGAGCGACTGGCGACTCTCGACGAGCGACTGCGCCGGCACGAGGAGCTCCGCGCCCTCGCCGAGACGATCGACGGCCGTGGGCAGAACACCCGCCGGATGGACCTCGAGGCCTTCGCACTCGCCGGCCGGCTGGAGGAGATCGTCGCCGCCGCGAACCTGCGGCTGAACGCGATGACCAGCGGCCGCTACGCCCTCGTGCACGACGACTCGCTCGCCTACCGCGGCGCCGCCTCCGGTCTCGGGATCGACGTGCTCGACGCCTTCACCGGCGCCCGCCGGCAGCCCGCGTCGCTCTCCGGCGGCGAGACGTTCCTCGCCTCGCTCGCTCTCGCCCTCGGCCTGGCCGACGTGGTCACGATGCAGTCCGGCGGCGTCTCGCTCGAGACGATGTTCATCGACGAGGGCTTCGGCTCGCTCGACGCCGAGACCCTCGAGACCGCGCTCGGCACCCTCGACGCGCTCCGCTCGGGCGGGCGCACCATCGGCCTGATCAGCCACGTCGACGCGATGCGCGAGCGGCTGCCGACCGGGCTGAAGGTCATCGTCAGCGACCGCGGAGACAGCAGGATCCTCACGGCGTGACGGAGCGACCCGCTAGGGTCGTCGGCAGTGACACGGGGTGCCCACCAGGGCTGAGATGAGACCCGTCGAACCTGATCTAGTTCGTACTAGCGAAGGGATGTCGCGAATGAGCATTCGCACGCCTGCCCACCCGACCCTCCTCGACGGCGCGGCCGTCGCCCGAGACCTCAGCGAGCTGCGCCGCACCGCGCCGCTCGTCCAGTGCATCACCAACGCGGTGGTCACCGGCTTCACCGCCAACAGCCTGCTGGCGCTCGGCGCGAGCCCCGCGATGTGCGATCTGCCCGGCGAGGCCGGCGTCTTCGCCGGCATCGCCTCCGCGACGCTGGTGAACCTCGGCACCCCGCAGGCGGAGCAGCGCGACGGCGCTCGCGAGGCGGTCGCGGCGGCCAACGCGGCCTGCACCCCCTGGGTGCTCGACCCGGTCGCCGTCGGCCCGCTGCCGGTGCGCACCGCGCTCGCGGCCGAGCTGCTCGAGGCGCGACCCGCGATCATCCGCGGCAACGCCTCCGAGATCCTCGCCCTCGCCGGCCTCGGCGCGGGTGGTCGCGGAGTCGACGCCGTCGACGGCCCGGAGGAGGCGCTCGACGCCGCGGTCGCGCTCGCTCAGAGGTGGGGGTCGGTCGTCGCGGTGTCCGGAGCCGTGGACGTGATCACCGACGGCGAGCGCGTCGTCCGCGTCACCGGAGGGCACCCGCTGCTCACCCGCGTCACCGGCGGCGGCTGCGCGCTGGGCGCCGTGATGGCCGCCTTCCTCGGCGCCGGCGGCTCCGACCCGCTCGGCGCCGCGGTCGCCGCCTCCGTGGTCTGGGGCCTCGCCGCCGAGCGCGCCGCCGCCACCGCCGCCGGCCCCGGCTCGTTCGCGGTCGGCCTCCTCGACGCCCTCGCCGCGCTCTCCGCCGACGAGGTCGAGAGCGGAGCGCGGATCGCATGATCGACCTCTCGCTCCAGCTCGTCACCGACACCCGCCTCTGCGGTCCGCGCGGAGTCCCGGCCGTGGTCGCCGCGGCCGTCGCCGGCGGCGTCCGCGTCGTCCAGGTCCGCGACCACGACGCGACCGCCGCCGAGCTCGTCGCCCTGACCTGCGCCGTCGCCGCCGTCCTCGACGAGCGCACGACCCTGCTGGTCGACGACCGCGTCGACGTCGTCCTCGCCGCCCGCCTGGCCGGCGCCCGCATCGACGGCGTGCACGTCGGCCAGTCCGATCTCCCGGTCCTCGCCGCGCGCAGCATCCTCGGCGCCGACGCGGTGATCGGGCTGACGGCGAACACCCCGGCCCACCTCTCCGCCGCGCACGCCCTGCCCGCCGGCACCGTCGACTACCTCGGCGTCGGAGTGATCCGGGCGACGGCGACCAAGCCCGACCACCCGGTCCCACTCGGGATCGACGGCTTCGCCGCCCTCGCCGCCGCGACCCCGCTCCCCTGCGTCGCCATCGGCGGCGTCACGGCCGGCGACGCCGCGGCCCTGCGCCGCGCCGGCGCGGCCGGTCTCGCGATCGTCTCCGCGATCTGCGCGGCCGACGATCCGGAGTCCGCGGCCCGCGCCTTCCGAGCGGAGTGGGATCGATGAGCGCCGCGCTCCCGCTGCTCCGGCCGATCCCCCGCGTCCTGAGCATCGCCGGCACCGACCCGACCGGCGGCGCCGGCATCCAGGCCGACCTGAAGTCGATCGGCGCGCTCGGCGGCTACGGGATGGCCGTGGTCACCGCGCTCGTCGCGCAGAACACCCGCGGCGTGCGCTCGATCCACCTGCCGCCCGCCGCGTTCCTCCGCGAGCAGCTCGACGCGGTCAGCGACGACGTCGAGATCGACGCCGTGAAGATCGGCATGATCGCGAACGCCGAGCTGGGCGGGATCATCGCCGCCTGGCTGGACGACGTCCGCCCGCCGCTCGTCGTCGTCGACCCGGTGATGGTCGCCACCAGCGGCCACCGCCTGATCGACCCCGAGGCGGAGGAGGCGGTCCGCGCGCTCGTCCGCCGTGCCGACCTCGTCACGCCCAACCTCCCCGAGCTGGCCGTGCTCGCCGGAGCCGAGCCGGCCGCCGACTGGTCCGCCGCGCTCGAGCAGGCCCGCTCCGTGGCCCGGGATCTCGGCACCGCGGTCCTGGTGAAGGGCGGGCACCTCGACGGCCCGGCGACGCCCGACGCGATCGTCACTGCCGACGGCGGCGTGCGCGAGGTGCCGGGCGAGCGGGTCGCCACCCGGAACACCCACGGCACCGGCTGCTCGCTCTCCTCCGCGATGGCGACGCTCCTCGCCGGTGGCGACACGACTCCGGACGTGCTCGCCCGGGCGCTGACCGAGGCGAAGGACTGGCTGAACGGCGCCCTCCGCGGCGCCGACGCACTCCGGGTGGGCAGCGGCAACGGTCCGATCGACCACTTCCACCGCCTGCGCGCCCCCGCGTTCTGCGAGCGGATGTGGGCCGAGACGGAGCAGCTCCGCGCCGAGATCGACGCCCTGCCGTTCGTCACGGCGCTCGGCGACGGCTCCCTCGCTCGCGACGACTTCGAGTGGTACCTCGAGCAGGACGCGCTCTACCTCACCGAGTACGCCCGCGTCCTCGCGGTCGCCGCGCAGCGGGCGCCGAGCACCGCCGAGCAGGTCTTCTGGGCGGAGTCCTCGGCCTCGGCTCTGGCGGCGGAGGCGCAGCTGCACCGCGACCGCCTCGGCGAGCGCACCGCGACGGCGTCCCCCGTCACCCGCGGCTACGTCGACCACCTGCTCGCGGTCGGCACGAGAGGGAGCTACGGCGAGATCGTCGCCGCGCTGCTGCCGTGCTTCTGGCTCTACGCGGACATCGGCGAGCGCCTCGCCGCGGCGAACCGGCCCGGGCACCCCTACGCGGACTGGCTCGTCACCTACGCGGATCCTGCCTTCGCCGTCGCGACCGAGCGCGCGATCGCGATCACCGAGGCGGCCGCCGCCCGCGGCACGAACGCGGAACGCGCCGCCATGGGCGACGCGTTCCTGCGCTCGAGCCTCTTCGAGCGCGACTTCTTCGCGGCTCCGCTCAGCCGATCGCCTCGCGGAGGACGTGCATGAGCGCGTCCAGCTGAACCGTGTCGGCCGAGGCGACCTCGGCGTCCGCGCCGTCGAGGGCGCGGGCGGCGAGGCCGGCCTTCGCGTCGATCAGCTCGGCGATCTTGGCGTCGATCGTGTGCGCCGCGATGATGCGCCAGGCCGTGACCGGCTCCTCCTGGCCGATGCGGTGCACGCGGTCGATCGCCTGCGTCTGCTCCGCCGAGGTCCAGGACAGCTCGGCCAGGACGACGTTGGACGACGCCTGCAGGTTGACGCCGACTCCGGCCGCGGTGAGCGAGCAGACCGCGACCGAGACGTCCGGGTCCTCGTTGAACGCGTCGATCTGCGCCTGGCGGAACGTGGCGGTCTGGTCGCCGCGGATCGAGACGGAGGTGAGATCGCGCTTCTCGAAGGTCTCCTCCGCCTGGTCCATCACGTCGATGTGCTTGGCGAAGAAGACCACCTTGCCGACCGAGCGGGCCAGCTGCGAGGCGTAGTCGGCGGCGAGCGCCGCCTTGGCCTGGCCGATCCGGCGCACCATCGTGAAGACGTTCTCGCCGGTCTTGGCCGACTTCGACTCCTCGAGCTCGCTCTGCGCGACGATGCGGACGAAGCGCTCGCGCTCGTCGTCGTCGAGCTCGTGCGTGATCGACGCGGTGACGGCCTTGTAGCGCTGCAGCATCCGGGCGCCGAGCTCGCGCTCCGCCTTCTGGATCGAGCGGCCGAGGTCGTCGTCCAGCTCGACCGGCAGGTCGACGATCCGCTTCGAGGGCAGGTCCGCGGCGACGTCGATCTTCTTCCGCCGGACGATGCCGAGGTCGATCACCGCCTCGCGCGCCTCCGGGTAGAAGCCGGTGTCCGCGGGGGTGAGCCCGGTGTCCTCGAGCAGGCTCATCAGCTCGGGCCCGGGCTTGGTCTCGTCGATCCAGCCGAGGAAGCGCCAGATCGCGCGGAAGTCGTCCACGTCGTTGATCAGCGGCGTTCCCGTGAGGGCGATCATCAGCGGGTCGTGGCCCGGCGTCGTCTCGCGGATCTTCGCGGCCAGCGCCAGCACGCTCTGCGAGCGCTGCGAGCGGAGGTTCTTGATGAAGTGCGCCTCGTCGACGACCATGCCGCGGAAGCCGAGGCTGCCGAGCCAGCCGATGTGCCGGTCGAGGATGTCGTAGTTGACGATCACGACGTCGGCGAAGGCGTCGAGCGTGCCGCCGTCGCCGTGGATGACGGTGGCGCGGCGCTGCGGCGTCCAGCGCTCGACCTCGCGCGCCCAGTTCATCTTGACGACGTTGGGCACGACGGCCAGCAGCGGGTAGGAGCCGGTGACGGACGCGGCGAGCAGGCTCTGCGCCGTCTTGCCGAGGCCCGGCTCGTCGGCGAGCAGGAAGCTGCGGTGCCCCTCGCGCGCGCCCTCGATGAAGCGTGCCTGGTGCGGCATCAGGTCGCGACCGCGCGGCGTCACCCGGTCGATCTTCGGCGGCTCGGGCAGCTCCATGCTGGCGGCGCGGCCGCCGGCGCCGTACTCGAACGCCTTGAAGAGCGGACCGAGCAGCTCCCAGTCGTCGAGGCGACGGCGGGCGGGGGTGGGCGCGCTGGCGATCGAGAAGTCCGGCGGGAGGAAGGGGTTGGCGAGCTGGCGGGCGCGCACCGACGGCGGCACGACCTGGTTGACCGGCACCTCCGGCTTGGGCTCCGGCTCGGTCACGATCAGCAGCTCGTCGGGGCTCAGCTCGGCGCCGGCCTCCAGCAGCCAGTCGCGGCGCAGCTTCTGCGCGGCCGCGGTGATGCCGGCCTCCGACTCGAGCAGGGCGATCAGGCTGGTGTCGCGCGCCGCGGTCTTCGCGAGGATCGTCGCGATGCCGTCGAGGCGCTTCATCTCCTCCGCGCGCTGCGAGTCGCTCAGCTCGGTGTCGCTCTTCACCCGCTTGCGCTCCTCGCGCATCAGCAGGGCGATGACGAGGAACTTCGTGCGATTGGTGGGCCCGACCTTGCCGGTCTGGGCCTTCGCCTCGACCTCGCGCACGCGACGGGCGAGGATCGGGATGATCCCGGAGTTGTCGACGCCGCGCGGGCGCGATCGGGGCCGAGTTCCCGGGCTCGCGCTCGTCGAACGACGCGACTGACCGGACTGACGCTGGCCGCTGCGAGCCATGCTCCTCCTCGACGTGGACGGGGGCGGAGGAGGGGTTCCCGCGCTCTACCGTCGCATTGCACTGTGCGTGTCTTGCGTGCTGTGCGTGTCTTGCCTGCACTGCGGGTGTTGCACTGGCCGCGTCACGCCTGGGACGAGACGGGCACCGATGCGCCCGGTGGCCGTCGGGAGCTCCGAGCAACGGGTCTGAGACCCGGTCGCAGCATCCCCGGCGTACGGGTGCGAGTCGAGTCTACTCCTCAGCGCCGGATCGGCCGCACCCCACGCCTCCGGTCGCGTTCAGCGCCCGCGGGATCACTCGGCGACGCGCACCCGGATGATCAGGCCCGCGGCGACGACCACGCCGACCGCGGCGAGGTGCAGCGAGGACCAGACGGCGTCCGGGAAGGAGAACGGGAAGACCGGGTTCCAGAGCACGACGATCGGCGCGAGCCCGATCAGCCAGTAGTAGGCCTTCGCCTGGATCGCGAACCAGCCGATGACGGCCGCGAGGATCGCCACCGGGTACCGGACGAAGTCGTAGGCGTCGCCGCCGACCAGCGCGAGCCCTGCGAGCAGGATGATCGCCTCGAGGATCCCCGGCGCCAGCGCCATCCGCGCGCTCGAGCGGGACGGGTAGCGGGCGGTCGTGCCGCCGCGCGGGGGGCCGGACTTCTCAGCGTTCACCCGTCGATCGTACGGGGCGCAGATCCGTCGAGGATCCGGACACCCCCGGGGCGGGATACCCCCGCCGGGTATCGGCGTCCCGGCGTAAACTGGCCGGGTGATCGAGGATCTGAAGAAGCGCTCCCTGCACCGCGCCCGCATCCTGGCGGGCCAGATGCGCGGCCTCGAGAAGGCCATCGAGAACGAGGACTACTGCGTCGACATCGTCACGCAGTCGCTCGCCATCCAGAAGTCGCTCGGCTCGCTGAACAAGCTGATCGTCGAGAACCATCTGCGTACGCACGTGACCGCGATGTTCGACGAGGGCGGCGACGCGCGTGAGGCCGCGATCGCCGAGCTCGTGAAGATCTTCGAACTCTCGAACAACCGCTCGTGACCGCGCTCACCGCCGTCCGCGGCGACATCACCCGCGAGCAGGTCGACGTGATCGTCAACGCCGCCAATTCGTCGCTGCTCGGCGGCGGCGGGGTCGACGGAGCGATCCACCGCGCGGGCGGCCCCGAGATCCTCGAGGAGTGCCGGCGCCTCCGGGCGGGCGACCTGCGCGACGGACTCCCCGCCGGCTCCGCGGTCGCGACCACCGCCGGCCGCCTGCCCGCCCGCTGGGTCGTGCACACCGTCGGCCCCGTCTACTCGCGGAGCGACGACCGCTCGGCCGTCCTCGCCTCCGCCTACACCGAGTCGATCCGCGTCGCCCGCTCCCTCGGCGCCCGCACCGTCGCGTTCCCCGCCATCTCCGCCGGCGTCTACGGCTGGCCGATGGCGAGCGCGGCGCGCATCGCCGTCGACTCCGTCCGGCTCGCCGCCGCCGAGGACGGCCTGGGCACCCTCGACGAGGTCCGCTTCGTGCTCTTCTCGGACGACGCCCTCGCCGCCTTCCGCGAGGCGCTCGGCTAGCTCGCCGTCCCGGCCGCGGCGCCAAGCCGAGCCACGGTTCGACGGGCAGTCACTCTTCCTCCACGAGCGGGAGGTCCAAGACATCGCGAGCCGATCCTCGATTGCACGAACTCCGCGCGTCTCGCCTCCCTGTTCGGCGGCCCTTCGCGAAAGAACACCAACTCCCCTGGTGTGAAGGGAAGCAAGTACTCGATGGCAGGTGGACTAAGCGTGTGTGGTCGGAGCGGGAAGCGCCTGATCACGACAATGCAGCACGGACGCCCAGCGCTGAAGTGCACGAAGATCGTCAACGGTGACGGCGCCTGCGGAAGCATGGTGATCGGCCACGACGATCTGGAGACGTACGTCTTCGACGTGGTGATGAAGTCGCTCGACGAGAAGAACCCGCGCCTGCGCACGCGACTCGCAGAGCAGGACCCTGCCGACGACGCGAAGATCGCCCAGCTCGAAGCGCACCGCGACGACCTGCGCGATCAGAAGAGCCGAGCGGACGACCTCTTCATCCGCGGCGCGCTGTCCGAGCGTGAGCACGCGCAGCATGTCGAACGTGTGCGCGTGGAGACGGACGAGACGACGAGGCAGATCGACGCGCTCCTCGGAACCTCGATCATGACGGACGCACTCGCGGACGGCCTCGACTGGCGCAGTTGGTCCCCGGAGCGCCGCCGGAACTTCCTACGCGTGCTGATTCAGCGCGTCGAGGTGCACGAGTTCCCGAAGGGCATGGGCAGCTACGTGCGCCAGCGCTCAGGCGAGACGGTGGAGTCGTTCGCGGAGCGAAAGCTTGATCACCGAGATGCGCTGATGGGCCAGCGCGTCGTAATCGTCAGCTGACCTGCGCCTTCGCAACCCAGGGGAACATCCGCGTCATGAGATCTTGCACGTCTCGGTTCGTGGCATGGACGTCATTCTCGATCGCGGCCGAGACCCAAGGTGCCGCCTTTGGCACATCGAGCGTGTGGTCGAAGTCCTCCATCTCTCCGATACGAAGGACGTGGATCCCAAGCGCCTCTAGCTCACTGAGGAACTCGTTGGCTGCGCGGGTCGCCACTGCGTCGCGGATGGTAGACACCCCTCCATGTTTCACGATTTCCCAATCGCTGATGTTGCGTCGGAGCCAGCCACGAAATACGCCGAAGTTCGTCTGCAGTGATTCGGTCCAGTTCGCTCCGACTGCCTCAACCAGCGCGCGAACTTCTGATCGCTCCTGTATTAGATCAAAATCCGCAATCACTTTCACCTGAACATCTAGACTACGAAGAGCCTTGACGGGCTTTTGGAGATTCTGCTTCCCCCCTGTTGGAATAAACATCACCTCGGAAGCTCCGTACTGTCGTCCAAGTCGTGCCGCGTGCTCGTCAAGAGCCGCGGAGAAGAAACGGCAATCTGCGTCCCCCTCGCAGACCACCACCGTCTGGTGGAACAAACCGTCAAGCACGTTCGAGTAGCGAAGAGTCGGATCGCTCCACGCCTCCTCCACTTCGGTAGCGTCAAGCGTCGCGAAGCTCGATACATCAGTAGGGCGCGAGATACGAACGAACGACGCGGCCGTCGCGCGTGATTCCTCCATGATTCCTAGGACGAGATCCTTATCGTGCGTCGACAGGATGATTTGCAAATCTCGCTCACGTGCGATCCGAGCAATCCAGGCACCAAGCGCGCGCGCCTGCGCAGGATGAAGAAATGTCTCAGGCTCATCAAAAAGAAACACCTGTGCAGGATCGGTTATCAGGCGGAGAGCAATACCCGCAAAGGCCTTGATTCCGTCACCTTGGGATCCAAGGGGCGGAAGCGCTAGCACAGCCTCGCTATATTCCCGAGTCGGGTTATCGATACGGGGGACTTCGATACTGTGATCGATAAGACCAAATCGCAGACGAGGATTCAGATTCACTCGGTCGTAAGTCAGACCATCACCGAAATATGTTTGACTCAGTTCGGATAGTTGCTCGACAATGGAGCCGTCTTTATACATCATGGAGAAGGGCCCCCAATCCCCTCCCATTGGCATATACTCACCGCTGGCAAAACTCACAGATTCTGAGGCCGCAACGTATCTCAGGAAGTAGTTTGCGAGATTGGTGATATTCCCCATCGCCGCCATCGCCAGAACGATATTGAGACTAGTCGTGCTAGGACCCCACGAGGGAATTTCGCCCCTCGCGTCAGCGGGTCCGAAGCGCCCTTCGAGCCACGCCCGGAGCTCACTCTCCGAAAAAGTGTCCTTGCTGAGCTCAAGATTTGAGAGGGTCACCACGTCTTCAAAGTTTGAACTAGATCCACTTATTGACGTCACGATATCGCGAAGCAATCGCGACTTGCCCGCGTTATTGCCTCCGACGATGCAGGTGACACCCGTTTGCGGCAGGATCGCCTCTTGACCAGCAGCCGCTGTGATGGACGCGATACGGAATCGAAGGTCAGGCATCTTCCGAGCATGGCGGAACACGAGCAGCAACGCCACCGGTCTGTGCGTGTGCCATGCCGGTACACTCAGCCCGTGACTTGGGACGACTTCTGGCGATGGTCCGAGACGCAGCTCGGCTCGAACGTCGTCGGTGGCCTCATCGTCGCGGCCGCTCTTGCGCTGATCACGTTCGTCGTCTCGAGGGTGCCGCGCTGGCGCGCACCGGTATCGGCTGGTGTGGCGAAATTGTGGCGAAAGATACCGGTTCCGTACTTGACCACGTGGGCCCGCGTACGTGTCCGAGATGCTGAACGCTTCAGACGTGCACACACAGCTGGTCGAACCGGAGCAGAAAAGGTAGCGACCGCCCGTCTCGAAGCCGCAGATAGGGCATGGACGAGGCAGTATGAGGAAGCACTGGAGACCGGGAGGCGGAACGTCGAAGCTGCAGAGGCCAATGCGCAGGCTGCTATCGATGACGCTTACCGCCGAGCACAAGCGGAAGTCTCAGACCTAGCTGGGCGGGCTGGCTACGACCAGGGCGTCGCGGAAGGCGCTGCCAAGCGGAAGCAGATCCTCGATGAGCTGTCGGCAGTCAGACAGCGGCTGGCCGAGGCTCAGGAGCGCGTCGCCGCCATCGAAGACGTGCGTGACCTTGCCCAGAAGGCAGGTTATGAACAGGGCAAAGAGGAAGCCGCGGTCGGCCGGGCGGAATTGGAAGAGCAACTCGCGAGCGCCAGAGCTGACCTCGAGAGAGAAGTGCGGGCACTTCCCCTTCCGAGGCCCAGATGGACTATCTCGGAGGATTGGACCGGAACCTTCAAGATACGAAACATGGTCGCGCGAAGCGTCGCTCGAGAGGTGCACGTCACCGGCGACTCCGACTTCATCCATGAAGACGGAGCGCACTTCGTCGACTTATCTGGGGAGAGCGATGGATACTTCTCCGGCTCCCTCACAGCTGGTGGCATCGAAGGAGGGATCCATTTCGAGCTGACGTGGTTCGACGAGAAGGGTCGACCTCAACAGGGCAGCTTTTTCACGAAGCCGTAGCTAAGTGCATGGTCTAACCCACTGTTCGCCGCGCCACCTTGCTCACGCTACTCGGATACCACTTCGCCCCTCCCCCGGCGCGCGGCACTGAGTCCCTGTTCAAGCCCTCGGCGATCGCTGCCAGGGTTGCGCCGCCTCGGCGCTCCTCGATGATCCGAGCGGCGGTCTCAGGGCTCGTCAGGACAGGTGAGCCGAGGCGCTTGCCCTTCGCCTTCGCGACGGCCAGCCCTTCCCTCGTGCGGACGCCGATCATCTGCCGTTCCCAGCGGGAGACAGCGGCCATGATGTTCGCGACCAGCTCGCCGGTCGGGGTGGTGGTGTCGATGCCGAGGTCGATCGCCACCACTCCCCACCCCTGCTTCCCTGCCGTCTCGAGTAGCCGAGCGAAGTCGGCAAGGCTTCGGCTGAGCCGGTCGAGCTTCGACACGACGAGAGCCTCGGCCTCGCCGGCTCGGAGGATCGACAGGGCACGGGTGATGCCAGGCCGGTTGATGTCCTTCCCGGACCGGCCAGCGTCCTCGATCCATTCGACGTCCCACCAGCGCTGCTCGGCTGTGGCGGCGATCGCTGCGCGCTGAGCCTCCATGCCGTACTCCTGCCCGACAGTCGAGACCCGCAGGTATCCGACGACCCTCACTCGCGCCAGCCGATAGCGGTCGAGACGCCCTCGCGCAAGTAACCGAGCTGGCTGCCCTCAGCGATGTAGGCGACGCCTTCGACCTCGATCACGTCGGGTCGCAGGTCGTACTCCATCGGCCAGGAGGGCCGAGCAGTGAATAAAACGAGGGGATGCAATGGGAATACCGCCATCCGCGCCCCCGCACACCCCGAGTAGATGTCCGGTCTTCCTTCGGGTGCTCGCCTAGCTCGCCGTCCCGCTCGCGGCACCGGTGCCGGTGTCCGACCCGGTCCCGGAGTCCGTCCCGGTGCCGCTCCCCTGGCCGCCGAACGACCCGGGACCACCACCGCCGGGGAAGCCGCCGTCCGGCATCCCGCCCCGCTGCGACGGGTCGAATCCGCCAACGGCGGACGACCCGACCGAGTTCCCGACGGCGTAGCCGATCCCGAAGCCGCCGCCCAGCAGCAGCAGACCGGCGAGGACGGCGAGCGCGATCCAGCGGACGCGGCGCCGTCGCCAGAGCGGCTGACGCGGCTGCGCGGGCTCCGACGCGCTCGGTGCCGCAGTCCCCGCCGTCGGCGGCGGCCACTCCGCCGTCCCCGGTGCCTGGTTCTCGATCGTGCTGCTCATGCTGCGCCTCCGGCTCTCGTGCGCACCCGGCCGGGTGCACGATCGACAGTGACGTCGCCGCCTATGCCCCGGGCAAGAACCGCTGATCGATCCCCGAAGAGCCGTGCCCCGCCGCGCACTCTCCCGAGCGCCGTGGAACGACGAAGGGAGCCGGACCCCTCGGTCACGGCTCCCTCCGGCTCCGCAGAGCTGCTCGGCGGTGAGGCGCTACGCCGTCTTCGGCCGCGCGAACTCGTCGTACGGCAGCGTGATCGGCCGGGTGCGCGGCGGCATCCGCAGCACGGAGTCGAGGGCCGGGCCGAGGGCCTCGCGCCAGGCGCCGTAGCCGGCCTCGTTGAGGTGCAGGCCGTCGGGCGAGTACTGCTCGAGCAGGGCGCCGTCCTCGCCGGCGAGCACCGGCCAGAGGTCCAGGTAGCCGGCGTGCGCGGTGGGCGCGAACTGCCAGAGGTGACGGTTGACCTCGCGGATCTGCGCGCCGAACTCGCGGGCGCGCGGCAGGATCGAGGTCACCAGGATCCGCACGTCGGGGAGGTCGCGGCGGAAGGTCGCGACGATGGTCTCGATGTTGCGCACGATGTGCTCGGTCGTGCGGTGGTAGGCCAGGTCGTTCGTCCCGACGAGCAGCACCACCGTGTCGGGCGCCGCCTCGACGAGCTCGGGCAGCCGCTCGACGACGTCGTCGCTGGTCGCTCCGCCGATGCCCTCGTCGACGACCGTCGACGCGGTCAACCACTCGTCCCAGGACCCGCCCTGGATGATGCTGTCGCCGATGAAGGCGACCTTTCCCAGCTGGAGATCGCGCCCCGCGTCCGTGTCCGATCGTTCGCTCATCGTGCTCCTCTCGTTCGCGTCCGAGGCGTCGTCGCCGCCCGCGGACCCCTCCATTGTCACCGCTGCGCCCCGCGCCCACCAGGGGAGCGCTCCTCGCCGGCATCGGCGAGGTCGGTCGCGGTGGCCGTGATGCGGTTGGCCATCCCGTTGAAGATCACGCCGTGGAAGGGCAGCACGGCGAACCAGTAGAGCCGGCCGCCGAGCCCCTGCGGGAAGAACACGGCGCGCTGCGTGTACACGGATCCGCCGTCCTCGCCGGGCTCCGCGCGCATCTCCAGCCAGGCGCCGCCGGGCACCTTCATCTCCGCGCGCAGGCGCAGAAGCGTCGGCCGCTCGATCGCCTCGACGCGCCAGAAGTCCAGGGCGTCGCCCGCGTGCAGCCGCTCGGAGTCGCGGCGCCCGCGCTGCAGGCCCACTCCCCCGACGAGCTTGTCCATCCAGCCGCGGATCGCCCAGGCCAGCGGGAACGAGTACCAGCCGTTGGTGCCGCCGATGCCCTCGATGACCCGCCAGAGCTTCGCCGGGTCGGCGTCCGTCCGACGGACCTTGAGGTCGACGTAGACCGTGTGGCCGGCCCACTCCGGGTCGCTCGGCAGCGGGTCGCTGGGGGCGCCGACGACCTCGGCGTTCTGCCAGCTGGTCTCGATCTCGCCCGCCTGCATCTTGCCCAGCGCGAGGCGCACCGAGCGGCGGTACGGCGTCAGCCCGCCCTCGGGATCCGGGATCAGCGCGCGGATGTCGTCCTCGCGCACGACGCAGTCGTACTGCAGCGACGCGATGATCGGCACCGCGAGCGAGCGCGGGATCGGCGTCACCAGGTTGACCCACTGCGAGGCGAGCCACGGCGTGAACACCGGCAGCGAGGCGATCGGCCGCTGCGCGAGCCCCGCCTCGACCGCGTAGCCGTTCATCATCTGGCCGTAGCGGAGGACGTCCGGCCCGCCGATGTCGAAGGTGCGGTTCAGCGTCGCGTCCTCGAGGGCGGCGGCGCCGAGCAGGTAGTGCAGCACGTCGCGGACGGCGATCGGCTGGATGAAGTTGCGGACCCACTGCGGCGCGGGCATGTAGGGCAGGACGTCGGTGAGGTGGCGGACCATCTCGAACGAGGTCGAGCCGGAGCCGATGATGACGCCGGCCTGCAGCGCGATCGTCGGCACGCCGGAGGCCATCAGGATGCGGCCCACCTCGGCCCGCGAGCGCAGGTGCGGCGAGAGCTTCTCGACGTCCGGGTGCAGGCCGCCGAGGTAGACGATCCGGTCGACACCGGCCGCGAGCGCGGCCTCGGCGACGTTCATGGCGGCGCGGCTCTCCACCTGCTCGAAGCGCGCGTGGTCGGCGCCCGAGCCCATCGAGTGCACGAGGTAGTAGAGGACGTCGACGCCCTCGAACGCGGCCGCCAGCGACTCCGGGTCGCTGAGATCGCCCTGCGCCACCTCGACCTCCTCGGCCCACGGGACCTCGGCGAGCTTCCGCGGGTCGCGGACCAGCACGCGGACCCGGTAGCCGGCCTCGAGCAGGCGCGGGGTGAGGCGGCCGCCGATGTAGCCGGTCGCTCCGGTGACGAGCGCCAGCGGGCGCGACGGGTCCGAGGGGCGCGACGGGGCGGGTGAGGATTCGCTCATGCGAGCCACGGTACGCCGCCGCCCCTGGGCGCTCTCCCGCTGGTGCGCCGCTCCGGCCACTGCTAGGACCGCCGGAGCCACCCCCGCGGACTCCGGAGGCGTCAGCCGGCCGGTCGCTCCGCGCCGAGGATCGTGCGGACCTTCTCGACGTCGTCGTTCATCTGCCGGATCAGCGGCTCGACGCCCTCGTAGGCCACCTGGCCGCGGATGCGCGAGACGAAGGCCACGTCGACGACGCGGTCGTAGAGGTCGATCGTCTCGTCCAGCAGGTAGGCCTCGACCTGCTTGGGCGGCACGCCGACGAAGGTCGGGTTGCTGCCGACCGAGATCGCGGCCGGGTAGCTGCGGCCCTCGGTGACGAAGCGGCCGGCGTAGACGCCGTCGGCGGGGATCAGCCCCTGCGACTCGGGCGAGAGGTTCGCGGTCGGGAAGCCGAGCTCGCGGCCGCGCTTGGCGCCGTGCACGACGACCCCGCGCACCACCGGCTCGTGGCCGAGCAGCCAGGTGGCGTGCTCGACGTCGCCCTCGGCGAGCAGCTCGCGGATCCAGGTGGAGGACACCCGGCGGCCGTGCTCGGGCCGCACGTCGTCGATCAGCTCGACCTCGAAGCCGTGGGTCTCGCCCAGCGTGCGCAGCATCGCGACGTCGCCGGCGCCGTGGGCACCGAAGCGGAAGTCGGAGCCGACCAGCACCACGCGCGCCTCCAGGGCGTCGACGAGCACCTGCTGCACGAACTCCTCGGGGGTGAGCGCGCGGAACCGCTCGTCGAACGCCAGCAGCAGGGTCGCGTCGATCCCCGTCCCGGCCAGCAGCTCGAGCTTCTGCTCGTTGCCGACCAAGGCCGGCGGGCACTTCTCCGGAGCGATGACGCTGAGCGGATTGCGGTCGAAGGTGACGACGACCGCCGCGAGACCGCGCTCGCGGGCCCGCGCGTGCAGGGTGTCGATGACGGCCCGGTGGCCGGTGTGCACGCCGTCGAACTTGCCGATGGTGACCGCGGACGGGCCGATGCCGGTGAGGTCGGCGGGGCGCTGCTCGACGCGCATCAGGCCTGCTTCCCCGCGGCGGAGCGCCGGCCCTGCACCCGCAGCCACCAGAGCCCGAGCACCGGCAGTACCAGCGGGATGAGCAGGTAGCCCGCGCCGAACGCCGCCCAGACCGTCGACTGCCGGCCGAACGGATCCGCGCTCGAGAGCCCGAGCAGCTGCGGCGCCAGCACGCTGATCGCGCCGACGACGAGCACGCCCACCAGCTCGAAGGTGATCGTCACGAAGGCGATGCGCTGCCAGACCCGGCCGGGCGCCACGAGGGCGATGGTCGCGAGGATGTAGACGACGGCGGAGAGCGCCGAGAGCGAGAACGCGAGCGGCGCCTCGTCGAAGCGGTCGATGATCTGGAACACCGAGCGGCCCGTCGCGGCGAGCGCGAGGATGCCGTAGACGACCACGAGGAGGCTGCCGATCCCCCGGGACCGCGCCGAGCGGGCGGGGCGCTGATCGGGGTGTGGCAGAGCTGGGTCCTGGGCCGCCCGTCCGGGCGCATCGCTGGGTTGGTTCGACATCGCAGGGTCAATGGTAGGCGCTCGCTGCGCCCTCTCCCCCTCGGCCGGGGATCGGGAGCGTCAGGCGGCCTGGAAGAACCAGATCTGGTGCATCCGGTAGACCATCACGGCGATCGCGAGGCAGACGACGCCGAGGATGACCGTGCTCCACCGGCTGCGCTCGATCAGGGCCCAGAAGCCGGCGGCGAGCGGCAGGATCAGTGCCGAGACGAGGTAGATGTAGAACTCCGGCAGGCTGCCCGAGGGCCGGTTGCCGACCAGGGGCGAGACGATCGCGACGGCGAGCTGGACGATCAGCAGCAGCTCGACGATCGCGGTGGCCCCGACCGTGACGTCGGAGGGGCGCCGACCGATCATCCCGAGCACCAGGCAGAGCAGGCCCGCCGCCACGGCGATGCCGACCTGGAGGGTGGTGAACCAATCGATCACGACGTCGCCACCCGGAGGTCCTCGGTGGGGAAGTTGACGACGCTCTTCAGCGCGGCGCCGCGGCGCTCGGCGAGGCCGACCAGGCGCTCCCCCGGACCGACGGCAGCGAGCAGGCCCTTGGCTCCCGCGAACGCCTCGGGCACCGGGATCCGCTTGCCGTTCGCGAGGTCGACCGCCTCGCCGGCGTCCAGGTGCAGCAGCGGGAACAGCTCGCCCGCGACCGCCGTCGGCGTGAGCAGGGCGGCGGGGACGTCGAGCTCGTCGATGACGCCGGCCTCGGCGACCCGGAACGGGCCGACGGCCGTGCGGCGGAGCACGGTGAGGTGCCCGCCGACGCCGAGCGCGGCGCCGAGGTCGCGCGCGAGCGCGCGGATGTAGGTGCCGGAGGAGCAGGTGACGCGGACGTCGAGGTCGAGGAAGCCGTCGGCCTCGCGGCGCTCGAGGACGTCGAAGGCGCTCACGGTGACGGGACGCGCCGGAAGCACGACCTCCTCGCCGTCGCGCACCCGGGCGTAGGCGCGCCGGCCGTCCACCTTGATGGCGCTGACGGCGCTCGGAATCTGCTCGATCGCGCCGGTGAGGGTCGCCACGACGGCGTCGACCGCCTCGGCGGTGAGCGCCGCCACCGCGCCGGGCTCGGCGGTCGTGAGCGTCTCGCCCTCGCGGTCGTCGGTGCTCGTCGCGGCGCCGAGGCGGATCGTCGCCTCGTACTCCTTGTCGAGACCGACCAGGTAGGTGAGGAGCCGCGTCGAGGGGCCGAGTCCGAGGATCATCAGCCCGGTCGCCATCGGATCGAGCGTCCCCGCGTGCCCGACCTTGCGCGTCCCGGCGCGGCGGCGGGTCCGCGAGACGAGGTCGTGGCTGGTGATCCCGCCCGGCTTGTCCAGCAGGAGGATCCCGTTCGGAGCCGCCGCAGAAGGGCTGGGAGTCTCGAGCACGGGTGCGAGGATACACGCGCAGTTCGGGAGTCGGCCCCGCGGAGCCCGCGCCCGGCACGGCCGCCGCCCGCCGCGGTTCTAGGCTGTCCGGATGAGGATCGCCGTACTCGGAGCGGGCGCCGTCGGCGGCACCGTCGCCGCTCTCCTGGACCGCGCAGGACACGACGTCGAGGTGACCGCCCGGGGCGAGAACCTCACGGCGATCCGGCGGCAGGGCCTCCGCCTCGACGGCGCCTGGGGCGAGCACACCGCCTGGGTGCGCTGCGGCGAGACGCTCGACCTCGTTCCCGATCTGGCCGTGCTCTGCACGAAGGCGCAGGACGCCGAGGACGCCCTCCGCGCCAACCGCCGCACGGTCGACGGGACGCTCCTCGTCGTGGTGCAGAACGGGCTCGACGGCCTGCAGGCCGCCGCCCGCCAGGTGCGCGACGCCCGCCTCGTCGGCGCCCTCGCGCTCTTCGCGGCCAGCCACCTCGAGCCCGGCCGCGTCACCGTCACCGCCCCGGCGACGACGACCCTCGGCGTGCCGGGCCGCCCCGCCGACGACGACGTCCGCCGGGCCGCCGCGATCCTCGGCGAGGCGGTGCCCACGGCCACCACCGACGACTTCCTCGGGGCGCAGTGGACGAAGCTGCTGATCAACGAGGTCAACGCGCTGCCCGCGATCACCGGCCTCTCGGTGCAGGAGACGATCGCGCACGCGGGCCTGCGCCGGCTGCTCGCGCGGGCGATGCGGGAGGCGGCGCGGACCGGCCTGGCCTCGGGCGTCCGCTTCGGCGCGCTGCAGGGACTCTCCGACGCCCGGATCCGCGCGCTCGCGGCGGCGCCGCTGCCGGTCGTCGAGCTGCTGCCGCGGCGGATGGCGACCCGGATGGGCGACGTGCCGAACCCCGGGTCGACGCTGCAGAGCGTGCGGCGCGGAGTCCGGAGCGAGATCGACCACCTCGCCGGCGCCGTCGTCCGCACCGCCCACCGCCTCGGCCGCGAGGCGCCGGTCAACCAGCTGCTCGTGGAGCTCGTGCACGAGGTCGAGCGCTCGGGCGCGTTCCTGCCCGCGGACGACGTGGTCCGCCGGGCGTCCTCCGTCTAGCGGAGGAGCGCGGGACGACTCAGCAGGAGTCGGCGAAGAGCCGGCGCGGGTGCTCCGGGTCGCGGACGTCCACCAGGATCCCCGCGATCCGCTTCGGATCCGTGCTCGCCCGGTAGGCCTCGTCGACCGGCGGCTCCTGGGTGTCGAGCCGGATCGACGTGCTCCACGCTCCGCGGAGCTCGGGACGCAGCGCGAACGGCCCGTCGACGAGCAGCACGGCGTCGCGGCCGGCGGTGCGCCAGCGCGCCTGCCGTGCCTCGTCGCGCACGCCGTCGTAGCCGGCCAGGACGAAGCCGGTGCTGCCGCCCAGCTTGAACGGGTCGAGCAGCACCCGGCGCAGCAGCTCGTAGTCGTAGCCCGCGAGGTAGGCGCGCTGCGGCTCCGGGATCGACGGATCCTCCCGCTCGGCCCGGGGACGGCGGAAGTCGGCGAGGTGCGCGACCACCGTGTCCCGGCCCGCCCGGCGCATCGCCTCGGCCAGCGCGAGCGCGAACGCGCCGGACACCTCCGGGTCGTCGCCGTCGATCCCGACCGCCACGCGGCCGTGCCCGTAGTTGTGCAGCACCTCCGCCGCGAGAGCGTCGAGCACATCGGCCTTCTGCGGAGCCCACTTGGTCATTCGCCCACGATACGCGGGACGGCCTAGGGTGACCTGATGCCCACCGGATCGACGCCCGCCGCATCGGTGCCCGTCGCATCGGTGCCCGTCGCACCGATGCCCGGCGCACCGATGCCCGCACTCTCCGCCGCGATCGTCGACTGGTTCCGCGAGAACGCCCGCGATCTGCCCTGGCGCCGCGAGGGCTTCCCCGCCTGGGGCACCCTCGTCAGCGAGTTCATGCTCCAGCAGACGCCCGTCGTCCGGGTGATCCCGCGGCTCGCCGAGTGGCTCGAGCGCTGGCCGACCCCGGCCGATCTGGCGGCCGTCCCCCCGGGCGAGGCGGTGCGCGCCTGGCAGTCGCTCGGCTACCCGCGCCGAGCCCTGCGCCTGCACGCCTGCGCCGTCGCGATCACCGAGCAGCACGGCGGCGTCGTCCCGCACGACGTCGACACGCTCCTCGCCCTCCCCGGCATCGGCGACTACACCGCGCGCGCGATCGCCGTCTTCTCCTTCGGCCACCGTCACCCCGTCGTCGACACCAACATCCGGCGGGTGATCGCCCGCGCGATCGACGGCGCGGCCGAGCCCGGCCCGCCGCGCGCGAAGGCCGACCTCGCCGCGATGGAGGCGCTCCTCCCCGACGACCTCGCCGACGCCGCCGCCTTCAACGCGGGCGCGATGGAGCTCGGCGCGATCGTCTGCACCGCCCGTGCTCCCCACTGCGACGCCTGCCCGATCCGGGACGCCTGCGCCTGGCGGGCCGCCGGCTACCCGGCCTACGACGGCCCCGTCAAGGCACGGCAGAAGAAGTACGAGGGCTCCGACCGGCAGGTGCGCGGCCTGATCCTCGCCGAGCTCCGCGCCGCGCACGGCCCGGTGACCGCCGCCGAGATCGCCTCGCTCTGGCCGGACGCCGAGCAGCGCGACCGCGCCCTCGCCGGCCTCCTCGCCGACGGCCTCGCCACAGGCGCGCCGGACGACGGCTACCTGCTCCCCCACTCCTGAGCGGCGCTCCGGCGTCGGACGGGGCGGGTAGCGTGGCGCCGTGACCGGTCGCCGACTCCGACTCCCCCGCCCCGACGCCGAGCTCGACAGCGCGCTCGCCGCCGTCCGCACCGCGAACGACCTGCCGGGCGCGTTCCCGCCCGAGGCCCTCGCCGAGGCCGAGCAGGCCGACAGCACGGCCGACGACGCGGGCCGGATCGACCTCACGGGCGTCCCCTTCGTCACGATCGACCCGCCCGGTTCCCTCGACCTCGACCAGGCCGTGCACCTCGAGCGGCGGTCCTCCGGAGTCGTTCTCCGCTACGCCATCGCCGATGTGCCGGCGGTCGTCCGCCCCGGCGGCGCCCTCGACGCAGAGACCCGCCGCCGCGGCCAGACCTACTACCTCCCCGACGGCCGCGTCCCGCTGCACCCGCCGGTCCTCTCCGAGGGCACCGCCTCGCTGCTCCCCGACCTCGAGCGCCGCGCCCTGGTCTGGACCCTCGAGCTCGACGACGCCGCCGAGCCGCGGGCGGTCCGCCTCGAACGAGCCCTGGTCCGCAGCACGGCCCGCCTCGACTACGCCGGCGTCCAGCGCAGCGTCGACGCCGGCGAGCCGCACCGCTCGATCGCGCTGCTCCCCTGGTTCGGCGCCGAGCGCCTCGCCCGCGAGGCCGAGCGCGGCGGAGCGAGCCTCGCCCTCCCCGAGGAGGAGATCGTCGCTGTCGACGGCGGCTACCGGATCGAGCGCCGGGCACCCCTCGCGTCCGAGGGCTGGAACGCCCAGGTCTCGCTGCTCACCGGCATGGCGGCCGCGACGATGATGCTCGACGCGGGGATCGGCATCCTCCGCACCATGCCCGCGGCCGATGAGGACACCGTCGCCGCCTTCCGCGCCCGCACCGAGGCCCTCGGCGTGCCCTGGGGCGCCGACGAGCTCTACGGCGCCTACCTCCGCCGCCTCGACACCGCCGACCCGGCGCAGCTCGCGATCATGTCCGCCGCAGCGACGCTCTTCCGCGGCGCCGGTTACACCGCCTTCGACGGCGTCGCCCCGGATCAGCCCCAGCAGTCCGCCCTCGCCGCCCCGTACGCGCACGTCACGGCCCCGCTCCGCCGCCTCGTTGACCGCTTCGGCCTGGCCACCTGCCTGGCGATCTCGACCGGAGCGGAGCTCCCGGCCTGGCTCCGCACGGCCCTGCCCGAGCTGCCCGCCCTGATGACCGCGAGCGACCGCCGCTCCGGAGCCGCCTCCCGCGCCGCGACCGCCGTCGTCGAGGCCGCCATCCTCCGCGGCCGCGAGGGCTCCTCCTTCGAGGGCGTCGTCGTCTCCTCCGCGAGGACCCGCTCGCAGGTCCAGCTGCTCGACCCCGAGATGACCGTCGACGTCCCGGTGCCGCAGACGCCGGGAGCCCGTGTCGTCGTCGTCCTGGAATCGGTCGACGTCGCCACGGGCTCCGCGGTGTTCAGGCCTGCTGCCTAGTCCTCGTCCTCGTCCTCGCGCGGCTTCACGTAGGGGTCCGCGTCGCCGGCGTAGTCCGCCTTCGCGGCGAGCGACTGCACCTGGGTGTCCTGGTTGCGCGCCGTCGCGAGGAGGTCCTCGATGTGCTTCGCGTTCTCCGGGATCGCGTCGAGGATGAACTCGAGCGACGGCGTCAGCCGCGCCGTGATGTTCTTGCCGACCTCCGTGCGGAGCATGCCGGTCGCCGCCTTCAGGGCGAGCGCCGAGTCGGCGCGCTCCTCGTCGGTGCCGTAGACCGTGTAGAACACGGAGGCGTGCTGCAGGTCACCGGTCACCTGCACATCGGTGATGGTGACGAAGCCGAGTCGGGGGTCGCGGAGTCCGCGCTCGAGCCGCTTGGCGACGATCACCTGAATCCGTTCGGCGAGCTTCCTCGCCCGTGCCGGATCTGCCATGGCTGGTCCTCATCTCTCTCGACGAACCGTTCGGCTCGCCATCTAACCACTCCCCGGCAGTCCTGCCGGTCGTCTTCCTGGGGGCTTGCCCTCGCGAACTCACCCCGTGTCTTTGTACTAGCTGCAGCGCGGCTGCGCCGGCGCGGGTGGGGTGCCTCGCCGCGGCTCCTTCCCGCGCGGCTGCGCCGCGCCCGCCAGACCCGAGCCAGGAGCCGCGACGAGACACCCCACCCGCACCTCCCGTCCGTACAGGCGGAAGTCCTTGCTCCCGGTCCCCCTCCCGCGCAGGCGCCCCACCCCACGTGCTGGTGCAGGTACCCGACGCGACATGCCTCGGAGACCGGGCCCCCTCTGCACGTGCTGGCGAATCGATCCTCCCGCAGGGAGGGAGGCCACTCCTGCCCTCGCGCGACAGGTTCGGGTCTGGCGGGCGGGCCGCAGGCCCGCGGGAAGTCGCGCGAGGGCAGGAGTGGCCTCCCGCTCCCTCGTCGGACCAGGGGCCGAAAGGCGGAAGCCCAGGACCCCCGGAACGCCGGAAGGCCCGGGCGGACCCGGGCCTTCCAGTGAGTATTCAGGGTCAGCCTCGCGGCTTCTCCTTCATCTCGATCGTCTCGATCTCGTCGCCGATCTGGATGTCGTTGTACTTGCCGAGACCGATACCGGCCTCGTAGTCCGTACGGACCTCCGTGACGTCGTCCTTGAAGCGACGCAGCGACTCGATGGCGAGGTTGTCCCCGACGACGACGCCGTCGCGGATGACGCGCGCCTTCGAGTTGCGGGTGATCGTGCCGGAGCGGACGATGACACCCGCGATGTTGCCGACCTTGGAGGAGCGGAACACCTCGCGGATCTCGGCGACACCGGACTGGACCTCCTCGTACTCGGGCTTGAGCATGCCCGTGAGCGAGTTCTCGACCTCTTCGATCGCGTTGTAGATGACCGAGTAGAAGCGGATGTCCACTCCCTCTCGAGCAGCGCGCTCGCGGGCCTTCGGGTCGGGGCGGACGTTGAAGCCCACGATGATCGCGTTGTCGATCGTCGCGAGGTTGACGTCGGACTCCGTGATCGCACCGACACCGCGGTGGATGATGCGCAGCTGCACCGAGTCGTCGACCTCGATCTTGACGAGCGACTCCTCCAGCGCCTCAACGGCACCGGACACGTCGCCCTTGATGATGAGGTTGAGCGACTCGACCTTGCCCTCCTCGAGAGCACGGGTGAAGTCCTCGAGCGAGATGCGCTTGCGGGCCTTGGCCAGCAGGGCGTTGCGCTGAGCGGCTTCGCGCTTCTCGGCGATCTGGCGGGCGGTGCGGTCCTCCTCGGTGACGAGGAAGGTGTCGCCGGCGCGGGGCACGGACGAGAGTCCCTGCACCTGCACCGGTCGCGACGGCACGGCCTCGAGCACGGCGACGCCGTTCTCGTCGGCCATCGCACGGACGCGGCCGTAGGCCGTTCCCGCGACGATCGCGTCGCCGACGCGCAGCGTTCCCGACTGGATGAGGACCGTCGCGACGGCACCGCGTCCCTTGTCGAGCTTGGCCTCGATCGCGACTCCGCGGGCCTCCTTGTCGGGGTTGGCGCGCAGGTCGAGACCGGCGTCCGCGGTGAGCAGCACGGCGTCCAGGAGGTCCTGGATGCCGGTGTTCGCGCGAGCCGACACGTCGACGAACATGACGTCTCCGCCGTACTCCTCGGCGACGAGGCCGAACTCGGTCAGCTGCTGGCGCACCTTGGCCGGGTTGGCGTCGGGCTTGTCCACCTTGTTGACCGCGACCACGATCGGCACGTTGGCCGCCTGGGCGTGGTTCAGCGCCTCGATGGTCTGCGGCATGATGCCGTCGTCCGCCGCGACCACGAGGATCGCGATGTCCGTGACCTGGGCACCGCGGGCTCGCATGGCGGTGAACGCCTCGTGACCCGGGGTGTCGATGAAGGTGATCGGGCGCTCGATGCCCTCGTGCTCCGCGACGACCTGGTACGCACCGATGTGCTGCGTGATGCCGCCCGCCTCGCCGGCGACGACGTTGGCGTTGCGGATCGCGTCGAGCAGGCGCGTCTTTCCGTGGTCGACGTGACCCATGACGGTGACGACGGGGGGACGGATCTGGAGGTCCTCGTCCGTCTCATCCTCGAGCTCCTGCTCGAGGTCGAGGCCGAAGCCCTCGAGGAGCTCCTTGTCCTCGTCCTCGGGCGAGACGACCTGGATCTTGAAGCCGAGCTCACCGCCGAGCACCTCGAAGGTGGCCTCGTCGAGCGACTCGGTCGCCGTCGCCATCTCGCCGAGGGCGAAGAGGACGGTGACCAGGTTGCCGGGGGGCACCGGCACGCCGGTCATGGCCTCGATCTTGTCGGCGAAGTCCGAGATCGACGCGCCGCGGCGCAGACGGATGACCGTCTTGCCGTCGCCGCGGGGGACGCTGACGCCGCCGAGCGACGGGGCCTCCCTGAGCTCGAACTCCTGACGCTTCGTGCGCTTCGACTTGCGGGCCTTGCTCTTGCCGCCACCGCGACCGAAGGCACCAGCGGTACCACCGCCGGGGCCGCGACCGCGACCGCCGCCGCCACCGGGACGAGGGGCGAAGCCGCCGCCCGCTCCGGGAGCGCCGCCGGGGCGCTGGAAGCCGCCGCCGGCCGGACGGCCGGGGCCGCCGGGACGACCGGCTCCGCCACCGGGACCGCCGGGACGCTGGCCGAAGCCGGCGGGGCGCTGGCCCATGCCGGGTCCGCCGGGTCGGGGCGCACCGGGGCGGGGGGCCGCGGGACGGGGGATGTTGCTGGGCGTCGGGCGCGAGCCCATGCCCTGCGAGCTGGCGAACGGGTTGTTGCCCGGGCGCGGGGGCGTCGCGGGACGCTGGCCCATGCCCTGGTTGCTCGCGAAGGGGTTGTTCCCCGGACGCGGGGCGCCACCGGGACGGCTGGAGCCGCCGGGAGCGGAGCTGCTGCCGCCGGACTTCGGCGGGGCTGCCGCCGGGGCCGGACGCGGGGTCGCCGGCTTCGGCCCGCCTGGGGTGGCGGGCGAGGCGGCGGGGGTCGCTGCGGCGGGCTTCTCGGCCGCGGGCGCCGGAGCGGCGGCCTCGGTCGGAGCCGGAGCGGCGGGGGCGTTCGCAGCGGCCTGGGCGCGAGCCGCGGCCGCGGCCTCCTGGGCGGCCTGAGCGGCAGCCTGACGCTCGGCGACCGACATCGGCGGAGCCGGCGCCGGAGCGGGCGGCT
Organism: Rathayibacter sp. PhB186; assembly: GCF_003751825.1. Classification (NCBI taxonomy): domain Bacteria; kingdom Bacillati; phylum Actinomycetota; class Actinomycetes; order Micrococcales; family Microbacteriaceae; genus Rathayibacter; species Rathayibacter sp. PhB186. Next base: position 1,407,268 of record NZ_RJKO01000001.1, on the reverse strand, counting down.
TGGCCGGGCCGGGCATCGGCGCGGAGGGGCGGGCACCCGAGGGGCGGGGAGCCCCAGGACGGGCGGTGCCGGCGGTGGGCGCCGACGGGGTCGACGATGCACCCGTGCTCGCGCTGCCCTGGAGGGCCTGGCGGAGCTTGCGGGCGACGGGGGGTTCGATGCTGGAGGACGGTCCCTTGACGAACTCGCCCAGTTCTTTCAACTTCGCAAGTGCGACCTTGCTGTCGACGCCGAGTTCGGCGGCGATCTCGTGCACGCGTGGTTTAGCCACTTCTCTCCTGTCTCGGACCTGCGCCCAAGACGGGGCAGGCCATCACAAACGGACGGATCTCATTTCGAGCCGCTCATCAGTCGTTGCTCATGATCAGTTCACGGGCCGTTCTGCCTGTTCTCTCTGCGGTGTGATCGTTCGCCTGGCCGGTTCCTCAGGGTGAGGAGCCGAGCCGGTCAGGTCACGGGTGACGTACTGCTCCACGGCGCTCGCGTCCACGCTCTCGCGCGTCCGGAACGCCCTGCTGAACGCGCGGCGCTTCACCGCGAGCTCGTAGCAGTCGTACGCGTCGTGCAGCCACGCTCCCCGCCCAGCACGGACACCCCGCGGATCTACCACGAGGACGTTCGAGGGGAGGACGAGCCTCAGAAGTGAGGCCCTTGGGGCGCGCAGACGGCAGCCGACGCACGTTCTGACGGGTTCCACTGTACTCCCTCGTTCCCGGGAGCGCCTCCCCGCACCGCCGACAGCGGGGATCACTCCCCGTCCATCACCGAATCGGGCTGGATGTCGATCTTGGCGCCGGTGAGCTTGGCGGCGAGTCGGGCGTTCTGGCCCTCCTTGCCGATCGCGAGCGAGAGCTGGTAGTCCGGCACGAGGGCGCGGACGGCCTTGAGGCTCTGGTCGATCACGAAGGCGCTGGTCACCTTGGCGGGCGAGAGCGCGCTGGCGACGAAGGTCGGCAGGTCGGAGGAGTAGTCGACGATGTCGATCTTCTCGTTGTTGAGCTCCGCGGTCACCGCGCGGACGCGCTGGCCGAGCTCGCCGATGCAGGCGCCCTTGGCGTTGACGCCCGGCTCGGTCGCCCGCACGGCGATCTTGGTGCGGTGGCCGGCCTCGCGGGCCAGCGAGACGATCTCGACGACGCCGGAGGCGATCTCCGGGACCTCGAGGGCGAAGAGCTTGCGGACGAGCGACGGGTGCGTCCGCGAGACCTGGACCGACGGGCCCTTCGGGCCGCGGCTGACGCTCGTCACGTAGACGCGGATGCGGCGGCCGTGACTGTAGTCCTCGCCGGGCACCTGCTCCTCGGGCGAGAGGATCGCCTCGATCGAGCCGAGGTCGACGTGGATCATCTTCGGGTTGGGGCCCTGCTGGATGACGCCGGCGACGATGTCGCCCTCGCGGCCCTTGAACTCGCCGAGGACCTTCTCGTCGCCGATGTCGCGCAGCCGCTGGTTGATGACCTGCTTGGCGGCGAAGGCCGCGATGCGGCCGAAGTCGCGCGGCGAGTCCTCGGACTCGCCGACGACGGCGCCCTCCTCGTCGATCTCGGGCACGAACACGCTGACGTGCCCGGTCTTGCGGTCGAGATGCACGCGGGCGTCCACGGCGGTGGCCTTGTCGGCGTCGTCCGCCTGGCCGATGTGCTTGAGGTAGGCGGTGAGGATCGCCTGCTCGATGATCTGCACGAGCTCCTCGAAGGGGATCTCGCGCTCGCGCTCCAGCAGGCGCAGAACGCTCAGGTCGATGTCCATGGGCGGGCCTTTCTCTCTATTCACTTGGGGCGTGGCGGCGCAGCGCGACCACGTCGAAAACCGGTCCGGCGCCGGCGGCGCCACGGCAGGAGCCGGGCCCGCGCGTCGGGACCATTGAGCATAACCGACCGCGCTGAGGGCGGACGGGACGGAGGGACCGGAGGCGCTCAGGCTCCGAGGCGGGCGAGCGCCTCGGCGGCGGGCAGCTGCTCGCGCTCGCCGGTGCGCCGATCCCAGAGCTCGACGATGCCGTCGGCGGCGCTGCGGCCGGCGATGACGATCAGCGGCACGCCGATCAGCTCGGCGTCGCCGAACTTGACGCCCGGCGAGACCTTGGGCCGGTCGTCGATCAGCACGTCGCGGCCCGCGGCCTCGAGCGAGGCGCCGACCGACTCCGCGAGCGCGAGCGCCGCCGGGTCCTTGCCGGTCGCGATCACGTGCACGTCGAACGGTGCGACGTTCTCGGGCCAGATCAGCCCGCGGTCGTCGTGGTTGCTCTCGGCGATGATCGCGAGGATCCGGGTCACGCCGATGCCGTAGGAGCCCATGGTGACGGTGACGAGCTTGCCGTTCTCGTCGAGGACCTTGAGGCCGAGCACGTCCGCGTACTTGCGGCCGAGCTGGAAGACGTGGCCGATCTCCATGCCGCGGGCGGTCTCGATCGGGCCGGAGCCGTCGGGAGCGGGGTCGCCGCTGCGGACGTCGGCCACCTCGACGACGCCGTCGCCGGAGAAGTCGCGGCCGGCGACGAGGTCGAGCACGTGCTTCCCGGCGGTGTTCGCTCCGGTGATCCAGGAGGTGCCCTCGACGACGCGGGGGTCGAGCAGGAAGCGGATGCCGCTCGCGGACTCCTCCCCGAGGACGGCGCCCTCGGCCGACCACGGGCCGATGTAGCCCTTGACCAGCGCGGGGTGCTTCGCGAAGTCCTCCTCGGTCGCGGCCTCGACCTCGGCGGGGGCGAAGGCGACCTCGGCACGCTTGAGGTCGACGTCCCGGTCGCCGGGCAGCCCGACGACGACGAGCTCGCGGGTCCCGTCGAGCGCGGTGAGCGCGAGGACGACGTTCTTGAGCGTGTCGCCGGCGGTCCAGGCGCGGCCGTCGGCGCGCGGCTCCTGGGCGTTGGCGAGGTCGACGAGCGACTGGATGGTCGGGGTGCCGGGCGAGTCGAAGACGCGCGCCTCGGCGAGCCCGTCCACGGGCAGCGCCTCGGGCACGGGGGTCCGGTACGCCTCGACGTTGGCCGCGTAGCCGCCGGCCGAGCGCACGAAGGTGTCCTCGCCGACCGGAGTCGGGTGCAGGAACTCCTCGCTGCGCGAGCCGCCCATCGCGCCGGCGTCCGCCTGCACGATCACGTACTCGAGGCCGAGCCGCGCGAAGATGCGCTCGTAGGCGTCGCGCTGCACCTGGTAGCTCGCGTCGAGACCGGCGTCGGTGTAGTCGAAGGAGTAGGCGTCCTTCATGGTGAACTCGCGGCCGCGCAGGAGGCCGGCGCGGGGGCGCGCCTCGTCGCGGTACTTGTCCTGGATCTGGTAGAGCGAGAGCGGCAGGTCCTTGTAGGACGAGTAGAGGTCCTTCACCAGGAGGGTGAAGAACTCCTCGTGGGTCGGCGCCAGCATGTAGTCCGCGTCCTTGCGGTCCTTCAGGCGGAAGACGCCGTCGCCGTACTCGGTCCAGCGGCCGGAGAGCTCGTAGGGCTCGCGGGGCAGCAGCCCGGGGAAGTGGACCTCCTGCGCGCCGGCGGCCGCCATCTCGGCGTGGATGATCGCCTCGATGCGGCGCTTGACCTTGAGACCGAGGGGCAGCCAGGCGAAGACGCCGGGGGCCTGACGGCGGATGTAGCCGGCCCGGACCAGGAGGCGGTGGCTCGCGACCTCGGCGTCGGCCGGATCCTCTCGGAGGGTGCGGACGAACAGGTGCGAGAGACGGGTAACCACGAGGGACGATCCTATCCGGAGTCCGCGGCGGGGTGTCCCGCGCGGTCCGGGGTGGCGGCGGACCGGGCGGGTGCCGGTCCACCGCCCGCGGTCACTTCGAGACGACGACCACCGGGGAGCCGGTCGAGGTGTCGTCGGCGGGCATCTCGGCGGCGAGGCGGTTGGCCTCCTCGATCAGCGTCTTGACGATCTCGGACTCGGGGACGGTCTTGATGACCTCGCCCTTGACGAAGATCTGGCCCTTGCCGTTGCCGGAGGCGACGCCGAGGTCGGCCTCGCGGGCCTCGCCCGGTCCGTTGACGACGCAGCCCATGACGGCCACTCGCAGCGGGACGCTCATGCCCTCGAGGCCGGCGGTCACGTCGTTCGCGAGCGTGTAGACGTCGACCTGCGCGCGGCCGCAGCTCGGGCAGGAGACGATCTCGAGCTTCCGCTCGCGGAGGTTGAGCGACTGCAGGATCTGCAGGCCGACCTTGACCTCCTGCGCGGGCGGCGCGGAGAGCGAGACGCGGATGGTGTCGCCGATGCCCTCGCCGAGCAGGATGCCGAACGCCGTCGCCGACTTGATCGTGCCCTGGAACTCGGGGCCGGCCTCGGTGACGCCGAGGTGCAGCGGCCAGTCGCCGCGCTCGGCGAGCTGGCGGTAGGCCTGGACCATGATCACCGGGTCGTTGTGCTTGACCGAGATCTTGAAGTCGTGGAAGTCGTGCTCCTCGAAGAGGCTCGCCTCCCAGACGGCGCTCTCGACGAGCGCCTCCGGAGTGGCCTTGCCGTACTTCTGCAGCAGGCTGGGCTCGAGCGAGCCCGCGTTGACGCCGATGCGGATGGAGACGCCGGCGGCCTTCGCGGCGGCGGCGATCTTGCCGACCTGGTCGTCGAACTTGCGGATGTTGCCCGGGTTCACCCGGACGGCCGCGCAGCCGGCGTCGATCGCGGCGTAGACGTAGTTCGGCTGGAAGTGGATGTCCGCGATGACGGGGATCTGGCTCTTCTTCGCGATGATCGGCAGCGCCTCCGCGTCGTCGCGGCTCGGCACGGCGACGCGCACGATGTCGCAGCCGGAGGCGGTCAGCTCGGCGATCTGCTGGAGCGTCGCGTTGATGTTGGTGGTCGGCGTGGTGCACATCGACTGCACGCTGACCGGGGCGTCGCCGCCGACCAGCACCTTCCCGACCTTGATCTGACGGGTCTTCCGGCGGGGGGCGAGGGTCACGGGGACCTTGGGCAAACCCAGATTCACAGCAGGCACGAGCCCCATCGTACGCGCGCCGCACGGCCGGACGCCGCCGCTCCCCCGGTTCCCAGGTCCCGCCGATCTCCGCCGCCCGCGCCGGCCCTGCCTCCCCGAGCGAGCGACCCGCCGACGTCCGATCCGCAGGCGATCCCCCGCGGATCGCGTGCACACCCCCGTCCCCGCGAGCAGCCACCGGCACATCTCCTGCACATCGAACCGAGCTCAGCCGGCCGGACCGGATCCGGCCCCACCTCGAAGGCGAAAGCGCGAATCGCGTGCGAGCGATTCGCGCCAGCCGACCGCACCCGCTCCTCTCAACACCACCCATCGCGAAGCCGACCGCGGCGAGCCGGGCAGGGACCGGCGCCACCTCCCAGGCGAACGCGCGAATCGCGTGCCAGCGATTCGCGCTAGCCGACCGCAACACGCTCCTCCCAACACCACCCATCGCGAAGCCGACTGCGGCGAGCCGGGCAGGGACCGGCGCCACCTCCGAGGCGAATGCGCGAATCGCGTGCCAGCGATTCGCGCTAGCCGACCGCAACACGCTCCTCCCCACGCAACCCGTCGCGAAGCCGACCGCGGCGAGCCGGGCAGGGACCGGCTCGCAAGACAGCTCAGAACAGCGTGATCGGCTTCACGATGTCGGCGTAGATCAGCAGTGCGCTCATTCCGCCGAGCAGCAGGACGACGGCGTAGGTGAGCGGGAGGAGCTTGGCGATGTCGACGGGGCCGGGGTCGCGGCGGCCGAAGAGCTTGGCGATGCGGCGGCGCAGGCCCTCCCAGAGGGCGCCGGCGATGTGGCCGCCGTCCATGGGGAGGAGGGGGACGAGGTTGAAGACGAAGAGCGCGACGTTGAGGGAGGCGAGGACGCCGACCATCGTCTGCACCTTGGAGACGACGGGCAGCTGGTCGGAGGCGGCGATCTCGCCGGCGATGCGGCCGACGCCGACGACGCTGATCGGGCCGTTGGCGTCGCGGGCCTCGGTGCCGAAGGCGGCCTTCGCGACGTCGATGAGGCGCTGCGGCAGGTTGAGGATGACCCCCGCGACGCTCCTGATGTTCTCGCCGACGGTGCCGGGGACCGCGGTGATCGGCTGCTGCACGAGGGCCTGGGTCGGCGAGATGCCGATGAAGCCGACGGTCTGCGTCTCGACCGCGCCGGAGGAGTCGAGCACCGCGTTGCCCGCGGCGTCGGTGACGGCCACCTCGTTCTCGGCCGGGGTGATCGTCAGGGTGAGGGGCTGGCCGTCGCGCTCGACGGCGACGCTGAGCGGCACGCCGGCGGACGCGCGGATGATCGGGGTGAGGTCGTTCCAGGAGGAGACGGGCGTGCCGTCGATCGCCGTGATGGTGTCTCCGGGCAGGATGCCGGCGGCGGCGCCGGGCGCGAGCGGGTCGTCGGCGGAGCAGCTCTCGGTGGTGGTGTCGCTCGCCGGGACCACGCACTGGGAGACGGTGGAGATGGTCGAGGTGTTCTGGGCGACGCCGATGCCGCAGAGCAGCACCGCGAAGAGGACGGTGGCGATCACGAGGTTCATGAACGGGCCGCCGAACATCACGATCACGCGCTTCCAGACCGCGAGCCGGTAGAAGGCGCGGTGGTCCTCGCCCTCGCCGATGGTCTCGGCGCTGGCGGCGCGGGCCTCGTCGATCATGGTCGCGTAGCCGCCGCGGCGGGGCTCGGGGTCGGGCGCCGACTCGTTGCCGTTCAGTCCGTTGAAGAAGCCCGTGCTCGACTCGCCGACGCGGTCGCCCGGGTGCTTGGGCGGGTACATCCCGATCATCGCGATGTAGCCGCCGAGGGGCAGCGCCTTGACGCCGTACTCCGTCTCGCCGCGGCGGACGGAGAAGACCGTCCGGCCGAAGCCGATCATGTACTGCGTGACCTTGACCCCGAAGAGCTTCGCCGGAACGAGGTGCCCGACCTCGTGCAGCGCGATCGACAGGGCGACGCCCACGGCGATGATGACGACGCCGAGGACGAAGAGCAGCACGGATTCCACTCGGTCACTGTAGGCCGCGGGGTGGACCCTCGGCTGGAGAGGCGCTGGAGGATCGCGATGAGGGCGCGATCAGCCCGTCGAGGCCGGCGACGCGATCGAGCTGCTCTCGCGCCCGGAGCGCGCCGTGCCGCCGACCTGCGGCCCTCCAGCGAGAGCGCGCTCGCCTGAGGGCGGACAGCCGGACCGGCAGAGGCATGCTGATCGAGTAGCCCTCGGAGAGGGCGTATCGAGATCCACCGTCGTCCGGTGGGTGGGTCTCGATACGCCGCTCCGCGGCTACTCGACCAGCATGGTGCGGCTGCCGCCCGGCTAAAGCGCTCAGGCGGCGGCGATCCGCGCGTCCGCCGTGCGGCGCGCCCAGGCCTCGGCCTCGGCCAGCGACTCGCGGGTCAGCTCGCCGTCGACGGTGTGCGCGTCGACGACGGCCTCGACCGTCGCGAGGATGTCCAGGTAGCCGATCCGACCGGCGTGGAACGCCTGCACGGCCTGCTCGTTCGCGGCGTTGAAGACGGCCGGGTACGACGCCCCCGCGACTCCGACCTTCTTCGCGAGCCGGACGGAGGGGAACGCCTCCTCGTCGAGCGGCTCGAACGTCCAGGACTGCGCTCGGGTCCAGTCCAGCGGCACGCCGACGCCGGCGACGCGGTGCGGCCAGTCGAGGCCGAGCGAGATCGGCAGTCGCATGTCGGGCGGTGAGGCCTGGGCGATCGTGGAGCCGTCGACGAACTCGACCATCGAGTGGACGATCGACTGCGGGTGCACGGTCACGTCGATCCGGTCGTAGGGCACGTCGAAGAGCAGGTGCGCCTCGATCACCTCGAGGCCCTTGTTGACGAGCGTCGACGAGTTGGTGGTGACCACGAGGCCCATGTCCCAGGTCGGATGCGCAAGCGCCTCCGCCGGGCTGACGTCGCGGAGGGAGGCGCGGTCGCGCCCCCGGAAGGGACCGCCCGACGCGGTGAGCACCAGCCGGCGGACCTCGCAGTGCTCCCCAGCGAGCAGCGCCTGCGCGATCGCCGAGTGCTCGGAGTCGACGGGCACGAGCTGACCGGGAGCGGTGAGCGAGGTGACCAGCTCGCCGCCGACGATCAGCGACTCCTTGTTCGCGAGGGCAAGGGTGCGGCCCTCCTCGAGCGCCGCGAGCGTCGGGCCGAGGCCGACCGAGCCGGTGATGCCGTTCAGGACGACGTCCGCGTCGACCGAGCGGATCAGCTGCTCGGCCTCCGCGGCGCCGAAGGCGGTGTGCTCGACGCCGAAGTCGCGTGCCTGCCGGGCGACGACCTCGCGGTTGGATCCGGCGCCCAGGCCGACCACCTCGAAGCGGTCGCGGTTCGCGCCGATGACGTCGAGGGCCTGCGTGCCGATGGACCCGGTCGAGCCGAGGATGATGACCCTGCGCATCCGCCCATCCTGGCACGGCGGCCCTCGGCCCTCCCGGGTGCGGAGCCCCGCCGGGTCAGCTCACCGCGAGGATGTCCACCACGAAGACGAGCGTGTCGGTGCCGCTGATCCCGGCCTGGGTGTTGCCCGCCTCGCCGTAGCCCTTGTCCGGCGGGATGACCACGAGCACCTGCGAGCCGACGGTCTGACCGACCACCGCCTCCTTGAAGCCCTCGATCACGTCGCCCGTGCCGAAGGACGCGGGCGTGCCCTTGCCCCAGCTCTGGTCGAAGACCTCGCCGGTGCCCCAGACCACGCCCTGGTACTGGACGATCAGCGAGTCGCCGTCGGCCACGGTCTGCCCGTCGCCCTTCTTGAGCACCTCGAGCTGCAGCTCGGCCGGCGGGTCGGTCGCGGGGATCGTCACCGTCGGGGTGCCGTCCTCGGCGAGCGCCACCGTCGGCAGCCCGTCGACCGGGGCCTGCGGCTCGCCGGTCGCGGCCGAGGGGACGATGCCCTCGACGTCGATGACCATCACGATGGAGTCGTCCGCGGCGATCCCGAGGTCGGAGCTGCCGGCGTCGCCGAACGCATCGGCGGGCGGGACGACCGCGACGACGCGCGATCCCACAGCCGCGCAGTTGACCGCCTTCACCAGGCCGGCCAGGTACTGCTCGGTGTCGACCTCGAAGGCCGCGCGGCCCCCGGAGGCGTAGCTGCTCGCCGAGAACTCCGCGCCGCTCGTGCCGTTGTAGAGGGTGTAGTCGACGAGGACGGTGTCGCCCTCGGCGACCGTCTCGCCGGTGCCGTCGATGACGGTGGTGCCCTCGGTCGCGTCGACGCTCATCGGGGTGGGGAAGACGGTGACCGGCTTGGTCCCGAAGTCGCCCGCCGCGTCCACCGCCTCGGACGCGTCTCCGGAGGAGATGCAGGAGAGCGGAGTCGGGCTCGCACTCGGGGTCGCCTCGGGGGTGCCGGGGGTGCCCGGCGTGCAGGCCGCGAGGCCGAGGGAGGCGCCGAGGACGGCGAGGATCGCGAGGGTTCTGCGCACGGGTGCACCTTTCCTGCCCGGCAGGGAGCGGGACGACGTCGGGGGGGATCGGTCCATCCTGCGGGCTGCGCCTCTGCCCCGGCTGAACGATCCCTCCACGGCGCCCACCCGGTCGCGCCGCCCCGGAGCGTCCCCGGCCCCCTCCCCGGGAGCCGCGCCTAGCATGGAGGAATGCGTGAATTCTCGGTCCCCCAGTCCCGCGCGCTCGTCACCGAGCTCCCCGGCCCCCGCTCGATCGCGCTCCAGGAGCGCCGCGTCGCCAGCGTCTCCCGCGGCGCCGGAACCCTCGCCAACATCTACATGGATCACGCCTCGGGCGCCGTCCTGGTCGACGTCGACGGCAACCGCCTGATCGACCTCGGCTGCGGCATCGGCGTCACCACCATCGGCCACGCGCACCCCGCGGTCGCGGCCGCCGCCGCCGCGCAGGCGGAGAAGCTGACCCACACCCTCTTCACCGTGACCCCGTACGAGAACTACGTGCGGGTCGCCGAGAAGCTCGCCGAGATCACCCCCGGCGACTTCGAGAAGCACTCGATCCTCGTCAACTCCGGCGCCGAGGCGGTCGAGAACGCGGTCAAGATCGCGCGCAAGCACACCGGCCGCCGCGCGATCGCCTCGCTCGACCACGCCTTCCACGGCCGCACCAACCTCACGATGGCGATGACCTACCGCCCCTGGCCCGAGCGCGCCGGCATGGGCCCGTTCCCCGGTGAGATCTACAGCCTCCCGATGAGCTACCCCTTCCGCGACCCCGAGGGCATGACGGGCGAGGAGGCGGCCGAGCGCTCGATCGACTACATCCGCACCCACATCGGCGCCGAGGAGCTGGCGGCGCTGTTCGTCGAGCCGATCCAGGGCGACGGCGGCATCATCATCCCGGCCGCCGGCTACTTCGAGCGGCTCTCGGAGTTCTGCACCGAGAACGGCATCGTCTTCGTCGCCGACGAGATCCAGGCCGGCATCGCCCGGACCGGCGCCTGGTACTCGATCGAGCACTTCGGCGTTGTCCCGGACCTCATCACCTCGGCCAAGGGCATCGCCGGCGGCTTCCCGCTCGCCGCGGTCACCGGGCGCGCCGAGATCATGGACGCCGTGCAGCCCGGCGGCATCGGCGGCACCTTCGGCGGAAACCCCGTCTCGACCGCGGCCGCGCTCGCCACCTTCGAGGCGATCGAGTCCGAGGGGCTCATCGCCGAGGCGCAGCGCGTCGAGCGCGCCCTGCAGGCCCGCATCGGCGACTGGGCCGAGCGCTTCGCCGTCGTCGGCGAGGTCCGCGGCAAGGGCGCGATGTTCGGCGTCGAGCTCGTGCACCCCGGCACCAAGAAGCAGAACCCGGAGGCGCTCTCCGCCGTCCTGAAGCACGTCACGACCAACGGCGTCATCGCCCTGGACGCCGGCAGCTGGGACAGCGTCCTGCGCATCATGCCGAGCGTGGTCATCAGCGAGGAGCTGATCGACGACGCCGCCGGTGTCATCGAGGAGGCGCTCGCCACCTTCGGCTGAGTCTCTCCCTCTGCGTCGACCTGCGGGCCGCTCCTCGCCACGAGGGGCGGCCCGCGGTCGTCCGCCCCGGCCCGCGAGAAGGGCCCCGGCGGAGCGGTCGGCGGAGCATGACCCGAGCGGCATGCACCCGCCGGTAGCGTCGGGCGAATGCCGACCGACGACGCTCCCGCACCGCCGACACCCCCGGGGATCGGCGTCTCCGCGCGCGTGGCCCGCTTCACGATGAGCCGCCTCGGCCGGATGATCTACCGCCCGATCGTCGAGGGCCGCGACAACGTCCCACGCACCGGCCGGGTCATCCTCGCCAGCAACCACCTGTCGTTCATCGACTCCCCCGTCCTGACCCTGCTGGCGCCGCGGCCGGTGCAGTTCCTCGCGAAGGCCGACTACTTCACCGGCACCGGAGCACGCGGCGCCGCGTCGCGCTCGTTCTTCACGGCGGTCGGAGCGGTGCCCGTCGAGCGCGGCGCCGGCCAGGCCGCGCAGGAGGCCCTCGACCTCGGCCGCGCGATCCTCGAGCGCGACGAGGCGTTCGCCGTCTACCCCGAGGGCACGCGCTCGCGCGACGGCCGCCTCTACCGCGGGCGCACCGGAGTGGCGTGGCTCGCCCTCACCACCGGCGCACCGGTCGTGCCGGTCGGGCTGGTCGGCACCCAGGAGCTGCAGCCCGTCGGCTCGAGGATCCCCCGCCTGCACCGGATCACGGTGCGCTTCGGCGATCCGCTCGACCTCTCCCGGCACGGCTCGGCCGACTCGGGTCGCGCGCGCCGGCACGCGACCGACGAGGTGATGACCGCGATCCACGCGCTCTCGGGCCAGGAGGCCGCGGGCGTCTACAACGAGTCGCCGCCGGTCACCACGGTGGAGAAGATCCGGCGGGCGCTGCCGCACGAGCGGCGCTGACCGCTCCGGTCGCCGCCGCCCGAGCCCGCCAGGATCAGTGCGCGTCGGCCGCCGAGGTCTGCGGCTCGTGTCCCACGGGGAAGTTCACCGAGTTCGCGATGAAGCACAGCCGCGACGCCTCGCCGTGCAGCGACTGCGCGAGCTCGACCATCGACTCGTGGGCGACGCGGACCCGCGGCCGGAGGGTCACCGAGACGAAGCGCCCGCCCTCGCCCTCCTGCACCATCCGCCCGGCGGCGTCGTCGACGTACTCGGTCACGACGACGCCGTTCTTCACCGCGACGTGCAGGAACGAGAGCAGGTGGCACTGCGCGAGGGCGGCGAGCAGCAGCTGCTCGGGGTTCCAGCGGTCCGGGTCGCCGCGGAAGGGCTTGTCGGCCGAGGCGAGGATCGGCGGCGGGCCCTCGGCGACGAGGACGTTCTGGCGCCCGTAGTCCCGGTAGCCGCTGGTGCCGGTGCCGCGATTGCCTTCCCAGACGACGGATACGGCGTAATCGTGCTCCGCTTGCATCGGATCCCTCCTTCTCGGCCGTGGTTCAGGCCGGTCTCGACGGTCTGGACCCCTGCTCCTCCGAGGCCCGCGGGTACACTCGGGGGACCATGACAGACACGCTCGCTCCCCAGGTTCCCACGTCGGCCGTCCCCCAGGAGCGTCGCGTCGCGACCGAGATCCCGGGGCCGCGATCGAGGGCCCTGCACGAGCGCCGCCTCGCCGTCGTCCCCACCGGAGTCGGCACCGCGCTGCCCGTCTACATCGACCGCGCGCACGGCGCGATCCTCGTCGACGTCGACGGCAACCAGTTCATCGACCTGGGCGCCGGCATCGGCGTGACGACGATCGGCCACACCGACGACGCGGTCGTCGCCGCCGCCACCGCGCAGCTCGGCCGCCTCACCCACACGCTCTTCACCGTCACGCCCTACGAGCCGTACATCCGCGTCGCGGAGCTGCTCGGCGAGCACACCCCCGGCGACCACGCGAAGAAGACCGTGCTGGTCAACTCCGGCGCCGAGGCCGTCGAGAACGCGGTCAAGATCGCCCGCAAGCACACCGGCCGCCCCGGCGTCGCGGTGCTGGACCACGCCTACCACGGCCGCACGAACCTGACGATGGCGATGAACTTCAAGGCGCTCCCCTACGGACTCGGCTTCGGCCCGTTCGCGAGCGACGTCCACCGCGCGCCGAGCTCATACCCCTACCACGACGGCCTCTCGGGCGCCGAGGCGGCCGAGCAGACGATCTCGTACCTCGAGAAGACGGTGGGTGCCTCCGCGCTGGCCTGCCTCGTCGTCGAGCCCGTCCAGGGCGAGGGCGGCTTCATGGTCCCGGCGCAGGGCTTCCTGCCCGCACTGCAGGAGTGGTGCACCGCGAACGGCATCGTCTTCGTCGCGGACGAGATCCAGTCGGGCATGGCCCGCACCGGCGCCTGGTTCGCCAGCGAGCACTTCGGCCTCGTCCCGGACCTGGTGCTCTCGGCCAAGGGCATCGCAGGCGGCCTGCCGCTCGCCGGCGTCACCGGCCGGGCCGAGATCATGGACTCCGCGCAGGCCGGCGGCCTCGGCGGCACCTTCGGCGGCAACCCCGTCGCGGCGGCCGCCGCCGTCGCCGTCTTCGAGCGGATCGAGCAGGACGGCCTCCTCGCCGAGGCCGACCGGATCGGCGCCCGCCTCGGTGCCGCGCTGCACGCCCTGCAGGAGCGCTACGACATCATCGGCGACGTGCGCGGCATCGGCGCGATGATGGCGATCGAGCTCGTCGAGCCCGGGACCGCGCAGACGACCAAGCGACCGAACACCGCGGCGGTCGCCACGATCATCGACTACGCCGCCAAGCACGGAGTGCTCGTGCTCAGCGCCGGCACCTACGGCAACGTGGTGCGCTTCCTCCCCAGCCTCGCCCTCACGGACGAGCTGCTGGACGAGGCCGTGGCCGTGCTCGGCGAGGCGTTCGCGACCCTCTGAGCCCCGCCCGCTCCGTCGACGGCCCGGCCCCTCCGCCCAGGAGGCGCCGGGCCGTCGGGCAAGATGGGGGGATGTCCGCAGGTACCTTCACCCTCGCCGAGTCCGTCGAACTGGCGGTGGTCGAGCGCTCCGGCTTCGTCGAGTCGCGCCACGCCGGGTCGGCCGTGCTCCTCGACTCCGACGGCCGCGTCGCCCGCACGCTGGGCACCCCGACGGCGCCGGTCCTCCCCCGCTCCTGCCTGAAGCCCTTCCAGGCCCTCGCCGTGATGACCGCCGGCGTCGAGCTGAGCGGGGCGGAGGCGGTGATCGCGACCGCGAGCCACGCCGGCATCCCCCAGCACGTCGCCCTGGTGCAGAACCTGCTCTTCCGCGCGGGGCTCGACCACACCGCCCTGCAGTGCCCGGCCGACTGGCCGAGCGACTCGGCCTCGCGCACCAAGCTGCTGCGCGCCGGAGCCAGCGCGGACCCGCTGTACATGAACTGCTCCGGCAAGCACGCGGCGATGCTGCTCGCCTGCGTGCAGAACGGCTGGAGCACCGACGACTACCTCGAGCGCTCGCACCCGCTGCAGCAGCACATCGTGGACACGATCGAGCGTCTGACCGGCGAGCGGATCGCCGGCTCGGCCGTCGACGGCTGCGGCGCGCCGGTGCACGCACTGCCGCTGACCGCGCTGGCGAAGGGGATCTCGCGGATCGTCTCCTCCTCCCCCGCCTCCCCGTTCGGTCTCTACCGGCAGGCGGGCGTGCTCACCGAGGCGATCCTCGAGAACGCGTGGGCCCTGGACGGGCCGGGTCGCGACAACACCGTCGTGATCGAGCGGCTCGGCCTGGTCGCGAAGCTCGGCGCGGAGGGAGTGCTCGTGATGGCCTCGCCCGACGGAACGACGGTCGCGCTGAAGATCCTCGACGGCAGCCTGCGCGCCGCCACGGTGGTCGCGCTCAAGCTGCTGGTGGAGGCGGGCACCGTCGATCGCGCCGCGGCGAACGAGGTGCTGGTGCGGCTCAATCCGGTCGTCACCGGCGGCGGCAAGCCGGTCGGCGCGGTCCGCGCCTCCTACGTCTGATTCGCGGGGGCACCGCCGGAGCGGCCGGGCGCGCCGCTACTGCTGCCTCGCCAGCCGCTTCGCCCGGGCGGCCGCCGACACCTGCGTGACGACGACGATGAGGATCGCCAGCACGAACACCGCCGAGGCGATCACGTTCGCCTCGGCGGGGATGCCGCGGGCCGCCGCGATGTAGATGTACTTCGGGAACGTGGTGACGGACCCGGAGTTGAAGTTCGTGATGATGAAGTCGTCGAAGCTCAGCGCGAACGAGAGCAGAGCCGCCGCGAGGATGCCGGGCAGCAGCAGCGGGAAGGTGATCCGCCAGAAGACCTGGGCCGGTGAGGCGTAGAGGTCGCGCCCCGCCTCCTCGAGCCGGGGGTCGAGGCTCGCGACACGGGCCTTCACCGTCACCACGACGAAGCTGATGCAGAACATCGTGTGCGCCAGGATGATCGTGACCAGGCCCTTCTCGGTGCCGAGCGCGAGGAACTGGGCGGCGAGTCCGGCGCCGAGCACCACCTCTGGAGTGGCCATCGGCAGGAACAGCAGCAGGCTGATCGCCGAGCGGAACCGGAAGCGGAACCGCACGAGTGCGATGGCGATCATCGTCCCGAGTGCGGTGGCCAGCACCGTCGCGACGACGCCGACCAGCAGGCTGTTGCCGAACGCCGTCATCACCTCCTCGCTCGTCCAGGCCGAGACCCACTTGTCGAAGGTGAAGCCCCGCCAGGCGAGGTTGCTCTTGCCCGAGTCGTTGAACGAGTAGACGAAGGTGTAGCCGATCGGGATCAGCAGGAAGATCAGGGCGAGGGCGGTGTAGATCCCGAGCCCGAGGCCCTTGAAGCGGCGGGGGCCTCGCACCGGCGCGGGAGCGGGTGCTCCCAGCGCCTCCTGGGCGCTCGCGACGGGGCGGTCGGCGGTGGCGGTCACAGGAGGTCCTCCGTTCCACTGCGCTTCACGTAGAAGCCGACGATGACCAGGATCACGGCCATCAGCACGATCGAGAGCGCGGCCGCGGCCGGATAGTTCTCGAGGGTGAGGAAGTTCGCCTCGATCGCGTTGCCCACCATCGAGGTCTGCGACGAGCCGAGGAAGTCCCGGCTCGCATTGATGTAGTCGCCCGCGGCCGGGATGAAGGTGAGCAGCGTGCCCGAGACGATGCCGGGCATCGAGAGCGGCACCGTGACCTTCCAGAACACCGAGGCGGGGTGCGCGTAGAGGTCGGAGCCGGCCTCGAGCAGCCGGGTGTCCAGCCGCTCCAGCGTCGTGTACAGCGGCAGGGTCATGAAGGGGATGAAGTTGTAGGTGATGCCGAAGACGACGGCGATCGGAGTTCCCGTGAGGTGGCCGTCGGAGGGCAGGATCGCGACGGTCTTGAGCGCCTGCACGAGCGGGCTCTCGTCGGCGAGGATCTGCTTCCACGCGAGCGTGCGCAGCAGGAAGCTGATGAAGAACGGGGCGATCACCAGCGTCAGCAGCAGGTTCTGCAGCAGCGGCCACGGCCGCGCCTTCACCCCGATGAAGTAGGCGAGCGGGTAGCTGATGACGAGCGCGAGCACCGTGGCGATCAGCGCGTAGCCGAAGGAGCGGATCGCGTGCGGCCAGTAGTCGGCCATCACGACGAGGTAGTTCTGCCAGGCGAAGCCCGGCGCGTACTCGCCGATGTCGCCGTCCGGCACCTCGACCTGGAACGAGGTCAGCACGAGCGAGATCAGCGGCGTCAGGAAGAAGAGCAGCATGTAGACGATGCCCGGCAGCAGGAGCACCAGGGCGATCGTCGACCGCCGGCGGACCGGCGGATCGAGCGTGTCGGCAGAGCCGGTCGCGAACGCTGCGAAGGCCATGCCTACGCCCCTCCGGAGCGTCCGGCGAGCAGCCCGCGCTTCTGCAGGGCGATCGAGCGGGTGGAGTCGTCGGCGGCGAAGCGGGGCACGGTGCCCGGCTCGTCGGCCAGACCGAAGCCGTGCTCGATGCTCCAGCTGACCCAGACCTGCGCGCCCTCGCCGACGACCGGCCCGAAGACCATGTTCTGGGCGAAGACGACGATCGAGCCGAGCGTCGGGATCTCGATCGTGTACTGGGTGCTGACGCCGCTGAAGGAGACGTCGACGACGCGCCCCGGGCCCAGCACGTTGCGGTCCGGCGAGTCGGCCGGCGCCTCCGTGAGCAGCTGGAGCTTCTCGGGGCGGACGCCGATGGTCATCTCCCCGGACTCGCGAGCGGCACGGGCGGTGGGCACGACGATCCGAGCGTCACCGGCCGCGATCGTCAGCGCGGTGGCGGTCGAGCCGACGACCTCGCCGGTGAAGAGGTTCGACTGGCCGAGGAAGTTCGCGACGAAGACCGTCCGCGGGAGCTCGTAGAGCGCCTCGGGGGCGCCCATCTGCTCGATCCGGCCCTTGTTCATCACGGCGACGGTGTCGGCCATGGTCATGGCCTCCTCCTGGTCGTGCGTGACGTGCAGGAAGGTGAGGCCGACCTCCTCCTGGATCGACTTCAGCTCGAGCTGCATCTGGCGGCGGAGCTTGAGGTCGAGCGCGCCGAGCGGCTCGTCGAGGAGCAGGAGCGCGGGGCGGTTGACGATGGCCCGGGCGAGGGCGACCCGCTGCTGCTGCCCGCCCGAGAGCTGAGCCGGGCGGCGCTGGGCGAGGTGGTCGAGCTCGACCAGCCGGAGCGCCTCGTGCGCCTTGCCCACCGGGTCGTCGATCCGCCGGCGCTTGAGACCGAAGGCGACGTTCTCGAGGATCGACATGTGCGGGAACAGCGCGTACGACTGGAAGACCGTGTTGACGGGGCGCTGGAACGTCTTGGTGGCCGTCACGTCCTTCCCGCCGATGAGGATCCGGCCGGCGCTGGGCTCCTCGAGGCCCGCGACGAGCCGCAGGGTGGTCGTCTTCCCGCAGCCCGAGGGTCCGAGCAGGGCGAAGAACGAGCCCGCGGGGATCGTGAGATCCAGCGAGTCGATGGCGGTGAAGCCCGGGTACTGCTTGCTGATCCCGACCAGCTCGAGGTCGGCGCCGCGCTCGGCGAAGGTTCCCATCGCCATCAGATGCCCAGCAGCACTTTCTGGAACTCGGCCTGGTAGTCCTTCTCCTCGTCCGCGGTGAGCGTCCGGAAGATGTGGGACTGCGCGAGCGTGTCCTCGTCGGGGAAGATCAGCTGGTTCTCGGCCAGCTCCGGGTCGATGCTCTCCATGGCGTCCTTCGCTCCGTCGACGGGGGTGATGTAGTTGACCCAGGCGGCCACCTCGGCGGCGACCTCCGGCTCGTAGTAGTAGTTCATCAGCGCTTCCGCGTTGGCCTTGCGCTGGGAGCCCATCGGCACGACGAAGGTGTCGTTCCACAGGGTGCCGCCGGAGTCGGGGAGCGCGAACTCCCACTTGTCGCCGGCTTCGGTGTTGATCAGCGTGATGTCGCCCGACCAGCAGATCGCCGCGAGGGTGTCCTCGTTCTGCAGGTCGTTCAGGTACGCGTTGCCCTTGATGTTGCGGATCTGGCCCTCGTCGACCTGCTTCCGGAAGACGTCGATCGCGTTCATGAATTCGTCGTCCCCCCAGGAGCCGGCGATGTCGGTGCCCTGGGCGAGCATGATCAGCCCGATGGTGTCGCGCATCTCGCTGAGCACGCCGACCCGGCCGCGCAGTGCCGGGTCCCAGAGGTCCTCGACGCTCGCGAGTCCGTTCGGCAGCTTCTCCTTGTTCCAGCAGATCCCGGCGAAGCCGGCCTGGAACGGGAGGGAGCGGTGGCGGCCCGGATCGAAGTCCGGGTTCGCGAGCGAGGGGGTGAGGTTCGCGATGTTCGGGATGTTCGCGTGGTCGAGCTCCTGGATGTAGCCGCGCCGGGCCAGCCGAGGGACCATCCACTCGGTCAGGCAGACGGTGTCGGCGCCGATGTACTGGCCGAGCGCGAGCTGGTCCTTGACCTTGCCGTAGTAGGAGTTGTTGTCGTCGACCGCGACGTTGTAGGTGACGGAGATGCCGGACTGCTCCTCGAACGCCGTCAGCGTCGGGTAGCCGCCGTCGTCGTCCTCGTCGAGGTAGGCCGGCCAGTTGTCCCAGACCAGTCTCGGATCGGAGGCGGACTCGTCGACGGCGGCGGTGGGGGCGGCCCGCGAGACCGGGGCGCAGCCGGCGAGCGCCAGCGCGCCGACGCCGAGCCCGAGGCCGCCGAGGACCGCGCGCCGCGAGAGCATCGCGCGCCGCTCCCGCTCGCGGGATCGTGCGACGGCGATGGCCTCGCGGAGGACGGGGTCCCTCGGGAGAGGACGGGTCATGGCTGCGGCTCCTGACTGCGTCGGTGCTCGGGCCCACCGGCGTGAACGTGGGGAAATACTGGCACAGTGCTCGGACGTCTGTCGATGACGGACGGAGGAGATCGGTGATCTGGAAACATGATTGTCACGAAATCCGCGCTCCGAGGGCTCTCCGACCACGGATTCCTCCCGTTCGGAGCCGATGGTCAGGACGCCGGGGCGTCCGGCCAGCGCGCACGACGAAGACGGTCGTCCACCAGGAGCAGCACCCTGTCGCCCGCGCAAAGAGGTGCCGGCGGGAGCGGACCCAGCACGACCCGCGCCTCGGCCGGGGGGAGGTCGAGCACGACGGGCGCACCTGCGCGGAGGCGGGCGAGGAGCGCCCTCGCCACGGACCACTCCGCGACCGACCCGAGGATCACCGCCCCGGCCGGAGGCAGTCCGTCCACCACCGCCGGGACCGGGAGCGCGGGGACACCGGCCGCGGTGAGCCTCGCCCGCAACGCTCCCGCGCGGTTCGTCAGGACGGCGGTGGGCTCCTCGCCCGTCGGCACGACCGGCACGGCCGCCGGACGCCTGCCCGACGGCGACGGCGGCGGCGCGAAGACCTGGATCCGCTCCCCGCGCCACCAGCCGCCGCCCGGGGGCAGGTCGCCGCGGTACGGCTCGCCGTGCAGCGCGAGCAGCTGGTGCTCCTGCCGGTGTGCGGCGCGCAGCAGCAGGACGTCGTCGAAGGAGTCCCGGAGACCGGCGAGACCGTCGGTCGCCCGGCGGGCGGTGGCGACGATCGGCTCCCCGCCGGAGCGGAGCGCCGTCTGCAGGGCGTCGAGGAGTCGCCGGCGCTCGTCCTCGGTGCAGCGTCGCAGCAGCAGATCCAGGTCGTCGAGCAGGAGCGGACCGGACGGCCCCTCCTCGGCGACGATCGCGTCCCAGGCCCCCTCGGCGTCGAGCGGGCCGACCGTGCGAGCGCCGAGCTGCGCGGCGACCGTGCGGAGCGCGCCGCTGCGACCGGAGCCCGCTGCTCCGAGGACGAGGAGGGAGCGGTGATCGAGGTGGACGACGTCCTGGCGCTGCTCGGCCGGGCGGTCGACGACGCCTAGCGCGATCCGGCCCGTCCGCCGGTGCTCCGGCAGGGGGATTCGGTCGGGCAGCGGGTCGAGCCAGGGCCGGTGCGCCGGGGCCGACCCGGCGCCGCTCCGCCTCGCCCTGGCGATGTCGTCCTCCTGCGCGAGGGCCGCCTGGATCAGCTGGCCGCGTCCACCGATCGACACCACGCACCGACCCGCCGCGCGGTGCGGGATCCGCGCGGCGGCGTCCGAGCCGATCAGTGCTCGCGAGTCGGCGGCGTCGTGCACCCGGAGCGCGATCCGGAGACCGCAGTTCGCCGCGACCGCGTCGCGGACGACGCCGACCGGCCGCTGGGTGCAGAGCACGAGGTGGACGCCGAGCGAGCGCCCGCGCGCGGCGATGTCGGCGAAGGTGCGGTGCAGCTCCGGTGCGCGCTCCAGCACGACCGCGCACTCGTCGACGACGACGACCAGCCGGGCGAGCACACCGGGTGCCAGCCGGGCGATGTCCGGGACGCCGCGCTCGGCGAGGACCACCTCGCGACGCCGCAGCTCGGCGGCGATGCTGGTGAAGGCGCGGAGAGCCCCCTCGGTGTCGAGATCGGTGATCACCCCGGTCACGTGCGGGAGGGGCCGGAGCGCGCTGAACCCCGCGCCGCCCTTGAAGTCCGCGAGCAGGAACGTCACGGCGGTCGGCGGGTGCCGGATCGCCAGTCCCACGACCCAGGCGATCAGGAGCTCGCTCTTGCCGCTCCCCGTCGTCCCGCCGACCACGGCGTGCGGCCCGTCGCGGACCAGATCGATCTCGATCGGGCCGCTCGGCGTCCGCCCCAGCAGCACCGGGAGGCCCGTGCCGTCGTCGGGTCCGTCCCGGTCACCGAGGTCGGAGAGCAGCACCGTCCCCGGGAGCTCCGCCGGTCCCACGCCACGGGCGGCGGCGAGCGACTCGGCGTAGCCGCGCGCCTGCTCCGCGGCCACGAAGTCGACGACCAGCGGCTCCGTGGTACCGGGCCCTCTCCGGCCGACGACGCTCGCGACGCCGGCTCCGCCGAGCTGCACGATGCAGCGGCACCGCTTCGGCAGCTCGGCCGCCGTGCCGGCGAGGGCGAGGACGGCGTCCGCCTCGGTCGCCGCGTCCTCCTCCAGGACGGCGAGGGTGAGCGGCGCGCCGACCGACCGCGTGTGCGGGAGAGCGCGGAGGCAGCGCCAGCCGGTTCCGGCCGGCAGCTCGATGCGGAGGGCTTCCGGCGCCACGAGCTCCGCGATCTGCACCAGGAGCCCCCGCACCAGCGCGCGGGTGAGGACGGCGGGGCCGACGACGCCGATCCCCGAGGACATCCCTGCCAGCAGCACCTCCCCGTCCTCCCATGCGCCCTCGCCGGTCCCCCTCGCCCGACCGAGCACGACCTCGAGTCCCGCCGCCGGCCGGCGCCAGCGGGCGTCCGCCGGGACGCGCTGCTCGAGGACGTCGAGCGGGAGCGGCGACGCGCGGCGGAGGGCGGCGAGCTCCTCCGACCGCGCCTTGGCCGTCGCGACGGTGTGCTCCGCGAGCTCCCGGGAGTAGCGCTCCGCCTCCCGCCGCGCGGTGCGACGACGGAGACGGGCCGCGTCGAGGAAGGAGGCGAGCGCGATCACGGGCCCGAGAGCGGCGAGGGCCAGCGTGTACGGCGACGAGGTCAGCGCGTACAGCACGAGGGACGACACCACCGGGGTCAGCGCCGCGATCCACGGGAACGGCGGCCGCGGCGGCGTGCTCGGCGGAGTGGGCGGCAGGAGCCGTGCCCGGGGGTGCTGGATCGTCATCCGACCAGCGAAGCGGACGCCGGCCGCGCGCGGTGGGTCAGCGGGTGATCGGTGGACGGTTCGAGGCTGTGGAGGAGCCGTCGACCCGCTCCACCGCCATCTCCACCGAGGACAGCAGGAGCCTGCTGCCGATCTTCGCACGGTAGCGGCGGCCCGCCTCGAGCGGGAGCGGAGCCTGCGTCGGGGCGACCAGCACGGTGCCGTTGGCCGACCAGCGATCGCTGACCCACAGGCCGCCCTCGTCGAAGCCGAACTCGAGGTGCGTCTTCGAGAGCGAGCGCGTCGGATCGGGGACTGCGAGGATGTGCCGGAAGGTCTCGCCCGCATCCGGCAGCGGCTGTCGGCCGATGAGACCGCTGCCGGTGACGATGGCGTGCTGCCCGGAGGCGAAGATCAGCTTCACGAGCCCCTGACTCGGCGGCGCCATGGGCGCCCCGGGAGCGGGCCGCCGGTGCCGGCCCGGCGCGAGACCGGGGAGCCAGGCACGGCGCGAGGGGTCGAGGACGGTGGTGTCGCCGGTCGACGCGGGGCGGGAGGCGCCGGGAGTCGCGTGCGAGGCCACCGAGGTGCCGCACTCTCCGCAGAGGATCGCCCCGGGATCGAGGGTGGAGCCACACGTGCTGCAGATCACCGAGACCACCCCTCCTCGACCCATGCTACCCGGGGCTCCGGCGGGCCTCCCGGGTCCTCGATCAGTCGCTCTCGCCGGTGACGGCGAGCACGTCGACGACGATCACCGTCACGTTGTCGCGTCCGCCGTTGCCGAGCGCCGCCTCGACCAGTCCGTCGGCGGCGTCCTGGGCCGTCTCCGCGGTGGAGAGCACGTGCTCGAGGCCCGCGTCCGTGAGCTCCTTGGTGAGCCCGTCCGAGCAGATCAGCAGCCGCGACGGGGCGATGACGGGAACCAGGCGGTAGTCGGGGACGGGCGGCTCGTGGAAGCCGACCGCCCTGGTGATCACGTTGCTGTGGGGGTGCACGTCGGCCTCGTCCCGGGTGATCAGGCCGGCATCGACGAGCTCCTGGACGATCGAGTGGTCGACCGTCAGCTGGACCAGGGCGCCCTGGACGCAGAGGTAGACGCGCGAGTCGCCGATGTTGAAGACGGACCAGTAGGGCTCGCCGCCCACGGCGGTCAGTGCCGCTCCGGTGACGGTGGTCCCGGTTCCGCCGTCGGCGGTGCGCGACTGGCGGGCGATGTCGTCCACGGCCTCACGGAGTGCGCGGTCGATCTCCTCCGCTCCCACGGTGCTGCCGGTCGCGGCGAGGGAGAGCCGGGACACGACGGCGTCGCTCGCCACCTCTCCGGCCGCGTGACCGCCCATCCCGTCGGCGACGGCGAAGAGCGGTGTCTTCGCGAGGTAGCTGTCCTCGTTGGCGCTGCGCACCAGGCCGACCTCGGTGCGCGCCGCCCAGCCGAGGGTGACCTCCGCGGAGGGCGTGTCCGAGGACCAGGCCGAGACGGGGACGGTCACCGACGCTCGGCTGCGGCCGATCTGCGTCATCGCGTCTCCTCGCCTCCGCCGGCTCCGCGCATGCGGGCCGATCCCTCCGATGCTAGCGGCTGTGCGAGCACTGGAGACGCCCGCTCAGCGGCGCTCCGCAGCGCCCCCGCGGAGGATCGGACCGACCGTCCCCCGCGTGGGCGAGAGCGCTTCCGCGACAGTGGATTCCGTCATCCGGGACGCCTCGCCGATGCGGATTCACTTGCCGGGCCCCGCCGAGGCTGCCAGGATCATCGCATGAGCCCCTCCCGCCCTCCTGCGCCGCGCCCGCTCCAGCTCGACGACGTGTCCAAGGCGATCATCGAGCAGCTGCAGGCCGACGGCCGGCGCTCCTACGCCGAGATCGGCAAGGCGGTCGGGCTCAGCGAGGCGGCGGTCCGCCAGCGGGTGCAGAAGCTGACCGAGTCGGGCGTGATGCAGATCGTCGCCGTGACCGACCCGATGCAGCTCGGCTTCTACCGCCAGGCGATGATCGGGGTCCGCGTCACGGGGGACACCAGGGTGGTGGCGGACAGCCTCGCGGCGATCCCCGCCGTCGACTACGTGGTGCTGACGGCCGGCACCTTCGACATCCTCGCCGAGGTCGTCTGCGAGAACGACGACGACCTGATCGCCCTGCTCAACCAGGAGATCCGGTCGCTCCCGGGGGTGCTCTCGACCGAGACCTTCGTCTATCTGAAACTCCACAAGCAGTTCTACAACTGGGGAACGCGGTAACCGATGACCACAGAGACAGCATTCTCGAGCCAGGGCCTCGCGTCCGGCGATCCGGTGAAGGGCGAGGACGCCCCCGCCGGCTTCGACGACGCGGCGCTGCAGAAGAAGGCCAAGGACCACCTCTGGATGCACTTCACCCGGCAGTCGGTGATGGACTCCGGCGCGGGGGTCCCCATCATCACCCGGGGTGAGGGCCATCACATCTGGGACAGCACGGGCCGGAAGTACTTCGACGGACTCTCCGGGCTCTTCGTCGTCAACGCGGGCCACGGCCGGCGTCGGCTCGCGGAGGCCGCGGCCAAGCAGGCGGCCGAGCTCTCGTTCTTCCCGCTCTGGTCCTACGCGACGCCCTCGGCGATCGAGCTCGCCGACCGTCTCGCGGATCACGCACCGGGCGACCTCAACCGCGTGTTCTTCTCGACCGGTGGCGGTGAGGCCGTCGAGACGGCCTTCAAGCTGGCGAAGCACTTCTGGAAGCTCCAGGGCAAGCCGGGCAAGCACAAGGTGATCTCGCGCTCGGTCGCCTACCACGGCACCCCGCAGGGCGCCCTGGCGATCACCGGCATCCCGGCGATGAAGGCGATGTTCGAGCCGATCGTGCCCGGTGGCTTCCGCGTGCCGAACACCAACTTCTACCGCGCGCCCCAGCACGGCGACGACCTGGAGGCCTTCGGCGTCTGGGCCGCGGACCGCATCGAGGAGATGATCGAGTTCGAGGGCCCCGAGACGGTCGCGGCCGTCTTCCTCGAGCCGGTGCAGAACTCCGGTGGCTGCTTCCCCCCGCCGCCCGGCTACTTCCAGCGGGTGCGCGAGATCTGCGACCGGCACGACGTGCTCCTCGTCTCGGACGAGGTGATCTGCGCCTTCGGGCGGATCGGCCACATGTTCGCCTGCGACGAGTACGGCTACGTGCCGGACATGATCACCTGCGCGAAGGGCATGACCAGCGGCTACTCCCCCATCGGCGCCACCATCGTCAGCGACCGCATCTACGAGCCCTTCCGGCACGGCGAGGTCTCCTTCCCGCACGGCTACACCTTCGGCGGGCACCCCGTCTCGGCCGCGGTCGCGCTGGAGAACCTCGACATCTTCGAGGAGGAGAAGCTCAACGAGAACGTGCGGGAGAACTCGCCGCTCTTCCGCTCCACGCTCGAGAAGCTGCTCGACCTGCCGATCGTCGGCGACGTCCGCGGCGCGGGCTACTTCTTCGGGATCGAGCTGGTCAAGGACAAGACGACCAAGGAGACCTTCGACGCCGAGGAGTCCGAGCGCCTGCTCCGCGGCTTCCTCTCGAAGGCGCTCTTCGACGCCGGCCTGTACTGCCGGGCGGACGACCGCGGCGACCCCGTCGTGCAGCTCGCGCCGCCGCTCACCATCGGACCGAAGGAGTTCGACGAGATCGAGCAGATCCTGCGCTCCGTGCTGACGGAGGCCTGGGCGCGACTCTGACGTGCTCGTGTGCGCCGCCGGAGGGACTGGCGGCGCGCACGAGCACGCCGGACGCGCCTCACGCGGCACGGCGGCCCTCGGCGGCCCACGGGCACGGCTCGCCGCCCTCGAGAGCGGCTGCGAGGATCCGCGAGTCGTGATCGTGCGGGTCGAGGCGGACCGCCTCCCGCGCGAGGAGCGCCGCTGAGCGGATCGACCCCGACGACCAGTGGAGCGTGGCGAGCAGGACCAGCAGCGGTCCCCGCTCGGTCCCCGGCGCCGCCGCGGCCGCGTGCGCGATGAGCCCGATGACGGACGGCGCAGCGGCGCGGTCGGGAGAGGCGACGAGTCGGATCACCCGCTCCCGCCCTTCCCGCCGTTGCGCACCGACGATGAGCGCGGCGAGCGCGCGGGTCCGCGGCTGCCAGGGACGACCCGCGGCTGCACGCAGCAGAAGGGACTCGACGTCGGCCGTCACCGCCTCGGGGAGACGAGCGCGCGGGTGCCGGTCGAGCAGCGCGTCCACCTCCGCCGCGATAGCCAGCGCCTCCCCTCGGTCGACGGCGGGCAGCAGTTCCGCCGAGGGGGTCGCGCCGGACGTCCCGCGGACCGTCGTTCCGCTGCCCGGTCGGCGCGGGCGGCGCGGGCCGGCGGGGACGAGCACCTCCACGGCGATTCCGAGCTCCTGCGCTCGACTGCTCAGCGCGCCGATCAGCGCACCGGCGGACGGAACGCGTCGGCCGCAGGAGAACAGCACGATTACCAGGCACTCCACACGCCCGAAGCGCCCGAGGGCCCCGATCCAGGCCCGAGCAGCTCGTGTCGGATCGCCGACAGCGAGGTCGAAGCGGAGGGCGCCGGTGGGCGTCCCGCCCCTCACCGGGAGGAGGACGACGCTCTCGTGGGGCGGATGCCCGAGCAGGCGAGGGATCGCCGCGAGCACGGCGCTGTGATCGACGGGGTGGACTTGAGGCGATGCAGTGGATGTCATGCGGCAACGGTGGCGAGCCCGGCGTCGCTGCGGGGCGGGGCCCACGGCGACCGGAAGACAGATCGCCGGAACGCCGCCTGTGGAGGACGCAGGCCCACCGCGCCCGGACGCGCGCACACCTGCTGATCGACCGGCCGCAGCCGATCGCGCGGACATGCTGGTCGAGTAGCCCCGCAGGGGCGTATCGAGACCCGCCCACCGTCAGCACGGCGGGACTGCGAGACCGGTGGATCTCGACGCGCCCGTTCCGTCCTCCACAGGCCGCCGAGCTGCGAAGCCGTCCACCGATGTCCGATTCCCGCCGGTCGCCCACGTGGGCCGCGGCTACTCTCGTGGCATGAGAACGACTCCCCTGCACGTGCGTCGCACCGTCAGCCCCCTCGGCCGGATCGAGGTCGGCAGCGACGGCGAGTCGATCGTCTCGCTCGCGATCGAGAACGGCGGAACCCTCCCGCACGACCACCTGCCCGACAGCTCGCTCCCCGTCCTCTGCACCGCGGTCGACCAGCTCGATGCGTACTTCGCCGGCGAGCGGCGCACCTTCGACCTGCCGCTGCTGCTCCGTGGAACGCCCTTCCAGCTGGAGATCTGGGGAGCGCTCCAGGGGATCGGATTCGGCGAGATCACCTCCTACGGTGCCCTCGGGCAGGCGACGGGACGGCTCCGCTCCGGTCGGCCCATCGGCGGCGCCGTCGGCGCGAACCCGATCCCGATCCTCGTCGGCTGCCACCGTGTGCTGGCCGGAGACGGCCGGATCACCGGCTTCAGTGCCGGCGAGGGCGTCGCCACGAAGGCCTGGCTGCTCGATCACGAGGGGATCGCGCACCGATGACGGCCGAGAACGGGCTGATCACCGACGCGGACGGGACCGTCCGCTGCGGCTGGAGCGGCGACGACGTCGAGTACCGCCGCTACCACGACGAGGAGTGGGGCGTCCCCCTGCACGGAGACCGGCCGCTCTTCGAGAAGATCTGCCTCGAGGGCTTCCAGGCGGGGCTCTCCTGGATCACCATCCTCCGCAAGCGGCCTCGGTTCCGCGAGGTCTTCCACGGCTTCGATCTCGACGTCGTCGCAGCGATGGACGCGGACGACGTGGACCGCCTGATGGACGACGCCGGCATCATCCGCAGCCGCCCCAAGATCCTCGCGACCATCGGCAACGCGCAGGCGGCCGTCGCCCTGCGCGAGCGCGACGGCGAGGGCGCGATCGACCGCCTGGTCTGGTCGTTCGAGGAGGACGCCCCGCCCGGCCGCATCGTCCGCCCCGCCGACGTCCCGACCTCCACTCCGGCGTCCCTCGCGCTCTCGAAGGCGCTCCGGAAGGCCGGCTTCCGCTTCCTCGGTGCGACGACCATGTACGCCCTGCTGCAGTCGGCCGGCGTCGTCGACGACCACCTCACCGGGTGCTTCCGCGCCCGCTCCTGACGCTACGCTCAGGCCGAGCGCACGACGAGATCCAGCTCGCCGCTGCCGGCGTTCGGCGCCAGCTCGAACCCGCGGGACGCCGCCCACTCGATCAGCTCGGCGAGGGAGTCGGTCTCGACGCCGTCCTCCGCGAGCGCGCGGACGAAGAGACCCTTGCCCTGCTTGTTGAAGTGGTTCAGGTTGCGCAGCTGCCCCATCGCGTCGCGCGACCGCACCCGGACGAAGAAGCGCCCCTCCCCCGGCTGCAGCGGCCCGAGCGCCGCGTAGGACTCGCTGCGCAGGTCGAGGACGAGACCCGGGAGCGCCGACAGCTCGCGCCCCGCCTCGGCAGCCCACCAGCGCTTGAGCGGCATCCCGGGGATACGCGAGTCGTGCGACAGCCGGTAGGCGGGGATGCCGTCGAGGCCCCGGACGGGACCCCAGAGCGCGGACTGCACCACGACGATCCGGCCGAGGACGCCGCGCGCCCCGGCCGAGAGCGACGCCGCCTCGAGCGCGTCGAACAGCACACCGTCGAAGCGGTCCACCGCGGGCATCGCCGGCGCGGTCGGCAGTGCCGCGTTGCGCTCGATCTCGCCGAGCTGCCGGGGACCGAGCTTCAGTGCGCGGGCAGCCGCGTCCCGGTCGCCGGCGAGCGCGACCAGCGCGTCGCGCAGGGCGACGCGACGATCGGTCAGCCCCGGGAACGACAGCTCCTCGACCCGGAACTCGGCCGATCCGCCGTCGCGCTTGGTCTCGGACGGGGGAAGCAGGACGTGCACGGGACTCCTCGGGAGGACGGCGTGCGAGAGCGCACGCGGGGAACGCGGCGAGGGGACGCCGCGCACGACGGAGGGGCCGGGCGATCGCGATGATCACCCGGCCCCTCCGGTCGCCGCTCGAGGCGGCGGGTCGTCAGACCAGCGCGGCCTCGCGGGCCACGACGGTGACGACGTCGTTCTCGACGGACAGGAAGCCGTCGTCCGCCTGCGCGGTGATCCGAGTCCCGTCGGCGGCCGTGACGCGCACCTCACCGGAGGCGAGGATCGCGAGCATCGGCTCGTGACCGACCAGGATGCCGATCTCGCCCTCGACGGTGCGAGCCGAGATCTGCTTGGCCTCGCCCGCCCAGACCTCCGCGTTCGCGGAGACGACGCTGACCTTCAGGAACGCGGCCATGATCAGCCGTTCTCCTTCTGGATCTGGGCCCACTTCTCCTCGACGTCCGTGATCGGGCCGACGTTGAAGAACGCCTGCTCCGCCACGTGGTCGAACTCGCCGCGGGCGATCGCGTCGAACGACTCGATGGTGTCCTTCAGCGGGACGGTCGAGCCCTCCACGCCGGTGAACTTCTTCGCCATGTAGGTGTTCTGAGAGAGGAACTGCTGGATCCGGCGCGCACGCGACACCGTGATCTTGTCCTCCTCGGAGAGCTCGTCGACGCCGAGGATCGCGATGATCTCCTGCAGCTCCTTGTTCTTCTGCAGGATCTGCTTGACGTTCGTGGCCACGCGGTAGTGGTCGGCACCCAGGTAGCGGGGGTCGAGGATGCGCGAGGTCGAGGTCAGCGGGTCGACGGCCGGGTAGAGGCCCTTCGACGCGATCTCACGGGAGAGCTCGGTCGTCGCGTCGAGGTGCGCGAACGTCGTGGCCGGCGCCGGGTCGGTGTAGTCGTCGGCGGGGACGTAGATCGCCTGCAGCGAGGTGATCGAGTGTCCGCGCGTCGAGGTGATGCGCTCCTGGAGCACACCCATCTCGTCGGCGAGGTTCGGCTGGTAGCCCACCGCGGAGGGCATGCGGCCCAGGAGGGTCGACACCTCCGAGCCGGCCTGGGTGAAGCGGAAGATGTTGTCGATGAAGAGCAGCACGTCCTGCTTCTGCACATCGCGGAAGTACTCCGCCATCGTCAGCGCGGAGAGCGCGACGCGGAGGCGGGTTCCCGGCGGCTCGTCCATCTGGCCGAAGACGAGGGCCGTCTTGTCGAAGACGCCCGCCTCCTCCATCTCGGCGATGAGGTCGTTGCCCTCACGAGTGCGCTCGCCGACACCGGCGAACACGGACACTCCACCGTGGTCCTGCGCGACGCGCTGGATCATCTCCTGGATGAGGACGGTCTTGCCGACGCCCGCTCCGCCGAACAGGCCGATCTTGCCGCCCTGCACGTACGGAGTGAGGAGGTCGATGACCTTGATGCCGGTCTCGAAGAGCTCGGTCTTCGACTCGAGCTGGTCGAACGCCGGGGGCTTGCGGTGGATCGGCCAGCGCTCGGTGATCTCGAACGACTGTCCGTTGATCGTGCCGTCGGCGTCAGCGTTGAGCACCTCGCCGATCACGTTGAAGACCTTGCCCTTGGTCACGTCGCCGACCGGGACCGAGATCGGCAGGCCGGTGTCGTGGACCTCCTGGCCGCGGACGAGTCCGTCGGTCGGGTTGAGCGAGATGGCGCGGACGAGGTCGTCGCCCAGGTGCTGCGCGACCTCGAAGGTCAGCTTGGACGAGACGCCCTCGACCTCGACGTGCGTGTAGAGCGCATTGTAGACCTCGGGGATCGCGTCGTGGGGGAACTCGATGTCAACGACGGGGCCGGTGACGCGGGCGATACGGCCGACGGCCCCGCCCGGAGTCCCGGTCGCCGCCTCAGGTGCGGTCAGTGTCATTGCTTCTTCCTTCTGTGGTCTCACCGCACCCGGAGGGCGGAGGCTTCGTGTCGGGGAGGTGCGCCGTCTACTTCGAGGACGACAGGGCGTCGGCGCCGCCGACGATCTCGGCGATCTGCTGCGTGATCTCGGTCTGGCGCGCGTTGTTGGCGAGCCGGGTGTACGTCTTGATGAGCGTGTCGGCGTTGTCGCTCGCCGACTTCATCGCCTTCTGGCGCGCCGCGTGCTCGGACGCCGCCGACTGCAGCATCGCGTTGAAGATGCGGCTCTCGACGTAGACCGGCAGGAGGCGGTCGAGGACAGTCTCGGGGTCGGGCTCGAACTCGTAGAGCGGGTACAGATCGGTGTTCTGATCCTCGGCGCCCTCGACGACCTCGAGCGGCAGGAGCCGGACGACGGTCGGCTGCTGGGTGACCATGCTGACGAAGCGGTTGTACACGAGGTGGATCTCGTCCACTCCGCCCTCTTCGTCGTCGAGGTTGTAGGAGTCGACGACCGCGTCGGCGATCTCCTTCGCCGTCTCGAACACCGGCTGGTCGGTGCCGCCCGTCCAGATGCGGACGCTCGGGCGCCGGCGGAACGAGAAGTACGCGTTCGCCTTGCGGCCGACCAGGTAGAAGACGACCTCCTTGCCCTCGCTGCGCAGCAGCGAGGCCAGCTCCTCCGCCTCCTTGAGCACGCTCGAGGAGAACGCGCCCGCGAGGCCGCGGTCGGAGGTGAAGATCACGATCGCGGCCGTGTCGAGCTTCTCGCGCTCGGTCGTGAGCGGGTGCTCGACGTTCGAGTAGGTCGCGACGGCCGACACGGCGCGCGTGATGGCGTTCGAGTACGGAGCCGCGGCGGCGACGCGGTTCTGCGCCTTCTGGATGCGCGAGGCCGAGATCAGCTCCATGGCGCGGGTGATCTTCTTGGTCGTCTGGGCCGAGCGGATCTTCGACCGGTAGACCCGGAGTTGCGCTCCCATGTGTCTCCTGTTGTCCTTCTCTGAATCGTCAGGGGGCCGCTGTTAGCGACGGCCCTTGACGATCTTCTCCTGGCCGACCTCGTCGGCCGAGATCGCCTTGTGCTCCTCGCGCCCGACCGAGGCGAGCGGCTTGCCCTCACCGGTCTGGAACTCGAGCTTGAAGCCGTCGACGGCACGGTGCAGCTCGGCGACGGTGTCGTCGGAGAGCACGTTGGTGTCGCGCAGCGTGGAGAGGACCTGCGTGTTGCGGCCCAGGTAGTCGAGCAGCTCGCGCTCGAAGCGCAGCACGTCGGGGACGGGGACCTCGTCGAGCTTGCCGTTCGTTCCGGCCCAGATCGAGACGACCTGCTCCTCGACGGGGTACGGCGAGTACTGCGGCTGCTTGAGCAGCTCCGTGAGGCGGGCGCCGCGGGCGAGCTGACGGCGCGAGGCGGCGTCGAGGTCCGAGGCGAACATCGCGAACGCCTCGAGCGAGCGGTACTGCGCCAGCTCGAGCTTCAGCGTTCCGGAGACCTTCTTGATCGACTTGACC
This sequence comes from Rathayibacter sp. PhB186, assembly GCF_003751825.1. NCBI lineage: Bacteria > Bacillati > Actinomycetota > Actinomycetes > Micrococcales > Microbacteriaceae > Rathayibacter > Rathayibacter sp. PhB186. Next base: position 1,375,178 of record NZ_RJKO01000001.1, on the reverse strand, counting down.
TGGGCGTCACCGCCGACTCGCGACACCGAGATGCCCACGTCGACCGCCGGACGCTGGTTCGCGTTGAAGAGGTCGGACTGGAGGAAGATCTGGCCGTCGGTGATCGAGATCACGTTGGTCGGGATGTACGCCGAGACGTCGTTCGCCTTGGTCTCGATGATCGGGAGGCCCGTCATCGAGCCGGCGCCGAGCTCGTCGGACAGCTTCGCGCAGCGCTCCAGCAGGCGGGAGTGCAGGTAGAAGACGTCGCCGGGGTACGCCTCGCGTCCCGGCGGGCGGCGCAGGAGGAGCGACACGGCGCGGTAGGCCTCGGCCTGCTTCGACAGGTCGTCGAAGATGATCAGGACGTGCTTGCCGCCGTACATCCAGTGCTGGCCGATGGCCGAGCCGGTGTAGGGGGCGAGGTACTTGAAGCCGGCGGGGTCCGAGGCGGGGGACGCGACGATCGTCGTATACTCCATCGCTCCGGCGTCCTCGAGCGCGCCCTTCACCGAGGCGATGGTCGAGCCCTTCTGGCCGATGGCGACGTAGATGCAGCGGACCTGCTTGTTCGTGTCGCCGGACTCCCAGTTGGCCTTCTGGTTGATGATCGTGTCGATCGCGATGGCCGTCTTGCCGGTCTGGCGGTCGCCGATGATGAGCTGGCGCTGTCCGCGGCCGACGGGGATCATCGCGTCGATGGCCTTGATGCCGGTCTGCAGCGGCTCGTGGACCGACTTGCGCGACATGACGCCGGGCGCCTGGAGCTCGAGGGCGCGGCGGCCCTCGGAGGCGATGTCGCCGAGTCCGTCGATCGGGTTGCCGAGCGGGTCGACGACGCGGCCGAGGTAGCCGTCGCCGACAGGAACGGAGAGGACCTCGCCGGTGCGGGTCACCTCCATGCCCTCCTCGATGCCGGAGAACTCGCCGAGGACGACGACGCCGATCTCGTTCTCGTCGAGGTTCTGGGCGAGGCCCAGCACGCCGTTGGAGAAGCGGATCAGCTCGTTCGCCATGACGCCGGGGAGTCCCTCGACGTGGGCGATGCCGTCGGCGGCGTCGATGACGTAGCCGACCTCGGTGGTGGACGCCTTGCCCGGCTCGTACGACGAGACGAAGTCCTTCAGCGCGTCGCGGATCTCATCCGGGCTGATGGTGATATCTGCCATGGGAATTCCTATTCGTTGGGTCCGTGCGAGCCGAAGCGGTCGTCGGGGCCTGACCTGGGTGGTGCGGAGGTCGGAGGCGGCGCGAGCCGCTCCCTGAGGATACGTGCGTCCGTCAGGACGCGAGCTGGAGCTTCAGGTCGGACAGCCGCGCCGAAACGGAGCCGTCGATGACCTCGTCGCCGACGTGCAGTCGCATGCCGCCCAGGAGGGAGGGGTCGACCAGGACGTTGACGGAGACCGGGCGGCCGTACTGGCGCGTGAGCGCCGAGCGGAGCCGGTCGAGCTGCTCGGGGTGCAGCGGAGCCGCGACCGAGACCGTGGCGAGGGTGAAGCCGCCCTGGTCGGCGACGACGCCCGCCGCGAAGCGGACGAGCTCGGGGATGCGGCGACCGCGCGGGTGCGCGATCAGCTGGCGGAGGACGGCGAGGGTCTCCGCGGAGGCCTTGCCCTCGAGGAGGCGCTGCACGAGCGCCACCTTCGAGTCCGCCGCGGCGAGCTTGCTGCCGAGCGCGAGCTCGAGCTGAGCATCCGACGCCACGACGGCGCCGAAGGTCTGCAGCTCGGTCTCGAGCGAGACGCCCTCCGGAGTGGCGGACGCGATCGCACGGACCCCGACCTCCTCGATCCCGGCGATCAGATCGCTCGGGCTCGACCAGCGGTGGCCCACGACGACGGTCAGCAGGCGCTTGGCCGGCTCACCGAAGGGTGCGAACACCCGGGCGACGAGGGCCTGTCTGCTGCCCGCGTCGGTGCTCGGGTCGGACAGGACCGTGCGCAGCTGCGCCTGCCCGTCGATGACCCGGGCCGCCTCGAAGAGCTGCCGGGCGGTGTCGAGGGACGCCTGGCCGCCGAGGGCGGAGAGCTCCGCCTTCGCCGACGCGAGTGCCTGCCTGGACGCGCTGCCCATCAGCTGTTCGCCTTCTCCGAGGCCTCGAGGTCGGCGAGGAAGCGGTCCACGATCGCGGACGCCTTCGCGTCGTCGTTGAGGCTCTCGCCGATGACGCCGGAGGCGAGATCGATGGCGAGGGTTCCGACTTCGGAGCGCAGAGCGACGACGGCCGACTGGCGGTCCGCCTCGATCTGGGCGTGCGCGTTCTGGAGGATGCGCTCGGCCTCGACCTGCGCCTGCTCCTTCTTCGCCGCCACGATCGCGTTGCCGTCGGCGTTCGCCTTCTCGCGGATCACTCCGGCCTCGGCGCGGGCCTCGGCCAGCTGAGCGGTGTACTTCTCGAGTGCGATCTCAGCCTGTCGCTGGGCCTCGTCGGCCTTCGCGATGTTCCCCTCGATCGCGGCGGAGCGCGCGTCGAGCATCGTCTGGATGCGCGGCAGGACCAGCCTCCAGAAGAAGAACAGCAGGATGAGGAAGATCACCCCCGACCAGAAGAAGTCGTAGAACTCCGGGATCAGAATGACCGCGGGGACGTCACCTTCTTCCGCAGCGATGTTCACAGCGGTGCTGAACACGACTACGCCGCGAAGATGAAGTAGGTGGCGAGACCGATGAGCGCGAGCACCTCGGTGAACGCGATGCCGAGGAACATCGTGGTCTGGAGGCGGCCGGCCATCTCGGGCTGGCGCGCCATGGCCTCGACGGTCTTGCCCGCGACGATGCCGACACCGATGCCGGGGCCGATCGCTGCGAGGCCGTAACCGACCGTCGCGATGTTGCCGGTGAGTTCGGCGAGAACGGTGACTGAGTCCACGAGTGGGTCCTTTCAGTGGGGTGATCGTGTGAACGGGCGGGAGCCCGTGAGTAGTGGGGTCAGTGCTCCTCGGCGACGGCCAACTGGATGTAGACCGCAGCGAGGAGAGTGAAGATGTAGGCCTGCAGCACGGCGACCAGCAGCTCGAAGAGCGTGAAGGCCCCGCCGAAGGCGAAGGTCACGACACCGAAGAGCTTGAACCCCGGGTCGATCTGCGAGCTGAAGAGGAAGAACTGCGTGGCCGAGAAGCACAGCACCAGGAGCAGGTGCCCGACGATCATGTTCATCACGAGCCGCAGCGCGAGCGAGAGCGGACGGATGATGAACGTCTGCAGCAGCTCGATCGGCGTGAGGATGAAGTAGATCAGGAACGGGGCTCCGGGCGGGAAGAGGGCGTTCTTGAAGAAGCCCATCCCCCGGTCCTTGATGCCGGCGTAGATGAAGGTGACGTACGCGACCAGGCCGAGGAAGAGGGGCATGCCCACGACCGACGTTCCCGCGATGTTCAGGAACGGGACGATGCCGGTGAGGTTCATCGCGATGATCGCGAAGAAGATCGTCACCAGGATCGGCAGGAAGCGGCGCGCGTCCTTCTCGCCGAGGATGTCCTTCGCGATCGTCACGCGGACGAAGTCGAAGGCCATCTCCACGACGCTCTGGAAGCGTCCCGGGACGATGCGCATCTTGCGCGTCCCGAGGTAGAAGAACAGCATCAGTGCGATGACCGCGATGAAGCGGACCAGCATGACGCGGTTGATCTCGAAAGGGGTTCCCTCGAAGAGGAAACCGGGCGGGAAGAACTCGGAGATCGACGGGGTGTGGAAGTCACTCTCACCGGTCGAGGACGAGACCAACAGGGTCACAGCGTTAGCAAACAGCGCTAGCTCCTGGAATTCGGGGCGTGGCACGTGGCAGACGAACGACGTGAATCGTTCGGACGCAACGCTCTCGCGACGACGAAAGGTGGGGTATTCCGCTCGGACGGCGTTCGCACTCGGCGGTCGACATCAACGATGAGACGACCTGAGGACGGGCACACGTCGCCTGCGGGGATTGGACCCTACTGTAGCAACAGAACGGCCTGAGAGCCGAATCGTGATCCTCTCAGACGCCACTCGGGCGGCGCTCATCGGGCGATGTCGCTGACGTTCGCCATGCGCGAGCGCGAGACGACGAGGACGTCGATCACGAGCGAGCCGAGGACGGCCGCGATGATCGTGACGAACATCGCGGTGCTGTTCAGCCACGGCTGGTCGCGCAGCACGAGGGCCGCGATCACGAAGAGGACGAACTTGGCGAGCCAGGTGCCGAGCACCACGGCGAAGAAGCCGCCGATGTCCATCCGGTTGGCGACGAGGATGCTGGCGGCGGTGAGCGCCACCATGACCCCGCCGACGACGGCGCCGATCAGAGCACCGATGGCGCCCTCCCCGCCGGCGGCGAGGAATCCGACGATCGCGCCGACGACGGCCAGAGCGAGGACGAAGACGCCGCCGACGGCGAGCGTGCGCCGGAGGACGGGCACCGAGGCGGGCTGGGGGCGGGGGGCGGCCGGGGAGGCTCCGGTCATGATGCTTCTTTCCGCGCCTGGTGCGGCGCTGTCGTGTCGCGACCGAGCGGGAGCCCGATCGGCGGACGGCGCGTGTCGGTCTCGGACGCGCGGTCGAGGGGGTCGAGGACGGGGGACGCCTCCGCCGACTGCGCCGCCGCCTCGAGCCGCTTGCGGCGGCTGAGCGGGAGGAGCGTGACGACGGTGCAGGCGAGCAGCCCGATCGCGAGGAAGGCGAGCGGCACCCAGAGCACGTCGACGACGAACATCAGCAGGCAGCTGAAGGCGACGACCGCCGTCCAGGCGTAGAAGATCAGCACGGCGTGCAGGTGCGAGTGCCCCATGTCGAGCAGCCGGTGGTGCAGGTGCTTGCGGTCGGCGCTGAACGGCGACTTGCCCGCGCGCAGTCGCCGGATCACCGCGAGGCCGAAGTCCATCAGCGGGACGACCAGGATCGCGAACGGCAGGATGATCGGGATGAACGCGGGCAGCAGCTCCTTCGCCGCGAGCTGCGAGGGGTCGATCTGCCCCGTGACGGCGATGGCCGACGTCGCCATCAGCATGCCGACGAGCAGCGCTCCCCCGTCGCCCATGAACATCTTCGCCGGGCGCCAGTTGATCGGCAGGAAGCCCGCGCAGGCGCCGACGAGGACGACCGCGATCAGCGAGGCGAGGTTGAAGTAGTCCGTCGGCGACGTCTGCTGCACCAGCAGGTAGCTGTAGAGGAAGAACACGCCGTTGGCGATCAGCGCGACCCCGGCGACGAGGCCGTCGAGACCGTCGATGAAGTTCAGGGCGTTGGTCACGAGCACGATCGCCAGCACGGTGATGATCAGTGACATCCAGGGCGAGCCGACGGTGAGGCCGCCGATCGGCAGCGAGACGATCTGCACGCCCTTCCAGGCGATCAGCCCCGCGGCGATCATCTGCCCCGCGAGCTTCGTCGTCCAGTCCAGGTCCCAGATGTCGTCGGCGACGCCGATCAGGACGATGAGGAGGCTCGCGCCGAGGATCGCGAGGATCGGCTCGGGGTTGGCGAACACCAGCCGGAAGTAGGGCAGCTGCGAGGCGATGCCGAAGCCGACGAGGATCCCGAGGAACATGGCGATCCCGCCCAGGCGCGGGGTCGGCCGGGTGTGCATGTCGCGCACCCGGATCGCCGGGTAGAGCCGGTACCGCAGGCTGAGTTTCCAGATGACCCACGACAGCCCGCAGGTCACGACCGCGACCGCGAGCGAGACCAGGACGAAGGTGATCATCGGCTACTCACCCGGGGTGGAGTCGGGGCGCGCGGTGCCGCTCGCCGCCGGCTCGTCCTGCACCTGAGCGCGCGACGCCCAGTCCGGTCGCGCCGTGGGAGCGGGCTGCTCCTCGGCGGCGACGGGCTCGTCGTCCTCGACGGTCGGGTCGCTGAGCTCGGTGGAGGCGTCGTAGGACGCGACCGGCGCGGGGGCCTCGGGCTCCTCGGCCGTGGCGACGCCGTCGAGGAGGAGGTCGCCGACGACCTCGCGGATGCTCTCGGCCGAGACGACGCCCTGGCGGAGGATGCGCAGGGTGCCGCCCTCGAAGCTGAGCGCGGTCGCGTCGACGATGGTGGAGGACTCGCTGGCGCCGACCGGGCGATCGCTGTAGCGGCTGCCGGCGGTGCCCGCGTCGAGGTAGACGTCGACGGAGTCGCCGAGCTGGTCGAGCGCCTCCTGGGCGGTGGTGGCGGACGGGCGGCCGGTGCGGTTGGCGGAGGAGACCGCGAGCGGCCCCGTCTCGGCGAGGAGCTCGAGGGTGACCGGGTTGTCGGGCATCCGGAGGGCGACGGTGCCCCGGGTCTCGCCCAGGTCCCAGACGAGGGAGGGCTGCGCGTGCAGCACGATCGTGAGCCCACCCGGCCAGAAGGCCTTCGCCAGCTCGCGGACGGCCTCGGGCACGTTCTCCGCGAGGGCGTCGAGCGCGGCCACGTCGCCGATCAGCACGGGCGGCGGCGACTGCCGGGTGCGCCCCTTCGCGTCGAGCAGGCGCTGCACCGCCGCGGCGTCGAAGGCGTTGGCCGCGATCCCGTAGACCGTGTCGGTCGGCAGGACGACGAGCTCGCCCCGGCCGATCGCGGTGCGCGCGAGACGGGTGCCGGTCAGGAGGTCCGTGTCGACGGAGCAGTCGTAGATGCGTGACATAACGCCGCAATGATACGGGACCACCGGTGGTGACCACCCGGAGGGCGCGCACCGCTCCGGCGGACGGCTCCTGCACGGAGGGACCGCGCCGAGAGGGGCCCGCTGCACGGGACCAGGCGATCCGCGCCCCGGGACGCGCCACGCGGGGCGGGGCGGAACGGGGCGACCTACCGTGTCCCGGCGGCTCGCCTGCCGTCGTGATCCCCGATCGGGAGGCTCCCTCGATGGACCGGACGTCCTGCTGCGCAGCGGAGTCCGGGGCTCCCCGCCCCGGAGCTCGATGATCCACCGCGTCGCCGCACTGCTGCGCTCCCCGACCGCGCGGAGCTCCTCGAACGCCGCCCTCGAGCGGCTCGTCTCCCGCGGCACGAGCGCGGTGGTCGGCCTCGTCGTCGCCGTCCACGTGTCGCCCGCGGAGGCAGGCGTGTACGCGATGGCGTTCCTCGCGCTCTCCCTCCTGCAGGAGATCGGGGAGAACACGGTGCGCCCGCTCGGCGTCGCGATGTGGCGGAGGGAGGGAGGTGCGCGCCAGCTCCGGCGCGCCGCCGCCGTCGTCTCCGTCGGCGGGGCGACGGCGATGGCGGTCGCGATCGGCCTGCTCTGGGCCGTGTCGGCGGCGTCCGCAGCGCAGGCCGTCGCCCTCCTGCCGTTCGTCGCCGTCGCCGCGCTCCACGGAGCGATCCTGCCCGCACTGACCCGGGCGCAGGTCGACGGACGCTGGGCCTCGATCGCGCGGGGCCAGGCCCTCGGCAGCATCGCCTCGATCGTCGTCTGCGTCCCGCTCGCTCCCGTCCTCGGCATCGCGGCGGGATCGCTCCAGACCGTCGTGACCGAGGGGATCCTCCTGCTCCTGCTCTCGAGACGGGGGACGCTGCCGACTCCCGACCTGCCACGTCGGCCGATGCTCAGGGACTACGTGATCCCCACCCTGCAGAGCAACGTCTTCGGCTGGCTGCAGGGCCAGTCCGAGCGGATCGTCCTCTCCGCCCTCGGTGGAGCCACGACACTCGGCCTCTACTCGATCGCGAGTCAGATCGCGCGCGCCGTCTCGGACGCCGTCGTCCTCGGACTCGCGAACGTCCTCCGCGCCCGGCTGGCGAACTCCCGGACGGACGAGGAGCGGCGCGCAGTGCTCCGCTCCGTCGTGACGCAGGCGGCGGTCGGCGCCGTGGTCGTGCAGACGACGATGGTCGCCCTGGATCTCCTCGTCCTCGGCCGCGTCCTCGACTCCTCCTGGCATCCCGCCCTGCTGATCGTGCCGATCCTCTCCGTCTCCTCCGCGCCGATCGCCTGCCTGTGGTGCGCCTCCTCGTACCTGATCGTGCAGGGCCGCGCGAGTGTGCTCGTCCCCTGGCACTGGATCGGCGTCGCTCTCAGCATCGGAGCCGGATTCGCCGTCGCCGCCGATCTGCTCGCGGGGGCGTGCGCCGCCGTCCTCCGCGACGCCGTCGCCCTCGCCGGTCGCCTGCCGCACGTCGGGCAGGACATCGGCCGCTCCGGCCTGCTGCGCGTCTCCGGCTGCCTCGCGGCCGGCGTGCTCATCGGCGCCGCAGGCTTCTGCGCCGCGCTCCCCCGCTACAGCTGACCATCCGTGACACCCCCGACCCCTGAGGCGACCCGCCATGACACCACCTCCCCCCGGCTCGCACCGCCGATCGCTCGCACGGTCTCCACGACGACCGCCGCCACTGCAGCGGCCCGGTCACGCGGAGTCCTCGCTCCCGGGCGGACCACCCGCGCAGCGCTCGAACGCCGTCTGGCTTCCCGCTCTGGCGGTCCTCCTGCTCGGCGCCGTGGTGGTCGCGGTCGTCACCGGCGAGCTCCAAATCCCGGCGCTCGCCGCTGCGGCGGCCTGCGTGCTGATCGTCGCCCGCCTGCTCCCGCCGGCCGGCGCCCTGACGCTCGTCCTCGTCCTCTACGCGGTCGTCCCGTTCGACTACCTGGCGCTGCCCGCGCCGTTCCCGATCCTCAGTCCGATCATCGTCCTCGCGGCCGCCCTGGCGATCGCGACCGGAGCTCCGCCACCGCACTGGCTCCGCAGGACCCGGCTGATGGCGCCGATCGCGTTCACGGTCTACGCACTGGTGATCCCCGTCCTCCGGCCGCAGGGGCAGATCGAGACGATCGTCTCCTGGACGGCCGTCGTCGTCATCGCGCTGATCGCCCTACCGCTGTGGATGAGCGACCCCTCGGTCTTCCGGCCGCTGACCACCGCCCTCCTCCTCGTGTCGGTCGTCCTCGCGATCGTCGGGACGGTCGAGTCCACGACGCGGTCGAACCTCTACGCCGAGATCTTCGCCTCCGCTCCGTTCCCGCTCACGCAGAAGTGGAGCGTCTACCGGATCATGACGACGCTCGGGCACCCCCTGGTGAACGGCACCTTCTTCGCGTCGGTCGGATCCCTCGCGTTCGGGCTGTTCCTCAAGGGCGGACGGCCGGGTGCCCTCCTCGGCTTCGCGGCCTGCTGCGCCGGAGTGCTGCTCTCCGGATCACGCAGCGCCATGGTCGCGATCGCGGTCGGCGTCCTGGTGGCGGGCGGCGTGACCGTCTTCCGCCTCACGGGCAGCCGGCTCGTCAGACTGATAGTCGCGTTCGCCCCTCTCCTCGTGATCGTGTCGACCGTGGGCGCTCAGGCCCTCGACCCCCGCTCCGAGACGGAGGAGGGCGCACGGTCCGCGGACGTCCGCGACCTGGTCCTCCGGATCGGTCTGAAGGTGCTGCCGACGGAGTCGGGCGTCTTCGGCTCCGGAGGAGGACTGTCGGGGGTCGTCTTCGCGCAGAACGGCGGGGGGAACTACGTCCTCGAGAGCAGCCTGTGGCAGACGGTGTTCAGCTACGGGCTCATCGGCACGACGCTCCTGCTGGCCCACCTCCTGATCGTCCTGATCTGCTCGATCGCCCGGGGTGCCGTGGCCGGTCCCGCGATGCTGGTCGCCTATCTGGTGGCGGCATCGGCCTTCAACCTCCTCGAGTCGGCGCCGGCCTCTCTGATCATCCCGGCGCTCGCCCTCCTGCTGACCATCGCGGAAGCCCGGTCGGAACCGGCACCGCCGCGTGCCCTCCCGCCCGTCCCTCCGCGCCGCGTCGGCCCCGGCGAGCGCCACTCGAGCAGCTCGGGCCCCGCTGCACCAGCAGCGCGGGACGGGCGCGCCGGAGCAGCCGGACCGGCGACGAGCCGGGTCGTTCCGGCCGCGCCGCGCCAAGAGCCCCGGAGACCGCGCCGCACGCCGCAGTGGCGGCGAGCGTCTTGGTAGCGTCCCGCGAGCCGCTGGACACCCCGCCCCCGGCGGACACCGAGGAGTGCTGATGACATCGACGCGCCGCTGGCTGGTCGCCACCACGGAGTACGCGGGGTTGACGCCCTACACCGGCGGAATCGGGCGCGGCTTCGCCTCGCTCCTGCCGGCGCTGGTGAGAGCGGGCGTCGAGGTCGACCTCGTCGTCCTCTCCTGCGATCCGCCTCTCGACGGCTTCGATCCCGAGGGCGTGCGGATCCTCGAGTACGTCCGGCTGCGCCGCCGGCCCGCTGTCGGCCGGCTCCTGCAACGGGCGCTCCACCTGCGCGCCCTCGTCCGCCGCTCCCGCTACGACGTGATCTTCCTCGCGGAGTGGGAAGGCCTGGGCGCGCTGCTCCCCCGGCACGCGCCGCTCGTGACGAACCTCGCGACCGGCTACCGCATCGCGGACTGGATCGCGGGCCGGTCGACGGAAGGGCGGACTCTCCGCACGCGCCTCCTGATCGGGCTCCAGAAGCGCCTCGAGACCCGCCAGATGAGACGGTCGCGCGGACTCGTGCCGATCTCCCGCGCGGTCCGGGACTGGTACTCGACGCGGATCCCGGAGCTTCCGCCCTCGGTCGTCGTCCGCAACTGCATCGACGTGCCGACGGTGCAGCGGAGCGCGCGGTCCGGCAACCTCCCGGAGGGCTGGCCGCCCGGCCCGGGTCCCGTGGTGCTCTTCCTCAGCCGCATCGAGCGGCGCAAGGGCGTCGAGACCGCGATGCACGCCTTCGAGGCACTGGCCCGCACCCGTCCGGAGGTCTCCTTCGTCTTCGCGGGAGCCTTCTGCTTCCTCGAGCCGACGGAGGCGGAGCTCCTCGGCACGGTCGCCGCCGAGCACCGCGACAGGTTCACGTTCCTCGGCCACGTCGGTGGCGACGAGGTGTTCGCCGCGATCAGGGCCGCCACCGTCGTGACCTGTCCCTCGCGCTGGGAGGGCTTCGGGAACGCGGCGCTCGAGGTCAAGGCGGTGGGTACCCCGCTCGTCGCCACCACCGGCAGCGGCTTCGACGACTTCTGCGAGGACGGCGTGGATGCGCTGCTGGTGCCTCGGGACGACCGCTCGGCGCTCAGCGAGGCGATCGGACGACTGCTCGACGAGCCCGAGCTCAGGGAGCGCCTCACCGCTCGCGCTGCGCGCGGGATTCACGCCTTCACCGCGGACTCGGTGGCACCGGACCTGCTCGCGGCCGCCCAGCAGCTGCTCGAGGGCGCCGGCCGGGCGAGCGGCGGGGCCAGCGCCTCGAACGGCCACCGATGACCCGCCCGAGCACGGCGCGTCCCCGCTCGGTCACGATCGGGGTCCCGGTCCACGGGGTCTCCGCGTACGTCGAGCGCTGCCTCTCCTCGCTGTGGGCGCTCGCGCTGCCGCCCGGATGCACGGTGGAGGTGATCGTCGTCGACGACGCGAGCCCCGACGACTCGATGGTGAAGGTCCGCGCGTCCATCGCGGACGCGCCTCCGGCGTTCTCGGTGCTGGTGGTGACGCACGAGTCGAATCTCGGGCTCGCCGAGGTGCGGAACACGATCCTCGAGCGCGCCTCCGGTGACGCCGTCTGGTTCGTCGACTCCGACGACCACGTCCATCGGGACATGCTCGCCGCGATGGTCGACGCGATGTCCGGCGAGGTGGACGTCGTCGTCACCGGTCTCGTCGCCGTCGGCGAGTCGGGCGAGCGGCTGCCCGTCGGAGCGATGCCGTACACCGGGGGCCGCCTCTGGACGGGATGCGACGCCGCGGTCGAGCTCTTCGAGTTCCGGCTCTGGGCCTTCCTCTGGAACAAGCTCGTCCGGCGCGAGCTCTACGCCGGCCTCCGCTTCCCCCGCTCCCGCTCCTACGAGGACACGGCGCTGATGGCCGTCCTGCTCGCGCGTGCGCGCACGGTCTCGTTCGTCGATCGCGAGCTCTACGTCTACTCCGTCCGCCCCGGCGCGATCACGGACGGACTGCGGGTCGACCTCCTGGACCTCTCGAGGAACGTCCGTCACGTCGTGCGCCTGCTCGAGGCGGACTTCCCCCTGCTCGCCGCGCACCCCTCGGTCAGCTCCTACACGGCGCGGGTCGCCCACCTGTCGGCCCTGAACCACGTCGCCGAGCACCCGTCCGCGGGCGATGCCGGACGCACGATCGAGCGGGAGGTCTCGGCCGACGTCCGAGCGAGCGACGTCCTCCGCACCGTCCGCGACGGGCACCTCGCCGTCGCGGCCGCACTCGCCCTCATCGCCGTGTCGCCGAGCGCCTATGTGGGTCTTCGTCGCCGGTCGAGGCTGACGCGCATCCTGCGCCACCTGCGTCGATTCCGGCGCGTCTGACGCGGTCCGAGCGGCGCCGCGCGCCAGTTCCCCGACGAACACGCCCCTCCGGGTCGACGCCCGGTCCCGCGCGAATAGCGTCCCCGCCATGCCGAAATCCCTCGCCGTCATCGGCACGCGCGGCTACCCCAGCTACTACGGCGGCTTCGAGACCGCGGTCCGCAGGCTCGCCCCCCACCTCGTCGCCGCAGGCTGGGACGTCACCGTCTACGGGCGCCCCGGAGCGACCGTCGACGACGCCGAGGGCCGGGACCCGCGCGTCCGCACCGTCGTCACCTCCGGCTGGGACTCCCGGTCGCTGAGCACGCTGAGCCACGGGCTGAGCGCGACCCGCGACGCGGTGCGACGCGCTCCCGACGTCGCACTCGTCATGAACGCCGCGAACGGCCTCTTCCTCCCCCTGCTCGAGCGAGGCGGCATCCCCACCCTCGTGAACGTGGACGGCATGGAGTGGGAGCGGGAGAAGTGGGGGCCTCTCGCGCGGTCCGTCTTCCGGAGGGGCGCGCGGATGACCGCGGCGCACGCCACCGAGCTCGCCTTCGACTCGCACGAGATCGCCCGGCGCTGGGGCACCGACTTCCAGCGCGACGGCGTCTTCCTGCCCTACGGCGGAGACATCCCGCCCGACCTGCCCGTGGAGCCCGGGCTCCGGCACCGGTCGTACGCCCTCCTCGTCTCGCGGTTCGTGCCCGAGAACACCGTCGAGGAGTTCTTCGCCGCCGCTCCCGCGATCGCGCGCACCCACGACGTCGTCATCGTCGGCTCCACCGGCTGCGGCGGCGTGCTGGATCAGCGGGCCGCTCGCCTGGCGGCCTCCCACGAGCGCATCCACCACCTCGGTCACCTCCGCGACGACGCCCGGCTCTTCTCGCTCTGGCAGCACGCGGGCGCCTACTTCCACGGCCACAGCGTCGGCGGCACCAATCCCGCGCTGGTCCAGGCCATGGCCTGCGGCGCTCCGACGGTCGCCCGCGACACCGTCTACAACCGGGAGGTGCTCGGGGAGGGCGGCGTGCTCGTCGCACCGGACGCTCGGTCGATCGCCGCGGCGGTGCGGCGGATGCTCCTCTCCCCCGACGAGCAGTGCGCCACGAGCGACGCGGCCCGCGAGCGCGCCCGCGAGCACTACACCTGGGGCTCGGTCTGCTCCGCCTACGAGGAGACCCTCGCCGGGCTGGTGGACGGCACATCGGCGCGGTCGCCCCGTCCGCGCGCCCACCGCCGCCCGCTGGCGAGCCGGTGAGCGGGTCCGTCGGCCGGCGACGCCGTCCCCGCCTTCCGGCGACGGCGTCCTGTCCGCGAACGATCCTGTTCCTCCATCCCTCCGACGAGACCTACGGCGCCGATCGGGTCCTCCTCGAGGCGCTGCGAGCGGTCCCCGAGGACGTGACGGCCGAAGTGTGGCTCCCGGACGACCTGGACTACCCCGCTCGCCCCCTCACCCGCCTGCTCGAGGAACGCGGTGTCACCGTGCACCGCATGCCGCTGCCCGTGCTCCGGCGCGCCTACCTCCGGCCGCGCCACCTCCTCTCCTTCCTGCGGCGGACCGCAGCGACCGGCCGGGCGATCCGCGAACTCGATCCGGCGCTCGTCTACGTGAACACCGCCGCGCTCGCGCTCGTGCTGCCCGTCGCCCGCCTCCTCGGTGCACCGACCCTCCTGCACCTGCACGAGCACAGTCGAGGGATCGAGCGCCTGGTCCTCTGCCTGCTGTTCCGCTCGGCGGACCGCCTCGTCGTCGTGAGCCGAGCGGTCGCGGACACGCTGACCGCCTCGAACCGGAGACGGTCGACCGTCGTCCACAACGGATTCGAGAGCGCACCGCCGGTCCCGCTCCCGCAGGGAGACGAACTCGTCTTCGTCCTGGCGAGCAGGTGGAACGCATGGAAGGGCCACGAGCACTTCCTCCGGGTGTGGAGTCGCCTCCAGCGCCGAGACGTGCGGCTGATCGTCCTCGGCGGGCCTCCGGTCTGCGGGGCCGGAGTGGACGTCCCCGGCATCGTGGCGGGCATGCGGAACGGCGAGTCCGTCGAGGTGCGCGGCGAGTGCGAGGACGTGCGGCGAGTGCTGGACGCGGCTCACGTCGTCGTCGTGCCCAGCACGTCGCCCGATCCCCTGCCGACGATCGCCCTGGAGGCCGCCGCAGCCGGACGAGCAGCCCTCGTCAGCCGGTCCGGCGGGCTGCCGGAGATCGTCCTGGACGGAGTCACCGGGCGCACGCTCGCCCCCGGCGCGGTGGAGGAGTGGGTCGCGGCCCTCGAGGGGCTGGATCGCGCCGCCGTCGAATCGTTCGGACGGGCCGCGCGCGAGCACTCCACGGCGGCGTTCTCGCGGACCGAGTTCGTGCGCCGCATCGGCGAGGAGCTCCGGGCGATGCTGCGATGACGGCGATGACGCCGCCGAGACGCGAACTCGTCGTCGCGAGCCCGTACTCCGAGGGGGCGGCCAGGGCCCTGATCGCCGGCGCCGCGTCCCGCGGGGCTCTGGCCGCGGAGATCCTTCCGCGGACGAGGCTCGTCGCTCTCGCCGCTTCGCTCCCCCTCCCGTCCGCTGCAGCCCGCACGACCTTCGGGCGGCGTATGCGCGTCCTCCGGGACGGCTACGCCGCGTCCCGTCCCCACCGGGTCGAGCGGGTGTCGCATCTGGCCGAGACGGTGCTCCGCGCGGGTCTCCGGCTGCCCTGTCCCGGTCTCGCGCTGCGGGCGTCCTACCTCTCGAAGGTCCTCTTCGACCGGGCGGCGGCTGCTGTCGAGCTCCCCGAGGGCGCGGTCGTGCTGGGCTTCCCGGGCGCCTGCCTCGCGCTCTTCCGCGCCCACCCCGACGCCCGGCGGGTCCTCCACGCCGTGGACGCGCATCCGCGCGCGCACAACGGCGAGCTCCTCCGGCACTTCTCCCGCCGCCGGACCTGGGACGAGCGCTACCCCGGGCGCCTCGTGCGCCGGATCGAGAAGGAGCTGCGGCACGCCGACATCGTCCTCACCCCCTCGGCGATCGTCTCGGAGCAGATGGCCCGGTACGGCGTCGATCGCGCGAAGATCGTGCAGATCCCCTACGGCGTGAGCCTGACCGGCTTCACCCCCGACGGACCGTCCGTCGATCGCGACCCCGAGCGGCGACGAGTCGTCTGCGCGGCCCACCTCTCGCACCGCAAGGGGATCCCCCAGCTCCTCGACGCCCTTCGAGGACTGCCGGTCGACCTCGTCCTGGCCGGCGGGGTCTTCGATCGGCGCCTGCTCCGCGGTGTCCCGCCGAACGTGATCGTCACCGGCCCGCTCTCTGCGGACGAGCTCGTGCGGGAGTTCCGGGCCGCCGACGCCTTCGTCCTCCCGACGCTCGAGGACGCCTGCTCCCTGGTCGTCGCCGAAGCCGCGGCCTCCGGGCTCCCGGTCATCACGACCGACGCCAACGGCGCCTCCGCCCTTCTCGACCCGCAGCACAGCACGGTCCTGCCCGCGGGAGACGTCCTGGCGCTCCGGGAAGCGCTCAGCAGGGTGCAGCCGCTCGATCGCGCGACCCGGCTGGCGATCGCGGAGTCGGCGCGCACCGCGGCGACGTCGATCACCGACTGGAGCACCTACGCGGAGCGAGTGCTCGACGTCGTCCTCGCCGAGGAGGGGGCGCGGGTCATGGGCGATCGGGTGGGCTGCGGTGCGCGGCGCGGGCGGAACTGAGAGAATCTCTCGCAATAGCGAGCACACCTCATTTTCTCGTGTACGGTGCTGTTCCTGTCCTCCTCGCTCGAGGCGGCGCCGCTCTCGGCGCCCGCCTCTCGCTCCCGCCCCTCACCGAAGAAGAGACCACCGCCATGCTCCGACGCCTCGACGGCACCGAACCCCGGGTCATCGCCGTGACCGTGTCCACCGGGAAGCGCACGGCGACACTCGCCCGCGTCGTCGAGGCGGCTCTGCAGGCCGGCGCCGACTCGGTGCACGTCGTCTTCAGCGGCAACGGCGGCCAGGAGCGCGTGCTGCGCGGACTGCTCCCGGCGGGCCTCGACGCCCGCGTGAGCTCCACGGTCCTTCCGAACGACCTCGGCACCGCCGGCGGCTTCCGGGCCGCGATCGAGCACTGCCGCACGCAGGAGCTGGACTACGCCTGGCTCCTCGAGGACGACACCGCGCCGCGGCCGGACGCGCTCGCCGTGCTGCTGGCCTCTCCCCTGGCGCTCGATCCGAGGGCCTGCCACGCGAGTCTGCGCGAGACCGACTTCTACCAGTCCCAGCTCGTCACGGGTCGGCCCGCCGCCGAGGTGTTCCCGAGCCCCGGCCGGTTCCTGGACAACGACGTGCGCCGGCTCCTCCGGCGCGGGGCCTGCGGCCGCTGCGGGGCGCGCCCGCAGGAGCCGATCGTGGTTCCGATCGCGCCCTACGGCGGCCTGCTGGTCTCCCGGGCCGCGCTCGTCGAGGTGGAACCGCCGCGTCGGGAGTTCGTGCTCCGAGGTGACGACCGGGACTGGACGCGGCGGATCACGCGGGCCGGCTTCACGATCAATGTGCACCCCCTGAGTCGGATCGATGAACTCGACCGGTGCCGGAGCGCGGCCGAGCGCGCGTCGGCGACCGACGTGCTCCTGCACTCCTCGAACTCCCACGAGCTCTACCTCGCCGTCCGGAACCGGACCGCCCTCGACCTCGAGCTGGCCCGGACGGAGGGGCGCCGCGGCAGCACCGTCTTCGCGCTGAACCGCGGGATCTACTGCGCCGCGCTGGCAGCCCGGGGCCTGCGATGGGGCCGGGTTGCGACGGCCGGCACGATCCTCCGGGGCGTCGTCGCGGGCAGCCGGGGGCGCTTCCTCTCCGTGCGCTGACGCGCCGCCGGCCCTCCCCCGGGTCGGGCCGCCGGTCCCCCGGTCTGGTCGCCGATCCCCCGGGTGGTGTCGCCGGCTCCCCGCGGTCAGGACGCCAGGAGGCCGAGTTCGACCAGCTCGTCGAGGAGCTGCTCGATCTCCGCCCGCCGGCCGTCGGCGAGCACGTCGCCGAGGTCGTCCGCGGCGCGCACGACCGCGGCGGCCCCTGCTCTCGAGCGCGCGTCCTGAGCGGAGAACCGCTCCCAGAGCAGCCGAGCCGACCCCTGCAGCACGACCGGCTGCGCCCCCGCGGGCGCACCGAGGGGCAGGAGGTAGAGGCCCTGCGGCGTCGCCATCGCCGCCACGCGGGACCCCGTCACGGACCGCCCGCAAAACGTCCGCGCGCCGTCGACGACCTGCCCTGTCGCCGGAGCTGTCCGCTCGGTGCCGGGCGCCGGCACGGGAGCTCCGCCGACGGGAGCGGTTCCTCCGGCCGCGAGCCGCGGAGCAGCGGCCGCGTCGGCGTCCGCCCGGGAGGCGCGGCGCACGGCGACGAGGTCCCGGATCGCGGGCAGGAGCGCACGAGCCGCGGCCGCGAAGCGCCGCGCACGGATCGCCAGGCGGGCGGAGGCGGTCGGCGGGAGCAGAGGGTGGTCGATCACCAGGTCCCGGCCGGCGGGGTGGAGCGCTCGCCGGAGCAGGACGAGGCGCTCCGCGAGTGTCGGCGCCTGGTCGATCGCCAGCAGCCAGTCGGCCGTCCTGCTCGGTCGACGGGTGCGCAGCTGCCAGAGCGCGTACTGCCGACTCGGCCGGGCGGGCAGCGCGACGGTCGCGCCGATCCGCGCGAGGAAGGGGGCGATCGGCTCCAGGCAACCCAGCTCCGCGGCTCGAGCGACCACCGCCTCCTCCCTGCCCCGGGCCGCCACCACCGCGACGAGCTCCTCGAACTCCTCCTCGCTGCGCTGCTGATACGGCGAGCGCAGGCTGTGCAGGGCGGAGACGACGACGGACGTGTCGAAGCCGATCGCCCGCACCGGCACTCCGGCGACGACCACCTCGCAGCGGGTCCGCCAGAGCACCTCGAAGGCGAGCTGCGGATCGACGAAGAAGCCGGGCCAGCTGGTGTGCACGTCGATGTCGCAGGGCCAGGAGGGGTGGAGGAGGGTGATCGAGTGGGCCACGAACGCCCGGTGCGCGGCGGACCCCGGCCGGACCGACCAGCCGCGCTCGCCGAGCAGGGTGAGGAGGCGGTCCGCATCGCCCGGGGCGACCAGGACGTCCGCGTCGCTGGAGGGATGGGGACGGCGGATCCGGTGCGCATCGGCGATCGGGCCCTTGAGGAACAGGGCCCGGATCCCCGCGCCGCGGACGAGGTCGTCCACGAGGGCGTGGACGAGGCCGACGGCGGCGGCGAGCGGGAGGTCGACGGTGGGTCGCATGATGGCTGCCCTCCTCCGTTCTCCGGGACGCGGATGCGCGCCGCAGAGAACCGTAGGAGCCGTCGCCCGGAGAACGGCCCCGGGGCGCGGCATCACGGGTCCGCGTGCGCGGGACGTCGCCCGCGCCAGGTGGACCTCTCCCGGCCGGTGGGCGCCGCGGTGCCGTCCGGGCGTCCGCTCGTGGTGCGGTAACGTCCCTGCTGGAAGCCCCGGCCCCCGTCCCTCCCACTCACAGCAGGAGCACTCGTGCGAATCCTCGTCACCGGCGGAGCCGGCTTCATCGGCAGCAACTTCGTCCACCTGACCCTCCGCGAGCGACCCGACGCGCGGATCACCGTGCTGGACAAGCTCACCTATGCGGGCAACCGCGCCTCCCTCGCCCCGGTCGCCGACCGGATCACGTTCGTCGAGGGCGACATCGCCGACGCCGAGCTGGTCGACCGGCTGGTCGCCGACACCGACATGGTCGTGCACTTCGCCGCGGAGTCGCACAACGACAACTCGCTGAACGATCCGACGCCGTTCCTCGAGACCAACATCATCGGCACCTTCACCCTGCTGCAGGCCGTGCGGAAGCACGACGTCCGCTACCACCACATCTCGACCGACGAGGTCTACGGCGACCTCGAGCTCGACGACCCGGCGAAGTTCACGGAGCAGACGCCGTACAACCCCTCCAGCCCGTACTCCTCGACGAAGGCCGGCAGCGACCTGCTCGTGCGCGCGTGGGTCCGCTCCTTCGGCGTGAAGGCGACTATCTCGAACTGCTCGAACAACTACGGGCCGTACCAGCACGTCGAGAAGTTCATCCCCCGGCAGATCACGAACGTGATCGACGGCGTTCGGCCCAAGCTCTACGGCGCCGGCGAGAACGTCCGCGACTGGATCCACGTCGACGACCACAACAGCGGCGTGTGGGCGATCATCGAGCGCGGTGCCATCGGCGAGACGTACCTGATCGGCGCGGACGGCGAGAAGAACAATCTGGAGGTCGTGACCCTGATCCTGGAGGAGTTCGGCCAGGGCGCCGACGCCTTCGACCACGTCACCGACCGGCCCGGCCACGACCTCCGCTACGCGATCGACTCCACGCGCCTGCGCACGGAGCTGGGCTGGGAGCCGCGCTACACGGACTTCGAGTCGGGCCTCGCCGCGACGGTGCAGTGGTACCGCGAGAACGAGGACTGGTGGCGTCCGCAGAAGGCGGCGACCGAGGCGAAGTACTCGGCGGCTGCGAGCTGATCCGCGGCAACACCCTTCCGCAGCACGCGTGAAGGAGCCGGCCGCGCTCAGCGATCGAGGTGAGACCGGCCCTCTCGGATCTCCCGACGCAACTGGCGAAGACGACGCCAGGGCGGAGGAACCATCGAACCGTCCGGTGCCGTTCGGCTTCGCGGAAGCGATGCTACCGCCACGGCCGCGAGAAGGTCCGGAACCAGGCGAAAGCGCTGCGCGAGACTCGCTCGACGGAAAGCGACCCACCAGTGGAAGGCTGTCGACCCGACTCCTGCCACGACGAACCGCCAGGATTCCATCTCCGACTCCGTCAGATCTGAGGGTCCAGCGTCCAGCCCGATCTGCTCGAAGAGCGGCCCGAGGACGAATCGGGCTCGGAGTCGCTCCGCGAGGAGGACGAGCTCCTCATCGAACGAGTCCGATCGCGACTCACTGAACTTTCTCGCGACGGAGTCCAGATCACTTCTGCTGCGGGAGCGCTCGGGATCTCGAAGCGCGTGGACGGCGAGAACGATACCGCCCACGACCGGATCCACCGCGCTGATCGAGCGGTGAGCGACCGAGATCGAGACTCGTCGCGCCCACATGACGTCGAACGCCTCGCCCGCGTCAGCGAAGAACCCCGGATATCGAAAATGGACATCGATGTCGCACGGCCAGTCCTCCCGGTAGAGCGACGCCGAATGCGTTCCGAAGTACCGCGGCGCCCGAGCCTCCCGACGTCTCTTCCAGCCGCGCGCTTCGAGAAGCGCGATGAGATCGCCGAACCGGCCGGGCTCGACGATCACATCGGCGTCACTCGAGAAGCTGCTGGCGTCCCGGTAGCCGTGTGCGATGGCGACCGAGCCCTTGATCGCAAGAACACGCGCACCGGCGGTCTTCGCAAGATGATCGACGTAGGCGTAGACGAGAGGCACTGCTATCCCGCCGGCAAGAGAAGAGGAGGGGGTCATTTCTCACTCTCCTGTACTGCTCGACTCCCAGCCGAGCGGCGGACGGAGCAGCATCGCTCATCCCTGCGGCCGGAGCCCATTTCATTGTAGGGCTGGCTCAAGCGCCCCTCTGGTGCGCCGAGATGAGACGGCGGTCCCGAGCGGTGAGGCAGGATGGAGCGGTGCTCACTTCTCGTCGCGAGATCGCCGGTCTCCTGGTCGGCCATTCCGTGTCGCTGGTGCTTCTCTACCTGGTCGCGAATCCCTCGGATTCGGAGCGCACCTTTCGGATCGTCACTGCTGTCGCTCGCCAGCTCCCGCACCCCTTCGCCGACCTCCTCACCCCGGAAGTAATCGCCGCGCTGGTGGTCTTCTGGTTCGTCGCGGCATGCGGGTGGTTCTCCGGCGCCTTGGCCAGCGCGCGCCCATGGAGAGCTGCGATGATCCCCGCGGTCTCTGCCATCGCACTCGCCCTCGCCGGATGGCGTGCTGCGGACTCGAGCACCGACGAACTGCTCATGGTCGTCGCTGCCACGGTGTCGGGAAGCGTCGTGGGAGCCTGCCTCGCTGCGACGGAGAATGTCTTCGCCGCTTCGTCCATGTCCGATACGCAGCAATGGCAGAGGCGCTTCCTCCGTCATCGGAGAGCGCTTCTCGCGGTGACCGCATCGATCGCGGTGATCGGTGCCGTTGGCGCGCCGCTCTTCGTCTTTCCCGACACCTCTCGTAGCGCGGCAGACCCGAGCGCGGTCGTCGTGCTCGGACCCGCCACTGCCGAGAGGATCGCAGCAGGAATCAATACCGCTAAAGAGAGTGGAGCACAGACGGTCGCCGTATCGTCCGCCCGCCGACCGGACGGATCCTTCGCGGCCCCGCAATGCACCGGGCCGGCGTCCGTGGAGGTCGACTGCTTCGCACCGAAGCCGTTCTCGACCGCTGGCGAGATGAAAGCGATCGATGCTCTCTCGCAGAGGCACGGATGGACCGAGGTGATTCTGCTGACAGCCACCCCGCACGTGGCGCGCGCGACCTTCCTCGCGGACCGATGCCTGACGGTGCACGCGGCCGTTCGCGCGGTCGACGGTCCCCGTTCGATCACCGATTGGGCGCTCGCCTACCTCTACCAGTCGCTCGCTTTCGCAAAAGTGGCAGTCTCTGGACCGTGCGCGTGAGCCGCGACCTGCTCGCGCTCCGGAAGTCCGCCGGGCACTCACCATCAGCATCCTCGCCGAGTCAGCGGTCGGCGGACTCGAGAAGCCCGACCACTTCATCCCACATGTGATCGTTCTTCCCTCGAAGCTCCGTGCCGTGGTCGGCCAGAGTGCGGCTCGATCCGTCGGCGAAGAGGGTGTCGATGCTCGACGCGGGGTCCGACTTCTCGTCGAAGAGCCACTGCGGGACGCCGAAGTCAGCGAGCAGCTCCTTGTACTTGTGAGACCAGCCGAAGGCGAGCACGGGCGTCCCCTGGGAGAGGGCGCCGACGATCGCGTGGAAGCGGCTGGCGACAGCCGCCGAGGCGTCACCGAGAACGCGCTTGAGCACGAGGGGGTCGGGATGCGAGAACGTGCGGCAGGCGAGCGCATCCGCCACTCGCTTCCCGATCGGGATGTCGTTGAACTCGTGAATGACGACGACCGGCTCCAAGCCCCTGGCTCGGAGCTCCCGGCCAGCAGCGACGAGGATCTCGACATAGGCCCGCTCGTCGATGGCGGTGTGGCTGACCATCTTCTGATTCGGAACGATCGCCGCGTACTCTCCCTCGATCTGGCGCTCGACAGCGTGCGGAGCGAGGCCGACAGTGAAGTCGGGGGAAAGCCTGACGTCGATCGGGAGTCCGAGCTTCTTCACGTAGTCGAGGCTCACCCTGTCCCGCGCGAACACGAGGGATGCGTTGGTGAGGAGCTTGCCGCACCACTCGCGCTGCTCCGGCTTGTCGAAGGGGCCGAATGCCTGAGGAAGCAGGACGAGTGGCACACCTCGCTTCTTCCACCGAGCAGCGTGCGCTGACTCCCGCCGAGCTCGCTGCGGTCCGAAGCTGTCGCTGTAGGCGAAGCCCGCGGCATCGAGCACGCCGGTGAGATCCGAATCGCTGACCAAGCCGAAGGCGCGTTTGACACCTCGGGGCACGAGGTCGCTCAACGGCGCCGCAGCTCCCCTGGCTTGATTGAGCAGCAGAGTCTGCTTCATGCCCAGCCGCGCGCGGATGTCGTACTCGGAGCCGTTGGGCGAGACCGATAGATCGAAGCGATCTCCGATCCGCTCGGCGATCGCGATCATCATGAGCTGCGCGCCCTTGTTATGCGTGTTGACTCCGCGGATATCGATGGTCATAGCTGGTTGTAGCTCCTCAGGTCCTTGAGCGCGCGCTTCGCGGAGAACGGGGTGTCGCCGGTCTCATCCGCATATCCGTATCCGACGAGCATCACTACACGTTCGTACGACTCGAGATGCAGCAGGTCGCTCATCTTCTTGTCGCGCGCCGCGATGTCGGGCCAGTTGATGCAGACGGAAGCGACACCCTGAGACTCCAGTCCGAGGATGAACGACATCGCAGCGAGGCAGCCGTCGATGTAGATGAGGTGGCGGTCGCGCTCGTCGATGAAGGCGGACTGGTTGCCGACGATCACTGCGACCGACGGAAGGTTGTGGCCGTAGCCGGCGGTACCCATCGGGATCTTCGTCACCGCGGCGACCATCTCCGGATCGTCGAAGATCCTGAAGCTGAACGGCTGACGGTTGCAGGCCGACGGCGCTTCCGCCGCAACGAGCATCGCGCGGTCCACCTTCTCGCGCTCGACCTTGTCCGGCTTGAACCACCGCACCGACTTGCGCCGCACGGCGAGCGCGGTGATCGAGTCGATGTCGACGGGAGCCTGGTCGACGAAGGGAGCGTGGGGACCGCTCAGCTTGTTGCCTTCGGCTTCCCAGAGGAACGACTCGTACGATGCGCGCGCCCGCTGGATCTCCGGCGCAGCGCTCGTCGCCGTCGCGTCGAAGTACCGGTCGAGCACCTCACGCGCCCAGTGCTCCACGTTCACAGAGATGATCGGAGTCGGCGCAGCCAGGATCTGGCGGAAGAGCCGGACCGTCTCCTCGACGTAGGCGATGCCATAGGTCTCACGACGAGGTCTCATCGTGAGGCCCTTCTCGAGCATGTGGATGTTGCGACGGAGGAGGAATTCCTGCCGACCGCCTTCTACGCGCTTCGAGTACTCCTGATGGCCCTTGGCGACCAGCTTGCGCTCTCGACTGAAGGCGTCGCTGATGAAGGTGTAGTACAGGGCGCGTTCGAGAGGAGTTCCCTGGCGGAGACGCACGGTCAGGCCTCGCTTGACCCTTCCTGCAGTGGAACGGAGGCTACTCATGAGCAGATCCTTTCTTGAGGGCATTCCTCATGACGCCGAAGGCGAGACGGATGGGCCACACGAGGGCGAGCGACATCTGGATGCCTGCGGGACGCGTTGAACGCGTGGCGAAGCACGCGAGGTAGGAGGAGACGACGTAGGACACGACGGTCGCGTAGGCCGCACCGATCAGGCCGACCGAGGGGACCAGGAACAGGTTCAGTCCGACATTGAGCGCCGCGCCGAAGGCGTGTCGGATCAGAGACGCGATCAGCAGGTTCTCCGCGATGATCCACTTGCTGAACACGGCCGCCATGAAGACGAACGGGAGCGCGAGGACGTGCACCTGCAGGATCGCTCCCGCGTCCGCGTAGCGCTCTCCGTAGAGAAGGGCCAAGGCCCAGGGGCCACCGAGGAACACCAGGACAGCGATCCCGATCCCCACCCAGCACGATTGGTCGTACGAGCGCTGAAGCTCGACTCGGTACTGAGCGGAGTCCTTCCCGAACTTGTTCCGGATGTTGATGAGGCGCGGGAACGTCGCCGTCATGAACACCACGGGGAGGAAGTAGAACAGCTCCGACAAACGCGCGGCGGCCGAGTAGAGGCCGACAGCGGCGTTGCCGAGAAGTGCCTGCACGATGATGACGTCACCGCGGGAGTTGATCTGTCCGGCGATGCCGGAGAGGAGGAGCAGCCACGAGCTGTGCAGCATCCGCCTGGGCGTCGCCGCCTCTGGCCGACCGAATCCCGGAGAACGCGGGTCGCGGAGATAGCGCACGACCAGCCCGATCGAGACGACGACCGATTCGGCGACGTAGAGCAACAGGAAGACGATCAGTTCTGCACCCAGCAGAGCGAGCGCGATGCGGACCGCGAGGAAGAGAAGAACGACGGAGATGCGGATCGGAGCGGTCCTGCTGCTCTCAGCACGTGACTGGAACCAGTACTCGCTCGCATCGAAAGCCCGGGCGAACATGACCAGGAGCGCTATCGCCGTCGCTGCGACGTTGGCACCGCTCCCCGAGAGCAGCGCGACCGCCAGGAGCACCAGGTAGGCGATGAGGGCGAAGAACTCCCGGGTCAGGATCAGGCCCGTCATCAGGGCACGCTCGTTCGACCGCTCGCTCACGAGCAGCTTCAACGCCAGCCCGGACAGTCCCGCCGTGACGACGACCATGCCCATCGAAGCCAGGCTGGTCGCGTAGCTGAAGATGCCGAAGTCCGAGACGGAGAGCAAGCGCGCGAGGATGATCCCGCTGAGCGCAGTCGATCCGAGAGTCACGAACTGCTGGATGGTCGCCCAAGCCGCGCTTCCCAGGGAGCGGCGACGCGAGAACTCGGCGTCTGCGACGTCGGCCTTCATCGATTCCCTCCCGGATCGGTGGTGGTTCTGCATCCGTCGAGCACCGCGATCACTCGAGCCCTCCGACGAAGTGAGCGAGAGCAGCTGCTCGACTCGCCCAGCTGTACTGAGCGGCGTAGGCAGCGCCGTCCTCGTTCGATCGGCCGGCCTCCGCCAGCGCGGCGCGGAGAGCGGCCTTCGCCTCGGGCAGGCTCGAGTAGAGCCACACTCCGGGCGCGGAGCGAGTAGCGAGAGCGGGCGAGGTGCTGGCCACCACGAAGAGCCCAGCGGCGAGGTACTCGTAGTACTTCATCGGGCTTCGCCCCTGATTGCCGGGGTCGTCCGAGAGAGGGAGCAATCCGACACTGCAGGATCTCAGCAGATCGGGAGCGGCTGAATAGGGGATGCCGCCTCGAAGGCGGACGTTCGGCGGCAGCTGCATCGATGGCTGGACGGCCACGGGACCGGCGATCTCGAACGGTGTCTCCGGGTTCGAAGCAGCCAGTCCGGCGAGTGTCGCCCAGTCGAACCGGCGATCGAGTGCACCCAGGTAGACGACTCCGGAGCGCGATCGGTTTCTCGCGTCGGACTGGTGGAATCGGTCGTACTCGACCCCGTTCTCGATGACGAGTTCGGGGAGCGAGCGGGACGACTCCGACAAGACATCATCGAGCACCGGTCGGGACGTCGCCACGACGGCATCGGCCGCCTCGAGCACGGACAGCTCGGCTTGGCGGAGAACGGTGTCGTAGTGGGCATCGGTCGGCCGATAGACGATCTTCCGCGGTGTGAGGACGTCGATCATCGCCGTACCCAGAAGCGGCTGGTCGATGAAGAGGACATCGACCGGCTTCCGACCCCACTCGCGAAGGGTCCTGGACCAGGGGCGAAGTGGATGCCGAAGCTCGAGATCGCGCAGTGCGGGTGACAGCCTGCCCGGCGGGACGACGACGAACGGCTCGACGTGCGTCACACCGTACTCGTCGCGCCGAGGTGAGGTGAGAGCCAATCGCAGGCGCTCTCGAACGGTCCGATCACGTAAGCGGGCGAGGTGAAGGAAGCTGGTCGGAGAGGAGACATGCAGAACCTCATGACCTGCCTTGGCGAACTCCCGAGCCAGATGGTGGCTGCCCACCTTGAAGACACCGACTTCGGCGGTGTGGCTCGCGAAGGCGATTCTCACTGAGCGTCTCCAGTCTCGCCTGCGGAGCGAAGTAGCGCGACGAGGTCAGCGCGACGGGCGCGGAGCGAGCCGATGGAGGAGGAGACCGCTCCCCAGTAGCCGCTCGGATCCTCTCGCAACTCCTCGACCTGGTCCTTCACCAGCTGAGCATCGAAGTCGAACGCATTGTGGACGTACCGGGCGATTCCCAGATCGTCGTAGGCACCCCACCCCTTCCGCTCATAGCTCAGGTGGACACTCGGAACACCGGAGCGAATCGTCTGCAGGGATCCGTGCAGACGCACCGAGACTACGACGCTCGGTCGTTCAGAGGCACCAGCGCGGACGCTGTCACGCAAGAGTCGCGCGCTGCCGGTGAATCCCAGTGACCTGTAGAAATCGGTGTCGTTGTTGCCGCGGGCGTTCGCCTGGACCAGGTACTCCATGCCGGAATCGTGGAGTTCGCTGATCGCGTCGCGGTATCGCTTGCGGCGAGCCGAGGAGCCGCTGAGCGCGCGGGCGACCAATCCGACCGGACCACCGCCGCGCGGGTCCACGATCGCATCGCCGCGCCACTCATCCGGCAGACCGAGAAGCGCCATGTCGGGAGCACGAAGCACGTTCGAACGGCCGCGAAGAAGCTGCATCGAACGGTCGTCACGCACGACCACCTTCGCCGCATGGCGGAGCCGACTCAGGAAAAGGGCGCGGGTGCCCGCGGTGAACGGGCCGATGCTCTGCGACAGATAGACGTAGCGAGTCTTGTCGGTAGGGCTGGGCAGCTGCAGTCGGTGCGCCAGCAGTGTCTTCACTGCCTCGACCGTGTGCTTCGCCCGGAGATACCCGCCGCCCACAGCGATGACGAGGTCAGCGGAATCGATCAGCTGCTGGACGGCGCTCGGCCGGGACTGCAGAACCAGGTGGCGAACCCCGGCGCTCAGCGACCGGACGGTGCCGGCACTCTGCGCGGTGCCGGTCAGCGGATGGATGACCCTCGTGAATCCATCCTCCGAGAACGAATCGGGATCGAGTGCGATCAAGGAGAAATCAGCGGACGGGAAGGCCTGGCGAGCCAGCTCTGCGGCCTCGTCGACGAGAAGACCGTCACCTGAATTGGTTCGACTGTAGGCATGAACGAGAACGATCCTCACCGCGCGGCCCTCTCGAAGACTTCGACATGCTTCGCGATCGACTCGCTCCAGTGGAAGCGCTGAGCGTTGGCGAGGCCGAGGCCGCGGAGCTCCATCCTCAACGAGGAGTCCCGAGCGATCTCCAACATCCGGGCTTCGATCGACGCCGCGCTCAGGTCGGTCACGATCATCGCGGCGCCACCCGCGACTTCACCGAGGGAGCCTCGGTCGCTGCAGATGACGGGAGTACCGCACGCCATCGCCTCGACGACGGGCAGACCGAATCCCTCGTAGCGCGAGGGGAAGCAGAACGCGAGAGCACTCCGCATCAGCGGGACCATGAGTTGGTCACTCACTCGCCCCAGATAGCGCACACCTCTCGTGCCCTTCACCGCCTGGACGATCTCGTCGCTCTCCCAGGCAGGAGCGCCGGCGATGAGAAGCGGGATGCCGGTCTGATCGAAGACGGCCGAGGCGGCACGGCTTAGTTCGATCACGTTCTTGCGCGGGTCCAGGTTGCCGAGGTAGAGGAAGTACTCGCCATCGATGCCTTCCGCTGCGAGGACCGCCGAATCGTGCTCGGCCCCGTCAGTGTTGAAGACCGAGTGGTCGATGCCGTGCAGGATCGGGACGATCTTCGATGCTGCCGCTGGTACGAGGGTGGCGATGTCCCGGGCGGACGACTCCGACACGGTGATCACCGTTTTACTCAGCTCGACCAAGCGCGTCACGCGCTGCAGCCAGAGCCGGTCCGCACTGGGCTTGCGGACGCCGTCGATGTGCAGGGTGGCGAGTCCGTGCACGGTCGACACGATCGGTCGCGAGGAGGGGATCTGCGCTCCGGTATCCGCGGGGAAGTGGATTACATCGACGTCCCGCCCCGGTGCCATCGGCCAGACGAACCCTTCGAGCGCGCCGTAAGCGGCCGAGCGGGCTGCACCGCGCAGTCCGGACACCCGGGCGACCTTGTGCTCCACACCGAAGGAGCCGAGCCCTGCGTAGACAGTGCGCGCGTACCGGGTGTTGCCACCGGTCTGGGCGTCGAGGACACGACCCGAAACAAGAACCTTCGTCATCGGCAGTGGAGGGCCTTCCCCATCAGGAAGCGACCCGCATGCGCTGGAAGCTTCGTTCGTAGAGTTCGGTCAGAACACGGGCCTGCTCAGGTCGGCTGAAGGAGGCCACAGCGATCCGCAGATCCTCGAGGAGCCGCCTCCGTCCCCGCTCGGATTCGAGAACCGGCCGCAAGCGACCGAGCTCCTGGGGCGAGTCGAACAGCTCGGGCATGTCCACGCCCTCGAAGGCAGGGATGCGTCGAGCAATGGTGGGGACTCCGAGCGCCGCTGCCTCGAGCACGGCGATGGGGAACCCCTCCCAGGCGGCCGAGTGGATGTAGAGGTCCGCCGCTCGGAGCTCTTCCAGTGCAGCGGTCCGCGCGAGCCAGCCGGTGGGAGTGACGCCGCCGCGCCGCAGACGATCCTCGATGACGGGATTGCCGCCGCCGATCCACACAGCGTCGATCTCGAGACCTGCCGCGCGCAGCGCGCCGACGCATTCGACGAAGAAATCCGGGTCCTTCTGAGGTGCGAGTCGGCCGGCGCCCACCACGCGCAGCGCCCCGTCAGCGGAGACGGACTCGATCGGACCCGGCAGGTTCAGCGGCGCCACGTTCGGCACGAAACTGCTCGTCGCTCGGGCGAACGGCCAGTGGGAGAGCTTGGCCTCACGCGGCGAGCACGCGGCGTAACCCGACGTGTTGAGCGCGAGGACACCCTCGATGACCCGGTAGATCGAGCGGGCACCAGCCGATACGTCGCGGCGCTCGAACCCGTAGCAGTGGGGCGTGTAGACGATGGCGGCCGGTCGACCCTTGCGCACTGCGAGACGGGCATAGACGCCGGCGAAGCTCGAATGGGCGTGAACAACCACCGACTCATGGCGACGTACGACCGATCGCACGGTCTTCACGCGCGCCAGCGTGCCGCCCGGAAGTTCAGTGACGCGCTCGAACCCCTCGAGGTCGTCGATGTTCAGAGGCGCGTCGTCCCGAGGAGCGTAGACCAGCTCGTGGCGATACTGCGGGGTGCTGCCCACATAGTCCCGCACTGCCGCGGACACCCCTCCCGCGAAGCTCTCCGCCACGTGCACGACCGTCTCACCGCCGATCACCGGGCTCGCGCCACGGCGCATACGACTAGCGGTCACGTGAGCTCCAACATCTGATTTCACCGCCACGGTTCAGAGGCGGGACAGGCGACCGACGAACCGGCGCGACTCCGCGATCCCACGATCCGCTTTCACCTCGCCGCACCCCGTCCGGGGCCGGCGCCTCATGGGGCTTCCAAGGGACAAGAATAACCCACGGCCAGTCGCTTGCCGGAGGCGCCGGGACTGCGTAGCGTCACCTCGCACTACCGCCTACAGGAACTGACCGCGGCAGACAATTCGCTCAGCGGAGTGTCCCGCCCCAGTCCGGGTGGCGTGGAGCCGGAAGCATGACACAGTCGTTGAACTCGGGCCTCAGGGCGCCTGCGTCATGATGGATCGTGGACATCGATGTCCCACAGACGGGGGACCACCCCAGAATCGAGAAGACGTGTCAGAGGCGATCGGTGCAGAGCAAGTGCCACCCGCGCCCTACTTGGAGTTGGGCGAAACGATAGCTTTTGTCGATGTCGAGGATAGAGTACTGGTCTTGGATGTGGCGAAAGAAGAAGCAATCTCTGAGTTCACAGACTCCGCTCTTTCAATATGGCGAGAAGCACTGACGGCCCCGAGCTTCGAAGATTTGGTCGCAGCCGTCGCGGCGCTCTACGATATGCCCCCGCAATTGATCCGGTCAGATTGCGAAAAGTTTCTCGAACGCCTCCTTGCGGAGGGAGTCCTTCATCAAAGTAGACACCGAAGCGCAGATCCTGTCCCCTGACGGGCGCGGAGGCCTACTCACGCGATCCTCGTAGGCTCGCCTCGTCATGGATGGTGTCCGGCGGACACTCCCGCAGGAACCCCATGCCGCCGGAAAAACTGCTGGTCGTGAGCCGCGACGCATCAGGCGAACCAAGCATCGAAATCGCTTGTTCTGGAATCGCGGCGCGAGAAGCGAGCGGGCAGCTAAGCCGGCGGGATCGGGCGCAGGCGTCCGGACGAAAGAGCTTGCCCAGGCGTATTCCTGACCCGAACACCACGGGGCGAGACCGCCGCGGCACTCCGCTCATCACTGACAACGGCCATCGCTATTGCCAGAACGATCCAAATTGGCAGACCCGTCCAGGCGGGTGCCGCGACCATCGAAACCACCACGAACGTCACGAGCCCAAAGACCGGGCCACTCCTACGGAAAGCCCGCACGAGAAGAACAGCCAGCATGACGCCGAAGAGAGCCAGAGCGATCAGGCCAAGTTCGGAAGCGATGTGCGCATATACGTTGTTGGCGATCGGACGAATCGCGCGTTGACCGAACCCGGCGGGCAGACCCGTTCGGTCGAGATAATCGAAGTAATTCGCACCGTACCGCCCAGGACCCACTCCTAGCAACGGATTTCCTATTCCCATCGCAAAGCCCGTATCCGCATTCGCGGAGCGGGAACGAATCGAGTACCCGAGTGACTCGTTCAGAGTGTTCTGCGAAAGTCCGACCTTGATCAGTTGACGTTGCGCGTAGAGACCGACAGCAGGAATTGCGGTCGCCGCGACGACGGCGACGACAGCGAAGAAGGAGATGATCGAGGTCGTCTTGATCTGAGGGCGAAGCGCGACGAGTACAAGTAGCCCCACCACTGCACCGAGCGTCGCACCCGAGGACTGCGAGTACAGAACGAGTACGATGGAGAGAACCAACCCGATCTTATCCTTCGCGTACATCGCGATGAAGATACCAGCCGCCGCGAAGAATCCGAAGTAGTTTCCCTCGAGAAACGGCCCATTACGCGGAAGAGCCACTCCATAAAGCGTTCCGGTCTGAGTTGTGCCGTTGAACGTGGAAAGCAACGTTGAACCCGCGAACCACAACATCGCTTGAAGTACCGCATAAATGGCGCCCAAGCGCACGGCGATGAGATAAGCACGCACCACTCGCTTCACGTCGATGAACGTGGAGAGTGAATACGCCAGGACCAGAGCAAGGACGGCATACGCCGAGTAGACGATCGCGTCGAGTGCCAAGCCAAGCGGGTAGCCCTGAGCGCTGTCGTTCGAGGACGACACCTCGGCCCGCAGCAGCGACAACAGTACGATAAGGCCGATGACGACCATCAGAGGGGCGGCGGGGTTGCGACGTTGCCGCGACCGTCCCTCCAATGCAAGCAAGCCGATTCCGAGAACGGCGAAGATCTCCGACAACTTCAACGGAAATCCAACGCTTAACGTGGCCGCCTGCTGAAACGGAAGAAGCACTACCGATCCAAGCAGTGCCGAGTCGGCGACTTTCATCTTCGCGAGCCCCGCCAGTTGGGACGATCGTGAATCCGACTTCCGAGCTTGAACTGAACGCTGAACCACGAGCCTCCCCCGACTGGTCAATCGACACAGCGTAGCGCCGTCACTGCTGCCCTCGCGCCCGCACTCCACGCGAGCTTTCCAAGACATCGCATCGGCGGCCGCAGCGGGCTCGTTGATCGACGACGTAGCGTCCGGTCAACTCCGCGCATGTATCGCCCGCGTTCGGTGCCGAACGATGTACCCATCATGAGCACACCGGCGCAGACATGACGTTCCCTTAGCTCTCGAGACACCCGTTCGGGGCACGAGTGACTGGCGATAAAACCGAGCAATACTTTTACCATATCCCCATGACAACTTCTCGCGAATTCGAGCCTAATAGCCGCAGAGGCTTCATCGCGCTATCGGGCCTGAGTGCGCTGGGAGGAATCGCCGCCTCGACCGCGATGGCTCCGCAGGCTCAGGCCGCGGATTCCGTTGTGAATCCTCTCACCGTTCACGGGATTCACAACATCCTCGAGTTCGGTGACCCGAGCATCAGCGACGAGAACCGGTTCCGAATGGCTGTCGACTACTTCGTCACCGCCCGCCAGGAGGTGACGCTCACGATTTCGCGTAGTTTCGTCATCACGGACACACTCGTAGTCGACACGTCCTACATCTCGTTGGACTTCACGACTGGAAACGTCGACGCAACAGCACTCAGCGGTAAACCGGCTTTTCAGTTCAGGAGTTCGAGCACATCGGGCTACGCCTACAACCGGTCCTCGGTTCGAGGCCTACGCCTTCTCGGACCCGGCGCATCATCATCCAATTCTGTTGGACTCCTCTTCGACACCACCGGCGGCAGTATACGCGGAGTGGGGTTCTATGGTCTGGAAGTCGCTGCCTTCGAGACCGGTCTCTCCTTCGAGAACAACGCGTACCTCCTATCGTTCTACAACTTTCACGTCTCGAGATGCAAGACAGGCGTGTCGATGCCTGCCGGCAAGAGCAACTACGGCGAGAACATAAAGTTCATGGGTGGCGGAATCGGCACATGCGATCTGGCGATCTACAACGCCAATCCGAATGGCAATCTGCACCTCACAGCCGTGTCGATCGATCTTTGTTTACAAGCAGCTTTCGCGGAGTACGGCGGTATCTTTCTTTCGCAGCCGCACATCGAACTTCATGAGACCGGCGCTGCCTCCCTCAATCCGCAATTCGTGACCGGTGCCAATCAGAGCGCGAAGATCACTATCAACGGAGGAATACTCCTCTACACCGTGACGCCGATCGCGCCCTACATCTTCGAGACCAGGCACGTAGGCTGGGGCGGCGGAATCTTCGTGAGTCAGCTCACGATGTACAATTCGGCGACCTCGACCGGATACCTCTGCGGCGGAACAGAGAAGGCTCACTTCACGGATCTGATTCAATACGATGGCAACTCGACCGGAGCTAGCAACGGTGCGATCATGCCTTACCGGAGCGCCAATCTCCTGGTGAACGGGGACTTCACTCTCCCCGCTGTCATCGATCAGTTCGTCAATGCGAGCGATGCGACGAGCCGAACTAATGGCCCTCTCATGACGCTCACCATAGCCGATGAGAAATTGGTCGTAACGCGTATCGGAACGAAGTCCGTCATGCTTGCAGTCGATGTTCCAGTAACACATGGGCTCACTTACGCGAGTCTATTCACCATCGAGAGCTCGACATCCACAGGGACGATGGCGATCATCGAGTCCTGGATCGCAGTGTCTTCCCTTGATACCCGGAACATGCCTGTCGTGTCGAGGAGCGAGGCTCGGGGACCGACGAACGTGGCGATGAGCACCATCCGCTCCTCGCTTCCGTACGTTCGCCGAAACGGTCCGATGCCGTGGAGCCGAGTCGCACCAGCTTGGGCGACGCATTACCGGCTGAGACTCAATTTCAGCTCGGTCAGCGCTGGGCAGACGACGTTCAGCGAGTTCGTTGTCACAGCGCTGTGACTGGGCGAACCTCGGCCCTTCAGCGCACCGCCACCGTCGACCGATCGCGCCCGGTCAGATCCCGCTGCGTCGTCGCCCCGCGCCAGCCGTCGGCCGTCAGCAGCGCGCGGATCTCCGCCCCCTGCAGCTCGCCGTGCTCGATCACGAGCACTCCCCCGGCCCGCAGCAGCCGGAGCGCCGTCCGCGAGAGCGAGCGCACGACGTCGAGCCCGTCCTCGCCGCCGTAGAGCGCGGCCGGCGGGTCGTAGCGCTGCACCTCGACGTCGCGCGGGATGGCGGCCGACGGGATGTACGGCGGGTTGGAGACGACGACGGAGACCGTGCCGTCGAGCTCGGGCAGCGCGTCCGCGAGGTCGACGAAGACGATGCGGGCGTTCTCCAGGCCCAGGCGGTCCCGGTTGCCGCGCGCCCAGAGGAAGGCGTCGACGGAGTTCTCGACTCCGATCACCCGCGCGTGCGGGACCTCGTGGGCGAGCGCGAGCGCCAGCGCACCGCTGCCGGTGCCGAGGTCGACCGCGATCGGCGACTCGTCCGCGACGGCACGGAGGGCGTCGATGGCGAGCTGCGCCACTCCCTCCGTCTCGGGACGCGGCACGAAGACTCCGGGGCCGACCGCGAGCTCGAGCGAGCGGAACGGCGCGACACCGGTGATGTGCTGGAGCGGCTCCCGCGAGGCCCGGCGCTCGATCGCGTGATCGTAGGCGTCGCGGGTCGTCTCGTCGAGCGCGAGACCGGTGATCAGCCGCGCCTGGAGCGACCCGCGGCCGAGGCCGAGCAGGTGGCCGAGCAGCAGCTCGGCGTCGACGTCCGGGGTGGGCACGCGCGCCGCGGTCAGCCGGGCGACGGCGTCCGCGAGGAGCGCACGCGCGTCGAGGTCCATCGTCACCGCGCTCACGACTCGTCGGAGCCGATGTCGGCCAGGCGGGCCTCCTCGTCGAACTGGATCGCGCTCTCGACCACGGGGTCGAGCGCTCCGTTCATCACGCCGTCGAGGTTGTAGGCTTTGTAGCCGGTGCGGTGGTCCGCGATGCGGTTCTCGGGGAAGTTGTAGGTGCGGATCCGCTCGGAGCGGTCCATCGTGCGGATCTGCGTCTTGCGCGCGTCCGAGGCGGCGGCGGCGATCTCCTCCTGCTGGCGGGCGAGGATGCGGGCGCGCAGGACGCGCATGCCGGCCTCGCGGTTCTGCAGCTGGCTCTTCTCGTTCTGCATCGAGACGACGATGCCGGTCGGGAGGTGGGTGATCCGCACCGCGGAGTCGGTGGTGTTGACCGACTGTCCGCCGGGGCCCGAGGAGCGGTAGACGTCGATCTTGAGGTCGTTCTGGTTGATCGCGACCTCCTCCGGGGCGTCGACCTCGGGAAAGACCAGCACGCCGGTCGTCGAGGTGTGGATGCGGCCCTGCGACTCCGTCACGGGGACGCGCTGCACGCGGTGCACGCCGCCCTCGTACTTCAGGTGCGCCCAGACGCCCTGCGACGGGTCGGTCGCGTTGCTCTTGATGGCGACCTGGACGTTCTTGTAGCCGCCGAGGTCGGACTCGTCGCGATCGAGGATCTCGGTCTTCCAGCCCTTCGCCTCGGCGTAGTGCAGGTACATGCGGAGCAGGTCCGCCGCGAACAGCGCGCTCTCGGCGCCGCCCTCGCCGCCCTTGATCTCCATGATCACGTCGCGGCCGTCGTCGGGGTCGCGCGGGATGAGCAGGCGGCGCAGCTTCTCCTGCGCGACGCGCAGGGACTCCTCCAGCTCCGGCACCTCCTCGGCGAAGGCGTCGTCCTCGCGGGCGAGCTCGCGCGCGGCCTCGAGGTCCTCGCCGGCCTGGATCCAGGCGGCGTGCGCCGACTTGATCTGGTTCAGCTCGGCGTAGCGGCGGTTGACCTTCTTCGCGCGCGCGGCGTCCGCGTGCAGGGCGGGGTCGGACAGCTGCGTCTGGAGGTCCTCGTGCTCGGCGAGGAGGACGCTGACGGATTCGAACATGGGGTTCCTGGTTTCCGGGTGGTGGTGGAGGGGTGGGCAGCACATGCTGGTCGAGTAGGTGCCGCAGGCGCCGTATCGAGACCGACGTGCTCAACGGGGTGGGTCTCGATACGCCCGCTGCGCGGGCTACTCGACCAGCATGAGCGGCCCGCTGCGCGGGCTGCTCGACCAGCAGGAGCGACCCGCTGCGCGGGCTGGCCGACCAGCATGATCGCACCGAAGGTGCCGACGGACGCGAAAACGCCCGCGGCCGCCCCCGAAGGGGCGACCGCGGACGTCGGGGCAGCTAGTGGTGGCCGTTGCCGTGGTTCGCGGTGGTCGGGCCGACGGCGGACTTCGAGACCTGCATCAGGAACTCGACGTTCGAGGACGTCTCCTTAAGGCGGGACAGGATGATCTCGAGCGCCTGCTGCTGGTCGAGCCCGGCGAGGGCGCGGCGCAGCTTCCAGGTGATCTTGACCTCGTCCGAGCTGAGGAGCATCTCCTCGCGGCGGGTGCCCGACGCGTTGACGTCGACGGCGGGGAAGATCCGCTTGTCGGCGAGGTGGCGCGAGAGACGGAGCTCCATGTTGCCGGTGCCCTTGAACTCCTCGAAGATCACCTCGTCCATCTTCGAACCGGTCTCGATGAGCGCCGTCGCGAGGATGGTGAGCGAGCCGCCGTTCTCGATGTTGCGCGCCGCTCCGAAGAACTTCTTCGGCGGGTACAGCGCCGACGCGTCGACGCCACCCGAGAGCACGCGGCCCGAGGGGGCGGCGGTCACGTTGTAGGCGCGGCCGAGGCGGGTGATCGAGTCGAGCAGCACGACGACGTCGTGGCCCAGCTCGACGAGGCGCTTGGCGCGCTCGATGGCCAGCTCGGCGACCGTGGTGTGGTCCTCGGCCGGGCGGTCGAACGTGGAGGCGACGACCTCGCCGCGCACGGTGCGCTGCATGTCGGTGACCTCCTCGGGACGCTCGTCGACGAGCACGACCATGAGGTGGACCTCGGGGTTGTTCTGCACGATCGCGTTCGCGATCTGCTGCAGGACGATCGTCTTGCCGGCCTTGGGCGGCGCGACGATGAGGCCGCGCTGGCCCTTGCCGATCGGGGCGACCAGGTCGATGATCCGCTGGGTCAGCTTGCCCGGCTCCGTCTCGAGGCGCAGGCGCTCGGTCGGGTAGAGCGGCGTGAGGTCGTGGAACTCGACGCGCGCGGCGGCCTCGTCGACGGTCTGGCCGTTGATCGAGTCGACGCGGACGATGGCGTTGTACTTCTGGCGGCCGCCGCCCTCGCCCTCGCGGGGCTGGCGGATCGCGCCGACGACGGCGTCGCCCTTGCGCAGGTTGTACTTCTTGACCTGGCCGAGCGAGACGTAGACGTCGCTGACACCGGGCAGGTAGCCCGTGGTGCGCACGAAGGCGTAGTTGTCGAGGACGTCGAGGATGCCGGCGACCGGGATGAGGACGTCGTCCTCGCTGATCTCGGGCTCGAAGTCGTCGCCGACCGCTCCCCCGCGGCGCTTGCGGTCGCGGTAGCGGCTGCGGCGGCCGTCCTCGCCGTCGGCCTGCTGGCCGTTCTGCGCGGAGCCCTGGGCGTTCTGGCCGCTGCCGCCCTGCGGCTGGCCACCCTGGTTGCCCTGGTTGCCGCCCTGGTTCGACGGCGCCTGGCCGTTGCCGTTCTGCGCGGCGCCGTTCTGGCCGCCGCCGTTCTGGCCGTTGCTCTGGCCACCGTTGTTCTGGGCGCTGCCGCCCTGGCCGTTCTGCTGGCCGTCGTTCGCCTGGCGGTCCTCGCCGCGGCGGTTGCGGTTGCGGCGGTTGCGGCCGCGGCCGGTGCCCTGCTGGTCGCCGCCGTTCTGCTGCTCGCCGTTGCCCTGCTGCTCGCCGGAGTTCTGCTGGTCGTCCTGGCGGTCGCCGGTGTCCGGCTCGTCGCCGGCGTCCTGCGCGGAGGACTCGACGGCGTCGGTGGTCTCGGGCTGCTCGCTCTGCTCGGCGCTGCCGCCGCGGCTGCGACGGCGTCCGCGACGCTCGCGCTGGCCGCCCTCGCGGGAGGAGTCGTCCGACTCCGGCCCGTTGGGAAGCTCGATCTCGATGACCGGCCGCGGCGCCTGCTCGGCGTCGGGGACCTGCTCGAGGACGGGCGGGAGCTCGGGGATGAGCGACTCGACACCGCTGCCGGCCGGCACGTTCAGGTGCTCGCCGGCGGCGACGGTGCCGCTGGAGGCGCGACGCGAGCCGCGGCGACGGGGCGCGCGCTCGGCGGCGGGCTCGGCCACCGGCTCGGCGACGACGGGGAGCTCGAGCTCGACCGGAGCGGCCTCGGCGGCGACGGGAGCCGGCTCCTCGACCGTGGTGGCGGCCTGCTCGAGGACGTCGGCGGTGTCCGCCTCCGTGCTCTCGGCGGGCGCGGGCGCCTCGGCAGGGGCCTCGAGCACCGGGGCGCTCTGCTCCGCCACGTCGGCGGGCTCGGCCTCGACGCTCGTGCCGTCGACGACGGGCTCGGCCTCGGCCGGCTCGGCGAAGGACTGCTCGGCGACCGAGGGCTCGGCGGGCGCCTGCTCCTCGGCGGGAGCGGCGGGCTCGGCGCCCTCGGAGTCCGCACCGGCGCGGAGGTCCGAGATGGCCGAGACGAGCTCGCCCTTGCGGAGCTTGGAGGCTCCGCCGATGCCGAGGCTCGTCGCGAGGGCCTGGAGCTCCGCGACGCGGAGGCCGATGAGATCGGCGTTGGTGTCCGCGGCGGTACCGCGGGTGTTCACATCTGTCACTGGAGAGGGGTTCCTTCCCCCCGGGAGCGATCGCTCACCGGGAGAGCACATCAGCCGTGCGGGTCCATCGCGAGTTCTGATCCACGCGATGCTCTCGGTCGCCGGCTCGACCTGCCTCGGAAGCGCAGAGAGGGCACGAGCGACCAGGCGCTGATCTGCACGAGAAGCAGGGGCGCCCTTCACACGATGTGATGGCCGTGATTATCGGGACGATCCGTCGGACAGATTCCGCTCGTTACGCGGCTCCTCGGGATGCGATCCCCACTGTAGCACCCTTGAAGTCGACGGCCAGCATGTGCGCCCGCCACGGCGTGTGCGCCTGCTCCGCCACCAGATCCGCGGCGGCGAGGCGCTGCGCGGGGTCGCTGCAGAGCACGAGAACGCTCGGTCCGGCGCCGGAGACGACGGCCGCGTAGCCGTGCGAGCGCAGCAGCGCGATCAGCTCGGAGGTCTGCGGCATCGCGGCCGCGCGGTAGTTCTGGTGCAGCTTGTCCTCGGTCGCCGCGAACAGCAGCTCGGGGCTCTGGATGAGGGCCGCGATCAGCAGCGACGAGCGCGACACGTTGAAGACGGCGTCCTCGTGCGGGACGCTGATCGGCTGCAGCGAGCGCGCCAGCCGGGTCGACATGGTGTGCTCGGGCACGAAGACGACCGGCGAGACGCCGCGGTGCACCATCAGCTTCTTGGAGCGCGGCCGCAGCGGCGCCTCCGGTCCGCCCTCGGCACCCGGCTCGACCCAGGCGATGGTGAGACCGCCGAAGAGCGCCGGCGCGACGTTGTCGGGGTGCCCCTCCATCTCGGTCGCGATCCGGAGCAGGTCGTCGGAGTCGAGCTCGACGATGCCGTCGAGCAGACCCTTCGCGGCCATGATCCCGGAGACGATCGCCGCCCCCGAGGAGCCCATGCCGCGGCCGTGCGGGATGATGTTGCGCGCGGTCACGTCGATGCCGGGCATCTCCTGCCGCTGGTCGGCGAAGGTGTAGGCGATGGCCTGGACGACGAGGTTCGTCTCGTCGGTCGGCACCTCGCCCTCGCCCACGCCGTGCACCGAGACCCGGGCGCCCGTCGCCGTGACGGCCGTGACCTCGAGCTCGTCGTACGCCGAGAGCGCGAGGCCGAGCGTGTCGAACCCGGGGCCGAGGTTCGCCGAGGTCGCGGGGACCTTGACGTGCACGGAGCGGCCGACGGGAACCGCCGAGGTCATGCGCCGGCCAGCCCCAGCACGTCGGCGATCGCCGCGGTGTCCACGGGCACGACGGTCGGCGTGATGTCCTCGCCGTCCGCGGTGCGCAGCGCCCACTGCGGGTCCTTCAGGCCGTGGCCGGTGACGGTCAGCACGACGGTGGCGTCCTTGGGGATCGCCCCCGCCTCGGCGCGCTCCAGCAGACCGGCGACGCTGATCGCGGAGGCGGGCTCGACGAAGACGCCGACCTCGCCCGCGAGGATGCGGTACGCCTCGAGGATCTTCTCGTCGCTGATCGCGCCGAAGTAGCCGTCGCTGACGCTGCGGGCGTTGAGCGCGAGCTCCCAGGAGGCCGGATTGCCGATCCGGATCGCACTGGCGATGGTCTCGGGGTGGCGGACGACCGCGCCGTGCACGATCGGCGCGGAGCCCTCGGCCTGGAAGCCGAACATCCGGGGCAGCTTCGTCGACCCGCCGCGCTCGAGCTCCTCGGAGTAGCCGCGGAAGTAGGCGGTGTAGTTGCCGGCGTTGCCGACCGGGACGATGTGGAAGTCCGGCGCGTCGCCCAGGACCTCGACGACCTCGAAGGCGGCGGTCTTCTGACCGGCGATGCGGTCGGGGTTCACCGAGTTGACCAGGTGCACCGGGTAGTTCTTCGCGAGGTCGCGGGCGATGTCGAGGCAGTCGTCGAAGTTGCCCTGGACCTGCAGCAGCTGCGCGTTGTGCGCGATCGCCTGGCTCAGCTTGCCGAGCGCGATCTTGCCCTCGGGGACGAGCACCGCGGCGGTGATGCCGGCGTGCGTCGCGTAGGCCGCGGCCGAAGCGGAGGTGTTGCCGGTCGAGGCGCAGATGACGGCCTTCGCGCCGTGCTCGACGGCCTTCGAGATCGCCATGGTCATGCCGCGGTCCTTGAAGGAGCCGGTGGGGTTCATACCCTCGTACTTGACCCAGACCTTCGCGCCCGTGCGGGCCGAGAGAGCCGCCGCCGGGATGAGCGGGGTGCCGCCCTCGCCGAGCGTGATGACGGGGGTCGCCTCGGTGACATCGAGGCGGTCCGCGTACTCGTGCAGGACTCCGCGCCACTGCTTGGCCATCTCAGGCTCCTTCAACTCGTAGAACGGACGTCACGGCGCCGACGAACCCGTGGGATTGGAGAGCGGTGACGGTGGCCGCCAGATCGGACTCTGCCGCGGCGTGCGTGCCGATGACCAGGGTAGCGGTCGGCTCGCGCAGCTCCGCACCGGTGTCGGCGAGGGGGTCGAGCACGGGCGGCGTCTGCACGAGCGTCTCGACGGAGACCCCGTGCTCGGCGAAGACGCCGGCGATCTGGGCGAGCACGCCGGGGCGGTCGAGCACCTCGAGCGTCACCTGGTAGCGGGTGGTGACGTGCCCGATCGGCAGCACCGGGAGTCCGGAGCTGGCGCTGGTGACGAGGCCCGGACCTCCGACGACGTGGCGGCGCGCGGCCGAGACGACGTCGCCGAGCACGGCCGAGGCGGTCTCGACGCCACCGGCTCCGGCGCCGTAGAACATCAGGCTGCCGGCGGCCTCCGCCTCGACGAAGACGGCGTTGTTCGCGCCGTGGACGGCGGCGAGCGGGTGCGTGCGGTGCACGAGCGCGGGGTAGACCCGCGCCGAGACGCCCTCCTCCCCCGTCTTCGCGTCGACGAGGCGCTCGCAGATCGCGAGCAGCTTGATCACGTAGCCCGAGGCGCGGGCCTGCTCGACCTGCTGCTGCGTGACGCCGGTGATCCCCTCGCGGTGCACCAGCGAGACCGGGACGTCGGTGTGGAAGGCGAGCCGGGCGAGGATCGCCGCCTTCTGCGCGGCGTCGTAGCCCTCGATGTCGGCGGTCGGGTCGGCCTCGGCGTAGCCGAGCTCGGTGGCGAGCGCGAGCGCCTCCTCGAGCGTGGCGTGCTCGGTGTCCATCCGGTCGAGGATGAAGTTGGTGGTGCCGTTCACGATGCCGAGGATCCGGTGCACCCGGTCGCCGGCGAGGCTGTCGCGCAGCGGGCGGATGATCGGGATCGCCCCGGCCACCGCGGCCTCGTAGTTGAGCTGCGCGCCCACCTGGTCGGCGGCCTCGAACAGCTCGTTGCCGTGCGCGGCGAGCAGCGCCTTGTTGGCGGTGATCACGTCGGCGCCCGAGGAGATCGCCTTGAGGATGTAGCTGCGCGCCGGCTCGAGGCCGCCGATCAGCTCGACGACGATGTCGGCGCCGAGGATCAGCGCCTCGGCGTCCGTGGTGAGGTACTCCCTCGGGATGTCCGCGGTGCGCGGTGCGTCGAGGTCCCGGACTGCCACGCCGGCGAGCTCCAGCGGCGCCCCCACGCGCTGGGCGAGCTCGTCGCCGTGGTCGAGCAGGAGGCGCGCCACCTGGGCACCGACGGACCCGGCGCCCAGCAGGGCGACGCGGAGGCTGCGGTACTCGATCATCGGAGGATGGCCTTTCGTTCGATGCCGGCATCGCGGCGGAGGAGGTCGTCCTCGGTCTCGCCGTGCACGATGACGCGCGCGACTCCGTCCCGGACGGCGACGACCGGGGGGCGGCCGAGGTGGTTGTAGTTGCTCGAGAGCGACCAGCAGTAGGCGCCGGTCGCGGCGACGGCGAGCAGGTCGCCCGGCTGCACGTCGGCGGGGAGGAAGTCGTCGTGGACGACGATGTCGCCCGACTCGCAGTGCTTCCCGGCCACGCGCACGAGGGCGGGCTCGGCGTCGGAGACGCGGTCGGCGATCCGCGCCGTGTAGTCCGCGCCGTAGAGGGCGGGCCGCGCGTTGTCGCTCATCCCGCCGTCGACGCTGACGTAGCGGCGCACGCCGTCCGTGCCGACCGCGACGTCCTTGATGGTGCCGACCTCGTAGAGGGTCAGCCCGGCGGGCCCGATCAGCGAGCGGCCCGGCTCGATGGCGATGTGCGGCACCGGGATCCCGCGGGTCGCGCACTGCTCGCCGACCGCGTCCGCGATCGCCGCGGCGATCTCGCCGATCGGGGTCGGGTCGTCGGCGCTCGTGTAGGCGATGCCGAAGCCGCCGCCGAGGTTGAGCTGCGGGACCGGGCCGTCGGCGAGGAGCCCCGCATGCACCGCGAGCAGGCGCGAGGCCGACTCGGCGAAGCCGGCCGAGCCGAAGATCTGCGAGCCGATGTGGCAGTGCAGGCCGAGGAAGCGCAGGCTCCCGTGCGAGCGGATCCGCGCGACGGCGTCCGGGCAGTCCTCGAGGGTGATGCCGAACTTCTGGTCCTCGTGCGCGGTGGCCAGGAAGCTGTGGGTGTGCGCGTGCACGCCGCTGTTCACCCGCAGCCGCACCGGCTGGACGCGGCCGTGGCGCTCGGCCGCCGCGGCGACCCGCTCGATCTCGAGCACGCTGTCCAGGACGATCGCGCCGACACCGGCCTCGACCGCCCGGTCGATCTCGGCGAGCGACTTGTTGTTGCCGTGCAGGCCCATGTGCTCGGGCTCGACGCCGGCGGCGAGCGCGACCGCGAGCTCTCCCCCGCTGCAGGTGTCGATGTTCAGGCCCTCGGCGCGCATCCAGCGCGCGACCTCGGTGGAGAGGAACGCCTTGCCGGCGTAGTAGACGGTGACGCCGGTGCCGATCCGGCCGAGCTCGCGCTCGAAGGCCTCCCGCGTCGCGACGGCGCGGCGGCGGGCGTCGTCCTCGTCCACGACGTAGAGCGGGGTGCCGAAGCGGGCGGCCAGCTCGGTGGCCGCGACACCGGCGATCTCGAGAACGCCGTCCGCGGAGCGGAGCGTGCCGCCGGACCAGACGCCGTCGGCGAGCGCGTTCGCGTCCTCGGGGCGGTGCAGCCAGTCCGGAGCGAGGGGATGACGGGGGGCGCGGACGGGTGCGTCGGCGTGTGCCACGGGTGAGACCTCACAGGAGAGAGTGGGAGCGTCACTGCGTGGCGAGCGAGTCCGGATTGACCCCTGAAGCCAGCAAGATCCTTGAGAGTGCTGTCGGTGGCAGTGCTCTCGGTGCGCGCACTGCCGGCGTTCGGCCCGCGGGACACGCGGGCACAGGGCTCCGATCCTACCGGTCGGGCGCTGCGCGTCCGTCCCGGGTCAGGAGCAGACGCCGGTCTCCTGCTGCGCCGGGTCGCTGAGGAACGTCGGGGAGAGGTCGAAGGAGGCGTCGAGCGAGTCGGCCGTCACGACGACGTCGGTGAGCGCGAGCCCCTGCGGCACGGCGTCGGCGATGCAGACGGAGCGCGCGGCGAGCAGCCCCTCGGCCACGGCGCCGAAGCGGTCCTCGACGTCGGCGGCACTGATCGTGGTGCCGCCCGCCGTCACCTCGGACGGCGTCAGCTCGATCGCGCCGTCGGCCGCGCCGAGCTCGATGCCGACGCCCGCGGCGAGGGTGAGCCCGAGCACGTCGACCGAGGTGTTCACGCGCACCAGCGGCGGATCGAGCGTCACACCGTCGATCGGCACCTGGCTCCGCGCGGCGACGAGCGTGCTCACCGAGTCGGGGTCGAGAGCCACGGTCGCGCGTCCCGCCTCGAGCGGACCGTCGCCGCTCGCGGGGACGCCCTCGAGAGTCGCGTCGACATCGCCGTTCAGGTCGCCGAACGCGACGTCCTCGCTGCGGATGTCGAGCCGGTCGAGCGAGCCGGCGATCAGCTGCGGCAGCACCGCCCAGCCGGCGACCTCGACCTCGACGGGGTGGTCGGCGGGGAGCGAGAGCGCCTCCCGGATGCTGGACGCCGCGGTGTCGGCGACGGCGCGGCGGGCGAGCACGTCGCCGACGACGGCGGCCACCGCCAGCAGCACGATCACGATCACGGCGACGATCGCGATCCGGCGGCCGCGGCGCGGCGCACCGGCGTCGGCGGCGGTCACATCCGGTCCGGAGCGGTCACGCCGAGCAGCGAGAGCCCGTTGCGCAGGACCTGCGCGGTCGCGTCGTTCAGGCGCAGGCGGGTCGAGTGCACGGCCTCGATCGGGTCGTC
The DNA here is from genome assembly GCF_003751825.1 of Rathayibacter sp. PhB186. NCBI lineage: Bacteria > Bacillati > Actinomycetota > Actinomycetes > Micrococcales > Microbacteriaceae > Rathayibacter > Rathayibacter sp. PhB186. Next base: position 1,330,384 of record NZ_RJKO01000001.1, on the reverse strand, counting down.
GCCCTGCGGGACCACGCGGCAGTTGTCGTACCAGCGGTGGTACAGACCGGCGATCTCCTCGAGGTAGCGGGCCACGCGGTGCGGCTCGCGCAGCTCGGCCGCGAGGGCCACGATCCGCGGGAACTCCTGCAGTCCGCCGAGCAGCGCCGACTCGCTCGGGTGCACCAGCGTCTCGGGGGCGAACGGCTCGCGCGGCACGCCCGACGCCTCCGCCTTGGCCGCGACCTGACGGGTGCGGGCGTGCGCGTACTGCACGTAGTAGACGGGGTTGTCGTTGCTGCGCTTGGTGAGCAGGTCGAGGTCGATGTCGAGCGAGGAGTCGGCCGAGGAGCGCACGAGCGAGTAGCGCGCGGCGTCGACGCCCACGGCCTCGACCAGGTCCTCCATCGTCACCACGGTGCCCGCGCGCTTGGACATCCGGACCGCCTGTCCGTCGCGGAGCAGGTTGACGAGCTGGCCGATCAGGATCTCGAGGTTGACGCCCGGGGTGTCGCCGAAGGCCGCGCACATCGCCATCATCCGGCCGATGTAGCCGTGGTGGTCGGCGCCGAGCATGATGATCGCCCGGTCGAAGCCGCGCTCGCGCTTGTCGAGGTAGTAGGCGAGGTCGCCGGCGATGTAGGCCGCCTCCCCGTCGCTCTTGATGATGACGCGGTCGCGGTCGTCGCCGAAGTCCGTGGTGCGCAGCCAGGTCGCTCCGTCGGCCTCGAAGATGTGGCCGAGCTCGCGGAGGCGCTCGATCGCCCGCTCGACGGCGCGCGACTCGTGCAGCGAGTTCTCGTGGAAGTAGACGTCGAAGTCGACGCCGAACTCGTGCAGGCTCTGCTTGATCTCGCCGAACATCAGGTCGACGCCGATCGAGCGGAAGGTCTCGTTCAGCTCGGCCTCGGGCAGGACCGAGAGGTCTCCCGGGTAGGCGGCGACGACGCGATCGGCGATGTCGGCGATGTACGCGCCGCCGTAGCCGTCCTCGGGCGTCGGCTCGCCGCGGTAGGCGGCGAGGACGCTCCGGGTGAAGCGGTCGATCTGCGCGCCGTGGTCGTTGAAGTAGTACTCGCGGGTCACCTCGGCGCCCTGCGCGATCAGCACGCGGGCCAGGCTGTCGCCGACGGCCGCCCAGCGGGTCCCGCCGATGTGGATGGGGCCGGTGGGGTTGGCCGAGACGAACTCGAGGTTCATCTTCAGACCGGAGTAGGCGGAGCCGGTGCCGTAGGCCTCGCCCGCGTCGACGATCGCGCCGGCGAGCGCGCCCGCCGCGGCGGCGTCGAGCCGCACGTTGAGGAACCCGGGGCCGGCGACCTCGACCGAGGCGACCCCGTCGATCGCGCCGAGGCCCTCGGCGAGCTCGGTCGCGAGCTCGCGCGGGTTCGCCCCGGCCTTCTTCGCGATCTTCATCGCGATGTTCGAGGCCCAGTCGCCGTGGTCGCGGTTCTTCGGCCGCTCGAGCACGACGTCGCCGAGCGCGACCTCGGCGTCGCTCCCTCGTCGCTGCACGGCGTCGAGGACGAGGGCGTGCAGGGAGGCGGCGAGCTGTTCGGGAGTCACGGGGCACGATTCTACCGGCCGGTCCTCACGGGCCTTCTTCCTGCTGATCGGGCCGCCGTCTTCCTGCTGATCGAGCAACCGGCGTATCGATATCCACCGATTCATGCTGATCGAGTAGACGGCGCAGCCGGCGTATCGAGATCCACCGTCGTCGAGAGCCCACCCGCCAGACCCCGCCCGCCCGCGCCCCGGCGCCCGCCTGCCGCGATTGCTAGGGTGCAGCGCATGCGCCGACCCGCCGCCCTCGCCCTGATCGTCGCCGTCGCGGCTCTCGCCGGCTGCGCGCCGGCCGCGGATCCGGCGCCGAGCGCGAGCGACGCGGTCACCGGCACTCCGGTTCCCGTCGCCTGCGAGCAGCTCGTGCCCGCCTCCGCCCTGACCGGCCTCTGGGCGGGCTTCTCCCCCAACGACGCGGTGGAGCCGACCGCGGTCTCCGCCGAGATCGCCGGCTACGACGGCCTGGTCTGCGGCTGGGCCGACTCCGAGGGCGCCGACTTCCAGCTCGCGGTCACCCGGCTCGACCCGGCCGTCATCGAGGCCCTCAAGAACGAGTTCTTCACCACGAGCGAGGCCGTCCCCACCTACGGCCGGCCCCCGGAGATCGAGGGCTACTACGAGGTGGCCGACAGCCGCGGCATCGCGGACGCCTTCATCGGCGACTACTGGCTCGAGGCGTCGAGCGCGTCGTTCGTCGAGCCGGGCGACCCGGAGCCGCTCGTGCGCGCGGCGCTGGACGCCCTCGCCGGCTGACCGCCCCGGTCGGTGGGGCCGCTCAGCCCAGGCGCACCGGCGAGACGTGGTCGTCCTCGACGACCTCGTCGCAAGTCGCCTCGACGTTCATCGTCTCGAGCCGCAGGTCGGTGAGGTAGCTGCTGAGGAAGGCCGTGTCGGCGGTGTCCCGGCCGGAGGAGATCCGGAGCATCGACGGCCGCGGAGCGAGCCGGGTCGCGTCGACCACGTGCCAGGCCCCGTCGACCCAGGCCTCCGACACCGCGTGGAAGTCGCGCGGCTCGAGGCCGGGAGCGTAGACGGCGGTCACCCGCGCCGGGATGTCGAGCGCGCGGAGCAGCCCCACGACGGTGTGCGCGAAGTCGCGGCAGACGCCCTGCCCGCTCTCGATCACCTGCGCGGCTCCCCCGGTCGCGACCGTCGAGCCGTAGACGTAGGAGAGGTGCGCGTGCACCCACTCCTCGACTGCGGCGAGCGCCTCGAAGCCCCGCGCCCGGCCGAACTCGCGCCGGGCGATGCCGCCGAGCGCGTCGGTCTCCGCGTAGCGGCTCGGCCGCAGGTACTCGACCAGCTCGAGCTCGCTCGGCTCGTCCGGCACGCCGCGCCCGGAGACGCGGCCGCGGTACTCCACCTGCATCGCCCCGGCGTTCGCCGCGACGCGGTGCACCCGCGCGCCGTGCCGCGCCGGGAACTCCCGCACCGGGACGGGCTCGCCGTCCAGCGTGACGGTGAACGAGTCCTCGAACCCGTCTCCCGTCGGCGTCGCCGCCATCAAGAAGATCAGGTCGGTCGGCCCGTTCAGTCGCAGGCCCAGCGAGGCGGAGACGGTGCGCAGCATGCCCCCATCGTGGCACGACCGCACGGCCCGCCAGGGCGTCCGGCGGCGCCCACCCCGGGTGCTAATGTTGACAGGCACTCCTGGCCCCCATAGCTCAGGGGATAGAGCACTGCCCTCCGGAGGCAGGGGCGTAGGTTCGAATCCTACTGGGGGCACCACTCTCGAAGGCCCGGAATCACGCGGTAAGCAGCGCGAGCCGGGCCTTCTTCACTCCCGCTCGCCTTCTCCGACGGCCGCCTCGACCAGGTCGGGGTCCTCGGCTGATCAGCCTCCGCCGACGGCCGTGCGCCGCGGTCGCCGGAGACGCTCGACGGCGCCGAGCACCCGGGCGCGCACGGCCTCGGTCCTCCGCTCCGTGAGCGCGCCGAAGGCCCAGCCCACGGCGCAGGCGAGGAGCGCGAGGGCGAGGACGCCTGCCCAGCTCGCCGCGGACGGCTGCCACCAGGCCGATGCCGGCGGGAACAGCAGCGCGTGGAGCAGCATCAGCACGGGCATGTGCGTCGCATAGAGCGAGAACGAGAACCCCGAGACCCAGGTGCCGCCGCGGAGCAGACGGTCGAGACCCTTCCCTGGAGTCCCCTCGGAGTGGCACAGCACGACGATGAGCGCCGCCGCCGTGATCGTCGTCGCCCAGGTCGTCCAGCCGAGATCATCCGGGCCGGCTTTCGCGAGCCGGTCGACCGACATCGCCGAGATCACGAGCAGGAGTACCGCGCCGATCGAGGCGGCGGTGCCCTTCGGCCCGAGTCGGGAGAGGAACCGCGTGGCCGCCGCTCCCTTCCAGGCGACCGCCGCGCCGGCGAGCCAGGCCAGGAAGAGGCCCGTTCCGGCTGGCCCGAGAACGCAGACGATCACGACGCCGGCTGCGGCGCACAGCACTCGCCGCGGCCAGGAGCCGCCCGTGAGCCCGACGACGAGCAGCGGGAACAGCAGGTAGTAGGAGGCCTCGTAACCGATCGACCAGAGCGGCTGGTCGGTGCCGAAGGGGCGGACCAGGTGCGGCTGGAGGAAGACCACGTTGCCCAGTGCCCCGAGAACACCGCCGTTCACCTGCGCGGAACCGCCCGGCGCGTACTGCGGCCGGTCCGCGAGGAAGGCGACGCCGACGGCGTCGAGGACGGCCGTGAGCACGAGGGCCGGGATCAGGACGAGCCACAGCCGGGTCAGGCGGGAGGTGAAATACCTCGTCCAGCTGAAGGCGTCGCGGGACAGAGCGCTGAGGACGGAGCCGCCGACGAAGAAGCCGCTCAGGACGAAGAAGACGATGACCGCGCCGTGACCGAGGGACGTCAGCGCGTAGAGCGCGCTGTCGACCGGGCCGAGTCGCGTCTCAGCAGCCGGGACCAGGAAGGCCTGCCGAACGTGGGCGACGAGGACGAGCAGGGCAGCGCAGGCCCGGACGGAGTCGAGGGCTCGGTAGGTCATCGCTGCCACTCCGACCGGTCACCCGGACGCGGCGGAACTCGCAGCGATGAAGGCGGGGGACGTCAGCAGGCTGCCGTATCGGCGGCAGCCCTCGTCCGCAAGTCGCATCCGGCGGCGGAACTGGCGCGGGACGCGCGTCCGACGCTCTGCGCGACGCCGGTGTCAGGGGTTCAGATCGAACCTCTGCGCTCGGCGAGCGCACGTGGAGGAGCAGTACGGCTCCGCCGCGGGGGTCGTCTCCCCGCAGTACTCGCAGGGACGTTGGACGAGAGCGCCGACGATCCTGGCCAGGAACGAGGGCGGTCGAGAGATCTTCATGAGCATCAGCGCACCGTATCCATGCGACTTTCGGGTCGTCGCATATTGACGAATTATACGACCCCCGTAGGGGTCCAGGACGGGTGAAATCCCGTGCAACTCCTGACAGAGACCACGATCTGTGTCACACACGCGGGCACGTCCGGGCTGCTCCTCAGCCCTCGCGGAGGCAGGCCCGAGCGGGAGCACGGGGACCGTTCCTCTCCCTCGCGCCGCCGAGACACGCTCGGCGCACACGCGGTTCCTGAGAGCGGCGTCGTAGGGTGAGCCCGTGAAGATCCTTGTCGTCGAAGACGATCCAGCCATGGGCGAAGCACTCGTGGGCGGCCTAGAAGACGCCGGCTACGAAGCGGAGCTGACGACGAACGGCATCGACGCGCTCGTCGCGTTCAGCAACGCCGAGTTCTCGGCCGCCATCGTCGACGTGATGCTCCCCGCGATGTCGGGCTTCGAGATCTGCCGGCGCATCCGCGAGCTGGGCCGCTCCACGCCGATCCTCTTGCTCACCGCTCGCGACTCCGTCGAGGACCGCGTCTTCGGCCTGGACGCCGGCGCCGACGACTACCTGACGAAGCCGTTCGCGTTCACCGAGCTGAACGCGCGGCTGCGGGCGCTGCTGCGGCGGAGCCCCTCGCTGATGTCCACCTCCATCGAGGTCGGCCGCATCACGGTGGACGGGTCGAGCATCCGCCGCACCGCGGACAACACGCGCATCCACGTCAGCCCGAAGGAGCTCGAGCTGCTGAAGCTGCTGATCTCGCCGGTCGGCTCGGTCGTCACCCGCCAGCGCATCCTGTCCGAGATCTGGGGCGGCGGCGAGATCGTCGACAACAACATCGTCGACCAGTACGTCAGCTACCTGCGCAAGAAGCTGCCCGCCGAGGACACCGGGGTCAGCATCGTGACGGTGCGCGGCAAGGGCTACTTCCTCCGCCCGGTCGAGTAGCCGCATGGCCGCCCCGAGCCCGCTCGCCGCGGCGCGTGCCGCGAGGCGGCGCTCGGGAGCCCTGTCGATCCGCGCCAGGATCACCGTCGGCTCCGTCGCCGTCGCGACCGTGCTCTTCGCCCTCGCGGCGATGCTCTTCTACCAGGTCGTCACCGGCATCGTCGAACGCAGCGAGCGGACGATCCTCGTCTCGATCGAGGACGAGATCCGGCGCGATATCGCGGCAGGCGACGTCCCCCGGGTCCGGGACTCCTCCACGGGACAGCTCTACCTCGCGATCACCCCGGAAGGCGCGATCGACGCGACCACCATGCCGACCGAGGTGCGCCGCTCGGTGCAGGCGGAGCTGCGCGACCGCGCGGCCGACGCGGTGCCGCGCTACACCGAGGTCGCCACCGCCACCACGCGCTACCTGGTGCGCATCACCGCGGTGGAGGGCGAGGACGGCACCTGGAGCGTCGCCACGGCCCGCGACCAGGCCGCCTCGCAGCTGGTGCTCGACGACTTCGCGCACGTGCTGGTCTACGCGGCGATCTTCCTCGTCGTCACCTTCGGGCTCGCCTCCTGGATCCTCACCGGAGCGGCTCTGGCGCCGGTGCGCCGGATGCGCGCGCGCGCCGACCAGATCGCCGCCGACCCCACTCCCGGCGATCAGCTGCCGGTCGTCGGCACCCGCGACGAGATCGACGAGCTCGCCGAGACGCTCAACGCGTTCCTCGCCAAGCAGACGGCCTCCCTGGCGCGGGAGAAGCAGATGGTCTCGGACGCCAGCCACGAGCTGCGGACGCCGCTCGCCGCGCTCTCGGCCCAGCTCGAGATCGCGCACCACCGCGTCGAGGACCCGGTCGCCGTCGACCGCGTGATCCTCGACGCGCAGAAGAGCGTCGACCGTCTGGTCCGCCTCGCCTCCGCACTGCTGGACATCTCCCGGATCGAGAGCCGGTCGGCCCGACCCGCGTCGCCCTTCGCCGAGCTGGTCGACGAGCTGGTCGGCGCGGTCGACCGCACCCGGCTGCTCGCGGCCGAGTCGGACGTCGAGATCGACTACGAGATCGACGAGCGCGAGCCCGCTCGGCTCTACGCCGTCGCCACCCAGGACTTCGGCCGGGTGATCGACAACCTCGTCCGCAACGCGATCCAGGCGATCGGCCACGGCGGGACGATCGTCGCGGCTCTCGCGCAGAAGGACGGCCGGCTGCTGCTGACGGTCTCCGACGACGGACCGGGCATGCCGGCCGAGTTCATCCCGGTCGCCTTCGACCGCTTCTCCCGCCCCGACGACTCGCGCACGATCGCCTCCGGCGGCAGCGGCCTGGGCCTCGCCCTCGTGCACACCACGGTGCTCTCCGGCGGCGGGACCGTGGCGCTCTCCAACCGGGAGCCGCACGGTCTCGCGGTCGACATCGTGCTGCCACCCGTGGGGTCCGCCGCCCGCTGAGGCGACGGCCCGGCAGACGGACCCGCCCGGTCGCTACGGCCCGGACGCGACGAAGGCCCCCGGATCGCTCCGGGGGCCTTCGAGGGGGGTCAGCGCCGTTCGTCCTCCGGACGGATCGGCACCGGCTCCGCGTCCGCGGGCGGCGGCGACCAGACCGGCGCCTCCGACTCGGCGGGGGTGCCGTCGAGCAGGTTGCGCGCGCGGTTCACCACCTCGGGGTCGACGATCACCGAGTAGCTGGTGGCGATGACCTGCATCGTCGAGGTGAAGTCGCGGCGGCGGCGGTTCACCGCGTAGGAGGCGAGGCCGAAGAGCATGCCGAAGCCGGCGCCGAGCAGCACGGCCGCGATCAGGAAGGAGAACTCGGTGGCCGGCGAGAAGATGATCAGCAGCAGGCCGAGGAAGACACCGAGCCAGGCGCCCGAGGCGGCGCCGGCCAGGGCGACGCGGCCCCAGGTGAGCTTGCCGGTGACGCGCTCGACGCTCTTGAGGTCGTTGCCGAGGATGGCCAGCTGCTTGACCGGGAAGTCGGCCCGGGCGAGGACGTCGACGGCCTGCTGCGCCTTCTCGTAGGTGTCGAAGGTGGCGAGGATCTCGCCGCGCGGGATCGTCGGGGAGGCGGCGCCCCGGCGGTTGTTCATGGGCATCTGCTGAGTCACCTGCTCAGACTGTCACAGAGGACTTGGAGCATTCTGGACACGGATCGTGAGCTTCCCGAGCGCGCGGTGGGAGCGGCGGGACCCCGCGCTCGGCTTCCGCAGGGGCGCCCGGGTCTAGGTTGGTAGCCGTGAGTTCCGCCAGAGTCTTCGTAGCGCGCTTGGCCGGCTGCAGCGTCTTCGACCCGGCGGGCGATCGCGTCGGCAAGGTCCGAGACGTGCTGCTCGTCCACCGTCAGAACGACGCGCCGCGCGTGGTCGGTCTGGTCGTCGAGATTCCCGGCCGCCGTCGGGTGTTCGTCTCGATCGGGCGGGTCACCAGCATCGGCAGCGGCCAGATCATCACGACCGGTCTGATCAACGTGCGCCGCTTCGAGCAGCGCGGCGGCGAGGTCCGCGTCATCGCCGAGCTGCTCGGCCGGAGGATGACCTTCGTCGACGGCTCGGGCGACGCGATCGTCGAGGACGTCGCGATCGAGGAGGTCGGTCCGGGCGAGTGGGAGCTCGCGCAGCTCTTCGTCCGCCGCCCGAAGACCAGCCCCTCCCCCTTCGCCAAGGGCGCCACGACCTTCGCCGGCTGGCGCGAGGTCCGCGAGAGCGTGTCCACCGAGGCGCAGTCGGCCGAGCAGTACGTGGCGAGCCTCTCCGAGCTCAAGCCCGCCGACCTCGCCAGCACGCTCCTCGACCTGCCGCAGCAGCGGATGCTCGAGGTCGCCGGCGAGCTCTCCGACGACCGGCTCGCCGACGTCCTCGAGGAGATGCCCGAGAGCGAGCAGGTCGAGATCCTCGGCCGGCTCGACGACGACCGCGCGGCCGACGTCCTCGACCAGATGCAGCCGGACGACGCGGCCGACCTGATCGCGCAGCTCTCGGACGAGCGCGGCGAGGCGCTCCTCGAGCTGATGGAGCCGGAGGAGGCGGACGACGTCCGCATGCTCCTCTCCTACGCGCCCGAGTCGGCCGGTGGACTGATGACGACCGAGCCGATCATCGTCTCGTCCGAGGCGACCGTCGCCGAGGGCCTCGCGATGATCCGCCGACACGAGCTGGCCCCGGCGCTCGGCGCCGCGGTCTGCGTCACCCTGCCGCCGTACGAGCCGCCGACCGGCCGCTTCCTCGGCATGGTGCACTTCCAGCGGATGCTCCGCTACCCGCCGCACGAGCGCCTCGGCACCCTGCTCGACCAGAGCCTGGACCCGATCACCCCGGACACCTCCGCGGCCGAGGTCGCCCGCATCCTCGCGAGCTACAACCTCGTCTCGGTGCCCGTGGTGGACGAGTCGCACCGCCTGGTCGGCGTCGTCACGATCGACGACGTGCTCGACTACCTCCTCCCCGACGACTGGCGCAGCCACGACGGCGACGACGAACCGCGCGTGCCGGTGAGCACGACGACCCAGGGCATACCGATCGCGCCGCCCGCGGCGGCGACCAGCAGGTTCAGGGCAGGACGACGAGGACGGAGGGGTGCGCGTGGCTAGGGACACCAAGCAGGATCGACGGCTCGACGCCCCGAAGGGCCTGCGCACGCGGGTGCTCCCCCGGCGCAACCGGCAGAGCAGCGACCGCTTCGGCCGCCTGACCGAATCCTTCGCCCGCGGCATGGGCACGCCGTGGTTCCTCGTCGGCATGACGATCTTCTGCGTGTTCTGGCTGCTGTTCAACACCTACGGTCCGGAGGAGTCGCGGTTCGACTCCCAGGCCCTGGGCTTCACGGTGCTCACGCTGATCCTGTCCCTGCAGGCCTCCTACGCGGCGCCCCTGCTGCTGCTCGCGCAGAACCGCCAGGACGACCGCGACCGCGTGCAGATCGAGCAGGACCGCCAGCGCGCCGAGCGCAACCTCGCCGACACGGAGTACCTGGCCCGCGAGGTCGTCGCGCTCCGGCTGGCGATCCGCGACATGGCGAGCAAGGACTTCATCCGCTCCGAGCTGCGCAGCCTCGTCGAGGAGCTCGAGAAGGACCGGGCGGAGTCGATCGCGAGCGAGCGGCGCGATGCCTGACGTCGCCGTGACGGGTCCGGCGGATCCCGCCGCTCTCGAGAGCGCGGTGCTCGCGGCACTCGCCCGGGTCATCGATCCGGAGATCCGGAAGCCCATCACCGAGCTCGACATGGTCGACGCGGTGACGGTGGGCGAGGACGGCGCGGTGACCGTCGCCATCCGGCTGACGATCGTCGGCTGCCCGGCCGCGTCCGCGATCGAGCGCGATGTCCGCGCGGCGGCGGAGTCTGCGGCGGGCTCCGCCGCGGTGCGGGTCGAGGTCGGCGTGATGACGCCGGCGCAGCGCACGGCTCTGACCGAGCGGCTGCGCGGCGGGCGGCGCGAGATGCCGTTCGGCCCGGACTCGCTGACGCGGGTCTACGCGGTGACCAGCGGCAAGGGCGGGGTCGGCAAGTCGACCGTCACCGCGAATCTGGCGGTGGCCCTGGCCCGGCGCGGGCTCGCGGTCGGGCTGGTCGACGCCGACGTGCACGGCTTCTCCATCCCGGGGCTGCTCGGCCTGATGCACGACGGCCGCGTCGCCGGGCCGACGCGCGTCGGCGAGCTGATGCTCCCCCCGGTCGCGCACGGCGTGAAGGTGATCTCGATCGGGATGTTCCTCGAGGGCGACACCCGCGGCGCGGCCGTCTCCTGGCGGGGACCGATGCTGCACCGCACCATCTCGCAGTTCCTCACCGACGTGTACTTCGGCGACCTGGACGTGCTGCTGCTCGACCTGCCCCCGGGCACGGGCGACGTCGCCATCTCGATCGGGCAGCTCCTGCCGCACGCGGAGGTGCTGATCGTGACGACTCCGCAGCCGGCCGCCGCCGACGTGGCGGAGCGCAGCGGTGCGCTCGCCCGGCAGTCGGGGCAGCGCATCGTCGGCGTGGTCGAGAACATGTCCGGGCTGCCGCAGCCCGACGGGTCGGTGCTCGAGCTCTTCGGCAGCGGCGGCGGGGCCGAGGTGGCCCGCCGGCTCAGCGCGAGCGGTGAGGACGTGCCGCTGCTCGCCTCGCTGCCGATCAGCGTGGCGCTGCGCGCGGGCGGCGACGACGGGCTTCCGGTCGTCATCGGCGACCCGGAGGACCCGGCCGCCGTCGCGATCACGGAACTGGCCCGGACGCTCGCCTCGCGGCCACGCGGTCTGACGGGTCGCCGCCTCCCGATGTCGGTCGGCTGAGACCTTCGCCGCAGGCCCCGGCCTGAGCGGGTCTCGATACGGCCGCTGCGCGGCCTACTCGACCAGCATGCAAGGGCCGCACTGCGGGCTGCTCGACCAGCAGGCAAGGGCCGCACTGCGGGGTGCTCGACCGGCCGCATCCGAGGGAAGTGCCGCAACCATGTTGGTCGAGTAGCCCCGCAGGGGCGTATCGAGACCCACTGTCGTCAGCACTTCGGCCGACGGCGCGCGTCAGGTGGCTTCGAGGTCGATGGGCGGGGGCGCCACCGTCGAGAGCTCGCCGGCTCCGGCCGACCGCTTCATCGTCGTGTAGTAGCTGTCCGCCGTCGAGGCGCCGCCGCCCGCGGTGACGGGCGCGGAGACCGCGGAGGGCGGCTTGACCGTGGGGGCCGGCTCGTCCTCGAGCAGGGCGTCGCGGATGATGCGCCGCGGGTCGTACTGCCGCGGATCGAGCTTGCGCCAGTCGACCTCGTCGAACTCGTCGCCCATCTCGTCCTTCACGCGCTCGCGCGCCTGCGTGGCGAATCCGCGGACCTTCCGCACCAGCGCAGCGAGCTGCGAGGCGTAGTAGGGGAGGCGGTCAGGGCCCAGCACGAAGACGGCGATGACTCCGATGATGAGGAGCTTGTCGAACGTCAAACCGAACACGGGACCACCCTAGTCCGCCGCGCCTGCGCCGACGACCGCACGGACCCCCGTACCCTGGCGATGCGCAGGCGCGATCCGCCCGCCGCGACCCCCACCAGAGGAGCCCGCCCGTGTCCGACAAGGATGCCAACTGGAAGTACGCCGAGGACGCCGTCGTCGAGCCCGAGGCCATCGCCTCCGCCCGCCGGCTCGCCGTCGAGCTGGGCATCGACGCGATCGCGCCCTCGATCGGCGCGCAGTCCGCCCTCGTCGCTGCGGCGGCCCGGGCGACGTCGATCATCGAGATCGGAACCGGCACCGGCGTGAGCGGACTCTGGCTGCTCGACGGCGCCCCGGAGGCCATGCTGACCTCGATCGACTCGGAGGCGGTGCACCAGCAGCACGCCCGCGCGCAGTTCCACGAGGCCGGCATCTCGCCGAACCGCCTGCGCCTGATCCCGGGACGCGCCCTCGAGGTGCTCCCGCGGATGAACGAGAACTCCTACGACATCGTCTTCGTCGACGGCGATCCGCTGCAGGTCATCGAGAACGTCGAGCACGCGCTGCGCCTCGTCCGCGTCGGCGGCACCGTGCTCGTGCCGCACGCGCTCTGGCGCGGCCGCGTCTCGAACCCCGCGCAGCGCGACGAGATCGCCTCCGCCTTCCGCACGCTGGTCGCCGAGGTCTGCGGCTCGCCGGCCGTGGTCAGCGTGCTGTCGCCGATCGGCGACGGGCTGCTGCAGGCGAACAAGCGCCGCGCGTAGCACGGGCCCGACCCCGGGAACGAGGGAACGCCCGTCGCATCGGATGCGGCGGGCGTTCTCGACGGTGCTGGTGGGTCAGGCTGGAGTCACCACCGACGCGAGAGCGTCGTGCAGTTCTTTCGCCTCTGCATCGTTGACTGAGACGACGAGGCGTCCGCCGCCTTCGAGCGGAACGCGCACGACGATGAGTCGCCCCTCCTTAACAGCCTCCATCGGTCCGTCTCCGGTCCTCGGCTTCATGGCCGCCATAGAGTTCCCCTTTCGTGACGTATCCGTCTATTATCGTGCATCCGCGCCAGGGACGAAATCGGCGGCCTTCCGCGGAAACGCGGCGTCGATCACGGCGGTGTCCAGTCGTAGCCGTCGACGGCCCAGCCGATGGTGATCCAGCCGATCTGGCCGGCGATCGAGACGAGCACCAGCGCGCTCCGGAACAGGGGCGAGCGCGGCACCGCGAGCGCTCCGACCAGCGGGAACATCGGGCCCAGCAGGCGGAACGTGCTCGACTGGGGGAAGAAGAAGGCGAAGAGGTAGACGCCGTAGCCCGCGATCCACGCGCGGCTGAAGAGGTCCAGCCGCCGCGTCCAGGGCGACGCGAGGATGCCGACGAACAGCAGCACGAGGACGACGACCAGCGCGATGCCGACCATCGGCGCGCCGAACCACCAGCCGCCCCACCACGCGCCGCCCTGGAACCAGGAGGTGAAGGGGAACAGCTCCTGGTAGCCGATGTAGGAGGCTCGCCAGGCCAGCTCGGTGTCGGTGTAGGCCGTCGGCGACCCGGTGACCGCCCATGCCACCGCGGGCCAGAGGAAGCCGACGACGAGGCCCCAGACCGTCAGCGCGACGGCGGGGACGGCGTCGGCCCGCGGGAACGGCTCCTTCGCGCGCCGGACGAACCGGTAGACGACGTAGAGGCCCATCGCCGCGGCGAAGGCCAGCCCGCTCGGGCGCGTCAGCCCGAGCGCGAGCACGACCGGGAAGACCCAGGCGTACCGGCGCCGGACGAGCAGCAGCAGCACGATCGCGGTCAGCATCATCGCCATCGACTCGGCGTAGGCGATCTGCAGCATCGGCGAGGTCGGCGCGACGCAGAAGAAGAGGACGGCGACGAGGGACTGCGACTCGCTCAGCGAGTGCCGCATCAGCCGGTAGAGCACCAGGCAGGCGACGGCCGCGCAGATCACCGAGACGGCGACACCGGCGGTGGCCCAGCCAAGGCCGGTCAGCACCATCAGCAGGCGCACGACGACCGGGTAGAGCGGCATGAACGCCCACGCGTTCTCGCCGATCTCACCCGCGTCGGTCACGGGCAGCTCGGTCGGATAGCCGGCGGTCGCGATGATCTCGTACCAGCGGCCGTCCCACATCGTCGCGAAGTCGACGTAGGCCGGCGACGGGCCGGTCCACGAGTTCGCCTGCTGATTCGCGGCGAACTGCAGCATGATCACGGTCGTCACGATGCGGGTGAGGACGAAGACCGCGAGGACGCGCGCCCACCAGGGGACGAGGCGCAGCTGCGCGCGACGGCGGACCGGGAGCCCGGTGAGGACGGCGCTCACGCGGAGCCGCGCAGCCAGCGGCGGAGGCCCTCGGTGCAGGCGGTGATCTCGTGCACGGCGACGTGCTCGTCGTCGGCGTGCGCCTTGAGCGGGTCGCCGGGGCCGTAGTTCACCGCGGGAATGCCCATCGCGGAGAAGCGGGCGACGTCGGTCCAGCCGTACTTGGGCTTCGCCTCGGCGCCGACCGCGGCGATGAAGGCCTGCGCGAGCGGAGCGTCGAGCCCGGGGCGCGCGCCCTCGGCCAGATCGACGACATCGACCTCGAAGCCCTCGAACAGCTCCCGGAGGTGGGCGACCGCCTCCTCGCCGGTGCGGTTCGGCGCGAAGCGGTAGTTGACGTGCACCGTGCAGAGGTCGGGGATCACGTTGCCCGCCACTCCCCCGCTGATGCGGACCGCGTTGACGCCCTCGCGGTAGACGAGGCCCTCGACCTCGACCTCGCGCGGCTCGTAGGCGGCGAGGCGGTCCAGGATCGGGGCGGCGGCGTGGATCGCGTTCTCGCCGACCCAGCTCCGGGCGGAGTGCGCGCGGCGGCCGTGCGCCGTCACGTCGACGCGGAGGGTGCCGTTGCAGCCGCCCTCGACCTCGCCCCTGGTCGGCTCGCCGAGCACGGCGAAGTCGGCGGCGAAGACGTCCGGGCGGTGGCGGGAGAGGCGGCCGAGGCCGTTGAGGTCGGAGGCGACCTCCTCGTTGTCGTACCAGATCCAGGTGACGTCGACGACCGGATCGGTCAGCTCCGCGGCGAGGACCAGCTGGACGGCGACGCCCGCCTTCATGTCGGTGGTGCCGCGGCCGACGAGGTGCTCGACGCCGTCGATCGTCTCGGCGCGCACCGGGAGGTTGTCGTTGATCGGGACCGTGTCGAGGTGGCCGGCGATGACGACGCGCTGCTCGCGCCCGAGGTTCGTCCGGGCGACCACGGTGTGGCCGTCGCGGAGCACCTCGAGGTGCGGGTACTGCTCGAGGGCGAGCTGCACCGCGTCAGCCAGCGCCAGCTCATCGCCGGAGACGGAGGGGATGTCGCAGAGCACGCGGGTCAGCGCGATCGGATCGGAGCTCAGATCGAGGGGCGCGACGGGCGCCGGGGCGGAGGTCGGTACGGCCATGCGCCCCAGGGTACCGGCCGGATCGTGCGCGCTACCCTGGGCGACATGAGCCTCCAGAACACCGCTGACTCCGCCGTGCCCGCGCCCGCCTCCGCCTGGGGCTACGGGCTGGCGACGATCGCCTCGGACGGCACCGTCCTCGACACCTGGTTCCCGGAGCCGCGGCTGGGCACGATCCCCGCGGGCCGCGACCCGTGGATCGTGCCGGCGGAGTTCGAGGCCCTCGCCGGTGAGGACCCGCGGCGCGAGGTGCGGATCGACGTGGTGACGCTGCAGATCGACCTGCAGAGCGCGCCGGCGTCGACCTCGGACGCGTACCTCCGGCTGCACCTGCTCTCGCACCTGCTCGTCCAGCCGAACACCGTGAACCTCGACGGGATCTTCGCGCACCTGCCGAACGTCGTGTGGACGAACGCCGGGCCGGTCGCCCCGGACTCGTTCACCCGGCTGCGACCGTCGCTGCGGCGCCACGGGATCCAGGCCGCGGGGATCGACAAGTTCCCGCGACTGACGGACTACGTCACGCCGGCGAAGGTGCGCATCGCGGACACGTCGCGGGTGCGCCTGGGCGCGCACCTCGCTCCCGGGACGACGGTCATGCACGAGGGGTTCGTCAACTTCAACGCCGGGACGCTCGGCAGCTCGATGGTCGAGGGCCGCATCTCGCAGGGCGTCGTCGTCGGCGACGGCTCGGACATCGGCGGCGGCGCCTCGATCATGGGGACGCTCTCCGGCGGTGGCGTGCAGCGGGTGTCGATCGGCGCGCGGGCGCTGCTCGGCGCGAACTCCGGCATCGGCATCTCGATCGGCGACGACACCGTCGTCGAGGCCGGGCTCTACGTCACGGCGGGCACGAAGGTCGTCGTGGTGGGCGGCGCCCCGCGCGCCGACGGGCGGCCGCAGACGGTCAAGGCCGTCGAGCTGTCGGGCGTGCCGAACCTGCTCTTCCGCCGCAACTCGCTCACGGGCGCGGTCGAGGTGCTCCCCCGCACCGGAGCCGGCATCGAGCTGAACACGGCCCTGCACGCCTGACACGGGGGCGAGGCGCCTGCTCGTCGAGTAGCCGCGGAACGCGGCATAGCGAGACCCACCCCTCTGCAGACGTCGGGTCTCGATACGCCCGCTGCGCGGGCTACTCGACCAGCATGAGGGGCCCGCGCGCGGGCCACTCGACCAGCATGAGCGGCCCGCGCGCGGGCCACTCGACCAGCATGGTGGGCCAGCTGCGCGGCCTGCTCGACCAGCAGGGCGAAACATGCTGGTCGAGTAGCCGCGGCACGCGGCGTATCGAGACCCACCCGCCGACGGGCTCCTCGGGCCGGGTCAGCGGCCGGTGGGCCAGTGGCGCTCGGGGGCTCCCGTGTAGAGCTGCTGGGGGCGGCCGATCTTGGTCTGCTTGTCGGTGTTCATCTCGCGCCAGTGCGCGATCCAGCCGGGCAGGCGGCCGATGGCGAACAGGACGGTGAACATCCGGGTCGGGAAGCCCATCGCCTTGTAGATGACGCCGGTGTAGAAGTCGACGTTCGGGTAGAGGCGGCGCTCCTTGAAGTAGTCGTCCTCCAGGGCGAGGGCCTCGAGCTCCATCGCGATGTCGAGAAGCGGGTCCTTGACGCCGAGCGCCTGCAGCACCTCGGACGCGCTCTCCTTGACGAGCTTCGCGCGCGGGTCGTAGTTCTTGTAGACCCGGTGGCCGAAGCCCATCAGGCGGACGCCCTCCTCCTTGTTCTTCACCCGCTCGACGAAGGTCTGGACGCTTTCGCCGGACTCGCGAATGCGGCCGAGCATCGTCAGCACGGCCTCGTTCGCGCCGCCGTGCAGCGGGCCGAACAGGGCGTTGATGCCGGCCGAGACCGACGCGTAGAGGTTCGCCTCGGTCGAGCCGACCAGGCGGACGGTGGAGGTCGACGCGTTCTGCTCGTGGTCCTCGTGCAGGATCAGCAGGCGGTCGAGCGCCTTCGAGAGCACCGGGTCCACCTCGAACGGCTCGGCCATGGTGCCGAAGTTCAGGCGGAGGAAGTTGTCGACGAAGCTCAGCGAGTTGTCCGGGTAGAGGAACGCCTGGCCGATCGCCTTCTTGTGCGCGTACGCCGCCATCACCGGCAGCTTCGCGAGCAGGCGGATGGTGGTCAGCTCGACCGCCTCCGGGTCCTTCGGGTTCGAGCTGTCCTCGTAGTAGGTCGACAGCGCCGAGACACCGGCCGAGAGGACCGACATCGGGTGCGCGCTGTGCGGCAGCGCGTCGAAGAAGCGCTTGAGGTCCTCGTGCAGCAGCGTGTGCCGGCGGATGCGGTCGTCGAAGCCGGCGAGCTCGTCCGCGGTGGGCAGCTCGCCGTAGATCAGCAGCCAGGCCACCTCGAGGTACGTCGCGTTCGTCGCGACCTCCTCGATCGGGTAGCCGCGGTAGCGCAGGATCCCCTCGTCGCCGTCGATGTAGGTGATGCTCGACTTGGTGGCGGCCGTGTTGACGAAGCCGTAGTCGAGCGACATCAGACCGGTCTGCTTCGACAGGGTCGAGAAGTCGATGCTCGAGGAGCCGTCGACGCTGCGCAGGACCGGGAACTCCGCGGTGCGATCACCGAACGTGAGCGTCACCTTCTCGGGCAGGACCTCGGCCGCGGCCGGCGCACTCTCCGTGGCGGGCTCGGGTGTCTCCACCGTCGCGGTTCCGTCGCTCTGCGTGCCGGATTCGGTCACAACGCCTCCCAGGTCATCGGTCGCACCCGGGTGCGCTCGCGCGGAGCGGGCGGCGCCGGGGGCTGGAACTGTCCGGAACCAGGGCCGTTTGTGGCGACGCTGACCGAACCCCATACAGCCTATGGGCAAAGCGGCGGCACTGTGACACCGCCCAGTGCTCGCCCCCGTCCGTTGTGGGGATCCTTCAGGATCGCGGTGAGCCGAGGGTCAGAGACCGCCCGCCAGCCGCTCGGCGGCGGCCGCGATCCGCTCGTCGGTGGCCGTCAGCGAGAGGCGGACGTGCTCGGTGAAGTGGTCGCCGTAGAAGACGCCGGGGCCGGCGAGGATCCCCAGGCGCGCGAGCCGGTCGATCGACTCCCAGGCGGGTCGCCCCTCGGTCGCCCAGAGGTAGAGGCCGGCCTCGCTGCGGTCGACGCGGAAGCCCGCGGCTTCGAGCGCCGGGCGCAGGAGATCGCGACGGGAGCGGTAGCGCTCCTTCTGCTCCGCCACGTGGCCGTCGTCGGCGAGCGCGACGACCATCGCCTCCTGCAGCGGGGCGGGGACGATCATCCCGGCGTGCTTGCGGACGGTGACGAGCCGAGCGATCAGCTCGCGGTCGCCCGCGACGAAGGCGGCGCGGTAGCCGGCCAGGTTGGACTGCTTGCTGAGGGAGTAGACGCCGAGCACGCCGCGGCGGTCCTCGCCCGCCACGCGGGGATCGAGGACGCTCGGGATCGGCTCGTCGGCCCAGCGGCCGTCCCAGCCGAGCTCGGCGTAGCACTCGTCGCCCGCGACGACGGCGCCCAGCTCGCGCGCGCGCTCGATCGCGCGCCTCAGCGCGTCGACGTCGAGCACGGCGCCGTCGGGGTTGCCGGGCGAGTTCAGCCAGACGAGGCGCGTCTCGGCCGGCCACTCGTCGGGGTCGTCGGAGGCGAGCACCGAGGCTCCGGCGATCGCGGCGCCCATCGCATAGGTGGGGTACGCGGCGCGCGGGTGGACGACGACGTCGCCCTCACCGAGACCGAGCAGGAACGGCAGCCAGGCGACGAGCTCCTTCGAGCCGATCGTCGGCAGCACCTCGTCGAGGCCGAGCCCCGGGACGCCCCGGCGCCGGGCGTACCAGGCGGCGATCGCCTCGCGCAGGGCGGGAGTGCCGACCGTGGTCGGGTAGGCGTGCGCGTCGGTCGCCCGGGCGAGGGCCTCGCGGATCGGCTCGGGCGTCGGGTCGACCGGCGAGCCGATCGAGAGGTCGACGAGGCCGCCGGGGTGCGCGGAGGCGACCCGGGTGGCGGGACCCATCAGGTCCCAGGGGTAGTCCGGCAGCGGTCCGAGTGCCACGGACGCGCGCTCAGTGGCTCTGCGGCGGGAGGACGGCGATGACCGGGTGGTCCTTCGCGATCACTCCGACCTTCGCGGCACCGCCGGGCGAGCCGATCTCGTCGAAGAACTCGACGTTGGCCTTGTAGTAGTCGGACCACTCCTCGGGGAGGTCGTCCTCGTAGTAGATGGCCTCGACGGGGCACACCGGCTCGCACGCCCCGCAGTCGACGCACTCGTCGGGGTGGATGTAGAGCGAGCGCTCGCCTTCGTAGATGCAGTCGACCGGGCATTCGTCGATGCAGGCGCGGTCTTTGACATCGACGCACGGAAGTGCGATCACGTAGGTCACGGTCGTGGACGTCCCTTCGAACAGTGTTCTCTATCGTACGGGGAGCGGCGGGGCGGTGCTGTCGGCCGCCGGTTCCGCCGGAGCGGGGCGGGACGGCGGACGGACCCGCGGCCAGGCGATCACCACGAGGGCGATCAGCGCGGGGGCGAAGGTCCAGACCACGCCGAGGCCGTTGGCCGGCACGAGGACCGAGCCGCCGGTGCTGCGCAGCGCCAGCAGCCCGATCGCGCCGAGCAGGCCCATCGCGGTGCAGAAGGCGACGAAGCGGTCCACCATCACGAGACGGAGTCCGAGCAGCAGGAGCAGCACGGCGGCCAGCGACACGGCGAGGCCGACCGGGAGCTCCGCGTCGCCGACGGTCACGGTGCTCTGGTGCGCGACGGTCGTGATCGCGCCGACCACCGCGCCGGTCAGCACAGAGAGCAGGCCCGAGACGATGCGGGTGCCGAGATCGGGCCGCTCCTCGGCGACCGGCTCCGGCGGCCTCGGCGCACCCTCGGGGCGGAAGCGCTCGAGGCGGCCGATCGGGAACGGCGGGCCGCTCGAGAGCCGCAGCTCGTCGCCGTCGACGACGAGCTGCGTGCGGTGCGCCTCGAGCGCCGCGCGCTTGCGGGCGTAGTCGGTGTCGTCGAGCTCGATCGCGACGTCGCCGGGCTGCTCGGGGACGGCGTCGGGCAGGACGGCCAGGTAGCGCAGTCCGAGCCGCTCGGCGGCCGTCGAGGCGATCAGGGCGGCGCGGATGTGGTCGGGATGGCCGTAGCCGCCGCCGACGTCGTAGGAGAGCACGAGGGTCGCGCCGGTCTGCAGGAGGACGGCGACGAGGTCGGCGATCGCCTCCTCCTCCGGCGCGGAGGTGAAGGAGCGCGGGTCGACCGGCTCGAGCGGGACGGGCACTCGGCCCGGGCCCCACTGCATGCCGGAGTCGCGGTAGATCCGCGGGGCGAGGCCTGCGGCGCGGGCGGCCGGGTCGCCGAGGAAGCGGTGATCGGCGACGCCGAGGGCGGTCAGGGCGACGACCAGCTCGGTGGTGCGGTGCGAGGCGAGCTCGTCCGAGCCCTCGAGGTGCGCGAGATCGGGCGGGATGACCTCGCCGCACTCGCCGCGCGTCGCGGTGACGACGGTGACCGCGGCGCCGTCCGCGACGAGTCGCGCGAGGGTCCCGCCCATCGTGATGGTCTCGTCGTCGGGATGGGCGTGCACCGCCACGACCCGCTCGCCTGCGCCGTCTCGACTCGCGTCCACTCTCCGCCTCTCGTCCGTCCCGTGCTCTCGTTCCGCCGCGCGGCCTCGCCCGAAGCGCCTCCGACCGGCTGCTCGGCGCCGCACATCGCGCGCCCGGCGTCCTGTGTGGACACGCGACCGGATGGCCACTACAGTCATCCACGGGTTAGGCAAGGCTTACCTGAGGATGCGGCCCGGGGGTGGGCTTCGCACCGTCCTCCCGTGCAGACGACGAAGAGAACACACGTGCTCGCAAACTACCTCATCGGCCTCCGTGAAGGCCTCGAAGCCGGGCTCGTCGTCGGCATCCTCGTCGCCTACCTGACCAAGCTGCAGCGGCGCGACGTGCTCCCCCGCCTCTGGACGGGCATCGCCGCCGCGGTCGTCCTCTCCCTCGTCACCGGCGCGATCCTCACCTGGGGCCCCTACGGCCTCAGCTTCACCGCGCAGGAGCTCCTCGGCGGCGGCCTCTCGCTGCTCGCCGTCGGCCTCGTCACCTGGATGATCTTCTGGATGGGCGCCAACGCCCGCAGCCTCAAGGGCGAGCTCGAGTCCAAGCTGGACGCCGCGGTCAGCGGCTCCGCCCTCGGGATCGTCGTGCTCGGCTTCGTCAGCGTCGGTCGCGAGGGGATCGAGACCGCGCTGTTCGTCTGGGCGAGCGTCTCCTCGAGCAGCGCCTCCTCCGACTCGGACGCCTGGGTCGGCACGGTCGGCGCGTTCCTCGGCATCCTCAGCGCGGTCGTCGCCTCCTACCTGATCTTCCGCGGCTTCGTCCGGATAGACCTCGGCCGCTTCTTCACCTGGACGGGCGGCTTCCTCATCGTCGTCGCGGCCGGCGTGCTGCTCTACGGCGTCGGCGACCTGCAGGAGGCGGCGCTGCTGCCCGGCTCGGGCACCCCGCTGTTCGACCTGGGTCCGATCCTGCCGACGCCGGTCGCCGCGATCCTCGGCGGGCTCTTCAACTACACGCCCGAGCCGACGGCCCTGCAGTTCTCCGCCTGGCTGCTCTACCTCGTCGTCGTCGGGTCCCTCTTCGTCCGCCAGGTCCGCTCCCGCCGGCCGCGACGGGGCAGCGCGGCCCCGGTCGCCGCTCCCGTCGCCACCTCCGTCTGATCCCGCCCCGGCACCGCCGGAACGACCTCCCACCACCAGGAGAACCATGCCCCCGCGCACTCGACCCCGCCTCCCCCGCGTCGCCTCCGGCCTCGCCGGCGCCGGCGCTCTCGCCCTGCTCCTCACCGGCTGCGTGCCGAACACCCCGGCCGCCTCCTCCGCCGCGGCCCTCGACGTCGCGATCGACGACGGCGCCTGCGCGGTGTCCGCCGCCACGGCCGAGGCGGGTGCGGTCACCTTCGCGCTCGAGAACACCGGATCGGACGTCAACGAGTTCGAGATCCTCGCCGAGGACAAGCTGCGCATCGTGGGCGAGAAGGAGAACGTCACCCCCGGTCAGAGCGTCTCCTACGTCGCCCAGCTCGAGCCCGGCACCTACTACACGGCCTGCAAGTTCCAGCAGGTCGGCGCTCCCGTCGGGCTCGCCGAGTTCACCGTGACCGGCGAGGCGACCGAGCAGTCGGCCGACGAGCAGGCCGCGACCGAGGCCGCCGTCACCAACTACGTCTCCTACGTGCAGTCGCAGTCGGGCGAGCTGCTGCCCGCCGTGACGGCCTTCGCCGACGCGTACGCGGCCGGCGACGACGAGAAGGCGCGCAGCCTCTTCGCCGCGACCCGCGTCTTCTACGAGCGCATCGAGCCGACCGCCGAGGCGTTCGGCGACCTCGACCCGAAGATCGACTACCGCGAGGTGGACGCCGTCGCCGAGGGACTGGACTGGACCGGCTTCCACCGCATCGAGAAGGACCTCTGGGTCCCCGCCGCCGACGCACTGAACTCCGACGGCACGAGCGCCTGGCTCGACTGGGCGCCCTCCACTCCCGAGCAGCGGACGGCCTTCGCCGACGGGCTCGTCTCCGACGTGCAGGACCTCTACGACCTCGTCGCCGCGCCCGACTTCACCGTCTCGGTCGGCGACATCTCGAACGGCGCGATCGGCCTGCTGGACGAGGTCGCCGCGGGCAAGATCACCGGCGAGGAGGACTGGTGGTCGGGCACCGACCTGACCGACTTCGCCGCGAACGTGCAGGGCGCGGAAGTGGCCTTCGGCAACGTCGAGCCGATCGCGACCGCCACCGGTGACGACGGCGCCGCGCTCACCGCCGAGATCGGCCAGCGCTTCGCCGAGCTCGACGCGATGCTCGCCCAGTACGGCTCGCTCGACTCCGGCTTCGTCGCCTACTCGAGCGTCACCGCCGAGCAGAAGAAGGAGCTCTCGGACCAGGTCAACGCCCTGTCCGAGCCGCTCTCGCAGCTGACCCACACGGTGCTCGGCGTCGAGGAGCCCGCGGAGTAGTGGAGCCCGAGCAGAACGCCGCCGGCCCCGCCGACGAGTCGGGCCGACCCGACGAGCAGCCCCGCCGCCTCTCGCGGCGCGGGCTGCTCGGCCTCGTCTCGGCGGGGACCGCGGGCCTCGCCGCGGGGATCGGCGGCACCGTCGCCGTCACCTCGGCGACCAGCGCGAGCGCCTCCTCCGCCGCGACGCGCGTCGTGCCGTTCCACGGCGCGAACCAGGCCGGCATCACCACGGCCGCGCAGGACCGGCTGCACTTCGCGGCGTTCGACCTGTCCTCCACCGCGACCCGCGACGACCTGATCGAGCTGCTGCAGGACTGGACCCTCGCGGCCGCCCGCCTCACCCGGGGCCTCGACGTCAGCGAGGAGGGCGCCGTCGGCGGCCCGGACACGGCGCCGCCGGACGACACCGGCGAGGCGCTCGGCCTCGACGCGTCCTCGCTCACGCTGACCTTCGGCTTCGGACCGACGCTCTTCACCGACGAGTCGGGTGCCGACCGCTTCGGCCTCGCCGACCGCCGGCCGGCCGAGCTCGCGGCGCTCCCCCGGTTCCGCGGCGACGCGCTGGTGCCGACCGCGGGCGGCGGCGACCTCTGCATCCAGGCCTGCGCCGACGACCCGCAGGTCGCGGTGCATGCGATCCGCAACCTCAGCCGCATCGCCTTCGGTCGCGCCTCGCTGCGCTGGTCGCAGCTCGGCTTCGGCCGCACCTCCTCCACCTCGACCGCGCAGGCGACTCCGCGGAACCTCTTCGGCTTCAAGGACGGCACGGCCAACATCAAGTCCGAGGAGCCGGACGCCGTGCAGGAGCACGTCTGGGTGCAGGACGCGGACGGCCCGGCCTGGCTCGCGGGCGGCAGCTACCTCGTCGCGCGCAAGATCCGGATGATCATCGAGACCTGGGACCGCAGCCAGCTCGGCGAGCAGGAGCGCGTGATCGGCCGGAGCAAGGGCTCCGGCGCCCCGCTCTCCGGCGGCGGCGAGTTCACCGAGCCCGACTTCGAGGCGGCCGGCGCGACCGGCGTGCCGCTGGTCGACAAGGAGTCGCACGTCCGGCTCGCGCACCCGACCGTGAACAACGGCGTCCGGCTGCTGCGCCGCGGCTACAACTTCGTCGACGGCAACGACGAGCTCGGACGACTGAACGCGGGGCTGTTCTTCCTCTCGTTCCAGCGGTCGCCGGAGCAGTTCATCACCGTGCAGAGGAACCTCGCGACCGATGCGCTCAACGAGTACATCAAGCACGTGGGCTCGGCGGTCTTCGCCGTCCCGCCGGGCGTCCGCGACGAGGGCGACTACGTGGGGTCGGGGCTCTTCGCCTGAGCCGTCCGCTTTCCTGAGGGAATCTCCATGCCGGCACAGGTCGTCGGCGGCTGCCTCTCCGAGTGCGGCAAGGTCAGCTCCCTAGCGTCGACGACGATGTCCGGGAACAGTGCGAAGAACCAGCCGACCAAGCGCGAGCGCCAGGAGCTCGCCCGCCTCGAGGCGAAGGAGCGGCGCGAGCAGGAGCGGCGCCGGAAGCGGCGGAACCGGGTGCTCGGGCAGAGCGGAGCGGCCGTCGGAGTGCTCGCCGTCGTGGCGCTCGTCGCGTGGAACGTCTGGTCGCAGCAGGAGATCGCGAGCACCGGGCCGGCGAACATGCTGAGCGACGGGATCGTGCTCGCGGGGGCGGAGTCGGCGGTCACGCCGGTGACGACCGCCCCCCTCGAGGCGGGAGAGGAGCCGGTGCCGACCGACGAGGCCGCCACGCGTGCGGGCGGCGTCGTCACCGTCGACCTGTACGTGGACTACCTCTGCCCGTACTGCGGGCAGTTCGAGACCGCCAACATGGCGAACCTGCAGTCGTGGCTGACGCAGGGGGCGATCACGCTCGAGATCCATCCGGTCGCGATCCTCGACTCCTCCTCGGCGGGGTCGGAGTACTCGAGCCGGGCCGCGAACGCGGCGGCCTGCGTGGCGGACGAGGACCCGGACCGCTTCCTCGCCGTGCACGAGGCGCTGTTCGCGAAGCAGCCGGCGGAGGGGACGACCGGGCTGAGCGACGACGAGCTGCGGGCGCTGGTGACCGGGGCGGGCGTGACGGACGACGACGTGCTGGCCTGCATCACGGGTGGCGAGTTCCGGCCGTGGGTCGCGGCGGCCACGAAGCGGGCGACGAGCGGGACCCTGGCGAACTCCTCGGTCGCGAAGCTGAGCTCGACGCCGACCGTGCTCGTCAACGGCGAGCAGTACACCGGGAAGCCGGACGACGCCGACGCGTTCGTCGCCTTCATCACGGCCACGCTCGAGGCGGAGGGCGCGACCGCGTCGCCGACGCCGGCGCCGGCGCCGGCGGGCTGACGGCCGGGTCTCGATACGCCGCTGCGCGGCTACTCGACCAGCATGCTGCAGCCCATGCTGGTCGAGCAGCCCTCGGAGAGGGTGTATCGAGACCCACCCTCTGCCGGACCTCGGTCTCGATACGCCGCTGCGCGGCTACTCGACCAGCATGGAGCGGGCCCCGCGGGAGGCCGGCCGAGCAGCAGACGACGGCGGTGCACTCCACGCCGGCCGAGCCGTCTGCGACGGCGCCGCGCTGCATGCTGGTCGAGTAGCCCTCGGAGAGGGCGTATCGAGACCAACGCTCTGCAGGACCCGGGTCTCGATACGCCGCGTTCCGCGGCTACTCGACCAGCATGAAGGGCCGGAACGACGAACAACCGGCGGAGCGGGGCTCCGGCCGGTCGTTCGTCGTGGCGGGCGCCTCAGGGGCGCCCGGGGATCAGGCCTGCTTCTTGAGGCGGCTGGTCGCGCGGGCGCGGGCGTTCGCGTCCAGCTCGACCTTGCGGATGCGGACGATCTCGGGGGTGACCTCGACGCACTCGTCCTCGCGGGCGAACTCGAGGCACTCCTCGAGCGTCAGCTGGCGCGAGGGCGTCATCGACTCGAACGTGTCGGAGGTGGACTGACGCATGTTGGTCAGCTTCTTCTCCTTCGTGATGTTCACGTCCATGTCGTCGTTGCGCGAGTTCTCGCCGATGACCATGCCCTCGTAGACCTCCTCGGTGGGGTTCACGAAGAAGGTCATCCGCTCCTGGAGCGCGATGATCGCGAACGGCGTCACGACGCCGGTGCGGTCGGCGACGATCGAACCGTTGTTGCGGGTGACGATGGCGCCGGCCCACGGCTCGTAGCCGTGCAGGATCGCGTTCGCGATGCCGGTGCCGCGGGTCGTGGTGAGGAACTCGGTGCGGAAGCCGATCAGGCCGCGCGAGGGGACGATGAACTCCATGCGGACCCAGCCGGTGCCGTGGTTCGCCATGTTCTCCATGCGGCCCTTGCGAGCGGCGAGGAGCTGGGTGATCGCGCCGAGGTACTCCTCCGGAGCGTCGATGGTGAGGTGCTCGAAGGGCTCGTGCACCTTGCCGTCGACCTGGCGGGTGACCACCTGCGGCTTGCCGACGGTGAGCTCGAAGCCCTCGCGGCGCATCTGCTCGACGAGGATGGCCAGCGCGAGCTCGCCGCGGCCCTGGACCTCCCACGAGTCGGGGCGGCCGATGTCGAGGACCTTGAGCGACACGTTTCCGATGAGCTCGCGGTCGAGGCGGTCCTTGACCATGCGCGCGGTGAGCTTGTGGCCCTTGACCTTGCCGACCAGCGGCGAGGTGTTGGTGCCGATGGTCATCGAGATCGCCGGGTCGTCGACCGTGATGGCCGGCAGCGGGCGGATGTCCTCCGGGTCGGCGATGGTCTCGCCGATGGTGATCTCGGGGAAGCCCGCGATCGCGACGATGTCGCCGGGGCCGGCGGTCTCGGCCGGGTAGCGGTCGAGCGCCTTCGTGATCAGCAGCTCGGTGATGCGCGCGTTGGTGTGCGAGCCGTCGTGGTGGACCCAGGCGACGGTCTGGCCCTTCTTGATCGTGCCGTTGAAGACGCGGAGGAGGGCGAGGCGGCCGAGGAACGGCGACGCGTCGAGGTTGGTGACGTGGGCCTGGAGGGGCGCCTCGTCGTCGAAGGTCGGCGCCGGGATGTGCTTGAGGATCGCCTCGAACAGCGGCTCGAGGTCCTCGGCGTCGGGCAGCGTGCCGTCCTCCGGCTTGTTCGCGGAGGCCCGGCCGGCCTTGCCGGACGCGTAGACGACGGGGACGTCGAGGATGGCGTCGAGGTCGAGGTCGGGGACGTCGTCCGCCATGTCGGAGGCGAGGCCGAGGAGGAGGTCTTGGCTCTCGGCGACGACCTCGTCGATGCGGGCATCGGGGCGGTCGGTCTTGTTGACCAGCAGGATGACGGGGAGCTTCGCCTCGAGCGCCTTGCGCAGCACGAAGCGGGTCTGCGGGAGGGGGCCCTCCGACGCGTCGACGAGGAGGCAGACGCCGTCGACCATCGACAGGCCGCGCTCGACCTCGCCGCCGAAGTCGGCGTGGCCGGGGGTGTCGATCACGTTGATGGTGATGGGGCCGTCGACCGCGTGCTTGCCGCTGTAGGACACAGCGGTGTTCTTCGCGAGGATCGTGATGCCCTTCTCGCGCTCGAGCTCGTTCGAGTCCATCGCGCGCTCGTCCACGTGGGCGTGCGCGTCGAAGGAGTTCGTCTGCTTGAGCATGGCGTCCACCAGGGTGGTCTTGCCATGGTCGACGTGGGCGACGATCGCGACGTTGCGCAGGTCGGAGCGGGTGGCACTTGCCATGTGAACGGACTCGTCTCGTGTTCTCGTGCAGTAAGGGGGACCCTCCATCGTACCGCAGGCTCGCGCCGAGACGGCGGAGAGCCCCGTTCCGGGCCGGCGACCCGATGAACATCGGGTGTCGCCGGGCCCGGAACGGGGCCCTCGCGGAGTGGATCAGGCGGACTAGACCGCGAACTCGATCCCGGCGCCCGGGATGGCGGCGAGCAGCTCGCGGGTGTACTCCTGCTGCGGCGACTCGAACACGGTGTCGGTCGAGGCGTGCTCGACGATCCGGCCCTTCTGCATCACGCAGACGTCGTCGGCGATCACGCGGACCACGGCGAGGTCGTGCGTGATGAACAGATAGGTGAGCCCGAGCTCGGCCTGCAGGTCGGCCAGGAGGCGGAGGATCTGCGCCTGGACGAGCACGTCCAGGGCCGACACCGCCTCGTCGAGCACCACGATCTCGGGCTTGAGCGCGAGCGCGCGGGCGATCGCCACGCGCTGGCGCTGGCCGCCGGAGAGCTCGTTCGGGTAGCGGCTCGCGATGACCCGCGGGAGGGACACCTGGTCGAGCAGCTCGAGCACGCGCTCGCGCTGCGAGGTGCGGTCGCCGACCTTGTGCACCCGCAGCGGCTCCGAGATGGTGTTGCCGATGTTGTGCAGCGGGTCGAGCGAGCCGTACGGGTCCTGGAACACCGGCTGCATCGAGCGCCGCAGCGCCAGCATCTCCTTGCCGCGGAGCTTCTCGGTGCGACGGCCGTCGATCGAGATCGCGCCGGACGTCGCCGTCTCGAGGCCGAGCACGAGGCGGGCGATCGTCGACTTGCCCGAGCCCGACTCCCCCACGAGCGCCGTGGTGGTGCCCTTGGGGATTGAGAACGACACGTCGTCGACCGCCGTGAAGTCCTCGGCCTTCAGCCCGCCGCGGCGGATCTTGAAGACCTTGGTGAGCCCGTCGAGCTCGATCATCGGCCGCGCGGTGGTGGTCGCCGCGCCGTGGTGGGCGCCGGCCGCGCCGACCAGGTCGACCTCGCGGACGGCCGCGGACTCGCCGGGCACCGCCTCGGTCGCCTTGCCGGCGGTCGACTGGATGCGGCGCGAGGCGAGGCTCGGCGCCGCGGCGATCAGGCGCTGCGTGTAGGGGTGCTGCGGGTTCTGCAGCACCTCCACCGAGGCGCCCGACTCCACGATCCGGCCCTTGTACATCACGATGAGCTTCTCGGCGCGCTCGGCGGCGAGGCCCAGGTCGTGCGTGATGAAGAGCAGCGCGGTGCCGTCGGTCCTCGTCAGGGTCTCGAGGTGGTCGAGGATGCGCCGCTGCACGGTCACGTCGAGCGCCGAGGTGGGCTCGTCCGCGATCAGCAGCTGCGGCGACGCGGCCAGGCCGATGCCGATCAGCACCCGCTGGCGCATGCCGCCGGAGAACTGGTGCGGGAACTGCTTGAGCCGCTTCTCGGCGTCCGCGAGCCCGGCGTTCTGCAGGACCTCGATCGCCTTGGCCCGGACCTCCTTGCGGCCGGAGGCGAGGCCGTTGGCCTTGATCGTCTCCTCGACCTGGAAGCCGACCGACCAGACCGGGTTGAGGTTGGACATCGGGTCCTGCGGCACGTAGCCGATCCGGCGGCCGCGGATGTCCTCGAGCTCGGTCCTGGTCGCCTTGGCCAGGTCCTTGCCGTCGAACAGGACGGAGCCGCCGGTGACCGTGCCGGTGCCGGGGAGCAGGCCGATGATCGCCGCGGCGGTCGTCGACTTGCCGGAGCCGGACTCGCCGACGATCGCGACGGTCTGGCCGTGCTCGATCGTCAGGCTGACGCCGCGGAGTGCGGGGACCAGTCCGCTGCCGGTCTGGAAGCCGACCTCGAGGTCGGTGACCTGGAGCAGCGGCCCCTGCGGGGTGCTCGGTGTCGTGGACGTCATCGGAGGGCCCTCGCCTTCGGGTCGAGCGCGTCGCGGAGCGACTCGCCCAGGAGGATGAAGCTCAGCACCGTCACCGTCAGCGCGATCGACGGGTAGATCAGCGTCTGCGGGTTGGTGCGCAGGTCGCGCTGCGCCTGGCTGATGTCGTTGCCCCAGGACATCACCGAGCCGGGCAGGCCGACGCCGAGGAACGACAGCGTCGCCTCCGCGGTGATGGCCGCGCCGAGCGAGATGGTCGTGACGACGATGACGGGGGCGATCGAGTTCGGCAGCACGTGCCGGAACAGGATCGCCATCTTGGACAGGCCCGTCGCTGTGGCGGCGCCGACGAAGTCGGACTGCTTGACGCGGAGGACCTCGGAGCGCAGCACGCGCGCCGTCGTGGGCCATGCGAACGCTCCGATCGCCAGGGCGATGACGAAGACGTTCCGGTAGGCCGAGAAGACCGACATGATGACGACCGCGGCGAGGATGTAGGGGATCGAGAAGAAGATGTCGCCGAGGCGCATGATCACGGTGTCGACCCAGCCGCCGAAGAAGCCGGCCAGCGCGCCGCCGATGACGCCGGAGACGGTCGTGATGACGATCACGATCAGACCGACGGTCAGCGACGTGGACGTGCCGTGGATGATGCGGGAGAAGACGTCGCAGCCCTGCTTGGTGTAGCCGAGCAGGCTGCCGCCGCCCGGGCCCTGGTTGCTGAACGAGAGCGCGCACTGCCGCGGGTCCACCGAGGTGAACAGGCCGGGGAGCAGGGCGACCGCGATGATCACGACGATCATCACGCCGGAGATCCAGAACATCGGGCGCTTGCGCAGGTCGCGCCAGGCGTCGGTCCAGAGGTTGCTGGGCTTCTCGTCGAGGCTGACCGCGTCGACGGACGCGATCGGCGTCTCCTCGAGCGGGGCGACGAAGTGGTCGATGCGGCGGGCCTTCTGCGCGCCGCCGGAGAACTCATTTGGCATAGCGGATCCTCGGGTCGAGTACGGCGTAGAGCAGGTCGACGAGGATGTTCACCACGAGGTAGAACAGCACCATGACCGTGACGAAGGAGACGACGGTCGGTCGCTCCCCTCGGATGATCGCCTGGTAGAGCGTGTTCCCGACGCCGGGAACGTTGAAGATGCCCTCGGTCACGGTGGCACCGACGATCAGGAGGCCGAAGTCGGCTCCGAACTGCGTGGTGACCGGGATCAGCGAGTTGCGCAGGACGTGCACCGGGATGACGCGACGACGCGAGAGTCCCTTGCTGTACGCGGTGCGCACGAAGTCCGAGCCCGCGGTCTCGATGACCGAGCCGCGGGTCAGGCGGATCGCCGAGGCGACCACGAACAGCGCGAGCACGATCGCCGGGAGCAGGAGCCTCTGGAACGACGCGTCGGCACCGACCGTCGGAGGGAACCAGCCCAGCTGGATCGCGAAGAACGACTGCGCGATGAAGCAGAGCACGAAGATCGGCACCGAGACGAGCAGGAGGCTGACGACCAGGGCGCTCGCGTCGAAGAAGCTGCCCTTGCGCAGTCCGCTGATGAGGCCGATGGTCAGCGCCACGACGATCTCGATGATGATCGCCATCATCGCGAGGGTCAGGGTCACCGGGAAGGTGCGGGCGAGGATCTCGTTGACCGACTGGCCCGAGAACGAGATGCCGAAGTCGCCGCGGACGACGCCTCCCAGGTAGTACAGGTACTGGACGATGAACGGCTCGTTCAGGTGGTACTGCTCCTCGAGGCGGGCGAGGAGCGCGGGGCTCGGCGTCTTGTCGCCGAAGAGCGACAGGAGCGGGTTCCCCGGCATGGAGAAGACCATGAAGTAGATGAGGAACGTGGTGCCGATGAGCACGGGGACGGCTTGCAGGATGCGTCGGACGATGTAGGCGAGCATGTCAGCCCAGCCGGTTCCGGAGTCGCATGGATGGGGACCTCATTCGATTGTGACCGAAACAGGGCGCTCCGCCCGTGCCGTGACCTGGTGGCCGGCGGCACGGGCGAAGCGCCCCAGTGGTTCGAGCTTAGTTCTTGGTGATCTCGTAGTAGAGCGGCACCGAGTTCCAGCCGAACTCGACGTTCGACACGCCCTCGCCGTAGCCGCCGGTCACGTTCGCGTACCAGAGCGGCAGCGCCGGGAGGTCGGTGAGGAGGGTCTCCTGCGCCTGCTGGAACGTGGTGTTCGCAGCGTCGGTGTCGGCGTCGGAGAGGCCCGAGGCGACGAGAGCGTCGAACTCGGGGTTCGTGTAGTCGCCGTCGTTCGACGAGGCGCCGGTCACGTAGAGCGGTCCGAGGAAGTTGTAGAGGCTCGGGTAGTCGGCCTGCCAACCGGTGCGGAACGCCGTCTCGATCGAGCGGTCGACGATCTTGGTGCGCGCCTCGGCGAAGGTCGGGTAGGCGTCGCCCTCGGCCTCGATGCCCAGCGTGTTCTTGATCGAGTTGGTCACCGCGTCGACCCAGCCCTGGTGGCCGCCGTCCGCGTTGTAGGCGATTTTGAAGGTGCCGTCCCAGGGGCTGATCGCGTCGGCCTGAGCCCACAGCGCCTTGGCCTCGTCGGGGTTGTACTCGAGCACGTCGGCGCCCTCGAGGGAGTCGCTGTAGCCGTCGATCACCGGGGAGGTGAAGTCGGAGGCGGGAGTGCGGGTGCCCTCGAAGATCACGTCGGTGATCTCCTTGCGGTCGAAGGCCATCGAGATGGCCTGACGGCGCAGCTGGCCCTCCTCGCCGCCGAAGTGCGCGAGGCGCTCCGGGATGGTGAAGGACTGGAAGATCGCGGCGGGCTGGTTCACGGCGCGGTCGCCGAGGTCGCTCTCGAAGGTGCCGAAGGCGGAGTCCGGGATCTGGTCGACCACGTCGACGTTGCCGCCGAGGAGGTCGGCGTAGGACGCGTCCTGGGTGGCGTAGAAGACGATCTTCAGGCCGCCGTTCTGCGCCTCGCGGGGACCGGAGTAGTCCTCGTTCTTGACCAGGTCGATCTGGACGTCGTGCTGCCACGCGTCGTCGCCGGCCAGCTTGTACGGGCCGTTGCCGATCGGGTTCTCGCCGAACGCGGCCATGTCGTCGAACGCGACGGCGGGCAGCGGGTAGTACGCCGAGTAGCCGAGGCTGATCGGGAAGTCCGACTGCGGGGACTTGAGCGCCACGGTGAAGGTGGTGTCGTCCACGGCCTTGAGGCCGGTGAGCTCGCTGTCCTCGGTGTCGCTGTAGCCCTCGAAGTTCGCGAAGAACGACGAGCTGAGCTGGTTGTTCGAGAGCTTCGCGCCGTAGTTCCAGGCGTCGATGAAGGAGCTCGAGGTCACCGGGTCGCCGTTCGTGAACGTCAGGCCGTCCTTGATGGTGATGGTGTAGTTCTGCGCGTCGTCCGACTCGATCGATTCGGCGACGTCGTTGTTCGGCGCCCCCTCGGCGTCGTAGTAGACCAGGCCCGCGAAGATCTCGTCGAGGATCTTGCCGCCGCCCACCTCGTTGGTGTTGGTCGGGACCAGCGGGTTCTGCGGCTCCGAGCCGTTGGTGGAGATGATTGCGGCGGTGTCGCCGCTCGCGTCTCCGCCGCCCGAGTCGTTCGAGCTGCTGCAGCCGGCCAGGACCAGCGTGCTCGCGGCGACGAGCGCCAGAGCTCCGAGGCCGTAACGTCTGATTTTCACAATTCCTCCAGTGGTGTGGGGGCGCGCGAGAAGTGGTTTCCCTGACGCGTGGAGTGCCGTGCGCGTGGCGACGACGTCGGCGCGCGAGACTGGTGGCCACCGCGCGAATGCCTCTGTCGAGACTATGTATCGACTGCCTATCGCCACAAAACGATGAGGAAACCGTTACACAGCGGTAACCAGGAGGTGGAATCCTTGCGCGGATTCGCACGAAACGTGCGTCTGCGCGTCGTTCCGCGCACACCAGCGAATCCGAGGAAGGGGCCCGCGTGTCCACCGCTCCCCCAGCGTCCGCACAGTCCCGGGGCCGGATCGGGGCGGAGATCCTCCTGGTCCTCGGGCTCTCCCTGGGGGCGTCGGCGGTCTACTCCGTCGTCTCGATCGCCAACAAGCTCACCCGCTCGGTCTCGCTCGGGCAGCAGTCGACGACGATCAACGGAGCGCTCAGCGACCGCCCGGCCTTCGACCTGATCTACCAGCTGCTCGCGCTGTTCTTCGACCTCGTGCCGGTGCTGCTCTGCGTCTTCCTGCTCTGGCAGGGCGGCCGGCGTCCGCTCGGTCGGCTCGGGCTCGACCTGCGCCGGCCGCTCCCCGACCTCGGCACGGGAGTCGTGCTCGCGGTGGCGATCGGCGCACCCGGCATCGGTCTGTACGCGCTCGGCCGGGCGCTCGGGATCACGGTCGCGGTGGTCGCGTCACCGCTGGACGCCTACTGGTGGACGGTGCCCGTGCTGGTGCTCTCGGCGATCCGGGCGGGGGTGCAGGAGGAGGTGATCATGATCGGCTACCTCTTCGCGCGCCTCGGCGACCTCGGCTGGGGGCGGTGGAGGATCCTGTTCGCGAGCGCCCTGCTCCGGGGCAGCTACCACCTCTACCAGGGCATCGGGCCGTTCATCGGCAACGTGATCATGGGCGTGGTCTTCGGCCTGTTCTACCAGCGCTTCGGGCGCACGCTGCCGCTGGTCATCGCGCACTCGGTCATCGACATCGTGTCGTTCGTGGGCTACCCGCTGGCGGTCGCCCTCTGGCCGGAGCTGTTCGCGGCGCCGACGCCGACCGCGACGCCGACGGTCACTCCGACGCCCTGACTCTGCTGACGCCCCGACACTGCTGTCGAGCGCGCCACCGCAGTCGACGATCAGCGCTCCTCGGCGAGCCGATTGCGCTCGGTGCTGGTCCACAGATGCTTCCGCCTTTGCACGAGAAGTCTCAGAACGGCCTCCGTCTGCGGCCAGGAGTGCAGCACCTGCCTCGAAGAGAGCCGCACGACGACGAACCCGAGCGCCTGCAACGCCAGGCTCCTCCGGTAGTCCTCTTCCAACTGAGTCGAACCGGTGTGGAACCTCCGCCCGTCGGTCTCGACGGCGAGGCAGTCTCCGAGGACGTTGTCCACGTGCCCCACCCCCTCGACGGGGACCTGCGCACGCACTCGAGCTCCGAGCCGGACGGCCGCGAGTCTGATGCGCGTCTCGAGACCCGATTGGCAGAGAGGCTCGACCAGATCGAAGACTCGACGCTTCTCGACAGGGACCATCGCTCGGAGATCCATCAGGTCGTCGTACGGCAGCACTCCGTTGTACGCAGCAGAGTCCAAGGCCATGACCGCCTCCTCCTCCGGCAGGCAGAGGACAGCGTGCAGGATCGCGGAACGGACGCCGTCGCGGGAGTTGGAATCGGGTCCGCACCCCGGCCACTGCCGCCAATGCAGAACGACACCGCGTCGAATCGTTCGAACGGCGTTCGACGGAACAGCTACGTGAAGCGCGCCCTCCGAGAGGACCCACAGGTCGCGAGCGGCCAGCGCGGAGACACACGAGAGGACTCCGCCCGCCGCGACCGCGGCGCGTTCCTCGGGCGCAACGGACGGAAGCGCGAACCAGCCCCGCCGCAGGCGGAGAACCAGCCCGTCCCTCAGCGACCGGTCGAGGTCGCGTCGACTACACCGCGCGGCGGCGAGCTGCGCGGCGGACGCCACGCCTCCCTGCTCGGCGAGGGCGGTGAGAAGGCGATCCATACGTCGAGGGTGGCGCGGCGGACACTCCTGGTGCGGCACTCTCGCGAAAGATGTGGAGAACGCGCGCGGGCAGGTGATGGAGGTGGAGCGGCGCCGCGTACACAACTAAGGCTGAATGGCCCGAAACTCGACTTTTTCGAGAGTTTCGGGCCATCCAGCCTTAGTTGTGCACCGCTGAGCAGTCTGATCAGGCGAAGGCCTCGATCGGCGGGCAGGCGCAGACGAGGTTGCGGTCGCCGTAGGCCTGGTCGACGCGGCGGACCGGCGGCCAGTACTTGCCGCGGACCAGCGAGCGGACCGGGTAGACGGCCTCCTCGCGGCTGTACGGGTGCGACCACTCCGCGTCGACGAGGCACTCCGCGGTGTGCGGGGCGCCCCGCAGCGGGTTGTCGTCCACCGGCCACTCCCCCGCGCCGACGCGGTCGGCCTCGGCCTTGATGCCGATCATCGCGTCGATGAAGCGGTCGATCTCGGCGAGGTCCTCGCTCTCGGTCGGCTCGACCATCAGCGTGCCCGCGACGGGGAAGCTCATCGTCGGCGCGTGGAAGCCGTAGTCGACGAGGCGCTTGGCGACGTCGTCCACGGTTACTCCGGTGGCCGCGGTGAGCGGGCGGATGTCGAGGATGCACTCGTGCGCGACGAGTCCGCTGCCGCCGGTGTAGAGCACCGGGTAGTGCTCGCGCAGGCGGGCGGCGACGTAGTTGGCCGAGAGGACCGCCGCGCCGGTGGCGGCGCGCAGTCCCTCCTCGCCCATCATCCGGGCGTAGGCCCAGGAGATCGGCAGGATGCCGGGGCTGCCGTACGGGGCCGCCGAGACGGGAGCACCGCCGTGGACGACGGTCTCGCCGTGCTGGCCGACGGAGTGCTCGAGCCGCTGCGCGAGCGGGTGGCCCGGCAGGAACGGCGCGAGGTGCGCCTTCGCGGCGACGGGGCCGACGCCGGGGCCGCCGCCGCCGTGCGGGATGCAGAACGTCTTGTGCAGGTTGAGGTGCGAGACGTCGCCGCCGAAGTCGCCGAAGCGGGCGAAGCCGAGCAGCGCGTTGAGGTTCGCGCCGTCGACGTAGACCTGGCCGCCGGCCTCGTGCACGAGCCGGCAGATCTCGGCGACCTCGTGCTCGTAGACGCCGTGGGTGGACGGATAGGTGATCATCAGGGCGGCGAGGCCCTCGGCGTGCTCGGCGATCTTCGCGCGGAGGTCGTCGAGGTCGACGTTGCCGAGCTCGTCGCAGGCGACGACCACGACGCGCATCCCGGCGAGGACGGCGCTGGCCGCGTTCGTCCCGTGGGCGCTCGAGGGGATGAGGCAGACCGTGCGCTCCTCATCACCGCGCGAGCGGTGGTAGCCGCGGATGGCGAGGAGCCCGGCGAGCTCGCCCTGCGAGCCGGCGTTCGGCTGCAGCGAGACGGAGTCGTAGCCGGTGAGGTGCGCGAGCCAGCGCTCGAGCTGGTCGACCAGGGCGAGCGAGCCCTCGACGTCGGCCTCGGGGGCGAAGGGGTGCAGGCCGGCGAACTCGGGCCAGCTGATCGCTTCCATCTCGGCCGCGGCGTTGAGCTTCATCGTGCAGGAGCCCAGGGGGATCATGCCGCGGTCCAGCGCGTAGTCGGCGTCGGCGAGGCGCTTGAGGTAGCGCATCATCGAGGTCTCGCTGCGGTGCGTGTTGAAGACGGGGTGCACCAGGAACGGAGTGGTCCGCTCCAGCGCGCCGGGGATGCTGCGCGCGGCGCCGGCGAGGACGCCGTGCCGGGCGTCGAGGTCGCCGATCGCGACGGCGACCGCCACGACCTCCTCCGGGGTCACCGTCTCGTCGAGGGCGACCGCGACGGTGTCCGCGTCGACGAGGCGCAGGTCGAAGCCGGCCTCACGGGCGCGGGCGACGGCCGCCTCAGCACCCTGCGGGACGACGACCGCGACGGTGTCGAAGAAGTCGGCGTGCCGGAGCGCGTGCCCGCGGTCGAGCAGGAGCCGCGCCAGCAGCGCGGCACGGGAGTGCACCTGCTCGGCGATCCGGGCGAGGCCGTCCGGACCGTGGTAGACCGCGTACATCGCGGCCATCACGGCGAGCAGGACCTGCGCGGTGCAGATGTTCGAGGTCGCCTTCTCGCGGCGGATGTGCTGCTCGCGCGCCTGCAGCGAGAGCCGGTAGGCGGGGTTGCCGGCCGCGTCCTGGCTGACGCCGACGAGACGGCCGGGGAGCTGGCGCTCGAGGCCCTTGCGGACGGCGAGGTAGCCGGCGTGCGGCCCGCCGAAGCCCATCGGGACGCCGAAGCGCTGGGTGGTGCCCACGGCGACGTCGGCACCGAGCTCGCCCGGCGAGCGGACGAGGGTGAGCGCGAGGAGGTCGGCCGCGACGATCGCGAGACCGCCGTGCGCCTTGACCGCGCCGAGGACGGCGGACGGGTCCCAGAGGTGACCGGAGGCACCGGGGTACTGGACGAGGGCGCCGAAGGACTCGGGCAGCTCGTCCGCGTCGGTGCGCGAGAGCGGCAGCTCGACGATGCGGATGCCGACCGCCTCCGCCCGGCCGCGCAGCAGCGCGAGGGTCTGCGGCAGCGCGTCGGAGTCGACGACGAAGACGTCGGTCTTCGCCTTGGAGGCGCGGCGGGCCAGCAGCATCGCCTCGACGACGGCGGTGCCCTCGTCGAGCATCGAGGCGCCGGCGGTGTCGAGGCCGGTGAGGTCGGCGACCATCGTCTGGAAGTTGATCAGCGCCTCGAGGCGGCCCTGCGAGATCTCGGGCTGGTACGGCGTGTAGGCCGTGTACCAGCTCGGGTTCTCGAGGACGTTGCGCTTGATCACGGCCGGGGTGAGCGTGCCGTGGTAGCCCAGGCCGATCAGCGGACGGCGCACGGTGTTGCGCGCGGCGAGGGCGCGCAGCTCGGCCAGCGCCTCGGCCTCGGTGGCCGGCGCGGGGAGCACCGGTGCGAGATCGCGGACGTGGATCGACTCGGGGACGGCGGCCTCGACCAGCGCGTCGACGGAGTCGTAGCCGAGGGCGGCGAGCATGGTGCGCTGGGCGTCGGCGTCGGTCCCGATGTGGCGGGACTCGAACTCTCCGGGGGTGCGGGCCGCCATCTACTCGCCCACCAGCTCGTCGTAGGCGGCCGCGTCGAGCAGGCCGTCGGGCAGCGCGTCGAAGCGCACCTTGATCAGCCAGCCGTCGCCGAAGGGATCGGCGTTGACCAGCTCGGGGCTGTCGACGACCGCGGTGTTGGTCTCGAGGACCTCGCCGTCGACCGGCGCGAACAGCTCGCCGACCGACTTGGTCGACTCGATCTCGCCGACGACGGAGCCGCCCTCGACCCGCGTGCCCGCCTCGGGCAGCTCGACGAAGACGACGTCGCCGAGCTTGTCGGCGGCGTAGGCGGTGATGCCGACGGTCGCGGTCTCGCCCTCGACCAGGATCCACTCGTGGTCGGAGGTGTACTGGAGCTCGGTGGGAACGGTCATGGTCAGTTCTTCTTTCTGGAGTAGAAGGGGAGCTCGGTGACGGTCATCGGGAGCCGGCTGCCGCGGATGTCGACGGAGACGACGCTGCCGGG
This sequence comes from Rathayibacter sp. PhB186, assembly GCF_003751825.1. Classification (NCBI taxonomy): domain Bacteria; kingdom Bacillati; phylum Actinomycetota; class Actinomycetes; order Micrococcales; family Microbacteriaceae; genus Rathayibacter; species Rathayibacter sp. PhB186. The sequence continues at coordinate 1,291,542 of NZ_RJKO01000001.1, read as the reverse complement.
CTGCGCGGAGGCCGGCGCGACGTAGGCCATCGCGATCGGCACGCCGAGGGTGGGCGAGAGGATGCCGCTGGTGACGACGCCGATGACGTCGTCGTCGGGGCCGTGCACGCCGTAGTCGGCGCGGGCGGCGCGGCGGCCCTCGCCGATCAGGCCGACCAGCACGGGGGCGTCGCCTGAGGGGCCCTCCTCGCTGGCCGCGCGGCCGACGAAGTCGATCGGCTTGCCGAGGGCGACGACGCGGCCGAGGCCGGCTTGCGCGGGGAAGACGTCGCGGGAGAGCTCGTGGCCGTAGAGCGGCATCCCCGCCTCGAGGCGCAGGGTGTCGCGCGCGGCGAGCCCGGCGGGGACGAGGCCCGCGCCGGCACCGGTCTCGGCGAGCGCCTCCCAGAGCTCCGGGGCGGTGTCGGGTGCGACGTAGATCTCGAAGCCGTCCTCGCCGGTGTAGCCGGTGCGGGCGATCAGGATCGGGTGCGCCTCGAAGGTGGCGGGGACGGCGCGGTAGTAGCGCAGCTCCTCGAGCAGGCGGGCGGCGTCGTCGGTGTCGAGCACCGACTCCTCGCCGCGGTCGACCTCGATCGCGAGGCCCTGCACGTTCTGCAGGATCTCCAGCGAGCGCGGGCCCTGGATCGCGATCAAGGCGACGTCGTCGCTCTCGTCGTAGAGCTCGCACTCGAACATCGCGGTGCGGTCGCGCAGCTGCTCGGCGACCACGTGGCGGTTGGCCGCGTTGGCGACGACCATGAAGCGGTCCTCGCCGGTGCGGTAGACGACGAGGTCGTCGATCACGCCTCCGGTGCGGTCGAGCAGGAGGGTGTACTTCGCGCGGCCGACCGCGACGGCGGAGAGGTCGCTCGCGAGCGCGTAGTCGAGGGCGTCCACCGCCTCGGGTCCGACGACGAGGATCTCGCCCATGTGGGAGAGGTCGAAGAGGCCCGCCGCGGTGCGGACCGCGTGGTGCTCGGCGAGGTCGCCGGAATAGCGGACGGGCATCCACCAGCCGGCGAAGTCGGTGAAGGAGGCGCCGGCGGCCACGTGCACGTCGTGCAGCGGCGAGCGGCGGGGCTCGGTGCTCGGCGCGGTGGCGTCGGGCGAGTCGATCTCGATGCCGCCGGTCTCGGGGGTACCGGACTCGGCCGGGGTCGTCGGGACGGAGGTGCCTTCGACAGCGTTCTCGTCGACGGGGTTTTCTTCGGACATGGGAGTTCTCCATTTCGTCGCAGTGCTGCGCACGCGCCCGCACAGGTCGGTGATGCGTGGCACAGCAGTGCCGTGGGAACTCCCCCTCTGTCGTGGTGCCTGAGAGATTCACGCCGTCCCTCGCGGGGCGGTCGCTTTCACCATCGGCGGATCCTCTGCGGATCGCTTTCCAGAGTGGCCAGTTCGACGCGGTACAAGACCTGAGAGATTGGCGGGGAGGCTTGCTCCTTCGGTGCCGACCGGAGTCGGCTCTCCCGCGTCGCGTATGCGGCCCGGTATTCGGTTGTCCGCTCACCCTAGCGGGCGGGTGCGCGTCCTGTCCCCCCGCCGCGAGATGCCACTTGTGCACGCTTCTCACGGCGTGTCGCGAACGCAAGTGGCATCTCGCGGCGGGGAGGACGGCGTGTGCCGGGGTGGTGTTCGGGTCGGGGTGACACTAAGCTCGGGGAAGTCGTTAGGGTCAGGGTGACCTTTAGGGGGGCTCGTGGAGGCAGCAGTGCCGCAGCTCGCGGTGTCGACCGTGATCTTCGCGCTGCGCCCGCATCCGGAGACCGGGGCCGCTGCCGTCTGGATCCCCGTCGTCCGTCGCCTGCGCGATCCCTATCAGGGGCTCTGGGCGCTGCCCGGCGGCCCGCTCCGGCCGGACGAGGACCTCGCCGAGGCGGCGCGCCGCACCCTCCGCGAGACGACGGGCCTCGCTCCGCGCTACCTCGAGCAGCTCTACGCCGTCGGCGGCACCGAGCGCTCACGCGGCGAGCGCCGCGTGGTCTCGATCGTCTACTGGGCGCTGGTGCGCACCTCCGAGGCCGACGCGGCGATCGTGGACGAGAACGTCGCCTGGCTCTGCACCGATCTGCTCCCCGAGCTGGCCTTCGATCACGGGCTGATCGTCGACTACGCCCTCTGGCGCCTGCGCAACAAGATGGAGTACTCCCGGATCGCGCAGGCCTTCCTCGGCGAGACCTTCACGCTCGCCCAGCTGCGCGAGGTGCACGAGGCCGTCCTCCAGAAGCCCCTCGACCCGGCGAACTTCCGCCGGACGATCGAGGCCTCCAAGACCGTGGTGCCGACCGAGCAGCGGCTGACGGGCACCCGTCACCGCCCGCCCCGGCTGTACCGCTACGACGGGTCCGTGGCACTCGTCGACAACGGGCCCCTGCCGGTCTAGCACCGGCCGCCGCCCGCACCAGGCCGCCGCCGGCCCCGCACCGGCCGCCGCCGCCGTCCGAACCGCACCATCGAGGAGACACCGTGACATCGGTCGACAGCACCATCCAGCTCATCGAGCGGGGAGCCGCCCCCGGCGCGACCTGCGCGCCCGAGCTCGCCGAGGCGCCCTGGTCGTTCGACCTCGGCCTCCCGGCCTACGGCCCCGGAGCCTCGCAGGCCGACCCGATCCCGGCGGCGTCGCCCGTGCAGGGCCGCCTCCCCGACGAGTACACCGCGGCGAGCGCCGACGAGCTGCACCGCCGCATCCTCGCGGCGAAGGAGACGCTGGGCGAGCGCGTCGTCGTGCTCGGCCACTTCTACCAGCGCGACGAGGTGGTGCAGTACGCGGACTTCGTCGGCGACTCCTTCCAGCTCGCGAAGGCGGTGGCGAACCGGCCCGACGCCGAGGCGATCGTCTTCTGCGGCGTGCACTTCATGGCCGAGACGGCGGACATCCTCTCCCGGCCGGACCAGGCGGTCATCCTGCCGAACCTCGCCGCGGGCTGCTCGATGGCGGACATGGCCGACATCGACTCGGTCGAGGACGCCTGGGCCGAGCTGACCGAGCTCTACGGCACCGAGCCGGATGCCGACGGCCGGGTGCCGCTGATCCCGGTGACCTACATGAACTCGTCCGCGGCGCTGAAGGCCTTCTGCGGGCGCAACGGCGGCGTGGTCTGCACCTCGTCGAACGCGACCACCGTGCTCGAGGACGCATTCGCTCGCGGGCAGCGGGTCCTCTTCTTCCCGGACCAGCACCTCGGCCGCAACACCGCGAAGGCGATGGGCGTGCCGCTCGAGCGGATGCCGATGTGGAACCCGCGGAAGCCGGGCGGCGGCTCGGACGAGGCGACGCTGCTCGACGCGCAGGTCATCCTCTGGCACGGCTTCTGCTCGGTGCACAAGCGCTTCACGGTCGCGCAGATCGAGCGCGCGCGGCTCCAGCACCCGGACGTCCGTGTGATCGTGCACCCGGAGTGCCCGATGGCGGTCGTCGACGCGGCGGACGAGTACGGCTCGACCGACTACATCGTCAAGGCGATCCAGGCGGCGCCGGCCGGCAGCACCTTCGCGATCGGCACCGAGATCAACCTCGTGCAGCGCCTCGCCGTGCAGTACCCGCAGCACACGATCTTCTGCCTCGACGACGTGGTCTGCCCGTGCTCGACGATGTACCGGATCCACCCGGGGTACCTCGCGTGGGTGCTGGAGGGGCTGGTCGCGGGGACGGTGCACAACCGGATCTCGGTCGACGAGTCGGTTCAGGACCAGGCGCGCGTGGCGCTCGAGCGGATGCTCGCCGCGGTGCCGCCGGCCGGTCCGGCCGCTCCCGCTCCCGCTCCTGCTCCCGTCGCGGGGGTGTGACGTGTCGCGCGTCGTCGTGGTCGGCAGCGGGATCGCCGGCCTGGTCGTCGCCCTGCTGGCCTCGCGCCGGCACGAGGTCGTCCTCGTCACCAAGGGCGCGCTCGCGGAGTCGAGCACGCGTGCCGCGCAGGGCGGGATCGCCGCCGTCACGGCGGCGGGAGACTCCGTCGCGCTGCACGTCGAGGACACCCTGACCGCGGGCGCCGGGCTCTGCTCGCGCTCGGCCGTCGAGGTGCTCTGCGCCGAGGGCCCGGCGGCCGTCGCCGCGCTGCAGGCCTGGGGCGTCGGCTTCGACCGCGACGGCGACGACCTCGCCCGCGGGCTGGAGGGGGCGCACTCGCGGCCGCGGATCCTGCACGCCGGCGGCGACGCGACCGGCTCCGCGATCGAGGAGGCGCTCGTCGCCGCGCTGCGCGCCGCCGCCGTCACGGTGCTCGAGGAGACGGTGCTGATCGACCTGGTGCGGCCGGGAGCCGCCGTGACCGGCGTGGACGTGCTGCGGGACGGACGGGTCGAGCGGATCGACGCCGACGGGATCGTCCTCGCGACCGGCGGCGCCGGGCAGCTCTACCGGCACACCACCAATCCCGCGGTCGCGACCGGCGACGGGCTCGCCGCGGCGCTCCGGGCCGGTGCCCAGACGGCCGACCTGGAGTTCTACCAGTTCCACCCCACCTGGCTCGCGCTGGCCGGCGGGTTCCTGGTGTCGGAGGCGGTCCGCGGCGAGGGCGCGGTGCTGCGCGACGCCGCGGGCGAGCGCTTCCTCGTCGGGGTGCACCCGGACGCCGAGCTGGCGCCCCGCGACGTGGTGGCCCGTGCGATCGCCGACCGGATGCTGCTCCAGGGCGGACTGCCGGTGCACCTCGACGCGCGGGCGATCCCCGCGGACGTGCTCGCGCACCGCTTCCCCACCATCTCCGCCGCCTGCCGCGCGGGCGGGCTCTCGCTCGCCGACGACCTCATCCCCGTGACGCCGGCCGCGCACTACTGGATGGGCGGGATCGCCACCGATCTCGACGGGCGGACCAGCCTCCCCGGGCTCTTCGCCGTGGGCGAGGTCGCCTGCACCGGCGTCCACGGCGCGAACCGGCTGGCGTCGAACAGCCTGCTCGAGGGCGTCGTGTTCGCGCGGCGGGTCGCGGCGGCGCTCGACGGCCCGCCTGCGGTGCCCTCGTCCGAGGCGCCGGAGCCCTCCGCCCTCGTGCCGCTCGCGCTCGACCGCGCGCTCCTGCAGGAGACGCTCTGGACGGGGGCTGGTCTCTCCCGCGACTCCGCCGGTCTCGAGGCCGCCCGGGCCGCCCTCGCCGCCGCCGACTCCCCCGCGCCGCTGACCAGAGCGACGCTGGAGGACGCGAACCTCCGCGCCTGCGGTCTCGCCCTGATCGACGCCGCCCTGGCCCGCGCCGAGTCGCGCGGCGCCCACCACCGCACCGACCACCCCCACCCCTCGGCGAGCGCCTACCGCGTCGCCGGTACGAGAAAGGTCGCCGTCCCGTGCTGACCCGTCAGAGCATCGAGCGCATCGTCACCCTGGCCCTGGAGGAGGACGCCCCCTGGGGCGACCTCACCTCCGACACCCTCCTGCCCGCCGACGCGACGGCCTCCGCGGCCCTCGTCGCCCGCGAGCCCGGCGTCTTCAGCGGCGGGGCGGTGCTGCTCGGCACGTTCCTGCAGGCCGACTCGCGGATCCGCGTGCAGGACGTCGTCCCCGAGGGCACGGTCTTCGCGGCCGGTGACGTCCTCGCCCGGATCGACGGACCGGCCGGCGGAGTCCTGCGCGGCGAGCGCGTGGCGCTCAACCTCGTGCAGCGGATGAGCGGCATCGCGACGCTGACCGCGCGCTACGTCGAGGCCGTGGCGGGCACGCGCGCGCGCATCGTCGACACCCGGAAGACCACGCCGGGACTGCGCGCCCTCGAGCGGCACGCGGTGCGCAGCGGCGGCGGGCACAACCACCGCTTCTCGCTCTCGGACGCGATCCTGGCGAAGGACAACCACCTCGCGATCCTCGCCCAGCGCGGACTCGATCTGACGGAGGCGCTGCTCGCGGCGCGCGCGGCCGTCTCGCACACGACGCACATCGAGGTCGAGGTCGACCGGCTGGAGCAGATCGGCGCGGCCCTCGCCGGCGGCGCCGACACGATCATGCTCGACAACTTCACCCCCGAGCAGCTGGCGCAGGGCGTCGCGCTGATCGGCGGCCGGGCCGTGGTCGAGGCGAGCGGCGGGGTGAACCTCGAGACGGTCCGCGCGATCGCCGAGGCGGGCGTCGACGTGATCTCCGTCGGCGCGCTGACGCACAGCGTCCGCTCGCTGGATCTCGGCCTCGACATCGCGATCGAGGCTCCGGCCGCGTGATCTACCTCGACCACGCGGCGACCTCGCCCGTGCGCCGCGAGGTGCTCGAGGCGATGTGGCCGTACCTCACCGGCGAGTACGGCAACCCGTCGAGCAGTCATGCGCTGGGCGCGTCGGCGGCGCGCGCGCTGGAGGAGGCGCGGCGGCACGTGGCGCGCTTCCTCGGCGGGCGCGGCTCGGAGGTCCTCTTCACCTCGGGCGGGACGGAGTCGATCAACACGGCGGTCAAGGGCATCGCGCTCGGCGGTCTCGCCGCGGGGCGCGGCCGGCACGTCGTGATCTCGGCGATCGAGCACGAGGCGACGGTGGAGTCGGCCGATCATCTGCGACGGCTGCACGGCTTCGAGGTGTCGGTCGCGCCGGTGGACGGCGAGGGTCGGCTGGACGTGGCGGCGCTCGCCGCACTGCTGCGGCCGGACACGGCGCTGGTCTCGGTGCTGGCGGCGAGCAACGAGATCGGCACGCTGCAGGACGTGCCGGCGATCGCGGCGCTCTGCCGGCCGCACCGGATCCCGCTGCACGTGGACGCGGTGCAGGCGGCGGGGTGGATCGACCTGGTCGGCCTGGGCGCGGACGCGGTGTCGATCTCGGGGCACAAGCTCGGGGCGCCGAAGGGCGTGGGGGCGCTGCTGCTGCGCAGTCGCGTGCCGTTCGAGCCGCTCGTGCACGGCGGCGGGCAGGAGTGGGCGCGGCGCTCGGGGACCGAGAACGTCGCATTCGCGGTGGCCCTCGGGGCGGCGGTGCAGCTCGTGGATCCCGCGCGGGGCACCCGCGTCTCGGCGGTGCGCGACGCGTTCGCGGCGCGGGTGGCGGCGGAGGTGCCGCGGGCCGTGCCGCTCGGGGCGGCGGAGCACCGGCTCCCCTCGATCGCGTCGTTCGTCGTGCCGGGACGCAGCGGCGAGTCGATCCTGCTCGCGCTGGAGGAGCGCGGCGTCGTGGTGTCCAGCGGCTCGGCCTGCGCGGCCGGCCGTGACGAGCCGTCGCCGACGCTGCTGGCGCTCGGGCTCGAACCGTCCGTCGCCCAGACGGCGGTGCGCTTCAGCTTCGGCGCGGAGTCGACGCCCGCGGACGCGGACGCGGCGGCGGACGCGTTCGCGGCGGTGCTCGCGCCGGCGTAGGGCGCGGCGCGAGTGCACCCCCTCCCTGCTGGTGAGGAGTGGAGCAGGCGCACCTCCTCCCTGCTGATCGAGTAGCCCGCGCAGCGGGCGTATCGAGATCCACCACCGTCAGGAGCAGGGCCCTCAGCGCTCACGTACCGACGGGGCAGGTCTCGAGACGCCCCTGCGGGGCTGCTCGACCAGCATGTGCGTGCGGCCCGACCCACTGACCAGACGTCGCGCGCCGATGTCCTCGAGTTCCTGCGCCGGGAAGGCTCTGGCTGTCGATCGTGCCTAGGGTCCTCTACGGACCAGGACGACGACGATCCTGCAGAAGGACGAGCGGTCGGTGTGCAGATGAGGATTCGCGAGCGGACGCCGTCGCCCTCCCGATCCGGCGCCAGGGCGGCGACCGTCCTCGCGGTCGTGACCGCCGTCCTCAGCGGCTGCGCACTCGGACTGCCGCCGATCGAGGGATCCGCACCACCGTCGCCCGCTCCGAGCGCCGTCCCGAGCGTCGACGGACCCGGTCAGGCCGTGCCTCTCGATCTCGACGCGTTCGACGCGATCAACAGCGCGACGGTCGCGTCGATCAGCGACCCGAGCGGCGCGGATCTGACGCGGGCGCTGATCGCCGGTGGCGTGGACCGGGCCGGTCTGGAGGTCACGGCCGACATCACGACCGCCGACAAGAGGGCCGATGCGGTCTTCGTCGCGGTGAGGGTCGGCGACTCCTGCCTCGTGGGTCAATACCGGCACAAGGCCTCGGGCGAGGACGGCGACCCGAGGTACCTCGGGGCGGTCGTCGCGCCGCTCTCGACCGGTCGGTGTCTGATCGGGGAGCCGGTTCCCGTCGAGTGACGGGCACTCCTCGAAGACGTCGCTGCGCCCTTCATGATGATCGAGTAGCCCGCAGAGCGGGCGTATCGAGATCCACCGACGGCAGACGAGACGACTGCAGACTCGCCGTGCTGGGGACGGTGGGTCTCGATACGCCCCTTCGGGGCTACTCGACCAGCATGCAGTCGCGACATGCCCCTGCAGGGCAGCTCGACCAGCATGCAGTCGCGGCAGGCCCCTGCAGGGCTGCTCGACCAGCATGCAGTCGCGGCGGCGGTGCGCCGTCGCGCCACCACTCGCCTCGCGGCCGACACGCCGGATGCGCGACGGATGTCGGCCGATCGGGAATGTCGGAGGCGCCTGGCAGTGTTCTGAGTCTCGTACCACCCGTCGCATCGACGTCACCCTGGCGATGCGCCCCCTCACGACGATCCCCTTCACGACCGGAGACGCACCAGTGACCGAGCGCACCCTTCCCGAGACGCGGCCCGCCGCCGCGACCGACACGCCCTCGACGGCCCTCGATCCGCGCAGCCGCCTGGTGATCAGCCTGCTGCTGGTCTCGGCCTTCGTCGTCATCCTCAACGAGACGATCATGAGCGTGGCGCTGCCCGACCTCATGCGCGACTTCGGTGTCGAAGCTCACGTGGGCCAGTGGCTGTCCACGGCGTTCATGCTGACGATGGCGGTCGTCATCCCGATCACCGGCTACCTGATCCAGCGGCTGCACACCCGCACGCTCTTCGCCGCCGCGATGACCCTCTTCAGCCTCGGCACGCTCAGCGCCGCGCTCGCGCCGACCTTCGAGGTCCTGCTGGCGGCGCGCGTCGTGCAGGCCGGCGGCACGGCGATCATGATGCCGCTGCTGATGACCACCGTGATGACCCTCGTGCCGCCGGCGATCCGCGGCCGGATGATGGGCAACATCTCCATCGTCATCTCGGTCGCACCCGCCGTCGGGCCGACGATCTCGGGCGTCATCCTCAACTTCCTCAGCTGGCGCTGGATGTTCTGGATCGTGCTGCCGATCGCCGTCGGCGCCCTGATCCTGGGCCTCCGCAAGGTCGAGAACGTCACCGAGCCGCGCAAGATCCCGATCGACTCGCTCTCCGTCGTCCTCTCGGTCTTCGGCTTCGGCGGCCTGGTCTACGGCCTGAGCAGCCTCGGCGAGGGCGGCGAGGCGATCGTCGCTCCCTGGGTGCCCTTCGTCGTCGCCGGTGTCGCGCTCGCCGCCTTCATCGTCCGCCAGCTGCTGCTGCAGAAGACCGACCGCGCCCTGCTGGACCTGCGCACCTTCTCCTCGGGCAACTTCACCGTGGTCATCGTGATGATGGCGGTGAGCATGTCGGCGCTCTTCGGCACGCTGATCCTGCTCCCGCTCTACACGCAGAACGTGCTCGGCCTCACCCCGCTCGAGACCGGTCTGCTGCTGCTGCCGGGCGGGCTGCTGATGGGTCTGCTCGCGCCGTTCGTCGGCCGCGGCTACGACCGCTTCGGCCCGCGGGTGCTGCTGGTGCCCGGCTCGATCATCGTGGCCGGTGCGCTCTGGGGCTACACGACGCTCGACGAGAACTCGGTCTCCTGGTTCATCCTCTCCCTGCACGTGGTGCTGAGCCTCGGCCTCGCGCTGGTCTTCACGCCGCTGTTCACCGCGGGCCTCGGCTCGGTGCGCCCCGCGCTCTACTCGCACGGCAGCGCGATCATCGGCACGGTCCAGCAGCTCGGCGGCGCAGCCGGCACGGCGCTGTTCGTCACGGTGCTCTCGGTGCAGTCGGCCGCGCTCGCCCGCGAGGGCGTCGACGAGGTCGTCGCCACGGCGGGCGGCATCCACTCCGCGTTCGTCTGGGGAGCCTCGATCGCGACCGCCGCGATCGTCGCCGCCTTCTTCGTGAAGCGCCCCGCCGAGACGGACGGCCCGCGGCCGATGGTCGCGCACTAGGCCGACCGTCGGTGCTCCGCGTCCGCGCGGGGCACCGGCTGTTCACCTCCGCGACACCGGGTGCCCCTACCGTGGCGCCCCGGCCGATCCGCTCCCGGACGCGCGGCCGGAACGGAGAGCACTCGTGAGCACGGACGCGCATCCCCAGGACCTCCTCGACGCCGGCGCCCTCGCCCCGGCACCGCGGACCCTGATCGACGTGCTCCGCGACACCGCCGAGCGCCACCCCGACGCCTCCGCACTCGAGGATCCCGCCGGCGCCCTCAGCTACCGCGAGCTGCTCGCCCGCGTCGTCTCCGCCGCCGCCGAGCTGACCGCCGCCGGGGTGCGTCGCGGCGACCGAGTGGGCGTGCGGATGGCCAGCGGCTCGCGCGAGCTCTACCTCGCGATCCTCAGCATCCTCGCCGCCGGTGCCGCATACGTCCCGGTCGACGCCGACGACCCCGAGGAGCGGGCGCGACTCGTCTTCGGCGAGGCCGCCGTCCGCGGTGTCATCACCGGCTCCGGACGCTTCGAGCGCGCCGACGCGGAGCCCGCGCGGCTGTTCACCGGGTCGGCGCCGCACCCCAGCACCGCCTCGATCCCGCTGCTGCAGCCGCCGACCCTCGAGGACGACGCCTGGATCATCTTCACCTCGGGCTCGACCGGCACACCGAAGGGCGTGGCCGTCAGCCACCGCTCGGCCGCGGCCTTCGTCGACGCCGAGGCGCGCGTCTTCCTCCAGGCCGAGCCCCTCGGGCCCGGCGACCGGGTGCTCGCGGGCCTCTCGGTCGCCTTCGACGCCTCCTGCGAGGAGATGTGGCTGGCCTGGCGGCACGGCGCCTGCCTCGTGCCTGCGCCGCGCTCGCTCGTGCGCAGCGGGATGGACCTCGGTCCCTGGCTGACCACGCACGGCATCACGGTCGTCTCGACCGTGCCGACCCTCGCGGCGCTCTGGCCGGCGGAGTCGCTCGAGAACGTCCGCCTGCTCATCTTCGGCGGCGAGGCCTGCCCGCCCGAACTCGGCCAGCGCCTGGCCGTCGACGGCCGCGAGGTCTGGAACACCTACGGCCCCACCGAGGCGACCGTCGTCGCCTGCGCCGCGCCCCTCGGCGGGTCCGGCCCGGTGCGGATCGGTCTGCCACTGGACGGCTGGCGGCTGGCCGTCGTCGATCCCGAGGGCCGTCGCGTCGGCGAGGGCGAGGTCGGCGAGCTGATCATCGGCGGCGTCGGGCTGGCCCGCTACCTCGATCCCGCGAAGGACGCCGAGAAGTACGCTCCCGCGCCGACGCTGGGCTGGGAGCGCGCCTACCGCTCCGGCGACCTCGTGCGCTTCGAGAGCGCCGGACTCGTCTTCCAGGGCCGCGCCGACGACCAGGTCAAGCTCGGCGGCCGGCGCATCGAGCTCGGCGAGGTCGAGGCGGCGCTGCAGGGGCTGCCCGGGGTCTCGGGCGCCGCGGCCGCCGTCCGCACCACCGGCGCGGGGATCCAGGTGCTCGTCGGCTACCTCGCCCTCGCCGGCGGTCGCGCGCTCGACCGCGACGCCGCGCTGACGCGGCTGCGCGAGGAGCTGCCGGCCGCCCTCGTGCCGCTGCTCGCGGTGGTCGACGAGCTGCCGACGCGCGTGTCGGGCAAGGTCGACCGAGCCGCTCTGCCCTGGCCGCTGCCCGAGAGCACCGCGGCCGACCCCGGGCTCGACGCCGGAACCGCCTGGCTCGCCGGACTCTGGCGCGAGGTCCTCGGCGTCCCGGTCGACGAGAGGGCGAACTTCTTCGACCTCGGCGGCGGGTCGCTCGCCGCCGCCCAGCTCGTCGCCCGGATCCGCGAGCAGGACCCCGAGTTCACCGTCGCCGACGTCTACGCGCACCCCCGGCTCGCGGCGATGTCGGCCGAGATCGCGAGTCGCGCGACCGGCGCCGGCGAGGTCTCGAGTCACCGGATCGCCCCGGTTCCGCGCCGGATGCAGGTGCTGCAGACCCTCCTGGGCGCGCCGCTCCTGGTGCTGAGCGGCGCCCGCTGGACGACGGTCGTGCTCACGGTCTGCGCCCTGCTCGACCTGCTGCCCGGCTTCGGCTGGCTGCCGACCGTGCCGCTGCCCGGGCTCGTCGTCGCGTTCGCGCTCTTCTGCACCCCGTTCGGCCGGATGGGCCTCACCGTCCTCGCCGCCCGCGCACTGCTGCGCGGGGTGCGCGCCGGCGACCACCCGCGCGGCGGCGGGGTGCACCTGCGGCTGTGGCTCGCCGAGCGGATCGCCCACCAGCTCGGCGCCGTCAGCCTCGCCGGAGCACCCTGGGTCGCGCACTACGCCCGCGCGCTCGGCGCTCGGATCGCCGATGACGTCGACCTGCACTCGCTCCCGCCGCTCACCGGGATGCTCACTCTCGGCCGCGGCGCCGCCATCGAGCCGGAGGTGGACCTCTCCGGCTACTGGATCGACGGCGACGTCCTGCGGGTCGGCGCGGTCCGCGTCGGCGCCGGCAGCACGGTCGGCGCCCGCAGCACCCTCCTGCCCGGCACCCGCATCGGCAAGAACGCGCAGATCGAGCCCGGCTCCGCGGTCTTCGGCCGGGTGCCGGCCGGCCAGCGCTGGGGCGGCTCGCCCGCGCAGCGCCTCGGCAAGGCGAGCGCGGGCTTCCCCGCCGAGCGCCCGCCGCGCGCGACGCCGTGGGTCTGGGCCTACGCCGTCTCGGCGGTGGGACTCGCCGCTGTGCCGGTCGTCTCCTTCGCGGCGGGCCTCGGCGTGCTCGCCCTCGCCGTGCAGGGCGCAGCGGATCTCGCGGAGGCTCTCCCCCGCGCCGTCGCCGCCCTCGTCCCCGCGGTCGCCGTCACCGGCGTCGTGCTGGCGGGCCTGGTCGTCGTGCTCGTGCGCCTGCTCGGCCGCGGCGTCGAGGCCGGCACGCATCCCGTCCGCGGCCGGATCGGCTGGCAGGTCTGGTCGACGGAGCGCCTGCTCGACCACGCGCGCGCGCTCCTCTTCCCGCTCTACTCCGGCCTCTTCACGCCGGTCTGGCTGCGGCTGCTCGGCGCGAAGGTCGGCCGCGACGTCGAGGCCTCGACCGTGCTGCTGCTGCCCGCGATGACGACCATCCGCGACGGCGCCTTCCTCGCCGACGACACCCTCGTCGCCTCCTACGCCCTCGGCGGCGGCTGGATGCGGCTGGCCCGCGCGGAGATCGGCGAGCGCGCGTTCCTCGGCAACTCCGGAATGGCGGCGCCCGGCCACACGGTGCCGGCCGGCGGGCTGGTCGCGGTGCTCTCCTCCGCCCCGCGGAAGTCGAAGGCGGGCTCGTCCTGGCTGGGCTCGCCGCCGGTGCGGCTGCGGCGCACCGTGGTCGAGGCGGAGTCGGCGCGCACGTTCCGGCCGGCCGCGCGCCTTCGCGCCGCCCGGATCGTCTGGGAGCTGCTGCGCTTCGTGCCGGTCGTCGTCTCGATGGCGATCGGCCTCGGCGTCGTCGCGGCCCTGCTGGCGCTGATACCGGTGATCGGGGCACCGGCGACGGCGGTCGTCGGCGGCGTCGTCCTGCTCGCCGCCGGTGCGGTCGCCGCAGGTGTCTCGACCGCGGCGAAGTGGCTCCTCATCCAGCGCGTCCGCCCGAGCGAGCACCCGCTCTGGTCCTCCTTCGTCTGGCGCAGCGAGCTCGCCGACACCTTCACCGAGATGGTGGCGGCGCCGTGGTTCGCGCACGCCGCGGCCGGAACGCCCGCCCTCGTCTGGTGGCTGCGGAGCCTCGGCGCGCGGATCGGCCGCGGAGTCTGGTGCGACAGCTACTGGCTCCCGGAGGCCGATCTGGTCGATCTGGGCGACGGAGCGACCGTCAACCGGGGCTGCGTCGTGCAGACCCACCTGTTCCATGATCGAATCATGAGCATGGATCTCGTGAGTCTCGACGCCGGCGCGACCCTCGGCCCGCACAGCGTGATCCTCCCCGCCGCGACCATCGCGGCGCACGGCACGGTCGGCCCCGCCTCCCTCGTCATGCGCGGCGAGCTCGTGCCCGCGGGCAGCCGCTGGAGCGGCAACCCGATCGGCCCGTGGCGCGAGGTCCGTGTCGGCGACTACCACGCGCCCGTCGCGTGAGCGACGCGCAGGCCGGGCTGGAGACGGCGGGCGACCCGTACCTCCCCGGCATCGGCAACACCGGCTACCGCGTCGAGTCCTACGAGCTCGACCTGGACTACCGGGTCTCGAGCAACCGGCTCGCCGGCCGCGCGACCCTGCGGATCGTCGCGCTGCAGCCGCTGCGCCGCTTCTCGCTCGATCTCAGCCGCCTCCGGGCGACGCGGGTGCGGGTCGCCGGACGCAAGGCGCGCAGCGACCAGGTGGCGCACAAGCTCCGGATCACCCCCGCCGAGCCGCTCGAGGCCGGCGCGAGCGCCGTCGTCGAGATCGAGTACGGCGGGCACCCCGGACCGCGCGCCAGCCACTGGGGCGAGCTCGGCTGGGAGGAGCTGACCGACGGCGTGCTCGTCGCGTCGCAGCCCTCCGGCGCGTCGACCTGGTACCCCTGCAACGACGACGTCGCCGACAAGGCGACCTACCGGATCCGGGTGAGCGCGGAGGAGGGCTACTCCGTGCTCGCGAACGGCGTGCTGCTCGAGACGAGCGAGCGCTCGGGCCGGCGCACCTGGCTCTACGAGCAGCTGGAGCCGACCGCGAGCTACCTCGCGTCGGTGCAGATCGGCCGCTACGTGCTCGAGGACCGCCTGCTCGCCGGAGTGGCCGTCACGCTCGCGCGCCCGGCCGCGCTGGCCGCGCGGGTCGCGCGCGACTTCGCACCGCTCAGCGCCATGCTCGCGTTCTTCTCCCGGGTCTTCGGCCCGTACCCGTTCCGTCAGTACACCGTCGTGGTCACCGCGGACGAGCTGGAGATCCCGCTGGAGGCGCAGGGCATGGCCGTGTTCGGCGCGAACCACGTCGACGGCCGCGGCGGCTCGGAGCGGCTGATCGCCCACGAGCTCGCTCACCAGTGGTTCGGCAACAGCGTCGGCCTCGCCCGCTGGCGGCACATCTGGCTGAACGAGGGCTTCGCCTGCTACGCCGAGTGGCTCTGGTCGGAGGAGTCGGGCGGGCTCAGCGCCGACGCCCAGGCCCGCCGGCACCACGCACTCCTGCGGTTCGAGCGGCAGGACCTCGTGCTGGGCGACCCGGGACCGATGGACCTCTTCGACGACCGGGTCTACAAGCGGGGCGCGCTGACGCTGCACGCGCTGCGGCTCCGGCTCGGCGACGAGGTGTTCTTCCAGCTCCTGCGCACCTGGACCGCGCGGCACGCGTCCGGCACCGCGAGCGAGGACGACTTCCGCGCGCTCTGCGCCGAGGTCGCCGGCGGCTCGGAGATCGCGGGCGGCACGGCCGTCTCGGCTGTCGAAGCGCTGCTCGACGCCTGGCTCGTCGACGTGCGGCTGCCGCCGCTACCGGCCGCCCGCTGAGACCAGCGAGTCCTCGAGCGCGTCGCCGTCCTCGCGGCGCCAGCCGATGATCGGACCGGCACCGCCGACGGAGTCGCCCAGCGCGACGCTGACCCGGAGCGACGGGTCGAGGTGCGGCTCGGCGAGCCGGAAGCGCGAGGTGTCGATCCGTGCCTCCGCGGTGAAGCGCGACTCGTGGATCCGGACGCGCCGCGGATCGACGTCCAGCCCGCGGCCGTCGGCCTTCAGCGCGGCCTCGATGCGGGTCCAGTGCAGGATCGGGTCGGCGGCGCGGAACCCGCCCGTCGCGAAGGGAGCGCCGGCGATCCGCGTGATCGCGACGCCGCGCTCGGGCGGACCCGCGACCGGCTCGACGTCGACCCCGACCACGCCCGCGCTGCTGGCCGCGACGACGACCGCGCCCGGGCAGTGCGCGATGCTGACGGAGAGGTGCTCGGCACCCTCGATCCAGGGGCGCCCGTGCGGACCGCCGCAGCGGGAGCAGCGCGCGGTGACCCGGACCATCGAGGCGGACAGCCCCAGGAGCTCGCCCGCGAGCATGCGCAGCAGGACGCGGCCGAAGACGAAGCGCTCCGCCACCGCCGCCGACCCCGTCGCGCGGTAGCGCTCCCGCTCCGCTGTGCCGAGCAGCGGCAGCAGCCGCTCGGCGTCGAGGCGCTGCTCGTCGAGCGCGAGCCAGCGCAGGTGCACCCCCGGCAGATCGCGCACGCCGTCGTCGTTCCTCATCCCGTCCCCCACGGTCGTGTCCCCCATGATCCCGTCCCCCGGTCCGGCGCTACTCGGCGGCCCGAGCGGTCGCCGCGTGCTCGCCGCGCTCGTAGACGTCCGCCGCCGAGCCGACGATCAGCGGGTCCGGCCCGAGCGGCGACACGACCTCGTCGTCCCGGCCGTCGTAGTCGTACAGGCTCAGCACGTAGCGCATCGCCTCGAGCCGGGCGCGCTTCTTGTCGTTGCTCTTGACGATGGTCCACGGCGCGTCGGCGGTGTCGGTCGCCGCCATCATCGCCTCCTTGGCCGCGGTGTAGTCGTCCCACTTGTCCAGCGAGGCGAGGTCCATCGGCGAGAGCTTCCACTGCCGCACCGGGTCGATCATCCGGATGGTGAACCGGGTGCGCTGCTCCTCGGCCGAGACCGAGAACCAGAGCTTGACCAGGTCGATGCCCTCGCCGACGAGCATGCTCTCGAACAGCGGCGTCTGCCGGACGAACTCGTCGTACTGCTCCGGAGTGCAGAAGCCCATCACGCGCTCGACCCCCGCCCGGTTGTACCAGGAGCGGTCGAACAGCACGATCTCGCCCGCGGCGGGCAGGTGCGAGACGTACCGCTGGAAGTACCACTGCGTGCCCTCCCGCTCGGTCGGCTTCTCGAGCGCGACGACCCGGGCGCCGCGCGGGTTGAGGTGCTCGGTGAAGCGCTTGATGGTGCCGCCCTTGCCCGCGGCGTCGCGCCCCTCGAAGACGACGACCAAGCGCCGGCCGTGCTTCTTGATCCAGTTCTGGAGCTTGAGCAGCTCGATCTGCAGCAGCCGCTTGCCGGCCTCGTACTCCTCGCGCGACATCCGCTCGTCGTAGGGGTAGCCCTCGCGCCAGGTGTCGACCTGCGTGCCGTCGCGGCGCAGCAGCACCGGATCGTCGTCGTCCTCGTCGAGCACGACGAGGTCGCGGGCGTCCTCGGGCGTGAGCGAGCGGAGCAGCTCGGGCGTCGGCACGAGGGCGCCGCGGGGAGCGGCACCGGGAGTGGCGTCGGGAGCGGCGTCGGGAGCGGCGTCGGGGCTGAGGGAGCGATCGGAGACGGAGGGCACGGAGCGACGCTAGGGGCCCCGAGCGACGCCGGGGTGAACGGCGGGTGTCCGCCCTCTCGCGCCCGCGCGCACCCGGACGTACCCTCGTCGCATGTGCCGGAACATCCACACCCTCCACAACTTCGAGCCCGCCGCCTCCGACGAGGAGGTGCACGCCGCCGCCCTCCAGTACGTCCGCAAGATCAGCGGCGCCACCCGCCCGTCGAAGGCGAACCAGGAGGCGTTCGACCGCGCCGTGGCGGAGATCGCCCACATCACGGGCCACCTCCTCGAGGACCTGGTGACGGCCGCCCCGCCGAAGGACCGCGAGGTCGAGGCGGCGAAGGCCCGCGAGCGCTCGGCCCAGCGCTTCGCGACGGCGTGAGGTGCGACGCACGCGCCGGCCGATCCGGGAGAGGCACGCGCTAGCCGATCAGGTAGACGAAGCCGCGACCCGACCGCGCGATCCGGGACGCGAACTCCACGGCGCGGTCCAGGTACTGCCCGAGCTGCTCCCCCTCGGGGTGCTGCGGCAGGCCCTCCTCGAGCTCCTGCCGGAACGCGAGCAGATCGTCGGCGATCTCGGCGACCTCTCCCGGCGGAACGGCGCGCACCCACGGATCCCAGCACATCCTCCGCAGCGACACCCGGCCCTCCAGCATCCGGTGCGCCGGCCGCGGCGGCTGCTCCGGCGAGCGCGGAGCGGTCAGCGCCTGCAACCCGGACCACGCCCGGTCGAGGAAGAGCATGTCGTCCTCCGGCACCGGCTGCGGCAGATCGGCGGCGTCGATCTCGGCGCCGTGCGGCATCCCCCAGGCGCCCGCCAGGGCGGTCTCGCCGATCACGCTCCGCGGGTCGGCGAGCGCGCGCTCGGTCAGATCGGCATCGAAGGCGTAAGCGTAATAACGGATTCCCATGCGTCGATGGTGGCGAGCGCCGCGCTCGCTCCGGCGTCGGATCCCGAGATCTGGGGAGGGCCGAGCGATCACGCGGCTGTGGAGGGACGAGCGACCGCTTCTTTTCCCGGACTCGTTCAGGCGTCGAAGGCCGCCGGCGGCAGGTCCGTCTCGCCGTCCTCGACGGCGCGGACGATGCGCGCCGCGACCGTCTGCGGCGAGTGCCCCGCGCCGAAGCGCGGAGCCGTGCCCGCCAGCGGGTGCTGCGACAGCGCGGTCTCCGTGTGGCCGGGCCGCGCGTCGAGCAGGAGGACGCCCGCCTTCCTGTACTCCCGGGCCGATGCCCGGACGAACGAGGACAGGGCCGCCTTGGACGCGGAGTACGCCGCGAGACCGGCGGTCGGCGCCTCGGCGACCACCCCGCTGATCGTGACCGCGAAGGGCCGATTCCCCGAGGCGGACAGGGCGGCGAACGACGCCGTGAGCACGCGGATCGGCGCCAGAGCGTTCACGTCGACGAGCTCCTCGAGCACCGCCGGATCGAGCTCGGCCGAGGGGCCGAAGGCGACGACGCCGGCCGCGACGACGAGGCCGTCGAGGCGCCCGTGACGGCGGAAGACCTCGTCCACCAGGCGCTGCGGGGCGTCCTCGCCGAGGAGATCGGCGACGAGCGGCGCGTCGCCGAGGTCGGCGGCGCGGCGCCCGGAGCGGACCACGGTCGCGCCGCGCTGCTCCAGCTCGTCCGCGATCAGCCGCCCGAGCCCGCCGGAGGCACCGAGGACGAGGACGACGGAGCCTTCGAATCGAGTCATGTCCGAAGCGTAGACGGGGGGTCTGGCGCGAATCGCCTCTACCGGGAGGCGAGGGCCGTCAATACGGTGGATCGCATGTCGCGTCCGGACACCTGCGCCGTGCTCCACCGACTGGTGGAGGTCCTCGAGGACCCCGCGCCGATCAACCCGGGGCACGCCAGGCACGTGAGCGGACTGCTCGCCGGCGCCCTCGACTCCGCCCCGGCCCTCCGCGACTGCGCCGGCGCCCCGGCCCAGCTCGTCGCCTTCGCGACGGAGGACCCGGCGGACGAGAACCCGGCCCTCTGAGCGCACCGACCGCCACCGCGTCACCCGGCACTTCACGGCCTCGCTCCACTCCTCAGAAGTCGCGGTAGTCGAGCGCGAGTACCGCGACTTCCGCGGAGTCGGGGCCTCCCCCGCCGAGCGGAGGGATGCCGCGGGCCCCTCGTAGACTCGACGGGCCGAGAGAACGGGGACCCGGTGGACGACGAACGCGCCGCACCTGCGGGCTGGTACCGCGATGACGCCCACCCGGGGTCGATGCGCTGGTGGGACGGCACCGCCTGGACCGACGCCCGCCGCTCCGCGGAGGACTCGGCACCCGGCGACCCGGACGAGCACGAGCAGCGCAGGCTGCCGGAGACCGCCTCCGAGCACGTCGAGTACCGCCTCCCCCACTCCGCAGGCACCCCCACCGTCGACGCCGTCGACGAGGCGGAGCGGATCGAGGAGATCGCGTCCGTCATCGGCCGCCCGCTGCGCGTGGGCGAGATCTCGGATCAGATCCTCGACGTCGTCCTCGTGCCCGAGCCGGACCACCCCACCGGCACTCCCGCCGTCTCGGTCCGCGCCGGCGGCCGCGTGATCGGCTACCTCCCCGACGCCTACCGCCGCGCTCCCGCGCTTCCCGGGCTCTCCCGCGTGGTCGCGAGTCGCGCCGCCCCCACCACCACCGCCCGGCTCCGCGCCGAGCGGACGGAGGAGGGCCTGCGCGCCTCGGTGAAGGTCGCCCTTGTCGCCCCCGAACTCCTCGTGCCGCTCAACGCGCCGCCCCAGGAGCGCTACTCGATCCTGCCCTGGGGCCGCGCCCTGCAGGTGCAGCGCGAGGACGAGCACTTCGTCCGTCTGGCCGGCGTGGTCCCCGAGGGCGGCCGCGGGCTCCTCCTCGTGACGCTCCACCCCGTCGGCGGCCTCGTGGAGATCCGCCTCGACGGCGACCGCGTGGGCGAGCTGACCGCGGCGATGTCCGAGCAGTTCGCGCCCACCCTCCGCCACCTCGCCGGCCTCGGCCTCACCGCCGTCGCCTACTGCTCTCTGCAGGGCTCGCCGCTGAAAGCCGAGTTGACGCTGCAGGCGGCCCGCGCCGCAGAGCTGCCCGCGGACTGGGTCGACGGCCGCCCGGCGACCCTCCCCCGCCTGATCCCCGGCGCCTCGGAGGCCCCGCCCGCCTACGTCGCGCCGCTGCGCCCGACCCCGCTCACCTCGGAGGCGAGGGCCCGCTCGGTCCGGAAGACCGTCGCCTGGGTGGTCGTCGGCGTCTGCACGCTGGTCGGCCTCTCCAGCTGGATAATAGGCGACGTCCTCAACTGACCCGACGGAACACGGGCTACTCGACGGCCCGCGTCCACGATTCGAGCAGCCTCGCCGTGCCCTCCGCAGTGTCGGAACCGGTGGCGACGCAGATGACGAGGTCGTATGCGTCGTCCTCAGGGGCGTCCAGTTCGAGTCCGTCGAGCCCGAGGAAGACGACGACGGACATCCGGTCGAGCCGAGGAGACCACGATCGCGGGTGGGCGGCACCCCGGATCGCAGGGCCGGGGCGAGCAGGTCTTCGAGCCGCAGACATCGCACCTGTCGCGAGTCCCTCACCGAACTACTCAGCGAGCCGATCGAGCAGAGCCGCATACCGCGCTCGCCCATGGGCGGACAGCGCAGCGACGTTGTCGCGGTGCGCGCGTCGATCCGCTGCCTCGAGGGTGGCGCGCACCGCCGCCTCCTGCTTGCCGATCCCCTGCGCCTCCGTCGGCCCGGTCGGAGAACTGTCCTGCGCGTCGGTCGGCCGAGGAGTCCTGGCCATGACCTGATAATACCGAGGTGGGATCGCGCGCGCAGGGAAGTGCGCGATCCGCGAGGATCCGAGATCACCCGAACCCGAGAAGAAGAGACGTCAGCTCTGGGGATTGGTGTCGACAGACAGATATCCAGCGACCTCGCGGAAGTAGTCGTGCCCTCGCCACGCGTCGAGGTCGCCGATGACGAACAGTCGACGGCTGGCTCGACTGGCCGCGACGTTCACGAGGTTGACGGAGGAGGCGGCCCACGCGCGAGCCCCCGGTGAGCTCGGATCCCCACCCAGGACCAGGAACACCACGGGCGCCTCCTTCCCCTGCGCCGTGTGGATCGTGCCCGCCGTGAGACCCGGATACTGCGTGGACAGCGCAGAGAGCCGATCGGCGACAGCGCGGAACGGCGAGATCGCGATCACCTGGCTCGGAGGGATCCCGAGCCCCTTGAGATACGACAGACCGCTCTCGAGGCGCGCGATCTGGTTCTCCTGGAGATGCGTTCCCGGTGTCGGAGCCGCTTCGTCGATCCACCGGCTCGTGACGACGCGCGGGCCGGCTTCACTGTCGAAGAGATCGGGCGCTTCAGGATGAGTGAGGTCGCGCTTCACGCCGTTCACCATGATGCCGTCGTAGGCGATCGCGTTGCAGAGGCTGAACATCGGGTCGTCGCAGCGGCGGTGCACGGTGAGCGGTGCACTCACCCACACCTGACGATCCGCCTGCGTGAGCGTCGTGCCGTACAAGGAGACCCTGTCGGCCAGGGTCTGCACCGACGCCTGCGGGGGAATCCAGGTGTCGTCCAAGCCGAACGCGGAGGCGATGTCGCGCTGAGCCTTCCGCGGCATCGTCACGACGGGCTGGAGCTGGAGGGGATCACCGACCGCGACGACTCGGCGCGCCCGCCAGATCGCTCCTGCGGCGTACTGCGGGCAGGCCTGGCCTGCCTCGTCGATGAGGAGCCAGCCGATGCTCTCCTGACCGACGTCGCCGAACATCCGCCCGAGCGAGGCGAACGTCGTCGAGACCAGCGGGACGACGAGGAAGAAGAGCTGCCAGGCCGCCCGCCGCTTGGCCGGCTCGAGCCCGCGCGGCCCTCCGCCCACGACGATGTCGAGCGCCGCCCGCAGCCCAGGGATCATCTCGGCCGCCGTGTTCGCGAGGAGATCCCTGTGGAGGTCCAGTGCAGCGAGGAAGAGATCGGATCGGGCTTCGTCCAGCACCGGGTCGAGCCAGGGGGCGATCATCTCGCGGGCGGTCCCGGTCCACGCCTCGCCCGGGTACCCGGCACCGACCTGCTCCTCGTCGGCGGCGAGCTGCTGCCTCAGCCGGGCGAGGGACTCCGTCGCCTGCGCTCTCTCACGCCGAGCGCTCGCCAGGTCGCGGTCGAGCCGCTCTCCGCGGTCGTCGATCCCGGCGAGCCGAGACCGTTCCCTGTCGCGGGCGGCGCTCGCCGCACGGGCCGAGGCCTCGACAGGAGCCAGTTCTCGTCGCCAGTCGCGACGTGAGCGACCGAGGGACATGATCGTCGCGAGCACGCCGGGCCTCCGGGATCGGATGCGCTCCCGGGCGACCTCGATGCTCGCGAGGAGAGCGCTCGCACCGTCGACAGCGGCTTCGCAGGCGATCCGCTCCTCTTTCGCAGCGTCGAGGCGGGACCGGAGCGACGTGACGACCTCCGCGATCCGGTTCTGCTCCTCCACCGCTCGGGGAAGCGTCGAGTGGCGTGCCTGCTGCTCCCGCCGTTGTCCGAGCAGCGCCTCGACGCGCCGCTCCGCCTCCGCGAAAGCGTCCCGCGCAGCCTTCCACGAGCGAGGCGGGCCGGCACCGTCGCGCCACTCCTTGAGCAACGCCAGCATGCCGCCGGCCGGGTCCGGTTCGGAGGCACCGCTCGCCGAGCCCCGTCCGCCGAACCAGAAGGCCGACTGGAACGCGCTGCGATTGCGCTTGTTGCCGAGTCGCGCCGCCACCAGGCCCCACGCATCGACAGCCTCATCACCGGCGCTCCGGGACGCGGAAGCAGCGAGCACCTCTCGAGCGATGTCGGCGAAGTAGTCCGCCTCTTCGCTCCACAATGGGTCGATCGCCGTTCGCGCCGGGATCTCCGCCGTCACGTTCTCCACGGCCGCGTTGTTCGCGGAGGCGACGACCATCTCGTAGCCGGTCAACTCCGGCCGCACCTCCCGCACGGTGTGCGTGCGGCCGTCACCGGCCTTCCAGCCGTGGGTCTTCGGGCCGAACGCGTCCTCCGCTCGCTCCAGGGCGGCGAGGCGGCGGGCCCGCTCGACGACGTTGCCCGCGAGTATGTCGCGGAGCATCGTCGTCTTGCCCGTGCCGGGCGGTCCGTTCACGCCCATCAGTCCGCGCCCGGGCCCGAGGTCGACCAGTGCCCGGTTCACCGCGAACTGCTGACGCAGGGAGAGACCGTGCTCGGGCGTGGACGGCCAGCGCCCGAGCGGAAGCCGTTCGACGACGACGCCGTCCTCGGTCGCCGCGTCGTCGAGCATGACATCGACGCGGGAGCTCTCGTCGAGCCGGCCCCCGCTGGTCAGATATCCGGTCAGCGCCTCGCCGCCGTGCCCCTTCGCGACCGCGGCGCGGACGGCCGCGAGGTCGTCGAGGAAGAGGCTGTTGAGGAAGTCGATGTCAGCCGGCTCGTCCTGGCGCCGGACGGAGACGGCGACGGACTGGATGACCGCGACGGGCATGGCGAGCTCCGGCCTTCCGCTCACCCCCTGCACCTCATGAGCGAGCCGTGTCAGCGCGGTCAGCGATTCGGAGTCCTGTGCGGGGGCGGCGTCGCCACGACCGCCCGGGCGCCTGCCCTCGTGCTCGTCCACCGCCTCTCGGAACGCCTTCACCGCCTCCGGGAAGCCCGCCGACCACTCCGGATCATCGATGCCGTGCGTCCCGATCCGCCCGACCGCCCACAGCGCGGACGAGAGGACCGCGGAGTCGACCGCCAGAACGCCGTCGGCACCCACGAGAAGGCCGGCTGCAGCGCTACGGCCCGCCGACCGTTCGTCGTACGCGTCCGTGTCCTCCCCGAACGCGCGCTGAAGGCTGTCGTAGGTCGATTCGAGGTCGTAGACACCCAGGTACACCGTGTGTCGCCACGCTCGCTCGGACCCGCCCACTCGCCGCGGAGTCGGCAGCACCTTCCACGGCAGCGGATCTCCCGGCCGCCACTCGATCACCTGCCTGTCGGCGGCCCCCGCTGCACGAGGTGTCGGCCGCGGCACGCTCTGCGGACTGAACAGCTCGAGGAGCCACCAGAAACGCAGGACTCGCTGTCGTTCTTCACCGCTGCTCATCGCACGCGTCCCCCTGAATCGCAGCTTCGGATGCCCGTCGCGTCAGAACCACCCCGCACCGACGACGACAGACCGTTTCCACCCCGGCAGGTGCGCGCGGGCGGTTGCGCGTCTCGGACGACGAGTGGTCGCCGTGTTCAGGAGAACTCGGCGGAGGCTTCAAACCACCGCGGGCGCTTCGACGCTGTCACGGCGCATCTCCTCGACACGCACTGTCGGCCAGCCCGGCGTCCCCAGCGACGCGGCGTGCGATGCGGCGCGGACGAGAGCCAGGGCCCAGGTGAGCGGATCATTCGTGTCGTCCTCGTCATCGACAGGGATCTCGAAGACGAGGGAGCGTGTCGACGCCGAGCCCGAGATCGCGACTCCGAGGCCGCCTTCAAGGCGGGACATCTCGGTGGCCACGCCGCAGATCGCGTCATCGAACTGAGACTCCTCAGCTGCTCCGATGACGATGCAGCTCACTTCCACGTAGCCCTGCATCATCGGTCTTCCTCCTCGGTCGTACACGAGTACTTTTCCACCGACCGTCGTCGGATCTCAATCATCGGTCGGATCTCGGCCACGTTCTGCACGAGTTCACGGTGCCCGCAGGTCCCACCGCACCGACCGAGGAAGTGAGCGTCGCCGAGTACGACCGACCACCCGATGCTCTCCAACCACTGAAGGGACTGCTCGGCACGGGCATCCGGATGCGGTGGTCTCCCCGGCACGTCTTCCCCTCGCGTCGCACGGCGTTGCCCGAGTATGTCAAAGCCGGCTCGTGGAGGAATGTCCGGCACCGACGCTGGCGCGCCATCCGACCTCGGCACCTGCGACGAGCAGCGAGCCGCGCCGAGCAGACCCGTACTTCCAGGCACCTGCGCTGCGCGGTCTCCCCCGCCGCCCGGCTCGCAGAGCCGAACCGAGCTACACGTTGAAGCGGAACTCCACCACGTCGCCGTCCTGCATCACGTAGTCCTTGCCCTCGATGCGGGCCTTGCCCTTGGCGCGGGCCTCGGCGATCGAGCCGGTCTCGACGAGGTCCTCGAACGAGATGATCTCGGCCTTGATGAAGCCCTTCTGGAAGTCGGTGTGGATCACGCCGGCCGCCTGCGGGGCGGTCCAGCCCTTGCCGATCGTCCAGGCGCGCGTCTCCTTCGGGCCCGCCGTGAGGTAGGTCTGCAGGCCGAGGGTGTCGAAGCCGATGGAGGCGAGCTGGTTGAGGCCCGACTCGGTCTGGCCGGTGGACTCGAGCATCTCGGCCGCGTCGGCCTCGTCGAGGTCGATCAGCTCGGACTCGATCTTGGCGTCGAGGAAGATCGCGTGCGCCGGGGCGACCAGCGCGGCCAGCTCGGCCTTGCGCGCGTCGTCGGTCAGCACGGCCTCGTCGACGTTGAAGACGTAGATGAAGGGCTTCGCGGTCAGCAGGCCGAGCTCGCGGATCGGCTCGAGCTCGATCGAGGACGCCGAGAGCGGCTTGCCGGAGTCGAGGAACTCGCGCGCCTTCTTCGCGGTCTCGAGCACGATCGGCTCGATCTTCTTCCCCTTGAGCTCCTTCTCGTAGCGCGCCTCGGCCTTCTCGAGGGTCTGCAGATCGGCGAGGACGAGCTCGGTGTTGATCGTCTCCATGTCGCTCGCGGCGTCGACCTTGCCGTCGACGTGCACGACATCGGCGTCCTCGAAGCCGCGGATGACCTGCGCGATCGCGTCGGCCTCACGGATGTTGGCGAGGAACTTGTTGCCCAGGCCCTCGCCCTCCGAGGCGCCGCGGACGATGCCGGCGATGTCGACGAAGGACACGGGCGCGGGGAGGATGCGCTCGGAGCCGAAGATGCCGGCGAGGACCTCGAGGCGGGAGTCGGGCAGGTTCACGACTCCGACGTTGGGCTCGATCGTCGCGAACGGGTAGTTCGCGGCGAGCACCGTGTTCTTGGTCAGCGCGTTGAAGAGCGTCGACTTGCCGACGTTGGGGAGTCCGACGATTGCGATAGTGAGAGCCACGGGCATCCATCCTACGGCGTGGTCGCGGGGGTGCCGCGTGCCGGTCCGGGCGGCGTCGGAGGTGCGTGAGAGGGTGAAGCGTGCCCATCGACTTCACCGCCATCGACTTCGAGACCGCCAATTCGCACGGAGCGTCCGCCTGCTCCGTCGGGCTCGTCAAGGTCCGCGACGGCCGCGTCGTCGACCGTGCCGGCTGGCTCATCCGCCCGCCCTACGGCTACGACGACTTCCTCGAGTGGAACACCCGCATCCACGGCATCCGCAAGCACGACGTGCACGCGGCCGCCTCCTGGGTCGAGCAGTTCGCCGACCTCGTCGCCTTCGCCGGCGAGGACGTCTTCGTCGCCCACAACGCCGGCTTCGACATGAGCGTCATCCGCGCCGCCTGCGCCGCGACGGCGCTCGAGCTCCCCGCCTACGACTACCTCTGCTCGCTCCAGCTCGCCCGCAGGACCTACCAGCTCGAGTCCTACCGCCTGCCGTCCGTCGCGTTCGCCGCCGGTTACGACGACTTCCGCCACCACGACGCGTCGGCCGACGCCGAGGCCTGCGCCGCGATCGTGGTGCACGCGGCCCGCCGGCACGGGGCCGGCAGCCTGGCCGAGCTCGGCGAGCTGGCCGGAGTGTCGGTCAAGCGGCTGCGGCCGAAAGCGCCGATCGCCGCCTGAGGCCCGGGGCGGCGATCCGAGAGCCGGCGCCCTCACTCCCCCGCGCGCGGGTCGCCGAACCAGTTGCTGAAGATGCGCCAGAAGTTGCGGTTGCCGTAGGCCGAGCACGCGTCGCCCGAGCCGTAGAGGTCGTCCATGGCGGCCGCGTTCGGCTGGTACGGCGTGTAGTAGTAGAGCCCCGCGGTCGCCGCGTTCTCGATCCGCACCGGGGCCGTCCCGCAGGCGGCGTCGGGCGAGTACTGGATCTCGCTGGTCTCGCCGACCGGGTACCAGTCGAAGCTGCTGTCGGGGTTGCGGTAGCGCTGGAACTGCCAGGCCGCGCCGTAGACCTGGCCGAAGAAGCCGAAGTAGTCGCTGTCGCAGTCCGCCGTGTCCGGGCAGCCGTAGCCGGTGGCGCTGCGGAACTGGCGCTCGCTCGGCGCGCTGTCGGTCACCAGTGACTGCTCCTTCTGCAGCAGCGTCAGCAGCACGGCGGGGCTGACGTCGCAGGCGCCGGCGACGAAGGCGATGATCTCGGCGGCCGAGACGTCCTGCCCACCCGTGACGGCGGCGCACTGCTCGTCGGCGGCGACGTCGCCGGTGTCCTCGGCGTAGTCCCGCAGGCACGGGACATCGGTCCCCGCGCAGGAGGGCACCCGCGCGTTGAGGAAGGCCTGGATCGTCAGCGGGCCGAGGGCGTCGCCGTCGAAGAAGACCTCGTCCGACACGATGTCGCCCGGGTCGAAGCCCGAGCCGTCGACGCCGCCGGCCAGGTCGGTCCACATCCGGATGCTCGGCACCTCGGTCGCGGGAGCGGCCGCCGCGCCGAGGTCCGTCGCTCCGGGGAGCAGCAGCACCACCGCGAGGGCGGCGAGAGCCGCCGCCCCTCCCCGTCGACGTCGGATGACGGACGGGGAGGGGACGGCCGGGGAGGGATCGGCCGCGCTCATCCCTCCACGCTAGCGGCCGTGCGCCGGAGCATCAGCCGCAGGGCGTGAGCCGCGCGACCGCGTCCGACAGCGTGTTCGGGCCGCCGAGCAGGACGACCTTCTTGGCGCCGAACGCAGTGATGTCGTTCAGCACCGCCTGCGGCACGCAGTCCCGCGGGACCGCGAAGAGCGGGCTCGAGGTGTAGCCGGCGGCGGTCGCTCCGGCGAGCGCGTCCGGGAAGTTCTCCCCGGTCGCGAGGTAGACCGTGTTCGCCCGCTGGAAGGCGGCCCTGTTCAGCTTCTCCGAGGTGTCGTAGCGGTCAGAGCCCGCGATCCGCGTCTTCGAGGCGACGGTGAGCGAGCGCTCGATGCCGTCGCTCACCGAGAGGGCGTTGCCCGCGATCGTGAGCGAGCGGACTCCGAGCTGCGAGACGAGGCTCTTCGTCGTGGCGTCCGCGGTCGCCAGCGTCCCGTTGACCAGGAGCACCGGAGCGTCCACCGAGCCGGCCGCCGCGCTGGCGCCCAGGGCGTCGGGGAACTTCTCGCCCGTCGCGAGCCACGCCCGGCTCGACCCGTCGGAGAAGGCGTACTGGACGACCTTCTTCGCGGTGTCGTAGCGGTCGACACCGCCGAGGCGGGTGGGGGTCGCTCCGCCGCGGACGTACTGCTTGAGGTCCTGCAGCACGGCGTCGCTGACGCTCAGCGTGGAGCCGACCACGACGATCTTCGCGGGCTTGAGGCGGGTCAGCTCGGTGCGGACCGGCTGCGACATCGAGTCGCGGTCGACGAGCAGGAGCGGGCCGCCCTGCTTGGCCGCGGCGGGAGCGGCGCTCAGCGCGTCCGGGAAGGCGGAGCCGGTCGCGACGTAGACGACGGGGACGTTCGCCGTGAAGGTCGCCTTCGAGACGCGGACGGCCGTGTCCTGGCGGTCGGTGCCGGCGATCCGCTCGACGGGAACGGTCGTTCCGTTGGACACGCTCGTGCAGCCGAGGTCCTTGGTGCCGGGCGCCTTCGCGTCGCCCGAGCCGGTCCAGAGGTTCCAGTCCACCGAGGCGGCGCTGGCGCAGACCGTGTAGGTGCCGGCGGCCGAGGCGGGGGCGGTCGCGGCGAAGCCGTGGTTGCCGCCGGCGGCCGGGTACTCCCCCGGGATGTCGCCGCGCGATGCGTTCGCGGTCTGGGTGCGGACGGTCTTGGAGCCGTCGGGCGCGGTGATGGTGACGGTGGTGGCGAGCTGCGCGCGCTGCGTCGTCGGGTCGACGGCCCAGCCGGAGGCGGTCAGCGTGCCGCCCGAGATCCTCGGGGCGTCGACGCGGCCGGCCGGGGCGACGCCGGCGTTGGCGAGCGAGCCGTTCCAGTCGCTGAAGATGTACCAGAAGTTGATGTTGCCGTAGGTGGCGCAGGCCTGGTTGCCGGTGTTCGTCAGCGCGTAGCTGTTGGGCTGGTACGGCGTGTAGTAGTACAGGTTCGCCGTGGCCTGGTTGCGGATCGCGACCGGCGACGAGCCGCAGGACGTGTCCGGGTTGAAGAGGATGCTCGGCGTCGTGCCCGCGGCGTAGGCGGTGAAGTTCGAGCCGGAGCCGGGCGGGTTCGCGTACTTCTTGAACTGCCGGGCCGCGCCGTAGACCTGGGTGAAGAAGCCGGCGGAGCCGTTGTCGCAGCCGGTGCTGTCGGGGCAGTTGAAGCCGGTCGCGCGGTTGTAGAGGCGCTCGGTGGGGCTCGTCGTCGAGACGAGGCTCGTCTCCTTCTGCACGAGGACGGCGAGCACGAGCGGGCTGATGCCGCAGGCCTCGCCGACGCCGGCGAAGATCGACGCCGCGGACTCGAGGACGCCGCCGCGGTACGCCTTGCACATCGCATCGGCCGCCTTCGACGGCGTGACCTGGCTGAAGGCCTTGAGGCAGGGCACGCCGTTGGGCGTGCCGGAGCAGTTGCGGCCCTTGTCGTCCAGGAGCGCCTGCATCTGCTGCGCCGAGCGGGCGTCGCTGTCGAAGAAGTTCGCGTCGCTGAAGATGTAGCCGGCGCGGAAGCTCTTGGTGCTCTCCGCCTCGTACTGGACCTTCACGTCGGGCAGGACGGAGCCGTCGGCGGCGGTGACCTGCGCCTCCCCCGCTCCCGGATCGACCAGGACGGACGCGGGCGGCAGCGTCTCGTCGGCGGCGGAGGCGGCGGCGACCGGGACGAGAGCGGTCCCGAGTCCGACGGCGAGGGCGAGTGCGGCGGTGAGCAGGCGCGAAGGACGGCGGTGATTCCCCATGGTCCCGAAGCCTAGGGGCAACCTCCGACTCCGCCTCCTCCCGCTCCGGACACCCGTCCGAGGGTCAGACGGACATCGTCGGAGCGCCGCAGCGCGGATGTCGGAGGTCCGTGGTCTCCTCGGCGCATGGAACTCAGCTTCGTCCTCGGCCTCGCGGTCGGCGCGCTCCTCGCCGCCGTCGTCGCCGTGCTGCTCGCCCGTGCCCGCACTCCCGACACCGCGCTCGCGCTCGAGCTGGCCACGGCGCAGGCGCGGGCCGAGGGGCTCGAGGAGCGGCACGAGTCGGTCGTGGAGCAGCACCGCGAGCACCTCGGCTCCGCCCGCGACCAGATCCGCGAGCTGCAGGAGCAGCTGCGGGTCGTCGCCGAGCGCGAGCGGCACGACGCGCGGATCCTGCAGACGCTCTCCCCCGTCGCCGAGAGCCTGCGCGGGATGCAGGAGTCGGTGCGCCGCCTCGAGAGCGAGCGCGCCGCGCAGTTCGGCGCCATCACCGAGCAGCTGGAGGGGCAGCGGCTCGCCGGGGAGAGGCTCCGCTCGACCACCGAGACGCTCGCCTCCGCGCTGCGGTCGAGCGCCAGCCGGGGTGCGTGGGGCGAGACGCAGCTGCGCAACGTCGTCGAGGCGGCCGGGCTGACGCAGCGGGTCGACTTCGACGTGCAGTTCGGCCTGGAGGGCGAGGGCGGGAAGGGCCGCGCCGACATGGTCGTCCGCCTCCCCGGCGGCAAGGCGATCGCCGTCGACGCGAAGGTGCCGTTCGACGCCTACCTCGAGGCGAGCGCGATCCCCGCCGGCGCGGGGGCCGAGGAGGAGGCCCGGCGCGCCGGTCTGCTGCGAGCGCACGTGCGGGCCCTCCGCGGGCACATCGACGCCCTCGCCGGCCGCGCCTACTGGACGGGGCTGCCGGCGAGCCCGGAGTTCGTCATCGCCTTCATCCCCAGCGAGCCGCTGCTGGCGAGCGCGCTCGACGCCGACCCGACGCTGCTGGAGTACGCGTTCCGCAAGCGGGTCGCCCTCGCCTCGCCGGTGACGCTCTGGTCCGTGCTGAAGACCGTCGCCTACACCTGGCAGCAGGACGTGCTGACCGACGACGCGAAGCGCCTGCTCGACCTCGGCAAGACGCTCTACGCGCGGCTGGCGACCCTCGCCGACCACGCGGAGGGGCTGCGCCGCTCGATCGAGAAGACGGTCGACTCCTACAACGCCTTCGCCGGCTCGCTCGAGACCCGCGTCCTCGTCACCGCGCGCCAGTTCGACACCCTCGACGAGTCCCGCGTGATCGCGCCGGCCGGCGGCGTCACGGCGTCCCCGCGCCGACTGACGGCCGTCGAGCTCCTCGCCCCGGACGAGCGCACGGCCTGAGCCGCCGGGTCTCGATACGCCGCTCCGCGGCTACTCGACCAGCATGGATGTGCGCCTGTCAGATTCATGCTGATCGAGTAGCGCCCGCAGGGCGCGTATCGAGATCCACCGTCCGACGGAGGCGGGGTCTCGATACGCCGCTCCGCGGCTGCTCGACCAGCATGCAGCGGCGGCCTAGACCCACTTCTCCGCGAGGTGCTGGGCCGTCACGCGGCGGATCGTGCCCGAGCGCGAGCGCAGGACGATCGACTCGGTGGTGATGATGTGGCCCTCCTTGCGGACGCCCTTCACCAGCCCGCCGTTGGTCACGCCGGTGGCGACGAAGTAGGTGTTGTCGCTGCGGACCAGGTCGTTCGCGTGCAGGACGCGGTCGAGGTCGTGGCCGGCGTCGATCGCGCGCTGGCGCTCGTCGTCGTCCTTGGGGCGGAGGATGCCCTGGATCACGCCGCCGAGCGCGCGGATGGCGCACGCGGTGATGATGCCCTCGGGCGTCCCTCCGGTCCCCACGCACATGTCGACCCGCGAGTCGTGCCGAGCGGCGTTGATGCCGCCCGCGACATCGCCGTCGAGCAGCAGCCGCGTCCCGGCGCCCGCCGCGCGGATGTCGTCGATCAGCTGCGCGTGCCGCGGGCGGTCGAGCACCGCGATGCGCATCTCGTCGACGGGCTTGCGCTTGGCCCGCGCCAGCGCGCGGATGTTCTCGCCGATCGGGCGCTCGATGTCGATGATCCCCACGCCCTCGGGCCCGGTGACGATCTTCTCCATGTAGAAGACGGCGGAGGGGTCGAACATCGCCCCGCGGTCCGCGACGGCGATCATCGACAGCGCGTTCTGCCGGCCCGCGGCGGTCAGCGAGGTCCCGTCGATCGGATCGACGGCGATGTCGGCGGCCGGCCCGGAGCCGTTGCCGACGTGCTCGCCGTTGTAGAGCATCGGCGCGTTGTCCTTCTCGCCCTCGCCGATGACGACGACCCCGTCGAAGTTGACGGTGCCGAGGAAGGTGCGCATCGCGTCGACGGCGGCACCGTCGGCGGCGTTCTTGTCGCCCTTGCCGATGAAGGGGACGGCGCGGATCGCCGCCGCCTCGGTGGCTCGGACGAGCTCCATGCCGAGGTTGCGGTCCGGGTGGAGGTAGAGCGAGTCGTGGTCGATATCGGTCACAGCGCGGAGTCCTTCGCGTTCGAGTTCGTGCAGACGGCGTCGTCGCAGGACCCGCGGAGCGGATCCCCATCCCGGAGCGGAGTCTATCCGAGGCCCGCCCCGCGCCCGGGGGACGCCCCGCAGCCGCCTCGCTAGACTCGACGCCGACGCGGGCCTCGCCCGACCCCCTCCCGTTCATCCGTCAAAGGAGATGCCATGCCCGTCGCTACCCCGGACCAGTACGCAGAGATGCTCGACAAGGCGAAGAAGGGCGGCTTCGCGTACCCCGCGTTCAACGTCTCCTCCTCGCAGACCATCAACTCGGTGCTGCAGGGCCTGTCCGAGGCCGGCTCGGACGGCATCATCCAGGTCACGACCGGAGGCGCCGACTACTTCGCCGGCCACACGGTCAAGAACCGCGCCGCCGGAGCGATCGCCTTCGCGAAGTTCGCCACCGAGGTCGCCAAGAACTACCCGGTCACGGTCGCGCTGCACACCGACCACTGCCCGCAGAACGCGCTCGAGGGCTTCGTCTACCCGCTGATCGCCGCCTCCGAGGAGGAGGTCAAGGCCGGTCGCGAGCCGCTCTTCCAGTCGCACATGTGGGACGGCTCGGCCGTGCCCCTCGACGAGAACCTGAAGATCGCCCAGGAGATCCTGCCGCGCGTCAAAGCGATCAACGCGATCCTCGAGGTCGAGATCGGCGTCGTCGGCGGCGAGGAGGACGGCGTCTCGCACGACATCAACGAGCACCTCTACACCACGCTCGACGACGCGATCGCGACCGTCGAGGCCCTCGGCTTCGGCGAGCAGGGCCGCTACATGGCCGCGCTGACCTTCGGCAACGTCCACGGCGTCTACAAGCCCGGCAACGTGCGCCTGCGTCCCGAGCTGCTCCGCGAGATCCAGGACGGCCTGCAGAAGAAGTACGGCACCGAGGCGCTCCCGCTCGACCTCGTCTTCCACGGCGGCTCCGGCTCGACGGACGAGGAGATCGCCGAGGCGGTCCGCAACGGCGTCGTGAAGATGAACATCGACACCGACACCCAGTACGCCTTCAGCCGCTCGGTCGCCGACACCGTGCTGAAGAACTACGACGGCTTCCTCAAGGTCGACGGCGAGGTCGGCAACAAGAAGGTCTACGACCCGCGCTCGTGGGGCAAGATCGCCGAGTCCGCCATGGCCGTCCGCGTCGCCGAGGCGACCCGCCAGCTCGGCTCCGCCGGCCACTCCGGGAAGTAGGGCACCGCTCCGTGACAAACGCACACGACCAGCCGGGCCGCACCGAGCGCCCGGAACCGCAGTACGGCGAGTACGCGCCGCCCGGCTGGTCGTGGACGCCTCCGGAGGACGCCGTCGTCGTCCCCGACCCGCGAGGGTCCGAGACCGATCCGCGGCCCGCGACCGCGCCCTCCGCGAAGACCGTCGCGCACCCCGTCGACCGGCTGATCACGATCATCCTGCTCGCGCTCGGCGTCTTCTTCGCGGTGCCGACGCTGCTCGACCCGTCGAGCTTCGCCACCACGCTCTCCGAGCTCTACACGAGCCAGGGCATCGGCACCTACGCCTCCCCCGATCTCGCCCGCACCCTCGGGCTGGTCGTCGCGCTCGCGCAGGCGCTGATCGTCGCGTTCGCGGTCTGGATCTCGATCCGCCGGCTGCGGGCCGGCAAGCGCGCCGTGCTGGTGCCGATCCTGGGGATCGTCGCGACGGTCGTGCTCTCGCTGACGGTCGCCGCCATCGCGATCCTCGGCGATCCGACCTTCGCCGACTACGTCTCGCGGATGTCCGCCGGGACCGGCACGGACGTCTAGCGCCCGACCGGCTGACGCGAAGAAGGCCGCCCTCCCTCGGGAGCGGCGGCCTTCTCGGCGTGGTACGAACGGTGCCTCAGGCGCTGACGGAGGCGCTCACGCGTCCGCCGGCCCCGCGGGCGTCGCGCTTGCCGGCGACGTCCTTGCGCAGCTCCTTGGGGAGCGAGAACATCAGGTCCTCCTCGGCCGTCTTGACCTCCTCGACGTCGCCGTAACCGGCGGCGGCGAGGTCGTCGAGCACCTCGCGGACGAGGACCTCGGGCACCGAGGCGCCGCTGGTGACGCCGACGGTGCGGATGCCGTCGAGCCACTCCTGCTTGATCTCGCTGGCGTAGTCGATCCGGTACGCGGCCTTCGCGCCGTACTCGAGCGCGACCTCGACGAGGCGGACCGAGTTCGAGGAGTTGGCGGAGCCGACCACGATGACCAGCTCGGCGTGCTCGGCGACCTTCTTGATCGCGACCTGGCGGTTCTGGGTGGCGTAGCAGATGTCGTCGCTCGGCGGGTTCTGCAGGTTGGGGAAGCGCTCGCGGAGGCGGCGCACCGTCTCCATCGTCTCGTCGACCGAGAGCGTGGTCTGCGAGAGCCAGACGACCTTGTCCGGGTCCTTCACCACGATGTTCGGGACGTCGTCGGGGCTGCCGACCAGGGTCACGTGATCGGGAGCCTCGCCCGCGGTGCCCTCGACCTCCTCGTGCCCCTCGTGGCCGATCAGGAGGATCTCGAAGTCGTCGCGCGCGAAGCGGACGGCCTCGCGGTGCACCTTCGTGACGAGCGGGCAGGTCGCGTCGATCGCCTGGAGGTTGCGGTCGGCCGCACCCTGCACGACCGCCGGCGAGACGCCGTGCGCGCTGAAGACGATGTGCGAGCCCTCGGGGACCTCGTCGACCTCCTCGACGAAGATCGCGCCCTGGCTCTCGAGCGTGGAGACGACGTGCACGTTGTGCACGATCTGCTTGCGGACGTAGACGGGGGCGCCGTAGTGCTCGATGGCCTTCTCGACGGCGACGACCGCGCGGTCGACGCCGGCGCAGTAGCCGCGCGGGGCGGCGAGGAGGACTCGCTTGGCACCGTCGACGGGCTCGTCGCGCAGGCGCCCGGTTGCGCGGGGCATGCGCGGCATGGGCAGGCTGATCGGGGCTTCACTCACCCCGCGATTCTACGCGGTGCAGCCTGTGCTCCCCGCGGAAGGCCCGGATCCGCTGACCGGCGGCCGGACGGGCGGCCTCGCGCCCGGCCCGGCGCCGCGGCCGCCGAGGTGTCGGAGGCATCCCGTACCGTGGTCGTCGCGGGTCCGCCGCCCGCTCCCCCGCCCGCCCGCTCCAGCGAAGGCACCGATGACAGACGCCCCTCCCACCGCCGATGCTCCCTGGCCGGTCGGTCTGCTCGCGAGCAAGATCAAGGGCTGGATCGAGCGTCTCGGCACCGCGTGGGTCGAGGGTGAGATCACGCAGTGGGGCGTCTCCGGCGGCAACGTCTACGGCAAGCTGAAGGACCTCTCCGGCGACGCCACCGTCGGCTTCACGGTCTGGTCCTCGGTCCGGGCCCGCCTCCCGGCGGACCTCAAGCAGGGCGACCGGGTGATCGCGCTGGTCAAGCCGAACTACTGGGTCAAGGGCGGCACGCTCTCGATGCAGGTCTTCGAGATGCGGCACGTCGGGCTCGGCGATCTGCTCGAGAAGCTCGAGCGGCTGCGCCGGCAGCTCGCCTCGGAGGGGCTGTTCGAGCCGGCGCGCAAGCAGCGGCTGCCCTTCCTCCCGCACGGGATCGGCCTGATCACCGGCAAGGACTCCGACGCCGAGAAGGACGTCCTCCGCAACGCGCAGCTGCGCTGGCCGGCCGTCCGCTTCCGCGTCGTGCACGCCGCCGTGCAGGGCGAGCGCACGGTGTCCGAGGTGACCTCCGCCCTGCGCACCCTCGACTCCGACGCGAGCATCGACGTGATCGTGATCGCCCGCGGCGGCGGCGACTTCCAGAACCTGCTCGGCTTCAGCGACGAGTCCCTCGTCCGGGCGGTCGCGGCCTGCACCACCCCCGTCGTCAGCGCGATCGGGCACGAGGCGGACCGCCCGCTGCTCGACGACGTCGCGGACCTCCGCGCCTCCACCCCGACCGACGCGGCGAAGCGGGTCGTCCCGGACGTCTCCGACGAGCTGCTCCGGGTGCAGCAGGCGCGGCTGCGGATGACCACCCGCGTCAGCGGGCTCGTCTCGCACGAGATCGACCGCCTGTCGCAGCTGCGCTCCCGGCCGGTCCTCGCACAGCCCCGGGTCCTCGTCGACCAGCGCTCCGAGGAGCTGACCCGCTGGGTCGCCCGCGGCGCGGAGCTGGTCGAGCGGCGGATCGAGCGCGCCCACCTCGAGGTCGAGCGCCTGCACGGGCAGCTCCGCGCGCTGTCGCCGCAGCACACCCTCGACCGCGGCTACGCGATCGTGCAGAACGGCAGCGGTCACGTGGTCCGCACGCCGCAGGACGCGGCCGAGGGCGAGGCGCTCGTGCTCACCCTCGCCGAGGGCGCCGTCGCCGCCCGCTCGACCGGCCCCGCGGCCGATCCCGCCGGCCGCGGCTGACCCGTCCCGCTCCCACCCGCCCGCGCCCTCCTCGCAGCCCCGATCGATAGGATCACCCCCATGGCCGACGCCCGCACCGACTCCCCCGCCGTGCCGTCGAGCGACCCCGTCCCGACCCGCGAGTCCGACGTCTCCGGCTTCAGCTACGAGCAGGCGCGCGACGAGCTCGTCCGCGTCGTCTCCGAGCTCGAGCAGGGCAGCTCCACCCTCGAGCGCTCGCTCGCTCTGTGGGAGCGCGGCGAGGCGCTCGCGGCCCGCTGCGAGGAGTGGCTGATCGGTGCCCGCGCGCGGCTCGACGCCGCCCGCTCGGGCGGATCGAGCGCCGGATGAGCCGCGAGAAGCCGCCGCGCGTCGTCGCCGAGCTCGGCCGTCCCGAGACGGCCGCCGAGACCGCGGCCCGCAAGGCCGAGAACTCGCGGCTCTACCGCCAGCGCAAGACCGTCAACAACCTCGTCTTCTCGCTGCTCGCCACCGTCGGTGCGGTCGCGCTCATCGTCCTGATCGTCCCCCGCGGCGAGGGCACAGTCCGCGATCCCGTCGACGTGCCGGCGGTCGCCGCCCAGTTCCAGCTCGGCGAGAGCGAGACCCTCGCCACGCCCGACATGCCCGACTCCTGGTCCGCGAACGCGGCCGAGCTGCGCGAGGACGGCGGGATCGAGTACTGGTACGTCGGCCTCATCACGCCCAAGAGCGGCTACATCGGCGTCAGCCAGGGCTTCGACGCCGACGACCGCTGGGTCTCCGGCCAGCTCGACAGCGCCGCCGCGACCGGCGTCGAGCAGATCGACGGCCGCGAGTGGACGGTCTACGACCACCGCGACGGTGCCGGCGAGACCGGCAACAGCCCCTACGCTCTCGAGACGACGGCCGGTGGCAGCACCTACCTCGTCTACGGCACGGCGCCGACGGACGAGATCCGCCAGGTCGTCGACGCCATCACCCCGCAGATCGGCCAGGAGGAGTCCCGTTGAGCTTCGATCCGTCGAGTCCCCAGCACGAGGTCCCGCAGAGCATCGCCGTCGCGCGCGAATCGCGCCCGCCGTCGTGGGTCTGGAAGGAGATGCTGCGCGGAAACCAGCGCTTCGTCGCCGGTGAGCCCCGCCACCCCCGCCAGGACGTCGAGCGCCGCAACGAACTCGCCGCCGAGCAGAAGCCGCTCGCCGCGCTGTTCGGCTGCAGCGACTCGCGCCTCGCCGCCGAGATCATCTTCGACCTCGGCCTGGGCGACCTCTTCGTCGTCCGCAACGCCGGCCAGGTCATCGCCGATTCGATCATCGGCTCCCTCGAGTACGGCGTCGCCGTGCTCGGCGTGAAGCTGATCCTCGTTCTCGGGCACGACGAGTGCGGAGCGGTCAAGGCCGCGATCCAGTCGCAGGCGCCGGACGCCGAGCGCCTCCCGCCGCACATCGAGCACCTGATCGAGCCGATCATCCCGGCCGTCCGCCGCATCGTCGGCCCGCAGCCCGACGGCCGCGTCCTCGTCGACCCGTCGACGACCGACGCCCTCGCCGTCGGCCGCGAGCACCTCCGCGACACCGTCGCCGAGCTGCTGCAGCGCTCCCCGCTCATCGCCGACGCGGTCGCCGCGGGAGAGCTCGCGGTCGTCGGCGCCAACTACCGCCTCGCCGACGGCACCGTCGACTCCGACGTGGTCCTCGGCATCGACCCGCCGCAGATGAGCCCGTACCGCTCGGAGCAGGAGCGCACCTCCAGCCCCCTGCAGAGCGTGTCGGGCCCCGACGCGACCGCTCCGGCCGCCGAGCAGCCGAGCACCGACCTCCTCTCACCGAACCGATGAACCGAACAGAACAGGACGAACACAGCGTGGTGGACACCTCCCCGACCGACTCCGGCGCCGACGACGCCTTCCGCATCGAGCACGACACGATGGGCGAGGTCCGCGTCCCGCGCGACGCGCTCTACGCCGCGCAGACGCAGCGCGCGGTCGAGAACTTCCCGATCTCCGGCGCCGGCCTCGAGCCCGCCCAGATCGCTGCCCTCGCCCGGATCAAGAAGGCCGCGGCCCTCGTCAACGCCGACCTCGGCGTGCTCGACGGCGAGATCGCCCGCTCCATCGCCGACGCGGCCGACCTCGTCGTCGGCGGCGGCTACGGCGAGCACTTCCCCATCGACGTCTACCAGACCGGCTCCGGCACGTCGTCGAACATGAACATGAACGAGGTGCTCGCCACCCTGGCGACCACCGCGCTCGGCCGCCCGGTGCACCCGAACGACCACGTCAACGCCTCGCAGTCCTCGAACGACGTCTTCCCCACCTCGGTGCACGTCGCCGTGACCGGCGCGCTGATCCAGGACCTGGTGCCCTCCCTCGAGCACCTGGCCGAGGCCCTCGAGACCAAGGCCGAGCTGTGGGCCGAGGTCGTCAAGGCCGGCCGCACCCACCTGATGGACGCGACGCCCGTCACCCTCGGCCAGGAGTTCGGCGGCTACGCGGCGCAGATCCGCCTCGGCATCGAGCGCGTGCAGTCCGCCCTCCCCCGGGTCGCGGAGGTCCCGCTCGGCGGCACCGCCGTCGGCACCGGCATCAACACGCCCGCCGGCTTCCCGGCGAAGGTCATCGCCCGCCTCGCGGAGGAGACCGGCCTGCCCGTCACCGAGGCGCGCAACCACTTCGAGGCGCAGGGCGCCCGCGACTCGCTCGTCGAGGCGTCCGGCGCGCTCCGCGTGCTCGCCGTCAGCCTCACCAAGATCAACAACGACCTGCGCTGGATGGGCTCCGGCCCGAACACCGGTCTCGGCGAGCTCAGCATCCCGGACCTCCAGCCCGGCTCGTCGATCATGCCGGGCAAGGTGAACCCGGTGATCCCGGAGGCGGTCCTGATGGTCTGCGCCCGCGTGATCGGCAACGACGCGACGATCGCCTGGGCCGGCGCCTCCGGAGCCTTCGAGCTGAACGTCGCCATCCCTGTGATGGGCACCGCGCTGCTGGAGTCGATCCGCCTGCTCACCGCCTCGGCCACGCTGCTCGCCGACAAGACCATCGACGGCCTCGAGGCGAACGTCGAGCACGCGCGCGCCCTCGCCGAGTCCTCGCCCTCGATCGTCACGCCGCTGAACAAGGTGATCGGCTACGAGGCCGCCGCCAAGGTCGCGAAGAACTCGGTCGCGAAGGGCATCACCGTCCGCGAGTCCGTCGTCGACCTCGGCTTCGTCGAGCGCGGCGAGGTGACGGAGGAGCAGCTCGACAGCGCCCTCGACGTCATGTCGATGACCCACCCGGGCTGAGGCCCGCCTCCATGCTGGTCGAGTAGCGCCGCAGGCGCGTATCGAGACCCACCCTCCGGACATCGGCGGATCTCGATACGCCCGCTCCGCGGGCTACTCGATCAACATGAAGGGTCGGCCGTCGCGCGACGGGCGCCCGCGCATGCTGGTCGAGTAGCCCCGCAGGGGCGTATCGAGACCCGCCGCCGTCAGCGCGCGGCCGGCCGCCGCGACCACGACGGCGCGCGCTCGGGTCGGGGACCGATGCCGACCAGCGCCGCCGGCACGACCGCGAGCCCGGGCAGCAGCCGGAGCAGCACCGCCAGCGCGCGCGGCGGCCCCGAGAGCCGCCCGTTCAGCGCGGGGAGGATCAGGCGTGCGTGCAGGACCCGCTGCAGCGACTGGATCAGCACGGCGGGCAGCGCGCGCCGGCGCTGCACCCGCGCGAGCACGCGCTCACCGGATGCCGTCCGCAGCACACCGCGGCGCAGCGGCCCGGCCAGCAGCCGCGCGGCCGCCACGGCGTCCTGCACGGCCAGGTTGATGCCGACGCCGCCCACCGGCGACATCGCGTGCGCCGCATCGCCGAGGCAGAGCACCCCCGGAGCATGCCAGCGCGGCAGTCGCTCGAGCCGGACGTCGAGGTGCTTCACGTCGTCCATCGACGCGATCCCCTCCACGTCCTCGGCGACCTCGGGGAGCAGCTCGGCCGCCTCCGCCCGGAACGCCTCGATCCCCCGCTCCCGCACCGCCGCGTCGGTGCCCTTGGGCCCCAGCCGCGCGATCTGCAGGTAGCCGTCGCGCGGGATCGCGATCGACACCCGCCCGCGCCCGATCCGCGGCAGGAGCGACTCGCCCACGGCCCGCGCGGTCGGCAGGCGGTACCACCAGACGTCGAAACCGACCGGCAGCGACCGCACGGGCAGCCCGGCCGAGCGGCGCACGGCCGACCAGCGCCCGTCGCAGGCAACCGTCAGATCGGCGAGCAGGCGCCCCTCCCCGGCCGGCGACCGGTACTCGACACCGACGACCCGCCCGCCCTCGCGGACGACGCCGGTCACCTCGTGCTCGGTGAGCAGGGTGAAGCAGCGCTCGGCCTGCGCCGCCTCGGCGACCAGGGCCAGCAGGTCCCACTGCGGCACCATCGCGACGTACGGGTGGCGCACCGGCAGCCGCGCGAAGTCCGCGATCACCACGTCGCGCCCGTCGCGGCCCGGGATCGTCACGCGCTCCACCCGCGAGTGCCGGACCGCCTCGAAGCGGCCGAGGAGCCCGAGGTCCTCAAGCAGCCCCAGCGTCGTCGGATGCACCGTGTCGCCGCGGAAGTCGCGGAGGAAGTCGGCGTGCTTCTCCAGCACCGTCACTTCGACGCCGGCCCGCGCCAGGAGCAGACCGAGCACCAGGCCCGCGGGGCCGCCGCCCACGATCGCGCAGGTCGTCCGCCGCTCCAGGGCCGCGCTCCCACGGACCACCCCGTCGTCTCCGTCGCCGTCCGCCACGTCGGCCTCCTCGCTCGGCACCCGGTCTACACCTCCGCGGCCGTGCGGACCAGCGTCGGACGCTCGCACGTCACGTCCACGCGATGACGAGCCAGAACGCGGCGAGCTGGAACGGCCCGAACGGGATCCGCTCGCCCCCGCCCCGCAGCGCCGACGGCAGACTCCACGCGCCGGCCAGGACGAACGCGAGCACCGGCGCGGCCAGGGCCGGTAACGGATCAACCGCCGCGAGCGGAAGCGCGAGCCCCGTCCCGAGCTTCACGTCGCCACGGCCGAGCCCGCCCGCGGCGTGCAGCACCCCGAGCGCGAGCGCGGTCACCAGCGCGGCCGGCAGCTCCACCGGCACCCGCCCCGCGAGCACCCCGCCGACCGTCGACGCGAGCCCCGCCAGCAGGATCGGCACCGTCAGCGCGTTCGGCAGCCGCCGCTCGCGCACGTCCGCGACCACGAGCGGCACGGTCGCCGCGGCGACCACGAGGACGACGATCGCCGCGCGCCCCTCGACCCGCGCAAGCCCGATCGCGCCGAGCAGAAGCGCGCCGACGAGCGCCGCCGAGAGGTCCTGGAGCCGGTGCATCCGGAGACCCTAGAGCGGATCGCCCCGCGCCCGCCGGAGTTGTCCACAGGCGATGCCGGACGTCCGCCCTTCACTCCCGCGGCGGTACCGGCCCGAGCAGCGCGTTCGCGAAGAGCCCGTGCGCGGACTCGTCGTCGGACGGATGGAAGAGCCCGGCGAGCACGTCGCGGTAGAGCCGGGAGAGCTCGGAGTCGCGGCGGTAGGACGAGCCGCCCGCGACGCGGACGGCGCTCTCGACGATGCGCAGTGCCGCCTCGGTGGTGCGGATCTTCACGCCGACGAGCGACGGGAACCAGGCGGCTCCGCGATCGACCAGGGCGTCGACGTCGGCCGCCGCGCTCGCGAGCGGTGCCCGGAGTCCGTCGAGCAGGATCGCCGCATCGGCGAGACGCCAGCGGATGTCCGGGTCCTCGGAGAACGGCCGCCCGCCGGCCCGGAGCGACGTCCGCTTCCGCGCCGACGCCACGCCGAGCTCGAGGGCGCGCTGGGCCACCCCGAGGTAGACCGAGGCGATCAGCAGCTCGAAGTCGGCGAAGATCGCGAAGACCAGCGGATCGGCGGTCGGGCCGACGGGCAGCGAGCGGAACATCCGCGCGGCCGGCACCTCGACGCCGTCGAGCACCGTGGTCCGGCTCTGCGTCGCACGCATGCCGAGGGTGTCCCAGTCGTCGTGCACGGTGAGCCCCGGCACCGGCGCGTCCGGCGAAGACCGGTCGACGAAGCCGTGCACGAGCCGCGGCTCCGGCCCGCTGTCGTCGCGGCCGAAGACGCCGAGCCGGGTCCAGGCCTGCGAGAGCGAGGTGAAGATCTTGGTTCCGGTGAAGCGGTAGCCGCCGTCGCCGAGCGGCTCCGCGCGGGTGAGCGAGTCGGAGAGCACGAGGTCGTTGCCGGGCTCGCTGTTGCCGAAGGCGAAGACGTGCCCGGCCGCCGCGTCGACGAGGACGTGCTCGAGCGAGGCGTCGCCGCGGGCGAGCAGGGCCTTCGCGATCCCGGTCCAGACCAGGTGCATCGTGGTCGCGAGCGCGGTCGCGGGAGCGGCCGTCGCCAGCCGGCTGTGCTCGGCCGTGGCCTGCTCGAGTCCGAGGCCGCCGCCGCCGAGCTCCGCCGGGACGAGCATCGTCAGATACCCGGCGGCCTTCAGCTCCTCGAGATCCTCGGTGAAGAAGACGTTGCGCGCGTCGTAGTCGGCCGCACGGAGGCGGAAGCGGTCGAGGAGCGCGTCGTCGAGGATGCTCACCCGCCCCACGCTACGCGCCGCAGCCCCGGATCACTCGAGCCGTGGAGCACCTCCGGCACGCGGAACGACCTCCGGCTCGCGGGAACCAGTGATTCCGGCGAGCCGGACGTGATTCTGCGAGCCGGAGATGACCGAAGGTCGCTCAGGACCTAG
This sequence comes from Rathayibacter sp. PhB186, assembly GCF_003751825.1. Taxonomy (NCBI): domain Bacteria; kingdom Bacillati; phylum Actinomycetota; class Actinomycetes; order Micrococcales; family Microbacteriaceae; genus Rathayibacter; species Rathayibacter sp. PhB186. The sequence continues at coordinate 1,247,894 of NZ_RJKO01000001.1, read as the reverse complement.
GCCGACTCGTTCGACTCCAGCATCTCGGTCACGAGCGCCGCGATCGCCGAGCGCTCGGAGCGGGTCAGCGTCACGTGCGCGAACAGCGGGTGCCCCTTCAGCGTCTCGATCACCGAGGCGACGCCGTCGTAGCGGCCGACCCGCAGGTTGTCGCGCTGCGCGACGTCGTGGGTGAGCACCACCCGCGAGTTCTGGCCGACCCGGGACAGCACGGTCAGCAGCACGTTGCGTTCGAGCGACTGCGCCTCGTCCACGATCACGAAGGCGTCGTGCAGCGAGCGCCCGCGGATGTGCGTCAGCGGCAGCACCTCGAGCATCCCGCGCTCGATCACCTCGTCGAGCACGTTCTGTGAGACCAGCGCGCCGAGGGTGTCGAAGACCGCCTGCGCCCAGGGGTTCATCTTCTCGGCGGCGTCGCCGGGCAGGAAGCCGAGGTCCTGGCCGCCGACCGCGTAGAGCGGCCGGAAGACCATGATCTTCTTGTGCTGGCGCTTTTCCAGCACCGCCTCGAGCCCCGCGCAGAGCGCGAGCGCCGACTTGCCGGTGCCGGCCCGGCCGCCGAGCGACACGATGCCGACCTCCTGGTCGAGCAGCAGGTCGATCGCGAGCCGCTGCTCGGCCGAGCGCCCGTGCAGTCCGAAGACGTCCTTGTCGCCGCGCACCAGAGCGATCTGGCGCTTGCCGGTCACGCGGGCGAGCGCGGAGCCGCGGTCCGAGTGCACGACCAGCCCGGTGTTGATCGGGATGTCGGCGACCTCGTCCGTGAAGAGCCGCTCGCGGTCGTAGAGCTCGCTCATCTGGTCGCCGCTCAGGGTGACGTCGTCCATGCCCGTCCAGCCCGACTCGGGGGCGAGCTCGGCGAGGTACTCCTCCGCGGCGAGGCCGATCGAGGCGGCCTTCACGCGCATCGGCATGTCCTTCGACACGACGGTGACGAGGGCGCCCTCGCTCTGCAGGTTCATCGCCACGGCGAGGATCCGGGAGTCGTTGTCGCCGAGCTGCAGCCCGCTGGGCAGCACCGACATGTTCGAGTGGTTCAGCTCGACGCGGAGGGTGCCGCCGCGGCCGACCCGGATCGGGAAGTCCAGCCGCTCGTGCTTGACCCGCAGCTCGTCGAGGTTCCGCAGCGCCTGGCGGGCGAAGTAGCCGATCTCGGGGTCGTTGCGCTTGCCCTCGAGCTCGCTGATCACGACGATCGGCAGGACGACGGCGTGCTCCGCGAAGCGGAACATCGAGGAGGGATCCGACAGCAGCACCGAGGTGTCGAGGACGTAGGTGCGCTGGAGCTGCTCGGTGCGATCCGAGGAGCCGTGCTGCGCGCGGCGGTGGACCGCGCCCTGCGTGCCGTTCTGCGGATCCGTACCCTGGGGAACTGTCACGTCGACTCTCCACATTCCGGGGGCCGGAGCCCCCGACTCACTTCAGAGGATTCGAGTCGGCCGGTGGTGCGTCTCGGCACCGCGCAGTTCCTTCACTGGCAGTCATCGAGTCGTACTTGTGTGGCCGACTCGACCAGGTGCGTCACCTGATGATCCGAACCTAATCCCGGAAATGACAGCCGTGTGGTTCTTGCCGAGACGAACGTGTAACGGCTATGTGAACAGCGCGCGCGGGAGGGCAGCTCAGCTGCCGAAGCGGCGGTGCCGACCGGCGTAGTCGCGCAGCGCCCGGAGGAAGTCGACCTCGCGGATGTCGGGTCCGAGCGCCTCCATGAAGTAGAACTCGCTGTGCGCGCTCTGCCAGAGCATGAAGTCGGAGAGGCGCTGCTCGCCCGAGGTGCGGATCACCAGGTCCGGGTCGGGCTGGCCGCTCGTGTAGAGGTGCTCGCCGATCAGCTCGGGCGTGAGCAGCCCCGCGACGTCCTCGATCGACGAGCCGCGCTTGCCGTGCTCGTCGAGGATGCTGCGGACCGCCTGCGCGATCTCGTGCCGCCCGCCGTAGCCGACCGCGAGGTTCACGTGCAGACCGGTGTGCGAGGCGGTGCGCTCCTCCGCGCAGTCGAGCGCCGAGACGAGCGACTCCGGCAGCCCGTCGTCGGAGCCCACGTGCTGCACGCGCCACTCGGGCTGCTGCGAGACCTCCTCGGCGAGGTCGGCGATGATCGCGATCAGCTCGGTCAGCTCGGAGCTGTCCCGGCCGACCAGGTTGTCCTGCGAGAGCAGGTAGAGGGTGACGTGCCGGACACCGAGGTCGTCGCACCACTGCAGGAACTCGTGCACCTTCGCGGCGCCCGCCCGGTGGCCGTGGGCGGCCGTCTCGAGCGCACGCTGGCGGGCCCAGCGGCGGTTGCCGTCGATGATCATCGCGACGTGGTTCGGCAGCGCGGCGCCCTCGAGACTCGAGCGCAGCCGCTTCTTGTAGACGCCGTAGAGCAGGTCGCTCCCCACGGGCAGTCTCGGCTTCGGCACGGTGCCACGGTAGTCGAAACCGCGGCCCGGTACCGGACCACGGCTGTTCCCCCGTTCGAGCAGGCTCTCCCGGTCGCCCTGCCGCGGCGGGTCGTATCCTCGTCGGTATGAGCCACCGGCCGACCTCCCCCACGCCCGATCCGGATGCGCGCGCCGTGCCGGAGGACGACGCGGCCGGCCCCTCGCTCCCCGCCCTCCCGCTCGTCGAGGACGAGATCGAGCACGGCCCGGCGACGGAGGCGCGACCGACCTGGCGCGGCTGGATCCACGCCGGACTGTTCCCGGTCGCGATCGTCGCGGGCATCGTCCTGGTCAGCGTCGCCGATGGCGCACCGGCGAAGTGGGCGGCGACCGTGTTCGCTGTCTCGTCGCTGCTGCTCTTCGGCAACTCGGCGCTCTACCACCGCTTCGACTGGTCGCCGCGGACCAAGATGATCCTCAAGCGGATCGACCACGCGAACATCTTCCTGCTGATCGCCGGCACCTACACGCCGCTCGCCGCGCTCGCCCTGCCGCCCGCGCAGGGCTCGCTGCTGCTGGTCCTGGTCTGGGCGGGGGCGCTGCTCGGGATCGGCTTCCGGGTGTTCTGGATCTCCGCGCCGCGCTGGCTCTACGTGCCGCTCTACCTGCTGCTGGGCTGGGCGGCGGTGATGTACCTCGGCCCGCTGTTCGAGGCGAGCGCGGCGATGATGGTGCTCGTGCTGGTCGGCGGCCTCTGCTACTCCGTCGGCGCGGTCGTCTACGGGATCAAGCGGCCGAACCCGGTGCCCGGGGTCTTCGGCTTCCACGAGATCTTCCACGCGCTGACCGCGGTGGCGTTCCTCTGCCACTGGACGGCGGCGCTGATCGTCTGCCTGCACCCGACCTACAACGTCGGTTGAGCGCCGGGCGCGTCGGCGCACCGCGCTCGGCGTCCGGGCGTCAGCGTCCGGACGGGGCGTCCTCCGCGCGCTCGCGCTCCTCGGAGTCGAGCTGCTCGTTGACCTGGGCGCGGTAGGTCGTCCGGCGGACCCGGCGGACCATGTCGAGCGCGAGGAACACGGCGGCGAGCGCGATCACGAACATCGTGATGAAGCCGAACAGGCCGGGCGTCACCGTGTCCTCGTTGAACTCCGGCGCGGTCGTCGGCACCGGCGTGGCCTCGGCGGCGCGGATCAGGGCGACGTGGGCGGCCTCGAGCACGGTCGCGGCGATCATGCGGACTGCTCCTCGGAGGTGGGGGCGGCGAGGGCGGCGTCATCCGGCAGCGCGACGTCGATCCCGGCGAAGAGGTCGGTCTCCGGCGTCGGCGCGTCGACCCGGCTCTGCACGAGCTGGAAGTCGTCGGTCGGCCACGCGGCGTCGATCGCCGAGTGCGGGAGGAAGAAGAACTTGTTGTCGGGAGCGACCTGGCTCGCGTGCGCGAGCAGGGCCGCGTCGCGGCGGTCGTGGAAGCCGGAGACGACGATCTTCGTGGTGGCGAGGTAGGGCGTCTCCTCGTTCCAGCGCTTCATCTCCTCGAAGGAGGCGAGCAGCGGGTCCTCCGGGTCGATCGAGCGGATGTGCTCGGCGATGGCCCGCAGCTTCTGCGAGGAGAACACGCGGTCGTAGTAGAGCTTCGAGACGGACCAGGCGGCGCCGGTGCCGGGGTACTCGTCGGCCTCGCCCGCGGCGCGGAACGCCTCGACCGCGACCTGGTGCGCGCGGATGTGGTCGGGGTGCGGGTAGCCGCCGTTCTCGTCGTAGCTGATGATCACGTGCGGGCGGAACCGGCGGACGAGGCGCACCAGCGGTGCCGAGGCGGTCGGCAGCGGCAGGCCGGCGAAGGAGTCCGCGGCGACGGCGCCGTCCTCGGGCATCCCGGAGTCGACGAAGCCCAGCCAGGCGTGCTCGATGCCGAGCGCGCGCTGCGCGGCGGCCATCTCGTAGCGGCGCAGGCCGCCCATGTCGCGCTCGGCGTGCGCGCGGGCGCCGAGCGCCTCGTTCAGAACGGAGCCGGCCTCGCCGCCGGTGCAGGAGACGACCATGACCTCGGCGCCGCGATCGGCGTAGGAGGCGAGGGTCGCGGCGCCCTTGCTGGACTCGTCGTCCGGGTGGGCGTGCACGGCGAGCAGGCGCGGGACCTCGCGCGGCGCCACAGCTGCACGCGCCTCTGAATCTGCGGAGACCTGGACGGCCTGGGACACGATCGCTCGATTCCTCGGGGTTTAATGGGGGGCGTCGCTCGGTTCTCACCCGCGCACGTCATCCGCCAGAATAGTCGCTTCACCCAGGGAGTTCCGTGGCCGCCCGAACGTCCGAGAGCGACGAGCGCGCGAGCGACCCCGCCCTCGACCCGGACGCCGTCCGCGCCGCCGGACCCCTCGCCTCCCGCTACGGGCGGACGCCGCGCAGCCGCCGCGGAGACCGCCGGCTCTTCGCCCTCGTCGCCGTCGCCTTCGTCGCGGTGTTCGCCGCCTGGGTGATCTGGGCCGGCCTCGACGGCGCCCGCGACGGCGTCGACGTGCAGGACACCGCGCACGTGGTCGTCGACGACCGCACCGTCCAGGTGTCGTTCGACCTCACCGTCCCGACCGGGCGCGACGCGGCCTGCGCCGTCCAGGCGCTCAACGAGCAGTCCGCCGTGGTCGGCTGGCTCGTCGTCGAGTACCCCGCGTCCACCGATCGCTTCCGCTCCTACAGCGAGACGGTGCGCACCACGGAGCTCGCGACGACAGGTTTGATCTCCTCCTGCTGGCTCCCGTAGGGTGTCGGGGTGCCCTGACGGACTCGTCGGGGCCTTGTCTTTTCCCCCGCCGCACGCCCTCGGTCGATCCGCTCGACGGGCCAGGCGCCCGACAGCACCGTCGGTCGCGCGCGGCCGTCATGTGAGGAGCCCACCATGGCCGACCAGCCTCAGGTCACCTGGATGACCCAGGAGTCGTACGACCGCCTCCAGGCGGAGCACACCGAGCTGTCCACCAACGGACGCCTCGAGATCGCCAAGCGCATCGAGGTCGCGCGCGAGGAGGGCGACCTCAAGGAGAACGGCGGCTACCACGCCGCCAAGGACGAGCAGGGCAAGATCGAGGCGCGCATCCGCCAGCTGACCGCCCTGCTGCGCGAGGCCGAGATCGGCACGCCGCCCGAGAGCCACGGGGTCGTCGAGGCCGGCACGATCATCACCGCCGAGATCGCCGGCGACGAGTCGCGCTTCCTCCTCGGCAACCGCGAGATGGCGGGCGAGAGCGACCTCGACGTCTACAGCCCGCAGAGCCCGCTCGGCGGCGCGATCATGGGCCTGAAGGTCGGCGACTCCACCACCTTCGAGGCCCCCAACGGCCGCAACATCACCGTGAAGGTCGTCGACGTCGAGACCTGGAACGGCCACTGAGCACGTCCCGGTGACCCGTCCGCGGCGTTGTCGTCGGTCGCGATAGCGCCGCTATCGCTTCCTCCTCCGCCTTGCGGACGGGCCACCGTGACGCGCTCAGTCGTGAGTCACTCCGCGAGATGCCGCTTGTGCGCTCGACACGCCGTGTCAAAGCGTCACAAGTGGCATCTCGCGTATCCGGCGGACTAGCCGCGGGAGAGGCGGGGCTGGTAGCCGGCGTCGCGGAGGACCTGGAGGACGCGGTCGGCGTGCTCGGGGCCGCGGGTCTCGACGCTGATCTCGAGCTCGACCTCGCTGATCTGCAGGCCGCGGCCGTGCCGGGTGTGCAGCACCTCGACGACGTTGGCGTTGGCCTCCGAGATCAGGTCGGCGATCCGCGCGAGCTGACCCGGCCGGTCCGGCAGGCCGATGCTCATCTTCAGGTAGCGCTCGGAGGCGGCGAGGCCCCGGCTGATCACCCGCTCCATCATCAGCGGATCGATGTTGCCGCCGGAGAGGATGACGGCGGTGCGGCCCGCGTTGCGGATCTTGCCGGTGAGGATCGCGGCGATGCCGACGGCTCCGGCCGGCTCGACGACGAGCTTCGCGCGCTCGAGCAGCACCAGCAGCGCCCGGGCGGTGTCGTCGTCCTCGACGGTGACGACCTCGTCGACGACCTCGCGGATGATCTCGAAGTTCAGCTGGCCGGGCTTCGCGACCGCGATGCCGTCGGCGATGGTGGGCGAGATCGTGATGGCGATCGGCTCTCCGGCCGCGAGCGAGAGCGGGTAGGGCGCGGCGTTCGCGGCCTGGACGCCGATGACGCGCAGCGTGCGGCCCTCCTGGGCGGCCTTCTGCTTCGCGGCCGACGCGACGCCCGCGATGAGCCCGCCGCCGCCGATGGGCACGACGAGCGTCTCGACGCCGGGCGCCTGCTCGAGGATCTCCAGGCCGATGGTGCCCTGGCCCGTGATCACGTCGGGGTGGTCGTAGGGCGGGATGAAGACCGCGCCGGTGCTCTCGGCGAACTCGGCCGCCGCGGCGAGCGCCTCGTTGAAGATGTGCCCGCTGAGCACCACCTCCGCGCCGTAGTCGCGGGTCGCCGCGAGCTTGGGCAGCGCGACGCCGATCGGCATGAAGATGGTCGCCTTGATGCCGAGCTCGCGCGCGGCGAAGGCGACACCCTGGGCGTGGTTGCCGGCCGAGGCGGCGACGACGCCGCGCTCCCGCTCCTCGGGGGTGAGGTGCGAGAGCCGGAACACGGCGCCGCGGATCTTGTACGAGCCGGTGCGCTGCAGGTTCTCGCACTTGAGGAAGACGGGCGAGCCGAGCACCTCGGCGAGGAACGTGCTCGTCTCCATCGGGGTGTTCGCGATGACGGGGGCGAGGACGGTTCGGGCCGCCTCGAACTCGCTCAGGGTCGGTCCGACGACGCGGCTAGTCTGCATGCTCTTCGGCAACTCTCTCGGGGGTTCGGGTCGGCGAGCGCCAGGCTCCGCTCGCGACGTAGTTGACCATGACGTTGAGGGTCGCGACCACGGGGACCGCGAAGAACGCGCCCGCGATGCCCGCGACGATCGAGCCGCCGGCGACCGCGAGGACGACGGCGAGCGGGTGCACCTTGACGGCGGAGCCCATGATCAGGGGCTGGAGGATGTGCCCCTCCAGCTGCTGCACGCCGAGGACAACGATCAGCAGGATCAGCGCGATGACCGGCCCGTTGTAGACCAGGGCGATGAAGACGGCCAGCGCGCCGGTGACGACCGCGCCGATCACGGGCACGAAGGAGCCGAGGAAGACCAGCACGCCGATCGGGATCGCGAGCGGGACGCCGAGCAGGAACGAGCCGAGCCCGATGCCCACCGCGTCGACGAAGGCGACCAGGATCTGCACCTTCACGAAGTTGGTCAGCGTGATCCAGCCCGCGCGGCCGGCCCCGTCGACGGCCCTCCGGGCGCGGTGCGGGAAGAGCCGCACGACCCAGCGCCAGATGTTCGGACCGTCGATCAGGATGAAGAGGGTCGAGAACAGCGTCAGCAGCACCCCGGTGAGCACGTGCCCCACCGTCGAGCCGACGCTCAGCGCGCCGCTGACGAGCATCCCCGAGTCCTGCTGCACGGCGGCGAGCGCCTGCTGCGCGTACTGGTTGATGTCGGTCTCGGTCAGGTGCAGCGGCCCCTCGAGCAGCCACGACTTCAGGGCGTCGTAGGACTGCACGGTCTGGCGGCTGAGGTCGTCGAAGCCGGAGGTGACCTGGGTGACGACGAGGAAGAGCAGGCCGCCGATCACGAGGACGATGCCGAGTTCGGCCACCACGATCGCGAGCCACTTGGGCCAGTGGTGCCGCTGCAGGAACGTCGAGAACGGCACGAGGAGCGCCGCGATGACGATCGCGAGCAGCAGCGGGATGACGATCAGCCGCAGCTCGATCACCAGCAGGCCGATCACGGCGAGGGCGCCGGCGACCACGAGGATCCGCCAGGCCCAGGCCCCGGCGATGCGCATCCCGGTGCTGACGAAGGCGGCGTCCGGGTCGAGCGGGCGGGGCTGCGGAGCCCGCTCGGGAGCCGCGGCGGCGCGGACGGCGTCGCGGGCGCCGGACGTGCGGCGGGACCGGCCGAGTCTCATCCGCCCAGACTAATCCCCGCCGCATTCCGCGGGCGGAATCCGCGACAGCTCACGAGGCCGCGCGGACGGCCACCGGCCGCCGCGCGAGCGCGAGGCCGACCCGCTCCCCCGGCTCGAGCCGGATCCCGGCCGCGTGCTGGACGACGAGCTCGTCCCCCTGCTCGGTGCGGACCGTGGAGCGGCGCACCGGTCCGAGGAAGCTGGTCGCGAGGACCACGGCAGGCAGATCGCCCGGAGCACCGCCCGGCACGATCTCGATGTCCTCGGGCCGGAGGAACGCCGAGACGGCGCCGTCGACGGCCGCGCCGTCCACCAGGGGCAGGCGCGCGCCGAGCACGGAGACGGCCCCACCCGAGACGACCCCCGGCACGACGTTCGAGAGCCCGACGAAGTGGGCGACGAACGGCGACGACGGCCGGGCGTAGAGGTTCTCCGGCGCGCCGAGCTGCTCGATCCGCCCCGCGTTCATCACCGCGACCCGGTCGGCGACGGCGAGCGCCTCCTCCTGATCGTGGGTGACGAAGAAGGTGGTGATGCCGATCTCGGACTGCAGCCGCTTGATCTCGTCGCGCAGCTGCACGCGGACCTTCGCGTCCAGCGCGGAGAGCGGCTCGTCCAGGAGCAGCACCCGGGGGCGGGTGACGAGCGCCCGCGCCAGGGCGACCCGCTGCTGCTGCCCGCCGGAGAGCTGGTGCGCGTAGCGGTCGCCCAGGGCACCGAGGCCGACGAGGTCGAGCGCGTCCTGGGCGGCCGTCCGCCGCTCCTTGGCCGCGACGCCGCGGGTACGCAGGCCGAACTCGACGTTCTCGCGGGCGCGCAGGTGCGGGAAGAGCGAGTACGACTGGAAGACCATGCCCATGTCGCGGCGAGCGACCGGCAGATCGGCGACGTCGCGCTCGTCGACCAGGATGCGACCGGAGTCGATCCGCTCGAGCCCGCTCAGCGCGCGCAGCGCCGTGGTCTTGCCGCAGCCGGACGGGCCGAGCAGGGCGATGAACTCCCCCGGCGCCACGTCGAACGAGACGCCGTCGAGGGCCTTGGCGGCGCCGTAGTGCCGCGCGACGTCGAGGAAGCGGACGCGAGCGCCCGGGGAGGAAGGAGCGGTCACGGCGTGCCTTTCGAGGCGCGGCGCCCGGTCGCGACGAGTCCGATCCGCGCGAGGCGGCCGATCCCGAGCAGCAGGGCGAAGGCGAACAGGAGGGAGAGGAGGGAGAAGATCACGGCCACGTAGGCGTCCTGCTTCGACACCTGCACGAGACCGGTCTGCAGCGTCGTGCGGCTGAGCAGCGAGGCGATGGTGTACTCGCCGAGGACCACGGCGACGGTGATCAGCGCGGCGGCGACGAGGCCGCGGCGCAGGTTCGGCAGCAGCACCCGGACGAGCACGCCGAACGGGCCGGCGCCCAGCGAGCGGGCGGCCTCCGAGAGCGTGATCGCGTCGAGCCCTGCGAGGTCCGCGGCGATCGCGCGGTAGGCGTAGGGCAGCACGAGCACGCCGTAGGCGAGCGCGAGCGTCCAGGGCGCCGAGCCGACGAGGCGGGTGATCACCGAGTAGACCGGCGCGAGCCCGACGACCAGCACGATCGCGGGGACGGTCAACGGCAGCAGGCAGACCAGCTCGAGCGCCCGGCGCAGGCGCGGCAGGCGGATCTCGACGAGGAGCATCGTCGGCACCAGCAGCACGAGCACGATCAGGGCGGTGACGACCGCGAGGATCAGCGAGTTGCCGATGCCCTGGAAGAGCGCGCGGTAGCCGCGCTCGTTCTCCGAGTCGAGGATCGCGGTCCAGTGCGAGAGGTCGTAGCCGCCGGCGCCGCGGAGGGTGAACTCCGCCATCGCGATCAGCGGCACCGCGAAGGCGAGGCCGGTGACGACGAGGACGATGCGGGAGAGGGCGCGGGTCACCGCTGCCACCGCCGGGCCCGGCGCTGCAGCAGCGCGTAGCCGGACATCAGCACGATCATCACGAGGAGCATCCCGAGCGCGAGCGCACCGGCCAGGTTCTCCCGGCCGAGGACCGTCTCGCTGACGAGCGCGGCGCGGATCTGCAGCGGCACGATCTGCGCGCCCTGGCTGATCAGCGCCGCGGCCGTGGCGAACGAGGAGAACGCGTTGGCGAACAGCAGCAGCACCGAGCCGAGGAAGGAGGGGGCGAGCACGGGGACCGCGACCCGCCACCAGTAGCTCACCGCTCCCCCGCCGAGCACGGCGTTCGCCTCCGCCCATTCGGGGCGCAGCCCCTCGAGGGCGGGCAGGAAGGTCAGCACCATCAGCGGAACCTGGAAGTAGAGGTAGGGCAGGATCAGCCCGGGCAGCTGGTACAGCCAGACGCCGTCGGCGTAGAGGTCGACGCCGGCGCCGGCCAGGAGGGTCGTGACCAGGCCCTGCACGCCGATCGTCGCGATGAAGGCGAAGGCGAGCATCACGCCGCCGAACTGGGCGAGGACGCTCGCGGCGGCGTCGACGATCGTGCGCAGCGGACCGCGCGGATCGGCGCCGAGCAGAGCGAGGCAGACGATGCCGCCGAGGACCGCGCCGACGACGGCGGTGAGCGCCGACAGTCCGAGCGAGGCGCCGAAGGCGGACAGGACGACCGGGTCGCCCAGCGCTGCGACGTTCGCGAGCGTCGGCCGCCCGTCGCCGTCCACGAAGCCCGTGCCGACCGCGAGGACGGTCGGCACGGCGAGGAAGAGCAGGACGTAGACCGCGAACGGAGCGACGCCGAGCGCTGCGGGAAGACCGCGCCGTCCCCGGGGCGCGCGGGCCCCGGGGACGGCGCGGACGGCGGCGGTCGTCACTGGATCGCCGCGCCCCACTTCTCGGCCAGCAGGGCCGAGGCGGCCTCGGTCTGCTCGGAGGTGAACTGGACGAGGTCCTCCGGAGCGGCGCCGACGGCGTCGAGGGCCTCCGTGTCCACCGTGCCGGCGTCGACCATGGCCGCCAGGCGCACCGGGTAGGCGCCGGCCGCGAGGTAGAGGTTCTGCGCGGCGTCGGAGTAGAGGTACTCCTGCCAGAGGCGCGCGGCGGCCGGGTGCGGCGCGTCGGCGTTGATCGCCTGGTTGTAGTAGCTGCCGACCGCGGTGCCGGGCAGCACCGTCGTCGTCCACTCGCGGGTGCCCTCGTTCGCCTTCGCGGCGGCGAGGTTGTTGTAGCTCCAGTCGAAGACGACGGGGGTCTCGCCGGAGGCGATGGTCGCGTCGGTCGGGTCCAGCGGCAGGAAGTTGCCCGCGTCGTTGAGCTTCTCGAAGAAGTCGATGCCGGACTGGACGTCGTCGGCCGAGCCGCCCGACTGCAGGGCGGCGAGCTGCACGGCGGCCGCCGCGGCGCCGGCCTGGGTCGGGTCGCCGTTGATCGCGACGGAGCCGCGGTAGTCGGCGCCGAGCAGGTCGTCGAGCGACTCGGGCGCGGGCACGGCGTCGGCGTCGTAGCCGATCGACATCAGGCCGGTGTAGTCGTTCACCCAAAGGCCGGTCTCCTCGCGGTTGCCCTCCGGGATGTCGTCCCAGGTCTCGACCTTGTACGGCGCGAACAGGTCGGTGTTCGCGAGCGCCACGGCGGCACCGAGGTCGAAGACGTCCGGAGCGGTGTCCTGGCCGGCCAGGTTCTGCGCGGTGCTGATCTCCTCGGCGGAGGAGACGTCGGGGTCGGCCGAGTTGACGGTGATGCCGTACTCGTCCTCGAAGCCCGAGATGAGCTCGCCGTAGTTGGCCCAGTTGTCGGGCAGCGCGATCACGTTGAGCTCGCCCTCGGCCTTCGCGGCCTCGACCAGGGCGTCGAGCCCGCCGAGGTCGGCGGCGGAGGTCGCGGTCGAGGCGTCGACCGACGCGTCGCCGGACGAGGCGCCGGCGTCGCCGGAGCAGGCGGTCAGGGTGAGAGCGAGAGCGGCGGCCGCGGCGGCGAGCACGCCGGCGCGGGGGAAGCGCTGGGTCGTCAAGAGTCCTCCAGGAGTCGGGTGGGTGGGCCCCTGCGGGCGCCTCGGGAAACGTAGGGGCGGCTCCCGACATCCCGGGGCCGCCCGGATGAACCGGACGGGAACACTCGGCGCCGGGGCGGGATCGGCCGATGTCGGCGGCCTTCGCTAGCGTGGGGCACCATGACCGAGCAGCTCAGCCCCGCGCTCGCGCGCCGCATCGCCCTGGCCGCCCAGGGCTTCGGTGCCGCGCCGCCGCCGCGGGTCGGCACGCGGCAGATCCTCGGCGTGATCGACCGGATCCGGCCGCTGCAGCTCGACTCGGTCAACGTCTTCGAGCGGAGCCACTACCTCCCCGTCCTCGCCCGGCTCGGCCCCTACGACCGCGCCCTCCTCGACGCGGTCGCGTTCTCGCCGAAGGGCCACTACCTCGAGTACTGGGCACACGAGGCGGCGCTGATCCGTCGCGCCGACCTCCCGCTCTACCGCTGGCGGATGGAGCACTACCGCCGCGTCCGCCTGCCGGAGCACGAGGGCTGGGCGGCCGAGAACCGGTCGACGCTCGACTGGCTGCGGGCGGCCCTCGCCGACGGCCCGCTGCGCGCGTCGGAGATCGAGCACGAGGCCAACACCCGGACCGGACCGTGGTGGGGCTGGTCCGACATGAAGCGCGGGCTCGAGGTGCTCTTCCGCTGGGGCGAGGTGGTGACCGCCGGGCGCACGCGCTTCGAGCGCTCCTACGCGCTCGCCGAGCAGGTGCTGCCCCGCGAGGTGCTCGAGGCGGAGGTCTCCACCGAGGACGCGGTCCGCGAGCTGGTGCGCCGCTCCGCCCTCGCGCTCGGCGTCGGGACGCTCGGCGATCTGGCCGACTACCACCGGCTGCTGAAGGCGCCGACGCTCGCGGCCGTGCACGACCTGGTCGACGCGGGCGAGCTGGTGCCGGTCGAGGTCCGCGGCTGGGAGCGCTCGGGACGCCCGCTGCCGCTCTGGCGGCACACGGCGGCGCGGCGGCCGCGCGAGCTGCGGGCCGACGCACTGCTCTCCCCCTTCGACCCCGTGGTCTGGCACCGCCCGCGCGCCGAGCTGTTCTTCGACTTCCACTACCGGATCGAGATCTACACCCCGGCGGCCCAGCGCGTGCACGGCTACTACGTGCTGCCCGTGCTGCTCGACGACGTGATCGCGGCGCGCGTCGACCTCAAGAGCGACCGGCAGAACGGCGTGCTGCGGGTGCAGGCGGCCTGGCGCGAGCCCGGAGCGCCGCCGGACACGGCCGAGCGCCTCGCCGCGCTGCTCGTCACCGCCGCGCACTGGCAGGGGCTCGACACGGTCGACGTCGTCGGGCGGGGCACCCTCGCGCCCGAGCTCCTCGTCGCCCTCACCACCGGCCACCGGGAGGTCCTCGCATGAGCGGTCCGCAGGAGCGGCAGGGCACCATCGCGCTCGCCCTGTCCGAGAAGTGCGTCGCCCTGCTGCTCGAGCGCGGGACCACCAAGGGCGTCAGCTCGATCGATCTGGCGCACGCCGCCGGCATCTCGCTGCGCACCTTCCACCGCTACCTCGGCGGCAAGGAGGACTGCGTGCGGCCCGTGCTCTACGCTGCCATCGCGGCGATGGCGCGGGAGCTCGTCGCGCGGCCGGAGTCGGAGTCGCTGAACACCGCGCTGGGCGCCGCGTTCGCCGCGGCCGCGTCCGGCCCGCAGCTCGAGCGGACGCTGCGGCTGATGCCGCTGCTCACCGAGACGCCCGGCATGCGCGCGGTCTGGGTGCAGTCGCTGCACGACGGCGAGGGTGCGCTCACCCCGAGCATCGCTCAGCGGATGGGCCTGCCCGCGGCGGACGAGCCGCGCGCGGCCGTGCTCGCCACGGTCGTGCTGGCGCTGGTGCGGCGGGCCCTCGTGGACGCCGTCGCGACGGGCACCGACCCGGCCCCCGTCTTCGACGAGTACCTCACGACGCTCGACGGCGGCCCGCTCGCGGCGGCAGCCCCGGCAGCGCGCTGACGGCGGGTCGAAAGGCACATGCTGATCGAGTAGCCCGCGCAGCGGGCGTATCGAGATCCACCACCGTCGGAAGTCGAGTCTGCAGACCCGGCGTGTCGATGACGGTGGGTCTCGATACGCCCCTGCGGGGCTACTCGACCGGCATGAGGGGCGCCGCTGCGGGGCTACTCGACCGGCATGAGGGGGGCGCCGCCGGGGCCGCTTCCTCCGTGGCGTCAGAACTGGACGCGGGGCGGCTCCGAGATGGCGGCGAGGTCGCCGACCTCGAAGAACTCGCGCTCGGAGAAGCCGAGGCGGCGGGAGAAGAGCGTGTTGGGGAAGACGGTGACCTTGGTGTTCATCTCGCGGACGCCGCCGTTGTAGAAGCGGCGGGCCGACTGGATCTTGTCCTCCGAGTCGACCAGCTCGCCCTGCAGCTGCAGGAAGTTCTGGCTCGCCTGCAGCTGCGGGTACGCCTCCGCGACGGCGAAGATCGACTTCAGCGCCTTCTGCATGTGGTCCTCGGCGGCCGACGCCTCGGCCGGCCCCTGCGCGGAGAGCGTCTCGGCGCGGGCACGGGTCACCGAGTCGAACACCTGCCGCTCGTGCGAGGCGTAGCCCTTCACGGAGTCGATGACGTTCGGGATCAGATCCGCCCGCCGCTTCAGCTGGACGGTGATGTCGCTCCAGGCCTCGTCCACGCGGACGTTCAGCGTGACGAGGGAGTTGTAGGTGGCCCAGAGGTAGATCCCGAGGATCACGACGAGCACGACGACGACGATGAGCGGGACGAGCCATTCCATGCCGACAAGTGTAGGGAAGGACCCCGCGCCGTTCCCCGCAGTCCGGCGCATTCGCAGAGACGCGGGTGGCGCTACTTCAGCGTCTTCTGCATCAGCACGGTGCTCAGCCAGCGCTCGAACTTGAAGCCGACGCGGCCCATCCGGCCGACCTCGACGAAGCCGTACTTCGCGTGCATCGTCAGCGACGCCTCGGCCCCCTTGTCCGCGATGACGGCCATGACCTGGCGGATGCCGACGGCCTTCGCGCGCTCGAGCAGCTCGGTCATCAGCGCCTTGCCGAGGCCCTTGCCGGTCGAGGCGGCGCGCAGGTAGATCGAGTTCTCGACGGTGAAGCGGTAGGCGCGCTTGGACGACCACGGCGACACCATCGCGTAGCCCAGGATCTGCCCTGACGGCGACACGGCCACGATGAACGGCAGCCCCAGCTTCTGGTTGCGCGCGAACTTCGAGCGCCACTCCTTCAGCGTCGAGTCGTCCTCGTCGAAGGTCACCACGGTGTTCCGGACGTAGTGGTTGTAGATCTCCTGGATGTCCGGCAGGTCCGCGCTGCGCGCCTCGCGGATCTCGAAGGAGAACTCCGGCTCGGGGGCGGGCGCCCGGCGCAGGTGCGGCGGTAGGACCCGGCGCTGCTCGTACTCTTCCTCGAGCATCTCGCTCCTTCTCGGCGGTGGTGGTCGGCGTCGCTGATCCCGGGCGGCGGCCGCGATCCGGGCCAGCGTAGCCGGGGTGGCGGAGCACCGCACGCGCGGCGGGCCGCGCTGTCGGGCCCCGAGGCTCAGGGCAGGAGCGCCCAGTCGACGGGCTCGGCCCCGCGCTCGGCGAGCAGCTCGTTCGCGCGGCTGAACGGGCGCGAGCCGAAGAAGCCGCGGGAGGCGGACAGCGGGCTGGGGTGGACGCTCTCGATGATCCCGGAGTCGCCCAGCAGCGGCCGGAGGTTCGCCGCGTCGCGTCCCCAGAGGATCGCGACGAGCGGCTGCTCGCGGGCGACGAGTGTGCGGATCGCGTGCTCGGTGACCCGTTCCCAGCCCTTGCCGCGGTGCGAGGCGGGCGCGCCCGGCGCGACGGTGAGGACGCGGTTGAGCAGCAGCACGCCGCTGCGCGTCCAGCCGCTGAGGTCGCCGTGCTCGGGCGGGGAGACACCGAGGTCGTCGCGGAGCTCGCGGTAGATGTTCTGCAGACTGCGCGGCAGCGGCCGGACGTGCCGGTCCACGGCGAAGGACAGCCCGATCGGATGCCCGGGCGTCGGATACGGGTCCTGCCCGACGATCAGGACGCGGACGTCCTCCAGCGGCGCGGCGAACGCGCGGAGCACCTGCGCGCCTGCCGGGAGGTAGGGGCGCCCGGCCGCGGTCTCCGCGCGGAGGAAGTCGCCCATCGCCGCGATGTCGCCGGCGACCGGGGCGAGCGCCTCGGCCCAGCCGCGGTCGATCAGGCCGGCACCTGCCAGCTCCTGCAGGTCCACGCTCAGCTCGCGGCGAGGGTGGCGACCGACACTCCGGCCTCGCCCGCGCTCGCGCGCCAGACCGAGCCGGCGCCGCGGACGCGCAGGGCCCCCGTGCCGACGGTGAGGACCGTCGACTCGTCGATCGCGACGCCGCCGTCGACCAGTCCGGCCTCGACGGCCGCGACCAGGCGGCCGAGCGTGCCCCACTGCGCGGCGTGCACGTCGATCGAGACGTCGACCAGGCCGATGCCCTCGAGCACCGTCACCTCGTCCAGCTCCTCGGCCGCGTGCTCGGGCGCGACGGCGACGCCGCCGATGCGGTCGCCGCCGACGATCGCGCGGTCGGCGGCGACCGCGGCGCCCGCGGAGTAGCCGGCGTACGGCACTCCGGAGGAGACGAGGTCGCGCAGGCGCGCGAAGGACGCCTCGAGCGCGTCGCGGTAGGCGGGCGTCAGGCCGCCGGCGACGAAGATCCCGTCGACATCGTCGAAGACCGCGGGGTCGATCCGGCCGCCCTCGGGCTTCATCACCGCGAACGGGAGGAGCTTGCCGACCGTGGCGAGCGTGGCGGCCCAGCCCGCGTAGACCTCGGGGCCGAGGCCGTCGTGCACGACGACGATCGCGATCCGCGGGCCCTCGATGCGGCCGGCGTCGACGGCGCGGTCGTGCGCCTCCGCCAGGAAGGCTCCGTAGAGCTGCTGGTCGTACTCGGCTCCGCCGCCGCCGCCGATCAGGTGGACGCTCACTCGTCGTCCTCCGCGAGGGCGCCCGCCACCGGGGGCAGCGCCGACCAGGGGAAGACGATCCAGCGCGGGGTGCGCCGCCAGAAGAAGTCGGGCTCGAGCACCGTGCGGGGCTTCGTGTAGAGGGTGACGGTCTGCACCTCGGCGCCCATCGCGCGGATCAGGTCGACCGAGAGGGCGAGGGTGTGGCCGGAGTCGGAGACGTCGTCGACCAGGAGGATGCGCTTCCCGCGCACCGACGCCTCGTCCAGCAGGGGCGGCAGGACGACGGGAGCGGCCAGTCGCGCCTCGACGCCGGTGTAGAACTCGACGTTCAGCGCACCGCAGCTCTTGATGCCCAGCGCGTAGGCGACCGCGCCCGCGAGCAGCAGACCGCCGCGCGCAATGGCCACGACCAGCTCCGGGCGGTAGCCGGAGGCGACGACGTCGTCGGCGAGATGGCGAGCGGCGTCACCGAACTCGAGCCAGCCGAGGACCTCCTTCTCCGTGGCGGCGAGGAGGGCGGCGGAGTCGTCGGCGTCGGAAACCATGAGGGACAGGCTAGAGCGTCGCGAGGCCCCGCGTCACATCACGGGGCCTCGCGAACGGCGCCTGTCACGCCTTCGGGGTGAGCGCGCCCTTGATCACCTTGTGCGGGGCGGCCTGCGCCACCGGCTTGATCGTCACCAGATCGAGGTTGACGTGCGGCGGCAGCTCGACGGAGGAGACGATCGCCGCGGCGACGTCCTCGGCCATCAGCGGGGCGGGGACCTCGGCGTAGACCTTGTCGGCGCGCTCCTTGTCGCCGCCGAAGCGGACCAGGGAGAACTCCTCGGTGTGCACCATCCCGGGCGCGATCTCGATCACGCGGATCGGCTCACCGGCGAGCTCGAGGCGGAGGACCGCGACGAGCGCGTGCGCGGCGAACTTCGCGGCGTTGTAGCCGCCGCCGCCCTCGTAGGCGACGTGGCCGGCGATGGAGGTGACGGTGACGATGTCGGCCGAGCCCTCGGAGCCCTCGTCGGCGATGCCCGAACGCAGCAGCGGGAGCAGCGCGCTCGTGACGAGCTTGACCGAGAGCACGTTGATCTCGAACATCCGGGTCCAGTCGGCGGGGTCGGACGCCTCGACCGAGTCGAGGCCGAGCGCGCCGCCGGCGTTGTTGACGAGGGCGTGCACGGGGCCGGTCTCCGCGAGGTGGTCGCGCAGCGCGTCGACCTGCGCCGCGTCGGTGAGATCGGCGACGAACAGGCTCGCCCCGGTCTCCGCGGCGAGCGCCTCCAGCCGCTCCCGGCGGCGGGCGACCGCCACCACGTCCCAGCCGTGCTCGCGGAACAGGCGGACCGTCGCCGCACCGATCCCCGAACTCGCTCCTGTCACCACGACGCGTCGAACCACGCTCGTCCTCTTTCCGTCAAGCCTCGGACACCATCGACTCCGTCGTCGGAGCCAACGCTAGCCTGGCCGCATGCAGCCCGCCGACCCGGCTCCCGCCACCGCCGGGTCGCCCACCGCCCCCAAGCGCCGCGTTCCCCTCTGGGACAACGCCCGCTTCGTCTGCGTCGCGCTCGTGGTGATCGGCCACGGCATCCAGCGGCTGACCGCCAACTCGGACACGTCGCTCGTCGTCTACCTGACGATCTACGCCTTCCACATGCCGGCCTTCGCGATCATCTCCGGCTACTTCTCCAAGGGCGGAGCGCCGAACGCCCGCGCGATGCGCCGGGTGCTCACCGACATCCTGCTGCCCTACCTGATCATGGAGACGATCTGGACGCTGGTGCAGTTCGCGGTCGAGGGCAAGCAGGAGTTCAACCCGACCAAGCCGAGCTGGACGCTGTGGTTCCTGCTCGCGCTCGGGATCTTCCGGCTGGTCCTCCCCTACCTCGCGCTGCTGCGCTGGCCGCTGCTGATCAGCGTGGTCCTCGCCGTCGGCGTCAGCTACTACGACAACATCGACTCGACCTTCTCGCTCGCGCGGGCGATCGGGATCCTGCCGTTCTTCGTCTTCGGCTGGCGGCTGCGCGGCTGGAAGGCCGGCTCGCGGCTGCTGGTGGACCGCTGGCTCGACCTGACGCCGCGGCAGATCCTGCTCTCCCGGGTGATCGCCGTCGCGCTCTTCGCAGCGACGGTCGTGGTGATGACCGTCAACATCGACGCCTTCCGCGCGGCGGATCTGCGCTACTGGTTCTTCTACGACCGGCCGTACGACGCGCTCGGCGAGACCGCCTGGTGGGCCGGGCTCGTCCGGCTTGCGCTGATGGCGACGGCGGTCGTGCTCTCGCTCGCGCTGTTCAGCCTGATCCCGCGCCGCCGCACGGCGATGACGGCCTGGGGGCAGTCGACGATGTACGTCTACCTGCTGCACAGCTTCGTCCTCTACCCGCTGCGCGAGTCCGGGCTGCTGTCCGCGACCGAGAGCACGGTCGCGCTGATCCTGATGATCGTCTTCTGCATCGCGGTCGCGATCGCGCTCTCGCTGGGCTGGACGCGCACCGTCTTCCACAAGATCGTCGAGCCGAGGGCGGCCTGGCTCTTCGCGCCGGTCGTCGACGAGCGGCCCGAGCGCCCGAACCGGGCCGACCCGACCGGGTCCAAGCGCGACCCGCATCCGACGTCCGGGATCCGCACCGGCCGCTGATCCGTCGCGGTTACCCCGTGTGTCGGGCGCCCTGGCCGCGCCGGGGACCCGCACCTAGGCTCGTCGCGACGGGGAACGGCCTTCCGTTCCGAACCGACGATGCGATGGGATGCACCATGACCGACTCCGAGAAGTGGCAGTTCGAGACCAAGCAGATCCACTCCGGAGCCGCGCCCGATCCCGTCACCAAGGCGCGCGCGACCCCGATCTACCAGACCACCTCCTACGTGTTCGACAACGCCGAGCACGCGAAGAACCTCTTCTCGCTCGCCGAGTTCGGCAACATCTACACCCGCATCCAGAACCCGACGCAGGCCGTCGTCGAGGAGCGCCTCACCGCGCTCGAGGGCGGCTCCGGGGCACTGCTGCTCGCCTCCGGCCAGGCGGCCGAGACCGCGGCGGTGCTCAACATCGCGCAGGCGGGCGACCACCTCGTCTCGTCGTCGTCGATCTACGGCGGCACCTACAACCTGTTCAAGTACACGCTGGCCAAGCTGGGCATCGAGACGACTTTCGTCGAGAACCAGGACGACCAGGAGGAGTGGCGCCGCGCGGTCCGCCCGAACACCAAGCTCTTCTTCGCCGAGACCATCGGCAACCCCAAGATCAACATCCTCGACATCCGCGCCGTGGCCGATGTCGCGCACGCGGCGGGCGTCCCGCTGATCGTCGACAACACGATCGCGACGCCGTACCTGATCCGCCCGTTCGAGCACGGCGCGGACATCATCGTGCACTCGGCGACCAAGTTCCTCGGTGGTCACGGCACCGTGATCGGCGGCGCGATCGTCGACGGCGGCACCTTCTCCTGGACCGCGAACGCGGCGAAGTTCCCCGGGCTGACCACGCCCGATCACTCGTACCACGGCGCGGTCTACACCGACGCGGTCGGCGACGCCCTCGCCTACATCATCAAGGCCCGCGTGCAGCTGCTGCGCGACCTCGGTGCCTCGATCGCGCCGGCGAGCGCCTGGCAGCTGATCCAGGGCATCGAGACGCTGTCGCTGCGGATCGAGCGCCACGTGCAGAACGCGCAGGAGATCGCGGAGTACCTGGAGAACCACTCCGACATCGCGACGGTCAACTACTCGGGGCTGCCCACCTCGCCCTGGTACGCGGCGGCGAACCGCTATGCGCCGAAGGGCGTGGGCGCGGTCCTCTCCTTCGAGCTCAAGGGCGGGGTGGACGCGGGACGCGCCTTCGTCGACTCGCTCGTGCTGTTCTCGCACCTGGCGAACATCGGCGACGTCCGCTCGCTGGTGATCCACCCGGCGTCGACCACGCACTCGCAGCTCACCCCGGAGCAGCAGCTCACCGCCGGCGTCACCCCCGGGCTCGTCCGCCTCTCCGTCGGCCTCGAGAACATCGACGACCTCCGCGCCGACCTCGCCCAGGCCCTGCAGGCCGCCCGCAGTGTCGTCGAGGCCTCCCGCGCCAACGCCTGACGGCCCCGTCATGCTGGTCGAGTAGCCGCGCAGCGGCGTATCGAGACCCACCGTGCTGACAACGGCGGATCTCGATACGGCCGCTCCGCGGCCTACTCGATCAGCATGGGCGGGCGGCCGTTGCGCGGCCTCCTCGATCAGCAGGGGTCCGCTCCGCGGCCTACTCGATCAGCGAGGCGAGCGTCACCCCCGCGTAACAAAGGCCGGGCGCCCGCCGCGCTCTGCCACGATGGACACCGCTATGGACTGGCAGCAGACACTCGAGGACACCGTCCCTTCGGCGTTCGTCACCGAGCGCCAGCTCCGCTCGGTGATCGGCAAGCCGCCCGCCACCGGGGCCTGGCGCGAGGGCGACCACCCAGGCGGGCGGCGCTTCGTCGAGATCGGCCCGTTCGCCTTCGAGGCGGGCGGCCGCCTCCCCCACGTCCGGGTGGCGTACGAGAGCTGGGGCGAGCTCTCCCCCGCGCGCGACAACGCGATCCTCGTCCTGCACGCGCTGACCGGCGACTCGCACCTGATCGGCCGCGGCGACCCGGGTCACGCGACCGACGGCTGGTGGTCCGGACTCGTCGGCCCCGGCCTCGTGATCGACACCGACCGCTACTTCGTCGTCGCCCCGAACATGCTCGGCGGCTGCCAGGGCTCGACCGGCCCCGCCTCGCTCGCCCCCGACGGGCACGAGTGGGGCGCGCGCTTCCCGTACACGACGATCCGCGACCAGGTCGCCGTGCAGGCGCTCTTCACCGACCGGCTCGGCATCGACCGCTGGCACACCGTCATCGGCGGCTCGATGGGCGGGATGCAGGCGCTGGAATGGGGCATCGACCACCCCGAGCGGGTCGCCCGGCTCGCGGTCCTCGCCGCTCCCCCGCGCGCCACCTCCGACCAGATCGCGCTCAACTTCGTCCAGCTCGAGGCGATCCGCAACGACGCCGCCTTCGCGGGCGGCGCCTACTACGACGCCGGTGACGGCAAGGGCCCGTACCATGGCCTGGCGCTGGCCCGCCGGATGGCGCTGCTCAACTACCGCAGCCCGTCCGAGCTCAACGACCGCTTCGAGCGGAGCTGGCAGTCCGGCCTCAGCCCACTGGGCGGCGGCGGCCGGTTCGCGGTCGAGTCGTACCTCGACTTCCACGGCAACAAGTTCACCCGGCGCTTCGACGCGAACAGCTACATCACCCTCGTCGAGGCGATGAACTCGCACGACGTGGGGCGCGGGCGCGGCGGCGAGGCCGAGGCGCTCGAGCGGATCACCAGCCCGACGCTCGTGCTCGGGATCGACAGCGACCGGCTGTTCCCGGTGGACGGGCAGCGGATCATCGCCGCCCACGCCCGCGGCACCATCGACGGCGACGAGGTCGCGGTGATCAGCTCGACCTTCGGGCACGACGCCTTCCTCATCGAGGACGACGCGGTCGGCGGCCACCTCGCGAGGCTCCTGGCGGTCTGACCCGATCCCGGCCGTCCCGCGGGCCGACCGCCGGTCTGTGACTATCGTGAGACGGGGGGGTCCGCCCCGCGCCGCCCACCGGAAGGAGCGTGCCCGTGCCGTTGGTCCGCAGCGCTCGCGAGCGCGACCGCCTCCTCCGCCAGTCCGCGCGCAGCATCGGCCTCCTGATCGACGCCACGGCGATCGCCCTGGTCCTCGGCCCCGGGGCAGTGGCGCCCGACGCCGTGCCGTTCGCGGTGGCGCTGCTGCTCGGACTCGCCGTCCTCCACCTGCAGCTCGGCCGCAGCGGACGCACGCTCTGGGTGCTCCTGCTCGCCGCCGGCGGCCTGGCGCTGAGCATCGGGCTCGCGAGCGCCATCGGCGTGAGCAGCGGCTTCGAGGGCTACGTGCTCGTCGGCACTGCCAACGCCGTCACGAGCACCGTCGCCGTCGTCGTCACCACCTCCGTCCGCCGGCTGCTGCTGCTGCTGCCCGTCCTGGTGCCGAGCGTGGTCGTCTCCGTGCTGGTCGCCGAGGAGGCGATGCTGTCCAACGCGCTCGTGCAGAGCCTGCTGCCCTGGGGCACGCTCGCCGGCTTCGCGCTCTGGATCAGCACGGCCGTCCCCCGGGTCGTCCGGCGCATCGACAGCATCGGCAACGCGCACCGCGTCGAGCGGCAGGCCAGCGAGACGGAGGCGCAGCGCCGCCAGGGAGCGCGGCTCCTGCACGACACGGTGCTCGCGACGCTCACCCTGCTCGCCCACTCCGGCCGCGGCGTCTCCGAGGACGCGCTCCGCCGCCAGGCCGCTCAGGACGCGCAGCTCCTGCGCCAGCTGCGCCTGGGTGGGACGCCGACGCCGAGCGCATCCGGCTCGTACCAGCTGACCAGCGTCACGGCGTCACCCGCCGCGACCTCGCTCGAGGACGTGCGGGACCGGTTCGGCCGCCTGGGCCTCGAGGTCGTCCTGCACGGCTCCGGGGAGGTCGTCCTCGAGGGCGCCGCGCTCGACTCCTTCCTGCTCGCCCTCGCCGAGTGCCTCGAGAACGTGCGGCGGCACTCCGGTGTCGAGTCCGCCGACGTCACCATCACCGAGGACGAGCAGACCGTCCGCGCGATGGTGACGGACGCCGGTGCCGGCTTCGACATCGCCACGGTGCCCGCGACGAAGCTCGGGTTCAAGGAGTCGGTCGTCGCGAGGCTCGCGGACGTCGGCGGCCGCACCCGGCTCTTCAGCTCGCCCGGCTCCGGCACCACCGTCGTGCTGGAGGTGCCCAAGTGAGCGCCGGCACCGAGCGGGCCTCCCCCCTCCTCGGCGGACCCGGCGCCGCTCCACGCCGGCCCGACGGCTCGCCCCGCTCGGCCCGCGCGCGGAAGGGACAGCAGGAGACCCTGGGCACCAGCTACCTCGGCAGCGGCCTCACCGGCATCGCGGCGGCGCTGATGGTCTACGAGCTCCTGGTCTTCCTCGCCACCGTCGACGACTACGCGCGGCCGGGGCTGGTCGTCACGGCGTGGATCCTCCTCGTCGCCTCCTTCACGGCGACCGTGGTCGCCATCCACGTCTGCGGACAGCGGCTGCCCACCGCCGCCTACGTCGGCCTGCTCGTCGGGATCACCGGGGCTGTGGCGCTGGACCTGATCGCCGTCGCCGGTCACGGCCCGTCCGCCGCCGTCCCGACCGCCGCGGTGGCCGCCGCGGTCGCCCACGCCGCGATGATCGTGCACCGCCGCAGCATCGAGGTCCTCGCCGTCGCCTTCGCCATCGCGGTCGCCGAGCTCGTCGCCTACAGCGCCATGGGCTCGGGCGACGAGACCTCGTTCTCGGTGCGGATCAGCGCGATGGCCGTGACCCTCGCGCCCGCCGTCGTCGCGGTCGTGATGATGCGCGGCTTCCGCCGGATGGTCCAGCTCGAGATCGACCGCGCCCTCGTCCAGAGCACCACCCTCGGGCCGCGCTACGCGGTCGGCATGCTCGCCTCGGAGGAGCTCGCCCGCCTCGACCTCGCGGCCGAGCGCCTGCTCGCCGAGGTCGGCGACGGCACGACCGTTCTGCCGCTCGATCCGCACCGCGCCGCGCACGCCGCCGCGCTCGCGACCAGCCTCCGCCTCCACCTCATCGAGGGGCGTCGCGAGACCTGGCTGCACCACGCGATCCAGGAGTCCGAGCTGCTGGCCCCGCTCGTCGATCTGCACGACCCCGACGGCACCGCCGGCCTCCTCGGCCACCAGCAGCGGGACGGCCTGCTCTCCGCCATCTGGCTCATCCTCGACGGCGCCTCCGGGCTCACCGTCGTGCTGCACGTGGAGGCGGGCGCACCGCGCGAACCCGAGGCCGACGCACCGCCGCGCTCCCTGCTGGTGCCGCTCACTCTGCAGTCCGAGGGCGTGCCCGTGCGCGGAGTCGATCCCGCGACGTGGGAGGCTATCGCACAGGTCGGTGCGTTCCGCGACACGTCGCACGATGACGCTCTCCGGATCGAGATCGACTGCTACGTCGAGAATCCGGCCGATCGCTGAGCAGAGACGACCGCCCCGCCCTCCCGCCGAGCCGAAGGACACCGATGACCTCCACCGCAGAACCGAAGATCACGCTCGCCGTGGTCGACGATCACAAGATGCTCCTCGGTGCCCTCACGGAGTGGATCCGCGGCGCCGCGTCGGACATCCAGCTGGTCGCCGCGGTCGCCTCCTGGCCGGAGCTGCTCACCCACCCCGAGTTCCCCGTCGACGTCGTGCTGCTCGACCTGGACCTCAAGGACAACATCCCGATCTCGGTCAAGCTCTCCACCCTGAAGACCACCGGCGTGAAGACGGTGCTGATGAGCACCTACTCCGAGCCGGCCGTCGTCCGCGAGGCGCTCGCCTCGGGCGCGCTCGGCTACCTCGTCAAGACGGAGGACGCCGACATGATCGTCGAGGCGATCCGCGCGGCCAAGGACGGCCACTCCTACATCTCGCACGAGCTCGACATGGCGCTCTCCACCGGCGACTCCGACGGCGCCCCCAAGCTCAGCGCGCAGGAGCGCCGCGTGATGGCGCTCTACGGCGGCGGCGAGCCCGTCAAGTCCGTCGCCTTCGAGCTCGGCATCTCCGAGGAGACCGCGAAGTCCTACCTCAAGCGCATCCGCGAGAAGTACCGCGTGGTCGGCATCGACGTCGGCACCAAGGTCGCACTGCGCAAGCGCGCCATCCACGACGGGATCTTGATCGAAACGGATTGAATTCGTCGCGCCGCGCGGCGCGACGAAGTGAATCCGTTCGCGGGGGCGGTCCCCGCCCGCCCCCGCCGCAGTCGGCTTCACGAAGTGGGCGCGTTCTGTAGAGCGTCCTGCGGCGGCTGCGGAAATCCGCTGACACGCGGATTTCCGTCTGCACCGCGGCGGTGCTCTCCTGCGCGGCGGTCCCCGCCCGCCGCGCCGCAGTCGGCTTCGCGAAGTGGGCGCGTCCCGCAGAGCGTCTCACGGCGGCTGCGGAGAATCCGCTGACACGCGGATTTCCGTCTGCACCGCTCCGTGGCCGGCTCGTCTGCAGGCACGACGTACCGCGTGGTGCCCCACCCCATGTCGGTCGAGTAGCCCCGCAGGGGCGTATCGAGACCCACCGGCGTCAGCAGGGCGGCCTGCGGACCCCCCGTCCGGCGCTGGCGGATCTCGATACGCCCGCTTCGCGGGCTACTCGATCAGCATGTGCCGCCGCCGCGGCGCCCCTACAGGGCGTTGACCGGGACGCTGCCCGTGGCGGGGCGGGACGGGTCGCGCGGCGGGTCGACGGTGCCGCGGGCGCGGTCGATGGCGATGCTGGCGAAGGCGAGCAGGATCCCGGCCGCGGTGAGGACCACGCCGACCCAGATCGGCGACAGGTAGCCGAGGCCGGCGGCGATGGTCACCCCGCCGAGCGCGGCGCCGACGGAGTTGCCGATGTTGAGCGCGGAGTGGTTGAGCGCCGCAGCGATGGTCTGGCTGTCACGGGCGACGTCCATCAGCCGGGTCTGGATGGCCGGCGACGCCCCCGCCGAGAAGCCCGCCGCGAGGAACGTGAACACGACCAGACCCACGACCGACGTCGCGGTCAGCGCCAGGCCGATCAGCGACACGAGCACCCCGAGGAACAGCACCACGAGTGCGAGCCGCACGTTCCGGTCGGCCGCCCAGCCGCCCGCCAGATTGCCGACCGTCATGCCCAGGCCGATCACTACCAGGATCCACGGCACCGCGCCCAGCGGCAACCCGGTCACCTCGGTCGACAGCGGCGTGATGTAGCTGTACATCGCGAAGAGTCCGCCGAAGCCGATCGCACCGATCAGCAGGGTCATCCAGACCTGCAGCCGGCCGAAGGCCTTCAGCTCGTTGCGCACGGTCGCGCCCGGGTTCCCCCGCTGGAACGGCACGAGCAGCCACACGGCCACCACGGTCGCCGCGAAGATCGCCGCGACGACGAGGTACGCGCTGCGCCAGCCCGCGTTCTGCCCCACCCAGGTGATGGCGGGCACCCCGACGACGTTCGCGATGGTGAGCCCCGACAGCACGAAGGCGACGCCCTTGCCGCGCTTGCCCGGCCCCATCAGGTCCGCGGCGACGAGCGAGGCGATGCCGAAGTACGCGCCGTGCGGCAGCGCCGCGACGAAGCGAGCGGCCAGCACGAGCGGGAAGGTCGGCAGCAGGGCCGAGGCGACGGTCCCGATCGTGAACGCTGCCAGCAGGATCAGCAGCAGGCGCTTGCGCGGCCAGCGCGCGGCGGCCGCGGCGATCGTCGGAGCACCGACGACGACGCCGAGCGCGTAGGCGGAGATCAGCAGTCCGGCCTGCGAGTTCGCCTGCTCGGAGCTCGCGGCGTAGACGTCCGGGAGCAGGTCGGCGGCGAGCTGCGGCAGCAGCCCCATCGCGACGAACTCGGTCGAGCCGATGGCGAAGCCCCCCATCGCGAGAGCGAGCAGGGCGAGGCGGGTCCGGGCCGGGGAGAGGGTCACCGGACCACGATAGCGAGGATCGGAAGCGGATCGAAACGATTCGAGTCGGAGAGCGCTCCCGCGCGCCTCACTCCTCGAGCGCGCGGCCGAGCCGCTCGATCTTGGCGTCGATCTCGCCCGAGTAGCCGGGCCGGATGTCGGCCTTCAGCACCAGCGAGACCCGCGACCCGTAGGCGCCGACCGCCTCGGTCGCGCGCTTGATCACGTCGAAGACCTCGTCCCACTCGCCCTCGATCTCGGTGAACATCGAGGTCGTGCGATTCGGCAGGCCGGAGTCGCGGACGATGCGGACGGCGGCGGCGACGGCGTCGTGGACGGAGGCGTCGGGACCCTCACCGCCGGACGGAGCGACGGAGAATGCGACCAGCACGAGGGACCTCCCAGCGGATCCGACCACCGGACCCGCCGTCCAGCCTAAGCGCGCACGCCCTCGGCAGCGCGAGCGCGGCTCCCCGTCCGCCACAGCTCGCGGAGCACCCAGCCGAGCAGCACGAGCAGCAGCACGTTGCGGACGGTCAGCGCCAGCACCATGCCCGCGTTCGAGTACAGCAGGAAGAGGTAGAGGTACGGGTAGACGATCTGCGTGAACACCGCGATCGCGAGGGTCAGCTTCGCCGGCGTCGCGAAGTCGCGACCGGCCACGACGAGCCCGACGATCACCGGCGGCGCCAGCCAGACGATGTACTGCGGCGAGAGCACCTTGTTGATGTCGATCAGCACCAGGACGAGTCCGAGGCTCAGCAGCGGCAGCAGCCGCACCGGCGACGCCTTCGCGCGCAGCGCCCGGAGACCGAGCAGCACCGTGCCGACCACCGCGAGCGCGAGCGCCGGGTTCATCAGCTCCGCGGCGACATCGGTGAACGGGCCGTGCATCTCGAAGGTGTTGATGTCGGCGGCGTACCAGACGTAGCTGCCGGCCCAGCCGCCGATCGAGAGCCACATCCAGAGCGTGCTGACGGGCGCCTCGATCTGCAGACCGCGCGTGGTCTGGTCGGTGACGAAGCTGAAGACGTACTCGCCGCCGCCGAGCGCATACACGCCGGCGATGATCGCGACGGAGAGCCCGGCACCGACGGCGACGAGCCGCCAGCGGCCGCGCAGCACCAGGACGGCGGCACCGAGCAGGGCGGCGGGCCAGACCTTGATCCACGTCGCGACGGTGAGCGCGAGCGCGGCGACGACCGGTCGGCTGGAGGCCCAGAGCAGTCCGGCGATGGCGAGCGGAACGGTGAAGGCGTCGATCCGGCCGACGGCGATCGGCCCGAGGAGCACCAGGAAGAGCAGCCACCAGCGCGCCGCAGCGAGCCGGGCGGGGATCCCGCGGTGCAGGAGCAGGGCGAAGGCCGCCGCATCGACGGCGATCACGCCGACGAGCCAGGTCAGGTCGTAGCCCGCCTCTCCGAAGAGCCAGGCGGCGCTGATCGGCACCAGGGCGAGGATCGGGTAGACCCAGCCGGTGTCGAAGCCGACGAGCCCGCCGCCCTCGACGGCGGTCCGCATCCAGCCCTTGTAGACGATGCTGACGTCCCCCATCGGCAGTCCCGGGGCGTAGAGCGCCAGCAGGGAGAGCAGGACGTGCACGAGGGCGAAGCCGCCCCACAGCACGGCGGCGGAGTCGCGGTTCTCGCGCAGCCACGCGATCGGGCGGGCGGAGGGGCGGAGGGAGGCGCGGGTGGCGGCGGTCTCTGAGGCGGCAGGGGTCGGCACCGCGTCAGTGTAGACGGCGCCCTCATCGGACCCCTGAACAGCCCTGGGAACTCCTCCCTGAGCGGCCACCGGCCGCATCAGTACCCGGCGAAGGCGTCGGTGCGGACCTTCTTCGCACCGGCCGAGCGGAGGGCGCCGCGGACGGAGTCGACGAACGCGGGCGAGCCGGAGACGAAGCCGACCCGGCGCGGCGCGTCGGGCACGGCGTCCGCGAGGCGCTCCGCCGTGATCCGTCCGGCGACGTGCGACCAGCCCTCGGGCAGCCGATCCGGCGCCTCGGGCGAGACCAGCACGACGCGGGCCCCGGAGGCGCGGAGGAGCTCGCGGTACGCCACGTCCTCCAGCCGGGCGGCCGCGTAGACGACGACCACGTCGCGCTCCGGTCCGGCCGCGATCGCCGTCAGCTGGCTCGCGAACGGCGTGATGCCGATGCCGCCCGCGACCAGGAGCAGCGGCGTCGCCGGGTCGGCCGGCAGCACGAAATCGCCGCCGACGCTCGTGGCGCGGACCACGGCGCCGGGCTCGAGACCGGCGAGCGCCCGCTTGAAGCTGCTCGCCTTCTCGGGCAGCCGCATGGCCACGGCGATCTCGCCGTCGGCGGGAGCGGAGGCGATGGAGAAGGTGCGGCGGCTCCCCCGGCCGTCGGAGCGGTGCGGCACGTCGAGCTCGAGCCACTGGCCCGCCTCGAAGCGCACCGGCGTCCGCGGGGCGAAGCGGTACTCCATGATGCCCGGCGCGATGACGCTCGAGGAGCGCAGCTCCAGCGACAGCCGCCGGCGCTGGCCGAAGAAGAACGCGATCGCGTTGCCCGCGACGAGGCCGAGCTCCGGGCTGGCGTGCAGCGGTCCGAGCGAGAACGGGACCGTCGTGAGCAGAGCCGCGACGACGGCCACGATCAGCTGCTGGGAGCGGCGCGGGGCGAGGGTCAGCGGCTCGGTCAGCATGAAGGCGCCGGCGAAGACGAACGGGTACGCGGTCAGGACCAGCGACAGCGCGGCTCCGGGCTCCTGGCCGTTCATCACCGAGTTGAGCACGGAGACGGTTCCGGCGACCGCGATGAAGACGACGACGATCGCCCAGCGGCGCACCCGTGCGACGACGACGAGCGCGCCGAGCAGCACCCACGGCCAGAGCGCGCCGGTGGGCAGCGCCCAGGCCGCGGCGGTCAGCGAGCCCGCGAACGGGGTGTCCTGCAGCAGGCCCTGCGCGATGCCGACGATCAGCACCGCGACGGCGGCCGGGTTGAAGAGGTGGCGCCCGCGCCAGACCAGCACGTACTTGGACGCCGCGGCGATCACGCCGATCAGCGCGACGACCAGCAGGGCGCGCGGCTCCGAGGTCGGGAAGAGCAGGAACGCGATCAGCAGTCCGGTCACCAGCGAGGACTCGAGGTGGGCGGGCGAGCCGACCAGCCGGGCGATCAGCCAGGTCGCCCCGGTCGTCGAGACGATCGCCACGACGGCGGTCGCCGCGATCTCGATCGGCGTGAAGAAGATCAGCCCGGCGGCGGAGTAGCCGAGCGCGACCACGAGCAGCGCGGCGAGCGTCAGCCAGACCAGCCGGTACATGGTGATGCGACCGAGGGCGCGATCGAGGGTGCCGATCATCAGAAGACCTCTCCGGGGAAGCGGGGCGAGTAGTGCAGGCCGCCGGCGCTGAGCACGCGGACGAACTCGAAGTCGAAGCGCTCGGCGAGCACCTCGGGCGGGCAGACGAAGAGGGCGGTCGCGAGACCGTCGGCGACGAGGGTGCTGTCGGCGACGACCCAGGTGGCGATGACGGTGTCGACCGGGCGGCCGGTGCGGCCGTCGAGGACGTGGTGCAGCCCGTCGCCCCAGACCCGGCGGTTGCCGGCCGAGGCGCAGAGCGCGCGCTCGCCCGGCTCGGCGACGCCGATCGCGCGGCTCGCGTCGAAGGGGTGCTCCAGGCCGACGCGGTAGGCGCCGACCCCGCGGGCGCGCAGGTCGCCGCTCGCGTCGACGACGGCGCGCTCGACGCCCGCGCTCGCGAGCTCGTCCAGGACGAGGTCGACGAGCTGACCCTTGCCGGCCGCGCCGACGTCGAGCACGACTCCGGCTGCGGTGCGGAGCGTCGCTCCCCCGCCGACGCGGGCCGCGGCCCAGGACGGAGCCGGCGCGACGGGGCCGCGCGGCACCAGGGAGTAGGCCGTGTCGTAGCCGAGCTGCTCGAGGGCGTCGCCGACGAACGGCGTGACGCCGCCCCCGGTCAGCGCGAAGAGCTCGTCGTAGAGGGCGAACAGCTCGACCGCCTCCGCCGGGAAGACGTGCTCGCCGGGCTCGGTCCGAAGGCGCGAGGCGGCGGAGTCGTCGCGGAACCGCGACCAGGTGCGGTCGTAGGCCTCGACGCGCCGCTGGACCCGCTCGCGCACGAGCGCGTCCAGCGGCGCGTCCGTGTCGATCTGCCAGGTGGTGCCGATCGCCTCGAACCGCCAGGCGTTCTCGAGGACGCGCCGGGTCGCGGCCGGCGCGGCGTCAGGGTGCAGAGGGTCAGGCCGCGGCATCGGCCTTGATCGTCTCGACGGCGTCGTTGAAGCCGCCGGAGGTGAGCGAGGAGCCGGAGACCTTGGTGACGTCGAGCTCGTCGAGGCTCTTGCCGACGACCTCGCCCGAGATGCCGCTGGCGAAGCGGGTCTGGTACTCCTGGCCGGTCGGGTTCTCGGACTCGGGGGTCACCGTGACGGCGGTGACGACGCCCGACTCGAGGGTCAGCTCGACGCCGACCGACTCGTTGCCGCCGGGCGAGGTGTAGGAGCCGTCGGCCTCGTAGGTGCCGTCGGCGTAGGCGCCGGTCGCGGCGGAGCCGGTCGACGCGGAACCGGTCGACTCGGGGGCGGCGCTGGAGGTCGCGGCGGGCGCGCTGGTCGCGGCGGCGCTCGAGCCGGCGTCTTCGGTCCCGGCGGTGGCGGTGCTCGAGCAGGCGGCGAGGGCCGCGAGGGTGCCGGCGCCGGCGAGGAGGGTGAGGGCGTAGCGGACGGGAGTCGTGGTCTTCGCGGTCATGTCTGTTCTCCTGTGTGGGGGTCGGACGCGGCTGTCGTCTCCGACGCTAGGGCCGGGAGCTCGGGGGTTCCGATGAGACGGCTGTGCGGCTCCGATGACCGGGTCGCGGGGGAAGGCCGTCTCTCCTGTGTCAACGGGCCGGGGACGCGATCGGTTCAGTGCGGCAGGCGATGGCGGCGTTTCAGTTCAGCAGCCGCGCGACGACGCCGGGGAGCTGCTCGGCGATGTCGAGGGCCGCGATCGGCCCGCCTCCGGACGCCGCCGCGCCGGCCTGCGCGTGCAGGACGGCCGCGGCGGCGGCGACCGCCGCGAGATCCTCGTCCCCGAGCGTCGTCCCCCGGCTCTCCGCATCCGCGGCCCGGCCGGCCAGCAGCGCGCCGAGCACTCCGCCGAGGACGTCCCCGCTGCCCGCCGTGGCGAGCCAGGGCGTCGAGCCGCTGACCTCGTGGGCGGTGCCCCCGGAGACCACGTGCGTGGTGCTGCCCTTGAGCAGCACGCAGACCCCGAAGCGCTCGGCGGTGCGCCGCGCCCAGCCGCTCGCGCCGGCGGCGATCGCGGCCGCGTCGACGTCCACCCCGGCCCGTGTGAGCAGGCCGGCGAGCTCGCGGTAGTGCGGAGTGACGACCACCGGCCCGCGGGCCTCGCCGATCAGGTCGAGCGCGCCCGCGTCGAGCACCACGGGGACCCCCGAGTGCAGCTGCTCGAGCAGGGCGGCGCGCTCGTCCTCCGAGCGGTCGTCCGCGCTCGTCCCGGAGCCGAGGAGCCAGGCCTGCACCCGCCCGGCCGAGGTCACGACCTCGGGGCGACGCGCCAGCACGAGGGCGGACGGCCGCTCCGGCCCGACGTAGCGCACCATCCCCAGCCCGGTGCGCACCGCCGCCTCGACGCCGAGCACCGCCGCCCCCGGGTAGCGCTCGGACCCGGTCGCGATCCCGAGCACCCCGCGGCTGTACTTGTCGTCCTCGGCGCGCGGCACCCGCACAACCAGCGCCGCCTCCGCGAGCCCGAACTCCCTCTGCCCATCCGTCATCCCGCCAGCCTAGGTCGCACCCCCGACGCCACCCTCTGCGCGATCCACCCGCAGCAGAACTCCGGCGGGTGCTCGCACGATCACGGCGGGTCTCGATACGCCCTGCGGGCTGCTCGACCAGCATGGAGGCGCGCTGGCGAACACGGGTGCCCCACCATGCTGATCGAGTAGCCCGCGGAGCGGGCGTATCGAGCGGAGGGGGCGCCTTCGGCGCCAGCGCAGGGCGGGGAAGAGACCGACGTTCCTGCGGTGGTGGGTCTCGATACGCCCCTGCGGGGCTACTCGACCAGCATGTCTGCGGGCGTCTCTTCCAAGTAGATCCACCACCGTCAGCACCTGAGTCTGCAGTCCCGCCCTGCTGGAGACGGTGGGTCTCGATACGCCCCTGCGGGGCTACTCGACCAGCATGAAGGGCCGCCGCTGCCGCACCCGCAGCCGGCGACGCTTCCGCCGTGAAGCCCAGTCGGCGAAGCAGCTGCCCATCTCAGCCGGCGAAGCCGCTGCCCACCGCAGTCGGCGAAGCCGCTGCCGGCCACCGCAGTCGGCGAAGCCGCTGCCCCGCCGCAGTCGGCGAAGCCGCTGCTGCCCACCGCAGTCGGCGAAGCCGCTGCCACCCCGCCTCGAGTCGAGGCGCGGGCCGGGGAGGTGGTGATCGCAAGGCGGAGGAGGGAGCGATACCGGCGGTATCGCGACCGACGACAACGCCGCGAGCGCCGCCTCCCCGGCCCGCGCCTCAGCGGCGGGTGGCGTCGTCGACTTCGCCGACCAACTCCTCGATGATGTCCTCGAGGAACAGGACGCCGGTCGCGCGGCCCTGCTCGTCGAAGGCGCGCGCGAGGTGAGCGCCGGTGCGGCGCATGATCGCGAGGGCGTCCTCGAGGTCGGTGGCCTCGAAGATCGAGGCGAGCTGGCGGATCCGCTTGGCCGGGATGGGCAGGCGGAACTTGGGCCCCTCGGTGTCGCCGTCGAGGTCGAGGACGTCCTTGAGGTGGATGTACCCCTCGGGCTGCCCGTCCTCGCCGAGCACGACGTAGCGCGAGAAGCCGTGCTTCGCGACGGCGCGCTCGACGTCGGCGGGCGAGGCTCCGGCGGGGAGGCTGACGATGCCGTCGAGCGGCAGCGCGACGTCGTGCACCTTCTTCTCGGTGAACTCGAACGCGGCGAGGAGGGTGCCGTTGCTGCGCAGGGTGCCCTCGCGGGTCGACTGGTCGACGATCGTCTGCACCTCCTCGAGCGTGAAGGTGCTGTTCGCCTCGTCCTTCGGCTCGACGCGGAAGAGCCGCAGCACCCCGTTCGAGATCGCGTTGAGCGCGACGATGATCGGGCTGATCACGCGGGCGATCGCGACGAGCGGCGGCGCGAGCAGCAGCACGGCGCGGTCCGGCATCGAGAACGAGATGTTCTTCGGCACCATCTCGCCGAGCACGACGTGCAGGAACGAGACGATCACCAGGGTGATCACGAAGGCGACCGTGCCCGAGAACTCGTCCGGGATGCCGACCGCGTGCAGCGGCACCTCGAGCAGGTGGTGGATCGCCGGCTCGCTGACGTTGAGGATCAGCAGCGAGCACACGGTGATGCCCAGCTGCGTCGTCGCCAGCATCAGGGTGGCGTGCTCCATCGCGGCGAGCGCGGTGATCGCGCTGCGGCGTCCGCTCTCGGCGAGGGGCTCGATCTGGGAGCGGCGCGCGGAGATGACCGCGAACTCCGCTCCGACGAAGAAGGCGTTCGCGGCGAGCAGCACCACGAGCCAGGCGATTCCTGCCCAGTCACTCATGGTCGGCCTCCTGGCGTCCTCGGTGCGGCCGGCCCACGTCGGCGAGCGGGTCGGGGATGCCCTCGCCCGCCGCGTCGGGGTCCGGGGTGAAGCGGAGCCGGTCGATGCGCCGGCCGTCGAGCCGCTCGACGCGGAGCGACCCGCCCTCGACGGGCACCTCGTCGCCGACGGCGGGCAGACGGCCGAGCTCGCTCATCACGAATCCGGCGACCGTCTCGTACGGCCCCTCCTCGGGGATGACCACGCCGGCGCGGTCGCGCACCTCGTCGGGCCGGAGCATGCCGGGGAAGGTGGTCGAGCCGGGCAGCTTGACGACGTCGGGACGGGAGCGGTCGTGCTCGTCCGCCACCTCGCCGACGAGCTCCTCGACGAGGTCCTCGAGCGTCGCGACGCCCGCCGTTCCGCCGTACTCGTCGACGACGACCGCGAGCTGGAAGCCGCGACCGCGCAGCTCGGTGAGCAGCACGTCCAGCTTCATCGTCTCGGGCACGCGGAGCGGCTCCGAGCGCAGCGCGGTGACGGGCACCTCGGAGCGCTTGCCGCGCGGCACCGCGACCGCCTGCTTGACGTGCACGACGCCGACGATGTCGTCGATGTCGTCGTCCGTGATCGGGAAGCGCGACAGCCCGGTGGTCCGGGCGAGGTCGAGGACGTCCTGCGCGGTGCTGGAGCGCTCGAGCGTGGACAGCCGCAGCCGCGGCGTCATCACGTCGCCCGCGGAGAGCGCGGAGAAGCGGAGGGTGCGCCCGAGCAGGTCGGCCGTGTCCTCCTCGAGCAGTCCGGCGCTCGCGGAGTGCCGCACCAGGCTCGAGAGCTCCTCGGCGCTGCGGGCACCCGAGAGCTCCTCCTTCGGCTCGATGCCGGCCAGGCGGAGCAGGGCGTTCGCGCTGCCGTTCAGCAATGCGACGGCGGGGCGGAAGACGGTCGTGAACGCGGTCTGGATCGGCACGACCAGCTTCGCCGTCGCCCGCGGCAGCGCCAGCGCGAAGTTCTTCGGCACCAGCTCGCCGAGGATCATCGACAGCAGCGTCGCGATGACGATCGCGAGCACCGTCATGATCGGCGTCAGCACCTCGTCCGGGATCCCGAGCCCGCCGAACGGCACCCGCAGCAGGGTCGAGAGCGCCGGCTCCATCGTGTAGCCGGTGAGCAGCGTCGTCAGCGTGATGCCGAGCTGCGCGCTGGAGAGGTGCGTCGAGGTGACGCGGAGGGCGGCGATCGTCATGCCGAGGCGGGTCTCGCCGCGGTCGCGGCGGGCCTCGAGATCGGCGCGGTCGAGGTTGACCAGCGCGAACTCGCTGGCGACGAACACGCCGGTGCCGAGCGTCAGCAGCAGGCCGACGCCGAGCAGGAGCCACTCAGTGCCCACGGGGATCACCCCCGGTCAGCGGAAGCGGGAGCGGCTGCAGGATCGAGCGCGAGGGGATCGGGGAGATCCGAACGAGCCGGTGCGAGGGCGGATGCGCAGAAGGGGGGTCGTCCATTGTGGCGTCGAGTCTAGCGGCAGCCCGGCTCCGGCAGGGCCGCGCTCAGAGCCACTTCTTGCGCTTGAACACGGCGTAGAGCACGAAGCCGAAGACCAGCATCAGCCCGATCGCCCACGGGTAGCCGAGCCGCCAGTGCAGCTCCGGCATGTCGTCGAAGTTCATGCCGTAGATGCCCGCGACGAGCGTCGGCGCGAACAGGATCGCTGCCCAGGAGGAGATCTTCCGCACCACGTCGTTCTGGGCCAGCCCGGTCTCGGTCTGCCGCCGCGAGACCAGCGTCGAGTGCACGGTCAGCGCCTTGTCCAGGATCGCCCGCAGCGCGTCGACGGCCTCCGTCACCCGGATGGTGTGGTCGAGCACGTCGCGGAGCGAGCGGTGCAGCTCGACGTGGTCGAGCGTCGCGTCGGCGCCCGGGGCCGCGTCCGGCGCCTCGGCGAGCTCGCGCAGCAGCGCCGTCAACGGCTGCACCGAGCGCTGGAAGTGGATGACCTCGCGGGAGAGCCGGTAGATGCGCTCCGAGAGCCCGTCGTCCGAGCCGTCGCCGAAGAGCTGGTCCTCGATCTCGTCGACGTCGCCCTGCACGCCCTGCACCACCGGCGCGTACTCGTCGACGACCTGGTCGAGGATCGCGTAGAGCACCGCCTCCGGTCCGCGGGAGAGCAGCGACGAGTCCCCCTCGAGCCGCTTGCGCACCGCCGCCAGGTCCGGCGAGTCCGCGTGCCGGATGGTGACCACGAAGTCGGGGCCCACGAACACGTGCAGCTCGCCGAAGACGACCGTCTCGGCGGAGTCCACGTAGCGCGCAGGACGGAGCACCACGAAGAGCCCGTCGTCGTAGCGCTCGAGCTTCGCCCGCTGGTGGCCGCTCAGCGCGTCCTCGACGGCGAGCGGGTGCAGCCCGAACTCCTGGGCGACCGCCTCGACCTCCTCGCGGCTCGGGCGGTACAGCCCGATCCAGGCCATGCCGTGCTCGTCGCGCATCAGCTCGAAGGTGTCCTCGAGCGAGTCGGGGTTCCGGATGCGGTGACCGCCGACGTACACGGCGTTGTCGACGATCGTCATGGGCTCGGTTCTAGCACGCGCGCGCCGGGCTCCGGCTGACGGTCACCAGCGAGCGGTCACCAGCTGACCGGCAGCGCCTTGCCCTCCTCGTAGCCCGCCGCCGACTGCAGGCCGACCAGCGCGCGCTCGTGGAACTCGGCGACGCTGCGCGCCCCGGCGTAGGTGAAGGAGGAGCGCACGCCCGAGGTGATCATGTCGAGCAGGTCCTCGAGCGAGGGGCGCAGCGGATCGAGGTAGATCATCGACGAGGAGATGCCCTCGGCGAAGAGCCGCTTGCGGGCGAGCTCGTAGGCGTCGAGGCGGTCGAAGCGCTCCTGCACGGCCTTGGCCGAGGCCATGCCCCAGCTCTCCTTGTAGATCCGGCCGGCCGCGTCGCTGCGCAGCTCCCCCGGCGCCTCGATCGTGCCGGCGAACCAGGAGCCGATCATCACCGAGGCCGCACCGGCCGCGAGCGCGAGCGCCACGTCGCGCGGGTAGCGCACGCCGCCGTCGGCCCAGACGTGCGCGCCGAGCTCGCGGGCCCGCTCCGCCGTCTCGAGCACCGCGGAGAACTGCGGCCGCCCGACAGCGGTCATCATCCGCGTGGTGCACATCGCGCCCGGGCCGACGCCGACCTTGAGGATGTCCGCGCCCGCGTCGACGAGGTCGTGCACCGCGTCGGCGGTGACGATGTTGCCGGCCGCGATCGGCACGCCGAGCTTCAGCGCGGAGACGGTGCGCAGCGCGCGCAGCATCCCCTCCTGGTGGCCGTGCGCCGTGTCGAGCACGAGCACGTCGACGCCCGCGGCGACGAGGGCGCGCGCCTTGGCCGCGACGTCGCCGTTGATGCCGACCGCCGCGGCGATGCGGAGCCGACCGTCGGCGTCCAGCGCGGGGTCGTAGATGGTCGAGCGCAGCGCGCCGGTGCGCGAGAGCGTGCCGACCAGCGCGCCGTGGTGCAGCACCGGGGCGAAGTCGAGGTCGGCCGCGACCATCAGGTCGAAGGCGGCGCGCGCGGTGGTGACGTCGTCGGCGTCGATCGAGGCGGAGGCGCCGTGCACGAGGTCGCCGAGCCGGGCGTCCTCCAGGGCCGTGGCGAGCCGCGCGGCCGGGACGCAGCCGAGGATCGTGCCGTCCTCCTCCTGCACCACGAAGCCGTGGCCCGCGACGGCCGGGAGGATCGCGAGCGCCTCCTCGACGGTCGTCGACGGCGAGGCGGTGAGCGCCCCGGAGAAGGCGACCGGCTGGCCCTTCACCCAGCGGATCGCGGCGTCGAGCTGCTGCAGCGGCATGTCCTGGGGCAGGACGCCGAGCCCGCCGCGCCGGGCGAGCGTCGCCGCGAGCCGGGGCCCGGTGACCGAGTTCATGTTCGAGGAGACGATCGGGATGCTGGCTCCGGTGCCGTCACCGGGGGCGAGTGACACGTCGAGCCGGCTGGTCACGGAGGACCGGCCGGGAACGAGGAAGACGTCCGAGTAGGTGAGGTCGCCGGAGGGTGTTCCACCGTAGAAGCGCATGGAGACGACGCTACTCCGGCCCGGCTGGGGACCTTCGCCGGAGGATCCGGGCTAGGCTTGACGACCGGGACGGGACCGGGCGACGACGCCCAGATGCGTGTCGGATGCGACGGTGCCGTCCGGATGATCGAGAACGAATCAACGGAGAGAGTGGGCGATCGGCTGTGTCGAGCCAGTTGACCGGAGCGGGAACAGATCAGGGCTCGGAGGACTTCGGGGCCAACGAGTGGCTGGTGGAGGAGCTGTACGAGCAGTACAGCGCCGACAAGGCCTCGGTGGACGAGTCCTGGTGGCCGATCCTCGAGCGCTACGGCAAGCAGCTCGGCGGTGCCGCCCCCGCCGGCGCGGACGCCCCCGCCGGCGCGGACGCCCCCGCCGGCGCGGAGGCCCCCTCGGCCGCCGCCCCCGCCGCCCCGGCGAAGGCGCCCGTCGCCGAGCGCGTGTCGACGAGCGCGGGCGGAGCGGTGAGCCACCCGGCCACCTCGGCGACCAGCACGGCGAAGACCACCTCGAAGCAGCCGAAGGCGCAGCCCATCCCGGCCGACGCGCCCGTGAGCAAGCCGGCCGAGCCCGCCGCCGCCGTGGAGGAGGACGTCGTCTCGCCCCTGCGCGGCATGGCCAAGAGCCTCGCCACGAACATGGACGCGAGCCTGTCGATCCCGACCGCCACCAGCGTCCGCACCATCCCGGCGAAGCTGATGATCGACAACCGCATCGTCATCAACAACCACCTGCGGCGCACCCGCGGCGGCAAGGTGTCGTTCACCCACCTGATCGGCTGGGCGCTGATCCGCGCGCTCAAGGACTTCCCGAGCCAGAACGTCTACTACGACGAGCCGGACGGCAAGCCCTCGGTGGTCGCCCCCGCGCACATCAACCTCGGCATCGCGATCGACATGCCCAAGCCCGACGGCACCCGCGCCCTGCTCGTCCCGAGCATCAAGCGCGCCGACACGCTGAGCTTCACCGCCTACCTCGCCGCCTACGAGGACCTCGTCAAGCGCGCCCGCGGCAACAAGCTCGCCGCCGGCGACTTCGCCGGGACCACCCTCTCGCTGACCAACCCGGGCGGCATCGGCACCGTGCACTCCGTGCCCCGGCTGATGAAGGGCCAGGGCTGCATCATCGGCGCCGGCGCCCTCGAGTACCCGGCCGAGTTCCA
Source organism: Rathayibacter sp. PhB186 (assembly GCF_003751825.1). Classification (NCBI taxonomy): domain Bacteria; kingdom Bacillati; phylum Actinomycetota; class Actinomycetes; order Micrococcales; family Microbacteriaceae; genus Rathayibacter; species Rathayibacter sp. PhB186. Next base: position 1,207,446 of record NZ_RJKO01000001.1, on the reverse strand, counting down.
GGGCTCGTCCGAGAAGACCCTCGTCGAGCTCGGCATCGGCAAGACGATCACGCTGACCTCGACCTACGACCACCGCGTCATCCAGGGCGCCGGCTCGGGCGAGTTCCTCAAGATCGTGCACGAGCTGCTGCTCGGCAAGCGCGGCTTCTACGAGGACATCTTCTCCGCGCTGCGCATCCCCTACGACCCGATCCACTGGTCGACCGACATCGCCGTCGACCTCGCCGAGCGCGTCTCGAAGACCTCGCGCGTGCAGGAGCTGATCAACTCCTTCCGCGTCCGCGGCCACCTGATGGCCGACGTCGACCCGCTGGAGTACGTCCAGCGCTCGCACCCGGACCTCGCCATCGAGAACCACGGCCTCACCTTCTGGGACCTCGACCGCGAGTTCGTCACCGACGGCTTCGGCGGCTCCCGCCAGCTGAAGCTCCGCGACATCCTCGGCATCCTGCGCGACTCCTACTGCCGCACCGTCGGCGTCGAGTACATGCACATCCAGGACCCGGAGCAGCGCGCCTGGATGCAGCAGAAGCTCGAGCGCGGCTACGAGAAGCCGGGCCACGACGAGCAGCTGCGGATCCTCGGCCGCCTCAACGAGGCCGAGGCGTTCGAGACCTTCCTGCAGACCAAGTACGTCGGCCAGAAGCGCTTCTCGCTCGAGGGCGGCGAGTCGCTGATCGCGCTGCTGGACGCCGTCCTGCAGGGCGCGGCGGACGCGGACCTCGACGAGGTCGCCATCGGCATGGCCCACCGCGGCCGGCTCAACGTGCTGACCAACATCGCCGGCAAGACCTACGGCCAGATCTTCCGTGAGTTCGAGGGCACCCAGGACCCCAAGACGGTCCAGGGCTCGGGCGACGTGAAGTACCACCTCGGCACCGAGGGCACCTTCCGCGGCGCCGGCGGCGAGGAGATCCCCGTCTACCTCGCGGCGAACCCCTCGCACCTCGAGGCCGTCAACGGCGTGCTCGAGGGCATCGTCCGCGCCAAGCAGGACCGCAAGCCGATCGGCACCTTCACCACCCTGCCGATCCTCGTCCACGGCGACGCCGCGATGGCGGGCCAGGGCGTGGTCGTCGAGGGGCTCCAGATGTCGCAGCTGCGGGCGTACCGCACCGGCGGCACGATCCACATCAACATCAACAACCAGGTCGGCTTCACGACCCCGCCGCACGAGGCGCGCACCTCGATCTACTCGACCGACATGGCGAAGACGATCCAGGCGCCGATCTTCCACGTGAACGGCGACGACCCCGAGGCCGTCGTGCACGTCGGCCAGCTCGCGTTCGAGTACCGCCAGCGGTTCAACCGCGACGTGGTCATCGACCTGATCTGCTACCGCCGCCGCGGCCACAACGAGGGCGACGACCCCTCGATGACCCAGCCGCTGATGTACAGCCTGATCGAGGCCAAGCGCTCGGTGCGCAAGCTGTACACCGAGGCGCTCGTCGGTCGCGGCGACATCACCGAGGAGGAGTACGACCGGGCGCACCAGGACTTCCAGGACCGCCTCGAGCGCGCCTTCGCCGAGACGCACGCCGCGCAGACCGGCGCGATCCCGGTGATCAGCGCCGACGGCGACTCCGTGGCCGACCTCGAGCTTCCGGACGCCCAGCAGGGCGAGGACTACCCCGGCGAGCCCGAGGTGACCGGCGTCAAGACCGAGGTGGTCACCCGCATCGGCGACGCGTTCACCTCGCCGCCCGAGGGCTTCACCGTGCACCCGAAGCTGCAGCAGCTCCTCACCAAGCGCCAGGAGATGAGCCGCTCCGGCTCGATCGACTGGGCGTTCGGCGAGCTGCTCGCGCTGGGCTCGCTGCTGCTCGAGGACACCCCCGTGCGCCTCGTCGGCCAGGACACCCGCCGCGGGACGTTCGTCCAGCGCCACGCGGTGCTGCACGACCGCGAGAACGGCCAGGAATGGCTGCCGCTGATGAACCTGTCGGACTCGCAGGCCCGCCTGTGGATCTACGACTCGCTGCTCTCGGAGTACGCCGCGATGGCGTTCGAGTACGGCTACTCGGTCGAGCGTCCCGACTCGCTCGTGCTCTGGGAGGCGCAGTTCGGCGACTTCGCGAACGGCGCCCAGATCGTCATCGACGAGTTCATCTCCTCCGCCGAGCAGAAGTGGGGCCAGCGCTCGTCGCTCGTGCTCCTGCTCCCGCACGGCTACGAGGGCCAGGGCCCGGACCACTCCTCCGCCCGCATCGAGCGCTACCTCCAGATGTGCGCGGAGCGGAACATGACCGTCGCGCGTCCGTCGACCCCGGCGTCGTACTTCCACCTGCTGCGCCGCCAGGCGTACTCGCGGCCGCGCCGCCCGCTGGTGGTCTTCACGCCGAAGGCCATGCTGCGCCTGCGCGGGGCGTCGAGCCCGGTCGAGGACTTCACCTCGGGCCGCTTCGAGCCCGTGATCGACGACGCCCGCATCCAGGACGCGTCGGCCGTGACCCGGGTGCTCCTGCACGCCGGCAAGGTGCACTACGACCTCAAGGCCGAGCTGGAGAAGAAGCCGGACGACGCCATCGCGCTGGTGCGCGTCGAGCAGTACTACCCGGCGCCGATCGAGGAGCTGCGCGCGATCGCCGCGCGCTACCCGGACGCGGAGTTCGTCTGGGTGCAGGACGAGCCCGAGAACCAGGGCGCCTGGCCGTTCATCGCACTGAACGTCGCTCCGCAGCTGGACCGGCCGATCCGCGTCGTCTCGCGCCCGGCCGCGGCCTCCCCCGCCGCGGGCTCGGCGAAGCGGCACGCCTCCGAGCAGGCCGACCTGCTGGGCCGCGCACTGCAGCGCTGACCGCCCGACCGGAGCCGCCCCCTCGGCGGCGGCTCCGGCTCGCAGAATCGACTTCGGCTCGTCGGAATCCTCGGATCCGGCGAGCCGGACGTCGTTCCACGAGCCGGACCTCGGCGACCTCTCGCCTCCCGAGAGTCCGGCTCGCGGAAAGACCTCCGGCTCGCCGGAACTGACGGCTCCAGCGAGCCGGGCACGTTCCGACGAGCCGGAGGTCGTCGAGCAGGGAGTGCGGAGCGCTAGACCCGCGCCGGAGCCGCCGCGTGGCTCGCCTGCGCATCGCGCAGCATGCCGAGCACCTGGGCGCGGAGGTCCTCCGGCGCCGTCTCCTTGCACGCGCGCTGCACGGCGACGGTCAGCACGACGCCGACCTTCGCCTCACCGGAGCAGTCGGGGCAGTTCGCCATGTGCTCGCGGATGTCGGCGGCGTCCTCCTTGCACAGCTCGTTGTGGAGGTACTCCTCGAGCTCGGCCTTCGCCTTCGTGCAGCCGCAGTCGGTCATTTCGTGCTCCCGGTGGTGAAAGCGGCGCGGATCCCGCGCTCGCGTGCGTAGTCGGTGAGTCGTTCGCGCAGCATGCGCCGGCCGCGGTGCAGCCGGCTCATCACGGTCCCGACGGGGGTCTTCATGATGTCGGCGATCTCCTGGTACGAGAAGCCTTCGACATCGGCGAAGTAGACGGCGAGCCGGAAGTCCTCCGGGATCGCCTGCAGGGCCTCCTTGACGGCGGTGTCGGGGAGGTGGTCGATCGCCTCGGCCTCGGCCGAGCGGCTCGAGGTGGCGGTGGTCGACTCGGCGCCGCCCAGCTGCCAGTCCTCGAGCTCGTCGATCGCGCTCTGGTACGGCTCGCGCTGCTTCTTGCGGTACGAGTTGATGAACGTGTTGGTGAGGATGCGGTAGAGCCACGCCTTGAGGTTCGTGCCCTGCTCGAACTGCTTGAACGCGCCGAACGCCTTCGCGAACGTCTCCTGGACGAGGTCCTGAGCGTCGGAGGGGTTCTTGGTCATCCGGAGGCCGGCCGCGTAGAGCTGGTCGATGAAGGGCAGCGCCTGCTGCTCGAACAGCGCGCGGAGATCGACCGGAGCGTCGGGAGCGGCGTCGTCGAGAGCCTCCTCGACGGTCTCCTCGATCGTCTCGGCCTCCTCCGTCGCGGTCGCCTCATCGGCGGTGCTGGGGCGTGTGCTGTCGTCGCGAGTCATCACACGCGATTCTAGGCCGCGGCGCCGGGAGGCGGCCTGCCGGGCCGGCCGGGGTCGCACGAGGTCGATCGTCGCCGTCATGCCTCGCCTCCCGCCTGATCCTGCCGTCGGTCCGTTCGCCGACTACTCTGACAACCGATGGTCTTCTCGCGTTATTCCGCTCCCGAGTTCGATCCGTACGGCGACGCCCGCGCGCTCCCCGGCGAGGAGGACTGGTCCGCGCCGTCCGCCGCCGGTGCCCTCGACGCCGTGGTCGAGCTGCCCGGCTCCAAGTCGCTGACGAACCGCGAGCTCGTCCTCGCCGCTCTGGCCGACGCTCCGTCCGTGCTGCGCGCGCCGCTGCACTCGCGCGACAGCGCCCTGATGATCGAGGGCCTGCGCTCGCTCGGCACGACGATCCGCGAGGAGAGCGCCACCGGCTCCTTCGGCGCCGATCTCGTCGTCGAGCCGGCCGAGGAGCTCTTCGGATCCACGACGATCGACTGCGGCCTGGCCGGCACCGTGATGCGCTTCCTGCCGCCCCTGGCCGGGCTGGCGCTCGGGCCCACCACCTTCGACGGCGACGCCTACGCCTACAAGCGGCCGATGGGCGCGACCATCGCCTCCCTCCGCTCGCTCGGCGTCGACGTGGCGGACGACGGGCGCGGCTCGCTCCCCTTCACCGTGCACGGCTCCGGCTCGATCCGCGGCGGCGACGCCGTGGTCGACGCCACCCGCTCGAGCCAGTTCGTCTCGGCCCTGCTCCTCGCGGGAGCCCGGTTCGACGAGGGCCTGCGCCTGACGCACGAGGGCGGCGCGCTGCCGAGCCAGCCGCACATCGACATGACGATCGCCGCCCTCGCGGCCCGCGGCGTGAGCGTCGACGCCTCGACCCCCGGCACCTGGACGATCGCGCCGCAGCGGATCGCCGGTGCCGAGGTCCTGATCGAGCCCGACCTCTCCAACGCCGCGCCGTTCCTGGCCGCCGCACTCGTCACCGGCGGCACCGTCCGCCTCCGGCACTGGCCGGCCGAGACCACCCAGGTCGGCGCGCACCTCGAGCGGATCCTGCCGATGTTCGGCGCGAGCGTCGAGCGCGACGGCGAGGACCTCGTCGTCCGCGGCGGGGACGAGATCCTCGGCGTCGAGCTCGACCTCTCGGAGGGCGGCGAGCTCGCCCCCGCGCTCGCGGCCCTCGCCGCGCTCGCGAGCGGCCCGAGCACGCTGACCGGCATCGGCCACATCCGCCACCACGAGACCGACCGCCTCGCCGCCCTCGCCGCCGAGATCAACGGCCTCGGCGGCTCCGTCACCGAGCTGGAGGACGGTCTGCGGATCGAGCCCGCGCCGCTGCACGGCGGCCGCTGGCGCACCTACTCCGATCACCGCATGGCCCACGCCGGTGCGCTGATCGGCCTGGTCGTCCCCGGCGTCGCGATCGAGGACATCGCGACGACCTCGAAGACCCTGCCGCAGTTCCCCGAGCTCTGGACCGCACTCGCGGGCGGGGTCTGACCCGTGTCGTGGTGGACGGACAGCGGCCTCGACGCCGACGGAGTGCTCGACGACTTCGACGGCTACGACGAGTCGGACGCGCGAGTGCGGCCGAACCCCAAGGGCACCAAGCCGCGGACGAAGAACCGGCCGGCCTACGAGGACGCCGAGATCGCGATGGTCCTCGGCGTCGACCGCGGCCGCTACACGGTGATGATCGGCGACGGCACCCCGGAGGAGCACGAGTTCACGGCGGCGCGGGCCCGCGAGCTGCGCAAGCAGGCGATCGTCCCCGGTGACCGCGTCGACGTGGTCGGCGACTCCAGCGGCGACGAGGGCACCCTCGCCCGCATCGTCCGGATCCGCGAGCGCTCGACGCTGCTCCGCCGCAGCGCCGACGACACCGACGCGATCGAGCGGGTGATCGTCGCCAACGCCGACCAGATGGTGTGCGTGGTGGCCGCCGCCGATCCGGAGCCGCGCACCCGGCTGGTCGACCGCTACCTGGTCGCCGCCTTCGACGCCGGCATCACCCCGATGCTCTGCATCACCAAGACCGACCTCGCCGACCCCGCGCCGTTCCTGCGCAACTTCGAGGGCCTCGACCTCCGCGTCTTCCTCTCCAGCCAGGACGAGCCGCCCGTCGACGAGATCGCCGAGGCGCTGCTCGGCCACGAGACCGTCGTGGTGGGCCACTCCGGAGTCGGCAAGTCGACGCTCGTGAACAAGCTCGTCCCCGACGCGCACCGGGCGATCGGCCGGGTGAACACGGTGACCGGGCGCGGCCGGCACACCTCCTCCTCCACCGTCTCGCTGCGCGTCGAGCGCGGCGACCGGCACGGCTGGGTGATCGACACCCCGGGCGTGCGCTCCTTCGGCCTCGGCCACGTGAACACCGACAACATCCTCGGCGCCTTCACCACGCTCGCCGTGCTCGCCGAGGACTGCCCGCGCGGCTGCACGCACCTCCCCGACTCCCCCGACTGCGCGATCATCGAGGCCGTCGAGGGCGGGCTGCTCGGCGCGAGCGGGCCGGAGCGCCTCGACTCGCTCCAGCGCCTCCTGACCACCTTCGCCACCACCGACGGAAGCAGACGATGACCGACACCGCCCTCCCCCCGATCCCCGCCGACGAGCGCCTCGCCGCGGGCGACGCCGCCCCGGACTTCACGCTGCCCGACCAGGACGGCACCCCGGTCGCCCTCGAGGGCCTGCGCGGCCGCCGCGTCATCCTCTTCTTCTATCCGCAGGCCGACACCCCCGGCTGCACCACCGAGGCGTGCGACTTCCGCGACAGCACCGCGGCCCTGCAGGCGGCCGGCTACGAGGTGCTCGGCGTCTCGCGCGACACCCCGGAGGCGCTGCGCCGCTGGGCCGACGAGCACGGCCTCGCCTACCCGCTGCTGAGCGACCCGGACATGAGCGTGCACCGCGCCTACGGCGTCTGGGGCGAGAAGAACAGCTACGGCAAGACGGTCGTCGGCGTGCTCCGGTCGACCTTCGTCGTCGGACCCGAGGGCGCCCTCGAGTTCGCCCAGTACAACGTGCGCGCCACCGGCCACGTGCAGGCACTGCGCAAGAAGCTCAAGCTGGCCTGATCCGCCGGGTCTCGATACGCCGCCTCCGGCGGCTACTCGACCAGCATGCATTGCAGCCGCCCGCCCCTTCGGGCGATCCATGCAGGGCACCCGCCCGCCGTTTCGGTGGTCCATGCAAGGCGGCCGCCCGCCATCCTGGCGGTACATGCTGATCGAGTAGCCCGCGCAGCGGGCGTATCGAGATCCGCCGAGGGCTAGAAGCCCTCGTTGAAGCGCGGGGCGTAGTCGGCGCCGAGCGCGTCGAGCTCGTCGGCCGTCAGCTCGAGGTCGACGGAGGCGACCGCGTCCTCGAGGTGCTGCATCTTCGTCGCGCCGACGATCGGCGCGGTCACCGCCTCCTGCTGGCGCACCCAGGCGAGGGCGACCTGCGCGCGCGGGACGCCGCGCTCGGCCGCGATGCGCTCGACAGTGCCCGCCGTCCGACGGTCGGCCTCCTCCTGCTGGTGGTAGAGCGTCTTGCCGTAGAGATCGGTCTCGGTGCGCGACGTGGTCGCGTCCCAGTCGCGGGTGAGGCGCCCGCGGGCCAGCGGCGACCACGGGATCACGCCGACGCCCTGGTCGAGGCAGAACGGGTGCAGCTCGCGCTCGTCCTCGCGCTGGATCAGGTTGTACTGGTCCTGCATCGAGACGAAGCGGGTCCAGCCGCCGAGGTCGGCGGTGTACTGCGCCTTCGCGAACTGCCACGCCCACATGCTCGACGCGCCGATGTAGCGCGCCTTGCCGGAGCGGACGACGTCGTGCAGGGTCTCCATCGTCTCCTCGATCGGGACCTGCGGGTCCCAGCGGTGGATCTGGTAGAGGTCGACGTAGTCGGTGCCGAGGCGGCGGAGGCTGTCGTCGATCGCGCTGAGGATGTGCCGACGCGAGAGCCCGCCACCGTTCGCGCCCGGGCGCATCGTGCCGTGCACCTTGGTCGCGATGACGACCTCCTCACGCACGGCGAAGTCCGCGAGAGCGCGGCCGACGAACTCCTCGCTCGTGCCGTCGGAGTAGACGTCGGCGGTGTCGAACGTGGTGATGCCGAGCTCGAGCGCCCGGCGGAGGAAGGGCCGCGACTCCTCCTCCCCCATGCTCCAGCCGTGCGCACCGCGGTCGGGCGCGCCGAAGCTCATGCAGCCGAGGATGATCGGGGAGACCTGGAGGCCGCTGAGGCCGAGTCGGGTGGAGTCCATCCTCCGACGCTAGCCCAGTGACGCCGGCGCGGGGCGGCCGGCTCGGTGACGCTAGCCCAGCCCGGGGTCGCGGCGGGTGGCGGCGACCGTGCTCGGCAGGAAGAGCAGCACCACGGCCAGCAGGGCCGGCGCCAGCAACGCCCAGCCGATGTCCGGCACGGCGTACTGCCCCTGGAACGCGCCGAGGGCGACGGCCATCATCACCAGCTGGATCGTCAGGGCGGAGGCGCGGATCCAGCTGCGGCGCCGGGCGGTTCCGACTGTCGTCGCGGCGACCCAGGCCAGGGCGATGACGGAGAGCACGACGATCGCGATCCCGCCGCCGATCGAGCCTGCCCGGGTGGTGAGGAGCTCGATCACGAGCCACCCTGTGATGCACGCCACGGCAGCGGTCTCCAGCGCCAGAACGGCGACCAGGAGGAGCAGGCCGAGGGGCCGCCGGCCGCTTCCCGGCCTGGTCGGAGGCCGGTTCCCGTCCATGATCACAGCTGCATCCCATCCAGCACTCTTGATTCGAGCCTGCCTCCGTGACAGGCTAGTGCAGTTCGTTTCACCGCTCACAGGGTCGTGGGTTACCGCCGATGTGAACACCCCGATCCTGCCGTGCCGAGAGGCATGCGTGCGAGCGGGGCGATCTGTCGGGAAGAACCGAGCACCGTCCGGTCCCGCACCCGAACCGCCTTGCGCAGCTGCGCAGGGTCTCGTGGCGTGCGCCGGTTCGGGCGCCCGGTGCATACCGATGGTCCAGGCCGTCGGTGTGACTCGATCATCCCACCCGAACACTGCGTGGTTCCTCCACGCACGCTGTCACACAAGGAGCACCCGCATGGACTGGCGCGACAAGGCCGCTTGCCTCACCGCTGACCCCGAGCTTTTCTTCCCGGTCGGCAACACCGGACCCGCGGTCGACCAGATCGAGAAGGCGAAGACCGTCTGCGGTCGCTGCACCGTCACCGAGGTCTGCCTGCAGTACGCCCTCGAGACCGGTCAGGACTCGGGCGTCTGGGGCGGCCTCAGCGAGGACGAGCGCCGCGCCCTCAAGCGCCGCGCCGCCCGCGCCCGCCGCGCCTCGTAGCGCCGGCACCGGGACCGCCCGGCACCGCACGACCCCGACCCCCGCTCGCCCTCCGGCAGCGGGGGTCGCGTCGTCCCCGGGGACGCCCGGCGGGAGCGGGCCCGCGCGGCGCGGACCGGTCCGGCTCAGACCCGCGGGCCCTTCAGCCAGCGCAGCGGCACCTCGATGGTCACCTCGGTGCCGCGGCCGACCAGCGTGTGCCAGTCGATCGTGCCGCCGAGCTCGCCCTGGATCAGGGTGCGCACGATCTGCGTGCCCAGACCCGAGCCGACCTTGCCCTCCGGCAGCCCGACGCCGGTGTCGCGCACCTTGACGGTGAGCTCGTCGTCGCCACGGGTCGCGACGATCTCGACGTCGCCCTCCCGGCCGGCGAGCCCGTGCTCGACCGCGTTGGTGACCAGCTCGGTCAGCGCGAGGGCGAGCGGAGTGGCGTACTCGCTCGGCAGGTCGCCGAAGCTGCCGGTGAAGGTGGGGTGCACGGTGGTGTTGTGCGTCGAGGCGACCTCGGCGATCAGCAGCAGCACCCGGTCGAACACCGCGTCGAAGTCGACGTTCTGCGCGAGCCCCTCGGAGAGGGTGTCGTGCACGACCGCGATCGCCGCGACGCGGCGCATCGCCTGCGTCAGCGCCTCGCGGGCGAGATCGGAGTGGGTGCGCCGGGCCTGGATCCGCAGCAGCGACGCGACGGTCTGCAGATTGTTCTTCACCCGGTGGTGGATCTCGCGGATCGTCGCGTCCTTGGTGATCAGCTCCCGCTCCTGGTGGCGCAGCTCGGTCACGTCGCGGCAGAGCACGACGGCGCCGACGCGCTCCCCGCGGTCGCGGATCGGGATCGCGCGCAGCGAGACGGTGACCCCGCGCGCCTCGATGTCGGTGCGCCAGGGCGCGCGGCCGGTCACGACCAGCGGCAGCGACTCGTCGATGACGACCTTGCCGGCGACCAGGCCGGTGGTGACCTCGGCGAGCGACTCGCCCTCGAGCTCGTCCGCGAAGCCGATGCGGTTGAACGCCGACAGCGCGTTCGGGCTGGCGAAGGTCGTGATCCCGTCCACGTCGAGGCGGATCAGGCCGTCGGAGGCGCGCGGGGCGCCGCGCCGGGGCCCGGTCGGCGCGCCCAGGTCGGGGAAGTCGCCCGAGGCGATCATCGAGAAGAGGTCGTTCGCGCAGTCGTTGAAGGTCAGCTCCTGGCGGCTGGGCGTGCGCGTCTCGCTGAGGTTGGTGTGCCGGGTGACGACCGCGATCGGCTGATCGGTGGTCGCGCTGTCGGAGCCGCCGAGGCGCCGGATGACCGGCACGGCGCGCACGCGGGTGGGCGTCTCCTCGAACCAGTCCGGGGCCGAGGTGTCGACGATGCGGGCGCTCTCGAAGGCCTCGGCGACCTGGGCGCGCCACTCCGCCTTGATCTTCTGCCCGACGAAGTCGCGGTAGAAGAGCGTCGCCGCACTCGAGGGCCGGGCGTGCGCGACCGCGACGAAGCCGCCCTCGGCGGTCGGCACCCAGAGCACGATGTCCGCGAAGGCGAGGTCGGCGAGGAGCTGGAGGTCGCCGACGAGGAGGTGCAGCCATTCGACGTCCGCGTCCGTGGAGCGGCCGTGGGAGAGGACGAGATCACTGAGGGTCGACACCCGACAAGCCTAGGTCCCGTCATCGCGCGCACCGCACCTGCGGTGCCCCGCGCCCGGTTATCCACAGTCCGGCGCTGATCCTGACGTGAGCATCGCTCGGCTGCTTCGATGAGGGCACCCCGTCGCGCTCGTCCTGCTGCGGCACGCACCGCCCGAGCCGAGAGGAGATCCGAACCGTGAGTCGCTCGTCCTGCCTTTGGAGCACGCCGCATGATCCACCCCACCAACGCGTTCGACTACCGCACCCTGCCGCTCGATGCGGACGCGGCGGCCTCCGCGACGTCGGCCGCCGCGTTCTTCGCCCCGCAGCCGGCGACGCGGGCGGAGCTGCCCGATCCCGAGCCGATCCTCGCCTGCCTGACGCTGCAGGTGGTCGAGGTCCTGGCCGGCTCCCGCGAGATCGACCAGCTGGCCCGCTGGCTGAGCGACGACGTCTACCGGCATCTGCAGAAGCGGGTGGTGATGGCCGCCCGCGCCCGCAGCCTCAAGGGGCGATCGACGCAGCGCCTCCCGTCCACCGTCGGCCGGGTCGTCGTCACGGAGCCGCGGGACGGGATCGTCGAGGCGGTCGTCCTCGTGCACAACCGGGTCCGCACCCGAGCGGTCGCCATCCGGCTGGAGGGCACAGACGCCCGCTGGCGCGCGACCGCGATCAACGTGCTCTGAGACCGGTCAGCGCTCGCGGCTCGGCGCTCGCCCGCCGGCACGCGCGGGTCAGCGCTCGCGGACGGGAGCCACCGGCGGCAGCACCACCTGGACGCCCTTCTCGCGCAGGGCCTCCTCGAGCTCCGGCGGCGGCGGCGCGTCGGTGACGAGATAGTCGGCCCGGCCGAGCTCCGCCACCTGGGCGAAGAGGGTGCGGCCGAACTTGGTCTGGTCGGCCAGGATCGCCACTCGCTCGCAGCGGGCGATCATCTCGCTCATCATCACGCCCTCCGCCAGATTGCTGGTCGAGTAGCCGTTCTCGGCGGACACGGCGCCGACGGAGATCAGGCCGATGTCGCAGTGCAGGTCGACGGCGCCGCCGGGCTCCGCAGCGGCGAAGCCCACCGGCCCGACCGTCGACTGGCCGCCGAGGCGGACGGCGCCGCCGAAGACGAAGAGGTCGCGGCAGGTCTTCGAGCCGATCTCGGCGGGGACGCGCAGGTTGTTCGTCGCGATGGTCAGCTCGCGGTGGTCGTTGAGATGCCGGACGACCGCCAGCGAGGTGGTGCCCGCGTTCAGCATCACCACCGCCCCGTTCTCGACGAGGCCGGCGGCGAGCGCGCCGATCTTCTCCTTCGCGCCGCGCTGGATGCCCAGGCGCACGTCCAGGCGCTTCTCCGTCGCGGGCATCACCGAGAGGCTCACCGCGCCGCCGTGCGTGCGGACGAGGTAGCCGTCCGCGTCGAGCTGGTCGAGATCGCGGCGCACGGTGTCGGCCGAGACGGCGAAGCGGCGGGCGAGCGTGGTGACCGTGACCTCGCCCGCCTCGGCGACGTAGGCGGCCAGATCGGCCTTCCGGCCGGCCGGCAGACGGAGCGGGACGTCGTTCGCGGCGGGGGCGTCGTCGGTGTCGGGCATGTGCGTTGTCTAACACCGCCGCGCCGGATCCTGCAAGTTGTCGCACTCGGATCGCGGCGAATCCTGCGGTCTGATCCTCGTTTGTCGCACATCTCGGCAATTTCCTGCCGGTTCTTGCATGACCACGCATCGCCAGGTACATTCGCAGAACACAAGCGCAAGAATGCGCACACAACAGCAGATAACTGCAGAGTTGCAGGGAGTGACATGAGCAAAGGTGCTCGCATCAAGAGAGCCGTCGTCTTCACCGTCAGCGCGGCGTTCGCCGCGACGATGCTGACCGGCTGCAGCCAGGGTGGCGGCGACTCCGCGGCAGGCGGAGACGTCACCCTCGAATTCGCGCAGTGGTGGGAGCCCGAGCTCTCGGACGGCGCCCTCCGCGGCCTGATGGACGACTTCGAGGCCGCGAACCCCGGCATCACGGTCGACCTCCTCAGCGGCCCGTACGCCTCGACCAAGGAGCAGCTCTTCGCCGGCGCCGCGGCCGGCACGATGTCCGACGTCGTCGGTCTCGACGGCGCCTGGATCAGCGACTTCGCCAAGCAGGGCGCGCTGGCCGACCTCGGTCCCCTGCTCTCGGACGCGGGCTTCGACGAGAGCCAGCTCTCCTCGACCGTCGTCGTCGACGGCAAGACCGCGATGGTCCCCGTCGTCAACTTCGTCTACCCGCTCTTCACCAACGACGCCCTGCTCTCCGAGGCGGGCGTCAGCGCTCCGCCCTCGACCCGCAGCGAGTTCGAGTCCGCGGCCAAGGCGATCACGGCGCTCGGCGACAACACCAGCGGCTGGGTGCTCCCGCTCTCGAGCGACGCGCCCAACGGGATCCAGAACGACGTCATGTCCTGGGTCTGGGCCTCCGGCGGCAGCATGCTCGACGACGGCAAGCCGGACCTCACCAACGACGCCGTCACCAGCGCGGTCGACTACATCGCGCAGCTCGACGCCGACGGCGTGATCGCCCCCGGCGCCGCGACGATGAAGGAGCAGGACAAGGTCGAGGAGTTCACCAACGGCCGGGTCGGCATGATGATCGACTCCCTCTCGCACATCGCCACCATCCGCGAGTCCAACCCCGACCTGAAGTTCAGCATCTCGGCCATCCCGGCCGAGGACGGCTTCAGCGGCGAGCGCGGCATCCCCTTCGCCTCCTGGGGCATCGGGGTCTCGGCCAGCAGCGAGCACCCGGCCGAGGCCGCGAAGCTCGTGTCGTTCCTGATGAGCGCCGACACGAACTCGACGCTGTCCACGCTGGCCAACGCCTTCCCCGGCAACACCGCCTCCACGCCGGACTTCTCGGACAGCGACCCGCTGTACCAGGAGGCCTTCGACATCTACTCGGCCGGCTACCCGGCGAACGAGTTCGTCGGCCTGCCCGTCGCGGAGCAGCTGATGCGCGACTTCGACGAGCAGCTGCAGGCCGCCCTCAACGGCGACCAGAGCGTCGACGAGGCACTGGAGAAGTCCCAGGAAGCCTGGCTCGGCGAGTTCTGAGCCGTGACGCGTCCGTCCCCGATCGCGCCGCGGGAGTCCTCTCCCGCGGCGCGGTCCCCCCTCACCCCGTCCCCGATCGAAGGAGGAGCGCCGTGGTCTCCCTGCTGAGCGCCCCCCAGCGTCCCGCCTCCGGGACGCCCGCCCCCGCCCCCGCGGGCCGCCGGAGGCGCCGCGACCTCGCGCCCTACCTCTACCTCTCCCCCACGGCGATCGTGATGCTCGTCCTGATGCTCGTGCCGGTGCTGCTGGTGATCGGGTACTCGTTCTTCGACAACGTCATCACGAACCCGAAGCCCGCCTTCGTGGGCCTCGCGAACTATCTCGAGGTCCTCGGCGATCCGAAGTTCCGCACGGCCACCGGCAACACCATCGTCTTCGTCGGCGTCAGCGTCGCCGCCCACCTGGTGCTCGGCCTCGGCTTCGCGATGCTGCTGAACTCGCCGCTCGTGCCGACCGTCGCCAAGTCGCTCTTCCGCGTGGTCTACGTCCTGCCGTGGCTGTTCACCGTCGCGATCATCGCGGTGCTTTGGCGGCTGCTGCTCAACCCGAACGGCGTGATCAACTACGCGCTGATCTCGCTCGGGCTGACCGACAAGGGCATCGAGTGGCTCGCCTCCCCCGCGACCGCGCTGCTCTCGGTGACCTTCATCAACATCTGGGCGGGCTACTCGTTCTACATGATCACGCTGCTGGCGGGTCTGCAGGGCATCCCGCACGACCTCTACGAGGCGGCGAAGGTCGACGGGGCGAGCGCCTGGCAGCGGTTCTGGAACGTCACGATCCCGCAGCTCAAGCCGATCATCATCAGCATGTCGGTGCTCGACATCATCTGGACCTCGCAGCAGTTCGCGCTGATCTGGATGACCACCGGCGGCGGCCCGATCGACGCGACCGAGATGCTCAGCACCTACACCTACAAGCTCGCGTTCAGCCGCTACGAGTTCTCGGTGGCCTCGGCGAGCGCCGTCCTGATCCTCCTCCTCACCATGGTCCTCGCGTTCTTCTACGTGCGGAACCAGAAAGCCAGGGACTGACGTGACCGCCACCGCCACCCGCCCGGCCGTCCGCACGCCGCGGCTCCTCGCTGCGAAGGCCGGGGTCTGGGTCCTCCTCCTGATCGGCGCCGCCTTCGCGGGCCTGCCGATCGTCTGGATGGCCGCCAGCTCGTTCAAGTCGAACACCGAGATCTTCGAGTACCCGCCCCGGCTGATCACCGACACGTTCTCGTTCTCGGCCTACGCCGGGATCCTGGGCGACCCGACGAAGGTCCGCTTCTTCATCAACAGCTACGTCGTCGCGCTCGCGGTCGTCGCGCTGACGCTGGTCGTCGCGATCCTCGCGTCCTACGCGTTCAGCCGCTACGAGTTCCGCTTCAAGCGGCCGATCAACATCATCATCGTCAGCGTGCAGGCGGTGCCGCCGATCACCCTGCTGATCCCGTTCTTCGGGCTGATGGTGACGCTGCGGCTCTACAACACCTACCAGGGCCTGATCCTCACCTACCTGGTCTTCACGCTGCCCTACGCGATCATCATGCTGACCGGCTACTTCAACACCCTCCCCCGCGATCTCGACGAGGCGGCGCGGATGGACGGGGCCGGCCCGATGACGGTGCTCTGGCGGATCCTGGTGCCGATCGCGATCCCCGGGATCGTCTCGGTCGGCGTCTACACCTTCATGATCGCGTGGAACGAGTACCTCTTCGCGCTCACCCTGACCCGCACCGACGACATGCGCACGGTGCCGATCGGCATCCAGCTGCTGATGGGCCAGAACTCCTACGAGTGGAACGAGATGATGGCGATGAGCATCCTCGGATGCGTTCCCGTCCTCCTCCTCTTCCTCTTCTTCCAGCGGTACTTCATCGGCGGCATGACCGCCGGGGCCGTCAAGAGCTGAGGCGCGCGTCCGCGCGTCCGGAACACCACCACCACCACGAGAAGGACAGTCAGAGAATGCTTGTTTCCGGAAAAGACCTGCTGGACGTCGCCAACGCGAACGGCTTCGCCGTCCCGGCGTTCAACGTCAGCGACTACGCCATGATGAACGGCCTCTTCGAGATCAGCGAGGAGAAGGCCTCCCCGCTGCTCATCGCGATCCACCCCGACGAGCTCAGCCACACCGGAGTGGACATCCTGCACGCGATCATCGCCCGCGCCCACCGCTCCACCGTCCCCGTGACCATCCACCTCGACCACGGCGCCACCTACGAGCAGGTCCTGCTCGCGATCAAGTCCGGCTTCACCTCGGTGATGATCGACGGCTCGATGCTCCCCTACGACGAGAACGTCGCGATCACCAAGCGCGTCGTCGACGCAGCGCACGCCGTCGGCGTCTCGGTCGAGGGCGAGCTGGGCACGATCGGAAAGACCGACAACGAGGCCGAGGACGGCGCCGCGAACATCATCTACACCGAGCCCGACGAGGCGGTCGACTTCGTCGCCTCCACCGGGGTCGACAGCCTGGCGATCGCCATCGGCACCAGCCACGGCCTCTACCCGGCGTCGATGAAGCCCGCCCTCAAGCTCGACCTGCTCGCCGAGATCAAGAAGCGCGTCGCCGTGCCGCTCGTCCTGCACGGCGGCTCGAACAACCCCGACGCCGAGATCGCGGAGTCGGTGAAGCGCGGAGTCAACAAGATCAACATCTCCAGCGACATCAAGGCCGCGTACCACAAGAAGATGCGCGAGGTGCTGGCCGACCCCTCCGTCCGCGAGCCGAACACGATCCAGCCGCCCTCCATCGCCGCGATGAAGGAGACGGCCGCCGAGAAGATCGACCTGTTCGGCTCCGCCGGCAAGGCCGAGCTCTACTAGGCCCGGCGAGACGCAGGAGAGCAGCGCGGTGAACGAGAGGATCGTGCTCGGACTGGGCGGGACCGTCGACTACGAGATCGACTGGGACGACCACGTCGTCCAGACGCTCGCGGAGGAGTACGGGATCCGCGCGGACGAGCTGACGAGGACGGCGCCGGTCAGCACCGAGCGCGACCTCGTCGTGGCGCTCCTCGCGTTCCTCGCCGACGGTGCGGGAGGGGAGAGATTCGCCTCCTCCTCCCGCATCGTCGAGGAGTTCGCGCAGCGCTTCCCCCGGCGAATCACCCTCGGCGGCACGGGAGTGCGGGCGGGCTACGCGCTCGCCGTGCACGGCCTCGCCGCGGTGCAGCACCTGGTGAGCATCGACGACCACGTCCGCCGGCTCCTGCCCGTGGGCACCGAGTACGTCTCGAGCGCGACCGCCGACAGCACCGACCCGCACCTGATCGTGCAGTTCCCGCGGGGCGCCCGGGTGCTCCTCGGCGACCGCGTGCTGGTGGCGCCGCACCCGAACCGGGTGATCTTCGCGAACGACCCGCCCAACCGCGAGCTGCTGCTGGCGGAGGGACTCGGCGGCGTGCTGGCCGACGCGGGCGTCTTCCTGGTCTCCGGCTTCAACAGCATCCAGGACGGGGCGGTGCTGACGGACCGGCTGGAGACGCTGCAGCGCCACCTCGCGGCGCTGCCCGCCTCCGCGGACGTGATCTACGAGGACGCGGGCTTCCACCTGCCCGCTCTGCAGGACCGGGCCCGCTCCGCCCTGCTCGGCTGCGTCGACGTCGTCAGCATGAACGAGGACGAGCTGCAGGCGCTGCTCGGGCACCGGCTCGACCTGCTCGACCCGGATGCCGTGGTCGAGGCGCTGGGCGCGGCCGCGGCGCTGCTCCCCGGCCCGGTGCTCGTCGTGCACACCCGGCACTGGTCGGCGGCCGTCGGAGCGGAGGCCGAGCGCTACCGCGCGGCGCTCCTCGGCGGAGTGACGATGGCGAGCACCCGCTACCTGCTCGGCGACGGCATCACCGCCGCGGACTACGACCGCGTCGCGCAGCTGCCGGCGCAGCCCGGCGGAGTCGCGGTCTGCACCGCGGTCACGGCTCGGCTGCAGGCCGTCTGCACGCCCGGCCTCGTGCTGGAGACCGACCGCCCCACCACGATCGGCCTCGGCGACACCTTCGCCGGCGGCTTCGTCTCGGCGCTGGTGCGGCACCGCGCCTGACGCCGCCGACCACGCGCCCGCGCTGTCGACGACGAAGGCCCCGCATCCCGCGCTCCGCTCGAGCGGAGTCGGGACCGGGGCCTTCGTCGTGCCGGTCGGCAGGGCCGGGATCAGCGGCGCTTGGTCTGCGCGCGGCGCTCCTGGCGGTTGTTCGGCGTCTCGTCGGAGCCGCCGGTCTGCTGGCCGAAGGCGCCGGTGGTCGCGGCGTCCTCCGCGTCGTCCGGACGCGCCTCGCGGGCCGCCGCGGCGCTGGCCTTCGCCGTCGCCGCCTGCTGCACCCGGCCGCGCTGGTCGCGGACCTCGACGCCGCCCGAGTCGCTCGGCGCGGAGTAGCTGAGCTTCTCGACCGGAGCGACCGGCTCGGAGAGGCCCTTCGCGGCGACGCCGGCGACCTCGCCCTGCTTCTGGGTGACCTCGACCTCGAGGTTGAAGAGGAAGCCGACGGTCTCCTCGCGGATCTGGCCCATCATCTGCTGGAACAGGGTGAAGCCCTCGCGCTGGTACTCGACCAGCGGGTCGCGCTGGGCCATCGCGCGCAGGCCGATGCCGTCCTTGAGGTAGTCCATCTCGTAGAGGTGGTCGCGCCAGCGGCGGTCGATCACCGAGAGCACGACGCGGCGCTCGAGCTCGCGCATGGCGGGGGAGCCGAGCTGCTCCTCGCGGCCCTGGTAGGCGAGCTTCGCGTCCGAGAGGATCTCGCGGCGCATGAACTCCTTGTTGATCCGGCCGCGGCTGCCGGCCTCCTGGACGACCTCGTCGATCGACAGGCTGACCGGGTAGAGGGTCTTCAGCTCGGTCCAGAGCGCGTCGAAGTCCCAGTCGTCGCCGTTGCCCTCGCCGGTGTGCACCTCGAGGATCTCGTCGATCACGTCGACGAGGAACTTCTGGGTGCGCTCGTGCAGGTCGTCGCCCTCGAGGATGTGGCGGCGGTCGGAGTAGATCGCCTCGCGCTGGCGGTTGAGGACGTCGTCGTACTTGAGGACGTTCTTGCGGATCTCGGCGTTGCGCGCCTCGACCTGCGACTGCGCGCTGCGGATGGCGCGCGAGACGACCTTCGACTCGATCGCCATGTCGTCCGGCACGTTGCCGCGGCCCATCAGGGCCTCGGCCGCTCCGGAGTTGAACAGGCGCATCAGGTCGTCGGTGAGCGAGAGGTAGAAGCGGCTCTCGCCCGGGTCGCCCTGGCGGCCGGAGCGGCCGCGGAGCTGGTTGTCGATGCGGCGCGACTCGTGGCGCTCGGTGCCGAGCACGTAGAGACCGCCGGCGGCCTGGACCTTCTCGGCCTCCTCGGCGACCTTGGCCTTGACGCCCGCGAAGACGTCGTCCCACGCGGACTCGTACTCCTCGGGGGTGTCGACGGGGCTGAGGCCCTTCGTCGACATCTCGGTGACCGCGAGGAACTCGGCGTTGCCGCCGAGCATGATGTCGGTGCCGCGGCCGGCCATGTTGGTCGCGACGGTGACGGCGCCGAGGCGGCCCGCCTGGGCGACGATCGCGGCCTCGCGCGCGTGGTTCTTGGCGTTCAGCACCTCGTGCCGCACGCCCTTCTTGGCGAGCAGGCGGGAGAGGTACTCGCTCTTCTCGACGCTCGTCGTGCCGACCAGGACGGGCTGGCCCGCCGCGTGGCGCTCCACGATGTCCTCGACGACCTGCTCGAACTTGACCTGCTCGTTCTTGTAGACGAGGTCGGCGTTGTCGATGCGCTGCATCTTGCGGTTGGTCGGGATGGAGACCACGCCGAGCTTGTAGGTCGACATGAACTCGGCGGCCTCGGTCTCGGCCGTTCCGGTCATGCCGGAGAGCTTGCCGTAGAGGCGGAAGTAGTTCTGCAGAGTGACGGTGGCGAGGGTCTGGTTCTCGGCCTTGACCTGCACGCCCTCCTTCGCCTCGATCGCCTGGTGGATGCCCTCGTTGTAGCGGCGGCCGGCCAGGATGCGGCCGGTGTGCTCGTCGACGATCATCACCTCGCCGTTGAGGACGACGTAGTCCTTGTCCTTCTTGAACAGGGCGCGGGCCTTGATCGAGTTGTTCAGGAACGAGATCAGCGGGGTGTTCGCGGACTCGTAGAGGTTGTCGATGCCGAGGTAGTCCTCGACCTTCTCGATGCCGGGCTCGAGCACGCCGACAGTGCGCTTCTTCTCGTCGACCTCGTAGTCCTCGCCCTCGATGAGGCGCGTGGCGAGACCGGCGAACTCGGCGAACCAGCGGTTCGCCTCGCCCGAGGCGGGGCCGGAGATGATCAGCGGGGTGCGCGCCTCGTCGATGAGGATCGAGTCGACCTCGTCGACCACGGCGAAGAAGTGGCCGCGCTGGACCATGTCCTGCGCCTGCCAGGCCATGTTGTCGCGGAGGTAGTCGAAGCCGAACTCGTTGTTCGTGCCGTAGGTGATGTCGGCCGCGTACTGCTCGCGGCGCTGCTCGGGCGTCTGGCCGGAGAGGATCACGCCGGTCGTCATGCCGAGGGCGCGGAACACGCGCCCCATCAGCTCGGACTGGTAGTTCGCGAGGAAGTCGTTCACCGTGACGATGTGCACGCCGCGGCTCGCGATGGCGTTGAGGTACGCCGGCAGGGTCGCGACGAGGGTCTTGCCCTCTCCGGTCTTCATCTCGGCGATGTTGCCGAGGTGCAGTGCAGCGCCGCCCATCAGCTGGACGTCGAAGTGGCGGAGGCCGAGGGTGCGCCGCGACGCCTCGCGGACGGCCGCGAAGGCCTCCGGCAGCAGGTCGTCGAGCGACTCGCCGTTCGAGTAGCGCTCGCGCAGCTCGACGGTCTCGTTCTTCAGCTCCTCGTCGCTGAGGTGCGTGAAGTCCTCTTCGAGGGCGTTGACGGCTTTCGCGTAGTTCTCGAGGCGGCGGAGGACCCGGCCCTCCCCGACGCGAAGGACCTTTTCGAGAACTGAGGCCACGGGGTACTCCAAAACGTAGAAGACAGGTGCCCGACGGCACGGCGCGGACGGAACCACACTAGCCGGGGCGGGCTGTGCGCGGTCCGACAGGGCGCGAAGAACCCCCCGGAGGCGGACCTCCGGGGGGCTCCCGGGTCAGACCGCGGCGGCCTCGGGCTGCGCGTCCGCCTCGTCACCGAGGCCGATCACGCCGTAGTCCCAGCCCTTGCGGCGGTAGACGACGCTCGGTCGGTCGGTGTCCGCGTCGATGAAGAGGTAGAAGTCGTGGCCGACCAGCTCCATGTAGTCGACGGCGTCGTCGACGCTCATCGAGACGGAGGGGAAGACCTTCTTGCGGATGACGACGGGGCAGTACGGCTCCTCCGCGTCGTCCTCGTCCGCGGCGACCGGCTCCGGGGCCGGCTCCTCCTGCACGGGGATCACGCCCGTGCTCAGGCGCTCGAGCACCTCGGCGTCCGCCGGCTGGATCGCGACGACGCTGAAGTCGTCGGCCGCCGCGTCGCGCAGCGAGGTCGGCCGATGCTGACCGCGATGCACCTTCTTGCGGTCCTTGGCTCGACGCACCCGTTCGAGCAGTCGCCCGAGGGCGACGTCGAAGGCCGCGTACTTGTCGGCTCCGCTCGCCTCGGCCCGCACCACGGGCCCCTTGCCGATGAGCGTGAGCTCGACCCGGTCGCCGCCGGCGGCGCCCTTGCCCTCGCTGTGACGGCTCGCCTTGATCTCGAGCGCGAGCGCCCGGTCGGCGAGGTGGGCGATCTTCTCCGACTTCTCCGTCGCGTAGGCGCGGAAGCGATCGGTGATGCCCATGTTGCGGCCTGTGATGTCGATGTCCATGACAACCTCCCAGTCGAGTACGGCGTGCCGCCTTTCTCCGGGCGGACCGTTCACGCCGTCCCCCGAGCGTAGACCCGCGGTCACCGGATCGTCCTCGGGAGTTCATCAGGAAGTCGCGCTGCGGCCGCCGGGGGTCCCGGCGAGCGCGGCCGCCCCCGCCACGTCTCCCCCGCCCGCGCGGACGGCCCGGCGCAGCTCGAGCAGGGTCGCCCCCGAGGTGACCACGTCGTCCACCAGCAGGATCCGCTCGCCGTCGAGCGGACGCCTGGCGCGGAACGCGCCGTCGAGGTTCGCGAGCCGCTCCGCCCGGGCGAGGCCGACCTGGTCGAGCGCGAGCCGGGTCCTCGTGAGCGGCCGGGCGAGGCGCCCGCCCGCCGCGCGCACCAGCAGGTCGACGGGGTCGAAGCCGCGCCGCAGGTGCCGAAGGCGCGAGCCGGGCGGTGCGACCAGCAGCGCCGGAGCACCGTCGAGCGCCTGGAGCAGCACGGGTCGCAGCAGCGCGCCGAGCGGTCGCGCGGCGGCCACCCGCCCCTCCGCCTTCAGCGCGAGGACGAGCCGCCGCACCGTTCCGGCGTACTCCGCGCCGACGCGCACCTCGAGCGGGTCGTCCGCGGACCCCAGGCGGCGGACGTCCGGTCGCGCCTGCGCGGCGAGCTCCGCGGCGCAGTCCGGGCAGGGCACCCGCGTCGCCGGCAGCCCGCAGGCCGGGCAGTCGACCGGCAGCAGCACGGCGAGGGCGTCGAGGAGGTGATCGCGCAGCATCGGGCGAGTGTGCCCGGGTTCAGGACCCCATGCCGGTCTGCGTCGCGAGGAGCTCGATGCCTGTCGCGACCGTCTGCCACGCCGAGCCGCGCTGCTGTCGCAGCTCGCCGCCCTCGGCGAGGATGCGGATCTGCGTCGAGGCGTTGCCGGCCGCGATCTGCACGGTCCCGGTGGTCGTCCCCAGCGGGGTGTCCCCTCCGCCGAGCTGGTTCATCGTCACCGTGTCCTCGCCGGTGGAGCCGCGGACGACCGAGACGACGTCGAGCTCGTCCGTCCAGGCGGCGGCGACCGCCGTGCCGAGGGTCGAGCGGAGCACCACCGGCTCGCCGACCGCGATCGGGTCGCCGTTGGCCGAGCGGGTGACCCCGGCGACGAGCACGGTCGCCTGCTGCCCGTCCTGCGCGAAGGCGAGCATCCGCGTGCCGTCCCGGGACAGCGCGAACGAGGCGATCGACTCGATCTCGGGCCAGGCGGTCGCGACCTGCAGCGACCGGGAGCCGTCGGAGGAGTAGGCGACCAGCTGGCCCGGCGCCGCCGTGGGCACCGACCAGACGTATCCGAAGGGGTCCATGCCGGGGGCCGCGAGGCCGCTCCGGGCGTCGAGCAGCACGTCGTCGACGCCGGGGGTGAGCAGCGAGACGCCGGCCGAGGTGAGGACGGCCGCCGAGGCGCTCGAGTCGGCGCCCCGCTGCTCGCCCAGCACCGCGGCCCGCGGCGAGAGCGCCGCGATCCGGTCGGAGACCGCGGTCTCCGCGAGCCCCGAGGAGCCGAGGAAGCCGAAGTCGCCGTCGGTCAGCACCAGCGGCCGGGTGTCCACCCGCGGCGAGGTCGGCAGCCCGGTCACCTCGGTCGGGATCTCGATCGGGTTCTGCTGCACCGAGAGCGAGACCCCGGTGACGTTCGAGACGTTGGCCAGGCTCCTGCCGAGCTGCAGCGCCATCCGGCGCCACTGCCGCTCGTCGGCCTCGAGCGCCGCGGAGTTCAGGTCGACGACGGCCCGCTGCGCCTCGACCGGCACCGTCTCGGCGGCGAGCGCCGTCCCGGTCGGGAAGGCCGAGACGACGGCGGACGAGTCGCGGAGCCACGGCGTCGGCCCGCGCAGCAGCTCGGTGACGATCGTGGTGCTGGTCGAGCTGTCCGCGCGCGAGGCGAACCAGCGCAGGTCCGGCACCAGGTAGGAGTAGCTAGGGTCGAAGAAGTAGAGCGCGTAGGTGGAGAAGACCTGCTCGAAGGTGGTCCGGTCGATGACGACGCCGCTGGGCGGAGAGCTGATCCGCCATTCGCCGTTCTCCTGGACGAAGCCGTAGTCCAGCTCCAGCGCGGTGGTCGTCGCGACCTCGGAGTAGACGCCGGTGGCGTCGACCTCGGCCACGGGGGTGATGGTGAGCGAAAGGGTCGACGCGCCGGGCTGGGTCGAGGAGCGCTGGCCCTCGTCGACGGTGACGTGCTCGCCCGGCGTCCAGTCGGCTCCGGTGGAGAGGAACTCGCGGGCGATCTTGTAGTTGTTCTGCGGGCTCGACGCCGCGTCGATGAAGCCGGTGAGGATCTCGAACTGGTCGGCGCCGTCGGCGGGGCCGGAGGGGAGGAAGTCGTACTGCAGGTCCTGCGGCGCCGTGTCCGGGCGGCCGACGCCGACGTCGCCGCCGCGCGGGATGCCCGCGCAGCCGGCGAGCGCGGCCAGCAGCAGCACGGCGGCGACCGCGGAGCGCAGGCGCCTCACTGGACGACCCCGTGCTCGGGGACGCCGCCGAGCGGCAGCGGCGGCAGGACGATGGGGCCGGAGTAGGCCTGCTCGCCCGCGTCCACGGGCGGCAGCGGCAGCGGGGAGGCGTCGATCCGCTCGCCGCGCCGGCGCGGGACCGTGAGCCGGAAGCACGCGCCGCGGCCGGGCATCGACCAGACCTGCAGCCAGCCGTGGTGCAGCGCGGTGTCCTCCTGCGCGATGGAGAGGCCGAGGCCGGTGCCGCCGAGGGTGCGGCGGCGGGACGGATCGGCGCGCCAGAAGCGGTCGAAGACCCGGACCACCTCCTCGGAGCTCATGCCGTGACCGTAGTCGCGGACGGCGAGCGCCACCGCGGTGGCGTTGCTGTCGACCGTGACCACGATCTCGCGGCCGTCGCCGTGCTCGACGGCGTTGCCGAGCAGGTTGCGCACGATGCGCCGGATGCGGCGGGCGTCCATCTCGGCGTCGAAGTAGCCGCCGGGGGCGGAGAGCGTGAGCCGCGAGCCGTTCGCCTCGGCGATCCCGCGCATCCCCTCGATCTCCTCGCCGGCGAGGCGCACCAGGTTCACCGGCTCCAGCTCGAGCTCGGCCGAGCCGGCGTCGTGGCGGGAGATCTCCAGCAGATCGGCGAGGAGGCTCTCGAAGCGGCCGATCTGGCCGTGCAGCAGCTCGACGGTGCGCTCGGCGACCGGCGGGAAGCCCTCGCGCTGGTCGTAGAGCACGTCGCCGGCGAGCTTCATCGTGGTCAGCGGGGTGCGCAGCTCGTGCGAGACGTCGGAGACGAAGCGCTGCTGCACCCGGCTGAGCGTGGCGAGCTCGCTGATCTGCTCCTGGAGGCTGTCGGCCATGCCGTTGAACGAGCGGGCGAGGGTGGCGATCACGTCCTGTCCCCTCTCCGGGATGCGCACGTCGAAGTCGCCCGCGGCGAGGCGCTGGCTGGTCTCCGCCGCCACCCGCACGGGCGCGACCACGATCCGGACGACGACCCAGCTGACCGCGCCGATCAGGAGGATCAGCAGGATGCCGGCGATGTTGAGGACCTGCTGCACGAACTGCAGCGTGCGCTCCGCATCCGCGAGCGAGTAGCCGATGTAGAGCTCGTAGCGCCCCGCGGAGCTCGGCAGCTCGATCGTCGAGCCGACGACGATGCCCGGGAGCTGCTGGCCCGAGGCGCCGAGGCTCACCGACTGCCAGTACTGGCCGTCGGCGCCGGCCTGCACCCGCGCGCGCAGGTCGTCGCTGATGACGCCGTTCTGCAGCTCGCGGTTGTAGCTGTCCTGCGGGGCGAGCGAGGACGCCTCCTGATCGGGCGCGCGCACGACCGCGATCAGGGCGGAGGAGGAGGCGTCGCGCACCGCGGTGCGCACCGAGTTCATGACCTCCTCCATGTCCTGCCGGGTCGAGACCGTCGCCGCGTCGAGGTAGCCCTGCGCGGCGCGGGTCGCGCGCGAGGTGTCGCCGGTGACCTGGTCGAGCCGCGACTGGAACAGGTTGTCGCTGATGCTGTAGGAGAGGTAGGCGCCCGTCGAGCCGATCGCGATGCCGCTGAGCAGCACGGTGATGGCGACGGCGCGGAACTGCAGCGAGCTCCGCCAGGCCCGGAGCACCCTCCGCGGCCAGCGCCGCAGCGCCGGCGCCCGGAAGCGGCGCGCGAGGCTCACGTCAGCTCGGCAGCACGGAGCCGGCGCGGTAGCCGACGCCGCGCACGGTCATCACGATGCGCGGATCGTCCGGGTCCTTCTCGACCTTCGCGCGCAGGCGCTGCACGTGGACGTTCACGAGCCGGGTGTCGGCCTTGTAGTGGTAGCCCCAGACCTGCTCCAGCAGCATCTCGCGGGTGAACACCTGCTGCGGCTTGGAGGCGAGGGCGAGGAGGAGGTCGAACTCGAGCGGTGTCAGGCCGATGCGGGTCTCGCCGCGGCGGACCTCGTGCCCGGCGACGTCGAGGCTGAGGTCGCCGACCTGCAGGACGGCGTTGGCGGCGACCTGGGAGGGGCGCAGGCGAGTCTTGATCCGCGCGACCAGCTCCTTCGGGTCGAACGGCTTGACCATGTAGTCGTCCGCGCCGGACTCGAGGCCCTGCACGACGTCGGAGGTGTCCGACTTGGCCGTCAGCATGATGATCGGGACGCCGGACTCGGCGCGGATCCGGCGGCAGACCTCGATGCCGTCGATCCCGGGCAGCATCAGGTCGAGCAGGACGAGGTCCGGCCGGGCCCGCCGGAAGGCCTCGAGGGCGCCCGTGCCGTCGGCGCAGAAGGAGACGTCCCAGTCCTCCGCGCGCAGGACGATGCCGATCATCTCGGCCAGGGCCGCATCGTCGTCGACCACCAGGATTCGCGCGCTCATGGGGTCAGGCTAACCGACGCGAGTGGGAGCACGGCCGCGCCCGACCGCGAGGGCCGAGCGCGGCTGTGACAGCATGGGAGGGATGACCGACGCAGCTCAGTGGCCACCGCCCGCCGGGGCTCCGGAGGGCGACCACGCGCGGCCGCGCGTCGCCCCTGTCGCACCGGTCGCGCCCGTGTCCTGGTCTCCGACCGCGAGTCCCGCCGGCCCGCCCCCGCCGCAGGGCTGGACTCCCCCGCCCAAGCCCGGACTGATCCCGCTGCGGCCGCTCGGCTTCGGCACCCTGCTCGGCGCGCCCTTCGCGGTCCTCCGCCGCAGCCCGCGGACCACCCTCGGCGTCGCGCTGCTCGTGCAGGGCCTCGGCTCGCTGCTCGCTCTCGTGCTCTACGGCGCCGTCGCGCTTCTCGCGGTCGGCCGGATCACCCAGGCCGAGGTCGCCGATCGGGACGCCGTCGCGTCGGGGTCGCTGGCGATCGTCGTGCTCGCGGCGCTGATCCCGCTCGCCGTCACCCTGGCCACCGGCGCGCTCGTGCAGGGCGTCGTCGTGCTCGAGGTGTCGCGCGCCGTCCTCGGCGAGCGGCCGACGCTGCGCGCGCTGCTCCGGCGGCTCCGCGGCCGCTTCTGGGCGCTGGTGGGCTGGACCGTGCTGCAGGGCGTCGGCGTCCTGGTGCTGGTCCTCGCCGCGGCGGCGCTCTCGGTGCCGCTCTTCCTCCTCGGCGCCCAGGACGCGGGGGCCAGTGCGGTCGTCGGCGGGATCCTGGTGCTCGTGCTGGCCGGCCTCGCCGCGACCGCGGTGGGCGTCTGGCTCGCGACGAAGCTCGCGCTGGTGCCGAGCCTCCTGGTGCTCGAGCGGCTCCCGCTGCGCCGGGCGGTCGCGCGCTCCTGGCGGCTCGTCACCGGCGGGTTCTGGCGGACGTTCGGCGCGCTCGCGCTGATGGCGGTCATCATCCAGGCGGCCGGGCAGGTCGTCTCGACGCCGTTCAGCCTGCTGATCCCGATCGGCGGGGCGCTGGTCGCGCCGACCGACCCGAACGCGCAGGTGGTCGCGTCGATCGTCGTCGCGCTGCTCTCGGTCGCCGTCGGCCTCGTCGTCGGCGCGGTCGGCACGGTGCTGCAGTCGGCGGTCACCGGGCTCGTCTACCTCGATCGCCGGATCCGGCGCGAGGGCTTCGACCTCGTGCTGATGCGGCACGTCGAGGAGCGCGCGGCCGGGCGCGAGTCCCCCGATCCCTTCCCCGCTCCGGAGCGGACCGCGCCGTGATCCGCCTCGCGCTCGCCACGGCGCCGCTCGACCCCGATGCGCAGGAGGCCCGCCGCCTGCTCCTCGAGGAGCTCGCCGACCCGCGCTACCGCGCCGCCGAGCCGAACTGGTTCGACCGCCTGGTGCAGGCCGTGCGCGACTGGTTCACCTCGCTCACCCTGCCGGGCGACGGCGTCGGCGTGCCGCTCGCGGCGCTGATCGGCGTGCTCGTGCTGGTGGCGCTCGTCGTGGTCGCCCTCGTCCTCGCGGGACGGCCGCGACTGCGGCAGCGCAGTCGCGTGACCGGGGCGGTCCTCGCGGACGACGACGGCCGCTCGGCCGCGGAGCTGCGCGCCCTCGCCGAGGCGGCGGCCGCCCGGGGCGACTGGGACGAGGCGCTGGTGGAGCGGTTCCGCGCCCTGGTGCGTGCCCTGGACGAGCGCACGATCCTCACCGTCTCGCCCGGCACCACCGCGCACGGCTTCTCCCGCCGGGCCGCCGCCGTCTTCCCCGCCTCCGCCGACGCGCTCCGGCGCTCGGCGGACGCCTTCGACCGGGTCCGCTACCTCGGCCTGCCCTGCGGGCGCGAGGACTGCGAGCGGGTCGCCGAGCTCGACCGCGCGCTCGCGGCCGCGCCGGTCCCGCTCGAGGCGCTGCGATGACCGCGCCTGCTGCTCCGCCGGCGTCGGACGCTCCCGTCGACACCGTCTCCTCCCCCACGCTCGGCGCGCTGCTGCGCCGGGGACGCATCTGGGCGCTCCTCGCGGCGATCGTCGCCGTCGGCACGGTCCTGCTGACCGTGGCGACCGGCTCCCCCGTTCCCGCCGCCGACCTCGACGTCGACAGTGCGGCACCGGACGGCGCCCGCGCGGTCGCCCAGGTCCTGCGCGAGCAGGGCGTCGACGTCGTCCGCGCCGACTCGCTCGACGAGGCCCTGCGCGCGGTCGGCCCGGGCAGCACGCTGCTGATCGACGATCCGGGCTCGGCCCTGGACGAGGAGCAGTACGCCCGGCTCGCCGAGGACCCCGCCGCGGTCGTCCTCGTCGAGCCGTCCGGCGCGGCCCTCGACGCGCTGCTCCCCGGCGTCGCCTTCGCCGGCGCTCCGCAGGAGGACGACGTGCTCGCCGCCTCCTGCGCGCTGCCCGCCGCGGAGCGCGCCGAGGGGATCCCCGCGGGCGGCAGCACCTTCCGCGTCCTCGAGGGCGGCGCCGTGGGCTGCTTCCCGTCCGGTGACGACGCGTTCGCGCTCGTCGCCGACTCCCCGGCCGGCGGCCCCGACGTGATCGCCGTCGGCGACGCCGACCTCCTGCGCAACGGCACCGTCGCCGAGGAGGGACGCGCCGCCCTCGCGCTGGGCCTCCTCGGCGGCGAGGACCGCCTGGTCTGGTACCGCGCCGGCGCGGCCGACGCGACCTCCGCCGCCGTCGACCCGGCCGATCTCGCGCCGGGCTGGGTCACGCCGGCGCTGCTGCTGCTCGTCGGGGTGTTCGTCGCCTCCGCCGTCTGGCGCGGGCGGCGCTTCGGCCCGCTCGCCGTCGAGCCGCTGCCCGTCGTCGTGCACGCGAGCGAGACCGCGCGCGGCCGGGCCCGCCTCTACGCCCACGGCGCCACCCGGGTGCGCGCGCTGGACGCCCTGCGGATCGGCACGCTGCACCGCTCCGCCGCCCTGCTCGGCCTGCCCCCGTCGAGCGGAGTGGACGAGGTCGTCGCGGCGGCCGCGGCCCTGCTCGAGCGCGACCCGCGCGCCGTGCGCCGGCTCCTCGTCGACGACGAGCCGGCCGACGACACCGCTCTCGTGGCCGCCTCCGACGAGCTCCTGCGCTTCGAGAGCGCGCTCCGCGCCGCCCGCGCACCCCGCACGGGCACCGCCGCGGCCGGCACCGCAGGACCGGGCACCGCAGGACCCGGCACCGGGCGCCCCGCGCGCGACCGCCTCGACCACGATCAGCCCGACCACGAACGACCGGAAGGCCCCCTCCGATGAGCGACTCCTCCCTCCCCCCGATCGCGGACGACGAGCTCCGCCGCGAACTCGACCGCGTCCGCTCCGAGGTCGGCCGCGCCGTCGTCGGCCAGGACGGCGCCGTCTCCGGGCTGCTGATCGCCCTGCTCGCGGGCGGGCACGTGCTGCTCGAGGGCGTGCCGGGCGTCGCGAAGACGCTGCTCGTCCGCGCGCTCTCGGTCTCGCTGGGCCTGGACACCCGGCGCGTGCAGTTCACGCCCGATCTGATGCCCGGTGACATCACCGGCTCGCTCGTCTACGACGCCTCCACCTCGGGCTTCGCCTTCCGCGAGGGCCCGGTCTTCACGAACCTGCTGCTCGCGGACGAGATCAACCGCACGCCGCCGAAGACGCAGGCCGCCCTGCTCGAGGCGATGGAGGAGCGCCAGGTCAGCGTCGACGGCCGCACGCTCCGCCTCCCCGACCCGTTCCTCGTCGCGGCGACGCAGAACCCGGTCGAGTACGAGGGGACGTATCTGCTCCCCGAGGCGCAGCTCGACCGCTTCCTGCTCAAGCTGGTGCTGGACGTGCCGCCGCGGGACGTCGAGGTCGAGGTGCTCTCGCGGCACGCGGCCGGCTTCGACCCGCGCGACCTCGCCGCCGCGGGCGTCCACCCGGTGCTGGACGCAGGGCGGCTGCGGGCGGCCCAGGCCTCCGTCCGCCGCGTCGGCGCCGGCCCGGACGTGCTCGGCTACATCGTCGACCTCGCCCGCGCGACCCGCGAGAGCCCGAGTGTGAAGCTCGGCGTCAGCCCCCGCGGATCGACGGCGCTGCTCGCGGCGAGCCGCGCCTGGGCCTGGCTGAACGGCTACGGCTCGATCACCCCGGACCACGTCCAGGCGATGGTCCTGCCCGTGCTGCGGCACCGGATGCAGCTCCAGCCCGAGGCGGAGCTCGAGGGCGTGCGCACGGAGGCCGTCCTCGGCGGCATCCTGCAGCAGGTCCGCGTCCCGGTCTGAGCCGTGCACCTCACCGGACGCTCCGTCCTCGTCCTCCTCGTCGGCCTCGTGCCGGTCGTCCTGCTCGGACGCCGGGCCGAGGTCGCCTTCGCCGTGCTCGGGCTCTGGCTGCTGGTCTGGCTGATCCTGGTGGGCGTCGACCTCGCGGTGGCCGGCTCCGCGCGCGCGGTCGTGCTCGAGCGGCGGACCCCTGACCGGGTGCGCCTCGGCGAGCGCGCGGAGGCGACGCTGCTGATCACGAACACGGGACGGCGCCGGATCACCGGCGTCGTCCGCGACGCCTGGGAGCCCTCCGCCGGGGCGCTCGCGACCCGCTCGCCGCTGCGGCTGCCGCCGGGCGAGCGCCGCGCGGTCCGCACGGTCCTCGAGCCGCGCCGCCGCGGAGAGCGCCGAGCGCTGCACGCGACGATCCGCTCGAACGGCGTCCTCGGGCTGGCCGGCCGGCAGGCGACCCTCGCGGCGCCCGCGGTCGTCCGGGTGCTGCCGCCGTTCCGCTCCCGCCGCCACCTGCCCTCCCGCCTCGCCCGCCTGCGCGAGCTGGAGGGGCGCACCAGCGTGATGATCCGCGGTCAGGGCACCGAGTTCGACAGCCTGCGCGAGTACGTCCGCGGCGACGACGTCCGCTCGCTCGACTGGCGGGCCACCGCCCGGCGCCGCGAGCCCGTCGTCCGCACCTGGCGGCCCGAGCGCGACCGGCGGGTGGTGCTCGTGCTCGACACCGGCCGCACCTCCGCCGCCCGCATCGACGACGAGCCGCGCCTGGACACGGCAATCGAGGCGTCACTGCTGCTGTCGGCGCTGGCCGCCTCGGCCGGCGACCGCATCGACGTCCTCGCCTTCGACCGCGCCCGGCGCGCCCGCGTGCACGGCGCGACCGGCACGGAGGTGCTGAGCCGCGTCGTCGACGCGCTCGCCCCCGTGCAGCCGCAGCTGATCGAGACCGACTGGTCGGCTGTGCCGGGCCAGGTGCGCACGCTGGTCTCGCAGCGCTCGCTCGTCGTGCTGCTCACCGCGCTCGACTCCGTCGGCGCATCGGAGGGGCTGCTCGCGGTGCTCCCGCAGCTCACGAGGCAGCACACCGTGGTCGTCGCCTGCGCGATCGACCCCGAGCTGGCCCGGATGGCCGCGGACCGCGGCGACCGCGGCGCGGTCTACGCGGCCGCGGCGGCGGAGCGCTCGCTCGCCGACGCGGACCGGCTGGCGGCCGCCGTGCGGCGGCTCGGCGGCGACGTGGTGCTCGCCTCGCCGGAGAAGCTGCCGCCCGCCCTCGCCGACCGCTACCTCGCGCTGAAGGCCACCGGCCGGCTCTGAGCCCGGACCTCGCGCTCAGCCCTCGCTGATGATCCGCGAACCGGCGTCGAAGCGGCCGAGGTCGCCCGTCTCCCCCGCGCGCACGGCACGGCCGCCGAGCACCAGGAAGTAGGCGATGAAGCCGCCGAGCGCGAGCGCGCCGATGCCGATCTTCAGCCACCACGGCCACGGCGCCGGCGTCACGAAGCCCTCGATCACGCCCGAGACGAGCAGCACGAAGACCAGCCCGATCGCGACCGTGAACAGGCTCCGCGCGTCCTCCGCGAGCGCCTGCCCCCGGGTGCGCGGCCCGGGCGCGATCCAGGCCCAGAAGATCCGCAGCCCGGCCGCCGCGGCGACGAAGACCGCCGTCAGCTCGAGCAGGCCGTGCGGGAGGATGTAGAGGAAGAAGGTGTCGCCCTCGCCGACGTGGAACATCACGGCGACCGAGGTGCCGAGGTTCTGCGCGTTCTGCAGCAGGATGTACGGCACGTAGACGCCGACGATGCCGAAGGCGACGCACTGCGCCGCGATCCAGGCGTTGTTGGTCCACACCTGACCGGCGAAGGACGCGGCCGGGTTCTCCGAGTAGTAGTCGACGAAGTCCTCCTGCGCGAAGCGGCGCAGCTGCTCGTCGTCGCCGAGCGCGGCGAGCAGGCGCGGGTCGCCGAGGATCCAGACCGCGAAGAGGCCGGCGACCAGCACGGTCGCCAGCGCGACGGCCAGGGTCAGCCAGCGGATCCGGTACAGCGCGGCGGGGAACGAGACGACGGCGAAGCGGGCGACCGCGGCGAGCGGATCCTCGCGCGTCCCGGTCAGGCGGCCCCGCGCTCGCGAGAGCGAGACGGCCAGGCGCGTGCCCACAGCGGTCGACCCCGCGGTCGAGGAGATCGCGGCGAGATCGGCGGAGGCGGACTGGTAGCGCTCCACGAGCTCGTCGGCCTCGCCGCCGGTCAGCCGGCGCTTGCGCGCGAGCTCGTCCAGGCGGGTCCACTGGCCGCCGCGCGCGGCCGAGAGAGCATCGATGTCCATCTGCTGAGATGATAGCCGGGGCCGACGATCGAGGGAGCTGCTGCATGTCCGACGACCGCGACGACGCCCGCCTCGACAGCGCCGGCTTCGACACGGCGGGCCTGGTCACCGGCGAGGCGATCGCCCTCGAGATCCCCGTCACCTCGTTCGTCCTGCGGGCCGCCGGCGCGATCATCGACCTCGTCGCGGAGTTCCTGCTCGCCTTCGGTCTGTTCTACCTCGTCGCCGTCCTCGCGAGCGACGGCGGGCTCGACGCCGCCGCCTCGGCCGCCGTCGCGATCGCCGCCCTGGTGGTCTCGATCGTGCTGGTGCCCGTCGCCGTCGAGACCGCGACGCGGGGGCGCTCGCTCGGCAAGCTCGCCGTCGGCGCCCGGGTCGTCCGCGACGACGGAGGCGCGATCGGCTTCCGCCACGCCCTCGTCCGGGGTCTCACCGGCGTGCTCGAGATCGTGATGACAGCAGGTGGGCTGGCCGCGGTGGTGGGCCTGCTGTCGCGCCGTTCTCGCCGGCTCGGCGACGTGCTCGCCGGCACGCACAGCCAGCTCGAGCGGGTACCGGCCGCGCCCCCGCTCGTCGTCGAGATCCCGGCGCCGCTCACCGGCTGGGCGGCGACCGCCGACGTGGCCCGGCTGCCCGACGCCCTGGCGCGCCGGCTCGCGCAGTTCCTCCGCCAGCGCTCCGGGATGACCGAGCCCTCGCGCTCGCAGCTCGCCCGCTCGCTGGCGCAGGAGGCCGCCGCGTTCGTCTCACCGCTCCCGGCCGCGCCCGCCGAGGACTTCCTGCTCGCCGTCGCCGCGCTGCGCCGCCGCCGCGAGGAGCGGGCGCTGGAGCTCGTCGACAGGCGGATGAGCCGGCTCGCACCGGTGCTCGCGGACGCGCCGCGCGGCTTCCCGGTGCGCGAGGCCCCACGGGCTCCGCAGGACGCTCAGGCTCCCCAGGACGCTCAGGCTCCCCAGGACGCTCAGGCCGACGGCGGCTCGAGGTAGCGCACGGTCTCCCAGCCCCGGGGCACCAGCAGCCGCCGGTCGTGCTCGGCGCACAGGTCGTAGCCGTGCGGATCGGGCTGCGGGCTGAGCGGCCCGACCGCGACGAGCGAGTCCCGGTAGTCGTAGGTGAGCGTCACGACCGCGGGGAGGCTGCACCCGGTGCGCGAGCACTGCCGTCGGTCCATCGCGCCACAGTAGCAAGAGGCCGCGGGGCCATAAGCTGGTCCAATGCCCCGCGCACGCCGTTCCACCGCTCGTCAGTCGAGCTCGGTGCGCGGCGGCTCGCGCGACCGGCACGGCCGGGGAATCCGCGGCGCCGTCACCGGCCCGCACCTCCCGCCGCTGCAGACCCGGGCGGACTTCTTCGAGACGACCATCGGCTCGGCCTTCGACTACCTCCGCGACGCCTGGCCGGACGAGCTGGCAGGGATCCGGGTGGAGCTCGCCTCCACGCCCGACGTCGACCCGGCCCGGCTCGAGGGCACGGGCATCGCCCGCTGGCGGGTCGACCACGCCGCGCGGCGCATCACGCTGTACCGCGTGCCGATCGAGCGGCTGGCGAAACTGCACCGCCGCGACGAGTGGCACCAGCGGATGATGATCGAGAGCTACGTCTTCCGCGCCGTCGCCGAGCTCCTCGGCCGCGACCCGTGGGACATCTCCCCGGACCGGTTCCGGCACCACTGAGCGTCCGGCACCACTGAGCCTCCGGCACCAGCGTCCGGCACCACTGAGCGTCCGGTACCAGCTTCCGGCACCACTGAGCCGAGCGGCGCCTCCGAGACGCCGACCGCTCAGTGCGAGTAGACGGTGACCGGCGAGGACAGCGGCCCGGGCGGCACGATCGCGTAGCCCGCGATCCGCCCCTCGCTCGCGATCGAGACCGACGCCTGCACCGGCTGATCGCTCGTGACGACGACGGCGTCGACGCCGAGCTCGGCCGACACCGAGGCGAACGGACCGATGTCGAGCGTGCGGCTGCCGGCCTCCGACTCGAGCTGCACCGACGCCGAGGTGTCGCTGCCGTTCGCGAGGTGCAGCACGGCCCCCGCCTCGCCGGTGTTGCCGACGCCGAAGGGAACGTCGGTCGCGGTCCCGGAGACGAACCAGGCGAAGTCCGTCCCGGCGCCGCCGGTCGACGTCGTGCGCCCGGCCGCCACGACGGGCTGGTCCGAGGTGAGCGTGACGCGGTAGGAGCCGTCCGCCAGGCCGGAGAGGGGGACCTCGCCGACGCGGCCGGCCGGGACCACCACCTGCGTCGAGGTGCCGATGCCGCTCGGGTCCTCGTTGGCGACCTCGATCGAGACGGTGCTGTCCGCCTCGCCGGGCGCGAGGATCCGCAGGACGGGAGTGCCCTCGCCGCCCGTGCCGTCGTCGCCCGCCGTGTCCGCCGGGGGCGTCGCGACGGTGAAGCCGGAGATCACGGTGAGGGTGGCCGGCGTCGCCGCGGGGCCGGTCGTCTCGACGCCCTGCGGCGTCAGGCCGGAGATGGCGCTGCTCTGGATGCTCGCCGCGATCTCGCCGCCGCGCGCGGTCATCCGCACGACCGGCTGGACCACGTCGGGAGCGAGCCCGGCGAGCGGGAGGGCGCGGACGGTGCCGGCGGGGACGACGATGCCGGTGGCGCCGGTCGCCGGGACGACGCCGTTCTCGCCGTAGAGCGAGAGGTCCACGGTGGCCGCGACCTCGCTGGCGTTGGCGAGGACGAGCACCGAGGTCCGGCCGACGTCGGTCGATCCGGCGACGAGCCAGCTGTCGGCCGAGGGCTCCGCGCAGCCGAGCGCCGAGAGGCCGGAGAGCTGCTCGGTGGCGATCGACTGCGTCGTCACGCCGCCGGGCGTCGGGTCGGACTCGGCGGGGACGGCGAGCCGGGTGATGCCGCTGCCCGGGGCGGCCACGTCGGCCTCGTCCAGGACCGACTGGTCGCCGGTCGCGTCGCGCGGCCAGAGCGACGTGCCCGAGTCGTCGAGGGCGCGGAGCTCCTCGGGGTCGCTCGCGTCGATCAGGCTGCCCGCGCAGACGAGGGTGCCGTCCGCCGCCACCGGCGTGACGACCACGCCGTCGGCGGCGACGGTCGCCAGCGGTGTCGGCAGGATCTGCGGCAGCACGACCGCGGCGACGGCCAGGGCCAGTCCGGCGGCGCCGGCGGCACTGCGGAGCACGGTCCGGCGGTGGCGGGCGGCCGAGACGGTCCGGTCGCGGGCGCCCGTCGGCTTCGCCGGAGCGGGCTTCGAGCCGCCGCGCTCGGCACGCCGGTCGGCGCGGGAGGGGCGGGACGGGGACTGCGACATGCGCTTCTCCTGGTCGGCGGGGTCAGGTGTCGCGGATCCGGGGTTCGACCGGTCAGGCATCGTCGGTCCCGTCGTCGAACTGGCCGGTGGCCTCGCCGGGCTCGTCGTCGATCCCCGCGACGGCGGCTCCCGAGCGGGAGCGCTCGAGCGAGAGGCCGGTCGGGACGGCCAGCAGGAAGGCGACCAGGAACACGATCAGCAGCGCGATCGTGTAAGCCACGCCGAAGGGGCCGACGACGCCCTGCGGCGCCGCGTCGATCCGGGTGCCCTCGGTGTCGACCGCGGTCCAGAGCAGGCCGTACTGGGTGTCGCCGACGGCGGAGAACGCGGCGTTGCCGTCGAGCGAGACCGCGGCGCGGGCGCTGACGGCCGAGGCCGCGTCACCGGCGTCGGTGCTGGTCGGCGGGGCGAGCACGACGAAGCGGACGCCGAGGTCCTGCAGGGCCGCGCCGATGTCGTAGCCGGTGCGCGAGACGAGGTTGCCGGCCAGCTCGTCGATGGCGTCGGTCTGCTCGGTGCCGGTCGCGGCGAGGGTCGACTGCTGGTCGAGGGTCGCTCCCGCGCCGCGCTCGAGGCGCGCGAGGATCCCGCCGTCCGACTGCGGGACGAGCACGATCGTGCCCACCCGCGGTTCGTTCTGCGCCTCGGCGGCGACGTAGGCCGGCAGCGAGCGGTCGGAGCCGGCGGTCGTCACGGTCCCGCCGCCCGTCGGGAACAGCACCGCCAGCGGAGCGACCGCCACGACGGCGGCGGCGGTCACGACCAGCGCGGGGACGACCCGGTAGGACGGCAGCGCGGCCACCGAGAGCGAGAAGCCGACGACCAGGCCGAGCCAGTAGAGGCTGAGGCCCGTGCCGCTCCAGACGGCGACCGCCTCGGACCCGGTGGTCACGACCTGGATACCCTGAGCGAGCGCCGCGGTCAGCAGGCCGGCGGCGGCCACGCCCACCCCGCCCAGGGCGGACAGGTTGTTCGGGAGCAGCAGCGCCGCGAGCGCCGAGATCACCAGGGGCAGCACGAGCACCGCGGTCGCGAGACCCGCCGCCGACGCGGGGATGCCGAGACCGCCGAGGAACTCGAGCCACCCGGTCGTGAAGCCGGACGGGAACCCTGCGAGGAGCGAGAAGAAGTCCGCTTGGGCGGAGGGCAGCGGCACACCGGGGTCGGCGAGGATCGCGAACCAGTCGCCGCGCTGGGCGTGCGCGACGATGATCGGGAAGAGCAGGGCGAGTGCCGGGATCGGCAGTCCGGCGAAGCGCCCGATCCGGCGCCCCGAGGTGGCCAGCACGACGATCCAGATCAGCGCGAGCGGCACGGCGAGCACCGGCGCACAGGCGACGACCGCCGCCGCGAGGATCGACGCGGTCGCCGAGGACGACCACGAGCGGTAGGCGCCGAAGCCGGCGAAGAAGAGCCAGGGCAGCAGGACGTGCACCAGGATCGCGGCCGGGCGGCCGTCGGACTGGGCGGCGAAGAAGGCCGGCGCGAGCAGGTAGACGAAGGCTCCGGCGCCGCGGGCGATCGGCCGCGCGGTGAGGCGGGCGATCATCATCCACGCGCCCATCGTCGCGAGCGGCAGAGCCGTGAGGTAGAGGAGGACGATCGAGAAGCTCGGCGCCCAGAAGGTGAGCGAGCCGAGCACGGCGAGCACCGCGGCGAACGGGTCCGCCGCGCCGATGAAGCCGGAGCCGAGGTCGCGCCAGCCGTACGCGGCGTTCCGCCACAGCTCGCCGACCGACGGCGAGAGGGTGAGCAGACCGCCGCCGCCCATGGCGGTGGCGGCGAGCAGGCGCGCGTAGACGATCAGCCCGGCGATCGCGGCGACCAGGACGATCCAGACTCCGCCGCCCTGGAAGAAGTGCAGCGGGTGCCGCTCGCGGCTGGCCTGCACCCGGACGGCGTCGTGCCGGACCGAGCGGAGCTGGCGGACCACGTCGAGCGGGATGCGCAGCGGCGCGATGGCCTTCCAGCCGACGTTCTTCGACGAGCGGAGGACGCGCCTGGCGTGGAAGACCTTGGTGCCGCCGAACGCGACGACGAAGGCCGCGAGCAGCTCGCCGCCGACGAGGCCGGGCTGCTTGCGCAGGAGCCGGACGGCCGCGCGGCCGACGGCGAGCGGCACGAGCGAGAGCCAGTGCACGACGAGCAGCGCCACCGGGGCGTAGGCGAGGCGGCGGTGCAGCTGCGCGGTGCGGTGCTGGCGGGCGCGGCGGCGCTCCCCGCTGTCGATCCGGCGGCCGTCGGGGCGCTGGAGGCCGATGCGCGCGGTGGTGACGCGCGCGTCGGGGACGCGGCTGACCCGGTGTCCGGCGAGGCGGGTGCGGATCGAGAAGTCGAGGGCGTCGTCGACCACGGGCAGCCCGGGGTCGAAGCCGCCCAGCTCCTCCCAGAGCGCGTGCCGCACGAGCATGCCGCCGGCGGCGACGGCGAGCACGTCGGGCGTGGCGTCGTGCTGGCCCTGGTCGAGCTCATCCTCGACGAGGTGGACGGTGGTGCCGTAGTTGGTGATCGACTCGCCGTAGCTGCGGATGTAGCCGGAGCGGGTCCAGTCCATGACCTTCGGTCCGGCGACCGCGACGGAGGGTGCGACCTCGACCGCGCCGAGGAGCGCGGCGAGCGCACCCGGCTCAGGAGCGGAGTCGGCGGCGAGCAGCCACAGCCACTCGTCCTCCCCCGACGGCGCCTGCATGACGCGCACGGCGCGGGCGACGGCCTGGCCGAACGGGAGGTTCTCGGCGACCTGGACGAACTGGGTCGGACCCCAGCCGGAGAGGAGCTGCCCGGTCGCATCCTTCGATCCGCCGTCGACGAACACGGTCGCATCGGGCTGTCGGGTCTGGGCCCGCAGCGCCGCGAGGGTGCGTTCCAGGTAGGCCGCGCCGTTGTGGGCGACCAGGACGGCGGTTACTCGGGGATACATCGCGGACCACCCTAAGCGATGGGCGCGGGGCGCCCCGCGGCGGCTCGCCGCCTCCGGTGAGCGGCGGTCGTCACGCCCGGCGGCGCAGCTTGCGGCGCTCGCGCTCGGAGAGGCCGCCCCAGATGCCGAAGCGCTCGTCGTTCTCGAGCGCGTACTCGAGGCACTGCGCCCGGACCTCGCAGGAGGTGCAGATCTTCTTCGCGTCGCGCGTGGATCCGCCCTTCTCGGGGAAGAACGCCTCGGGGTCGGTCTGCGCGCAGAGTGAGTCGACCTGCCAGGAGAGGGCGCCGCCGGGCGCCTCGCTGCCCGAGTCGATGCCCTGGCGGACGCCGGGGACGCCGAGCCGGACGGGATCGACGAACCAGTCCTCGGGGACCGCGCTCATGCCG
This sequence comes from Rathayibacter sp. PhB186, assembly GCF_003751825.1. Classification (NCBI taxonomy): domain Bacteria; kingdom Bacillati; phylum Actinomycetota; class Actinomycetes; order Micrococcales; family Microbacteriaceae; genus Rathayibacter; species Rathayibacter sp. PhB186. The sequence goes on along the minus strand of NZ_RJKO01000001.1, from coordinate 1,167,742 downwards.
GAGGTCCGTTCGTCGCCCGGAGCTCTGTCGTTTCCGCGACCTCTGTCGTTTCCGAAGCCTCTGTCGCTGCCAGAGACGCTGTCGGGAATCGCCATACCGTCTCCTACCCCGCCCGCGAACATGATCGGCGACCGGCTCCTCCCGGAGGGTGGGCCGCCTCAGTAATTACACCGGTGTCATTCGCTGAGGTCAAGTCGCGGACCATAAACCCTCAACCCGCCGTGGAGGGTTCACGACACACCGGCGTGTCGCGACCGTGTCGAAGCTCCCGGCCGGCGTCAGGACCCCGCGGCGCTCCGGGCGCGCCAGGCGCTCTCCACCATCTCGGCGACGGTGTGGCGCATCTCCCAGCCGAGGTCGCGGGCCGCGGTCTCGCCCGAGGCGACGATGCGGGGCGGGTCGCCCGGGCGGCGCGGGGCGACCTCCGGGGTGAAGGCGATGCCGGTGCTGTCGGCGATCGCGGTCATGATCTCGCCGACCGAGGCGCCGGACCCGCTGCCGAGGTTGTAGACGGGCTCGATCGGCTCGCCGGCGGCCAGGCGCTGCGCCGCCGCGACGTGCGCGAGCGCGAGATCGGCGACGTGGATGTAGTCGCGGACGCAGGTGCCGTCCGGAGTGGGGTAGTCGTCGCCGTTGATGCGCGGCGTCCGGCCGGCCAGCAGCGCCTCGAACACCAGCGGGAAGAGGTTGTGCGGGCTGGTGTCGTAGACGTCCGGGTAGCCGGAGCCGACCACGTTGAAGTAGCGGAGCGAGGCGTGGCGCACCCCGTGCGCGCGGCCGGCGTCGGCCAGCAGCCACTCGCCGATCAGCTTCGACTCGCCGTAGGGCGACTCGGGGCTCTTGGGGGTGCTCTCGGTGACGAGCTCGACGTCGACCGCGCCGTACACCGCGGCGCTGGAGGAGAAGACGATCGAGCGGACGCCGGCGCGGTCCATCGCGGCGAGCACGCGCATCGTGCCGGTGACGTTCTGCTCGTAGGTGTGCAGCGGGCGCTGCACCGAGACTCCCGCGTACTTGAAGCCGGCGACGTGCACGACGCCCTGGATGTCGTGCTGCGCGAAGACCTCGTCCAGCAGCGCCTCGTCGAGGATCGAGCCGCGGTAAAACGGCACGCCCTCGGGGACGAAGCCCTCGTGGCCGGACGACAGATCGTCGAGGACGACGGGGTCGATGCCCTGCTCGGCGAACGCGCGCACCACGTGCGCTCCGATGTACCCGGCTCCCCCGGTGACCAGCCATGCCATGTGGATCCTCCTCGATGACGGGCGCCGCGCGCGCACCGACGCAACCCTAGCGGCGGGGTGGCGCGGGCCAGGTGGCGGGATCTCGCGGTGTCGCGATATCCTGCCGCCGTGCTCCACTCCGTCGCCGTCCTCGCCCTGCCCGGGGTCGCCCCGTTCGAGTTCGGCGTGGTCTGCGAGGTGTTCGGGATCGACCGGCGCGACCACGGCGGGCCGGTGTTCGACTTCCGCATCGCGACCGCGGATCCGGGGCCGGTGCGCACCTCGCTCGGCTTCGAGCTGATGATCGCCGACGGCCTCGAGGCGGCCGAGGACGCCGACCTGATCGCCGTGCCGGCGCACCCGATCGGCCCCGCCGACGATCGCGTGCTCGCCCTGCTGCGCCGCGCCCACGAGCGCGGGGCGTGGATCGTGAGCGTCTGCAGCGGCGCCTTCGTGCTGGCCGAGGCGGGACTGCTCGACGGGCGGCGGGCGACGACGCACTGGATGCACGCCGACGAGCTCGCCCGGCGCCACCCGGCGGTCGAGGTCGACCCGGACGTCCTGTTCGTGCAGGAGGGGCGGATCGTCACGGGCGCCGGGACCGCGGCCGGGATCGACGCGTGCCTGCACATCGTCCGCGAGGAGCTCGGCGCCGCGGCCGCGAACGTCGTCGCGCGCCGCATGGTGGTGCCGCCGCAGCGCCACGGCGGCCAGGCGCAGTTCATCCCGACGCCGATCCCGGAGGCGCGCGCGGACTCGCTCGCCGACGTCACCGAGTGGATGCTGCGCCACCTCGACGAGGAGCTCAGCGTCGACCTGCTCGCCCGGCGAGCGCTGATGTCGCCGCGCACCTTCGCCCGCCGCTTCCGCGCCGACCTGGGCACCACGCCGCTGGCCTGGCTGAACCGCCAGCGGCTCCTCCGCGCCCAGCAGCTGCTGGAGGAGTCCGACCTGACCCTCGAGGCGATCGCCACCCGCGTCGGCTTCGGCACCGCCGCCGTCCTCCGCCACCACTTCGCCCGCGTGCTGCAGACGACGCCGGCGGCCTACCGCCGCACCTTCGCGTCGGCGGCCGCGGCCGCCTCCTGACCGGCGCCGGGACCCACCGACCCGATGGCGGTGGGTCTCGATACGCGCTGCGCGCTACTCGACCAGCATGGTGCGCCCTGCGGGCTGCTCGACCAGCATGGTGCGCCCCGCGGGCTGCTCGATCGGCAGGCAGGCCGTCAGACGGTGGCGACGAAGAGGGTGCCGCGGCCGGTGACCGAGAGGGCGCGCTCCGACGGCGTCACGTACACGCTGCCGCCGCGCTCGACCTCGACGGAGCCCTCGGCGCCGTGCACGGTGAACGCGCCGTCGGTGGCGATCGCGATGGCCGGTCCGTCGAGCTCGACGCGCACCGGCTCGTCCGAGGTCGGCTCGACGACGGCGAGCAGGAAGTCCGGCACGTCCGGCCGGTAGACCCGCAGCCCGGGCGCGGGCTCCTCGGCCGGTAGGTACGGCACCGGCAGCGGCGAGAACTCGAGCACGCTGACCAGCTCGGGCACGTCGATGTGCTTGGGCGTGAGCCCGCCGCGCAGCACGTTGTCGGAGGCGGCCATCAGCTCGACCCCGGTGCCCGCGAGATACGCGTGGATGTTGCCGGCGGGCAGGTAGAGCACCTCGCCGCGGGCGAGCCGCACGCGGTTGAGCAGCAGCGAGAGCACGACGCCCGGGTCGCCCGGGTAGGCCTCGGCGAGCGAGCGCACCGTCGCGGTCTCGAGGCGGTCGTCACCGTCCGACGCTCCCACCACCGCGGCGATCAGCGCAGCGACCTCCGCGCGGTCGCCGTCGGCGAGCAGCCAGGAGACCGCCCGGCGGAGCACGACCGCCGGCTCGCCCTCGAGCTCGGCGGCGAAGCGCGTGATCGCCGCTGCCCCCTCCCCCGCGGCGCGGCCGGCCAGCTCGGCCAGCAGCGCCCGGGTGCCGTCGAGCTCGCGGAAGCCGCAGAGCGCGTCGAAGCTCTCGGTGAGCGCGTAGATCAGCTCGGGCTTGTGGAACGGGTCCTTGTAGTTGCGCTCGGCCGCGTCGCGCGGGACGCCGGCCTCGTCCTCCTCGACGAACCGGCGCTGCGCCGTCGCTGACGACGGGTGGGCCTGGAGCGAGAGCGGTGCGCCCGCCGCGAGGATCTTCAGCAGGAACGGCAGCCGCGGCGCACCGGACACGGGGTCGACCGAGCCTGCGACTCCGGCGAGCGCCGTCTGTGGCTCGCGGGCGATCCACTCGGCGAGGGTCGACGCGCCGACGGAGGCGGGGTCGAGGATGCGGGCCGGCGAGCCCGGGTGCGCCCCCAGCCACAGCTCCGCCTCGGGTCGGCCGGACGGCGCGGTGCCGAGGGCGTCCGAGATGCCGGTGAGCGAGCCCCAGGCGTAGTCGCGGGGGGAGTTGCCGATCGGGATGAACACGGCGAGGGCCTTCCGTTCCGGGAGCGGTGTGCGAGACGGCACCGTCCGGATCCTGCCGGGGCGGGCCGGGCCCGACGCTAGCAGGATCTACAAGAGCGGCCCCGGAGGAGCGGCCGCCGCTTGGCGCCGATCGCCAGCGTCCGCGCCGCCCGGGCACCCCCTTCGTACGCTGGGGGGAGCCGCACCGCCGCCGCTCCTGCGGGCCGAGTCGCTGCGCGCCCGAGCGATGGAGCGATGAACCATGGACAGCACGACCTTCGAACTGCTCAACGCCGACTTCTACGGCTTCGAGTCGCGGCTCACCCCCGCCGAGAAGGAGCTCCTCGTGGGCGTCCGCGCGTTCCTCGAGGAGCAGGTCCGCCCGATCGCCGACGAGTACTGGGAGCGCGCCGAGTTCCCGCGCCAGCTCATCCCCGGGATCCACGCCACCGGTGTGATCGGCCTGTCCTGGCCCGAGACGCGCACGATCGAGAACTCGTCGGTGTTCCGCGGCTGGGTCGCCCTCGAGTTCGGCCGGGTCGACGCGAGCATCGCCACCTACGTCGGCGTGCAGAACGGCCTGGTGATGGGGACGGTCGGCGTCGCCGGCTCCGAGGAGCAGCGGGCCGAGTGGCTGCCGAAGCTCGCCTCGGGCGAGGTGATCGGCGCCTTCGGCCTGACGGAGCCGCACTCCGGCTCCGACTCCGCGCAGGGCCTGCGCACCACCGCCCGCCGCGAGGGCGACACCTGGATCCTCGACGGCGAGAAGCGCTGGATCGGGAACGCGACCTTCAGCGACGTCACCGTGATCTGGGCGAAGGACGTCGCCGACGGCCAGGTGAAGGGCTTCCTCGTCCCGACCTCGACCCCGGGCTACCGCGCCACGGCCATCGCCCGCAAGCAGAGCCTGCGCACCGTGCAGAACGCCGACATCGTGCTCGAGGGCGTCCGCGTGCCCGAGTCGCTGCGCCTGCAGGGCGCGAACTCGTTCCGCGACACGGCGAAGGTCCTCCGGCTGACCCGCGCCGAGGTCGCCTGGCAGGCGATCGGCGTCGCGATCGGCGCCTACGACGCCGCCCTGCGCTATGCCCGCGAGCGCGTCCAGTTCGGCAAGCCTCTGGTCGGGCACCAGCTGGTGCAGGACCTGCTGGTGAAGAGCATCGGCAACATCACCGCGAGCATCGCCCTGGCCACCCGGGTCTCCGAGATGCTCGACGCGGGCGAGCAGCGCGACGAGCACTCCGCACTCGCGAAGGCCTACACGACGGCGCGGATGCGCGAGACGGTCGCCTGGTGCCGCGAGGTGATGGGCGGCAACGGCATCGTCCTCGACTACGGGGTCGCCCGGTTCTTCGCCGATGCCGAGGCTCTCTACTCCTACGAGGGCACCCGGGAGATGAACACGCTGATCGTCGGACGCGCGATCACGGGCAGCGCGGCGTTCGTCTGAGGCGCAGCCCGCCCGCTCGCCGGCCGCCCGCTCCCTAGACTGTTCGCCATGATCCGACGCGCCGCGCCCGCCGCTCCCCGAGCGCTCGCGGTGGCCGTGCTCACGGTGATGCTGGGCGGCCAGGCGCTGCGGAACCTCGCGGGCTGGTGGGGCTGGGGGGTCGTCGTCGCGGCGCTGCTGGTCGGCGTCGTCGTGCTGCTGGTCCGGGTGCGGCCTCGGCTGCGCTGGAGCCGGACGCCCAAGGCGCTCGTCGCCTTCCTCGCCCTCGCCGTGCTCTCGCTGCTCTGGTCGGCGTACCCCGGGGCGAGCGCGATCGGCGTCGTCGCGCAGCTCGCCACCTCGCTCGGGGCGGTCGCCCTCGCCCTGACGCTCAGCACGGCGCAGTTCGTCACCGCCCTCGGCCGCGCGCTCCGGATCACCGTCGGCGCCTCGCTCGTCTTCGAGCTCGTCGTGGCGGTCGTCGTCCGCGCGCCCGTGCTGCCGTTCGTCATCGACCTGCCGGCCGGCCGCATCCCGGACGCCTTCTACTGGTCGCAGGCCGCGCTGTTCACCGGCGAGCCGATCCAGGGGCTCGTCGGCAACCGCAACCTGCTCGGCTTCCTCGCGCTGCTCGGCCTGATCGTCGTGCTGATCGAGCTGGCCGCGCGCAGCCTCCGTCCCCGCTGGGGCGTCGTCTGGGTCGTCCTGTTCGCCGCGACGCTCCTGCTCACCCGCTCCGCCACCGTGCTGCTCTGCGTCGTCGCCGTCGCGGCGGCCGCGGCCTTCGCGCTCTGGGCGCGACGCCGTGGCGAGTCGGAGCGGCGGCCCGTCTACGTCACGGCCGCGGCGACCGCCGTCGTGCTCGCGAGCGGCGCGATCGCGGGCTGGGGCACCCTGCTCGGCCTCCTCGGCAAGAGCGAGGACGCGACCGGCCGGCTCGACATCTGGCGCTCGGTCTGGGCGCTGGCCGCCGAGCGGCCCGTCCTCGGCTGGGGCTGGGTCAGCTACTGGGCGCCCTGGGCCGCCCCGTTCGACACGCTCGCCGAGCGCAAGGGCGTCCTCTACCTGCAGGCGCACGACGCCTGGCTCGACGTCTGGTTCCAGCTCGGCATCGTCGGGCTGGTGCTCTTCACCGCCCTCGTGGTCTCGACCCTCTGGCGCGCCTGGTTCCGCGCCGTCGACCGCCCGCGCCGCAGTGCGACGACGGCGCTGCCCTACTCGGCCGTGTCGCTCGCACCGCTGCTGCTGCTCGCCGCCCTCCTCGCGCAGGCGCTGTTCGAGAGCCGGCTCCTGATCGAGAGCGGCTGGCTCCTGCTGGCCGCCCTGGCGGTCCTGACCAAGCAGCCCGCGAACGAGGAGGAGGACGCGCTCACCGCCGAGCCGATCCCCCTCGCCGGCCAGCGCGCCGTCCGATGAGGGGCGGTCGGCCGTCGGCTCTGCCGGCCGCCCTCGCGGACGCCCTGGCGTCCCCGCAGTTCGCGGCGGCCCTCGCGCAGACCTCCCTCGTCGTCGTGCTCTGCGCGCCGGCGGTGCGCGGGATGATCGGCTGGCCCGGCTACATCGCGGCGATCGCGACGCTCACCGCCCTCGCGGCCGTCATGCTCGTGCTGCGGCGCGAGCTGCTCGACTGGGAGGGGCTGCTGCCGACCAGCATCCTGGTCTTCCTCGGCTGGATCGCCCTCAGCACGCTCTGGAGCGGCTACCAGTGGGCGACCGCCTCGAGCGTGCTCTACCAGCTCGCCCTCGCCTTCCTCGCGATCGCGATCGGCCTGACCCGCGACATCATCCAGGTGATCCGCGCGGTCGGCGACGTGATGCGGTTCGTGCTGATCGGCTCGCTGGCCGTCGAGGTGCTCTCCGGCGCCCTGATCGACCGGCCGCTGCGCTTCCTCGGCGTCGAGGGCCTCCTGGCTGTCGGCGGCCCGATCCAGGGGCTGGTCGGCACCCGCAACCAGCTGGGGCTGGTCTGCCTGCTGGCGGTCGTCACCTTCTCGGTCGAGCTGATGACCCGGTCCGTGGCGCGCGGCCCGGCCCTCGCCTCGCTCGCGCTCGCCGTGGTCACCCTGGTGCTCACCCGCTCGGCGGTCAGCGCCGGCGTGCTCGTCGTCGCCGCGGTCGTCGCGCTGATCCTGCGCTGGGTGCGCCGCGCCACCGGCGAGCAGCGTCGGCGGCGGCAGTACACGACACTCGCGGTGCTCGTGGCGTCCGCGCTCACCGCAGGGCTCTTCCGCTTCCGGATCGTCGACCTGCTCAACGCGGGCAGCGAGTTCGAGTTCCGGGTCACCCTCTGGCAGCAGGTCTGGCGCTTCACCGACCTGGCGCCGATCATCGGCTGGGGCTGGGTGGGCTACTGGCGCACCGACCTCTACCCGTTCAACGCGATCGACTTCCTCTCCGGCCGGCCGCACTCCTCCAGCCTGAACGCGGTGTTCGACCTGGCGCTGCAGGTGGGCGTCGTCGGGGTCGCGCTCTTCCTCGTGCTGGTCGGCCTCGCCCTCTGGCGCTCGTGGCTCATCGCCTCCGAGCGCAAGGCGGTCGTGCACGTCTGGCCGGTGCTGGTGCTCAGCGTCCTCGTCGTCACCTCGCTCGCCGAGAGCTCGCTCCTGGTCGACGCCGGCTGGCTGCTGCTGGTGATCTGCGCGATGCGCGCCGCGCAGGGGCTCAGCTGGCGGCGGCTCCTGCACCCCGGCGACCGGCCCGGCGGGCTGCCGCGACAGCCCGCAGCACCGCCAGGTGCTCCTCCCGGCAGCGCTCCCAGCTGAACCGGGCCGCGCGCTCGACGCCCTTCGCACCGAGCTCGGCGGAGCGCTCGATCGCCTCGAGGATCCCGTCGGCGATCGAGCGCGGCTCGAGCGGATCGACGAGCACCGCGGCGTCGCCGCAGATCTCGGGCAGCGATCCGGAGTCCGCGGCCGCCACGGGGCAGCCGGAGGCCATGGCCTCGATCGGCGGGAAGCCGAAGCCCTCGTAGAGGCTCGGGAAGGCGAGGACGGCGGCGCGCCGGTAGATCTCCGCCAGCTCCTCTGCGCCCACGTGCCCGCGCCACTCGACGAAGTCGGGCAGCGGGCCGAGCTTCTCCAGGTCGCCTCCGGTGAGCACCAGCCGCAGGTCGTGGCCCTCGGCACGGAGCAGGCGCATCGCCTCGAACAGCCGCGCGTGGTTCTTGTGCGGCCAGGCGCGCGCCGGGTAGAAGACGAAGTCCTCGCGCGCGCCCAGGTGCGGGCGGAAGCGCTCGGTGTCCACGCCGAGGTGGGACACGTGGATCCGCTCCTCCGGGATGCCGAGCAGCTCGACGATCCTCCCCTTGGTGAAGGCGCTGATGGTGATGATCGCGTCGGCCCGGCGCGCGGTCGCCTCGTAGGCGATCCGCCGGAAGACGCGCTCGACGCGCGGGAAGAGCTGCGGCAGATCGCGGTGCTGGAGGTCGAAGACCATCTGCACGTGCCCCTGCCGGCGCGACGGCCAGGGCAGCGGGACGGTGAAGGGGAAGTAGAGGATCTCGTCCGGCCCGAGCAGCCGCCGGAGCCGGCGGGTGCGGGCGAGCGCCTGGAGCATGCCCGTCGCGCGGCGGCGGTGGCCGGCCCCGCTGACGACGCCCTCGGCCACGATCTCGGGCACGCCCTCGCTGAAGCCGCGGGCGTTCTCGGGGACGAGCGCCTGCACGCGCAGCCCCTCCTCCCCTGGCCGCGTCACGAGCAGCCGGGTCAGCGCGCGGGCGTAGGTCTCGCCGCCGCCCATCCCGCCCGGGTCGACGGTGAGCACGGCGAGCGTGACGGCGAGGCGTTCCGGCATGGCGTCCGATCGGATCGAGGCACCCTCCTGGTGAGGGCCGGGTCAGACTACCCGCGCCCGCCCTCGGCGCCGCGGAGCGCCCCCGGCGGGTGCTCCCCGGCGCGGCGGAGGCCGGTGGGTAGTATGTAGCCCGCTGTCACCGACCCCGACGAAACGGACCACCACGTGCCCCGCGCTTTGATCACCGGAATCACCGGCCAGGACGGCCTCTACCTCGCCGAGCTGCTGCTCGAGAAGGGCTACGAGGTCTTCGGGCTCGTCCGAGGGCAGAACAACCCCAAGTACGAGCTCGTCCGCCGCACCGTCCCCGAGGTGACGCTGCTCACCGGTGACCTGACCGACGTGTCGAGCCTCGTGCGCGTGCTCGCCGCCTCGCAGCCCGACGAGGTCTACAACCTCGGCGCGATCTCGTTCGTCGCCTACTCGTGGGAGAACGCGTCGCTCACGACCGACGTGACCGGCAAGGGAGTGCTCAACATCCTCGAGGCCGTGCGCCTCTACGCCGGCGACGACATGTCGCGCGTGAAGTTCTACCAGGCGTCCTCGTCCGAGATGTTCGGCAAGGTCCAGCAGGTCCCCCAGAGCGAGGAGACCCTCCTCTGGCCGCGCTCGCCCTACGGCGTCGCCAAGGTCTTCGGTCACTACATGACCATCAACTACCGCGAGTCCTACGGCATGCACGCCTCGTCGGGCATCCTCTTCAACCACGAGTCGCCCCGCCGCGGCCCGGAGTTCGTCACCCGCAAGATCAGCCTCGCGGTGGCCCGCATCAAGCTCGGCCTCCAGGAGACGCTGGAGCTCGGCAACCTCGACGCCAAGCGCGACTGGGGCTTCGCCGGCGACTACGTCGACGCGATGTGGCGGATGCTGCAGCAGCCCGAGGGCGACGACTACGTGGTCGCCACCGGCGAGACCCACGAGATCCGCGAGTACCTCGACATCGCCTTCAACCACGTCGGCATCGAGGACTGGACCCCCTACGTCACGCAGAACCCCGCGTTCATGCGCCCGGCCGAGGTGGACCTGCTCATCGGAGACCCGGCGAAGGCGCGCGACGTGCTCGACTGGCAGCCGAAGGTCTCCTTCCCGGAGCTCGTCTCGATGATGGTCGAGAACGACCTCGCCGAGCAGTCCGCGCTGATCAAGTAGCCGCCGTGCCCGCAGCGTTCGTCACCGGGGCGAGCGGACAGGACGGGGGCTACCTCGTCGAGCGTCTGCTCGCCGACGGCTGGGAGGTCTCCGCGCTCGTGCGCGACGAGGACGCCTCCCTGCCCGCGTCCGTCCGCGCCTTCCAGGGCGACCTCCGTGACGCCGCCGGCCTCGGCCGCGTGATCGCCGAGGCGCGGCCCGACACGGTCTTCCACCTCGCCGGGATCTCCTCGGTGGCGCAGTCCTGGCAGGAGCCGGTGCTGACCGCCGAGGTGACCGGCACGGCGGTCGCCGCCCTGCTCGAGGCCGCGCTGGACCTGCAGGAGTCGGCCGGCCGCGAGGTGCGCTTCGTGCAGGCCTCCTCCTCGGAGATCTTCGGCGCGGCGACCGAGAACCCGCAGACCGAGTCGACGCCGATCCGCCCCGTCTCGCCCTACGGCGCCGCGAAGGCCTTCGCGCACCACCTCGTCGGGGTCTACCGCGGCCGCGGCCTGCACGCGTCCTCCGCGATCCTCTACAACCACGAGTCGCCCCGCCGCCCCGAGAGCTTCGTCACCCGGAAGATCACGGCCGGCGTCGCCGCGATCGCCGCGGGCACCGCGACCGAGCTCTCGCTCGGCAACCTCGACGCCCGCCGCGACTGGGGCTGGGCGCCCGACTACGTGGACGCGCTCGTCCGCGCCTCGCGCGCCGAGCAGGCCGGCGACTACGTCGTCGCGACCGGTGTCGCGCACTCCGTCCGCGAGTTCGTCGGCGCGGCCTTCGCTGCCGCCGGCATCGACGCCTGGGAGGACCGGATCCGGATCGATCCGCGCTTCGCCCGCCCGGTCGACGCCCCGGAGATGCGCGGCGACGCCTCCAAGGCCCGGGCCGAGCTCGGCTGGGCCCCGACCGTCGCCTTCGAGGAGATCGTCGCCCGGATGGTCGAGCACGACCTCGAGCTCGCCCGCGCCGCGGGCTGAGCACCCGCCGCCGTCCAGCGCCCGTCGCCGTGCGGCGGCGCAGGCGTTACGTACAATGATCTGGCTGCCGCCCCGGCAGTGCTAGGGCTGGGAGTCCGATGAGCAGCAGGAAAACGACGATCACGCGCGCGGCCGACCGCGTCGACGCGATCGCACAGGAGCCGTTCCATCAGAGCGGGACCCAGCCGGGTCAGCGCTCGGGCGGCTTCGTCTCGTCGCTGATCGACATCTTCCGGCACCGCGAGCTGCTCAAGCTGCTCGTCAACCGCGAGCTGAAGGCGCGCTACAAGGACTCGAGCCTCGGCTTCGTCTGGACGCTCATCCGCCCGCTCGTGATGCTGATGATCTACTACGTGGCGATCGGCCAGTTCCTCGGCGCCGCCCGCGGCATCCCGGTCTTCGCGATCTTCGTCTTCTGCGGCCTGACGCTGTGGAACCTGTTCAGCGAGATCGTCGCCACCGGCACGACCTCGATCCTCGCGAACGCGGGACTGATCAAGAAGGTCTACCTGCCGCGCGAGATCTTCCCGGTCGCCACCATCGGCGCCGCGCTGTTCAACTTCGCCGTGCAGTTCCTGGTGCTGATCGTGGGCGCGATCGCGCTCGGGGCGCTCAACGTCAGCTGGCAGCTGCTCTTCATCATCCCGGCGCTCGCGGTCACCCTGGTCTACGGCCTGGCCCTCGCGCTCGCGCTCTCGGCGCTCAACGTCTACCTCCGCGACATCCAGTTCCTCGTCGAGGTCGGCCTGCTGATCTTCTTCTGGCTCTCGCCGATCACCTACGCGTGGTCCTTCGTCGTCCAGACCGTGCCGGGCTGGCTCGAGCAGATCTACCTGCTCAACCCGATGACCAACGCGATGCTCGCCTTCCAGCGGGCGATCTGGGGCCCCGGCTCGCGGGAGACCCAGGTCGAGCAGGCCGACGGCAGCTTCAACACCGTCGCCGGTCAGCCGTGGCCGGCCGACATGGCCCTCCACCTCTTCATCGTCTTCCTGGTCGGGGTCGTGCTCGTGTGGCTCGCCCACCGCGTCTTCCGCCGCCTCGAGGGCAACTTCGCACAGGAGATCTGATCCCATGACGCTCGAGTCCGAGGTCGCCCTTCCCGAGTCGACCGAGATGCCGACCATCATCCGCGTCCAGAACGCCTCCAAGCGCTTCGTGATCCGCAAGGACAAGAGCGTCAAGGAGCGCATCGTCAACTTCGGCCGCGGCAAGCAGCACCGCGACGACTTCTGGGCGCTGCGCGACATCGACCTCGAGATCCCGCTCGGCTCCACGGTCGGCCTGATCGGCGCGAACGGCTCCGGCAAGAGCACGCTGCTCAAGCTCATCGGCGGCATCATCCAGCCCACCACCGGGACCGTCGAGCGCCGCGGGCGCCTCGCGGCGCTGCTCGAGCTCGGCGCGGGCTTCCACCCCGACCTCACCGGCCGCGAGAACGTCTTCCTCAACGGCGCGATCCTCGGGCTCTCCCGCCGGGAGCTCGAGGAGAAGTTCGACTCGATCGTCGAGTTCTCCGAGATCGTCGACTTCATCGACACGCAGGTGAAGTTTTACTCCTCCGGCATGTACGTGCGGCTCGCCTTCGCGATCGCCATCCACACCGACCCCGACCTCCTGCTGGTCGACGAGGTCCTCGCGGTCGGCGACGAGCCGTTCCAGCGCAAGTGCATGGACCGCATCCGCGCGTTCCAGCGCGCGGGCAAGACCATCGTGCTGGTCACCCACTCGCTCGAGCAGGTCGGCGAGCTCTGCGACCGCACGGTCGTCCTGCAGCACGGCAACGTCATCTACGACGGCGAGACCGCCCGCGGCCTCGAGGTCCTGCGCAACGGCTTCGAGAACTCCCGCCAGGAGCGCGTCGAGCGCGAGACCGCCGAGGCGATCGTCGAGGCGGAGGAGGCCGGCGAGGAGCCCGAGCCGCTGCCCGCCGCCGAGATCGTCAGCGTCGAGCTCGAGGGCGGCACGGTCGAGGAGGGCAACCGCACCCTGCGTCCCGGCGACGACCTGACGGTGTCGGTGACCCTGCGCCCGCTCAGCGGCGCCCCGGTCGAGAACTGGTTCGTCGGCATGGGCGTGGACACCCCGCTCGGCCAGGTGGTCTTCGGCACCAACACCATGCGCCTCGGCTTCGAGCACCCGCCGCTCACGGAGCAGACGACCATCACGTTCTCCCTCCCGGACATCCGCTTCGGCGGCGGCACCTACGCCGTGCACGCGTCGGCCTCCACACTCGGCAACGGCGAGTTCGTCCGCGTGCCGGTCGGAGCCCGCTTCACGGTCGAGCGCAGCGACAAGCGCGTCGGCCTCGTGAGCGTGGCCGCCTCGGCCACCGTCGACGGCGTCACCCGGGCGTGACCGCACGCCCGGTGCGGCTGCTCGTCGACGCGAGCCCCCTCGCGGCCGAGCGGCTCACCGGGGTCGGGCACGTGCTGCTGGAGACGCTGCGCGCCCTCGGCGAGGAGCGCTTCCGCCGCGAGGTCGAGGTGGTCCTCTTCGCCCCCGCGTCCGAGACCGCCGCGATCACCCGGCACGGGCTCGGCTTCCGCGTGCGCGGCATCCCGCTCCCCCGGCGTCTGGTCGGCCTGCTGACCCGGACGCCGCTGCCGATCGACCCGCTGGTCGGCCGCGGGGTCTACTTCTTCCCCAACTACCGCAACTGGGCGCTCAGCCGCCGCTCACGGGCGATCACCTTCGTGCACGACGCCTGCTTCGCCGTCGTGCCGGAGCTCGTCCCGGCGGCCCGCCGCGCCCTCCTGCAGGCCCGGATGCCGGGCTGGCTGGCCCGCTCCGACCTGGTCGCCACCGGCACCGCGTCCGCGGCCGGCGAGATCGAGCGGCACCTCGGCGTCGCGGGCGAGCGGCTGCGGATCCTGCCGACGACGGTCGACGCGGCGGACTTCCGTCCCCGACAGGCCGACGAGGTCGCCGCCGTCACCGCGCGCGTCGGCGTCGAGCGCTACCTGCTCTACGTGGGCGCCGTCGAGCCGCGGAAGAACGTCGCGGCGCTCGTCCGCGCCTTCGCGGCCGCCGACCGCCCGGCCGGCTGCACCCTGCTGATCGTCGGCGCGACGGCCTGGGACGACGAGGACGTCCGCGAGGCCGTCGCCCGGGCCGCCGCGGCGGGCGCCGACGTCCGGCTCTCGCCGGTCTTCGTCGAGGACGCGGAGATGCCCGCCCTGATGACCGGTGCCGACGCGCTCGCGCTGGTCTCGCTGCACGAGGGCTTCGGCCTGCCCGCCCTGGAGGCGGTCGCCACCGGCACGCCCGTCATCGTCTCCGACATCCCGGGGATCCACGACGCGCTCCGCGGGCACGAGGCGGCGGCGACGTTCGTCCCGGTCGAAGACGAGGACGCGCTGCGGAGCGCGATCGAGACCGCTCTCGCACGCCCCCGGCGGGTCGAGCCCGGCCGGATCGCCCCGTGGAGCGACGCCGCCGAGGCGCTCGTGCGGGCCGCGCGGGAGCTCGCGGACCGCTGAGCCCGTTGACGGCGAGCGCCCGCGAGCCCGCCCTCAGAGCGTCGAGACGCCCGCCGGTGCGACGGCCGTGACGTAGGTCCAGACCTCGTCGGCGTACTCGGTCCAGGTGCGGTTGACCCGGGCGCGCGCCTCGGCGGTGAGCCGGGCGTGCACCTCGTCGTCGGTCAGCAGCGTCACGAGCGCGTCGCGGATCGAGTGGTCGTCGCGCGGATCGACGAGCAGCGCACCGCCCTGCTCCGCGATGTCCCTCATGCTGCCGAAGCCCGAGGTGATCACCGGCGTGCCGACCGCGAGCGACTCGGCCACGGGCAGCCCGAAGCCCTCGTTCAGCGAGGGGAAGATCGTGCAGGTCGCGCTGCGGTAGGCACTCCAGAGCAGCTCGTCGGTGATCGCCGAGAAGGAGTCGACGTGACGGCCCTCGTCCTGGAGCGCGTGCATCCGCCCCTGGAACTCCTCGCTGCTCCAGGCGTTGCCGCCGATGAAGGCCAGCGTGAACTCGACGCCGGAGCGCCAGGCCAGCTCGGCCGCGTGCAGCACCGCGAGGTGGTTCTTTCGCGGCTCGTGGCTGCCGATGCAGACCACCAGCGGCTCGTCGCCCACGGCCCCGAGGGTCAGCCGGGTCGCGGCCTCGTCGAAGTCGTCGTCGCCGCCGGCCGAGGCGGGCAGCGGGATCGCGTCGATCTCCGGCCCCTTCTCGCCCTCGAGCATGCCGCGCCAGCCGCGGTACTCGGTCTCGGAGGCACGGGAGACCGTGGTCACCCGGTCCATGTGCGAGACGGCGACGAGCGTCCGCGGGAACTGGCCGCTGATCCCGCCGTGCGCGGTCTCCGCGGTCGTCAGCGGCACGCAGTCGTGGCCGATCATCGTCGTCGCGTTGCCACTGAACTCGGTGAAGGCGGCGAGGCGTCCGCTGCGCTCGTCCTCGATCGCGAGCTCGGGGAGCACGTAGAGCGACTCCCACGGGACGACCACGGGCGCGTGCGCATCGAGCTTGGCGTCCGGCGCGGAGCCGTAGAGCGCGTTCGTCCGCAGCTCGTTGCCGACCTCGCGGAAGCCCGTCATCGCGTCGTCCCAGACGATCAGGCCGATGTCGTGCCGGCTGTTCCACTCGACGATCGTGGTGCGGACGACCCGCTGGATCCCGGTCGCGAGGCCCGTGCGCGCGGTGTGGTGCACGTCGACCAGGACGGCGTGCCGGGCGATCACGACGGTGCTCGGCGCGCGGACGGCGTCGAGCACGCGGGAGGCCGGGGTCGGCCGGAGCAGCCCGGTCAGCAGCGCGGCGACGCCGTCGAGACGGGCGCTGCGGCGCGACTCGACGACCTGCTCGCGCACGGGCAGCTCGGCGTTCACCACCGCGAGCATGAGCCAGGTCTGCTCGAAGCTCGGCTCGCCGACCGCGTCGGCGACCTGCTGGACGAGCGCGGGCACCTCCCGCGAGGGCGCGGTGGTGGGCTCGAGGGTCTCGAGCAGCAGCGTCAGGCGCTCGAGGGCGGTGGACTCACGCATCGTTCTCCTCCTGCTCGCTCGAGGCGGAGGGCACGAGGGCCGCCCACAGCTCGGCGGAGTAGTCGTTCCAGGTCCGCTTCGGGCGCGCGTGCGCCTCGGCGGTGAGCTCGGCGACCCGCTCGTCGGAGTCGAGCAGCTCGCGCATCGCGGCGGTGAGCTGGTCGTCGTCGTACGGGTCGACCGTGATGCAGCCGCCGTCGGCCGCGATCTCGGCGAGCGAGCCGCGGTCCGAGGTGATCGCGGGGATGCCGAGCGCGAGCGCCTCGGCGACCGGGAGCCCGTAGCCCTCGTGGGTGGAGGGGAAGACGAAGAAGCGCGCGTTGCGATAGGACGAGAGCAGCACGTCGTCGCCGGCCCCGCGGACGACCTCCACGGTGCGACCGCGGCGCTGGGCCTCGCGGATCCGGACGTCGAAGACCTGCGTGGCCCACGGGTTGCCGCCGCCGATGAAGCGCAGGCGGAACCGCTTGCCCTCGCGCCAGAGCACCTCGGCGGCGAACAGGATCGCGAGGTGGTTCTTCCGCGGCTCGTGGCTGCCGACCGAGAGCACGAGCGGGAGGTCGTCCTCCTCCTCGAGGTGCTCGCCGTCCAGCGGCGGCGCCTCGACCGGGAGGGAGACCGTGGAGAGCTCGGGGCCCTCGAGGCCCTGCGCGGGGAGCGCGGCGTTGAAGCCCGCGAACTCCTGGGTCGCGGCCTCGCTGATGCCGGCCACCCGGCTGGAGTGCTTGACGACGGTGAGGTAGTTGACGAAGCGCAGGCTCTCCTGCGGCGGAACGGTGTCGGCGCTCACGACCGGGATCGCGTCGTAGCCGATCAGGCTCACCGTGTTGCCGGAGAACTCAGCGAGCGCGGCGAGCGGCGCGCAGATCCCCATCACCGGGACCTCGGGCAGGACGAGGGTGGAGCGGAACGGCACGATGAAGTCGACGCTCTCCGGGCGGCCCGGATCCCACTCCCGGGTGCTGCTCGTCTCGAAGTCGATCACGCGCTCGAGCTCGCCCTCGCCGAGGCGGCGCAGGGCCATCGAGCCGTGCTCCCAGGCGGTGAGGATCGGGTCGTGGTCGCGGTGCCAGCGCTTCATCGTCTGACGGACGACGCGCTGGATGCCGGTGGCGTGCGAGTTCCGCGCGCAGAAGTCGACGTCCACGACGACGGCGCCGGTGACGACGGAGAGCGTGGTCGAGAGGTCGTGGTAGCCGGTCGAGGCGCGCGTGCCGGCGACGAGGAAGACCCGCATCGCCTCGTGCGGCTTCGCGAGCTGCAGCGAGCGCTTGAACCAGCTGAACAGGTGCGGCACCGGGTAGACGCCGAGGAACGCGGTGAGCGACAGCCAGGTCAGGTCGTCGGCGTCGCGCCGCTGGACGGTGCGCGCGATCTCGTCGAGGAACGGGCCGGGACCGCGGAGCGCGAGGTCGGCGGCCTGCTCGGGGTCGTCGAGGACGAAGGGGGCGATCTGCTCGAGTCGCTGCACCACGAAGGCGCGGCGGGCGTCACGGCCCGCGAGGTCGGCGGCGTTCACCGGCTGCGACCGCCGAAGCGGCGCTGCGCGTAGCGGATCGAGTGCTGCACCGCTCCCGGCAGGCCGAGCTGGCCGACCCGGATCTGGAAGGTGCGCGCCGCGCGGAGCGGGCGGGTGACCCGCCACGAGAGCGTGCTCTCGAAGTCGGCGACGTAGTGGGCGCCACCGCCGAAGTGCATGTTCGCGGCCCACTCGTCGAGCGGGTCGTTCAGCAGCTCGTCGAGGCGGGCGCGGAGCTCCTCGACGGTCTCCGGCGTCCGCGACTGGGACGCAGGAGCGTCCGGAGTCGTGGCGGTCGGAGCCGCGGTCATCGGAACCGAGGCGTCCGGAGCCGTGGCGTCCGGGCCGTCTCCGGCGGGCGTGAGGGCAGTCGTCTCTTCAGGCACCCCGCCATTGTAGGCGGGCACGTCAGCGGAGCTTGATCGACGCGGTGTCGTTCGCCGCCGCGGCGTCGTCCTCGAACAGCGCCGCCGCCGCCATCTGCGCCTCGCGCTTCTCGACGACGCCGCCGGAGCGGTGGTGGCCGAAGACCCAGAAGCGGTAGAGCACGAACCGGAAGGCGGTCGCGAGCAGGAGGCCGATCACGTTCGCGGAGATGTTGTCGGCGACGAGGTTGTCGAAGCCGAGCACGTAGTGCGAGATGTAGAGCGGCAGCAGGTTCACCAGCATGCCGGCGACCGCGACGACGCTGAACTCGGCGAGCTCGAGCAGGTAGTTGGCGCGGCGGTGCTCACGGAAGGTCCAGTAGCGGTTGCCGAACCAGGTCACGACCGTCGCGGCGGCCACCGCGACGACCTTCGCACCGATGGGCCCGGAGAGGAGGTGCTCGCCACCGATTCCGCCGACGCGCAGCAGGTTGAAGACGGTGACGTCGACGACGAGGCCGAGGATCCCGACGACGCCGAACTTCAGCACGTACGAGATCAGGCCGCTGTACAGCGCCTTCGCGAGCGCGACGGGACCCCTCCTGGCCATCGGCTCAGATCCCCGCGGTCTGCGGCGGACGGGTGCGCGAGCCCTCGCGGACGCGGATCTTGAGGAGGATCCAGAGCGCCTCGAAGCCGTCCTTGACGGTGATCTTCTTGCCCTCCTCGCGAGTGCGGGCCTTGTAGCTGATGCCGACCTCGTAGGGGCGGTAGCCGCGGGCGAGCAGCTTCGCGGTGACCTCCGCCTCCATGCCGAAGCCCTTCTCCTTGATCTCCAGCGAGCGGTACAGGCTCAGGGGCATCAGCTTGAAGCAGGTCTCGACGTCGGAGACGTGGGCGTTGAAGAGCACGTTCGTGATCAGGTTCACGCCCTTGTTGCCGATGACGTACCAGTAGGAGAACGAGGTGTGGCTGCCGAAGGTGCGGCTGCCGTAGACCAGCTGCGCCTCGCCGTCGAGGACCGGCTGCAGGAGCGAGGGGATCTCGCTGGGCCGGTACTCCTCGTCGGCGTCGCAGATGATGACGTAGTCGCCGGTCGCCTCCTGCACGGCCCGGCTGATCGCCGCGCCCTTGCCCTGGTTCATCGGCTGGTGGAAGACGCGGATGCGGGGATCGTCGAGCGCGTCGAGGATCTGCTTCGTGCGGTCGCGGCTGCCGTCGTTCACGATGACGAACTCGATCTCGACGCCGTCCTGGAACCGGATCGCGAGGACGCGGTCGACGGCCTTCTGGAGGGTCGCCTGCTCGTTGTAGACGGGCATGAGGATGGAAAGCTTCACGTCGGGATTCTCTCTCGTACGGCGCCGGGCGGGCTGCGGCGCGCGGTGGGGTCAGGGCGCGAGGGGTTCGGGGCGCGAGGGGTTCGTGGCGCGGTGGAGGGCGGGGTGCGGCGGCCTACGGCGCGGCGACGACGGTCGCCTGGAACCAGGCGATGGTCCGCGCCAGTCCGTCCTCGAGCGGGATCGTCGGCTGCCAGCCGAGGATCTCGCGCGCCTTCGTGATGTCGGGCTTGCGGCGCTCCGGGTCGTCGATCGGGCGCGGCTCGTAGTGGATCTCCGAGTCGCTGCCGACGAGCGCGACGATGCGGCGGGCGATCTCGCCCAGCTCCAGCTCGTCGACGCTGCCCAGGTTGATCGGACCCGCGTCCTTCGAGTCGGCCATCCGCAGGATCCCGTCGACGAGGTCGTCGACGAAGAGCAGCGAGCGGGTCTGGGTGCCGTCGCCGTGCATCGGGATCGAGGTGCCGGCCAGCGCCGCCTTCACGAACGCCGGGACGGCGCGGCCGTCGTCGATGTCCATGTTCGGGCCGTACGTGTTGAAGATGCGCACCACGCCGGTGTCGACGTCGAAGTAGCGGCGGTAGGCGAAGGTGATCGCCTCCGCGTAGCGCTTCGCCTCGTCGTAGACGCTGCGCGGACCGTTCGGGTTGACGTTGCCCCAGTACTCCTCGTGCTGCGGGTGCACGTGCGGGTCGCCGTAGACCTCCGAGGTGGAGGAGACGACGAAGCGGGCGCCGTCGCGCTTGGCGACCTCGAGCAGCGCCTCGGTCACGGTCGAGCCGGCGTGCAGCGTCTCGATCGGGTGCGCCAGGTATCGCGGCGGCGACGCCGGCGAGGCGAAGTGCAGCACGACGTCGAACGGACCGGGCACCGCCAGCGCGTTCGCCGCGTCGTCCTGGACGAAGCTGAAGCACGGGTGGGCCAGCAGCGGACCGATGTTGCGGGTGGAGCCGGTGATCAGGTCGTCGATGACCACGACCTCGTCCCCCCGGCGGAGGATCTCAGCGGCGAGGTTCGAGCCGAGGAAGCCCGCCCCGCCGGCCAGGAGGAAGCGACGCGATGCGGTCACGGCTGCCTTTCGATGGAGGGGAGGGAGGGGTCGCCCGTCGGACGGGCAATCGGAGAGATTAGCACGGGGCCGATCCAGGGCCCGGAGGCCGGCGCGCGACGACGGTGCCTGTCACCCGCATGCACTAGATTCTCTGCGGCTGCGATCCGTCGGCCCGGGCGCCCAGGGAGCTGACGATGACGACCGAGGACGCGCCGGCTCCCGGTCGCGGCACCCGCACGCTGCGCCGGCTCGGCGCCCACTCCGCGGGTCTCGTGTTCTGGATCCTCGCGGCCGTCGGCCTGGCTCTGCGGGTCCTCTTCATCGTCAGTCCCGCGCACACCTTCGACGCCGATCACGCGGTCGTCTACCTGATGGCCAAGCACGTCGCGGACGGCGAGCTCCCCGCCTTCTTCTGGGGCCAGTCCTACGGCGGCACGCTGCTGCAGACCACGGCCGGGCTGGCGATGCTCGTCTTCGGCGCGCACATCGAGGTGCTCGCGATCGTCTCCTCGCTCTGGTTCCTCGGGGCGGCCGTCCTCCTGCGCGTGATCGCCCGGCGCCTCGCCGGTCCGGTGGCGGGCGCGACGGCCGGCCTGCTGTTCTGGTTCCCCGGCGTCGTCCTGCTCCAGGTGTCGACCAGGGACCCGGGCTTCTACGGGCCGAGCATCGTGGTCGCGCTCGGCGTGATCGCGGTCGCCACCGCGTCGCTGCGGCGACCGCTGCTCTCCTGGATCGCCGCGGGCGCGCTCAGCGGTCTCGCGCTCTGGACCTCGCCGATGAGCGTCGCGCTGGCGGCCCCGGCCGTCCTCGCGCTGGTGATCCGCGACATCCGGCGCCCGCTGCACTGGCTGCTGGGCATCGGCACGGCGGTCGTCGCCGGCTCGCCGTGGCTCCTGGAGGCGCTGCGCAGCTCGAGCGCGACCGCGCCGCTCGGCGCCGGCACCAGCGACTGGGAGCCGACGATCGACAGCGTCACCGCGCTCTTCCACGACATGCTCCCCGTCGCGTTCACCGTCGCCCCGGGCGAGCCGGCCGACTCGATCGTCGGCTGGACCGCGGTCGTCCTGCTGGCCGGGCTGGTCCTCGTCGGCGCGGTCCGGCGGCGTCTCGCCCCGGTGCTGGCCGGCACCGGCACGCTGCTGCTCTGCGCCGTGCTGATCCTCGGCGCCGGGCTCGACCTCGACTACGACTCGGTGCGCTACAGCGTCTTCCTGATGCCCGCGTTCGCCCTGGCGGGCGCGTGGCTGCTCGCGCGCTGGCGACCGGTCGCCCTGGTCGCGGTGCTCGTCGCGGCGGCGCTGACCGTCTCGGGAGTGTGGGACCGCTCGGAGGGGTTCCGCAGCGACACGTCGAACCGCTTCGACGGCGGCTACCGCGCGGTGGTCGAGCTGCTCGAGCGCCGCGGCGCCGAGCACGTCTGGGGCGACTACTGGCTCAGCTACGCGATGACCGCGTCCACGAACGAGGAGGTCACGGTCGCCGCCCTCGTCACCCGCCGCTACCCCGGCTACGACGCCCTGGCGCAGGCCGACGGCCCGCCGGTGATCGTCGTCACGACCGGCGACTACAACGACCAGGAGCTGCGGACCTCCACCCTGCTGCCCCCGCACGAGCGGATCGTCCGCGGCGGCTACACCGTCTACTTCTACGACGAGCCGTTCGCCGTCACCTCGCAGCCCTGGGGCCTGTACTGACGCGACAGGTCATGCCGGTCGAGGCTCGCAGGGCCTTCATGCTGGTCGAGTAGCCGCGCAGCGGCGTATCGAGACCCACCCACCGGACGACGGTGGATCTCGATACGCCCGCTCCGCGGGCTACTCGATCAGCATGGAGCGCGCCCGCTCCCCGAAGGCAGCGCAGCCCCGCAGGGCCCGACCTTTCATGCTGGTCGAGTAGCCGCGCAGCGGCGTATCGAGACCCGCCCCGTCAGCCCTCGACGGGGAAGACCAGCCAGCGTCCGGACGAGGACTGCGCGATCGGAGTGAGCGAGCCGCTCGCCGCGAGCACGTCGCCGTACCAGGCGCCCTCGCGTCCGACGTAGGCCGCTGTGTCGACGTACACGGCGCACGCGCCGCTCGCCTCGACCGCGGCGGCGAAGTCCTCGGGCGTGCTCGCCCCGCCGAAGACGTCGAACCCGGTGGTGCCGCGGACCGCGCCGTAGCTCCACTCCAGGTTCGCGCCCTCCGTGTAGAGGTAGGGCAGCGCCTCGTCGTAGTCGGCCATCCGCCCGACGGAGCCGCTGTCGGGGAAGCTCTTGATCGGCAGCTGCACGACGCCGCAGCCGTCCGGCAGCGCCGCATCGGCCTGCGCGACGAAGTCGGTCATCTCGGCGTCCTCGGTCGGCGCGATCGGCACCATCCGGGCGACCCCGGCGAGCTGGTCGAGCACGCCGACGACCACGACGAGCGCGACCACCGCGATCCGGATCCAGCGCCGGCCGATCCGCGCGAGTCCGATCGCCACGACGCCGAGCGCCAGCAGCGCCAGCACGATCGAGAGCCGCGACCAGGCCCGGATGGTCGACCCCGCGATCAGCGCGACCGCCATCCCGAAGCCGGTCACCACGTAGAACAGCAACGTCCAGAGCGCCGCCACGGCGAGCACCCGCACGTGCTCGTCCGAGACGAAGCGGCCGAAGGCGGTGACCCGGAGCGCTCGCCCGCCGACCAGCCCGAGCAGCGGCAGGCTGACCAGCAGGAGGCTCAGTCCCGCGATCGCGATCAGCGGCAGCCCGGGCGGCTCGGTGTTGACCGCGACCGCCGTGGTCACCTGGTAGATGTTCGTCAGCGCGCCGATCTTGGGCACCTCGGTGCCCTGCCACGGCAGGAAGAGCGAGAGGATCTTGCCGGCGAAGTCCTCCGACTCCCCCACCCCGCGGCTCTCGAAGTACGGCGCGTAGCGCTCCCCCCAGTCGCCGCCGAGCAGCACCAGCTCGATCGCCACCAGGACGCCGAGCACGCCCAGCGGCAGGACCCGCGCCAGCACCGCGCGCAGCGGCACCCGGGTCGCGAGCCCGGCCAGTGCGCCGAGCAGCCAGATGCCGCCGAGCACCAGCACGCTGAAGACGTAGTAGTAGCCGCCCGTCGTCGCGATGAGCAGCGGCAGCACCACCACCGGGACGGCGCCGCGCAGCAGCCGCGCCCGGCGGGTCGCCCCGCGCAGCCGCCAGGCCCGGAACGGATCGGTGCGCTCCCCCGCCACCACCAGGATCAGGATGCCCAGCAGCGGGATCGCCCAGTAGTTGGCGAGGAAGGCGTGCCCCGCCCCGATCCGCTGGAAGTGGTACGGCGCGAGGCTGAAGACGACGGCGACGAGCGCGCTCGACCAGGCCGGCACGCGCAGGCAGCGGAAGAAGGCGTAGCCGGTCAGCGCGACGAAGGCGAAGGTGAGCAGGTAGAAGACGTTGAGCAGCAGGAAGCCGTCGTGGATCACCAGCGCGAGGGCCGAGGCGGTCAGCGCGGACGCGACGTCGAACTGCGCCGTGTAGAACGAGTTGTAGCCCGAGGGGAAGGCGAGCGCGCCGTTCTCGGCGAACGGGAAGGCCTGGGTGGCGCTGCGGAACAGCAGGTAGTGCAGGATCTGGTCGTCGCCGCCCGCCCGCCAGCGCTCGGCGAGCGAGCCCGGGGTCGCGCCGAGGGCGATCATCGCCGCCAGCACGCTCACCAGCGCGGCGGCGGCGGCCCAGCCGAGCTCGCGCCCGATCCGCCGCAGGCGGGGGCGGGGGGCGGCCCGCGTCTCAGAAGCCACGCTCGGCGCTCGCCTTCTCGATGCTGGCGCCGACGATCGCGTTCAGCGCGGTCTCCCCGGGGGTGCCCGCGTAGTCGTAGACGTCGAACGTCGGGCAGGCGGTGATGGCAGCGGGCTCGCCCAGGTGGCCGAGCGCGAGCTCCGCCCAGTCCGGCTCCCGGTCGGCGAGGACGTAGCTGAAGTCCTTGCCGCGGTAGGACGCGGCGTTGTTCATCCAGAGCTGCGCCGTGAAGTCGAAGTTCACCTGCTGCACGTCGACCGACGCGTCCCCGTAGAGCTCCAGCGGACGCGTGCTCCAGAACGAGCCGACGCCGGAGAGCTCGCGGCCGTCGAGCCACTGCTCGAGGCAGGCGCGCTCCGGCGTGCTGCCGGCCTGCTCCGCCGCCGCCCGGACCGCGGGCCCGGCGACGACGCCCGCTGCGACGACCACGAGCGCCACGGCACCGGCGAGCGCCGCGCGCACGCCGGTGGAGAAGCTGCGCGGCCGGAGCAGCGGGACGCGCGCGGCGAGACGGCGCGGGATCCAGTCCTGGGAGGCGGGCAGCAGCATCAGCGCGGGGAAGACCGCGAGCGGCAGCAGATAGCGGCTGACCAGGCTGCCGGTGACGATCTGCCCGAGGACGAGGGAGGCGGAGGCGACGAGCACGAAGGTCGCCAGGACCACGCTCGAGTCCGCGACCGCCCACGGCGTCTCGGGCCGCACCTGGGTCGCGACGGCGAGGACCAGGGTGACCAGCGCGGCCAGCAGCAGCACGCCGACGATCAGGATCTCGAGCTTCCCGGTGGGAGCCGACCCCACGTCGCGCAGCTGCAGGAGGAAGCCGTCGACCGCGGCACCCGCGCGCTCGAGGTGCACGTACGTCCCGGCGTCGACGGCGACGAACCGGGCGACCGCGTCCCGGGCCGCGTAGCCGATCCCCGCGCCCGCGACCAGCGCGGCGGAGATCAGCAGCGCGCGCCGCCACGACATCCGCCGGAGCACGAGCACCGCCAGCAGCGAGACGACGGCCGGCGCGGTGAACTGGAGGGCGAAGAGCGGATTCGAGAGCGTCGTCGCCGCGGACACCAGGACCGCCCCGATCAGCGCCCACGTCGTGCGGACCCGCGACGGCGGCCGCGCGGGATCGAAGCCGCCGCTCGCCTCGGCCATCAGGGCGAGGGCGAGCACGGCGGCCAGCGCGACCCCGGAGTAGTAGGTGGTCAGCAGGATGCCGCTCGCGAAGGCGCCCGAGTTGATCAGCCCCCGGCCCTCGGTGGCGGCGAGCACGACGACGGTCCCGGTCGCCAGCGCGGCGGCGCTCACCCGCCACGGCCGGGTGCGCCCGGCCAGCACCCGCGCGGCCAGCCAGCGCACGCAGCCGTAGAGCGCGGCGGCGTTGACGAAGGCGTTCACCACGAGCGCGCCGACGACCGATCCGCCGGCGAGCGCGAGGCTCACCAGGTAGAGCGGCAGCTCCGGGAACAGCAGGAGCTGACTCGTCATCACCCACTGGAACGGCTCGCCCTCGGCGACCGAGCGCACCAGGAGCGGAAGCGCCAGCGAGTCGCCGTCCGACAGCAGGTACTCCCACCACGGCGTCGACGACAGGCGGCCGAGCACGAGCAGCGTCGCCGCGAGGACGAGGAGCAGGCCGGCCGCCTCGAGGACGACGGCCCAGCGGCGGGAGGGAGCGGTGGCGACCGCCGTCATCGCGACCCGTCGCGTCCGAGGCGGATGCGCAGGACGAGCAGGAGGCTGCGGAGCAGGGTGTTGCCGGGGATCTTCGAGGTCCCCTCCGTGCGATCGAGGAAGACGATGGGGATCTCGCGCACCCGCCGCGCGGCGGTGAGCGCGCGGTGCTTGAGCGCGATCTGGAAGCCGTAGCCGGTGGCGTCGACGGTCTCGAAGTGGATCCGCTCGAGCAGCTCGCGGCTGAAGAGGTTGAAGCCGCCGGTCCAGTCGGTGAGGCGGGAGCCCAGGATCGCGCGGGCGTAGATGTTGCCGCCGCGGCTGAGGATCTTGCGGTCGAGCGTCCAGTCCGGGGTGCCGCCGCCGGGGATGTAGCGGGACGCGACGACGAGGTCGGCGCCCGCGCGCACCTCACGGAGGAAGTCGGCGAGGTACTTCGGGTCGTGCGAGAGGTCGGCGTCCATCTGCAGGATGCAGTCCGGGGCGTCGTCGGCCTCGAGGATCCGCTCGAACGCCCAGAGGTAGGCCGCGCCGAGCCCCTCCTTGGTCGCGCGCTCGAGCACCTGCACCGAGTACGACGGGGTCTCGAGCTCGGCCGCCAGGGCACGCGCCTTCTCCGCCGTCCCGTCCGGCGAGGAGTCGTCGACGACGACCGAGCGGACGACGACGTCGGTCTCGCGGGCCACAGCGGCGGCGACCCGGCGCAGCAGCTCGGCGATGTTGTCCGCTTCGTTGTACGTGGGGGTGACGATGGTGAGCGAGAGCATCTGGTTCCGATTCGGGCGGGGACGTGGACGGTCCGCCGGGGCGGAGGCGGTGGAACAGTATCAGCGTGCACCATGCCGTCCTGTGTGAGAGGAAGCAGGACGTCGCGTCGCGGTTCTCAGGTTCAGTTCCCCCGATGGAGGGTTCCAGTACAGATCGGCCGCGTACTCTCGCCCTCATCGCTCCCGCCCGGGTCGCGAGGACCCCGAGGAGCACCGTGTCGCGTCAGTCGAGTCCGTCTGCGGGGAGAGCGGCGCGCCTGCTGGAATCGCAGAAGGTGCGATTCCTCGTCGCCGGCTCGCTCAACACCGCCCTCGACTTCCTCATCCTCAACGCGCTCGCGCTGCTGGTCGGCCTGCCGACCCTGGTCGCGAACGTCGCCTCGGTGACCGTCGGCATCTCGATCTCGTACTTCCTCAACCACTTCTTCGTCTTCCGGCACCCCGACCGGCCGACCGTGCGCACCTTCGCGCAGTTCTTCCTGGTCACCGGCTTCAGCTCGCTCGTGCTCCAGTCGCTGATCATCTACGGCTTCGAGGTCTTCTTCGACACCCGGTTCGGCACCTCGCTCCTCTTCCTGCCCAGCGCGGGCGAGAAGGCCTTCCTCGCGATCAACGTCGCGAAGGCCGTCGCGGTGATGGTCGGCCTGGTCTGGAACTTCTGCCTCTACAAGTTCGTCGTGTTCCGCGCGCCGTCCGCGGCCGTCGCCCCCGAGCTGGGCGAGGTCGTCGACGAGGTGGAGTCCGCCGCGCGCTGAGCGCCGGAGCCCCGCTCGGGGCCCGTGCTAGCCTCGTCGAGTTCTTCCGACGGTGCCCCCGCCCGTCGACGCCGCTCCCCCGGAGGCTCTCATCGCCCGCTCGACGTTGCCCATCGCGGTCGTCGTCGTCACCCACTTCTCGGGTGAGGTCCTCCGCGCCTGCCTGGAGTCGATCCCGGAGGCGACCGAGCACGACGTGCGCGTCGTCGTCGTCGACAACGCGACCACCGACGACTCCGTCCGCCGCGTCGTCGAGCGCCGCCCCGAGGTGCTCTTCCACGAGACCGGCGAGAACCTCGGCTACGGCAGGGCGATCAACTACGCGGTCGACCGGCTCGGCCCGGAGATCGAGTGGATCCTGGTCACGAACCCGGACACGGTCTTCCTCCCCGGCTCGATCGACGCCCTCTACGCGGCGGCGACCGCCGACCCCGGGATCGGCTCGATCGGCCCGCGCATCCTGGACTCGGACGGCACGATCTACCCCTCGGCCCGCGCACTGCCCTCGCTCGGCACGGGCGTCGGCCACGCGCTGCTCGCGCACGTCTGGCCGGGCAACCCCTGGTCTCGCCGGTACCGCCGCTCGCGCGCGGTCGAGACGATGCAGCACGGCAGCATGACGGCCGGCTGGCTGTCGGGCGCCTGCGTGATGGTGCGGCGCACCGCGTTCGAGCAGATCGGCGGCTTCGACGAGCGCTACTTCATGTACTTCGAGGACGTGCAGCTCGGCGACTCGCTCGGGCAGCGCGGCTGGTCGAACGTCTACCTCGCCGACGCGGTCGTGTCGCATCTGGGCGGGCACTCGACGCGACTGGCCTCGGCGCGGATGCTCGCGGTGCACCACCGCAGCGCCTACCTCTACCTCGCGCAGAAGTACGACGCCTGGTACCAGGCGCCCGTCCGCCTGGCGGTCCGCCTCGGCCTCGGCGTGCGCGTCGCGCTGATGCGCCTGCGGCCCAGCCGCTGACGGCAGGATCTCGATACGCCCGCTCCGCGGGCTGCTCGATCAGCATGAGAGCCATGCCGGTCGAGCAGCCGCGCAGCGGCGCATCGAGGCCCGCCGCGTCAGCGACCGAGCTCGAGCAGGCGCTGCAGGTAGGCGCCGTAGCCGCTCTTCACCAGCGGGGCGGCGAGGTCGGCCAGCGCCGCGTCGTCGATCCAGCCGTGACGCCAGGCGATCTCCTCGATGCAGCCGATCTTGAAGCCCTGGCGCTGCTCGATCACGCGGACGAACTCCGTGGCCTCGATCATCGAGTCGAACGTCCCGGTGTCGAGCCAGGCGGTGCCGCGGTCCAGCACCTGCACGTTCAGGGTGCCGGCCTCGAGGTAGCGCTCGTTGACCGTCGAGATCTCGAGCTCGCCGCGGGCGGAGGGCTCGATCGTCTTGGCGATGCCGACGACGGAGTTGTCGTAGAAGTACAGACCCGGCACGGCGTAGTTGCTCTTGGGCTTCGCCGGCTTCTCCTCGATGGAGAGCGCGTGGAACGCGTCGTCGAACTCGACGACGCCGTAGGCCCGCGGATCCGCCACCTGGTAGGCGAAGATCACCGCGCCCTCGATCTCGGTGTTCGCCGCGAGCGCCGTGCCGAGCGCCGTGCCGTGGAAGATGTTGTCGCCGAGCACCAGCGCGACGGAGTCCTCGCCGATGAAGTCCTCGCCGATCAGGAACGCCTGCGCGAGGCCGTCCGGCGACTCCTGCACCGCGTAGGAGAGGGTCATGCCCAGGCTCGAGCCGTCGCCGAGCAGCGCGCGGAACTGGTCGTTGTACTCCGGGGTGGTGATGATCAGGACCTCGTCGATCCCGGCCATCATCAGCGTCGACAGCGGGTAGTAGACCATCGGCTTGTCGTAGATCGGCATCAGCTGCTTCGAGATGCCCTTGGTGATCGGCCAGAGCCGCGAGCCGGAGCCGCCGGCGAGGATGATGCCCTTCACGAGTGCGCTCCGTCCAGCTGGGCGTAGAGCGCCTTCGCCTCGGCCCAGGTCGGCAGGATGCCCTGAGCCTCGGCCTCGGCCAGAGTCGGCGCGTCGGTGTCCTTCGGCGAGAGCAGCGGCTCGCCCGCCTCCGGCGGGAAGCGCAGGCCGATCCGCTCGTCGAGCGGGTCGATGCCCTTCTCGCGGACCGGGTCGTAGGTCGAGGAGACGAGGTAGGAGACGACCGCCCCCTCCGTCAGCGCGACGAACGCGTGGGCGAGGCCCTCGCCGAGGTAGACCGAGCGGCGGTCGACGTCGTCGAGCAGGACCGAGTCCCACTGCCCGAAGGTCGGCGAGCCGACGCGGACGTCGATGATGTAGTCGAGCACCGCGCCCGAGAAGCAGGAGACGTACTTGGCCTGCGACGGCGGGATCTGCGCGAAGTGGATGCCGCGGACGGTGCCGCGCTTGGAGACCGAGGTGTTGCCCTGCTGCAGCGACAGCGGGTGCCCGACCTTCTCCGCGAGGCGGTCGAAGCGGTAGAACTCGTAGAACACCCCCCGGTCGTCGGGGAACTGCCGCGGTGTGACCTCGTAGGCGTCGGGGATCTCGAGCTCTCTGATCTGCACGGTCACGAGTGTACTGAGCGCTCGGCGGCCCGCCGACGCCCCGGTGGACCGTCGCCGCCGGTGCGCCGGGGGTCCGCACGTCGGAGGCCTCCGGCATGATGAGCGGGTGACCTTCCTCCTCACGGGCGCCTCCGGCATGCTCGGCACCGACCTCCGCTCCTCCCTCGGCGATCGCGCCGTCACGGCGCTCGGCCGCGCCGACCTCGACGTGACCGACCTCGACGCGGTCCGCGCCGCGGTCGCCGGCCACGACGCGGTGCTGAACTGCGCGGCGTACACCCGGGTCGACGACGCGGAGAGCGACGAGGAGGAGGCCCGCCGCGTCAACGCCCTCGGCCCGCAGAACCTCGCGATCGCCACCGCCGAGATCGGCGCCGCGATCGT
Organism: Rathayibacter sp. PhB186; assembly: GCF_003751825.1. Taxonomy (NCBI): domain Bacteria; kingdom Bacillati; phylum Actinomycetota; class Actinomycetes; order Micrococcales; family Microbacteriaceae; genus Rathayibacter; species Rathayibacter sp. PhB186. The sequence continues at coordinate 1,137,633 of NZ_RJKO01000001.1, read as the reverse complement.
CCAGGTCTCGACCGACTACGTCTTCGACGGCTCGGCGACCAGCCCCTACGCCGAGTCGCACCCCCGCGGCCCGATCTCGGCGTACGGCCGCACGAAGGCCGAGGGTGAGGAGCTCGTGCTCGCCGCGAACCCCGAACGGGGCTACGTCGTCCGGACGGCCTGGCTCTACGGCGCGCACGGCGGCAACTTCGCCAAGACGATGGTCCGACTCGCCGGCGCGCACCCCACGCTCACCGTCGTCGACGACCAGCGCGGGCAGCCCACCTGGACGGGCGATCTCGCCGACCGCCTGATCGCGCTCGTCGACGCCGCGGCTCCGGCCGGGATCTACCACGGCACCAACGCCGGCGAGACGACCTGGTTCGGCTTCGCGCGCGCCGTGTTCGAGAAGGCCGGGCTCGACCCGGAGCGGATCCGGCCGACCGACAGCGGCAGCTTCGTCCGCCCGGCCCCGCGGCCCGCCTACTCCGTCCTCAGCCACGACGCCTGGGCCGCCGCGGGCCTCGCGCCGATGCGCTCCTGGCAGGATGCGCTGGCCGCCGCTCCGCTCGAGGCGGTCACGCCGTGACCACCACGCTCCGGGTGGTCGTCGACCAGATGCTCGCCCGCGTCCCCGGCGGCATCGGCCGCTACACCGAGGAGCTCACCCGCGAGCTGATCCGCACCGCCCCGCGCGACTGCGAGGTCGAGGCCGTCTTCTCCGCGCATCCGCCGGAGAAGGAGGAGGATCTGCGGCTGCGCCTGCCCGGCCTCGCCCGCCTGCACCGCCTGCACCTGGGCCGCCGCGAGCTGTCCCGCGCCTGGCAGTACGGCATCGGCATCCCCTCGGGCGGCGGCATGATGCACGCTCCGAGCCTGTTCGCCCCGCTGCGCAGTCACGAGGGCCGCGAGGGCGAGCAGATCGCCGTCACCATCCACGACACGGTGCCGTGGACGCACCCCGAGACGCTCACCCCGCACGGCGCCAAGTGGCACCGCGCGATGGCGAAGCGCGCGCAGAAGTTCGCCGATGCTGTCGTCGTTCCGACGCACGCGGTCGCTCAGCAGCTCTCCCAGGTCCTCGACTTCGGCGACCGGATCCGCGTGATCGGCGGTGCCGTCGGCTCCGGGCTCGTCCTTCCCGACGACGCCGACGAGCGCGCGGAGGCCCTCGGGCTGCCGGCCGAGTACGTCCTCAGCGTCGGCACGCTCGAGCCGCGCAAGGGCCTGGTCTCGCTGATCGCGGCGTTCGGCGAGGCGTCGGCCCCGGAGCTCCCGCTCCTGATCGTCGGGCCGACCGGCTGGGGCGAGCTCGACATCGCCTCCGTCGCGGACGAGCAGGGCCTCGGCGAGGAGAGGGTGCGGGCGCTCGGCGTCCTCAGCGACACCGACCTCGCGCTCGTGCTCAGCCGGGCCACCCTGTTCGTCTACCCGAGCATCGCCGAGGGCTTCGGCCTGCCGGTGCTCGAGGCCATGCACTTCGGCGTGCCGGTCGTGCACTCGGACGACCCGGCGCTGCTCGAGGTCGCGGCCGACGCGGGTGTCGCCGTCGAGCGCGCCGACGCCAAGCACTACCCGGAGCGGCTCGCGCTCGCGATGAGCAGCGTGCTCTCCGACACCGGCCTCCGCGAGCGCCTCTCGGTCGCCGGCCGCGACCGCTCCCGCGCCTTCAGCTGGCGCGACTCCGCCGAGCGCGTCTGGGCCCTGCACGCCGACCTCTGAGGCATGCGGGGTCTGCAGACCCTTCTCCTGGTGCCAATGGATCTACTTGGAAGAGACGCCTGCAGAACATGCTGGTCGAGTAGCCCCGAAGGGGCGTATCGAGACCCGCCCAACCCAAGGACGTCGGTCTCTTCCCCGCCTTGCGCTGGCGCCGAAGGCGCCCTCTCCGCTCGATACGGCCGCTCCGCGGCCTACTCGATCAGCATGAAGGCGAGCAATCGCATCGGCCGGTCGCGCAACCCCGCGGGGCCCGACCATGCTGGTCGAGCAGCCCCGCAGGGGCCGCGCTCATGCTGGTCGAGTAGCTCCGCAGGAGCGTATCGAGACCCACCGTCATCGAAAGGGCGGGCCTGCAGACCCGACTCCGGACACCGGTGGATCTCGATACGCCCGCTCCGCGGGCTACTCGATCAGCACGAAGGAGACCCGCGCCCGCCGGCACAGCGGCCCTCGGGACGCCGACGCTACTGCGCCGTGGCGTCCGGGAAGAGGCCCTCGTGCACGAGCGAGCGGACGACGTCGTAGTCGGGGTCGCCGTCGACATCGACCGCGGGCGGGACGAGCTCGACGACGCCGACCGGCTGGGACTTCGTCTTCAGGCCCAGCTGCACGAAGTAGCCGAGCATCCCCTGCGGGACGTCGGTCTTGATCACCTGGGAGCCGGCGGCGGCGACGTCCTGGAACTTCGAGAGCACATTGGCCGGCTCGAACTGCTCGAGCAGCGCGGTCTGCACCTGGCGCTGCCGTGCCATCCGGTCGTAGTCGCTCGTCGTGTAGCGCGAGCGGGCGTAGGCGAGCGCCTGCTCGCCGTTGAAGTGCCAGGGACCGGGGTCGATCCACTGGTTCACGCCCTGCATCACGCCGTCGGAGTCGGGGAGGCCGCCGAGCGGCAGGGGCTCGGTGCCCTGGTAGTCGACGTCGATGCCGCCGAGCGAGTCGATCAGCTGAGCGAAGCCCTCCATGTCGATCAGCGCGTAGTACTGGATCGGGATGCCGAGCATGCCCTCGACCGCGTCGCGGGTCGCCTCGATGCCGGGCTCGCTGCCCTCCGCGACCGCATCCGGGTAGAGCTCGGGGTGCTTCAGCTCGACCTCGGTGTAGATCGAGTTGAGCTTGCAGACGTCGACGGCGCAGTTGTCGGTCGTGTAGCCGTCCGGGTACAGCTCGTGCATCGGGCTGTCCTCGGGGAACGGGATGTTCACGAACTCTCGGGAGACGCCGATCGTGGTCGCGGCGCCGGTCGACGCGTCGATGCTGACGACCGAGATGCTGTCCGGACGCAGGCCGTCGCGGTCCTCGCCGGCGTCGCCGCCCAGCAGCATGATGTTGTAGCGGCCGTCGATCGGCGCCTCCATCGCCCCGCCGCCGAAGATCGAGGACAGCGTGCCGCGGGTGATCCCGATCAGGTAGGTGCCGTAGGCGGTCGAGCCGACCGAGACGGCCATCAGCGCGATCGTCGCGAAGGCGAGCACGGCCCGCATCCGCGGCCGCGCCCGCACCAGCCGGATCAGCCGGAGGGTGTCCAGGGTGAGCACGAGCCAGACCACGCCGTAGACGACCAGGGCCGCCTGCAGAGCGAGCATCGACAGATCGAAGGTCGCGAGCGTGTAGAGGCCCGTCGGGAAGACGAAGTAGAGGAGGACGGCGACCAGCAGCGCCGTCCAGAGCGCCAGGGTGAAGCCGAGGCCGAGCCGCCCGAGGCGGCGGTTGCCCGCGAGCACCTGCGCGGAGCCGGGAACGAGCAGGTTGCCGATCAGCAGCCACCAGGCGCGCCGGGTCATGAACGAGCTCGAGCGGACGTCCGGATGCCGCAGCGGCAGCGTCATCGCCGTCACAGGCCGGCCACCAGAGCGTCGTTCTTGGCGGCGACCTGCGCCTCCAGGTCCGCCGCGAAGGCGTCGAGGCGCTCGGACAGCGCGTCGTCGCCGATCGCGAGCATCTTCACCGCGAGCAGTCCCGCGTTGCGGGCGCCGCCGATCGAGACGGTGGCGACGGGGACGCCGGCCGGCATCTGCACGATCGAGAGCAGGGAGTCGAGGCCGTCGAGCCGCGCGAGCGGCACGGGGACGCCGACGACGGGGAGGGACGTGACCGCGGCCAGCATCCCGGGCAGGTGGGCGGCTCCGCCGGCTCCCGCGATCACGACGCGCAGACCCCGTGCACGCGCCCCGCGGCCGTAGTCGATCATCGCCTGCGGGGTGCGGTGGGCCGAGACCACGCGGACCTCGTGCGCCACGCCGAACTCCGAGAGGGTCGTCGACGCGGCCTGCATGACCGACCAGTCGGAGTCCGAGCCCATCACGACGCCGACGAGCGGGGAGGGACCGTTGACGAGCGCGTCGGCGTTCACGGGGCGGTACCGGCGGGGGTGGCGGAGGGCGTGGGGCGGGTCACGGCCACCATGGTACGTCTCAGTCGGTGAGAACGGCCGCCGCGGCACGCGCCTCGTAGACGACGAGCTCGAGCTCGTCGCCGGTGGCGTTCACGTGCCCGACCTTGCGTCCCGGACGCGGCTCCTTGCCGTAGTTGTGCACCTTCACCGCGGGGTGCGCGGCGAGCACGAGCGGGTAGCGGTCGGTCAGCGACTCCCCCACCGGACCGCCGAGGACGTTCACCATCACGGTCCACGGATCGCGGCAGCCGGTCGCGCCGAGCGGCAGGTCGAGCACCGCGCGCAGGTGCTGCTCGAACTGCGAGGTGGTGGAGCCGTCCATCGTCCAGTGCCCGCTGTTGTGCGGGCGCATCGCCAGCTCGTTGACGAGCAGGCGGTCGTCCGTCGTCTCGAACAGCTCGACCGCCAGCACGCCGGTGACGCCGAGGCTCTCGGCGATCGTCTCGGCGATGTCGGCGGCGGCGTCCGCGAGGCGGCCCGCCGAGGCGGGCGCGGGAGCGAGGACCTCGGCGCAGACGCCGTCGCGCTGGATCGACTCCACCACCGGCCAGAGGACGCTTTCCCCCGAGGGGCGCCGGGCGACGAGCTGCGCGAGCTCGCGGCGGAAGCCGACCAGCTCCTCGACGAGCAGCGCGCCGCCGCGGCCGTCCTCGGCGAGCGCCGCGAACCAGTCGTCGGCCTCGTGCGCGCCGTAGACGACGCGGACGCCCTTGCCGTCGTAGCCACCGCGCGCGGTCTTCACGACAGCGCGTCCGCCGTGCTCGTCGAGGAACGCGGCCAGCTCGTCGGCGGAGGAGACCGCCGCCCAGTCGGGCACGGGGACGCCGAGCTCGGTGAGGCGCTGCCGCATCATCAGCTTGTCCTGGGCGTAGAGGAGGGCGTCCGGGCCGGGGTGCACGGCCACGCCCTCGGCGACGAGCCGGCGCAGGATCGCCTGCGGCACGTGCTCGTGGTCGAAGGTGACGACGTCGACGGTGCGGGCGAATCCGAGCACCGTCTCCTCGTCGCGGTAGTCGCCGACGCGGGTCGCGGCGAGGCCCGCCGGGGCGCCCTCGGTCTCGGCGAGGACGGCGATCTCGAGGCCGAGCTCGACCGCCGCGGGGATCATCATCCGGGCGAGCTGGCCGCCTCCGATCACACCGACGCGCATGACGATCCTCCTGGTTCCGCCCGCGGGCGCGGGGCGGCTCCATGGTAGCGAGGGGCGCGGACACGGCGAGGGCCCCGTCGCGGACGCGGCGGTCAGAGCGGGTCGGGCGCGGGCCAGTCGGGCAGCGGCAGCGGGACCGCCGCGATCGCGTCCCGCAGCAGCTCGGCGACGAGCTCCGGGTCCTCCACGTCGCGCAGCACGAACGCCTCGGCGCCGTCGCGGGTGATCCGCACGTCCCCGCAGCGAGCGACGCGCTGACTCAGGGTCCGCGAGACGCCGACCGCCATCCGCGGGTCGAAGTCGAGGTCGGCGCGGCGCACCGACAGGACGCCGCGGCGGGCGTGCAGCCCTCGCTGCGTGATCCGGTAGCGGATGCTCGCCCAGCCGGCGACGCCGGGCACGCAGAGCAGCAGCACGAGCACGGCCGTGCCGAGGGCGATGATCCAGCGCTGCAGCTCCAGCTCGAACTGCGCGGCGAAGTAGAAGCCCGCCCAGGTGAGCAGGAGGAAGCCGGCGACCGGCGCGACGGCGCGGCGGGCGCGCGGCGTGAGCCGGGCGAGCTCCCGGTCCCCCTCCGCGAGCCGGTCCCGGCCGCCGGCGCTCACTGGCGCAGGTGGGTGACGTCGCCCGCGGAGAACGAGCGCCGGGCGCCGTCCTGCTCGAGCACGAGCGAGCCGTCGTCGTCGAGCGCGACCGCGGTGCCCTCCTCGACGGAGCCGTCCGGCAGCTCCACCCGGACGGAGCGGCCGAGGGTGCCGAGGTGCGCGCGCACGACGGCGGCCGACCCCGCGGAGTCGGCGTCGCCGAGCGCGAGGAGCGGCGCGAGCAGCGCCGAGAACTCGGTGAGGAAGGCGGCGAGCACGGCGTCGGCGCCGGTCGTCGCCGCGCCGGCCAGGGCGAGGGAGGTCGCCGTCGGCACGGGCAGCTCCTCCTCGCTCAGCAGCAGGTTGATCCCGGTGCCGACGATCACGCGGCCGTCGGCGAGGCGCTCGGCGAGGACACCCGCCGTCTTCCCCCCGTCGATCAGCACGTCGTTGGGCCACTTGACCTCGACCGCGGCGCCGACCAGCGGGGCGAGCGCCCGCGCGAGGGCAGCGCCGGCCAGCAGCGGCAGCCAGCCGACCGCCGCGGCGGGGAGGGCCGCCGCGTCCACCAGCGTCGAGGCCGCCAGCGTCCGCCCGGCGGGCGCCTGCCAGACCCGCCCCAGGCGTCCGCGGCCCGCGCGCTGGTCGTCGGTCGCCACGACGGAGAGGTGCGGCCAGGCTGCGGGCTCGGCCGTCGCGCGCTCGCGCAGCTCGTCGTTGGTCGAGCCCGCGCTCTCGAGCCAGAGGACCTGCGGCGAGACGGAGAGGGAGAGCGGGAGCTGCATGCGGCCACGCTACCGGCGGGCCCCGCGAGAAGCCCCGGAGCCGGTCGCCGGCGCCGCGGCTTGTGCGGACCCTCCCATCGGACCCGCCGCTCCCTGTGCGGGTGCGACAACGGAGGGGTCCATCCGCGCCGATAAGGTGGGCGAGTGACCGCGAACATCGAACGTCCCGCGCCCGATCTCTTCACGACCGCGGGGAAGATCGCGGACCTGAAGGCCCGCTACCACGAGGCGGTCACCGCCAGCGGTGAGGCCGCGATCGAGAAGCAGCACGCCAAGGGCAAGATGACCGCCCGCGAGCGGATCGACACCCTCCTCGACCCCGGCTCGTTCGTCGAGCTCGACGAGTTCGTCCGCCACCGCACCCACGCGTTCGGCATGGAGAAGAAGCGGCCCTACGGCGACGCCGTCGTGACCGGCACCGGCACGATCCACGGCCGCCAGGTCGCTGTCTACTCGCAGGACTTCACGATCTTCGGCGGCTCGCTCGGCGAGGTGGCCGGCGAGAAGATCATCAAGGTGATGGATCTGGCGCTGAAGACCGGCGTCCCGATCATCGGCATCCTCGACTCCGGCGGAGCGCGGATCCAGGAGGGCGTCGTCGCCCTGGGCAAGTACGGCGAGATCTTCCGCCGCAACACCGCGGCGAGCGGCGTCATCCCGCAGATCTCGATCATCTGCGGCCCGGCGGCCGGCGGCGCGGTGTACTCCCCCGCCCTCACCGACTTCGTGATCATGGTCGACAAGACCAGCCAGATGTTCGTCACCGGCCCTGACGTGATCAAGACCGTCACCGGCGAGGACGTCGGCATGGAGGAGCTCGGCGGCGCGCTCACCCACAACAAGATCTCGGGCGTCTCGCACTACCTCGCCAGCGACGAGAACGACGCGCTCGACTACGCGCGCACCCTGCTCTCCTTCCTCCCCGACAACAACCTCTCGCCCGCGCCGGTGTTCGACAACGAGGTCGACCTCGAGACCACGGACTCCGACCGCTTCCTCGACACCGTCATCCCTGACAGCCCGAACCAGCCGTACGACATGCGCGCCGTGATCGAGCACATCGTCGACGAGGGCGACTTCCTCGAGGTGCAGCCGCTCTTCGCGCCGAACATCGTGATCGGCTTCGGCCGGGTCGAGGGCCGCTCGGTCGGCATCATCGCCAACCAGCCCAGCGCGATGGCCGGCACCCTGAACATCGAGGCCGGCGAGAAGGCCTCGCGCTTCGTCCGGTTCTGCGACGCGTTCTCGCTGCCGATCCTCACGCTCGTCGACGTCCCCGGCTACCTGCCTGGGACCGACCAGGAGTGGACCGGCGTCATCCGCCGCGGCGCGAAGCTGCTCTACGCCTACGCGGAGGCGACCGTGCCGCTGGTCACCGTCATCCTGCGCAAGGCCTACGGCGGCGCGTACATCGTGATGGGCTCCAAGCAGCTCGGCGCCGACATCAACCTCGCCTGGCCGACGGCCGAGATCGCGGTGATGGGCGGCCAGGGCGCCGTCAACATCCTCTACCGCAACGAGATCCGCAAGGCCGAGGAGGCCGGCGAGGACGTCGCCGCCGTCCGCACCCGGCTGGCGAACGAGTACACCTACAACGTGGCGAGCCCGTTCCTCGCGGCCGAGCGCGGCGAGCTGGACGGGGTCATCGAGCCGTCGGCGACCCGGGTGTCGGTGATCAAGGCGCTGCGCGCGCTGCGGACCAAGCGCGCGAACCTGCCGGCCAAGAAGCACGGCAACATCCCGCTCTGAGCCCCGGTCAGCCGGCCGCCGGCGCCTTCTCGGGCGCCGGCGCCGTCGGCCTCCCCTGCGCCGGCGTGTCGCCGCCGGACTTCTCGGCACCGGGCTTCTCCGCACCCGGCTTCTCGGCAGCGGGCTTCTCCGCACCCGGCTTCTCCGCGGGCGGTGCCTTCTCCTCCGGGCGCGCTCCCAGCGCCCGGGCGAAGGCGAGCGCCTCGCGCGGGGAGACGTCCGGGAGGTAGGCGCGCCCGATCGCCGCGCCGATCCGCGGCAGCTGCAGCGCGTCTGGGTACGCCATCCACAGTCCCTCGTAGCGCGGGTGGAACTTGGCCTTGAAGCGGAACAGCGAGGTGAAGCCGTAGGCCGGCTCCAGGGTCCGCGCCAGGAACTCGAGCAGACCCGAGAGCGCGGTCGGCTCCGGCGGCTGCTCCCCCTCCGGCACGGGCGCCGTCGCGAGCGGTGCGCCGGACAGCGAGACGAACTCCGCGCCCTGCTCCTGCGCACGGAGGGCGGCGGACGCGATCAGGAACTCCATGATCCCGGGCATCGCCTCGTCCGAGCGGCGCATGAAGTCGAGCGTCCAGCCGACGATCCGGCCGTCGCGGTGCACGGGCAGCCAGCTGGTGATCCCCTGCAGCACCCCGTCCGGGCCGACGGCGAGCAGCAGCGCGACGTCCGGGTCGCGCGCCTCGTCGATCCCGCCGAGCGTGAACCCCATCTCCGGCAGCGCCTTCTCGGACACCCACTTCTCGGACAGGTCGACGATCTGGCTGGCCATCCCCAGCGACAGCTCCGGCCAGCTCGTCCAGACCGGCTCGATGCCGAGCTTGATCGCGCGGGTGAGCGGGTAGCGCACCTTCTGCCAGCGCTTCCCGGTCAGCTCGAAGCCACCGAGCTCGATGATCGTCTCCTCGCCCACCGAGATCCGCGACCAGCCGAGGCCGTCGAAGACCGGCAGCAGCTCGTCGTGGACGCTGTAGAAGACCGGTGTCCAGCTGCGCTCGTCGCAGAACGCGACGAAGCCGGCGACCACCTCCGCGCGCCGCTCGGGCGCGCAGGCCGGATCGGAGAGCGTGATCGCGACCCCGCCCACGACCCGGTAGGCGACTCCGCCCTCGCCGTCGGGGGCGATCCAGTGCTCGTTGCCCTGCCAGGTGCCCTGGTGGCCGAGGCTGCCGGCGCCGTGGCGCACGAGCAGCCGGCGGTAGACCGCTTCGTCGCCGCGCACGCCCTGCACGTCGGTCGCCCGCAGGAGCGCGATCACCGCGACGACGACGAGGAGCCAGAAGACCGGCCCGACCCACTCGAAGCCGAGGCGGGCGAGCGGCTCCCGCGGCACCGCCAGCAGGCCGTGCCCACCGAGGAAGCTCGACGGCACGAAACGCAGCAGCCCGTCGAGGAGGAGCCGGCCGATCCCGAGCACCGGCTCGAAGCTGGTCCGGGTCGAGGCCGAGAGCGCGAGGTAGCCGCCGAGCGAGACGACGAAGCCGATGCCGACCACCAGTGACCAGCGGCGCGCCGACTCCCGCGGAGCCCGGATCCGGAAGTGCCTGCTGCCGACCGCCAGGAGGACGATGACCGCGACCGGGACGACCACGGTGGTGGCCACCCAGAGCAGGTACTCGGCGTAGTACTGGAAGTCGGGGTGCCGCGCCGCGCGCTGCAGAAGGACGATGTCGAGGATCGCGATGGCTGCGTTGACGCCGATCGCGAGCAGCAGACCGAGACGGCGCCCGGAGCGCATCCCGTACGCCGCGACGAGCAGCAGGATCATCGGGACGAAGGTGAGCAGGATCGGCCCGGGCGAGATCAGGTTCAGCCGCACGTGGTGCGCGCAGTGCCGGACCGTGGCGCCGCAGGGGTCCTCGAGATCGGCGGCGCCGGTGAACGCGCTCTGCAGCAGCCGGCCGAGGAACGAGAACGGCCCGTAGCCCGAGTCGGAGAGCACGGCGACGAGCGGACCGAGGGCGGTGACCGCGACCACCGCGGCGAGCAGGGCGCGCGACTCCCGGTGCGAGCTCGGCGCGGGGCGCTGCGGGCGCAGTCCGCTCACCCCGTGCGCCATCACGGCCCCGATCGCCAGGCCGGCGATGCCCGCGAGGAGTCGGTACACGTCGGCGGAGTCGCCGGCGTAGAGCACGAACATCAGGACCACCGCGAAGACGGTGACGCGCAGGCGCCGGCGCCAGAGGCCGCCCATGAAGGCCGTCGCGGCCAGCAGCGCACCGACGCCGCCGATCAGCGGGTCGAAGGTGTGGTCGCCGACCGTGTCCCCGGCCCACCACTCGCCGACGGAGGCGCCGACGCTCTGCAGGGCCGCTCCGACCGTCGTTCCGAGCGCCCCGGTGAGCAGGAAGGCGAGGACCAGCCGGCGCGCTCCGAGACGGCGCTCGGCCGCGATCAGCAGCGGCAGGAGCAGGAGGACGACGAGGAGCAGCGCGGGCGGGCCCGACGCGATCAGCAGGCCGGTCACCGCGGCCCAGGGCCGGCCGCCGAGGATCGTGCCGGCGCCGGCCGCCCACCAGGCGCCGGTCTCGTCGCTCGCCGGGGCGAGAAGGGTGCCGGCCGCTGCGCTGGCGAGCAGGACCGCCGCCGTCGTCGCGAAGGCCGCGGGCGAGGACCGGAGGACCGCGGCGACGCGACGGGCGGAGGCGCGGCCGCGCTTCAGGGACCACGACGGCATGCGGTGACACTCCTGTTCGGACGGAAGGGGCGTCGCTCCGGCGGCGTCCGGCGTCAGCATAGTCACCGGCCCGCACGCGGGACCGTGAACGGCATGCGGTACCGTCGCGGGATGAGCGCAGCCGACTCCGCCCCCACCGTCGTCATCACCACTCCCGGCCTCGATGCGCGCGAGATCGCCGCCGTGACCGCGGTCGTGACCGCGCTCGCCGCGCAGTCGCACCCGGTCGCCGAGGTGCCGGTCGTCCCTAGCGGCGGCTGGAGCGACCGCGCCGCCGCCGTCCGGGCACCGCTGCAGCCGGCTCCCGGAGCCTGGCGCTCGTTCTCCGGCTGAGCGCTGCGGGAGGCCCGTTCGGGCCGGAACGACGCGGAACGCGGATTTTGTACCCCGATTAGTCCCCTAAAGTGCCGACTACCCGCCCCTCGCAGTCCTCGGCATAGTTATGCGTGTTAGGTGCTCACTCCACGGAGGGGGCATCGCCAATCACTCGCCGACCAGGGTAAGCAGGCGGGTGTTTTGGGGGCGAGTGAGGGTGACATTCGGGTTGTCACCCTCACTCGGGGTTTGACGGCGGGCTGGGCCCCCTCTTCGGAGGAGTGGACAGCCCGCCGCACTCTTTTAACCGCGCGTCCGCCGCAGGGTCGCCCGGCGCACCGGGGATCCGCAGCGCACCGAGCGGCGCGGACGGCTCGGTTCAGTCCTCGAGGACACCCTGCTCGTCGCGCCGGATCTCGACCCAGGCGTCCACCTCGTCGCCCGCGTCGTCCGAGCCGAGGGCGCCCGCGCTGCCGTCGCCCGCGGTCCGCAGGCCCACGACCGTCACCGCCGACGGCGAGTCCGCCGACGCCGTGCGGACGACGACGCGGTCGACCCCCTCGCCGATGCCGCCGAGCGCCCGGGCGAGTTCGCGCAGCACCCGCCGGCTCTCCTCCTCCGTGGTCCGGTCCAGCCCGCCGTCGTCCAGCACCGATACCGTGACGCCCCGCCGTCGCGCGTCGAGCACCAGGCGGCGGACGTCGTCGTCCAGCAGCCGCCTCCCCCGGATCTCGTCCCGGACGGACGCCTCCAGCAGGGCGCACTCGCGGCGCTCCTCATCGGTGAGGCCCACCGGGCTGGTGGCGATGCGCAGCAGCATCTCGGAGGCGATGGTGCGGGTCTGCTCCAGCCGCACCTCCCGCTCGGAGAGGTGCGCCTCCTCCGCCGCGCGCCACGACGCGGCGGCCCGCTCGGCGGCCTCGAGCACGCGCGCCTCGGAGCCGGCGCGGCCGAGCTCGATGATCAGGAGCTGCGCGATGCCGACCCAGGCGATTCCGCCGACGACGCCGAGGGTCGCCAGAGCGACGGGACCCGCCCAGACCGTCGTGTGCACGATCAGGAACGCCATCCCGGTCCACGCCGCCAGGGGGCGCCGACGGGCGCAGACGATCGTCATGAGCGTGCCGACCGCCGCGATGTACCAGGTGGAGTAGCCGTTGGAGGCACCGGGGTCCAGCGACGGAGAGACGAGCAGCGGCAGCCCCACCGCCACTCCCGCCATCGCCCACGCGGTCACCGCGTTCATCCGCGTGGTCGAGCTCGGCAGGAGGGCGATCACGGTGGCGGCGATGTAGACGGCGACGGCCGTCAGATCGGCGGGAGTGGCGGGTGTCAGCCGGTAGGAGAAGAAGGCGAGGACGACGTGGTAGAGCGAGAAGCCCCCGCCCAGCGCGTAGAGCAGCGGGCGCGGGTAGGCGATCACGATCGGCCCTTCGCGGCGGGCCAGAGGACGACGACCCGGGTGCCCTCGCCGGGGACGGTGTCGACGCGCGCCGAGCCCTGCACCTGGTGCACCCGGTCGAGGATCGAGAGCCGGATGCCGAGCCGCTCGCGCGGGACGTCGGCGAGGAGGAAACCGCGGCCGTCGTCCTCGACGACGACCTCGACGGAGCACGCCGAGAGCTGCCCGCGCACCGATCGCCGGACGGCGTCGCTCGGACCGGCGTGCTGGACGCTGTTGGTCAGGGCCTGCCAGACCGCGCCGAGGACGGCCTCCGCGACCGGTCGCGGCATCGTCGTCGTCCGCGGGTCGACGTCGCCGTCGAGGACGACCCCGAACTCCGCCACGAAGGTCGAGGCCGCGTGCGACAGCTGCCGCTCGAGCAGCTCCAGCGGCACCTCTCCTGCGTCGAGGTCGGCCTCCTCGTCCGGGAGCAGCACCGAGAGCGTCTTCCGCGCCATCGAGGAGACGAGGGCGCGCTCGGCGCCCGACTCGGCCGTCGCCGCGGCGAGCAGGGTCGCGAGCACGTTGTCGTGCACGAGGGCGTCGACCTCGACCCGCTCGACCTCGCCGGCGTGCTGGCGCATCGCCCCCTCGTACTGCTCCATCGCGGTGCGCTGCGCACGGTCGACCCGGTCCGCCGACTGCCGGAGCACGGTGATCAGGACCAGCATGACGAAGCCGACGATGCCCACGTAGACGGCGTCGAGGGCGGCGCGGGTGGGCGACGCTCCGCCGCCCGAGGGGAGGACGCGCAGGACGCCGAACAGGATCGTGGTGACGGAGGCGTACACGATCGCCAGCCGCAGCGGCGCGACGATCGTGCAGAAGGCCGTGCCGATCGTCAGCAGGTACCAGATCCACGGCGTCTCCTGGGGAACGGCGTCAGGGCGGATCGTCAGCGGCCAGGTGAGCAGCGCGAGCAGGAGCGACGCGGCGACGACGGCGCCGCTGACCTGCGTCCCGCGCCGCGCGACCGCGGTGACCACCGAGGCGCCGAGCGCGCCGAAGACGACGACCAGCACGGGCCAGGCGACCTCGGGCCGCAGGACCGGGAGCTGACCGAGGATGGGCGGCACGGTCTGCAGCGCGAAGCCGAAGCCGAAGAACGAGACGACCGTGCTGATGATCCGGTCGATGCGCTCGCGGTTCGCCGGAGCGCGCGCGGGGACGACCTCAGCGCCCGGCATCGCCGTCGTCCGGATCGATGCCCGGCAGGATGCCGTCCTCCACGGCGCGGCGCAGCAGATCGACCTTCGTCGGGGCCGGCCGCCCGATCTCGACGTACTTGTCGCGGATCCGGTCGAGGTACTCCTTGGCGGTCGACACCGAGATCTGCAGGCGGTCGGCGACGAGCTTGAGCGGCAGGCCGGAGGCGTAGAGGTGCAGCACGTCGCGCTCGCGGCGCCCGAGCACCGCGCGGGCGAAGTCGTCGTCCGCGTCGATCGCCGACGCCCACTCGAGATTGTTCAGGACCTCGCCGCGCGCGACGGTGCGGATCGCGGCGACCACGGTCGACATCGGAGAGGACTTCGGGATCACTCCGGCGGCGCCCGCCGCGAGCGCCTCGCGAACGGCGACCACGCGGTCGGCGATGCTGTGGACCAGGACGGCCGAGCCGCGCACCTGGCCCCACTTGACGTTCGCCGTGATGCTCGATCCGTCGTTCAGGGAGAGGTCGAGGACGAGCACCTCGATCTCCGAGCCGCCGAGGACCTCCTCGAGCGCGCGCACCGTCTCGGCCGCGGCCACCACCTGCATCCCCGCGGCCTCGACGGCGGCGGCGACACCCAGGCGGACGGACTCGTGGTCGTCCACGATGGCGACCCGCACCCTCGGCGCGGCAGCGGACTCAGCGGTCATCGGTGGTCTCCCTCGGGCTCATGCTGGCGACGCCGCGCTCAGGTGTCTCGGCGCACGAGGCGGGCGACGGCCTCCACGTGCGAGGTGTGCGGGAAGAGGTCGAAGCCGTCGAGCCGCTCGAGCTCGTAGCCGCCCGCGGAGAGCGCGCCGACGTCGCGGGCGAGCGCCACCGGATCGCAGGCGACGTAGACCAGCTGCGCGGGCGCGAGCTCGACGAGGGCGTCGGTCACGGCGCGGCCGGCTCCCGCCCGGGGCGGATCGAGGATGACGGTGGCGGCCCGCCAGCGCTCGCGCTCGCGGGCGTCGGCCTGGGCGAGCGCGTCGCGGAGGTAGCGGTCGACCCGGGCGGTCACCGCGCGGGCACCGACCTGATCGGCGAGGTTCTCCAGGGCGTGCTCCGTGGCCCGCGCGTCGCTCTCCACGCTCGTGACCCGGACGCCGGCGCCGAGGTGGTCGGCCAGCGCGGCGGCGAGCAGCCCCACTCCGCCGTAGAGGTCGTGGTTGGCGGCGCGGACGTCGGCGACGCCGGCGTCGACGGCGGCCTGCACCGCGTCGAAGAGGGTCGCCGCGGCCCCGCGGTGCACCTGCCAGAAGCCGGAGCGGTCGACGCGGAAGGTGCGGTCCGCGACGAACTCGGAGACGACCGTCCGGTCCCTCCTGGCGCGCTTGTCGGACGGGTCGTGCACGAGCACGGCCGCGCCGTCCGAGCCGGCGGCGTCGACGAGGTCGACGACGGAACCCGGAGCCAGACGCTGGTCGAGCGGGGCCGCGGCCGAAGAGGCGGCGGTCGCGAGCGGCAGGCCCTCGACGTCGACGACGTGGTGACTGCGCGCGGCGTAGGGACCGACGCGGCCGGAGTCGTCGACGTGCAGGCGGTTGCGGGTGCGCCAGCCGAGGCCGCCGGACTCGTCGTCGCCCGCGACCGGTGCGACGACGACGTCGACCTCGCGCCGGGCGAAGCGGGAGAAGGAGTCGACCAGCACGGCGCGCTTGAGCTCGCGCTGGTACTCGAGCGCGGCGTGGCCGAACTCGGCGCCGCCGACGCGCTCCTCGGGGCGGCGGTCGATGCCCGCCTGCGCCCAGACGTGCTCGACGCGGTGCGGCGACGCCTCGAGCACCTCGAGCGCCTCACCGCGCCAGAAGCTGTCGTGGCGGATCTCGCTGACCCGCACGCGGACCCGCTCGCCGGGCAGCACATCGGGGACGAAGACGACGCGGCCCTCGTGCCGGGCGACGAAGACGCCGCCGTGGGCGACGTTGCTAATGTCGAGCTCGATCTCGGTCCCGAGTGCCTCGCCGGTCCCCGCGGCTCGGTCGGACGCGCGGGGCGGGGTCTGTGCCATCCGTCGAGCATCCCACAGCGTGGGCCCGATCGCAGGGAGCCCTCGTGCGCCTCCACCTCGCCTCCACCTCCCCCGCCCGCCTGGCACTGCTGCGCGCCGCCGGGATCGAGCCCGTGGTCGTCCCCTCGGAGGTCGACGAGCCGGCCGCCGTCGCCCGGGCCGAGCGGGAGCGCGGAGCCGCGCTGGACGCCGACGCGACCGTGGCGCTGCTCGCCCGCGCCAAGGCGACGGCCGTCCTCGGGCCGCAGATCGACGGCCTGGTCCTCGGCGGCGACTCCGCCTTCGTGCTCGACGGCGTCGTGCACGGCAAGCCGCACGAGCCCGAGCGCGCCCGCGAGCGCTGGCGGGCGCAGCGCGGGCGCACCGGCCGCCAGCACTCCGGCCACTGGCTGATCGACCACCGCGGCGGGCGGATCGTCGCCGAGACCGGAGCGGTCACCTCCGCCGCCGTCACCTTCGCCGCGGACATCGAGGACGACGAGATCGACGCCTACGTCGCGACCGGGGAGCCGCTCGAGGTGGCCGGCGCGTTCACGATCGACGGGCGCGGCGCCGGCTTCATCACCGCGATCGAGGGCGACCCGTCGACGGTGATCGGGATGTCCGTGCCGACGCTGCGCTCGCTCGTCCGCGAGCTCGGGGTGTCCTGGCCGTCGCTCTGGAACCGCTGACACCCGGGCACCGCTGACACCGCCCGCTCCCGGCCGCCCTTGTTGGGAACCGACGAAGCGCTCGCCCTTCTTTGTGGTGAGCCGCGCCGGGCATCCGCGGGGCGCCCTCTAGGGTTGGGGACCATGCCAGGTATCACGAAGGTGCTCATCGCCAACCGAGGCGAGATCGCCGTCCGCGTCGTCCGGGCCGCCCGTGACAGCGGCATCGCCTCCGTCGCCGTCTACGCCGACCAGGACCGCGACGCCGTGCACAGCCGCCTCGCCGACGAGGCGTACGCGCTCGGCGGCACGACCAGCGCCGAGACGTACCTCGTCATCGAGAAGCTGCTCTCGGTCGCCCGCCGCTCCGGCGCCGACGCCGTGCACCCCGGCTACGGCTTCCTCGCCGAGAACGCCGACTTCGCCCGCGCCGTCATCGACGCCGGACTGGTCTGGATCGGCCCGTCGCCGGAGGCCATCGAGCGCCTCGGCGACAAGGTCTCGGCCCGCCACGTCGCCGAGAAGGTCGGCGCTCCGCTCGCGCCCGGCACCCTGAACCCCGTCTCGGGCGCCGCCGAGGTGCTCGAGTTCGTCGACCAGCACGGGCTCCCGGTCGCCATCAAGGCGGCCTTCGGCGGCGGCGGCCGCGGCCTGAAGGTCGCCCGCGAGCGCGACGAGGTCGAGGAGATGTTCGCCTCCGCCACCCGTGAGGCGATCGCCGCCTTCGGGCGCGGCGAGTGCTTCGTCGAGAAGTACCTCGACCAGCCCCGGCACGTCGAGACCCAGTGCCTCGCCGACGCCGACGGGAACGTCGTCGTCGTCTCCACCCGCGACTGCTCGCTGCAGCGCCGGCACCAGAAGCTGGTCGAGGAGGCGCCCGCGCCGTTCCTCACCGACGAGCAGAACACCGAGCTCTACCGCGCCTCGAAGGCGATCCTGCGCGAGGTCGGCTACGTCGGCGCCGGCACCTGCGAGTTCCTGATCGGCAAGGACGGCACCGTCTCCTTCCTCGAGGTGAACACCCGCCTGCAGGTCGAGCACCCCGTCTCCGAGGAGGTCACCGGCATCGACCTCGTCCGCGAGCAGTTCCGCCTCGCCGAGGGCGGCCTGCTCGACTACGAGGACCCGCAGCCCCGCGGCCACTCCTTCGAGTTCCGCATCAACGGCGAGGACGCCGGCCGCGGCTTCCTGCCCGCCCCCGGCCCCGTGCACGTCTTCAAGGCGCCCGGCGGACCGGGCGTGCGCGTCGACTCCGGCGTCGTCGCCGGCGACGTGATCTCCGGCTCGTTCGACTCGCTGCTGGCCAAGCTGATCGTCACCGGCGCGACCCGCGCCGAGGCGCTCGAGCGCTCCCGCCGCGCCCTCGCCGAGTTCGAGGTCACCGGCCTGCCCACCGTGCTGCCGTTCCACCGCGCGATCGTCGAGGACCCGGCCTTCGCCCCCGCCGGCGACGAGCCGTTCTCGATCTACACCCGCTGGATCGAGACCGAGTTCGACAACACCATCGAGGCGTGGAGCGGCGAGCCCGGCGCGATCGACGGACCGGCCGCCCGCCAGAGCGTCGTGGTCGAGGTCGACGGCCGCCGCGTCGAGGTCACCCTGCCCAGCGACCTCGTCGGCTCCGGCCCGTCCCGCGGTCCCGCTGCCGCCGCCCCCAAGCGCCGCGGCTCCGCCTCCGTCAGCACCGTCACCGGCGACTCCGTCACCGCCCCGATGCAGGCCACCATCGTCAAGGTCGCCGTCGCCGAGGGCGACACCGTCGTCACCGGCGACCTCGTCGTCGTCCTCGAGGCCATGAAGATGGAGCAGCCCCTCACCGCCCACAAGGACGGCGTCGTCCGCTCCCTGAACGCGGAGGCGGGCACCACGGTCTCCTCGGGCCACGTGCTGCTGTCCATCGGTGCTTGATTCCGGGCCGCTCCCCGCGCGGCCCGGCGCAGTCGGCCCGTTCACGTGGTGCGTTCCGCAGAGCGTCTAACGTCGCGCGGCCGAGAAACGCTGACACGCGTTTCTCGGTCTCGCGCTCTGCCTGACGCTGCTCGTGGGCGAGCCGGGCCGCTCCACGCAGGCCGGCTGAGCCGTTGCTCGCGGGAGGGCTCGGCGGGTTCATGCTGGTCGAGTAGCCGCGCAGCGGCGTATCGAGACCGCCCCTCGACCAGCAGTGCAGCTCCAGGCGCACGCCATCAGCCAGGAGCCGCCCTCATCGCCCACCAGCGATGACACCGCGCCACAGCTGATACTGCGCGCCGGGCGGCGCCGGATCTCGATACGCGCGCTCCACGCGCTACTCGATCAGCATGGACGGCCGATGCGCGACCGCAGGAACCGCGTCCGCCCCATGCTGGTCGAGGAGCCGCGCAGCGGCATATCGAGACCCTCCCTCGATCAGCAGTGCGGGTGAACGCCGCTCCCACCACAGCTGACGCCGCGCCTCGGGCAGCGTCGGATCTCGATACGCGCGCTCCACGCGCTACTCGATCAGCATGATCGGCCGATGCGCGACCGCCGGAACCGCGTCCGCCCCATGCTGGTCGAGTAGCCTCAGCGGCGTATCGAGACCCTCCCTTGATCAGCAATGCGGTTGAAGGCCGCTTCCACCACCACCGCTGACGCCGCGCCCCAGGCGGCACCGGATCTCGATACGCGCGCTCCGCGCGCTACTCGATCAGCATGGGGCGGGCACCCGCCGGAGCCGCTCGCCCGCAGGGCAGAGCGCCGCGACCGGGAAACGCGTGCCAGCGTTTCTCGGCAGCGCGACGCGAGACGCTCTGCGGGACGCACCACGTCGCGAAGCCGACTGCGCTGAGCCGCGCGGGGAGCGGCTCAGAGGATGGCGTGCACATCGTCAGCGTCAGCTGACGATGTGCATGGCGCGCGCCGCCTCCGAGATGGAGCCGGTGAGGCTGGGGTAGACGGTGAAAGCGCGGGCGACCTGGTCGACGGTGAGGCGGTGCTCGACGGCGAGGGCGAGGGGGAAGATCAGCTCGCTGGCCTTGGGGGCGACGATGACGCCGCCGATGACGGTGCCGGAGCCGGTGCGGGCGAAGACCTTCACGAAGCCGTCGCGGATGCCCATCATCTTGGCCCGCGGGTTGGCGGCGAGGGGGAGCTTGTAGATCTCGCCCTGGGCGAGGCCCTCCTCGATCTCCTTCTGGCTCCAGCCGACGGTCGCGATCTCGGGCTGGGTGAAGATGTTCGCCGCGACGTTGCGCACCTCGGTGGGGTTCACCGCGTCGCCCATGGCGTGGAAGACGCCGGTGCGGCCCTGCATGGCGGCGACGGAGGCGAGCGGCAGGAACGTGGTGCAGTCGCCGGCCGCGTAGATCGAGGGGACGCTGGTGCGCGCGACGCGGTTGACGCGGATGTGGCCCGAGTCGGTGAGCTGGACGCCCGCCTCCTCGAGGCCGATGCCGGCGGTGTTCGGGATGGAGCCGACGGCCATCAGGCAGTGCGAGCCCTCGACGACGCGGCCGTCGGACAGCACGGCGCGGACGCCGGTCTCGGTGCGCTCGACGCGATCGGCGCGCGACTTGGACAGCACGACCATGCCGTTGCGCTTGAAGACGTTCTCGATCACGGCGGCGGCGTCCGCGTCCTCGCCGGGGAGGACCTGGTCGCGGGAGGAGATCAGCGTGACCTTGGCGCCGAGCGCGCGATACGCGGAGGCGAACTCCGCGCCGGTGACGCCCGAGCCGACCACGATCAGATGCTCTGGCACCGTCTTGAGGTTGTAGAGCTGGGTCCAGCTCATGATCCGCTCGCCGTCGGGCGCGGCGGACGGCAGGATGCGCGGGCTGGCGCCGACGGACACGACGATGGTGTCCGCCTCGATCCGGTCGAAGTCCATGCCCTCGTCGCCGGGCGCGGTCGCGACGATCAGCGCGTTCGAGCCGTCGAGGCGCCCGTCGCCCTGCACGATGCGCACGCCGTGGTGGACGAGGTTCGCGCGCATGTCCTCGGACTGCTGGCGGGCGAGCCCGAGGAGGCGCTTGTTGACCGTGGCGAGGTTGACCGCGACCTCGGGGCGGACCGGCTTGTTCGTCTGCTCGTGGCGGGTGAAGAACTGCACGCCGAGGTCGGCGGCCTCGCCGATCGCATTCGTGGCCTCGGCGGTCGCGATCAGCGACTTCGACGGCACGACGTCGGTGATGACGGCCGATCCGCCCACTCCGACCCGCTCGACGAGGGTGACCTCGGCGCCCAGCTGGGCTCCGGCGAGGGCGGCCTCGTAGCCGCCGGGTCCCCCTCCGAGGACGGCGATCCGCTGCGTGCGCTCGAACTCGTAAGGCATGTCTCCCATTGTCCTCCCGTGCTGGGAGTTCGCCCAATCGACGCGGGTCCAGGAGGGTCCGCGGGCCGAGCCCGCCCCCGCGTCGCGCGTGGATAGGGTGGGGGAATGGCTGACCAGACCCCCAATCCGCTCGACTCCGCCGACGCCGATCCCTTCGCGATCGCCGCCGAGGCCGCCGCCCAGATCATCGAGGCGACCGGCGTCGAGAAGCACGACATCGCCCTCACGCTCGGCAGCGGCTGGGGCAAGGCCGCCGACGCGATCGGCGAGACGACGGCCGTGGTCCCGGCGACCGACATCGTCGGCTTCACGAAGTCGGCCGTGCACGGCCACGGCGGCAGCCTCCGCTCGGTGCTGCTGCCGACCGGCAAGCGCGCGCTGATCATCGGCGCCCGCACCCACTACTACGAGGGGTACGGCGTGCGCCGGGTCGCGCACAGCGTCCGGGTCGCCGCGGCGACCGGCGCCTCGGTGATGATCCTCACCAACGGCGCGGGCGGCATCAAGGAGCACTGGACCCCCGGCACCCCGGTCCTGATCAGCGACCACATCAACCTCACCGCCGACTCTCCGCTCGAGGGCGCGACCTTCGTCGACCTCACGGACCTCTACTCGGCCCGGCTGCGGGCGCTGGCCCGGGAGACCCGCGCGGACCTCGACGACGGCGTCTACGTGCAGTTCCGCGGCCCGCACTACGAGAGCCCGGCCGAGGTGCAGATGGCCCGGATCATCGGCGGCCACATCGTCGGCATGTCGACCGCCCTCGAGGCGATCGCGGCGCGCGAGGCGGGCATGGAGGTGCTGGGCATGTCGCTGATCACGAACCTGGCGGCGGGCATCCAGAAGACGCCGCTGAGCCACGAGGAGGTCCTCGAGGCCGGGCGGAACGCCGAGGACGACCTCGCCCGCCTCCTCGCCGGGATCACGGGCGCGCTGTGACGGCGGACGTCCGCGCGCGCGCCGAGGACTGGCTCGCCCAGGACCCCGACCCGGAGACGCGGCAGGAGCTCGTCGACCTGCTGTCGGCCGACGCCGCCGGTGACCCCGCCGCCGCGGCAGAGCTGGCGGACCGCTTCCGCGAGCGCCTCGCCTTCGGCACCGCCGGGCTCCGCGGGGCGATCGCGGCCGGGTCGAACCGGATGAACCGCGTCCTCGTCTCGCAGGCGGCCGTCGGGCTCGCCGACCATCTGCGCGCGCAAGGCCTCGAGCGCCCGCTGATCGTCATCGGCTACGATGGGCGGAGGAACTCCCGCGTCTTCGCCGAGGACTCGGCCGCCCTGATGGCCGGCGCGGGTGCCGACGCCGTGCTGCTCCCCCGCCTGCTGCCGACTCCCGTGCTCGCCTTCGCCGTCCGCCACCTCGGCGCCGACGCCGGAGTGATGGTGACGGCGAGCCACAACCCGCCGCAGGACAACGGCTACAAGGTCTACCTCGGCGGCGACGACGACGGCTCGCAGATCGTGCCGCCGGTCGACTCCGCGATCGCCGAGCGGATCCTCGCGGTCGCGACCGAGCGCCGCGTCACCGAGCTGCCGCGGGGCGAGTACCGCGTCGCCGACGAATCCGTCGTCGACGCCTACATCGCCGCGACGGCGGCGGTCGGACGGCAGTCGGCGCCGCTCCGCGTCGTCTACACGGCGATGCACGGCGTGGGCTGGGAGACCGCGCACCGCGTGCTCTCCGCCGCCGACTTCGACGAGCCGGCCGTGGTCGTCGAGCAGATCGACCCCGATCCCGCGTTCCCCACGGTGGCGTTCCCCAACCCCGAGGAGGCCGGGGCGCTCGACCTCGCCTTCGCGACCGCGCGCTCGGGCCGCGCTCAGCTGATCGTCGCCAACGATCCCGACGCCGACCGCTTCGCCGCGGCGATCCCGGACGCGTCGCTCGCGGACGGCTTCCGTCGCCTCTCCGGCAACGAGGTGGGCGCGCTGCTCGGCTGGCGCGCCGCCGAGCGCGCCCGCACCGCGGGCCGGACGGGCGGCGCGCTGGCCTGCTCGATCGTCTCCTCCCCCGCGCTCGGAGCGGTCGCCCGGGACTACGGGCTGGAGTTCGCGGAGACGCTGACCGGCTTCAAGTGGATCTCCCGCGTCCCGGACCTCGTCTTCGGCTACGAGGAGGCTCTCGGCTACCTCGTGAACCCGGAGACGGTCCGCGACAAGGACGGCATCTCGGCGGCGCTCGCCTTCCTCGATCTCGCCTCCTCGCTCGCCGCGGAGGGCCGCACGATCGCCGACGAGCTCGACGCCTTCGCCGAGCGCTTCGGCCTGTTCGGCTCGGAGCAGATCTCGCTCCGGGTGACCGACCTGTCCGAGATCGGCCGGATCATGGCGGGGCTGCGCAGCGCGCCGCCCGCCGCGATCGCCGGCCTCGCCGTGCAGCGCACGGAGGACCTGCTCGCGGCGGGCGGAGCGCTGCCGCCGACGGATGCACTGCGGTTCACCCTCGACGGCGCCCGCCTGATCGCCCGGCCGAGCGGCACCGAGCCCAAGGTGAAGCTCTACCTCGACGCGTGGTCGCACGAGGCGGACGCCGACGCCCGCCGCGGCGCGGTCGCCGCCCGCCTCGACGCCCTGCGGACGGGAGCCGCCGAGCTCCTGCGCTGAGCGGCGGTCAGCCGCGATCGGGAGCGTCCGCCAGCCCCGGGTCGGCGTCGCCGGTGGAGATCGGCTGCGCCCGGTCCAGGAGGAAGTCGGACACGGCGGCGAGGCTGCGCTCACGAGCCCGCACCCAGGGGGCGTGCCCGCCCTCGGGGATGAAGACCGTCTGCGCGCCGGGGATCGCCTCGGCAAGGGCGTGCTGGCCGCGCCAGTCGACGAAGTCGTCCTGCGCCCGCACGACCAGCGTGGGCACGTCCACCGTGTGGAGTTGCTCGAGCGTCATCGCCCAGTGCGCCAGGAAGTCGTCGGTCAGCAGCAGGTTCGAGTAGACATTGATGCCGCCGGGTTCGCCCAGCGACGCCGCCGCCACACGCCTGCCGGCGTCCTGCGGGAGCAGGTTCACGGCGGCGTCCGGGCCGACCGACCGCAGAAGCGCCACTCCGGCGGCCGCGCGCAGCTGAGCGCCCAGCGGGAGAGGAGCGGGCTCCTCCGCTGCGGGCTCCGCCCGCTCTGCCGGGTCTTTGACCGGCCGCGCATCGGCTGCCGCCTGCGCCTCGGCGACCGCGCGCCGTCCGTCCTCCGACGGGTCGTAGGTCCCGGAGGAGAGGAGGACCGCCTTCTCCACGTGCTCGGGGTGCTTGGCGGTGTAGGCGGCGGCGAGGTAGCCCCCGGCCGAGTGGCCGACGAGGATCACGCGATCCGCGCCCGTCTTCTCCCGGACGGCGTCGATGTCGGCGACGGACCGCTCCAGCGAGTAGTCGTGGATCGGCAGGTCGTCGGAGTAGCCGGCGCCCGGCTGGTCGAACAGGTAGACGTCGTGGCCGGTCTCGGCGAGGGCGGGCAGGAAGTCGAGGTCCAGGGCGGCGACATAGCCGCCGGGGCCGCCGTGCACGTACACGATCGGGACCTCGGATCCCCCGGGAGTGGGAGCGGGGGTCTTCCAGTACGCGACGTGCGAGCCGGTGGAGAGGTCCCAGTACTGCGGGGCCACCGGGCCGAAGCCGACGGACGACCCGCCGATCGGCGCGAGCACGGTCCCGCCGGCGAGCGCGCCGATGGCGGCGGTCGCGACCGCGGCGACGATCAGCGGGGTGCGCAGGCGCACCGACCGGCGGACCGGCCGAGGCCGTCGCGGGAGCAGGCGCTGCACGGCCGAGACCAGCAGGAAGACGAGAAGCAGGGACAGGACCACCCACACGGCGATCGCGAAGGGCAGGGACACGGCGAGCGCGAACGCCGCCGCGACCGTCGACAGGGTGAGCCCGAGGACGACGGCGACGGCCGCCGCGAGGACGGACAGGAGTCGGCGGAGCAGCGGACGCGGACGCCGCGAGGCGTGCCGGAGTTCGGGTGAGGAGGGGTCGGACGGGATCGAGGACATGGGTGGGCGGCTCCTGGGAAGGGGGCGGGCGGAGAGGACGGATGCAGCGAAGGACGAGCGACACGGACGGCGAGGACCGGGTCCGGGGCACGCCGCAGCGCCGCCCCACGGGTCGGCGGGGCGGCGCAGCGAACGGGCGGGGGTCAGCCGGCGCGGTTGACGACCGCGGCGAACGCTCCTGACGGGATGGCCGTCCCGGAGCCCAGCGGAGACACCACGCCCACGGTGGAGGGCGTGTCCCGGTCGACGGACCAGTGGTGCAGTCCGGCGAGGCCCTGCGTCTTCACGAAGGCGGCGATCGTCTCGAAGTCCGCGACGGAGGTGACCTCCTCGGTCACGTCGTTGACGCCGATCATCGCGGTCAGCTCGAGCTTCGAGTAGGGGATGCCGTGCTTCTCGTGCACGTTCCGAGCGGCCTGGACGGCGGACGCCCCCATGTCGGTCCTCCCGGTCGTCGAATCGATGACCGCGTTCGCGGCGGTCGGCGACCCGTAGTCCATGGCCATCAGGTTGACGGTGTAGTGCTGCACGCCCGAGGCCTTGATCGCCTCGACGGTCGTGACTCCGACGTCGGTCAGGCTGTACCTCGATCCGTCCGACGCCGCCGCGGTGGGCAGGGTGAACTGGAACCGGAGGTCCGGGTACTTCACCTCGGCCACGGCAGCGGCGTCGGCGAGCTCCCGGATCTGCGCGGCGGTCTGCCCGCGCTCGATGTCGAAGTCGATGCCGATCAGGTTCTTCGAGGCGTAGCGGCTGATGAAGGAGTCCAGCTGCGCAGCGTTCGCGGTGAACACCGCCGAGGCTCCTCCGGTGGCGAGCACGTAGTCCACGTCCGCGGCGACCAGCTGGTCGATCGAGCTGCGGAACTCGTCCGCCGTGACGCCCGCCCAGTTCGGGGCGTCCCCGGTGCCGGAGGCGAAGGCGAGCGTGACCGCGCTGCTGCCGGTCCGGCTCGCCCAGGAGTCCGGCCCCACGAGGGGGACGATCTTCCCGTCGAGCACCGTCCGCAGCTGGTGGGTGTTCCAGTCCATGTTGATGGTGATGTCCTTGTAGCCGGAGCGCAGGACGGCGGGGGACGTTCCGGTCGCGGGCGCCGCCGAAGGTCTCGGGGCCTTCCCGGGATCGGTGGTCGGGGCGGGCGCGGGCGACGGGGTCGTGGTGCTCGCCGGAGTCGGAGTGACCGCGGGAGTCGGCGCCGGTGCCGGAGTGACCGCGGCGGCCGGCTGCCAGACCCTGCCGGAGCCGATGGGTCCAGAGTCCTCGCGGGGGTCCGCACCGCTGGTCCACCAGCCGGCGGTGTAGAGCTTCCCGTCGCGCACGACCTGCTGGCCGCCGGTGTACGTCGCCGACGCGCTCCACTCCGCGACACCGGGGAACGGGTTCGACGCGGGGGCGGCCGGCGCGAGGCTCGCGGACGGCGCCGGGACGGTGACGGACGCAGGAGCGCGGGTCGGTGCGGGAGCGGCGGTCGGCGTCGGCGCGGCGGTGGGGGTCGGCGCGACCGTCGGCGCGGTCACGCCCGCGGCGGGCTGCCAGACCTTGTCGGTCCCGACGGCCCCCGAGACCCGCAGCGGGTCCTCGCCGCTGGTCCACCAGCCG
Organism: Rathayibacter sp. PhB186; assembly: GCF_003751825.1. Taxonomy (NCBI): domain Bacteria; kingdom Bacillati; phylum Actinomycetota; class Actinomycetes; order Micrococcales; family Microbacteriaceae; genus Rathayibacter; species Rathayibacter sp. PhB186. The sequence continues at coordinate 1,111,121 of NZ_RJKO01000001.1, read as the reverse complement.
GCGGTGTAGAGCCTCCCCTGGCGGGTGACCTGCTGCCCGCCCGTGTAGGTCGCGGTCGCACTCCACTCCGGAGCGGCAGTGGAGGTGGCTGTGGCGGTCGACGCGGCGGGTGACGGGGTCTGAGCGAAGGCGGGCCCCGCCCCCAGAACAGCGCCTCCCGCCAGGAGCCCGAGGGTGGTGAGCCCGGCGATCGTGCAGCGGATGCGAGTGCGCACTTCAGTCCTCTCGATTCGGTGAAGAGGCTCGGAGACGGAGCCAGGTCGGAGAATCGCACGGACGTCCCGACCCTGCCGCCCTGGCGCGGGCTCTGGCGCACCACGTCGTCAGCGCGAGGGACGACTCCCGAGCTGCTCGCCGCGCTTCCAGAGCCACTCGACCGGGCCGACAGCGAAGCGGCGGAGCCAGAGATGCGCGGCGAGCACGACGATCGACGCGATCAGGACGAAGGCGCCGATCGTCACGGGTACCCGCCACGGCGCCACGGTGACCGCGAGCCCGAGGCCCCAGCCGTAGAACAGAGCGCCCCCGAGCAGGTTCTGCAGGAGATAGGCGCTCAGAGCGACCCGGCCGACCTCGCGAGCGCGACGCGCGAGCCAGCCGTCGCTGCCCCGGCGCAGGCCGAGCTCGGCGAGGAGGGCGAGCAGCCCGAGCGCCACCAGCGGAGCGACGAGGTAGCGCTCGGCCAGCAGACCGGCCGCGCTCCCGGTGAGTCCGAGCGCCAGATCGACCGGAGCGGCGACCGCACCGAGGACCATCAGCCGCCGCCGCAGCAGTCGCCCCTCCTCCGCGAAGAGGCCGGCGCGCAGCAGCTGAGCACCGAGCAGGAACATCGCCAGGCTCAGGAATCCGATCAGCAGGGGCTCGGCACGGAAGACTCCCGTGTTCTGCAGCCGGAAGACGGCGAGGCCGAGGAAGGAGGCGTCAGCGTAGGGGCTGCGACCCGTCGGACCCTGACCGGCGGCACCCGGCTGCGTCGCCACGAGCGCCACGAGCGCCGAGATCAGCAGGACGTGCAACGCCCCGAGGACGACCACCGTGCGCCGCTGCGTCCGCGGCCGGGTGAGCAGCAGCCAGGCCACGACCGCTCCCGTCACCGCGTAGCCCATCAGCACATCGAACTCCGCGATCAGCACGTAGTTGACCGCGCCGTCGAACAGGAGCAGCGTCGCCCGCCAGAGGTAGCGGCCGGGCCAGCGCCGACCCCGGCGGACCGCCGACGCGTGCTGGATCGCCAGCCCGATGCCGAAGGTGAGCGAGAGCAGGGCGAGGAACTTCCCCTGTGCCAGAGCCATCAGCACCAGCTGCACGGTCTGCGCGCCCGGGGATGTCCCGGGCGTCACCGGCTCGCTGAGCATCCCGAGCAGTCCCCAGGGGTGGGAGAACAGCCAGATGTTGGTGCCGAGGGTCCCGATGATCGCGACGCCGCGGACGACGTCCAGCGAGTCGATGCGCGCTCTCGCCGTCTCGGCGATTGGCAATACAGTCGTATTGGTCATGGTCGAGAGCGTAGCCTGCTCGAGCGGACGGATCGAGGGGAGCGCACGTGGCCGATCGGCGCGAGAGCAGGAGCGACATCCTCTCGGCGGTCGTCACCGTCCTCTCGACGCGCGGGGCCGATCAGCTCAGCATCCGGACCGTCGCCGCTGAAGCAGGCGTCTCGGCAGGCGCCGTCCAGCACCACTTCCCGACGAAGCAGGCGCTGCTGACCGGCGCGATGGCAGCGGTGGAGGAGCGGTTCCGCCGACGGATGCTCGACCTGCGGGAGGAGGAGCCGTCGGCGGACGCTCGTCTCCGCGCCTTCTGCGAGGCGATCGCCTGCGTCGAGGACGCCGACGTCCCCGACGCCGTCGTCTGGACCGCGTTCGCCTCACGCGCCGGCACCGACCCCGAGATCCGCGCCCTGCACACCGCCGGCTGGTCGCGCACGGAGGACGTCGTCCTGGAGCTGCTGCACGCCGCGCACCCCACGGCGCCGCTCGGCCCCGACGACGCCGCGCTCCTCCTCGCCGTCCTCGACGGCATCGCCGTCGCCCGCGCCGCCGAGCAGCCGACCCGCCTCTCCCCCGCCCGCGCCCGAACCCTCCTCACCCGCACCCTCACCCTGCTGGCCCCCTGACCCGCCGCCCCGCCGCCCGCCTCGCGAGATGCCACTTGTGCAAGCCTCCCCCGGCGTGTCGCGCACACAAGTGGCATCTCGCGACCCGGACCGCCCTCGCACCCACCCAGAACGAGCACCCTCAAGGCAGAGCGCGCTGTCGACAATCGCGTGCCAAGCGATTCTCGACAGCGCGACGCGACCCGCTCCACGAAACGCACCACGTCGACAAGCCGACCGCGCTGAGCCGCACAAGGGGCGGCTCAGAAAACGGCACCACGGGTCAGGAGCGAGCACCCTCAAGGCAGAGCGCGCGATCGAGAATCGCGTGCCAAGCGATTCGAGACAGCGCGACGCGACACGCTCCATGGAACGCACCACGACGAGAAGCCGACTGCGCTGAGCCGCGCAGGGAGCGGCTCAGAGAACGGCACCGCCGAGCGCGCGCTCGATCTTCGCCGTGATCTCGGTCTGGTCGAGGTAGTTGTCGATGACGACGACCTCGGCGAAGGTCTTGCCGATCCTGTCGATCAGCTCGCTGGAGGTGAGGATGACCTGCGCGTCGGCGGCGAGGGCGTCGACGGAGGCGAGGTCGGAGGCGACGACCTCGGCCTCGAGGTCGAGGGCTTCGAGGGCGCGCTCGGCGCCGAGCTTGAGGATGGCGGAGGTGCCGATTCCGGCGCCGCAGAGGGTGACGATCTTCATGCGCTTCTTCCGTGGTGCGGGGTGTCGTCGGTGAGGACGGCGTTGATGCTGCGGACGGTGCGGGCGGCGGCGAGGGCCGCGACCGCATCCGGCTTGCTGAGGACGTCGGCGAGGCCGGAGACGAAGCCGACGTGGCCGTGCGCCTGGGTGGCGGCGATGCCGATGACGACCGAGACCGGGTCGTTGGTGCTGTGGCCGAAGGCGACGGGGTCGGCGAGGGTGACCACCGAGATCCCGTCCGCGAGCACGTCGTTGCCGGGGCGGGCGTGCGCGAGGGCGAGGCCGGGGGCGATCACGATGTAGGGCCCGAGCACGTCGACCTGCTCGACCATCCGGCGGGAGTAGGCCGGGTCGACCGCGCCGCTGCGCTCGAGGGCGCGGCCCGCCTCCATGACCGCCTCGCGCCAGCTGGCGGCGGGGTGGCGCAGGGCCACCGCGGCGTCGGAGAGCGGGTCGAGGGGCATGCTCAGGCCGCCTCGAAGCCGGCGCTGATGGTCTCGATCAGCTCGCGGCGCTCGTCCAGCGGCAGGAAGCTCGCCTCGGCCGCGTTGACCTGGAACGCCTCGAGGTCGTCGAGGTCGTAGCCGAACGCGTCCGAGAGCAGCGCGAGCTCGCGGCTGAGCGTCGTGCCGCTCATCAGGCGGTTGTCGGTGTTGACGGTGACGCGGAAGCCGAGCTGGTAGAGCAGGTCGAACGGGTGGTCGGCGAGCTCGGTGCCCCACGCGGCGATCGCCCCGGTCTGCAGGTTCGAGGACGGGCTGAGCTCGAGCGCGATCCGCCGGTCCTTCACCCACTCGGCGAGCTCGCCCAGGGTGACGTAGCTGGCGTCGTCGTCCTGGCGCTCGACGCGGATGTCCTCCGCGAGCCGGACGCCGTGGCCGAGGCGCAGTGCCCGGCCGTCCAGGAGCGCCGAGCGGATGCTGTCGAGGCCGTCCGCCTCGCCCGCGTGCACGGTCGTCGGGAAGTGCGCGGCGGCGAGGAGCTCGAACGCGGGGCGGTGCCGCGACGCGGGGAAGCCCGCCTCCGCACCGGCGATGTCGAAGCCGATCGCGCCGCGCTCGCGGTGGCGCAGGGCCAGCTCGGCGATCTCGAGCGAGCGGTCGGTGTGCCGCATCGCGGTGATCAGCTGGCCGACGCCGAGCCGCGAGCCGTGCGCGGCCGCCTCCTGGACGCCCTGCTCGAGTCCTTCCTGCACGGCCTCGACGGCCGCATCGAGGGTGAGACCGGAGCGGAGGTGCTGCTCGGGCGCCCAGCGGATCTCGCCGTGGACGACTCCGTCGGCGGCGAGGTCGAGCACGAACTCGCGCGCGACGCGCTCGAGCGACGAAGCGGTCTGCATGACGGCGATCGTGGTCTCGAAGGTGGCGATGTAGTCCTCGAGCGAGCCGGAGTCGGCCGTGGTGGTGAACCACCGCTCGAGAGCCTCGGGGTCCTCGGCGGGCAGGGCGACGCCGGTCTGCGCGGCGATGTCGACGATCGTCTCGGCGCGGAGTCCGCCGTCGAGGTGGTCGTGCAATGACACCTTGGGCAGGTCGTCGATGAGGATGCCCTCGCCCGGGAGGAGGTACTCCTCGTGGCTGCTGCCGGTCTCGGTGCTGTCGGTCACGGTGCTCCTCCGGTGGGACGACGGTTCGCCGACCACCTTACGGTGCCGCCCGCGCCGGCCTCCCTCGCGGCTGCCACCCCGTCCGGGTCAGGCCGGGTGCGCGAGCAGGCCGGGCCACCTCCGGCATGCGGAACGACCTCCGGCACGCCGGAACTCGCGAATCCCCCGAGCCGGGCTCATTCCACGAGCCGGACATCCTCTGGGCCCGATCCCGGCACGCGGAATCACCTTCGGCACGTCGGAACCCGCGCATTCCACGAGCCCGGGCCGACTCCACGAGCCGAAGCTCCTGCCTGCCCATCTCCGGCACGCGAAACCGACTCCGGCACGCTGAAAGCTGCGGATCTTACGAGCCGGGCGCGGTTTCACGAGCCGGACGTCCACCCTCACCTTCGGCACGCGGAAACAGCTCCGGCACGCCCGAACGAGCGGAATTCACGCGCCGGATTCGGTTCGCCGAGCCGGATATCGACCCCGACCACCTCCGGCACGCGGAAGCAGCTCCGGCACGTCGGAATCCGCAGATTCCGCGTGCCGGAGGCCGTTCCGCGAGCCGGAGGTCGACCCGAGCGGCGGCGCGGGTCAGGCGATGCGCTCCGCCACCAGCGGGCCGCCGTCGAGGACCGCGTCGCCCTCGTCGCCGATGCGGTACGCGCCGTCCAGCGCCTCGAGCGCGCGGGAGAAGCGGGACGGCTCGTCGGCGGAGAGCGTGAAGAGCGGCTGACCGGCGCGGACCCGGTCGCCGGGCTTCGCGTGCAGGTCGATGCCGGCGGCGTGCTGCACCGCGTCCTGCTGGCGCGCGCGCCCCGCGCCGAGGCGCCAGGCCGCGATGCCGAAGGGCAGCGCCTGCTGCTCGACCAGGACGCCGTCGCGCTCGGCCAGGACGACGTGCGTCTCGCGGGCGACCGGCAGCGCGCCGTCCGGGTCGCCGTCCTGGGCGCGGATGACCGCACGCCAGGTGTCCATCGCCGCGCCGCCGTCGAGCGCACCCTCGACGTCCGCGTCGGGCTGCCCGGCCAGCGCCAGCATCTCGCGGGCGAGCGCGAGGGTCAGCTCGCGGACGTCCGCGGGGCCGCCGCCGGCGAGCACCTCGACGGACTCGCGGACCTCGTTCGCATTGCCGATCGCGAGGCCGAGCGGCACGTTCATGTTGGTCAGCAGCGCCGTGGTGCGGACGCCGGCGTCGTTGCCGAGATCGACCATGGCGCGGGCCAGCTCGCGCGAGCGCTCGATGTCGGTCATGAACGCGCCGGAGCCGAACTTGACGTCGAGGACCAGGGCGTCGGTCCCCTCCGCGATCTTCTTCGACATGATCGAGGAGGCGATCAGCGGGATCGCCTCGACGGTGCCGGTGATGTCGCGCAGGGCGTAGAGCTTCTTGTCCGCCGGAGCGAGCCCGGAGCCCGCGGCGCAGATGACGCCGCCGACCGTCCGCAGCTGCTCGAACATCTCCTCGTTGCTGAGGTCCGCGCGCCAGCCGGGGATCGCCTCGAGCTTGTCGAGCGTGCCGCCCGTGTGGCCGAGGCCGCGACCGGAGAGCTGCGGCACCGCGACGCCGAAGGAGGCGACCAGCGGCATCAGCGGCAGCGTGATCTTGTCGCCGACCCCGCCGGTGGAGTGCTTGTCGACCGTCCGCTTGCCGAGGCCGTCGAAGCTCATCCGCTCGCCGCTCGCGATCATCGCGAGGGTCAGGTCGCGGATCTCGTCGCGGTCCATCCCGTTGAGCAGCACGGCCATCGCGAAGGCGGCCATCTGCTCGCCCTGGACGTAGCCGCGGGTGTAGGCGTCGATCAGCCAGTCGATCTGCGCGGTCGAGAGCGTGCCGCGGTCGCGCTTGGTGCGGATGACGTCGACGGCGTCGAACGCCTCGACGGGGGTGGACGGGGTCATGCGAGGTCCTCGGTTCAGGAGTGGGAGCGGGAGGCGGCGGCGCTGCACGGCCGCGGAGGGCCGTCGGCGCCGCGGAGGGCGTCGGCGGGGCGGGACTACTCGGCCGCGTACGCCTCGAGGGTGCGCGGACCGAACGCGTCGGGGATGACCTCGTCGATCGTCTTCACGCCCGACACGGTCTGCAGGAGCATCCCGTCGGCGGAGTGCTCGAAGAGCAGCTGACGGCAGCGCCCGCAGGGCATCAGCACGCCGCCCTTGCCGTCCACGCAGGTGAAGGCGACGAGCCGGCCGCCGCCCGTCATGTGCAGCGACGACACCAGCGCGCACTCGGCGCAGAGGGTCAGGCCGTAGGAGGCGTTCTCGACGTTGCAGCCGGAGATCACCCGGCCGTCGTCGACCAGCGCGGCGACGCCCACGGGGAACTTCGAGTACGGCACGTAGGCCTTGCCCATCGCGTCGAGCGCGGCGGTGCGCAAGGCGTCCCAGTCGATGTCGGTCATCGGATCCGTCCTCACGATTTGAGATAGGGCTTGCCGGCGGCGGCCGGACCCCGCGACTGCCCGACCAGGCCGGCGACCGCGAAGATCGTCACCACGTAGGGCAGCATCAGCATGAACTCGCTCGGCACCGGCGAGCCGATGACGCCGAGCACGTTCTGCAGGTTGGTCGCGAAGCCGAACAGCAGCGAGGCGAGGGTGGCCTTGATCGGGTCCCAGCGGCCGAAGATGACCGCCGCCAGGGCGATGAAGCCCGCGCCCGCCGTCATCTCCTTGCCGAACGCGCCGACCGCGTCGAGCGTGTAGTACGCCCCGCCCATGCCCGCGATCGCGCCGGCCAGCGAGACGTTCCAGAACCGCGTCCTGGCCACGTTGATGCCGACGGTGTCCGCGGCCTGGGGGTGCTCGCCGACCGCGCGGAGCCGCAGGCCCCACTTCGTCTTGAAGAGCCCCCACCACACGGCGAAGATCGCGAAGTACATCAGGTAGACGATGATCGTCTGGTTGAACAGCACCGGTCCGAGGATCGGCACCTGGCTGAGTCCCGGGATCGGCAGCCGGTCGAACTTGACCGGCGAGTTGAAGACGGCGGCGTCGCTGGTCAGCACCTGCGAGTAGAGGAAGCTCGTGAGCCCCGTCACGAGGACGTTGAGGACGACGCCGACGATCACCTGGTCGACCAGGTACTTGATCGCGAAGGCGGCGAGCACGAACGAGACCAGCACGCTCGCGATCATCGCCGCGAGCAGGCCGAGCACGGGCTGGCGGGTCAGCGAGCCGACCATCGCCGCGGTGAAGGCGCCGGCGAGCAGCTGGCCCTCGATCGCGACGTTGACCACGCCGACGCGCTCCGAGATGACCCCGCCGAGCGAGCCGAAGATCAGCGGAGTCGCGAGCCCGACGGTGCCGAGGAGCAGCCCCGGCAGCGGCAGCGTCGCGCCCGCGGACGCCCAGACCAGGAAGCCGACCAGGAAGACGAGCGCGAAGAGCGCCGAGAGCCAGAGCGGCAGGCGGCGGGCCGAGCGGGTGAAGGCGACGGCGACCGCCGTCAGACCGACCAGGACGACCGCCACGACCACGCCGGTGGCGCGGGTCGGGAACGGCAGGTCCGGCAGGGCGAAGAAGTCGTTGCCGGAGGCGAGGCGGAACGAGCTGGTGCCGTCGCGGCCGAGGGCCACGAACAGGATCACGGCCAGCAGCGAGAAGATCCCGAACGCGATCGGGGCCTTCCAGCTGCGGACGGCGACCCGGGACGCGGTCCCGGGGGCACGGGAGACTGCGGTGGTCATGCGGACACCTCCGTGGTGCGGCGCGTGCGGCGCTTGGGGGCGACCCCGGGCGTCGGGAGGCGGAAGATCGCGCGCACCAGGGGCGGCGCGGCGATGAAGAGGACGATCAGCGACTGCACGACGAGGACCACGTCGATCGGCACACCCTCGGCGGCCTGCATCGAGTAGCCGCCGGCCTTGAACGCGCCGAAGAGGATGCCGGCGAAGAAGACGCCCCACGGCCGCGAGCGGCCCAGCAGCGCGACGGTGATCGCGTCGAAGCCGATGCCCGCGTCGATCCCGGAGGTGAAGCCGGTGGTGACGGTGCCCATCACCTGCGCGCTGCCGGCCAGGCCGAGCAGGCCACCGGAGAGCAGCATCGCGTACACGTAGCTGTTCTTGACGTCGATGCCGGCGACCCGGGCCGCGTGCGGGTTCTCGCCCACCGCGCGGAACTTGAAGCCGATGCTCGAGCGGTTGAGCAGCCACCAGACGAAGACGGTCGCGAGGATCGCGACGACGAAGCCGAGGTTCAGCGAGTAGCCGGAGCCGAGGAGGTCGGGGAAGACCGCCGTGTCCTTCATCCCGGGCGACTTGGGATTGTTCGAGCCCGGAGCCTGGAGGGCGCCCGGCGTGCGCAGGAGGTAGGAGACGAAGTAGAACGCGACGTAGTTGAGCATGATCGTGAGGATCACCTCGTGCGCGCCGGTCCGCGCCTTGAGCAGGCCGACGAGGCCGCCCCAGAGCGCGCCGCCCAGGATGCCCGCGGCGAGGGTGATCACCAGGTGCACGCCGAACGGCAGGTCGAAGGAGAAGCCGACCCAGCCGGCGCAGGCGGCGGCGATCAGCATCTGGCCGCGGCCGCCGATGTTGAAGAGCCCGACGCGGAAGGCGAGGGCGACGCCGAGGCCGCCCGCGATCAGCGGCGTGGCGAAGGCGAGGGTGTCGGTCAGCGGCTTGATGCCGTTCGCGAAGCCCTCGCGGCGGAAGTTGTAGACCGAGCCCTGGAAGAGCGAGGAGTACGCCCCGGCGACCGACTGCCAGATCGCCTGCAGCGTGTCGAGCGGCCGGGCTAAGAAGTAGCCCGAGGCCGACTGGACCTCGGGGTCGGTGGCGGCGATCAGCACGCCGCCCGCGATCAGCGAGAGCAGGACGGCCAGCACCGACATGAGCGCGGTGCCGGAGAGGATCTCGCGGAGGACGCGCGAGGCCCCGCTCTCGATCGGGCCGGGCCGCGCCTCCTGACCCGGCTTCTGGCCCGGCTCGAGACCGGTCGCCCTCTCGGACTCGGCGTCCGGATCGACGGCGGGCAACTGCGCGTCGCTCATGCGGCCGCACCCTTCTCGGCGGGCGACTGCCCGGCCATCATGAGCCCCAGGGTCTCCCGGGGAGTGTCGGCGGGGACGATCCCGATGATGCCGCCCTTGTACATGACCGCGATGCGGTCGGCGAGAGCCGCGACCTCGTCGAGCTCGGTGGAGACGACGATGACGGGCACGCCGGTGTCGCGGGTCTCGACGATGCGCTTGTGCACGAACTCGATCGAGCCGACGTCGATGCCGCGGGTCGGCTGGGCGGCGATGAACAGCCGCAGCTCACGGCTGAGCTCGCGGGCCAGGACCACCTTCTGCTGGTTGCCGCCGGAGAGCCGGCCGACGTGCGTGGTGATGCCCTGCGCGCGGACGTCGAACTCGCGGACGCGCTCCTCGGCGAACGTCTCCAGCGCCTTCAGCTGCAGGCCGAGACCCTTGACGAACGGGCCGCTGTCGCTGCGGTCGAGCATCAGGTTCTCCGCGATGGTGAACTCGGCGACGAGGCCGTCCTCGGTGCGGTCCTCGGGGACGAAGCCGACGCCGGCGTCGAGCACCCGGCGGACGGAGAGGCCGTCGAGCCGGCGGCCGTCGAGGGTCACCGTGCCCTCCACGCGCTCCTGCAGGCCCATGATCGCCTCGGTCAGCTCGGTCTGGCCGTTGCCCTGCACGCCGGCGATGGCGAGGATCTCGCCGCGGCGGACCTCGAACGAGACGTCGTCGACGACGGCCTGCCCGTTCGCGTCCCGGACGGTGAGGTTGCTGACGACGAGGGCCTCGTCGCCCGCCCGCGCCGGCTCCTTCTGGACGGTGAGCTCGACGGCGCGGCCGACCATCAGCGAGGCCAGCTCCGCGTTGCTCGCGGTCGGCGAGGCCTCGCCCACGACCTGGCCGAGGCGGATGACCGTGATGCGGTCGCCCACCTCGCGGACCTCGCGCAGCTTGTGCGTGATGAAGACGATCGCGGTCCCGGAGGCACGCAGCTGCCGCATGATCGCGATCAGCTCGTCGGTCTCCTGCGGGGTCAGCACGGCGGTCGGCTCGTCGAAGACGAGGACCTTCGCGTCGCGGGAGAGCGCCTTGATGATCTCGACCCGCTGCTGGACGCCGACGGGCAGGTCCTCGACGATCGCATCGGGATCGACGTCGAAGCCGAAGCGGTCGGAGATGTCGCGGACGCGGGCGCGCGCGGCGGCCAGGTCGAGCCGGCCGCCCGACTTCGTCTCCTCGTGGCCGAGCATGACGTTCTCGGCGACCGAGAAGACCGGGACGAGCATGAAGTGCTGGTGCACCATCCCGATCCCCGCCTTCATGGCGTCGCCGGGGCCGGAGAAGCGCTGGACCACGTCGTTCAGCAGGATGTCGCCCTCCTCCGCCTGATACAGGCCGTACAGGACGTTCATCAGCGTGGACTTGCCCGCGCCGTTCTCGCCGAGGAGGCAGTGGATCTCACCGGGTTCGACGGTGAGGTCGATGTGATCGTTGGCCACGAGAGCGCCGAAGCGCTTCGTGATGCCCCGCAGTTCGAGCTTCATGGGTCCAATCTAACTTTCGGTGCGGGGTGCCAGCGCGCGGGAGCCGGCGGGACAGCCGACGAGAGGCCGGTGGGCCCGAGCAGAACTCGGGCCCACCGGCCTCTTCGTCAGTGCGCTGCGATCGATCCGGGGATCAGGACGCGGCGGGAGCGGACGGCGACTCGACGGTGATCGAGCCGTCGATGATGCCCTCCTTGATGGTGTCCAGCTCGCCCTGCAGGTCGGCCGAGACCTTCGACTCGAAGTCGTGGAACGGCGCGATGCCGACCCCGTCGTTCTCGAGCGTGCCCACGTACGGGGTCGCGTCGAAGGCGTCGGCACCCGCGGTGGAGGTGACGTCGGTCGTGCCGGCCTCGATGCCCTTGAGGATCGAGGTCAGGTACAGGTCGCCGCCGTCGGGGTAGGTCTCGTACAGGTCGGCGTCGACACCCACCATGGCGATCTCCTTGCCGGAGTCGCGGATGGCCTCGATGGCCGACTGGAAGATCGGGCCGCCGACCGGGAGGATGACGTCGGCGTTCTGGTCGATCAGGGACTGCGCGGCCGACTTGGCCTCGACACCGGCGGCGAAGCCTCCGGTGAACGAGCCGGTCTGCGCGGCGACGTCCCAGCCGACGACCTTGACGTCGGTGCCCTTCTGCTCGTTGTGGTACGCCACGCCGTCCGCGAAGCCGTCCATGAAGATGGTGACGGTCGGGAACTGCTGGCCGCCGTAGGTGCCCACGACGCCCGTCTTCGAGTACGACGCCGCCGCGTAGCCGGCGAGGAACGCCGACTGCGAGGTGTCGAAGGTGATCGGCTTGACGTTCGGCAGATCGATCGACGCGTCGTCGATGATGGCGAAGTCGATGTCGGTGTTCTCCTCCGCCGCGGCCGAGGTGGCCTCGGCGAGGGCGAAGCCGACGGTGATGATCAGGTTGCAGCCCTGGTCGACGAGGCTCGTCAGGTTGGGCGCGTAGTCGGTCTCGGACTCCGAGGTGACGGTCTTCGGGGTGACTCCGAGGTCCTCGGACGCCGCGACCAGGCCGTTGTAGCCGAGCTCGTTGAACGACTTGTCGTCGAACCCGCCCGCGTCGGAGACCATGCAGGGCAGGAAGTCGCCACCGGCGGCGGCGCTCGAGCCGGTCTCCTCGGGGGCGGAGGCGCAACCGGCGAGAAGCGCGGTGACGCCCAGAGCGGCGAGACCGCCGAACGCGGCCTTACGCGTGGTGATAGTCAAGATTCGTCCTCCAAGATTCGGCCCCGCGCGCACGATCGGCACTGCAGGGCATCGATGACCTCACGTTACCCAAGGTGTCGGAACGCTCAGCCGCCGCGGAGGGCCAACTCGGGAAGCGTTACACAGTGTTGATCTTGGGGAGGAGCCGCGAGCGGCTCCTCCCCCGCGGTCGGCCACCTGGAGTGGTGCGTTCCGCAGAGCGGGTCGCGTCGGGCTGGCCGGAATCGCTCGCACGCGATTCCGACTCGCGGCCCTCGACGCGGTGCCGGTCTTGGGGAGGAGCCGCGAGCGGCTCCTCCCCCGCGGTCGGCCACCTGGAGTGGTGCGTTCCGCAGAGCGGGTCGCGTCGGGCTGGCGGAAATCGCTGGCACGCGATTTCCGCTCGCGGCCCTCGACCCTGCGGGCGAGGGAGTCCGGGACGCTTCGCTCCCGGACTTCTGCGCGACCAGCGGGTGAGAGCACGACTCCCTCTGGGCGCGCGGCCACCCATGCTGATCGAGTAGCGCGCGGAGCGCGCGTATCGAGATCCACCGACGTCAGAACGTGAGTCTGCAGAGCCGCCCTGCTGGGGACGGCGGTCTCGATACGCCGCTGCGCGGCTACTCGACCAGCAGGGGAAGGACGCGGCTCCGCTCAGACATGCGGTCGTACGACCCTGCTGATCGAGTAGCGCGCGGAGCGCGCGTATCGAGATCCACCTCTCCCGGGAGGGCGGATCTCGGGACGATCGGCTACAGGACGTCGGTGCGGCCCGAGAGGCGGAGGGCGTCGACGACGCCCTTCACCTTCTGGGCGTTCTCGGTGGTGGTGACGAGGAGGGCGTCGGGGGTGTCGACGACGACGATGTCCTTCACGCCGATCAGCGCGATGGTGCGGTTGCCGCCGCTGACGACGATGCCGGTGGCGGAGTCGGCCAGGACGCGGGCGTCCTCGCCGAGGATCGCCAGGTCGGAGCGCAGGCCGCTTGCGTGCAGCTTCGCGATCGACGCGAAGTCACCGACGTCGTCCCAGGAGAAGTGGCCGGGGACGACGGCGAGCTTGCCCTCCGCGGCGGCCGGCTCGGCGACCGAGTAGTCGATCGCGATCTTCTCGAGGCCCGGCCAGATGCGGTCGACGACGGCGCCGCGCTCCGGGGTGTCCCACGCCTCCGCGAGCTCGAGCAGACCGGCGAGCAGCTTCGGCTTCGAGCGGCCGAGCTCCTCGAGCAGGCGGTCGGCGCGAGCGATGAACATGCCGGCGTTCCAGAGGTACTGACCGCTCTGGACGTAGGTGCGGGCGGTCTCGGCGTCGGGCTTCTCCACGAAGGAGTCGACGGCGAGCGTGTGCGCGGCGCCCTCGATGCCGAGGTGGGCGCCGGTGCGGATGTAGCCGAAGCCCACCGCGGGCTCGGTCGGCGTGATGCCGATGGTCGCGATGTAGCCGGCGTCGGCGGCGACGACCGCCTCCGCGACCGCGTCGTGGAAGAGGTGCTGACCGCTGATCACGTGGTCGGCAGCGAACGAGCCGATGATCACGCCGGGCTCGCGGCGCTCGAGGATCGCGGCGGCGAGGCCGATCGCGGCGGAGGAGTCGCGCGGCTCGCTCTCGAGGACGACGTTGAGGTCCTCGAGGCTCTCGAGCTGGCGCTCCACGGCGGCGCGGTGCGCACGGCCGGTGACGACCATGATGCGGTCGGCGCCCGAGATCGGCGCGAGACGGTCCCAGGTGTCGCGGAGCAGGGTCTGGCCCGAGCCGGTGAGGTCGTGCAGGAACTTGGGGGCGTCGGCCCGGGAGAGCGGCCACAGCCTCGAGCCGATCCCGCCTGCCGGGATCACGCTGTAGAAGCGGTCGAGCGGGGCGCGGCCATCGGTCTCAGGTGATGTCATGTCCGCAGGATACAAGGGCGCCCGGACGTGTCCGTCCGTTCACCCGGGCGCGCTCCCGCGTTCACACGGCGCCCGTACCGTCCGGAGGGTGAGAGTCGCGGTCGTCACGGAGAGCTTCCTCCCGTCGTTGAACGGTGTCACCACGAGCGTCCTCCGGGTCCTCGACGAGTTCGCGGCGCGCGGGATCGAGGCCCTCGTCGTGTGCCCTGCCGCGGGGGCGCCCGGGCACTACGCCGGCCACCGCGTCGTCGAGCACCCGGCGATCGCCTACCGGGACTTCCCCGTCGGGATCCCGACGCTCGCGCTCACCCGCGAGCTCGCCGACTTCGAACCCGACGTCGTGCACGTCGCCTCGCCCTTCCTTCTGGGGGCGCGCGCCATCGCCTCCGCGAACAGGCTCGGCGTGCCCAGCGTCGCGATCTACCAGACCGACGTCGCGCGCTTCGCCGCCCGCTACGGCATCCGCGGCGCCCGGGCCCTGGCCTGGCGGGTGATCCGCCAGATCCACGCGGGCGCCGACCTCACCCTCGCCCCCTCGACCAGCGCGCTCGACGACCTCGCCGCCGCCGGGATCGAGCGCACCGCGCTCTGGGGGCGCGGCGTGCAGAGCGACCGCTTCCACCCGCGGATGCGCTCCTCCCCCTACGCCGCCGAGGTGCGGGCGCCGGTCGCCGCCGGCGACGCGCTCGTCGGCTACATCGGCCGCCTCTCCCCCGAGAAGCGCGTCGAGCGCCTGGCCTCCCTCTCCTCTCTTCCGGGCGCGGACCTGGTCGTCGGCGGCTACGGCCCCTCCTCCTCCCGGGTCGCGGCGGCGCTCGGCTCCTCGGCGCGGATGCTCGGACGGCTCGACGGGGAGCGACTGCCCGCGGTCTTCGCGGCTCTGGACGTCTTCGTGCACACCGGCACCGAGGAGACCTTCGGGCAGACCGTGCAGGAGGCGCAGGCCTCGGGCACGGCGGTCGTCGCCCCGCACGCCGGCGGCCCGACCGATCTGATCGAGCACGGCGTGGACGGGCTGCTCTACGCGCCGGAGAGCGACTCCGATCTGCGTCGGCAGGTCGAGCGGCTGCTGGACGATCCGGGGCTCCGCTCGAGGCTCGGCGAGGCGGGCCGGCGCCGCGTGCTTCACCGCACCTGGAGCGCGCTCACGGACGAGCTCCTCGCGCACTACGCGACGGTCGGCGCACCCGTGTCGATGGCCCGCGGCAGCTAAGGCTCGCCTAAGCCGCGGCGACCGGGCCCGGCGCTTAGAATCGTCGAGCGAGTGTTCTCGCCGCTCCTCCGCCCCGCCCGCGTCCTCGAGTCGCGGGTCCGGTCAGGCCGACGGAGCAGTCAACCAGGGAGGGTTGTTCGTGTCAGTTTCAGCTGCTCAAACCCTCGCACCCCGGAAGCAGGGGAAGATCCGCCGTCCGGCCGGAACCCTCTACCGCGGTCGCGAAGGCATGTGGTCGTGGGTGCTGCACCGGATCACCGGTGTCGCCATCTTCTTCTTCCTCCTCGTGCACGTCCTCGACACGGCCCTCATCGCCGTGAGCCCCGAGGCGTACAACGCGGTCATCGCCCAGTACAAGAACCCGATCATGGGCCTCGGCGAGACCGGCCTCGTGGCCGCGATCGCGTTCCACGCCATGAACGGCCTGCGTATCATCCTCGTCGACTTCTGGAGCTGGGCCACCCGGAACCAGCGTCTGCTCTTCTGGGTCGTCATCGGCCTGTGGGTCGTGCTGATGCTCGGCTTCGCACCCCGCCACCTCATCAACGTCTTCAGCGAGGGAGGTGCCCATTGAGCACCGTCGCCGCACCGCGGACTCCGCACGTCCCGACCCGCTCCTCCGGCACCAACTGGGAGAAGTGGGGCTGGATCTACATGCGCGCCTCCGGCGTCGTGCTGATCGTCCTGATCTTCGGGCACCTGATCTTCAACCTCCTGCTCGGCGACGGCATCAAGGCCATCGACTTCGGCTTCGTCGGCGGCAAGCTCGCCAACCCGTTCTGGCAGTGGTGGGACGTCGCGATGCTCTGGCTCGCGCTCATCCACGGCGGCAACGGCATGCGCACGCTGGTGAACGACTACGCGACCTCGCCGCTGCTGGCCCGCGTCTTCAAGGGCGGCATCGTCGTCTCGGTCGTCGCGCTGATCGCGCTCGGCACCTACGTCGTCTTCGGCTTCAACCCCTGCCCCACCGGCGGGGACCCGAGCCTGCTGCCCTCCTTCTGCGCCGCCTAGGCGCCCGGTGCCGCGCGGTCCGACCGCGCGGCACCGCCACGCCACCGGGAGCGCCCCTCCCCCACTCCCGCCCTTCCACCCCGTTCAACGGAGCAGTCACCCAGTGAGCACACCAGGCCACGTCCACAGCGGCGGCGCTGATCAGAGCGCCTTCACCCAGACCCTCGGCGCCGACGGCGTCCACTACCACCAGTTCGACGTGGTGATCGTGGGAGCCGGCGGAGCGGGCATGCGCGCCGCGATCGAGGCCGGGCCCAAGGCGAAGACCGCCGTCATCTCCAAGCTGTACCCGACGCGCTCGCACACCGGCGCGGCGCAGGGCGGCATGGCCGCCGCCCTCGCGAACGTCGAGGAGGACAGCTGGGAGTGGCACACCTTCGACACCGTCAAGGGCGGCGACTACCTCGTCGACCAGGACGCGGCGGAGATCCTCGCGAAGGAGGCCATCGACGCGGTCATCGACCTCGAGAACATGGGCCTCCCGTTCAACCGCACCGAGGACGGCAAGATCGACCAGCGCCGCTTCGGCGGCCACACCCGCGACCACGGCAAGGCGCCCGTGCGCCGGGCCTGCTACGCGGCCGACCGCACCGGCCACATGATCCTGCAGACGCTGTTCCAGAACTGCGTCCGCCTGGGCATCAACTTCTACAACGAGTTCTACGTGCTCGACCTGGTGATGACCGAGGTCGACGGCGTGAACAAGCCGTCCGGCGTTGTCGCCTACGAGCTGGCGACCGGCGAGCTGCACGTCTTCCAGGCGAAGGCGATCATCTTCGCCACCGGCGGCTTCGGCAAGATCTACAAGACGACGTCGAACGCGCACACCCTCACGGGCGACGGCGTCGGCATCATCTGGCGCAAGGGCCTCCCCCTCGAGGACATGGAGTTCTTCCAGTTCCACCCGACCGGCCTGGCCGGGCTCGGCATCCTCCTCACCGAGGGAGCGCGAGGAGAGGGTGCGATCCTCCGCAACGCCTCGGGCGAGCGCTTCATGGAGCGCTACGCCCCCACCATCAAGGACCTCGCGCCGCGCGACATCGTCGCCCGCTGCATGGTCCAGGAGGTGGCGGAGGGCCGCGGCGCCGGCCCGCACAAGGACTACGTGCTGCTGGACTGCACCCACCTCGGCGCCGAGGTGCTGGAGACGAAGCTCCCGGACATCACCGAGTTCGCCCGCACCTACCTGGGCGTCGACCCGGTCGTCGAGCCGGTGCCGGTCATGCCGACCGCGCACTACGCGATGGGCGGCATCCCGACCAACGTCAAGGCCGAGGTCCTCTCGGACAACACCACCGTCGTCCCCGGCCTCTACGCCGCCGGCGAGTGCGCCTGCGTCTCGGTGCACGGCTCGAACCGCCTCGGCACCAACTCGCTGCTCGACATCAACGTCTTCGGGAAGCGCAGCGGCAACAACGCCGCGGACTACTCGCAGACCGTCGACTTCACTCCCCTGCCCGAGAACCCCGCCGGCGCGATCCGCGACATGCTCGCCTCGCTCCGAGGCGCCACCGGCACCGAGCGGATCGCCTCGATCCGCAAGGAGCTGCAGGACGAGATGGACAAGAACGCCCAGGTGTTCCGCACCGACGAGTCGCTCGAGCAGGTCACCGGCACCATCCAGCGCCTGCGCGACCGGTTCCGCAACATCTCGGTGCAGGACAAGGGCAAGCGCTTCAACACCGATCTCCTGGAGGCCGTCGAGCTCGGCTTCCTCCTCGACCTCGCCGAGGTCGTCGTCTACTCCGCCCGGAACCGCAAGGAGAGCCGCGGCGGTCACATGCGCGACGACTTCCCCAAGCGCGACGACGAGAACTACATGCAGCACACGATGGCGTACCTCTCCGGTGACGCCCACTCCTCCGACGCGGGCGACCACATCCGCCTCGATTGGAAGCCCGTCGTGATCACCCGGTACCAGCCGATGGAGAGGAAGTACTAGTCGTGTCGTCCGCCACTCTCGAGCAGCCCCCCGCCGCCCCCGCGGCCCCGGAGGCGTTCACCGTCACGTTCATCATCCGCCGCTTCGACCCGGAGCAGGACACCGAGCCGCGCTGGCAGGACTTCGACGTCGAGATGTTCTCGACCGACCGCGTCCTCGACGCTCTGCACCGGATCAAGTGGGACCAGGACGGGTCGCTGACGTTCCGTCGCTCCTGCGCGCACGGCATCTGCGGCTCCGACGCGATGCGGATCAACGGCCGCAACCGCCTGGCCTGCAAGACGCTGATCAAGGACCTCGACATCTCGCAGCCGATCTACATCGAAGCGATCAAGGGCCTGCCCCTCGAGAAGGACCTCGTCGTGGACATGGAGCCGTTCTTCGCCTCCTACCGCGAGGTGCAGCCGTTCCTGATCGCGAACACCCCGCCCACCAAGGGCAAGGAGCGCGTGCAGTCGGTCGCCGACCGCGCCCGCTTCGATGACACCACCAAGTGCATCCTCTGCGCGGCGTGCACGTCGTCCTGCCCGGTGTTCTGGACCGACGGGCAGTACTTCGGCCCCGCCGCGATCGTGAACGCGCACCGCTTCATCTTCGACTCGCGCGACGACGCCGGCGGAGCCCGCCTGGACATCCTCAACGACAAGGAGGGCGTCTGGCGCTGCCGCACGACCTTCAACT
This sequence comes from Rathayibacter sp. PhB186, assembly GCF_003751825.1. NCBI lineage: Bacteria > Bacillati > Actinomycetota > Actinomycetes > Micrococcales > Microbacteriaceae > Rathayibacter > Rathayibacter sp. PhB186. The sequence goes on along the minus strand of NZ_RJKO01000001.1, from coordinate 1,092,281 downwards.
GCACCGAGGCCTGCCCCCGCGGCATCCAGATCACCCAGGCGATCGCCGAGGTGAAGCAGGCCGTCATCCGCGGCCGCGCCTGACGCTTCGTCCCCCGTTCGGCCCGTCGTGATCCTCGGATCCGGCGGGCCGTTGGTCGTCCCCGGTGCTCGCGGTGTACCTCCGGCACGTGGGAACTGCTCCGGCACGCCCGAATCCGGCCGATCGACGAGCCCGACTCGGAATCACGAGCCGAACATCGCCCGCGCCACCTCCGGCACGCGGTAACGGCTTCGGCACGTTCGAAACCGGCGAATCAACGAGCCCGACCCGGTATCACGAGCCGAACATCGCCCGCGCCACCTCCGGCACGCGGAAACGGCTCCGACACGTTGAAACCCGTCGAATCGACGAGCCCGACTCGGAGTCACGAGCCGAACGTCGGCCCATCCGAGCTCCGGCACGCGGAAACTGCTTCGGCACGCTCTAAGACGGCGGATCGACGAGCCGGACCCCGAAGTGCGAGCCCGACGTCCTCGGAGCCGGCCCTCGATCGCCGGTCGTCTCCTCCACAGTCCACGGTGAGCGCGAGCTCTCCACCGAACGGGCGATCAGGTCCGCACGGATCGCCGTCCGACGGCAGAGTCGGCGCATGCAGTACGGAGTGCACCACATCGGCTACCTTCACGCGGTCGGCGTCGACGCCACGGCCGCCGTGCGATCGGGGGCGCTGCGCCGCATCAGGCGCGGTTGGTACGCGTCGCCGCACGCGTCGGCGGAGGAGCTGCGCGCGGCGGAGGCCTGCGGGTCGCTGTCCTGCATCTCGCTGCTGGCGGAGGCGGGCGCTTTCCGCCCGCCCGACACCCGACTCCACCTCGCCATCACCTCCAGCTCGCGCCCGCGGCCGCGAGAACTGGGCGACGACGTGGTCGCTCACTGGAGTCGCCGTGCACGGCCGGCGGAGTACCGCTCCATCCGGACGACGCGCATCGAGGCGCTGACCCAGGTCTTCCTCTGCCAGCCTCTCGAGCTCGCCGTCGCCGTCGCCGATTCGTGTCTGCGCCTGCGCCTCATCGGGGCCGATGGTCTCGCCCAGGCGCTGGCGGCGCTGCCCCGTCGCTTCGCCGTCGTCGCGGAGCTCGTCGACGCCCGGTCGGAGTCCGGGACGGAGTCGGTCACTCGGGTCCGCCTGCATCCGCTCGGCATCAGGTGCGACATCCAGGTCGAGATCGACGGCGTCGGCAGGGTCGACCTGGTGATCGACGGGTGGCTGCTCCTCGAGATCGACGGTCGGGCCTGGCACGACGACCCCCACGCCTTCCAGCGAGACCGGGATCGCGACCGCGCAGCAGCCGAGCGCGGGTACACGACGCTCCGCTTCACCTACGCGGACGTGATGCATCACTGGACACGCACCCGCGACAGCATCCTCGCGGTCCGCGCGCGCGGCCCGCTCCGCTGAGCCCCGCGCGTTCGACGCGAGGACGCCTCCCGTGACGGTCAGAGGCGCACGGTTCGAGGAAGCCGAGGTCTCCGGGCGACCGGCGGACGGCAGCGCCGATGCTTGGGCACGCGGGACACGCTCCGGCACGTCAGAAGCCCGTGCACCCGCGAGCCGGAGGCGATTCCACGAGCCGGAGATCACGACGGACTCACCCCGGCGCACGCCGAACAGGCTCCGGCGCGACGGAGTGACGTGCTTCCGCGAGCCGGAGGTCGTTCCACGAGCCGAGGGTCGCGTCGGGCGTATTCGGGCACGCGGAAAGCGCTCGGGCACGTCAGAATCGGCCGGAGTGACGGGCCGGAGGTGATTCTGCGAGCCGGAGGTCCCGCGGACGAGGTCGGGCACGCGGAAACAGCTCCGGCACGCCGGAAGTCCGCGATTCCACGAGCCGAGGATCGTTCCGCGAGCCGGACGTGACGGCGTCGGCGCCTCGGCACGCGAGACGAGCCTCGGCTCGTCAGAAGCGCGCAGGACGACGAGCCGGAGGCGATTCCGCGAGCCGGAGGTCGCGCGGACGAGCTTCGGCACGCGGAAACCACCTCGGCACGCGGGATGCAAGCAATTCCACGAGCCGAGGATCATTCCGCGAGCCGGAGGTCGCGCCGCCGAGGTCCGGCACGCAGGAACTGCTCCGGCACGTCGGATGTGCGGCAGTCCACGAGCCGGAGGTAATTCCACGAGCCGGAGGTGATTCCGCGAGCCGGAGGTCGCGCCGCCGAGGTCCGGCACGCAGGAACTGCTCCGGCACGTCGGATGTGCGGCATTCCACGAGCCGAAGGCGATTCCACGAGCCGGAGGCGATTCGACGAGCCGGAGGTGATTCTGCGAGCCGGAGGTCGCGCCGCCGAGGTCCGGCACGCGGGAACTGCTCCGGCACGTCGGATGTGCGGCATTCGACGAGCCGGGGGCGATCCCGCGAGCCGGAGGTCGCGTCGCCGCGCGCGGCGGAGGCGTGCGTCTCGGAGCCGCGCCCGGCGCCTCTACGCTGGAGGGCATGACGGAGGCGGCGACCGAGGCACCGCGCGGCATCCCGGCGCTGTTCGAGCGGATCATGCGGACACGTCCGGTGCGGGTGATGCTGCACTACTCCGAGAGCGGCGGGCCGCTGTTCGCGTCGGGGCTCGCCTTCCAGGCGCTGTTCGCGATCTTCGCGGCGCTGTTCGTCTTCTTCGCGGTCTTTGGCTTCGTCCTGCGCGACAACGCGGCGCTGCGCGACTCGCTCCTGCAGCTGCTCACCAGCTCGGTGCCCGGGCTGATCGGCGACAAGAACTCGCTGGTCTCCATCGACACGCTGCTCGACTCCACGATCCTCGGCTGGACCGGAGTGATCGCCGCCGCCGGTCTGCTCTGGACGGCGCTCAACTTCCTCGGCAGCCTCCGGCAGGCGGTGCGGATCCTGTTCTCCCTGCCCGGTCCGACCGTCCTGTTCGTGCTGCTCAAGCTCAAGGACGCGGGGCTCGCGCTCGTCTTCGGCGCCGTACTGATCGTCTCGGCGGCGCTCTCGGTCTTCTCGACCTCGTTCGTCGACGTCGCGTTCGACGTCCTCGGGATCGGCAGCGACTCGACCCTCGGCCGGGTCACCGGCACCGTCGTCGGCCTGCTGATCATGCTCGCGCTCGACACCGCGACGCTCGCCGGCTCGTTCCGGATCCTCAGCGGCATCCCGATCCCGTGGAAGAACCTCTGGGTCGGCGCGCTGATGGGCGGGATCGCGCTCGGCGCGCTCAAGGTCCTCGGGACGCAACTGCTCGGCGGCGCCTCGCGCAACCCGCTGCTCGCCTCCTTCGCCGTCCTGATCGGTCTGCTGATCTGGTTCAACCTGGTCTGCCAGGTGATCCTGATCGTCGCCTCCTGGATCTCGGTGGGCATGAGCGACGCCGGCATCTCAGCGCGCAAGCGCACGCCGGACGAGATCGAGCGCGAGCGCGAGGAGCAGCTGCGCCTCGCCCGCCGCACCCTCGCCGAGGCGGAGCGCGAGCGCCTGCGCGCCGCCCTGCCGGACGCCTCGCTGCTCAAGCGCCGACGCCTGGAGAAGCAGCTCTCGCGCCTCGAGGACGAGCTGGCCGACGCGGCCGCCTGACTCCGCGACAGTCGCTCTCCGCGACGCGCGCTCTCCTCGACGCTGATGCGTCGTCGGAGCCCCCGAGCGGAACGACGTCCGACGAATATGTCCGTTTCTGTTGACACCGGACACGAACGGGTCTAAAAAGATGTAAACGCAGATCCGAGGTCGACACCGACACCGCGGACGAGGCGTAGCATCTCGCGAGACGACGGAGTCCACATGTACGCACCGGAGCGGCACCAGGCGATCCTGGACCGCGCCCGCACCGACGGGCGGGTCGAGGTCCGCGACCTCGCGCAGTCCCTCGCGGTCACGCCCGAGACGATCCGGCGCGACCTCACCAGCCTGGAGAAGCGCGGCCTCCTGCGCCGGGCCCACGGCGGGGCCATCCCCGTCGAGCGCCTCGGCATCGAGCCCGAGGTCGCCGCCCGCGAGGGCCACCTCGCCGCGGAGAAGGACCGCATCGCCACCGCCGCGCTGGCCGAGGTCCCCGACGGCGGCTCGATCGCCATCGACGCCGGGACCACCACGGTCCGCCTCGCGGAGCTGCTCCCCCTGGACCGCCGGCTGACGGTCGTCACCCATTCCCTCCCTGTCGCGGTGGCGCTCGTCGGCCGGCCCAACATCGACCTCCACCTGCTCGGCGGGCACCTGCGCGGCGTCACGCAGGCCGCCGTCGGACCGTGGGTCGCCCAGGTGATCCCCACCGTCTCGGTGGACGTCGCCTTCATCGGCACGAACGGCATCAGCCGGGAGCGGGGGCTCACCACCCCCGACCTCGACGAGGCCGTCGTCAAGACCGCGCTCATCGCCGCCGCGCGCCGGGTCGTCGTCCTCGCCGACCACTCCAAGTTCGGCCGCCAGGACTTCGGGCACGTCGCCCCGCTCTCCGCGATCGACACCGTCATCACCGATCGAGGGGTCGACGACGAGCTCGCCGACGACATCGAATCGGCCGGCCCGGAGGTCGTCCGCGCATGATCGTCACCGTCACCGCCAACCCCAGCATCGACGTCACCCTGTCGACGAGCGGCTTCGCCGTCGGCGAGGTCAACCGCGCCCACGGCGTGCGCCGCGACCCGGCCGGCAAGGGCGTCAACGTCGCCAGGGCCCTCGCCCGCAACGGCGTCGAGGCCACGGCGATCTACCCGGCCGACGCCTCCACCGGCCTCGACCTGCGCACCATGCTCGAGGCGGCCGGAGTCGCCTCCGCCAGCGCCGCGATCGCCGAGCCGATCCGCACCAACATCACCGTCGTCGACGACGCGACCGGCCGGACCACCAAGATCAACGAGCCCGGCCCGGCCGTCACGCCGGAGGAGGCGAAGGCGCTCTCCGCTCTGATCTGCGACCACGTCGTCGCCGGCCCGCGCTGGCTCGTCGCCTGCGGCAGCGTCCCGCCCGGCCTCGGCGACGACTTCTACCCGGCGCTCGGACGCCTCGCCACCCACTTCGGCGTCCCCCTCGCCGTCGACACCTCCGGAGCACCGCTGACTGCGATCATCGCGGCCGGCACCGCGACGCTGGTGAAGCCCAACCTCGAGGAGCTCGAGGAGCTCCTCGGCCGCTCCCTCGCGTCCGTCGGCGACGTCGTCGACGGAGCCCGCACACTCCTCCGCCTCCCGGACGCGCGAGCGCTCGTGAGCCTCGGAGAGCACGGCGCCCTCCTCGTCACGGCGGACTCGTCGTGGTGGGCGGGCGCACCCCCCGTCGTGCCCCTCAGCACCGTCGGCGCCGGCGACAGCACCCTCGCGGGCTACCTGTCGGCGACCGAGGCCTCGGAGGCGGAGCGTCTGCGGACGGCCGTCGCCTGGGGCACCGCCGCCGTCACCCTCCCGGGCAGTGAAGCCCCGGGTCCCGACTCCCTCCGCCTCGACGACGTCTCCGTCGTCGAGAACCCCGACCCCACCCTCCCGATTGGAGAACTGAGCGCATGACTGCTCTCACCGAGGCGTCGACGGTCATCGTCGACCTCACCGCCGCCACGAAGGACGACGCCACCGCGCAGCTCGCGAAGACGCTCGCCGACGCCGGCCGCGTCACCGACCTCGACGGCTTCCTCGCCGATGTCCGCGACCGCGAGTCGCAGATGGCCACCGGCATGCCCGGCGGCATCGGGATCCCCCACGCCCGCTCCTCGCACGTCGTCTCGCCCAGCGTCGCCGTCGGCATCGCCAAGTCCGGCGTCGACTTCGGCGCCCCGGACGGCCCCGCGGACCTGATCTTCCTCATCGCCGCCCCTGACGGCGCCGACCAGGCCCACCTCAAGATCCTCGCCCAGCTCGCCCGCAAGCTGATCCACGAGTCCTTCACCGGATCCCTCCGCGCCGCCGGCAGCGGCCAGGAAGTCGCGGACATCATCGCCCGAGAGGTCGTCGTCTCGTGAAGATCGTCGCCGTCACCAGCTGCATCGCCGGCATCGCGCACACCTACATGGCGGCCGAGGCCCTCGAGCAGGCCGCCAAGAAGAAGGGCTACCAGATCCAGGTCGAGACCCAGGGTGCCGCCGGCTCCGACCCGATGTCCGACCAGACGATCGCCGACGCCGACGTCGTGATCCTCGCCGCCGACCTCGAGGTCCGCGGCAAGGACCGCTTCGCCGGCAAGCCGACCCTCGAGGTCGGCACCTCGGAGGCGCTCGCGAAGGCCGCGGACGTCATCGACCGCGCCGCCGCGAAGGTCCAGGACGCTCCCGCCGCCGCCGTTGCCTCGACGGGCGCCCCGCGCTTCGTCGCGGTGACGAGCTGCATCGCCGGCATCGCGCACACCTACATGGCCGCCGAGGCGCTGGAGCAGGCCGCGAAGAAGCGCGGCTACCCGATCCACGTCGAGACCCAGGGCGCCGCCGGCTCGGACGAGATGACCGCGGGCGACATCGCCGCCGCGGACGTCGTCATCCTCGCCGCCGACCTCGAGATCCGCGGCAAGGACCGCTTCGCCGGCAAGCCGATCCTCCAGGTCGGCGTCGCCGAGGCGCTGTCGAAGCCGGACGAGGTGCTCGACCGGGCCCTCGCCCTGCGCGGCACCGGCACGGCTCCGTCCGCCGCCCGCTCGACTCCGGCCGCGGCGCCCGCCGCCCCGAAGAAGGTCGGCGTCGGCACGCGCATCCGCCAGAACCTGATGACCGGCGTCTCGTACATGATCCCGTTCGTCGCGGCGGGCGGTCTGCTGATCGCACTGTCGTTCCTCTTCGGCGGCTACCAGATCGTCAGCTACACGCCGCAGCAGATCATCGACAACGGCTTCAACATCGCCAACATCACCGACTGGGCCGGAGTGATGTTCCTGATCGGCGGCGCGACCTTCGCGTTCCTGGTGCCGGTGCTCTCGGGCTTCATCGCCTTCGGCATCGCGGACCGCCCCGGCATCGCGCCCGGCTTCCTCGGCGGCGCCGTGGCGGTCACCGTCGGCGCCGGCTTCCTCGGCGGCCTCGCGTCCGGCTTCATCGCCGGCTACGCGGCGCTCTACATCTCGCGGATCAAGCTGCCGGCGGCGTTCAAGTCGCTGATGCCGGTGGTCATCATCCCGCTGATCGCGACCTTCATCACGGGCTTCCTGATGTTCGTCGTCCTCGGCGCCCCGCTGCGTGCGCTGAGCGAGGGACTGTCGGCCTGGCTCTCGGGCCTCACCGGCGGCAACCTGATCATCCTGGGGATCATCCTGGGCCTGATGATGGCGTTCGACATGGGCGGCCCGGTCAACAAGGTGGCCTACGCCTTCGCGACCACGGGGCTCGCCTCGGTCCCCGCGGACGGCGACCCGAACTCCGTGCAGTTCAAGGTAATGGCGATCGTGATGGCGGCCGGCATGACGCCGCCGCTGGGCCTCGCCCTCGCGACCTCGCTCCGCAAGCGCCTGTTCACCGACGCCGAGCGCCAGAACGGCAAGGCGGCTTACCTGCTGGGCGCCTCCTTCATCTCGGAGGGAGCGATCCCGTTCGCCGCGGTCGACCCGCTGCGCGTGATCCCCTCCGCCATGATCGGCTCGGCCGTCACCGGCGCCCTCGTCGCGCTGTTCGGCTCGACGCTGCGCGCCCCGCACGGCGGCATCTGGGTGACCGGACTCGTGGGGCAGCCGCTGCTCTACCTGGTCGCGATCCTCGTCGGCATGGTGGTCACGGCGGTCTGCGTGATCATCGCGAAGAGCATCAAGCGCGCGCCGATCGTCGCCGAGGTCCCGGAGCCGGCCACGGCCCGCCCCGTCGCCGTCTGATCCGCACCGACCGACCGTCCTGAGCGGTCCCGCCGGCGGTCCCGTGTCCACGTCGCCCCTCTCCTCCGAGGGGGCGGCGCGGGGCGGGGCCGCCGGCTTCTCTGCGTGTCCGGGATGCACCGCTGCGCCGCTCCCCCGCGTGCCGCTCCGTGTCGGCGGTCCTCCGTAGACTGCTCCGGTGACTCGAAAGCCGCTCCGCATCGCCTCCGTCAATGTCAACGGCGTCCGCGCCGCCTTCCGCAAGGGCATGGGCGACTGGCTCGCCGCCCGCGACGTCGACGTCCTCGCCCTGCAGGAGGTCCGCGCCTCCACCGACGACCTCACCGGCCTGCTCGGCGACGAGTGGGACGTGCTGCACGACGAGGCGACCGCCAAGGGCCGCGCCGGAGTGGCGCTCGCGTCGCGCAAGCGCGCCACGATCCACCGGGTCGCGCTCGGCGCCGACGACTTCGACTCCGCGGGCCGCTGGCTCGAGGCCGACTACGAGGTCGGCGACCGCACCGTGACCGTCGTCTCCACCTACGTCCACTCGGGCGGCGTCGGCACGCCGAAGCAGGACGAGAAGATGCGCTTCCTCGACGCGATGATCGAGCGCCTCCCCCAGCTCCAGGCCCACAACCCGCTCGCCGTGGTGATGGGCGATCTCAACGTCGGCCACCGCACCCTCGACATCAAGAACTGGAAGGGCAACGTCAAGAAGGCCGGCTTCCTCCCCGAGGAGCGCGCCTACTTCGACCGCTTCGTCGGCGCCGAGGGCGAGGAGGGCTACAACGCCGGAGCGGGGATGGGCTGGGTCGACCTCGGCCGCCGCTTCGCCGGCGAGGTGCCCGGCCCCTACACCTGGTGGTCGCAGCGCGGCCAGGCGTTCGACACCGACACCGGCTGGCGGATCGACTACCAGCTGGCGACGCCGGAGCTCGCCGCCCTGGCCCGCAGCTACGAGATCGACCGCGCCAGCGCCTGGGACACCCGCTGGTCCGACCACGCGCCCGTCGTCGTCGACTACGAGCTCTGACCCCCTTCTCCCCCGGCGCCGACCGCGCCGCCATCGCACACGAGGCCTCACCATGACCCCCAGCACTCCGGGCGCGAAGCCCGTCATCTTCTCCGGCATGCAGCCCTCCTCCGGCTCGCTGCACCTCGGCAACTACATCGGCGCCCTCACGCAGTGGGTCGCGATGCAGGACGACTACGACGCCTACTACTGCGTCGTCGACCTGCACGCGATCACCGTGCCGCAGGAGCCCGCCGAGCTGCGCGAGCGCACCCGCGCGACGGCCGCGCAGTACATCGCCGCCGGCATCGACCCGGAGCGCTCGACGCTGTTCATCCAGTCGCACGTCCCGGCGCACGCTGAGCTGGCCTGGATCCTCAACACGGTCACCGGCTTCGGCGAGGCCAGCCGGATGACGCAGTTCAAGGACAAGTCGGCGAAGCAGGGCGCGGAGGCGGCCTCGGTCGGCCTGTTCACCTACCCGATCCTGATGGCGGCCGACATCCTGCTCTACCAGACCGACGCCGTGCCGGTCGGCGAGGACCAGCGCCAGCACCTCGAGCTGACCCGTGACCTCGCGAACCGCTTCAACACGCGCTTCGGTGCGACCTTCGCGATGCCGGAGCCGTACATCGCGAAGGAGACCGCGAAGATCTACGACCTGCAGAACCCCGGCGCGAAGATGTCGAAGTCGGCGGAGTCGGACGCCGGCCTGCTGAGCGTGCTGGACGAGCCGAAGGTGACCGCGAAGAAGATCATGCGCGCCGTCACCGACACCGAGTCGGAGGTGCGCTTCGACCGCGCCGCCAAGCCCGGCGTCTCGAACCTGCTCACGATCTACTCCGTCCTCGCCGACCGCACGATCGAGTCGCTCGAGCAGGAGTACGCGGGCCGCGGCTACGGCGACCTGAAGAAGGGCCTCGTCGAGGTCGTCGCCGCGACCTTCGACCCGATCCGCGCGCGCACCGCCGAGCTGCTCGCCGACCCGGCCGAGCTCGACCGGATGCTCGCTCGAGCGGCCGACCGCGCCTCCGAGACGGCCGAGCGCACGCTCGCGACCGTGTACGAGCGCGTCGGCCTGCTGCGCCGCGGCCGCTGAGCCGACCGTGCTGCGGCTGGCCCTCTTCGACCTCGACGACACGCTCTTCGCGCACGCCCGCGCAGTGCGCGAGGGCATCGTCGCGTACGCGGCGTTGCTCGGCGACGCCTACGCGGGCGAGGCGGGCGCGCTGCAGCGGCGATGGTACGCACTGGAGGAGGAGCACTACCACCGCTACCTCGCCGGCGAGCTCGACTACGAGGGGCAGCGCCGCGCCCGCGCCACGGCCTTCGCGGCCGACGCCGGCGTCGAGCTGACGCCGGAGCAGGCGAGCGCGTGGTTCGCCGCCTACCTGGGGCACTACGTCGCGGCGTGGACGCTGCACGACGACGCCCTGCCGGTGCTCGACCGGCTCGACGCGGCGGGCGTCCGCATCGGCGTGATCACCAACGGCGACGTGGACTTCCAGACGACCAAGATGGACGCGATCGCGCTGACGGAGCGGGTCGAGCACCTGGTGGCGTCGGGCGAGGTCGGCGTGACGAAGCCCGATGCACAGATCTTCCGCGTCGCCTGCGAGCGCTTCGGCGTCGCTCCGGCGGACGCGCTGTACGTCGGCGACCGGCTGGGCACCGATGCGATCGGCGCGGCGCACGCCGGCCTGCGCGGGGTCTGGCTCGACCGCGTCGGCGGGCCCGAGCACGGGCGCGAGCTGCCGCCGGAGGCCGTCGAGTTCGGCGTGCGGCGGATCGGCTCGCTGGACGAGCTGGACGCGATCGCGGGGCTGACGGGCTGAGCGGCCGCGATCCGGCGTCTCGACGGGTGCGGAGCCGTCCGCCGCCCGCTCAGCGGTGTTCATGCTGATCGAGTAGCCCGCGCAGCGGGCGTATCGAGATCCACCCGTGCCAGAAAGACGAGTCTGCAGACCGCCCTTCTGAGGACGGTAAGTCTCGATACGCCCCTGCGGGGCTAACCGACCAGCATCGGCGGGTACTGACGAGGCCGAGGGGCTGACGCCTCCGGCTCTACTGCCCGTCGCCGACCTCTCGGGCCGTCTGGGCGGCGGCGGGCGAGGTCGCAGCGGCACGCTTCCTCCGTCTGTGCCGCAGCTCGAGGGCGAGCGCTGCGATCGCCACGACCAGGAGCACGGCGGAGGTGCACAGCGACGCGATCCCGAGGGCGCTCGGTGCCGCGATGACCGCAGGGGTGTCGAGGACGCCTCGGACGAGGCCGTAGAGACCGAGCACGACGAGGACGACGAGGTCGGAACGGGATCTCACGACAGCCACCGCCGTCCCAGGAGTCGCCTGCTTGCTGCTGCGTTGTTCATACCGGTATGTCTAGCACCGACGCCGGCAGGAGGGGCCGGAGGCGCGTGCCGAGCCCCGCCAGTGGCGCACAGCAGCGATCGTCGATTCGGTCGGCGAGTCGCGCTTGACAGACGTGAGCTTCGGTCGGTTACCATCCGCGTATGGCTTACGACCCGAGACCGATCCGCTCCGACGGAGACGCGACGCGCTCCCCCGATCGCGGCGACCGCCGCTCGCGAACGGCGCTCTCGACTCCGTCCCGTTCCGCCGACGCCGACAACGGCACGCGAGCGACCGCGGTGGATCGACGCGGAGTCGCCCGGGCCGTCCTCCAGTGGGTGACCGGCGACCGGGTCGACGCTCGACGGGTCGTGCGCCTCGCCGACCGGCGGTGGCGAGGAGCGGTGGAGCCACTGCTCGGGCCGGAGGACGTCCTGCTCCTCCCGGCCGAGAGCGTGACCGACGACGATGCGACCCGCGAGGCCCCGACCTGCGACGGCGCGGCCGTCCTCGACTACCGCGGTGGACTCGACGAGCCGGGAGACGTCGCCTGGTTCGGCGAGCTGCGGGTCCAGACGGAGGACTACGCCTCGATCGCGTTCCTCCCGGTCACCGGTGCGACGACCGCACGGCTCCGCGATGCGAACGGCTGGCAGGCCTATCGGGAGGACGCCGACGCCGCCCGCGCCTCCGGTCGGCTGGTCCCGCAGCTCCTGGGAGCCGCGGTCGCCGTGAGCGGTCTGCCGCTGACGGACGACCCCGCTGCCGGACCCGTCGCCGCCGTCGATGTCGGCCGGGACGGGGTCGCGACGCTCGGTCCGGACGGGCTGGTCCTCGGCGACGCCCGAGACCCCGACGGCCTCGCGGCCGCCCTCGACAGGTCGTACCGTCCGCTCGACCGGCTCGCCGCGCTGGGCGGCGATGTCGCCGACGACATCGCGCGCCGCCCCTGGCTGGCGCTGTACCGCGCCGGCCTCGCCTTCGCCGCCGCCGACGACACCGGCCCGGCGTGGTCGGTGGTCGGGCTCGGAACGTCCCTCCGACCGGACGGGGAGGTGGCGACGCTCACGCGCTCCGATCTGATCCTCCTGCACCGGGGCGACGAGCGCGTCCTGGTGGAGCCCCGGACCCTGCGGCGGTTCGCCCTCGCTCCTGCCACCGCGATCGTCGTCGAGCGGCTCCTGAGCGAGGGCCCGGACGACGGGGTGCGAACGCCGGCCGACGAGGCCTTCGTCGCGCGGCTCGTCGAGCGGTTCGAGCACGAGGGCGTCCACCTCCGGAGAGGAGCGTGACGGCCTCGCCGGTCCTCGTGCCCCTGGTCTCGCCGACGGCGGCGGCCAGGACCGTCGCGGCAGTGAGCGCGACGGGGACACGCATCCGCTTCGCCGACGGCGTCGAGGCGATCGACCTCACGAGCGGACTGTGGAACGTGCCGTTCGGCTACGGCCGGCCGGAGTTCACCGCCGCCATCGCCGCGGCTCTGACCGAGGCCTCCTACCTGTCCCTCTTCCGGCGGAGTCACCCCTGGGCGGAGCGGGCGGCTGCGGCGCTGCTCTCGGTCGTCGGCGACTCGCTCCCGGACGCCTCCTTCCGGCGCGTCCTCCTCACCACCTCCGGCGGCAGCGCGAACGACGCGGTCATGAAGCTGCTCCGCCAGCGGGCCGCGCTCCTCGGGCGGCCGGAGCGCCGGCTGGTCGTCGGCCTGTCCGGCAGCTACCACGGGCTCACCTACGGCGCCCACGCGCTGAGCGGCGACGAGCTGGGCCAGGACCTCTACGGCGTCGACCGCTCGGGGGTCCGGCACGTGGCGCACGACGATCCGGACGCCCTGGAGTCGCTGCTCCGCCGTGAGGGACGGCGCATCTGCGGCATCGTCGTGGAGCCCGTCCTCGGCTCCGGCGCTCTCCCGCTCTCGGACGCACTCCTCGCGGTACTCGAGCGCGCGTCCCAGGACGGCGTCCCCGTCGTCGCGGACGAGGTGGCGACCGGCTTCGGCCGCACCGGCCCGTTCCTCGCCTCCTCGCGCTGGCCGTTCGCGCCCGACGCGGTGGTCCTCTCGAAGGCCCTGACGAACGGCACGCTCGCGGCGGCCGCCGTGGTCGTCGGCGAGCGGCTCCTCGCCGAGATCGATGCCGCCGACGCCCCGTTCGTCCACGCGGAGACCCAGGCGGGGACACCCGCGGTCTGCGCCGCCGTCCTGCAGAGCCTCGCACTGCTCCCCGAGCTGCTCGGAGCCGACGGCTTCCCGCGCGTGAGCACCGGCCTCGACCGTGCCGTCACCGCGCTGACCGCGCATCCGCGGGTGCTCGGATCCTCCGGTGCCGGGTCCTTCCGGGCCCTGCGGATCGAGGGGGTCGCCAGCGCCGAGGAGGTCCTCGGCCTGGTGGAGGACATCCGGCGGCGCGGGGCGGTCGTGCATCCCGCGCCGGGCGGGATCCAGTTCCTCCCTGCGGCGGTGTCCAGCGACCACGACCTCGCGGACATCCCGCGCATCATCAGTGCGGCGCTCGACGCATGAGCGTCCGCAGCACCGATCTGCGGTCCGGTCTGGCGTCGGATGCGGCGACCACCGGCTCCCGGCGGACCCTCTTCGTGCTCGACAGCGCGCTCGTCCGGTGCGGAGCCGTCGAGCCCGAGCGACTGCACGGACCGGTGGTCGTCCTCGACGTCGCGTCCGAGCAGGGTCGGCTGCTCGACACCGTCGACCGCGCCCTCCGTGCCGTCCGTCCCGACCGCCTCGTCGGCATCGGCGGCGGCAGGCTGCACGACGTGGCGGCGCTGGCGCGCCTGTTCGCCGCCGACCGCGCCCTCCGATCGCGCCTCGACGGACTGCTGAGCAGGCACGGCGGCCTTCTCGCCCCGGACCTCCACGCGTCGACGGAGGTCCCTCGTCTCGTCCTGGTGCCCACGACGATCGGGCCCGGCAGCGAGACGAGCGTCGCGGCCTGCCGCGAGATCGGCGGCCTCCGCTCCGTCGTGGTCGGCGAAGCGCTCCGGGCCGACGCCGCCGTGCTCGACTCCGACCTCACGGCGACGCTGACCCGCTCCTCCGTGCTCGAGGGAGCGGCGGAGGCGGCCCTGCGATTGATCGGCTCGCGGTCCGGGTCGCCCGCCGACCACTCCGCCGACGACCGGTCGAGGCGACTGCTGGGGGCGCTGGGCGAGGCCGGCGGCCGCGTCGCCGAGAAGGCCGGACTCGTCCGCCGCGCCGACCGCGCGACGCTCGCTGCGGCGAGCGCCGACAGTCACGGCGCGCTGCGCTCGGCGACCACGGATCCCTTCGCGGCGACGCACTGGTACCTCGCGAACGAGGTGAGCAGTCGCGCGGGCCTGCGGAAGGTGCCGGCGACGATGCCGCTGCTGCCCGTCCTGTGGAGTCGCGACTCCCCGGAGCGTCGCGCGCGACGACGGGCCGTCTGGCAGTGGTTCGCCGCTCCCCTCGGGCTCGACCCGGACCCCGTCGTCGGCAGCGCCCAGTGGTCCGAGCGGTGGGGGATCACCGCTCCGGCCGTCGCCGACCGCGCCCTCCGCGACGCGGCACTCGCGATCGTCGCCCGCTGGGACAGCTCGGCGCTGCCCGGCCTGGCGCTCGACGACGCCCTCCGACTCCTGCGCGCGGCCTTCCCGCCGGCGCGGGCCCTACGACCGAACGAGGGAGGTGAACACATGAACACCACGAACGAGCTCGAATTCCATGAGCTGGAGCAGGCGGTCGCTCCCGACTGGGAGTCGGCGGCCTCCGGCTTCACGACGGGGCTCCTCGTCGCGGGCGTCTTCGTCGGTCTCCTCACCTGACCGGGACCGACCGATGACACCCGGATTCCAGACGACGACACGAGGAGACGACGCATGCAACCACCCACCCCCCTGCGATTCGAGGAGATCGAGTCGATGGCCGCACCCGATTCCGACTGGTACATCGCCACGAAGCTCGGGATCGCTGTCGGCCTCGGGCTCGGCGCGATCGTCCTGACCTAGCTCTCGAGGAGAGCACCTCTTCACCGAGGACTTCATCACCGAGGAGGTGAGAAATGGAGAACCCCGTTCTCTTCCAGGAGATCGAACCCGCGGTCGCTCCGGCCGACGGCTGGCGGACCGCCGACGCCGGTCTGAGGATCGTGATCGCGCTCGGCAGCATCGTGCTGCTCGCGACCTAGCCGACCGTGCACCTCCCGCGGTCCCGGACGCTCGAGCGTCCGGGACCGCCCCCTCTCAGACCTGGAGCGACCATGCAGCACCCCTCGGACCCGCCGCCGCTCACCGCGGCGAGCGCCGCCCTCCTCGGCGCCCTCTCCCCCGTCCCCGCGGCGCCGGAGGACCTCTACGGCCCGGACGGCTCCGTCGTCTACGAGCACTTCACCGCGGAGGACCGCAGCGAGATCAGCCCCCTGCTCGCGGCGGCCCGCCGGACCGAGGGGCCGATCCTCGAGCTGGCCTGCGGCGGCGGACGCCTCACGGTGCCCCTCCTGGGCCTCGGCCGCCCCGTCGTCGGCCTCGATCTCTCGCCGACGATGATCGACATCCTCCGGACGCGGATCGCGGCACTGCCCGCCGCCAGGATCGCCGACGGCTCCCGGGCACTGGTCGGCGACATGACCTGCTTCCACCTGCCGGAGCGCTTCGGCGCCGTCGTCCTCGGCGCCACGTCCATCGCACTTCTGGACCGGGCCGGCCGGCACGCCTTCCTCCGGGCCGCTCGCGAGCACCTCGGAGCGGACGGCGTCCTCCTGATCACCGCGTCGAGCCCCGACCACGCCTACGTCGCCGGCAGCCGCAGCTCGCGTATCCGCGCCGTGCCCGGGCCGTCCGGCGGACCGGGAGCGGCCGTCGTGACGTCCGCCGTCACCCCCGACGGTCTCCACCGGGACGTCGAGGTCGTGCAGCTCGGTCTCGATCCCGAGGGGCGTGCGGCGGCACGCTTCTTCCGCTCGCGGGTGAACGTCGTCGACGCCGACCAGGTCGCGGTGGAGGCCGAGCGCGCGGGACTGCGGCTCGTCGCGCGGACCGCGCTGGTGGAGACCGAGGACTCGACGCTGCTGCAGCTGGTCCGGGCATGAGCGATCCCGCGCCCCGGCTGGCGGACACCGTGACGATCGACGAGCCGATCGCGCCCGGCGCTCCGTGGATCCTCTCGGTGCGGGGCGTCCCGCGCGCACGGGTCGGTCCCGCGGTGGCGACCTTCGCCGCCGGGCTGCGCCCGAGCGCGCACGAGACGGACGAGACGGACGAGACGGAGGGCACCGGGAGCACCTCCCTGACGGACGAGGAGACGGCCGCCCTGCTCCGCGAGTTCGCGACGGCCGGGCTCCTCGCCGGCTCCGAGCGCCGCGAGCCCCGGTCGCATCGGCTGCAGTTCCGACCGCCGGCGAGTCTCCAGCTGACCCTGCTCGACACGACGCGGCCGGCGCTCGTGCTCGCGCGGCTCCTGCGCCGCCGACCGGTCCGGCTGCTCGCGGTCACCGCCGTCGTCGCGGTGCTGCTCCTGGGTACCGCGAGCGCGATCGCGCACTCGGCGGAGATCGCCGCCGTCCTCAGCGAGCCACTGCCCCTGCCCTCGCTCCTCGCGGTCTCGGTCGCATTCCTGCTCGCGGGAGCGGTCCATGAGGCCGGTCATGCAGTGTCCCTCGCCGCCTTCGGCGGACGACCCCGCCGGGCCGGGCTGATGATCTTCTACCTCGCGCCCGCGTTCTTCTGCGACGTCACCGACGGCTGGCGGCTGGGCGACCGGCGCTCCCGCGCGGCGGTCGCGCTGGCCGGCCCGGCGGTGCACCTCGTCCTCGCGGCGAGCGCCGCCACCGCCCTGCTGTGGGCGCCGACGGGGCGGTCCGCCCTCGCGTGCTTCGTCGTCGCGGCCGCACTCAGCGCGGTCACCAACCTCATCCCCCTGGTGCACCTCGACGGCTACCTGGCCCTGGTCGCGGTCCTCGACCGGCCGTTCCTGCGCAGAGCCGCGATCCGAGCCGTCGGCGACAGCGCTCTGCGCCTGCTGGGCGGCACCGCACCACGTACCTCCCCCTGGCTCGTCCTGTTCGGGGTCGGCTGCCGCGGCTTCGCCCTGCTCCTGATCGGCTGGGCGTACGTCCGCAGCGTCCCCGTCCTGATCCTCACCGAGCCGGGCGCGGTCATCGCGCTCGTGTTCGCCGCAGCGCTCCTCGGCGCACTCGTCGTCTCCCTCGTCCGGTTCGCGCGAGCCGCGAGAGAAGCGCGAGTCGGAGCGCTCCGGGTCGCCGTCGCGTCCGCCGTCCTCGCCGCCGCTCTCGCCGGCGTCGCAGCCCTCCCCCTCGAGGAGCGCATCGAGGGCGGCTACGTCGTCCGCAACGGCGAGGCCTTCCTCGTGCGGACTTCGGCCGACCCGAGGATCGTGCCGGGCACCCCGGTGCGGCTGACCAGCAACGGGATCGCGGTGCGGTCCCCGCGGTCGACGGCCGTCGTCAGCGGGCCTGCGGAGTCGCTGCTCGCCCCGATCGCGGCGCTCGCGCCCCTCACCGGGCTCGACGACGTACCGGCCGTGGGCTATCCCCTCGCCCTGCCCGACTCCGCGAGCACTCCCCCGGTGGGGGGCGCCTCGGTCTCCCTCGGCGTCGGCACGATCGGCGGCGCGGTGCTCGATCTCGTCGCCGGGGACGCACTCCGCCGCCTGGGGGTCGGCCGGTGACCGGCGGGAGTGTGCTCGAGAGCGCCTTCGAGTACGCCCTCCGCGTGCTCGCCGCCGCGAGGGACGGTGACACGATCCTCGGCTGGCGAGGCAGGACCCTCTCCGGTCCCGTCCGGCGCGACCGCGAGCGGCTCTGGCTCCGCCTCGTCAGCTCCCCCTCCGCGCTCGCCCAGGGGACGTGGTGGACCGGCACGGCGGAGAGCGCCGTGCTCCCGGCCCTGCCCAAGCCGGTCGTGCTCGCCGTCGAGGAGTGGGACCCGCCCTCCGTCGAGGGGTTCCGGCTCCGCGCTGAGCTGATGACCCGCCTGCCCGGTCGTGCCCTGTCCCCGACGGCGGAACTCGCGCCGGAGACCGAGGTCGATCCGGCGGTCTGGGTCGAGCTCGGCCGCATCCTCGACGCGCTCGGCGCCGTGTGGACGCAGCGGGAGTCGACCGTCCCCGCCACCGTGGACCGGCTGCTGCACAGCTTCTTCGGCGACCGGTTCCCGCGCGGCACCCCGTGCTGGACGACGGCGCACGGCGACCTGCACCCCGGCAACCTGCTCGTCGCACCGCTCGGCCTCGCCGACTGGGAGGCCTGGGGGCGCGGCCCCGAGCACCTCGACGTCGCGACCCTCTACGTGCACACCCTCGCCGCTCCCGACGCCCGGCGCTCGCTCGTCGAGGTGCTCGGCGAGCGGCTGCACTCGGACGACGCCCGGCCCGCGCTCGCCTTCGCCGCCGCGAAGGTGCTCGCGCGATCGGTCTCCGGCGACTACCCGACGCTGGTCGACCCCGTGCACCGGCTCCTCGACGACCTGACCGCGCGACCGCTCGGCGCCGGCGGGACGACCGCTCGACGACGATGACCCCCCTCCCTCGAAAGGTCCGCCCATGAGCTCTGCGCTCGACTTCCAGCACTTCACCAAGACCTTCCGCGGCCGCCGCGTCGTGGACGACCTCAGCTTCTCCGTGCGGCAGGGGACGGTCGTCGGGCTCCTCGGCCCGAACGGCGCCGGCAAGAGCACTGCGCTCCGCGGGCTGGTCGGACTGCTGCGCCCGGATTCCGGTGAGGCGCGGATCGGCGGCCACCGATTCGCGGAGCTGCGCGCTCCCGCCCGGGTCGTCGGCGTGCACCTCGACGGCCTCGGCTTCGAGAACGGCATCACCGGCCGTCGGCACCTCGCGATCGTCGGCCGCGCGGTCGGCGCACCGCTCTCCCGCGTCGACGAGCTGCTGGAGACGGTCGGCCTCGCCGAGGCGGCGCGTCGGCCGGTCCGCGGCTACTCGACCGGGATGCGCCAGCGCCTCGGCCTGGCCACCGCCCTCGCCGGAGATCCGGAGATCCTCGTCCTCGACGAACCGGCGAACGGGCTCGACCCCGAGGGGATCCGGTGGCTGCGGCGCCTGATCCGCGCCGAGGCCGAGCGCGGACGGACGGTCCTCGTCTCCAGCCACCAGCTCGCCGAGCTCGAGCACACCGTCGACGAGGTGGTCGTCCTGCGGCGCCGGATGCTCTTCCACGGCCCGCTCGAGGACCTCACCCGCTCGGGCGGGCGGAGTCTCGAGGACGGCTACTTCGACCTCGTCGACGGCGAGGCCGGCCGATGAGCGGGGCCGGCGCGCTCGCGCGGGCCGAGATCCTGCGCTCCCGCAGCGGCTCGTCGTTCCCGGTCCTCCTCGCGTACGCGATCCTGATCCCCGTCTTCGCCCTGAACATGCCCGATACGACGGATCGGCTCACCGGCCTCGACGACGCTCCGGCGAGCCGCTTCGTCTTCGGCTTCGCGGCCTGCGCCGCCCTGGGCGCGTGCTTCTACGGGTCCTACGCCTACACCCGGGAGACGTACTACCACTCGCTCGACCGGACGCTGCTGCTCGGCAGCCGGGACGCGATCCTGTCGGCGAAGGCGCTGGCCGGCGCTGTCTCGGGCGCGGTCTTCGGGGTGGTGGCGGTCGTGGGCTGGTGGCCGATCACCGCGGTGGTCCTGGCGACGGCCGGCCGCCGCCTGACGCCGGACATCACTCTGCTGTCCGCCTCGGTCGGCGTCGTCCTCTCCTGTGCCGTGAGCGGCGTGCTGGGCGTCGGCATCGGCTACGCGGTGCGGAACTACTACGCCTGCATCCCGATCGTCCTGGTCCTCCCCGCCGCCCTCGCCGCGCCGCTGCTCACCGTCGCCCGTGACGTCGGGCGACTGCTCCCGATCGGAGCCGTCGCGGGAGCGACCGGTGCGCCGGTCGAGGGCATGCTCCCCGCGCCGCTCGCCCTGGCCGTCCTGGCCGTCTGGGCGCTCCTGGCGGTCGGCGGCGCGCGGATCCTCGAGCAGCGGCGGGCGCGGTGACGGACGCGGCCGCGGAGGGGCCGCTCACCCGCGCCGTCGCCGCGGAGTTCCGACGCGTGGTCGCGAGCCGGACACCGCTCTGGGGACTGGTCTTCGGACTGCTGCCCGTGCTCCCCCTCCTCCTCGCCGTGACGCAGGTCGATCTCGGCGCGCTCCCGCCCGGAGAAGCGGCCTCGCTCGAGCACGCGATCTCGGCGGCGCTGCTGCAGGGCGGCGTCGTCGGGGCGGCGGCCTTCGGAGCACTGCGGACGGCGAGCGCCTTCGAGAAGGGGATCCTCGCACGCGACGTGCTCTCGTCGGGGCTCCGGCCGGCGCTCGCGGCACGATTCCTGGTGGCGGCCGGTGCCGGTGCGGTGCTCGCGACGGCGGCGGTCGCGATCGGAGTCGCCGGCGTCGCGGTCGTCTCGGCGGGAAGGGTCACTCCGGACCTCGGCGTCGTGACCCTCGTTCCCATGACCGGGATCGGAGGTGCGATCTGGGGCGCGCTGGTCGGCACGATCGTCCGAGCACCGCTCTTCGTGCTCTTCGCGGCCCTGGCGCCACTCAGCGTTGTGACCTTCACGAGTGGCACCGCCCTCGAGGACGTCACGCCCCTCGCTGCGCTGTCGGCGTCCGCGCCGCCCACGGTCGCGGCCGTGCTGGCGGGCCCGGCCTGGCTGCTGGCACTCGCGCTCGTCGCGGTCGCGACGGGGCGTCGCCGCCCGCTGCTCTGACGGAGCTCCGCCGGGGGCGGGTCTCGACACGCGCTGCGCGCTACTCGACCAGCATGTCTGCGGGCGTCTCTTCCCCGTGGATCCACGCACGAGGGCCCGCGCACGTCGCGTGCGCCGGCCCTCGTCGTTCAGTGGTGCGGTGCTACTGCACGTCCTCGTCGACCCAGTCGAAGGTCTTCGTGACGGCCTTCTTCCAGAGGCGGTACTGGCGCGCGGCCTCGTCCTGGTCCATCTGCGGGGTCCAGCGCGAGTCCTCCTGCCAGTTCTGGCGCAGGTCGTCCAGGTTCTCCCAGAAGCCGACCGCGAGGCCCGCGGCGTACGCGGCGCCGAGCGCGGTGGTCTCGGCGACGACGGGCCGGACGACCGGCACGCCGAGGATGTCGGCCTGGAACTGCATCAGCAGGTTGTTGGCGATCATGCCGCCGTCGACCTTGAGCTCCTGCAGCGGGACGCCGGAGTCGGCGTTGACCGCGTCCAGGACCTCGCGGGTCTGGAACGCCGTCGCCTCGAGCGCCGCGCGGGCGATGTGGCCCTTGTTGACGTAGCGGGTGAGGCCGACGAGCGCACCGCGCGCGTCCGCTCGCCAGTACGGCGCGAAGAGGCCGGAGAACGCGGGCACGAAGTACGCGCCGCCGTTGTCCTCGACCGTCGCGGCCAGCGCCTCGACCTCGGGGGCCGAGCCGATGAGGCCCAGGTTGTCGCGCAGCCACTGGATCAGCGAGCCGGAGACCGCGATCGAGCCCTCGAGCGCGTAGTGCACCTCGCCGTCGCCGAGCTTGTAGCCGATCGTCGTGAGCAGCCCGTTCTTGGAGTGCACGATCTCGGTGCCGGTGTTGAAGATCAGGAAGTTGCCGGTGCCGTAGGTGTTCTTCGCCTCGCCCGGATCGAACGCCGCCTGGCCGAAGGTCGCGGCCTGCTGGTCGCCCAGGATGCCGGCGATCGGGACCTCGCGCAGCAGCGAGGAGGACTCGACCTGCCCGTAGACCTCGGAGGACGAGCACACCTCGGGGAGCATCGACTTCGGCACGCCGAAGGCCTCGAGGATGTCGTCGCGCCACTCGAGCGTCTCGAGGTCGAGGAAGAGGGTGCGCGAGGCGTTGGTGACGTCGGTCTTGTGCACGCCGCCGTCGACTCCGCCGGTGAGGTTCCAGAGGACCCAGGTGTCGGTGGTGCCGAAGATCAGGTCGCCGGCCTCCGCCTTCTCGCGGGCGCCCTCGACGTTCTCGAGGATCCAGACGATCTTGGTGCCGGAGAAGTAGGTCGCGAGCGGGAGCCCGACGATCGACTTGAAGCGGTCCGCGCCCTCGTCGCCGGCGAGCCGGTCGACGATCGACTGCGTGCGGGTGTCCTGCCAGACGATGGCGTTGTAGACGGGCTTGCCGGTGGTCTTGTCCCAGACCACCGCGGTCTCGCGCTGGTTGGTGATGCCGACGGAGGCGATGTCGTGGCGGGTCAGGTCGGCGCGGGAGAGCGCCTGGCCGATGACCTCGCGGACGTTGTTCCAGATCTCGATCGGGTCGTGCTCGACCCAGCCCGCGCGCGGGAAGATCTGCTCGTGCTCCTTCTGCCCGGTCGAGACGATCGAGCCCTTCTTGTCGAAGATGATCGCGCGGGACGACGTGGTCCCCTGGTCGATAGCGATGACGTAGTCAGCCATGAATGATTACTCCTTCGTAACGGGTGAAGTGGAGTGCGACTCGTGTGTCGCAGAGTTCGGAGGGTCGACGCTCAGAGGATCGGCAGCAGCGCGGTCGACAGCAGGCCGGCGAGCACACCGCCGACGATCGGGCCCGCGACGGGTACCCAGGCGTAGCTCCAGTCGCTCGAGCCCTTGCCCTTGATCGGCAGCAGCGCGTGGGCGATGCGGGGGCCGAGGTCACGGGCCGGGTTGATGGCGTAGCCGGTCGGGCCGCCGAGGGAGGCGCCGATCGCGATCACCAGGATGGCGACGGGCAGGGCGCCCAGCGCCGCGAGTCCGCCGTCGCCCTGGCGTCCGCCGCCGAAGCCGATGACGACGAAGACGAGGACGAAGGTGCCGATGACCTCGGTGACGAAGTTCCAGCCGTAGCTGCGGATCGCAGGACCCGTGGAGAAGACGCCGAGCTTGTTGGCCGGGTCGGGCTCCTGGTCGAAGTGCTGCTTGTAGGCGAGCCAGCAGAAGACGGCGCCGAGGATCGCACCGATCATCTGGGCGAGGATGTACATCAGGATCGAGACGATGTTGACCGGGACGCCCGAGCCGAACTCCGTCGCTCCGCTGGCCACGAGGCCGAGCGTGACGGCCGGGTTGAGGTGCGCACCCGAGTTGTAGGAGACGATCACACCGGCGAAGACGGCGAAGCCCCAGCCGATGTTGACCATCAGAGTTCCGCCGTTGAGGCCCTTGCTCTTCACGAGCGCGACGTTGGCGACCACGCCGCAGCCGAGGAGCACGAGCATCGCTGTTCCCACGACTTCCGCGAGGAACACCACTCCGAGATTGTCCACGTTGACCATTTCCTTTTCATCGGTCGGAACGCGCGAGCGCGTCCGCGCCGGGCATCGATGCCCGACGAGTGTGAAGTTATCGGCGCCCCGTACCGGGGACAAGGAACGCCGCGTGCACGTTTGTGCGTTGTGACGACGGAAGTCCCGGCTCGAGATCACTCCTCGAACCGGGACTCCCGTCGATCCGCGCCAGTCGCCCCGCTAGGAGGCCGCGACCGCCGTCGGCGCCTGCACCGAGGTGCCGCCGACATCGACGCCGTTGTACTTCTTCAGGTGCTCGATCGTCGCGTCGACCTCCTGGGCGCGCTCCGCCTCGTCCCAGCCGAGGACCTCGCCGGTGTGCTGGGCGAGCTCCTCGAGCAGCTCGCGGCTCAGGCCGCCGGTGAAGGCGTGGTTGGTGCGGCGCATGACCAGGTCGATCAGGTGCACGACGCTCTCGCGCTGGGCGAGGTAGCGGATCTCACCGGTGGTGAAGTCCTTGTCGAAGTCGAGCGCCTCGTCGTGACCGTCGGCCAGGGCCTCGATGACCTCTTCCGCCCGGGTGCCGTAGCGCTCGAGCAGCTGGCCGGTGCGGGCCGAGGACAGGCCGGAGCGGTGCTGGCTGATCCACTGGGCGCGCGAGGCGTCCGTGCGCGGGAAGCCCTTGCCGCCGCCGATCGCGGTCTTCACGGTGGAGACGCGGCGGGTGACGCCGATCCGCTTGAAGACCTCGTTCGAGAGGTGCTCGGACAGGGCGCGGAACGTCGTCCACTTGCCGCCGACCAGGCTCAGCACGGGGGTCTTCCCGCCGGGGAGGGTCGAGGGCTCGATGCGGTAGTCGCGGGAGACGAAGCCGGGGGTCTCGTCGTCGTGACGGGGCAGCGGGCGGATGCCGGAGAACTTGAAGACGATCTGCTCGCGGGTGACCGGGATGGAGGGGAACACGTGGTTCACCAGGTCGAAGAAGTAGTCGATCTCCTCCTCGGTGCAGACGGCCGGCTCGTTGGGGTCGGCCTCGATGTCGGTGGTGCCGACCATGACCCGGCCCTTGAGCGGGTAGATCAGCACGATGCGGCCGTCGCTGTGCTCGAAGAACATCTCGCGGCCCTCGCAGGCCTCGACCAGCTCGGGGTTGTCGAGCACGATGTGCGAGCCCTTGGTGCCGCCCATGAACTTCGTGGTCGTGCCGAGCGCCGTGTTGGTGAAGTCGGTCCACGGTCCGGAGACGTTGACGACGACGTCGGCCTGGAAGGCGAACTCCTCGCCGCTCTCGCGGTCGCGCAGCAGCACGCCGCCCTCGGAGGTGCCGACGGCCTCGACGTAGTTGGCCGCGCGGGCCTTCGTGCCGCCGACAAGCGCGTCGCGCAGCACGTCGAGCGCCAGGCGCTCGGGCTCGTGCACGGAGGCGTCGAAGTAGGTGGCGGTGTACTTGATCTTCGGGTCGAGCTTGGGCAGCTCGTTCAGCGAGCGCTTGCGGCCGTGGAACTGGTGGCGCGGGACGACGCCGCCGTCGCGGGAGAAGAAGTCGTACAGGGTCAGGCCGACCTTGATCAGCAGCGCGCCGCGCTCCTGGGGCTTGCCGGACTTGTGAGTGAGGAAGCGCAGCGGCGCGGCCAGGATGCCCGAGAACGTCGAGTAGATCGGGATCGTGGTCTGCAGCGGCTTCACGTAATGCGGAGCGATCTTGAGCAGGCCGTTGCGCTCGTGCACGCCCTCGTTGACGAGGCGGAACTCGCCGTTCTCGAGGTAGCGGATGCCGCCGTGGATCATGTGGCTCGAGGCGCTGGACGCGCCCGAGACGTAGTCGCCGCGCTCGACGAGGGCGACGTCGACGCCGTTGAGCGCGAGCTCGCGGAACGTCCCGATGCCGTTGATGCCACCGCCGATCACGAGGACGGTCGCGCGGGGGGTGTCCCGCAGTGCGGAGACGCTCTCGCGGAGAGAGGAGCTTCCGGGAGTTCCGACAGACTGTGCCACTTCGTACTCGCCTTCGTGTCGTAGGTGTTGCGTCGAATGCCTCGTGCGAGTGTGGCCGCCCCAGATGGACGGTTGATATCGCGAGGGAATACAGCCATCCTTGACCCGACAACACATCCGGTCAAGACGGGTGGAAATACGTGCAAGGAGTGGCAATGACCCCTGTCCGACCGGTCGTCGAGCTGGACGAGACGACGCACGCGACCCACCCGGACAAGACGCGCGACGCGCTCCGGGCCGCGCAGCTGTACTACATGCAGGACCTGACGATGGACGCCATCGCGCACGAGCTGCACACCTCGCGCTCCTCGGTGTCGCGGCTGCTCTCGCACGCCCGCGCGACGGGACTGGTGGACATCCAGATCCGCTCCCCCCTCGACCGGGCGAGCGCCCTGTCGGCGGAGGTGCGCGCGCACTTCGACATCACGGCGCACATCGTCCCGGTGCCGGACCACACCAGCGAGATCGACCGGCTCGAGCGCGTCGCGCTGTCGGCCGCGCGGATCCTCGGGCCGTTCATCGACTCGAACATGATCGTCGGCATCGCCTGGGGCTCGACGATGAGCGCGATGAGCCGGCACCTGATCGCCAAGGAGACGCACAACACCCAGATCGTGCAGCTCAACGGCGCGGGCAACACCGAGACCACCGGCATCAACTACTCCAGCGAGATCCTGCGGCGCTTCGGCGACGCGTACGCCGCGAAGGTGCAGCAGTTCCCGGTGCCGGCGTTCTTCGACGACCCGATGACCAAGAAGGCGGTCTGGCGCGAGCGCTCGACCAAGCGGGTGCTGGAGCTGCAGCAGCGGATGGACGTCGCGCTCTTCGGCCTCGGCTCGCCGTTCGCGGCGGTGCCCTCGAAGGTCTACATCGGCGGCTACCTGGAGCCGAGCGACTTCACCTCGCTCAGTGCGTCCGGCGTGGTCGGCGACGTCGCCACCGTGTTCTACCGGGCCGACGGCACTTGGGACGACATCCCCATGAACGAACGTGCAAGCGGCCCGGACCTCTCCACCGTGCGCCGCGCCTCCCGCCGCATATGCGTCGTCTCGGGCGCCTCGAAGCTCCCGGGCCTGCGCGGCGCCCTCGCCGCCGGCCTCCTCACCGACCTCATCCTCGACGAGGGCACGGCCCGCGCCCTGATCTCCGGCTGACCCCCGGCGCCTCCCGCGAGATGCCACTTTTGAGCACGACACGCCGCAGAATCGCGTCATAAGTGGCATGCCGCGGCGGGGGTCAGAGGCCGAGGGCGCGGCGGACGCGGGCGGCCGTCGCCTCGGGGTGGTCGACGAGGCCGGAGAGGCGCACGCGGATGTGGCGGTAACCGAGCGCCTGGATAGCCTCGCTGCGCGCGATGTCCCGCTCGTATTGCCGCGTGTCCGTCCGGTGCTGATCACCGTCGTACTCGACGACGACCCACTGATTTCGATAGAGCAGATCCACCCGCGCGACGAAGACACCGTCCGCGTCGTACAGCTCGACGTTGAGCTCCGGCTCGGGCAGCCCCGCGCGGATCAGCAGCAGCCGGAGCAGCGTCTCCTTCGGCGACTCGGAGCCGACCCGGACGAACTTGACCGCCTCCCGAGCGCGCCGGCCGCCCCGCCCTCGGTACCGTGCCGCCCGCGCCGCGAGGACCTCGAGATCGACGCGGAGGCCGCGGCGACCGAGCTCCTCGTCGGGCCGCAGGAGAGCATCCCCGAGGACGACCAGCTCGTCGAGCGACCGCGAGTCGGCGAGATGGCAGAAGGTCGAGGCGGGGTCCGTCGCCGGATAGCCGGCGTCGACGACGGTCACCGCCTCGTCCCAGAGGTGGTGCGACTTCACCCCGACCCGACGCGCGGCCCGCATCGGCGGCGTGACCGCGACGTGCAGCGGAGTGGTCTCCGTCGCCCGCCGATCAGGCAGCTGGAGGAGATGAGCGGCGGTGACATGCGAGAAGAACTCGCCCGGCCGCATCACTGCGGCGAACGCGGTGATCCTCTCCCCGTAGCTCATCGGCGCGACCGCCGCGCGTGCCCCGCGGAACACGGCGACCGGGTACTCCGCCACAAGCCGGTGCCGCGCGAGCTCGCTCGTCGACGCGTTCACGATCCGGGTCTCTGTGTCGTCCTGCATGCGAGGACCCTGCCGCACCCCGCGCTCCCCCGCGCGCGTTCTCCACAGCCCCCTCCCGCGAGATGCCACTTATGAGCACGACACGCCGAGGAATCACCTCATAAGTGGCATCTCGCGGAGGGCGGCAGGGCTGGGGAGGAGGGTCAGGACTCGCGGGCGTGGGTGTCGAGGAAGGCGTAGACCTCGGCGTCGTCGATGCCGGGGAAGGTGCCGGAGGGCAGCGGGGCGAGGACGTGCGCATGCAGGCGGGCGCTCGGCCAGGCGTTGCCGTCCCAGCGCTGGGCGAGCTCGGCGGGGGCGCGGCGGCAGCAGGACTCGTCGGGGCAGCGCGACTGCTCGCGGCGGTCGGTGTCGCGGCCGCGGAAGAAGCGCGCCTCGGCGAAGGGGACGCCGACCGTGATCGAGAACTCCTCCGTGGCGGTGGTGCCGGTCTGCGAGGCCGACCAGAAGGTGCCGGCCGGCGTGTCCACGTACTGGTAGTACTCCGTCGTCCGGTTGGTGCGGCTGAAGGCGGAGCGCGCCGACCAGTAGCGGCAGACGGTCTGCCCCTCCACCGCACCGGTCACGTCGGTCGGCAGCGGCAGGCCGTCGTTCTCGTAGGCCTTCTGGATCGAGCCGTCACCGAGCACGCGGAGGAAGTGCATCCGGATGTCGAGGTGCGAGGTCAGCAGGTTGGTGAAGCGCAGCGCCGCCGCCTCATGCGTGACGCCGAAGCCGTCGCGGAAGTCCTCGACGGAGATGTCCCGATCGCGCTTCGCCTCCTCCAGGAACGCCACGGCGGGCTCCAGCGGCATCAGGCAGGCCGCTGCGAAGTAGTTGATCTCGAGCCGCTGCCGGAGGAAGTCGGCGTAGGTGACCGGGCGCTCGTGGCCGAGCAGCCGGTGCGCCATCGCCTGCAGCGCGAGCGCCCGGAGCCCGTGGCCACCGGGGATCGAGGCGGGCGGCAGGTAGATCCGTCCGTTCGCGAGGTCGATCACCGAGCGGGCCGAGTGCGGCAGATCGCCGACGTGGATGATCTCGAAGCCGAGGTGCCGCGCCATCTTCGAGACCGAGCTGTGGGTCAGCGCGCCCCCGCGGTGCCCGACCGTGCGGAGCATCTCGCCGGCGACCGCCTCGATCTCGGGCAGGTACGCGTTGCGCTCGCGCAGCTGCAGCCGCTGGGCGGTATTGGCGCGCCGCGCCTCCTCCGGTGTCGCGTTGGCCTCGCTCTTGCGGCGCGCCAGCTCGCGGTAGACGCCGAGGAACGCCTCGAGGACGGGAGTGCTCAGGCTCTTGTTGACCTTGAACTCCGGCAGCCCGAGCGAACGGTAGAGCGACCCCTTCTGCACCCGCGCCAGCTCGATCTCGAGGGCGGCGCGCTCGCTCGGCGGCTCGTCCGAGAGCAGCGCGGCGAGCTCGATGCCGAGCGCGGTGGCGAGCGACTGCATCAGCGAGAGCCGCGGCTCCCGGCGTCCGGTCTCGATCAGAGAGAGCTGGCTGCCCGAGACACCCACGCGCTCGGCGAGCTGCCCGAGGGTCAGCCCGCGGCGGGTGCGGAAGTGCCGGATGCGCTGCCCGAGCAGGGCGGCATCGGTCCCGGCGGTGGGGACGGTGGCGGGGTCGGTGGTGTCGGTCACGGCGAGCTCCAGCGATCGGTTGTGACGGAGGCGCAAAAACCGTGATTCTTGACGGTCAAGGCTTCGCAAATACCCCTCGATCCTCCTCCATCCTGGCTTCAGGCGCCAGAGAGCGCCCCTCGCACCGTCGGATCACGACCGCCACGAGGACCGACTCCCCACCCCGTCGACGACGACTGCACTGAAAGCGGAGCCAGCATGAGCATCTACAGCAACACCCTCCTCCTCGAGACGACCACCATGACCGCGCCGACCCCGGTCGCCGCACCGGTCGTGCCGCCCGCCCCGCTGGCCCTGCGCCGCTGGGTGCGCGAGACGGCCGCGATCCTCCAGCCCGACGCGATCGAGTGGTGCGACGGCTCCCCTGCCGAGTGGTACCGCCTCACCGCCCGGATGGTCGAGGAGGGGAAGCTGATCGCCCTGAACCCGGAGTGGCGGCCCGGCTCGTTCCTCGCCCGCACCGACCCCGACGACGTCGCCCGCGTCGAGGACCGCACGTTCCTCTGCACCACGGACGAGGCCGACGCCGGCCCCACGAACAACTGGCGCGAGCCCTCCGCGATGAAGGCCGAGCTCGCCCCCTACTTCGCCGGCTCGATGCGCGGCCGGACGATGTACGTCGTCCCGTTCTCGATGGGCCCGGTCGGCGGCCCGCTCTCGCAGCTCGGCGTGCAGCTGACCGACTCCGCCTACGCGGTGCTCAACATGCGGATCATGGCCCGCGTCGGCGCCGAGCCGCTCGCCGCCTTCAGCGAGGAGACCGCCTTCGTCCGCGGCGTGCACTCGGTGGGCTTCCCGCTCCGCGACGCCGACGGCACGACCCGCGACGACGTCGCCTGGCCGTGCAACGCGACGAAGTACATCACCCAGTTCCCCGAGACGCGCGAGATCTGGTCGTTCGGCTCCGGTTACGGCGGCAACGCCCTGCTGGCCAAGAAGTGCTTCGCCCTGCGGATCGCCTCCGCGATGGGCCGCGAGGAGGGCTGGCTCGCGGAGCACATGCTCCTGATCCGGATCGTCTCGCCCGAGGGTCGCAGCTACCACGTCGCCGCCGCCTTCCCGAGTGCCTGCGGCAAGACGAACCTGGCGATGCTGCAGCCGACGATCCCCGGCTGGCGCGTGGAGACGCTCGGCGACGACATCACCTGGATGAAGAAGGGCGAGGACGGCCGCCTCTGGGCGATGAACCCCGAGACCGGGTTCTTCGGCGTCGCACCCGGCACCGGGCAGAGCAGCAATCCGAACGCCGTGCACACCCTCTGGGGCAACACGATCTTCACCAACGTCGCACTCCGCGAGGACGGCGACGTCTGGTGGGAGGGCCTCACCGACGAGGTGCCCGAGCACCTCACCGACTGGCGGGGCGAGCCGTGGACGCCCGCCTCCGGGACCCCGGCCGCGCATCCCAATGCGCGCTTCACGGCACCGGCCCAGCAGTGCCCGACTCTCTCGGCCGAGTGGGACGCCTTCGAGGGCGTGCCGCTGGACGCGATCGTCTTCGGCGGGCGCCGGGCGAGCAACGTGCCGCTGGTGACCCAGGCGACCTCCTGGCAGCACGGCGTGTTCCTGGGTGCGACCATCGCCTCCGAGAAGACGGCCGCGGCGGAGGGGACGGTCGGCGAGCTGCGGCGCGACCCGTTCGCGATGCTGCCCTTCTGCGGCTACAACATGGCCGACTACTTCGCGCACTGGCTCGCGGTCGGCGCGGACCTCGGCGAGAAGGCGCCCGCGATCTTCCAGGTCAACTGGTTCCGCAAGGGCGCCGACGGCTCCTTCCTCTGGCCCGGCTTCGGCGACAACGCCCGAGTCCTGCAGTGGCTCGTCCGGCGGATCGAGGGGCTCGCGGAGTCGCGGCCCAGCGCGATCGGCGACCTGCCGCTGTCGATCGACACGCACGGGCTGAACCTCTCGGCCGCCGCGAAGGAGGAGCTGTTCTCCGTCCCGGTGGAGGCGTGGCTCGACGAGTGCGCCCTGACGGAGGCGTTCTTCGCCCGCTTCGGCGACCGCCTGCCGCCCGAGCTGACCGCCGAGCTGCGGGCGCTGCGGCTCCGGCTGCTCGCCGAGGAGCTGCCGGCCGCCCACGCGGCCTGAACCCGGATCCCGCCGGCCGCGCGCCGGCGCCCCTGTGGCCCGCGGAGGGGAACCATCCCCTTCTTCGCATCCCCCTCCGCGGGTCCACTCCCGCTCTGCTGATCGAGCAGCCCCGCCCGGAGGGCAGGCCTCATGCTGATCGAGTAGCCCCGCAGGGGCGTATCGAGATCCACCACCGCCGAGCACGTGGGTCTCGATACGCCGCTGCCGCGGCTACTCGACCAGCATGTGAGGACCGCTGACGCGGCTACTCGACCAGCATGTGGAGATCCCCCACCCACCGCACGACCAGACGGGCACCATGGACGACCGCATCACCCTCCGCTTCCTCGCCGCGCCGCAGGACGCGACCGCCGACGGC
The DNA here is from genome assembly GCF_003751825.1 of Rathayibacter sp. PhB186. Classification (NCBI taxonomy): domain Bacteria; kingdom Bacillati; phylum Actinomycetota; class Actinomycetes; order Micrococcales; family Microbacteriaceae; genus Rathayibacter; species Rathayibacter sp. PhB186. Next base: position 1,060,863 of record NZ_RJKO01000001.1, on the reverse strand, counting down.
CGGAGCGCCCAGGCAGGCCGCGTGCTCGAGTGGATCGACAAGGCCGGCTACGCCTGCGCCGTCGGCTGGAGCGGCGGCTACTGCGTCACCGCCTACGTCGGCAACGTGCACTTCACCCGGCCGATCGCCGTCGGCAACCTGATCGAGGCGACCGCGCAGGTCATCCACACCGGCCGCACGAGCATGCACGTGCTGGTGCGCGTCGCCCAGGCCGACCCGCGCACCGGGCGCTACGAGGAGGCGACGCACTGCCTCCTGATCTTCGTCGCCGTCGACGAGGAGAAGCGCCCGCGCCCGGTGCCGGAGTGGAGCCCCCGCACGATCGAGGACCTCGCCCTGGCCGAGGGCGCCGCCGCCCGCATCGACGGCCGGCGCGCGCTGCACGAGGTGATGCGCGCGCAGGAGTACACGGAGGCGGGCACCGGCCCGCGGATCGTCTTCCGCTTCCTCGCGGCGCCCGGAGACGTCAACTGGGGCGGCAACGCGCACGGCGGCATCGTGATGCGCTGGATCGACGAGGCCGCGAACGCCGTCGCGCAGGGCTGGAGCGGCCGCGACGCGGTCGCCGTCTACTCCGGCGGCATCCACTTCTACCGGCCGGTGCGGATCGGGCACCTCGTCGAGGTGGAGGCGCGGCTGATCCACACCGGGCCGCGCTCGATGCACCTCGCGATCCACGTGCGCTCGGGCGACCCGCGGACCGGCGAGCTCGAGCTGACGACGCAGTGCATGAGCGTGTTCGTGGTGCGCGGCGACGACGGGGCGGCCGAGGCTGTGCCGGCGCTCGAGCCGCGGAGCGACGAGGACCGCCGCCTGGACGAGCACGCGCGGGAGCTGATCCGGCTGCGTGCCGAGCTGCCGGCGCTGCCGGTCGGCATCGCGGCGACGCTCGCCTGACCGGTCGGCACTCCCGGGTCGCTAGGGTCGGAGCGTGAAGATCCTCGTCGTGAACGGCCCGAACCTGAACCTCCTCGGCACCCGCGAGCCCGCGGTCTACGGCTCCGACACGCTCGCGGATGCGGAGGCGCTCGCCACCCGCGCGGCGGAGCGGCTCGGCCTCGAGATCGAGTTCTTCCAGAGCAACTCGGAGGGCGCGATCATCGACCGCCTTCACGAGGCGCGCGGCACGGCCGCCGGCCTGCTGCTCAACGTCGGCGCCTACACCCACACCTCGATCGCGATCCGCGACGCCGTCCTCGCCACCGAGCTGCCGCTGGTGGAGGTGCACGTGAGCAATGTGCATCGGCGCGAGGAGTTCCGGCGGCACTCCTACCTGTCGGACATCGCGGTCGCCGTGATCGTCGGCGCCGGCATCGCGGGCTACGGCTACGCGGTGGACGTCCTCGCGCGGACCCTGGGGGCGACGGCTCCGGACGCGTAGCTCCGGGGCGAGTCGCCGGGGCGTAGCGTCGGGAGCATGACGCCCTCCGACGCGACACCCTCCGCCTCTCCCGCCGAGCTCGGCCGCTCCTTCGGCTCGGCCGTCGACGCCTACGACCGCGGGCGCCCGGGCTACCCCGACGACGCGGTGGACTGGCTCATCGGGCACGCGCCCGCCCGCGTGGCCGGTGCCTTCGTGCCCGAGCGCGCGCGGGCGGCCGGGGCGAACGCCTCCGACCGGGTACGCGTCGCGGACCTCGGGGCAGGTACCGGGAAGTTCACCGCGTCTCTGGTGGCGCGCGGTCTCGACGTGACCGCCGTGGAGCCGGACGCGGCGATGCTGGGGCGGCTGACCGCACAGCTGCCGTCGGTGCGGGCGCTGGCGGGGACCGCCGAGGCGATCCCGCTGCCGGACGCGTCCGTCGAGCTGGTCACCGCGGCGCAGTCCTGGCACTGGGTCGACCCCGAGCGCGCGAGCGCCGAGGTCGCGCGGGTGCTGGTCCCGGGCGGCGTGCTCGCGCTGGTCTGGAACATCCGCGACGAGTCGGTGCCGTGGGTGCGGCGCCTCGGCGAGGTCGCCGGCTCCTCGGCCGCCGAGCGCTTCGAGACGGTGCAGCCGCCGCTGGGCTCGGCGCTGGAGCGCGTCGCCTACGCCGAGTTCGACTTGAAGTACGAGCTCGACCGTCCGGCGCTGCTCGACATGTTCGCCTCGCGCAGCTACGTCATCGCGATGCCCGAGGAGGAGCGCGCCGCGGTCCTCGCGGCCGTCGGCGAGGTCGTCGACGCACTGCCCGGCGACCGCGTCGCCATGCCGTACGCGACCCGCGTCACGATCGCCCACCGCGCCTCCTAGCGGGATGCCGCTCCTGCTCCGCCGGGCGTCACGGCGGGCGCAGAACCTGCTGAGCCGCGCAACGCAGGCGCAGAGCATGCTGGTCGAGCAGCCGCGCCAGCGGCGTATCGAGACCCACCGCACTCCGAACATGTGGATCTCGATACGCCCCTCCGGGGCTACTCGATCAGCATGGAACGGCCGCCTCGTGAGTCGAATCATGCTGGTCGAGCAGCCGCGCCAGCGGCGTATCGAGACCCTAGCGTCAGACCTCGTTCGGGTCGCCGCCGACGCGGCCGGCGCGCTCGAGCGCGGTGATCGCGTCGCGCTCGTCGGACGTGAGCTCGAAGCCGAAGACGTCGATGTTCTCCACGATGCGGGCCTTCGTCGACGACTTCGGGAAGACGATGTGGCCGCGGTCGAGGTGCCAGCGCAGCACGACCTGCGCCGGCGTCACTCCGTGCGCCTCAGCCGCGCCGGTGATCACCGGCAGCTCGAGCAGCGGGTACTTGTTCTGCCCGAGCGGGCCCCAGGCCTCCGTCGCGACGCCGTGCTGCGCACCGAACGCGGTGACCGTGGGCTGCTGGTGGTACGGGTGCAGCTCGATCTGGTTGACGGCGGGGACGACCTCGGTCGCGGCGAGCAGTCGCTCCAGGTGCGGCACGAGGAAGTTCGAGACGCCGATCGAGCGGGTGCGTCCGGCGGCCTGCAGCTCCTGCATCGCCTCCCAGCTCTCGACGTAGCGGTCCTGCTTCGGCTTCGGCCAGTGGATGAGGTAGAGGTCGACGGCGTCGAGGCCGAGCTTCTCGAGGCTGGCGTCGAGCGCCCCGGCCGCCGTGTCGCGGCCCTGGTCGTCGTTCCACAGCTTCGTGGTCACGTACAGCTCGTCGCGCGCGATCCCGGAGGAGGCGAGCGCCCGCCCGACGCCCTCCTCGTTGCCGTAGATCGCGGCGGTGTCGATGTGCCGGTAGCCGGCCTCGAGCGCCTCGGAGACGATGCGCTCCGTCTCGGCGGGGTCGACCTGGAAGACGCCGAACCCGAGCTGCGGGATGCTCGTGCCGTCGTTGAGAGTGAGGGTGGGGATGCTGGTCATCCCTCCACCCTGCCAGCGGCCCCCGACACCGGGTACCGGGTTGCGCCCGGCGACCGACGTCGGCGCGGGCGACTACCCTCGAAGGGCGCTCGCGAGGGCGCGCCGACTTCGAGGAGGACCGCACGTGAGCATCATCGCCGCCGCAGACGGATCAGCGCTGGGCAACCCCGGCCCCGCGGGCTGGGCCTGGTACGTCGACGACGAGCGCTGGGCGGCCGGCGGCTGGTCGCACGGCACCAACAACATCGGCGAGCTCACCGCGGTCCTCGAGCTGCTCCGCGCCACCGCGCAGGAGAGCGAGCCCGTGCACATCCTCTGCGACAGCCAGTACGCCATCAAGGCCTGCACCGAGTGGCTGCCGGGCTGGAAGCGGAAGGGCTGGCGGAAGGCCGACGGCAAGCCGGTGATGAACGTCGAGATCATCAAGGCGCTCGACGAGGAGCTGCAGGGCCGCGCCGTCACCTTCGAGTGGGTGAAGGGGCACGCCAACCACCGGATGAACGAGGCCGCGGACGTGCGCGCCCGCGCGGCCGCGACGGCCTACCAGCGCCGCACGGCCGTCGACGCCGGTCCGGGCTGGCCGGGAGCCTCCCCCGCCGTGACCCCCGCCGTCGACACCGAGGACGCCCCCGCGACCCTGTTCTGACCCGAGGGGGCGCACCTCGCGCTCAGGGCAGCCGCAGCATCCCCGTCGCGACGAGCTCGCGCACCCGCGGCAGCACGGAGTCCAGCACGGCGGCCTCCTCCACGTGCAGGAGCGAGGCCACCGCGGCCGTGATCGCGGCCACCGACAGCTCGCCGTCGCACGCCCCGACGACCGCGGCGAGGGCCGTGTCGGCCTCCTCCACCCGGGCGAAGCCGCCGCCCTGGCGCAGCCGCAGCACGGTCGGGTCGTCGTTGCCCGGCCAGTAGTGCCGCTCCTCGGTCACGTCGCCGGCGACGACGAGCGCCAGCCGCGAGAGGTCGGCGTCGTCGACCGCGGACAGCGCGTCGAGCGCGTCGAGGCAGTGCGCGAGGTGCCCGCCCAGCCCCGCGGTCGCGAACGCCGCATCGAGCCGCTCGAGGCGGCGGATCGGCGGCCGGGGCGTCGCGGGGAGCCGCAGGGTCACGTAGCCGAAGCCGACGCCGGTCACGCCGCGCCGCTCGAAGTCCTCGAGCCAGGCGTCGACGAGGGCGTCCGACTCCGCGCCGCGCGTGGTTCCGCCGTCGCGGATCCAGGTCTCGGCGTAGATCGCCGGATCCTGCTGCTCGCGCTCCACGATCCAGACGTCGAGCGGCGAGGCGGTGCCGTCCATCCAGGCGGCGAGTCCGGCGTGCCCGGGTTCGAGCGCCTGCTCGAGCGGGCTGCGGTCGTCGGCCAGCCAGGCGCGGACCCGGTCGAAGGCGTCCGCCTCGGCCCGGTACTCCCAGTTGCCGAGCAGCTGCGCGACACCGCCCGGCACCAAGTGCTCGGCCGCGCCGACGATCACGCGGCGGACGATCTCGTCGCCCTCGAGGCCGCCGTCGCGGTACTCGTAGGCGGGGACGCCCGCGGTCCGCGGCGTGATCACGAACGGCGGGTTGGTGACGATCTGGTCGAACCGCTCCCCCGCGACCGGCTCGTAGAGGCTGCCGTGCCGGAACTCGATCGAGTCGATCCCGTTCAGCGCCGCATTGAAGGCCGCGATCGCCAGCGCTCGGTGCGAGATGTCGGTCGCGACGACGCGGTCCGCGTGCCGGGAGGCGTGCAGCGCCTGGATCCCGCAGCCGGTGCCGAGGTCGAGCAGGCTGCCGACCGGCCGCTGGATCATCAGCCCGGCCAGGGTGAGGCTCGCTCCGCCGACGCCGAGCACGTGGTCCTCGTCGAGCGGCCGGCCGAGCGCGAGCTCGCCGAGATCGGAGGCGATCCACCAGGAGGCGGCGCCGTGCAGGTCGACGAGGTCGTAGGGCCGCAGGTCGAGCGCGGCGGTGACCACCGCTCCGGCCTCGGAGCGCACGAGCTCCAGCTCCAGGGCGCCGTCGAGGCCGAGCGACGGGAACGCCGCCTCCGCCTGCTCCGTCGGCACCGGATCGGCGAGGAGGAACAGCCGGGCCAGCACGGCCAGCGGCCCGCGATCGCCGCTGCGCTCCAGCGCCCGCCGGGCCGGGACCCGGTCGCCGCGGTGCAGCGCCTCGCCCGCGGCCTCGCCCCACAGCTCGCGGACGGCGTCGACGCGGTAGCGGGCACGGGAGAGGTCGTCGCCGAGGAGCGCGATGCGGGCTCGGTCGAGCTGGTCTGCTGGCTGCACCGCTCCATCCTCGTGCACGCCCGGAGCCCGGACGGTGCGGCTGCGGTGCAGAACATCAGCTGCGAGCCGAGTTCGTCGCTCATCGCCGATGAAGGACCTTCTCAGCTGATGTTCTGCGCGCAATACGATCGACTCATGCCCCTCACCGGAGAATACGAACCGAGCACGTCCGCCTGGGCCCGCGAGCAGGCGGAGCTCTACGAGGCCACCGGCGGCGCGGAGGGCAACCTCCTCCGCGGCAAGCCGATCATCGTCCTGACCACGGTCGGCGCCCGCAGCGGCAAGCTGCGCAAGACCGCGCTGATGCGCGTCGAGCACGACGGCTCCTACGTCGTCGTCGCCTCGAAGGGCGGTGCACCCGAGCACCCGGTCTGGTACCTGAACATGGTCAAGGAGCCGCACGTCGAGCTGCAGGACGGCCCGGTGAAGAAGGACTACACCGCGAGCGTCCTCGAGGGCGACGAGCGCGCCGCCTGGTGGGAGCGCGCGGTCGCGGCCTGGCCCGACTACGCCGAGTACCAGACCAAGACCGACCGGCAGATCCCGCTGGTGCTGCTCACGCCCTGGTCCTGACCCGGCAGGCCGTCACTCCGGAGCGACGACGGTCGTCTCCGGAGCGACGTCGTCCGTCCCCGGCGCGTCGCCCTCCGGCTCCACCCGCGCCGCGATGAGCGCCAGCACCCGCGGGTGCGACAGCAGCACGAAGTGCCCCACCACCGACACCGCGATGTTCTCGCGCGCGCCGGTGAGGCGGCTCCCGCCGGGGATGTACTGGTCGCGCATCCCGTAGATCGAGACGATCCGGCGGTCCGCGTCGCGCTCGGCCAGCAGCGTCCGGATCACGGGCCGGTGCGGGCCGAACTCGCGCAGCGCCCGGGCCGGCGCGATGCGAGCGAGCGGTGAGCCGTTGAACGGCGTCGAGACGGCGATCATCCGGTCGATCCGGCCCTCGTCGCGGTCGTCGACGACCATCATGTGCTTGCCGATCAGGCCGCCCTTGCTGTGCGCGACGACGACGACCCCGCGCAGGTCGTGCTCGCGCAGGTACTCCTGCCCGAGCGCTGCCGACGCGACGATCGGCCGGGTGTTGTAGCCGAGCGCGGGCAGCACGTGGATCGGGTGCCCGGCCGCGTGCAGCCGGTCGGCGATCGGCCGCAGGAACTGCCAGGTCTCGTAGATCCCGGGGATCAGCAGGACGGGCGCGCCGTCGCCCGAGGCGTAGCGCGACACGTCCCAGCCCTCGCGCAGGTGCGTGAACCGCGATCCGTAGGCGTAGCGGTAGTCGCGCAGGTACGCCGCGCGCAGCGAGGTGGACGAGCGCCGCGGGCGCCCCCGCTCAGGCGCCGGCATAGGCCGCTTCGAGGGCCGCGACGTCGAGCTTCGTCATCCCGAGCATCGCCTGCAGCGCCCGCGCCGCGCCCTCCGCGTCGGAGCCGCCGAGCAGGGTCGCGAGCGCGGTCGGCACGATCTGCCAGGAGAGCCCCCAGCGGTCGCGGAGCCAGCCGCACTGGCTCTCCTCGCCGCCGTCGGCGATCAGCGCGTCCCAGAGCCGGTCGACCTCGGCCTGCGACTCGACCGAGACCGAGATCGAGACCGCTTCGGAGAACGGGAAGCCGGGGCCGCCGTTCATGGCCTGGAAGAGCTGCCCGTCGAGCTCGAAGGTCACGACGGTGACGGTGCCCGGCGAGGGCGAGCCCTCGGGCAGCACCTCGGTGCTCAGGATCCGCGAGTTCGGCACGAGCTCGGTGTAGAACTCGGCCGCCTCCCTCGCCTGGTCGTCGAACCACAGGAACGTGCTGACTGCACCCATGCCGGCCTCCTCGTCGATCCCCAGTGTGCCCCGTCGCGGGCCGGAGCGGTCGGAGCCGCCGACGTGTCAGCGGCTCGAGCGTCAGAGCGGGTTGACCCCGAACGCGGTCGCGAGCTTGTCGATCTTCTTCGCGCGGCCCAGTCGCGGCAGGTCGCTGCCGTCGCGGATGACGCGGCCGCGGGCCTCGAAGTCGTCGAGGAAGTCGCGCGCCCAGGCCACGTCGGACGGGGTCGGGCTGATGACCTCGTTGATGACCGCGAGCTGCTCGGTGTCGAGGCAGAGCTTGCCGGTGAGGCCGAGCGAGACGGTGAGCGCGGACTGCTCGCGCAGCACCGGGTGGCTGTTGGAGACGGTCGGGCCGTCGATCGGGCCGGGCAGGTCGCCGATGCGCGAGGCGACGACGAGGCGCGAGCGCGGGTAGGCCATCGCCAGGTCGTCGGCGCTGGTGCCGGTGTCGCGGCGGTAGTCGCCGCTGCCGAAGGCGAGGCGGAAGGTGCCGCGGGCGCGGGCGATCGAGACCGCCTCCTCGATGCCGAGGGCCGACTCGACCAGCGCGAGCACGGGGGTCGCGCCGCCGAGGCGGTCGAAGGTCTCGGTGACGTGCTCGCCGGCCTCGGTCTTCGCGAGCATGACGCCGGCCAGGCCGGGCAGGCCCTTCAGCGCGTCGACGTCGTCCGACCAGAACGGGGTGGAGTGGTCGTTGATGCGCACCCAGGCGCGCTTCTCGCCACTGAGCCAGGCGGCGACGTCGGCGCGGGCCTCGGGCTTGGCCTTCGGGTCGACCGCGTCCTCGATGTCGAGGACGACCTGGTCGGCACGCGAGGCGTGCGCGGCGTCGAAGGTGTCGGTGCGGGTCGCGTTGACCAGCAGCCAGGAGCGGGCGATCTCGGGGGCGACGTCGCGCCCCTTCCGCTTCAGGCCGGTCTCGCCCGAGGGGGTGGAGGTGGTGGGCAGCGTCACGTGAGCAGGTCCTTCCGGTGGCGCGGTCTTCGCACCGCGAGCCCCGCCGCGCAGCGACGGTGCCGGGGTCCAGGGTAACGGCTCGGGGCGGAGCGGACGCGTCAGCGCCGCTCCCAGAGCGTGATCGTCGCGGTCGGCACGGTCGAGCCGAGGCCGGCCTCGAAGCCCTCCGCCGCGAGCCAGTCGAAGGCCGCCGGGTCGGAGGCGGGAGCGGCGGTCCAGACGCGCTGCTCGCCCGCGAGGGCGGTGCGCAGCGCGTCGTCCCCGACCAGGACGTCGGAGTATGTGCCCGTCGTGGCGTAGGAGCGCTCGAGGGCGACGTCGTCGAGCCCGGCGAAGGCCGAGGGGTAGGCGGCGAGGGCGATCCGCGGCCGCAGCGACACGGTCCCGCTGTCGCCGAGGAGGAACGCGTCACCCGGGCGCGCGCCGGCCTGGATCGTCTGCGCGAGGGCGCGGAGGTCCTGTCCGGCCGGCTTCCCGGTCTCCGTCCGCATCAGGACGAGGGCGGGCAGCGCCGCGACGGCGAGGGCACCGACGAGGACGCCCGCCGTCACCGGGCGCCAGGAGGCGAGGGCCAGCCCCAGCACCGTCGCCAGCGCGGGCGAGCTGAGGCTGAGATAGCGCGGGGTGAACATCGGCTCGATCAGCGCGGTGCCGAGGAGCAGGACCGCGGCCGGCAGGAGCAGCCAGACGGCCAGCACGAGGACGAGCGGCGGGTGGACCGCCCCCGCCACGGTTGCGCGCGACCGCACCGCCCGCGTCCGGACCGCCGCGACGACCAGCAGCCCCACGGCGAGCGCCGCCAGCCACCACGCCGAGCCGAAGAACGACTCGACGACCACCGTGTAGGCGTTGACCGGCTGCGAGCGGAGCCAGCCGATCTGCCCGCTCTGGCCCGCCGCCGTGACGATCACCGGGCTCGCGACGCCGACCGACAGCACCGCGCCGAGCACGCCGGCACCGAAGGCGCGGCCGCGCCGGGGCCCGACGACCGCCGCGAGCAGCACGAAGGCCGGCAGCACGAGCACGCAGTAGAGGAAGACGGCGTTCGCGAGCCCCGCCACAGCGACGAAGCCGGCCCAGCGCAGCACCCCGCCGTCCCGCGCCGCGCGGACCGCCAGCACCGCCGCCCACACGACGAGCGCCGTGGCGAGCGCGGAGGAGCGCGCCTCCGTCCCGTTGAACGACGTCCGGGGCAGCAGCACGAACACGATGGCGGCGAGCAGCGCGGCCCGCGGCCGGCCCAGCGAGCGCAGCAGCACTAGCACGCCCGCCGCTCCCGCCCCCGCCGCGAGGGCGGACGGCGCGCGGACGGCCAGCTCCGACTCCCCCGCGATCGCGATCCAGCCGTGCATCAGCAGCGCGTAGACGACGTGCACGGCGTCCTTCTGCTGCGCGAAGGCGAGCAGCTCGGGCAGCGGGAGCCGCGCGAGGCGGAGGGTCGCGGCCTCGTCGTTCCAGTAGGAGGGGATCCAGGAGCCGAGGAGGGTCAGGAGGGTTGCGACGAGGAGGACGGCGCTCGCCGGGATGGACTCCGCCCCGACCCCTCGCGCCCTGATCCCCCACCGCACCGTCCCACCGTAGGGGCGGCCGGCGTCGCTCAGAGCCCGGCGCGCTCCGCGAGGCCGGCCGAGAACGCGGCCTGCCCCGCGTGCTGCGTGTCGTCGTCGATCACCGAGACGAGCCGCACCGCGAGGGTCACCGGCGGGTCCCAGTCCTCGTCGACCACGCGGGCGAGGTCGGCGTCCTCCAGCGTGTCGAGGTAGGCGAGCGTCTGCTCGTGCACGGCGTCGTAGTACTCCGCGAGCAGCTCGGCCGGCACCGCGGCGAGCGCCGCGACCTCGGAAGGCTCCATCCCGTAGCCGTTCGTCTCGGCCGGGAACGGCAGTCCGGAGCGCTCGTGGAAGCCGCCGGAGATCCAGAGCTGCTCGCGGCCGGCGAGCGGGGCGAGGTGATCGTCCTGCACCCGGGTCAGGTGCCAGACGAGCCAGGCGGCGGAGTTGGCCTGCGCGTCGGCCCGGAAGCCGAGCCGCTCGGGGGTGCTGTCGTCGAGGACAGCGTGCACGGTCCCGTGCACCCGGTCGAAGGCGTCGCGGAGGAGGTCGATGGCTGCAGTCATCCCGCCAGTCTGCTCGCCGCGCCCGTGTCGCGTCACCCCCTGCCGAGTGCTCGGAGGATCCCCGGAGGCGGGTGCCGGATACTCGCTCCGTGACCTCCGGAACCTCGAACCTGGCGATGAAGCCGTGGCTGACCTCCTACGCGGAGGGCGTCCCGGCCGAGATCGACCCGCCCACGCAGACCCTCGTCGATCTGCTCGAGGACTCGGTGGCCCGCTACAAGCGCGGCATCGCGCTCGAGTTCTTCGGCGCCGAGACGAGCTACGCCGAGCTCGGCGAGAAGGTCGCCCGCGCCGCGGAGGGGCTGCGCCGCCTGGGCGTGCGCGCCGGCGACCGCGTCGCCCTGGTGCTGCCGAACTGCCCCGAGCACGTGATCGCGTTCTACGCGGTGCTGCGGCTCGGCGCGATCGTCGTCGAGCACAACCCGCTCTACACCCCGCGCGAGCTGCGCCGGCAGTTCGAGGACCACGGTGCCCGCGTCGCGGTGGTCTGGAACAAGACCGCCGACGTCATCGCCGCGCTGCCCGCCGACCTCGGCGTCGAGCGCGTCGTCTCGGTCGACCTCACCGCGTCCTTCCCGCTCGGCAAGCGCCTCGCCCTGAGGCTCCCGCTGGAGAAGGCCCGGGAGGCGCGCGCCAAGCTGACCACGAGCCCGCGCACCCGCTCGCTGATCCCCTTCGACCGACTCCTGGGCGGCCGGAAGATCGCCCGCTCGCACCCGCGCCCGGCGCTCGCCGACACCGCGCTGCTCCAGTACACGAGCGGTACCACCGGCACGCCGAAGGGCGCGATCCTCTCGCACGCCAACCTCCGCGCGAACGCGCTGCAGGGCCAGGCCTGGGTGCCCGGGCTGCGCGAGGGCGACGAGACCTTCTACGCGGTCCTCCCCCTCTTCCACGCCTACGGGCTCACGCTCTGCCTCACCTTCGCGATCAGCATCGGTGCCAAGGTCGTGCTCTTCCCCACCTTCGACGTCGGACTGGTCAAGGCCGCCGCGAAGAAGTCGCCGCCCACCTTCCTGCCCGCCGTCCCGCCGGTCTACGACGCGCTGGCCCGCGCCTCCGAGCGCGGTGAGCTCGGCCTCCGCGGCATCCGCTTCGCGATCTCGGGAGCGATGAGCCTGCCCGTCGCGACCGTCGACCGCTGGGAGCGCGCCAGCCGCGGACTCCTCGTCGAGGGCTACGGGATGACCGAGAGCTCGCCCGTCGCGCTCGGCAACCCGGTCGGCCCCAGCCGCCGGCCGGGCACCGTCGGCGTGCCGTTCCCGAGCACCCGGATCCGCCTTGTCGACCCGGCGGACCCCTCCGTCGACCGCGGACCCGGCGAGTCCGGCGAGCTGCTGCTGCAGGGACCGCAGGTGTTCCAGGGCTACTGGAAGCGCCCCGAGGACACCGCGGCGACGCTGCTCCCCGACGGCTGGCTCCGCACCGGCGACATCGCCACGGTCTCGGCAGACGGCTTCGTCACGATCGTCGACCGGGCGAAGGAGCTGATCATCACGGGTGGCTTCAACGTCTCGCCGTCCGAGGTGGAGGGCGTGCTCGAGTCGCACCCGGACGTCGTGCGCGCCGCGGTCGTCGGACTTCCCCGTGCCGAGGGCGGCGAGAGTGTCGCCGCGGCGGTCGTGCTGCGCGCCGGGACGGTCGTCGAGGCCGAGGCGCTGCGCGACTTCTGCCGCCTGCACCTGACGGCCTACAAGGTGCCGAAGCGGGTGGTGACGGCCGACGCGCTGCCGACCTCGCTGATCGGCAAGGTGCTACGCCGCGAGGTGCGCGAGACGCTGCTGGGCTGAGCCGGCCGGCTCCGCCCTCTTCCCGGTCACAGCTCGATGGGTAGTAGCCCGACTGGTCACAGCCCGATGAAGGAGAACGACATGACGCGATTCGTGCAGTACACCGAGAACGGCGGCCCCGAGGTGCTCGAGGTCGTCGAGGCGCCCGAGCCCGAGGCCCCCGAGGGAGGCGTCGTCGTCGCGATCCGCGCGGCCGGCGTGAACCCGATCGAGTGGAAGATGCGCTCCGGCATCCGCCCCGGGCCGCCCTTCCCCCGCCGCCTCGGCTCGGACGGCGCCGGCGTGATCACCGCCGTCGGCGCGGGCGTCTCCGGCTGGAGCGTCGGTGACGAGGTGATCGTGAGCAGCGCGGTCGGCACCTACGGCGAGTCCGTCGTCGTCGCGCCCGAGAGCCTCGACCGCAAGCCCGCGGGCCTCGGCTTCGAAGAGGCCGCCGCGCTCGGCGTCCCGATCAGCACCGCCTATCAGGCGGTCGTCTCGCTCGGCGTCGCCGAGGGCTCCGTCTTCCTCGTGCACGCGGGAGCGGGCGCCGTCGGCCAGGCCGCGGTGCAGTTCGCGGTGGAGCGGGGTGCGCGCGTGATCGCAACGGCGAGCCCGGCCAACCACGACCGGCTGCGCGAGCTCGGCGCCGAGCCCGTCGCGTACGGACCCGGCCTCGAGGAGCGCCTCCGCGCGGCGGCTCCCGGCGGAGTGGACCGCGTGCTCGATGCCGCGGGCACCGACGAGGCGCTCGCCGCGTCCCTCGCCCTCGTGAGCGACCCGCAGCACGTCGGCACCGTCGTCGTCGGCGCGCGGGCGGCCGAGCTGGGCATCCGCGCCTGGATGGGCGGCAGCCCCGTCCCGCTGACCGACGAGGAGAAGGCGCTGCGCCGCGAGGGCATCCCCCGCGCCGCGCAGCTCGCCGCCGACGGCCGCTTCTCGATCGAGCTCGGCCCGCGTTTCGCCCTCGACGACGTCGCCGACGCCCACCGCCTCAGCGAGGACGGCCACACCCGCGGCAAGATCCTCCTCGTCCCCTGACCCACCACGAGCACCCCGCGCACCTCATGCTGATCGAGCGACCCGCGCACACCATGCTGATCGAGTAGCCCGCGCAGCGGGCGTATCGAGATCCACCCGCCGACGAAGGAGTCCCGCCATGACCACCGACGACACCACCCCCGTCATCCTCGGCGGCGCCCGCACCCCCTTCGCCCGCTTCCAGGGCGCCTTCGCCCCGCTCTCCGCGGTCGAACTCGGCGCCGCCGCCGTCCGCGCGGCCCTCGCCCGCTCCGGCGCGCAGCCGTCGGATATCGACGCCGTAACCCTCGGCCAGGTCATCCAGGCCGGCGCCGGCCAGGGCCCCGCCCGGCAGACCGCGATCCGCGCCGGCCTCGGCTGGGACGTCCCCGCCATTACGATCAACAAGCTCTGCCTCTCCGGCCTCACCGCCGTGATCGACGCCGCCCGCCTCATCCGCACCGGCGAGGCCTCCGTCGTCGTCGCCGGCGGTCAGGAGTCGATGACGAACACCCCGCACCTCCTGCTCGGCGCCCGCTCCGGCCTCGGCGTCGGCGCGCGGCCTCTCGAGGACGCGCTCCTGCACGACGGCCTCCTCGACCCCTTCGACGACCGGATGATGGGCCGCGTGACCGACGACGGCAACGCCGAGCGCGGGATCCGCCGCGAGCGCCAGGACGCCTACGCCGCCCTCTCGCACCAGCGCGCGGCGGCGGCCCGCGACTCCGGAGTCCTCGCCGAGGAGATCGTGCCGGTCGAGGTCCCGCAGCGCCGCGGCCCGGACCTCCTGGTGTCCGAGGACGACGGCATCCGCCCCGAGACCACTGCCGAGATCCTCGCGGGCCTCCGCCCAGCCTTCAGCCCCGAGGGAACCATCACCGCCGGCAGCTCCTCCCCGATCACCGACGGCGCCGCCGCCCTCGTCGTCGCGAGCAAGAGCTGGGCCCTGTCGCGCGGCCTGCCCTGGCTCGCCGAGATCGCCGAGCACGGCCAGGTCGCCGGCCCCGACAACTCGCTCCACTCCCAGCCGTCCGCCGCGATCCGCCGCGCCCTCGCCCGCCGCGGCGGAACCGTCGCCGACCTCGACCTGATCGAGATCAACGAGGCCTTCGCCTCGGTCGTCCTGCGGTCCACCGACGACCTCGGCGTGCCGCCCGAGTCCGTCAACCTCGACGGCGGCGCCATCGCCCTCGGCCACCCCGTCGGCGCCTCCGGCGCCCGCCTCGCCCTGCACCTCGCCCTCGCCCTCCGCCGCCGCGGAGGCGGCCTCGGCGTAGCCGCCCTCTGCGGCGGCGGCGGCCAGGGCGAGGCCCTCCTCCTCCGCGCCTGACGGCCCCCGCGAGATGCCACTTGTGCACGCCTTTCGCGGCGTGTCGCGTGCACAAGTGGCATCTCGCGGAAGGCGCCGTGCGCGGGTGCGACGTCAGCGGGTGCAGAGGACCCTCGGTGCCCGGAGGAGGGCCAGGACCGACAGCGCGAGCGAGAGGCAGTGAGCGCCGAGAAGCGGGCCGCTCATCAGGAAGACGACTCCCGCCATCGGCACCGGCATCCCCCCGACGAGGATGACGAGGCCCACGGCGAGGAAACAGGCGTGCAGGATCGTGCAGACGACGGACGTCCGCCACCACGCCGTCCAGCGGGCCAGCAGCGGCGGGAGCGTGACGAGCGCCCACAGCGCGACGCTCGGCAGGCCGAACACGGAACCGTCGACGAGGACCGCGATCAGCGCGATCGCGACGAACGGGCTTGCCACGACGGCGGCGACCAGCTGCAGGAGTTTCGACTGCAGAAGCAGGCTCGGACGGAGCGGACGGCGGGCATCGAGGTCGTGCTCTTCGATCGCGGTGCGGGCGATGACGGCGGGATCGCCGAAGGACTCGACGAACCCCTCCTCGTCTCCCGCCCCCGCCGCGTGCTCGGCGGCGTCCTGCAGGAGCCCCCGCTGCGACCGTCGCGGCAGGACGGCGAGCTCGCGTCGCAGCTGCGCGTCGTAAGCGCGCCGACCGGTCTCGGTGGTGTGCGTCGTCGTCATCGGTTCGTCTCCAGGAGGTCGTCAACGGTGCTGCGGAACGGCGCCCATTCCGAGCGGAAATCGTCGAGCCGTGCCCGACCCGCCGGGGCGAGCGAGTAGTAGCGCCGCTGGCGTCCCTCCTTCGGGTCGGTGAGCTCGGTCGACACCAGTCCGTTGTCGCGCAGGCGGGAGAGGAGCGGGTAGAGCGTGCCCTCGCCGGCGATCAGGCCGGCGCGGCTGAGAGTGAGCGCGAGCTCGCGCCCGTACTTCGGCCCCCCGGCGATGGCCGCCAGGACGCAGAACTCGAGAACCCCCTTCCGGAGGTTCGCGAGGATCTTCTCGGTGTCGGTCGCCATGCCCGCCGTAATGCCTTGCATCACAAGGCCTGGCAATACCCAGTTTGCGCTCCTGGTCGATCCCGACGCCAGGCGGGCTCTCGCGAGATGCCACTTGTGCACGCCTTTCGCGGCGTGTCGCGTGCACAAGTGGCATCTCGCGGGGAGGGTCAGCAGGCCCGGCTACGCTCGCGGGATGAGCATCCTCAGCGCCGACGGCCTCGAGTTCGTGACCCAGCGGCACCTGGCCACCCTGTCGACCCCGTGGCAGCAGGGACGCCTGCACGTCGTCGCCGTCGGCTTCACCTACGAGGACGGCGTCGTCCGCGTCATCACCTCGCGCGAAAGCCAGAAGGTCCTCAACGTCCGCCGCGGCGGCACCGCGACTGTCAGCCAGGTCGACGGCATCCGCTGGCTCAGCCTCGGCGGCCCGGCCTCGATCGAGGAGGACCCCGAGGCCGTCGCACACGCCGTCGAGCTGTACTCGCAGCGCTACCGGACGCCCCGCGAGAACCCGCTCCGCGTCGCGATCCGCATCGACGTCGACTTCGCCCTCGCCTCCTCGGGCCTGCGCGCGGACTAGCCCCGTGCACTCCCCCGACGCACTGCGGGCCGACGGCACCGTCTCGTCGCTGCGGACCTACCGCTACGTCCGAGTGTCACTCGTGGCCGCGGTGCTGTTCCTCAGCGTCGGAGTGACGTGGCACCTGGTCACGCTCGGCCCGCTGCGCTCCATCAGCGCCGCCTACTACACCCCCGTGCGCTCGATCTTCGTCGGCTCGCTGTTCGCCGTCGCCGTCGGCCTCGTGGTCCTCGCCGGGCGCAGCGTCCGCCGCACGCTGCTCGTGATCGCCGGCTTCACCGCTCCCGTCATCGCCCTGGTGCCCGCACCGATCCCCTCCGACGAGCTGGAGCTGCTGACGGGCACCGGCTGCCCCGCGGGCGTCGCGCGCTGCGTCGCCCCCGGCACGGAGGACGCGATCGCCGTCGGAATGCTCGCCTACCTCGCCGTCGCCGCGGCGGCCCTGATCGCCTCGCTCGCCTTCCTCGCCGTCGACCGCGCACTCGACCGCGGCGCCTGGCTGCGCGCCGGCGGTGCCGCCGTGCTGCTCACCGCCCTCGCAGTGTTCTCGACCACCCCGGCCTTCGCCGACCTCGGCCACTACGCCGCCGCCGCGCTCTTCTTCCTGCTCATCGCCGCCGTGGCCGGCATCCACGCGCACGCGGTGCGCTCGCAGGGCGTCCGCGGACCGGGCTCGCTCCGCGCCTACTCGCTCGCCTACTCCGCGCTCGCCGTCCTCCTGGCCGCGGTCGACGCCGCCGCGATCGTCCTCCTGCTGACCGGCCGGGCCTCAGAGCTCCTCGGCGAGCAGTGGCTGCTGATCGTCGAGGCGATCGCCCTCGCCCTCTTCACCGCCTTCTGGATCCTGCAGACCGTCGAGAACTGGCGCGACCCTGACGCGGCGGCCCGCTGAGCAACAGCACGATCCCAGCGACGGAGCGACCGATCGCGACGGCGGCTGTGGTGAGCACGACCACCGAGAGGGCTACGAAGCTCCTCTCAGCAGTGGTCGAGGACCTATCGTTTCGCCGGAGAAGGCTCCCCGACCCTCCGCACCAGCGTCACAAGCCCACACCGAGGGGATCGACGCGGCACCGTTGCAGCGCCTCCCGACCCGCGTCCTCCTCGGCGAAGGGGTAGTCGTCACGCGGGACGTCATTCGCGTAGTCGGACGTCGAGTACGACGTCGGCACGACGCCGGAGCGGGCGAGGCACTCCACGACCAGCGTGGTCTCGTCGGCGCGCTCGGGGTTGCGGTGCGTCCAGCTGGAGAGGGCGCCGATCTCGGTCTCGCCCGAGCTGCGGGAGCAGCCTTTCACATCTTCGTTGGCGGCGTCGGCGTCGGTATCCGGAGCGAACGTCAGGTGGAACGACCCGTCGAGCGCGTACTCGTCGATGCCGTAGCCGAGGTCCGCCACGCACCTGATGAAGCGGTCGATCATCTCCGCGCGCTCCTGCTCCGAGACCACGCCGTCCTCGATGACGGACCGGGTGAAGTCGTCCGTCGCCCGGTCGTAGGCGGCGGCGAACTCCGATGCCCAAGGACCACTGAAAGCAGGCGTGCCGAGAGCCGGTTCGGACTGCCCGTCCGGACCCGCGGCACTCGTGCACGCGGTCAGACCGAGGACAAGCGCGGCACTCAGCGCGACGAGCGTCCTCCCGATCGGCCCGCCGGGCCGGCTCTGCACGGGGTGGGCGGGACTCGCTGTCCGACGCGTCACCGTCCACCGACCCGCTCGAACCGCTCCCGGACCCACCGAGGGTGGACGAGCTCGCGCCAGGCCCAGCCGGCCCATGAGACCTCCGGATCCGGGATCCGCCGCTTCCAGACGGAGGCGCCGTACGCCGTCGCGGCGAGGGTGGTGGCGGTGCCCGCGAGCAGCGCGTTCCCGAGGGCGACGGAGTTCGCACCGAGCATCGCGAGGAGAACGGCCAGGACGAGGACACCTGCAGCGAGCACGCCCTGCCGCCGTCGCGGTGCGCGCCCTCCTCCGATCAGCAGGCCCGCGAGGAGACCTCCGACGAGAGCGACGATGGTCACGGCCCGGTCGTCCGATCCGCTCGGTCGCCTGGGCCCCGATGACGCACCTCCACGGAAGGAGTCGGGGACGAGCGAGGCCAACGCGTCGTCGCCTCGGATCCGTCACCGTCACACCAGCGCACCTGCGCCGTCGGCTCGTCTCCACCCATGCCCGCAACCTCCGGAGTGTTCACGTCGCTCCCGCGAACGACTCCCCTGAGTCAATACGAGTATTGCCCTTGGTGGAGCCGCTGGCGCGAGACGCAGCCCGGCCGCGCACCCCCGCACGACTCCCCGGACATGTCGATCACCGCATCCTCGGCCGGCCTCACCCGAGAGTCGGGGAGGGCCGCCCGCTCGAGCGATCCCGCCCCCGAAACGACGGAAGGCCCGCTCTCTCGAGCGGGCCTTCCGTGTGGTGGTGGATCCGAGGGGATTCGAACCCCTGACCTCTTCATTGCGAACGAAGCGCGCTACCAACTGCGCCACGGACCCGTGCCTTCCGAGCCGTCACCGGCCCGAACAACTCGTCCACATTAGCACGTGGCCGAGGGGCGGAGGACCGGTCAGGCTCCGCGGCGGCGCTGCAGGGCCTGGTCGAGGTCGATCGCGTCGACGCCCTCGACGACGCCCATCGAGGCGAAGCGCGAGGACGGGCGGGGCGCCTCGGGGACGGGGACCGGGCCGGTCGTGCGCGGCGAGCGGATCGGCGCGACCTCGGGGGCCGACGCGGCGGCGCGCTGGGCGATCTCGGCGTCCGCGGCGGCGGCGCGGAGGCGCTCCACGGCGTCGATCGAGGCCATCGCGCTGGCCGCGACGGTGCCGCGGGACAGGTAGAGCGGCTTCGGCAACGGCTGCGGTGTCCAGCGCGTCTCTTCGGCAGCGGCGGCCTCCTCCTCGGGGGCGGCGGCCTCCTCGGCGAGCTCGGCCTCGAAGACCTCGGCGCGGCGGCGGGCCACCTCGGCGGTGCTGGTCAAGACCGCGGCGGGAGCAGCGCTGCGCTGCCGGCCCGGAGCGAGCAGGATCAGGGTGCCCAGACCCGCGGCCAGCAGCAGCACGCCGACGAGCGGTACGACGCCCGCACCGCCGAAGGGCAGCATGACCAGCCCGACGAGGGCGACGACGAGGCCGATCAGCACCGTCAGCGCCGCGCCCTGACGCCAGCGCATCGCGCCGGGAGCCGTCCGCGTGCTCTGCCGCGTGCTCACGGCCGCCCGCCGCAGCGCTTCGCGCGCCGCCTTCTCCGCCTGTGCCAGCTCCATCGCCTGTGCCTTCTCTTCGGCTCGTTGTTTGGTCTCGGTCGCCCGGAGGGTGCGCTGCTGCAGCGCGACCTCGCGGGCCGTCGCCTCCGCACGCACGTGCTCGGGCACCTCGGCGGTCTCGGCGAGGATCCGCAGGGTCTGCTGGAGCCTCACCGCGTTGCGCTCGGTCGCGTAGAACGACCGCCGGCGCATCCACGCGGGGATGAGGTAGGCGACCCACAGAACGGCGGCGAGCGCCCAGACGACGCCCCCACCCAGCCAGTCGCTACTCATGCGACCAACGCTAGGAGCACGGGGCGCTCCCGTCCGTGATTACGGGTAGGTGTGTCCGTGCGGATCGCGGATCAATCGGCTCCCCGTCGGGGGGACACCGGCGCCGTCGGGCGGCCCGGAGAGGCCCGATCGGCGGGAGGCGCGCTGGTCGGCGTCGGTCGGCACGCCGACGTCGCTCGGCACCTGGCCCTCGAGGTAGCGGCGCAGGACACCGCGCGGCACCTCCTCCGCCACGAGGGCGAAGCAGAAGTGGTCGCGCCAGTCGCCGTTGATGTGGATGAACCGGCGGCGCAGGCCCTCGTAGCGGAAGCCGAGCTTCTCGACCACGCGCAGGCTCGGCCGGTTCTCGGGGCGGATGCAGATCTCGATCCGGTGCAGGCCGAGGTCGAAGAAGGCGTGGTCGGTGGCCAGCGCCACCGAGACGGGGGTGATGCCGCGGCCGGCGTAGCGCTCGGAGACCCAGTAGCCGATCGAGCCGGAGGAGAGCGAGCCGTAGCCGATGTTGGAGATGTTGAGCTGGCCGGCCAGCTCGCCGTCCCAGTCGATCAGGAACGGCACGCCGCCGC
Source organism: Rathayibacter sp. PhB186 (assembly GCF_003751825.1). Classification (NCBI taxonomy): domain Bacteria; kingdom Bacillati; phylum Actinomycetota; class Actinomycetes; order Micrococcales; family Microbacteriaceae; genus Rathayibacter; species Rathayibacter sp. PhB186. The sequence continues at coordinate 1,040,584 of NZ_RJKO01000001.1, read as the reverse complement.
CGGCGCGCGCGTTCTGCTGCAGCGAGCGGATGCTGGCCCGGACGTCGAAGGCCGCGCCGCCACGCGGGTCGGACGCCTCCCACTGCCGCAGCCAGGCGCGGTTCGCGATCAGCTCGCGCTCGAGGGGGCGGGCGTCCCGGACCCGGATCGGGCGGATGGTGACACGACCCTCGGTGAGCGTCGGTATCGGCAGCGGCATGTGCTGACCCTACTGCGCGGTCGCGGCGGTCGAAGGGGGTGGACCGGAGCGCCGGAACGCGGCAGGGGCCGGAGCAGCGGGGGGCCGCCACTCCATGCTGGTCGAGTAGCCCCGGAGGGGCGTATCGAGACCCACGTCCGCCAGAAGGGCGGGTCTGCAGGCTCAGCTGCAGACGACGGTGGATCTCGATATGCCCGCTGCGCGGGCTACTCGATCAGCATGCAGAGGCCCGCCCGCTCATGAAGAGGCGAACCCGTCGGACTTCATGCTGGTCGAGTAGCCCCGGAGGGGTGTATCGAGACCCACGGCCACCAGAAGGGCGAGTCTGCAGACCCGACTGCAGACGACGGCGGATCTCGATACGCCCGCTGCGCGGCCTACTCGATCAGCATGGAACGGACGCCTGCTGTGCGGGCTGCACGATCAGCATGCGCGGGCCGCGCAGCGGGCCGTGCGAAGAGCAGCGCCCGCGCAGCGGGCCCCGCTCAAGGGCGGGCCCCGCCCCGCGGGCTCCTCGCTCAGAGGCCCGCGACGAAGTCCTTCAGCCAGGGCTTGAGGTCGACGCCGAGGTCCTCGCGGTCGGAGGCGAGCTGCACGATGGCCTTGATGTAGTCGAGCTTGTCGCCGGTGTCGTAGCGGCGGCCGCGGAAGACGACGCCGTAGACGCCGCCGAACTCGGCCGGGTCCTGCGCCATGCGCTCGAGGGCGTCGGTGAGCTGGATCTCGCCGCCCTTGCCGGGCGCGGTGTGCTCGAGCACGCCGAAGACGTCGGGCTTGAGGACGTAGCGGCCGATGATCGCGAGGTTGGAGGGTGCGTCCTCCTTGGAGGGCTTCTCGACGAGGCCGGTGATGCGCACCACGTCGTCCTCGTCGGTCGTCTCGACCGCGGCGCAGCCGTAGAGGTGGATCTGGTCGGGGTCGACCTCGAGGAGCGCGACGACCGTGGTGTCGCGCTGCTCCGCGACGTCGATCATGCGGGTGAGGAGCGGGTCGCGGGCGTCGATCAGGTCGTCGCCGAGGAGGACGGCGAACGGCTCGTCGCCGACGTGGCGCTGAGCGCGGGAGACGGCGTGGCCGAGGCCCTTCGGCTCGCCCTGGCGGACGAAGTGCACGTCGGCGAGGTCGCTCGCGTACTGCACGTGCGCCAGCTTGGCGTCGTCCAGCTTCTTGGCGAGGTTCTGCTCGAGCTCGGGGACCGAGTCGAAGTGGTTGGCGAGCGCGTTCTTGTTGCGCCCGATGATGACGAGGACGTCCTGGAGTCCGGCGTCCGCGGCCTCCTCGACCACGTACTGGATCGCCGGCTTGTCGACGACGGGCAGCATCTCCTTGGGGATGGCCTTGGTCGCCGGCAGGAAGCGGGTGCCGAGACCGGCGGCGGGGATGACGGCTTTGCGGATTCGAGTGCCCATGGGGCGCCATACTAGCGGCGGCCGTGGTCGGGCACGTTTCGGCCCCGAGAGGGGCTTGCCAACGGTGTACCCCGCTCGCGGACAGAGCCGCCGCAGGACTCCTCACGATCGCGACCCCGGACTCCTCACGACCGCGACTCCGGACTCCTCCACGACCGCGGCTCCGGCCGCGAGGACGGCCCGACACCCCCGATCTAGACTGGGCCCCATGCCAGCCGACATCACCCACGAGAAGCGGGCGCTGCGCGCCGAGCTCCGTGAGCGCCGACGCACGCAGACCGCCACCGCCCGCGAGCAGGCCACCCTGCACCTCACCGAGCACCTCGAGGAGCTGGCGACCCGGGTCGGCGCACGGTCGATCGCCTGCTACCTCTCGGCGCCGGACGAGCCGAGCACCCGTCCCTTCCTCGGCTGGGCCGAGAGCCGCGGGATCCGGGTCCTCTTCCCCATCTCCCGCCAGGACGGCCTGCTCGACTGGGCGGTCGGCGACGGCCACACCGAGACCCAGGGCCTGTTCGGGATGCCGGAGCCGGTCGGTCAGCTGCTCGGCCCGATCGCGATCAACGACGTCGACCTGATCATCGTCCCCGCCGCCACCGTCGACCGCTCGGGCATGCGGATGGGCTGGGGCCGCGGCTACTTCGACAAGACGCTCGGCTCGATGGAGAAGTGCCCGCCCGTCTACGCGGTGGTCTTCGACAGCGAGTTCGTCGAGCACGTGCCCAGCGAGGTGCACGACCAGGCGGTCGACGGCGTCGTCACTCCCTCGGGCATCGTCGACATCCGCCGCTGATCCACTCCCCCTCTTCCTCCTCTCTCCCCCGCCGCCGCCACCGCTTCAGGAGCACCAGTGCCCACCTACTCCTACCGCTGCACCCAGTGCGGCAACGCCTTCGACATCCAGCAGAAGTTCACCGACGACACCCTCACGGAGTGCCCGAGCTGCCAGGGCGCGCTGCGCAAGGTCTTCAGCGCGGTCGGCGTGACCTTCAACGGGTCGGGCTTCTACCGGACCGACTCGCGCGCCTCGGGGTCCGGTTCCGGCTCGAAGGAGTCGAAGGGCGAGTCGGGCGGAGGGTCGTCCGCTCCCGCGTCGACCGGCTCGGGTTCCGGCGGGTCGTCCTCGGGCGGCTCCGGCGCCTCGTCGGGCTCCTCCGGGTCGGGATCCTCCGGCTCCGGCTCCTCGTCCTCGGGATCGGGCTCCGGCTCCGGCTCCGGCTCCGGCTCCGGCTCCTCGGGCTCCTCCTCTTCCTCCAAGCCCTCGTCCTCCGGGTCGGGGTCCTCCTCCTCCTCCTCCTAGGGCCGCCGCTCCCCCGGGAGCGAGCCCGCCTCCGCGCACCTCACTCCGCCCGCCGGCAGAAACGGAACAGATCATGATCAACGGCTTCAAAGAGTTCATCCTCCGCGGCAACGTCATCGACCTGGCGGTCGCCGTGGTCATCGGCGCCGCGTTCACCACGATCGTCAACGCGATCGTGACGGGCATCTTCAATCCGATCATCGGCGTCATCTTCGACGCCTCCTCCCTCGAGACGCTCGTCTGGACGATCCGCCCCGAGGGCAACGGCCAGGAGGCGTCGGTCATCGCCTGGGGCAGCGTCCTCTCCGCCCTGATCCAGTTCGTCATCGTCGCGTTCGTGCTCTACTTCGCGTTCGTCCTGCCGATCAACCACCTCAAGAACGCCGCGTTCAAGAAGAAGATGGACGACGCCCCGGCTGCCGAGGACAAGGCTCCCACCGAGCTCGAGCTCCTCGCCGACATCCGCGACCTGCTCGCCAACGGCGGCACCGCGACCACCGCGAACTCCGGCAAGCACGTCGACTGACTCCCGCTGACGGGCGGAGAGGGGCGGCGATCGCGAGGTCGCCGCCCCTCTCGCCGCGTCCGGCGGTGTCCGCGGAGCGCACTCCCGCGGCGTCCGTCGTGTCAATTCTTGTTAACGGTAACAAAGTGCTCGCGTGTCGCCCTCGCGAGCCTTTAGTGTGTGGTTCCTCACCACCCGTGCGACGGAGCACCGGCACCCTCACTCCCGAGGGCCCGCGGCCTCGTCGCCCTCTCGACGACGAGGAATCCTGCATGAGACGATCACGATCGACGTTGCGGACCGCTCTGGCGACCACGACGATCGCAGCCACCGCGCTGCTCGGAGCCGCCCTCCCGGTCTCCGCCTCCGGAGCGACGGCTCAGCCGCTGCTCCACTACAGCTTCGACACCGCGCCGACCGGCACGACCGTCGCCGACACCAGCGGCAACGGCTACAACGGCACCCTGCGCGGCAGCGGCGCCACCGTCGCCGCGGGCGCTCTGAGCCTGCCGGGCGGCTCGGCCGCCGCGGCCCCCTACGTCGACATCCCGACGGCGGGCCTCGTCGGCAAGAAGGACCTCACGGTCTCCACCTGGCTGTCGAACCGGACCGGACCCGCGAACACCGCGGCCGCGTTCCTCGGCGCCCCGGTCGCGGCCGGCGCGTCCTACTCCTCCGGCTACTACCTGCTCAACCCGACGAACCCGGCCGGCTTCGTCAAGTCGGTCGTCACGAACGCGACCAACGCCGGCGCCCCGTGGGGCACCGAGGTCGGCCCCGGCTCGACGAACGCCGCCAGCACCGGCCTGCGCACTCCCGCCGGCTACTCGCTCTACACGACGGTCATCGACGGCACGAACGGGACGCTCTCCGTCTACGTCAACGGCAACCGGATCGGCCAGAACGCGATCGCGCGCAACGTCTCGTCCTTCGGCGCCTCGCTGGTCGGCTACCTCGGCCGCTCGACCTACAACGACGCCGGCTGGAACGGCCTCGTCGACGACTTCGCGGTCTACGACAGCGCGCTCACCGCCGACGCCGTCACCGCGCTCTACTCGTCCCAGGCGATCGACCGAGCCGTCGTCTCCGTCAGCATCCCGACGACCGCGACCGCCGACTTCGCGCTGCCCACCAGCAGCGCCGGCGTCGCCGTGACCTGGCGCTCGAGCAGCGCGGCCATCGCCGTCTCCGGAGGCAGCGCCGTCGTGACACGACCGGCCGCCGGCTCCCCCGACGCCGCCGTGACGCTCACCGCCACCTTCACCTCCGGCAGCGACACGCGCACCGTCGACTACCCGGTGCTCGTCACCGCGCAGCTCGCCGACGCCGACAAGGTCCAGCGCGACCTCGACGCCGTGACCGTCGCCCAGGCCGGCGACGTCCGCACCAACATCTCGGTCCCGGCGCGCGGCGCCCTCGGCTCGAGCATCGCCTGGAGCGTCATCGGCTCGAGCGCCGCGACGATCCGCGACGGCAGCACCGCCGACAGCCGCACCATCGTCGTCGAGCGCCCCGCCGCGGGCAGCCCGGCCGTCGACGTGACGGTCCGCGCGACCGCGACCAGCGGATCGGTGACGCGCACCCGCGACTTCACCCTCCGCCTCCAGCCGCTGCCCACGGGCACGGACGACACCGAGGCCTACGTCTGGGCCTTCTTCACCGGTGAGGGCGCGGGCGCCGAGCGCGTCAGCCTCGCCGCCTCGAAGGGGAACGACGCCCTCGACTGGAACACCCTGAACGGCGGACAGCCCGTCTTCACCTCCGACCAGGGCACCAAGGGCCTGCGCGACCCGTTCATCCTCCGCTCGCACGAGGGCGACACGTTCTTCATGCTCGCGACGGACCTCAAGATCGACGGCCTGGCCGGCGGCTTCGACACCGCGCAGAAGTCGGGCTCGAAGTACATCGAGGTCTGGGAGTCGACCGACCTGGTGAACTGGTCGGCGCAGCGCCACGTGAAGGTCTCGACCGACTTCGCCGGCAACACCTGGGCGCCCGAGGCGTACTGGGACGACGACCTCGACACCTACGTCGTGTTCTGGGCCTCGAACATGTACCCGACGACGAACGCGGCCGACCGCACCGCCGTCACCTACAACCAGATGATGTACGCGACCACCGACGACTTCGTCACCTTCTCGGAGGCGAAGCCGTGGATCGACGTCCAGCGCGGCACCGGCCGCGGCACGATCGACTCGACCATCGCGAAGGACGGCGACACCTACTACCGCTTCACGAAGGACGAGGCGTCGATGACGCTCCGCGAGGAGAAGAGCACCGACCTGCTCGCCACGGTCAGCGGCTCGCTGCCCGGCACCTCCGGACCCGCGGACGAGTGGACCCTCGTCAAGGAGCGCGTCGCCTCCGGCCTGCCCAACGGCGAGCCGAACGGCACCTTCACCAGCGGTGAGGGCCCGAACGTCTTCCCCGCGAACGAGGGCGACGTGAACGGCCTCGACTGGTTCCTCTTCATCGACCAGCCGGACTACCACGCGGGACCGAACCACTACATCCCGTTCGGCACCGACGACCTGGCCGCCGACGCCTGGCAGCCGCTCGGAGCGAAGCTGCGGGAGAACCTGCCGCAGAACTCCGACGGCGGCAAGCCCCGCCACGGCACGGTCATCCCGGTGACCCGCGCCGAGTACCAGCGGATGCTCGAGGCGTACGCCCCGGTGATCGCCGTCACCTCGGTCGCTCCGATCGCGGTCTCGACCGCGGCCGGCGTCGCCCCGGTGCTGCCGAGCGCGGAGCTCACGACGGCGGACGGCGCGAAGCGCACCGTCGCCGTGACGTGGGACGCCGTCGCCCCCGCCTCCTACGCCGCCGCCGGCACCTTCACGGTGCGGGGAGTGGCGCAGGACGACTCGCGGATGCCGGTGACCGCCACGGTCACCGTGCAGTCGTCGCTGAAGCTGACGGCCGCGGCGAGCACCCGCTGCGTCGCCGGCAAGGTGGTGCTGACGGTCGTCGCGACCAACGGCGACACCGTCCCGATGGACGTCACCGTCACCTCGACGGCGGGCACGAAGTCCTTCGCCGGCGTCAAGGCGGGCTCGAACGCCTCCGCCGCCTTCACCGTCCGGGCCGCCCAGCTCGCGGCCGGCGAGGCGACGGTCACGGCGACCGCCTCCGTCGGCGGCAAGTCCGTCACCTCGACGGTCAAGGCTCCCTACGCGGCCCGCACCTGCGGCTGACCCGCTCCCGCGACGACGACGGCCCATCGTGCTCCGGCACGGTGGGCCGCCGTCGTCCGCGGCCCGCGAGATGCCACTTGTGCACGCTTTTCACGGCGTGTCGCGCGCACAAGTGGCATCTCGCGGAGGGGGTCAGTAGTGCGGGGGGACGTCCTGGCGGAGGCGGGCGTCGTTCGGGCCCGTGTCGGGGCGCAGGGCGGGCGCCTCGGGGTCGGGGACGACGGCGTCGTGCGGCGACGGGTCGGTGCCCGGCTTCGCGGGCAGGGTCGCGCGCCGGCCGCCGCGCGAGCGCCGGAGCGGTCGGTCGGCGCCGGCGGGCGCGGCGGCCCGGGAGTCCTCGGGCACGCTCAGTCGGCGGGCAGGGGCGTGATCGGCTGCGTCTCGTTCGACGCCGGGGCGGCGTCCTCGACGATCGGCGCGCCGGCGCCCACCGGCACCTCGATCGGACCGGTCGACGTCTCGTCCTGCGGGGCGCCGATCAGCCCGGCGACCCGCGCGGCCACGGCCTCGGGGTCGGCGAACAGCTCGAAGTTGTGCACGCGGAGGTAGTGCCAGCCCAGGCGGCGCAGCAGCTCCGGCCGCAGCCGCAGCGAGACCCGGAGGCTCTGCGTGCTGACGTCGCGGTCGGTCTCGACGACGACGGCGCGGGTGCCGTGCGCCGCGACCAGCGCGAGCTTGCCCTTGTGGCCGATGTTCACGCGCAGTCCACGGCGCTCGAGGCGCGCGGCCAGGTCGACCAGCATCGGCTCGGAGTAGTCGTCGCGGTCGCTCGGCTGGACGCGGTCCTCCGCCTCCTGGAGCACCTGGGCGAGCGCGACCATGCCGTAGCGCATCCGCGACTCGTCGATGTCGCCGGGGCGGAAGCAGGAGACGATGTCCATCGACCGGCGGGCCCGGGTCATGCCGACGGCGAGCAGGCGCTCTCCGCCCGGCTCGGCCAGCGCACCGAAGTTGGAGAGCAGGCGGCCGTGCGGGGTGCGGCCGTAGCCGATCGAGAAGATCACCCGGTCGCGGCTCTGCGCCACCGACTGCTCGAGCGTCACCACCGCGAACGGCTCGGGCCGGTCGCCGAGGATGAAGTCGTTGAGGTCCGCGCGCTTCGCGAACGCGGTGAGCACGGCCTGCTGGACCCGGACGGCGTGCCGCGGGCTCGCGGTGATCACCATCAGCGACTCGCGCGGCCGGATGACCGCGTGCTCGAGCACCAGCTCGACCACCTTCGCGACCTCGGCGTCGACGGACTCGACCGCTCCGGAGTCGTTCTCCGGCATGCCGTGTCCGCTGGCGATGTAGTGGAAGCGGAGCGAGTCGTGCCCGAGGAACGAGCCGGCCCACGGCAGCGAGTCGATCCGGCCGCCGTAGAAGCGTCGGTTCACCAGCTCGGCGAGGTCCTCGCCGCCCGCGCGGTAGCTGCGGGTGAGCGTGACGGTGTTCAGCAGCTCGCCGAGGCGGGCCAGCGCCGACTGCGCGTGCAGGGCCTCGACGTCGGTGCGCGAGGCGGCGCTGCCGAACTCGACGGTCTCGTCGACCCGGAGCGAGAACGGCGTCGGCGTCTGCGTCACCGGGTCGCCGAACGCGACGACCTGCTTGGCGCGGCGGATCGCTCCGACGTTCTCGGCGAGGGTCGTGGCGCCGGCGTCGACGAGGAAGACCGCGTCGAAGGTCGTCTCGGTGCCGATGCGGTGCACCTCGTAGGGCGAGGCGAGCCAGGCCGGAGCGAGCACCCGCGAGAGGTGCGGCGCGGCCTTCTGCAGCTCCTGCGGCGTGGTCGACGCCTCGGAGCGCAGCAGCGCGCGCAGGGCGTCGCGCTCGAGCTGCCAGTCGACGAGCCCGATCTTCCAGGTCTCCGAGAGCTTCCAGGCCAGCAGCTCGGCGCTGGAGGCGGCGTGCGCCTCGTCGACGAGCTTGAAGTCCGCCTCGAGGCGGTCGAGCACGCTGGTGTTGCCGCCGAGCAGGGCGCGCTCGTCGGTCAGCATGATCTCGAGTGCCGAGCGCCACCAGGCGAGGTCGAGCTCGATCGCGACCAGCTCGGCCGGCACGTGGCGGCGCGAGAGGTCGGTCAGCAGCGGGTCCAGGCCCCACTCGCGCAGCGTCGAGAGCAGCGTCGTGCGCTCCTGCAGGTTGGCGAGCACCTCGCTGTCCTCGGCGAGCCCGGAGACCATCGAGACGAGCTCGGCGAGCGGCAGGGAGGCGAGCGGCGTGCTGCCGCCGCGACGGCCGAGCGGCTCGTCGAGCCGGCCGAGCTGGTCGGACACCTGCTGGAACCCGACCTGGACGTCGGCGACGCCGACCGGCACCTCGGGGACGGTGCCCGCGACGGCGTAGCGCTGCCAGAGCGTGCGCTGCTGCTGCACGCGGCGCAGCGACGCGTTGAGGTCGGTCACGTGCGCGCCGGGCCGCATGTACTCGCGGGCGAGCTTCTTCAGGCGGCGGCGGTTGGTCGAGGACATCTCGGCGGCCTCGCGGCGCGGCGAGGTGGCGACGATGAGGTCCTGGATCGAGCGGTCGAAGACGGCCGGCTGGAACTTGTCGAGCGTCTCGCGGACGTCCTGCAGCAGGCGCAGGTAGATGCCGAGCTCGGCGACCGACTCGAACGGGCGCATGCGCGTCTGCGCGATGACGTCCTGGGCGCGGTCGAGCAGGCGCGGCAGGTCGCGCAGGTGCAGGCGTTTGGCCAGCTCGTGCGCGGCCTCCGCGTCGGCGGTCGAGTCGAACTGCGCGCCGTACCAGGGCGAGTCGCCCGGTCCGTAGCGGAACTCGCCGAGACGGGCCGACTCGATCAGCATCCGGGTCGCCTCGGGGCGGCTGTGCGCGAGGGCGGTGACGGCGCGGCGGTCGAGGCGGGCGGCGGTGGACGGGGGCGTGCGCAGCTGCGAGAGGCGCGCCAGCTCCTCGAGGGCCTGCAGCGCGGACACGCCGAAGCTGGGGTCGCGACGCGAGAGCGCGCCGCGGTAGTCGAGCAGCACCTTGCGCAGGCGCAGCAGCGCGTCGTCGATCTCGCTGACGGAGGGGCGCGCGGCCTTCTCGTTGCGGCCGATCGACTGGATCAGGTCGCGGCGGAGCGTGCGCGGGCTGACGGCGATGCCGCCGAGGCCGGCGGAGAGCAGTCGCTGGTGGATGCTGTCGAGGCTCGAGCGGCGGGCGCCGACGACGAGGACGCGCTTGTGCTGCGCGGCGAGCGCGCCGATCGCATTGACGATCGTCTGCGTGCCGCCGGTGCCGGGGAGGGTCTTCACGACGAGCGAGTTGCCGGCCGCGATGTTCGCGATGACCTGCTCCTGCTCGGCGTCGGCGTCGAGGAGGAGGTTGTCGGTCGCCGGCGGACGCTCGTCCTGCGGGATGATCGACGCCACCTTCTGCGACTGCTGCAGCGCGCGCTTGGCGGCCGGGTTGCCGGCGACCGCGTCCAGGACGGGGTGCTCGAGCATCCGGGCGTCGCGGAGCATGTCGCCGGCGACGTCGGCGAAGCTCGACACCACCAGGCGCGGGTGCACGGCGAACCAGGGCAGGTGCGAGGTGAGACCGCGGAGCTGGTCGATGACCGGCTGCGGCTTGAAGACGCCGCTCTGCACCGCGAGCTCGACGAACTGCTCGGGGTCGATCGTGATGCCGAACTGCTGCTTGAGCGCGCGGGCGAGCTGCGGGTTGAAGTAGGGCTGACCCTTCAGCTTGAGCTCGAAGTCGCGGCCGTAGCGGCGGATCGCGAGCGGGCGCAGCAGGACGGGGGCGGTGAACTCCGTCTCGCCGGCACGCCACTGGGCGAGGCCGATCGCGAGGTGCACGCCCTCGATGCCGCGGACCGAGCGCAGCTCGATCCCCTTGTCGGTGATGGCGGCGGCGGCGTTCTTCGCGGTGCGCAGCGCCAGCTCGTCGCGGATGAGGGAGGAGAGCAGGGTCGTCTTGCCCGAGATGAACGGCGGCAGCCCGCCCGGGTGCGTGGTGGACAGCTCGATGCGGGTGCGCGGGGAGTCGACGAAGTGCAGGAGCGGCGAGGGGCCGCCGACCTTGGCGAGCTCCTCCCGCCAGGACTGCCAGACCGGGTCGGCCGCGTTGCCGCCCTGGTAGCCGGCCTCGCCGCTCGTCACCTGGACGGGCGTGGTGGCGTTGGAGGGGAGCTGGAGGGCGGACGCCTCGCGCGGGTCACCGGACTCGGGGGAGGTCGCCACCGGTCCGGCTCCTGGGAAATCGTCGACACGTTGCACACGGACACCCTAAGCCGGGGATCTGCGAAAGGCCGTAGCGACTCGGATCGGCCGGACGACCGACGCGTCACCCGCGTCTGGGGGTCGTGCGGGTCGGTCAGGCCGCGGCGCGGGCGAGCCCCTCGTCGCCGGATCGCGCTCCGCGATCGGGCCACACGCCGAGCGGGGGCACGCTCTCGACCCGGCGCTCGCCGTCCACGACGACGACGCGGCTCTCGACGCGGTCGTGCCCGCCGGCGGCGGCCACGACGATCATGACGGCCTCGGCGTGGTCGCGGGTCAGGTGGCCGAACGCCGCGCGCAGGTCGACCGGGAGGCCGGTGGCGAGCGACAGCGCGATCCGGGCGACCGCCTCCTCGGAGAGGTCGAGCAGGTGCGCGCCGCGCTCGAGGACCGCCAGGTCGACCGCCGATCCCGCTGCGCTCTCACGGACCCACGGCAGTCCCGGGCGGGCGCAGCCGGTGCGCAGGAGCAGCTCCTGCGCGAGGGCGACGGCGGGGGTCGCGGTGGACGGGACGGCGGGCGCGGCGGTCACGAGGCGGCTCCGGTCGGCGTGGACGGCCCGCGGCTCGCCCGGCGGGCGGCGCGGACCGCCACCGACGTCACGGCCGTGAGGACGCAGATCAGCCCGACCAGCGCCGGCGCGAGCCAGCCGAGCACGCCCGCCCGCTCGACGGTGGGCCCGACGTACGACCACTGCGTGAGGCCGTGGACGAACAGGGCGAAGAAGCCGAGGGCGACGCCGGTCAGCGCGGTGACGAGATCGGCCGGGCGGAGGACCTCGTCGTCCTCGGAGAGGGCGGCGGGAGCGGGAGGCGCAGCAGCGGCCGGGTCGGTGGTCGGCAGCGCGAGGGTGCCGGTGGACGGAGTGGACATGGAACCGATGGAACCAGTCGGCGGCCGTCTCCTGCGTCCTCCGCTGGCATGATGGCGCGCGCCGTTCGGCTCACGTCGCGCGGCGCCGCCCGAGCGAGGACTGGAAGCGCAGGAGGTAGCCGTCGGGATCGGTGACGAGGACCTGGCGGACGCCCGCCTCCTCCTCCCCCACCCGGTACCAGCGAGCCTCGGCAGGGGCGAACAGGGGCACCCCCGCCGCGTCGAGGGCCGCCGCGACGGCGTCGGCGTCGTCGACGCGGATCTGGAGGTTCGCGCCGCGGCCGAGCGGGCGCTCCAGCGGCGCGGTGATCCAGTCGCGGGTGCTGCCGATCCGGTCGAGCATGACGTGGGCACCGCCGCGGACGAGGTACGCGAAGCCCTCCTCCGGTCGCGCGTAGCGGACCGCGAAGCCGCAGGGGCCGCACCAGAACGCGAGGCTGCGCTCGAGGTCCTCGACGAGGAGCTCGGGGACGAGGTCGGGCTCGACGGCGGAGTCGGGCTCGACGGCGGTCACGGCGCCATGCTGCCACGGACCCGCCACGGACCCGCTGCGGAACGGCGGCCGGGCTAGGGTCGACGGCATGGGGGCCGGGAGCACGGATGTCGGGGACGACGGGGATCACGAGCAGGCCGCGCAGGCGACCGGTGAGCGACCGTTCGGAGAGCCGGGGCACGCGGAAGTCCGTGCGACGCACGACGGGCCCCCGCGCTTCCCGCTCAGCCTGGTGGTCGTCGTCCCGGTCGGGATGCTGGTGCTCGGCGGCCTCTTCGGGAGCGTCCTCGCCCTGAGCACTCCGTGGCTGCCGATGGCGCTGACGCGGGCGGGCCTGCCCTATGCGGTGCTCGCGCTGATCGTCGCCGTCGCGCTCCGCCTCAGCGCCGTGCGCGCCGTGCGGGCGGACCGGTCGCAGCCGCTCGACGCGGTGATCGCCTCCGGCCGCAGCCTCGCTCAGCGGGCGACCCGGGCCACCGCTGCGACCCTGCTCGCGATCTGGCTGATCGTCGCCACCGCGTTCGCGCTGCAGACCGAGCCGGGTCTCCTCGTCCTCGCCGGCGGACCCGTGATCATCGGCGCGCTGCTGTCGATCGTCGCGAACGCGCCCCTGCTCTACTCCCCGCGGATCGCCCGCTCGGAGGTCGCCGTGGTGCTCGCGCACGCGGACGGGCGGCGGCGGATCCTCGCGAACTGGATCCTCGCGCCGCTCTCCTGGTTCGCCTACGCGATCCCGGTGCAGGCGCTCGGGCTCTGGAGCGTCTAGCGCGCCTCGGCGGTCTCCGGCGCGGTCCTCGTCCGGCCCGGCAGCAGCAGCAGCCCGGAGACGCCGACGACGATCAGCAGGATCGCCGCGACGGTGACGAAGGCGGACAGCGCGAGCACCGGCATGATGACCGTGAGCAGGCCCGCGATCACCGAGGCGATGCCCGCGGCGATCGGCAGCCACACCGGGCCGGCGACGGTGCGGCCGCTGGTGATGCTCGAGACGCCGTCGAGGATCCAGCCGAGGCCGATCACGAGGCCGAGGATGCTGAGCGACTCGAACGGGTTGGACAGGCAGAGGATGCCGGCGACCAGGATCAGGGCGCCGAGCAGGCCCGCGAGCCAGCGCACCCGGTTCTGCAGGCGCGTGGCGGTGAAGGCCAGCAGGAGCCGGAAGACGCCGGCGGCGATCAGATGGATGCCGAAGACGATCGCGACGGTGAGCAGGGTCGGGCCGGGGATCAGCACCGCGATCACGCCGAGGGCGATGGCGATCAGCGAGACGCCGATGATCCAGCTGCGCTCGACGGCGGTGCGGGAGAGTGCGGGAGAGGGAGTCGCGGCGGCGGCGTTCTCGGCCGTGTTCTCGGGCATGAGGGTCCTCTCGTCGGGGGCTGACCCCTCGAACGCTAGGGCACTTCCGCCCCGTGGCGAGCGGGACACGGGGGCGGTCGCGCTCAGCCCGCGCGCCCGCTACCCTGCGGTGCCGGCGGCCCGGGTCAGTGCCGGCGGCCGGCCCCGGTGCGGCGGGCGGCGCGGTGCCGGCGGATGCTGCGGACCACCAGCAGCAGCACGACCACGCCGATCGCGCCGTAGATGATCGCGTCGAGCACGCCCGCGTACTGGTCGACGAGCTCGTACTGGGTGCCGAGCGCCGCGCCGAGGCCGATCAGCAGGCCGTTCCAGACGCCGGAGCCGAGGATCGTCAGCCCGGAGAACAGCAGCAGGTTCATCCGCTCGGCGCCCGCGGGCAGCGAGATCAGACTCCGGACGCCGGGGATGAGCCGACCGAACAGGACCGCCCAGGTGCCGTGGCGGCGGAACCAGCCGACGGCCTTCTCGAAGTCCTCGCGGTCGACCAGGGGCAGCCTGGACAGCAGGCGGATCGAGCGCTCGGTGCCGATGCGGTAGCCGAGCCAGTACAGGATCAGGCCGCCGAGGTAGGCGCCGAGGGTCGCGGTGATCACGACGAGCACCAGGTTCATCCGCCCCTGCTGGGCCAGGAAGCCCGCCAGCGGCAGCACCAGCTCGCTCGGGATCGGCGGGAAGACCGTCTCGATCAGTGTCAGCAGACCGACCCCGGCCTCGCCCAGTGCCGCGATCACGCGGGCGGCGACGCCGACGAGACCGGAGAGCTCGTCGATGCTGTCGGTGGAGGAGGCCGCCGTCACGGAGGCAGGGGCGAGGGCGAGGGTCGCGATCGTCATGACTGAGAAGCTACTCAGTCCCGGGGCTCCGCACCTGGGAGATCGGGGTCGGCGCCGGACCCCGCGTCAGGGGCTGCCCGTGCCGGGGCGAGACCCGCGTCAGGGGCTGCCGGTGAGGACGACCTGCTCGGAGCCCTGCAGGCGCACCTCGACCGAGGCGATCTCGGCCAGCGGCAGACCGGTCGAGAGGCTCGGCTCCACCGTCGAGCCGGGCGTGCTCGTCCACGAGCCGATCGGCTCCGTGGAGCCGGCCGTGTCGGTCACGTACATCACGTAGCCGACGGACGCCGCACCCCCGGTCGCCGCGCCGCTCTCCTCCCAGCTGCAGTCCATGTCGATCCGCGTGCCCCACGCCTCCGGAACGAAGCGGACCGACGCCTCGACCGGGACGCCGGGCGCCGCGGCGAGCGCCACCGTGTTCTCGACCACCGTGGGCGGGGTGCCGACCACGAGCGGGAGGGCGATCGCGGCAGCCGCGGAGACCCCGGCGGCGGCGAGCACGAGGCCGGCGATGCGGAAGCGGGTGCGGCGGCGGAGCGCGTCGGTCGCCCGGGCGAGGTGCGCGAGCAGGGCGGGCGGGGCGGACTCCTCGACGCGCTGCTCCGTCTCGAGCAGCGCGAGCGCGTCCTCCTGCGGCAGGTGCGCGAGCAGGCCGGGGATCGCGACGAACTCGCCCAGCGCCTCGCGGCAGCCGGGGCAGACCCGCAGGTGCTGCTCGTAGGCGCGGCGGTCGGCGGGCGAGAGCGCGCCGAGGAGGTACGCCGCGTCCCAGTCGCGGAAGGCGTCGTCGCGGGAGGCGTCGTCGCTCTGCTGCTCGGTGCTCACGGTTCGGTCACGCCTTTCTCCTGGAGGGCGAGCTTCAGCGCCCGCATCCCGTAGTGCATCCGCGACTTCACCGTTCCGGGCGCGATGCCCAGCAGCTCGGCGATCTCGCCGACCGTGCGCCCGCCGTAGTAGGCGTGCACGATCACCGCGCGGTGGTCGTGGCTGAGGGTGCTCAGCGCCTCCGAGAGCAGCCAGGCGTCCAGCACCTGGTCGGTGCGGTCGCCGTGCGCGCGCTCGGGCACCTCATCGGTGCCGAACTCGCGGTTGTGCCGGGCGCTGCGGCGGTCGTCGATGACGATGTTGCGGGCGACGGTGTAGAGCCAGGAGCGGGCCGCGGCCTCGCCCTGGGCCAGGATCTCCGGGTGCTTCCAGGCGCGCAGCAGCGCCTCCTGCACCACGTCCTCCGCCAGCTGGCGGTCGCCCGTGAGCCGGAGGACGAACCGCCACAGCGCCGCCGAGTGCTCGTCGTGCAGGGCACGCAGCATCTCGGCCTGATCCTCGGACATCTCCACCTCTCCTCCTTCAACGTAGAGGGGCGGCGTCCGGTTCACCCGCGGCCCCGGTTCGCGCCGGGCGCCGCACTCTGGTACTCCGGAGCGGTGACCTTCCCCGATGCCGCCGACGCCGCCCGCGTCCGCACCTTCCTCCGCGACCAGCGCGCGCGCATCCTCGACGACGTCCGCCACCTCGTGATGATGGAGAGCCCGAGCGACTCCCTCGATGCGCTCGACGAGCTGCACGCGTTCCTCGTGCACTGGGTCGGCGAGCGGCTCGGGCACGCGGGCGAGCTCGAGCACCTCCGCGAGCAGGACTGCCCGAGCGCGTCGAGCTGGACCTTCCCGGGCAGCGCCCCGGGGCGCGGACCGCGCGGGTCCCGCCCGTTCGTGGCGCTGGTGGGGCACTACGACACCGTCTGGCCGCTCGGCACCACCCGCGGCTGGCCGTTCGCGATCGACGGCGACCGCCTCAGCGGCCCGGGCAGCTACGACATGAAGGTCGGCCTCGTGCAGATGGTCTGGCTGGTGCTGGCGCTGCGGCACGCCCGACTCGCGCACCCGGCCGTCCGCCTGGTGATGAACGGCGACGAGGAGGTCGGCAGCCTCACCTCGCGGAGCTTCCTCGAGCACCAGAGCCGCGGGGCGGAGGCGGCGCTCGTCTTCGAGGGGGCGATCGGCACCGCGGTGAAGACGGCGCGCAAGGGCATCGGCAACTTCGTGGTGGACATCGTCGGAGTCGAGGCGCACGCGGGCGTCGAGCCGGAGAAGGGGGCGAGCGCGATCCACGAGCTCGGCGCGCTGATCCCGCGCGTGCTCGGCATCGCCCGGCCCGAGGCGGGGACGACCGTCAACATCGGCGTGGTCAAGGGCGGCAGCCGGGTGAACGTCACGACCGCGAAGGTGCGGCTCGAGCTCGAGGTGCGGATCCGCGGCGCGGCCGAGGCGGCGCGGGTGGAGGCCGAGATGAACGCGCTCGAGGCGTCGGACCCGCGGATCCGGATCGAGGTCCGCGGCTCGTGGCAGCGGCCCGTCTTCGAGCGGACGGCCGCCGTCGGCGCGCTCTACCGCCGGGCCGAGCGGGTGGCGAAGACGATGGACCTGCCGCTGACCGAGACGGCGGTGGGCGGCGCCAGCGACGGCAATCTGATCGCCGCGCTCGGGATCCCCGTGCTCGACGGGCTCGGCGCCCCTGGCGAGGGCGCGCACGCCCGGGGAGAATCGGTGAGCATCGAGGGGATGCTCGAGCGGACCGCGCTCGCGGCGCTGCTGGTGGCGAGCTTCGCCGCGGAGGGAGACTGAGATGGTCCTGTACGAGTCGCGCCCGGTCGGCGTCGTGATCGACGCGCCGGCGGACGAGGTGTACTCCTTCGTCGTCGATCCCTCGAACCTGTCGCTCTGGGCGGCGGGGCTGGCGCAGGCCTCCGTCGAGGAGGTGGACGGCCACTGGTTCGCCGACTCGCCGATGGGCCGGGTCGAGATCGTCTTCGCGCCGCGGAACCCCTACGGCGTGGCGGATCACCGGGTGATCACCGAGGGCGGCCGGGTCTTCGACAACCCGCTCCGGATCCTCGCCAACGGCGACGGCGCGGAGGTCGCCTTCACCGTCCGCCGGTACGACGGGATGACGCTCGAGCAGTGGGACGAGGACTGCGACCGGGTCGCGGCGGACCTCGAGACGCTGCGGGGGCTGCTGGAGCGCGCGGAGGACTGAGCGGGCGCGGCCGCGGGTCTCCTCCCCAGGAGCGGACCTCGCGGAGTCGTCCACCGGTCTTCCGGCCCGCCGCGATCGGGCGCCGATCCTGCACTACATTCGACAGGATCCGGCGTTCGCCCGGGCCTTCCGCGCGACACGAGGGATGTCATGACCTCTCCCGAACCGACCCCCCGCCCCGCCGGCGGCATCGAGCTCAACGGTCTCGACACCATCCAGGAGTCGGAGCGGCACGGCCGCCCCCGCGACCTGTTCTGGCCGTGGTTCGCGGCCAACGTCTCGGTGCTGGGGCTGAGCTACGGCTCGTTCCTGCTCGGCTTCGGCCTGTCCTTCTGGCAGGCGACCGCGGTCGCCGTGATCGGGATCGTCGTCTCCTTCCTCTTCTGCGGCTTCGTCGCGGTCGCCGGCAAGCGCGGCTCGGCCCCGACGATGGTGCTCAGCCGCGCCTCCTTCGGCGTCGACGGCAACCGGCTGATCGCGGTGATCTCCTGGCTCCTCACGGTGGGCTGGGAGACGGTGCTCGCCTCCCTCGCCGTTCTCGCGACGGCGACCGTCTTCGAGGAGTTCGGCTGGGACGGCGGCGTGCTGACCAAGGTCGTCGCGCTGATCGTCGTCGCGGCGCTGATCGTCATCGCCGGGATCGCCGGCTTCCGGCTGATCATGCGGCTCCAGCTCGCGATCACGATCGCGACCGCCGTGCTGACCGTCGTCTACGTCGTGCTCGTGCTCGACCGCATCGACCTCGCCGCCGTCGGCAGCCTGCCCTCGGGCTCGGCCGGAGCCGTGATCGGCGGACTCGTCTTCATGATGACCGGCTTCGGGCTGGGCTGGGTGAACGCGGCGGCCGACTACTCGCGCTACCTCCCGCGCACCGCCGGCACCGCCGGGGTCATCGGCTGGACCACGATCGGCGGCGCCGTCGCGCCCGTCGTGCTCGTGGTGGTCGGCCTGCTGCTCGCCGCCTCCTCGCAGGAGCTCTCCGACGCGATCGGCCTCGACCCGATCGGCGCGCTCGCGAGCATTTTGCCGACCTGGTTCCTGCTCCCCTTCATCGTGGTGGCCCTGCTGGGGCTGATCGGCGGCGCGGTGATGGACATCTACTCCTCGGGTCTCGCGCTGCTCAGCACCGGCCTCAAGGTGTCCCGGCCGGTGGCCGCCGGCATCGACGGCGTGCTGATGGTGCTCGGCGCGATCTACGTCGTCTTCGTCGCGGGCGACTTCCTCGGCCCGTTCCAGGGCTTCCTCATCACCCTCGGCGTGCCGATCGCGGGCTGGCTGGGTGTCTTCCTGGCCGACCTGCTCCTCCGCCGCCGCGACTACGACCAGGACGCGCTCTACAACTCGCGGGGCCGCTACGGCAGCGTCTCGATCGCGCCGGTGCTGCTCGTGGTGATCGGCGCCGTGATCGGCTGGGGCCTCGTCGTCAACTACTCCCCCGGCTTCGAGTGGGAGGGCTACCTGCTCGGCCCGATCGGCGGGCGCGACGGCGAATGGGCCGGGGCGAACCTCGGCGTGCTGGTCGCCCTCGTGATCGGCTTCGCCGGCACGCTCGTCCTCTCGCGCTCCGCGGTGCGGCGCCAGGAGGCCGACGCGTGAGCCTGCTCGTCGCGATCGACCTGCAGCACGTCTTCGCCGACGCGTCCTCGCCGTGGGCGTCGATGGAGTTCGACCGGGCGGCGGAGGGGACGACCCGGCTGCTCCCGCACTTCGGCGAGCGGGTGGTCACCACTCGCTTCGTCGCCCCGGCCGAGCCCCGCGGCGCCTGGGTGCCCTACTACCGGGACTGGCCGTTCGCGC
This sequence comes from Rathayibacter sp. PhB186, assembly GCF_003751825.1. NCBI lineage: Bacteria > Bacillati > Actinomycetota > Actinomycetes > Micrococcales > Microbacteriaceae > Rathayibacter > Rathayibacter sp. PhB186. The sequence continues at coordinate 1,021,381 of NZ_RJKO01000001.1, read as the reverse complement.
TCGTCCCGGACGAGGATCCGCTCTACGCACTGGTCCCCGGCTTCGAGGGGCACCGCACGATCACCGCGCCGACGTTCGGCAAGTGGGGCCCCGAGCTCGAGGCGCTGCTCGACGACTCCCACTCGATGGTGCTGACCGGGGTCTCGACCGACTGCTGCGTGCTGGCGACGGCGCTCGCCGCGGCCGACGCCGGCGTGCAGGTGCGGATCGTGACCGACGCCTGCGCGGGCGCCTCCGAGGCCGACCACGCCCGCGCGCTCGACGCGATGGCGCTGTTCGGGCCGCTGATCACCCTGACGACCGTCGACGAGGTGCTGGCCGACGTCCGTGCCGGAGTGTGAGCGCGCGGGAGGTCTCGCGACGACGGCCTGCGGACCGGCATGATGGCGGGATGTCCTCCACCGACGTCCGCGACAGCGCGGCGCCCCGCATCCTCGTCATCGGCGAAGCCCTGATCGACATCGTCGAGCGCGACGGCGAGAGCACCGAGCACGTGGGCGGCTCGCCCGCGAACGTCGCGCTCACCCTCGCCCGCCTCGGCCGCGAGGCGACCCTCGTCACCGACATCGCCGACGACGCGCGCGGCCGCCGCATCGCCGAGCACCTGGGTGCCTCCGGCGTCACCGTGCTGCACGGCGACGCCGAGCGCACCTCGACCGCCCGGGCCCGCCTGCAGGAGGACGGCTCCGCCGAGTACGACTTCGATCTCTCCTGGAACCCGCCGGCCGCCGATCCCTCGAGCGCGACCCACGTGCACACCGGCTCGATCGCGGTCTACCTCGAGCCGGGAGGCTCCGCGATCGTCGAGCTGCTCGAGGCACTGCCGGCCGGTGTCACCGCGAGCGTCGACGCGAACATCCGCCCCGCGCTCGTCGGCGAGCACAACGACGCACTGGCCCGCTTCGAGCGCGTCGCCGCGGCCTGCGAGATCGTCAAGCTCAGCGACGAGGACGCGGAGTGGCTCTACCCGACGATGCAGCTCGACGAGGTGCTGACCCGCCTGCTGGAGCTGGGCGCCCGGCTCGCCGTCGTGACCCGCGGCGGCGAGGGCCTGCTGCTCGCCTCCGCCGTCGCCCGGGCCACCGTCCCGGCCGCCCGCATCGTCGTCGCCGACACCATCGGCGCGGGCGACTCGGCGATGGGCGCGATCCTCGACGAGGCGTTCCGCCAGGGTCTCGGCGCCCCGAACGGCCTGCTCCTCGACGAGCCGTCACTGCGCGCGATCGGCCACTGGGCCGCCCGCGTCGCCGGCATCACCACCTCCCGCTCCGGCGCGAACCCCCCGACCCGCGCGGAGCTGTAGGGGGCGCGCCGGGCCGCCGGGCCCGGGCTCACGTCGTCGCACGACACCGCTCCCTGCATCCTCGAACACTTCGGTGCCGGACGAGGCCTTTGGCGTACGATTTCGCCATGTCCCTCCACCGGTTGAGCGAGAGCGCCAAGGCGTCGCGCATCGTGAGACCGTCTGGGACGTCGTCCCAGCGTCGCGCCGCCGCATCCGCTGCGAGCGGGCGCATCGTCGCGCGAGCGGCGGCGTCGGGGCGACTCGCTGTTTCCGAGGGCAGGAACGCGGCGACGGACGCGGCTCGCGGCCGCAGGGCCGAGTAGGTGCCTGCAGGTCGACCGGCGCTCCCTCGCAACGTGTACTCGTACGAGGATCCCGCGCTCGTTCTTCCCGCTGAGGTCGCGCTGGACACGTCCTTCGTGGTGAACGTCCTGGTGACCACCGAGCCCCTTCATGCCGCGAGTCTCGGCTTCATGCTGGATCTGGTGGAGAACAACTCCACGGTCTTCTACAACCGGCTGCTGGAGCTGGAGCTGGCCGAGATCGCGTTCAAGATCGCCGTCAAGGAGCAGCACGGAGCGAAGGCGTGGCCTCGACTTCGCGCCGACGGCCGAGTCCGCCGTCGTGCCGGTCGGCTCTGCAAGGAGCTCTTCGACGCCTGGGGTGACCTGCTGACGACGGTGCCCCATCTCCGCGTCGAGCTCGACGAGGTCGCCGACCTCGTCCTGACGACCATGACCGCCTACGGCTTGGCGTCGTACGACGCCGCTCATGCCGCCACTGCCGCCTACGTCGGCGCGAACGGATTGGTCGCGAACGACGCGGGTTTCGGTCACGTCGATGCAGCGGAACTGGCTCTCTACGTCGATGCCTCCCGCGTGCGGTCGTGTCGGCGCCGCCGCGGCGGTCGTTGAAGCGGTTGAACCGCTTCGCGTCTCGGTGATGAGGCAGAGGACGCGGCGGCGGCCCTCCATGCTGGTCGAGTGGCCTCGCAGGGGCGTATCGAGACCCGCCGTCCTCAGCAGGGCGGGTCTGCAGACTCGTCCTTCTGACGCCGGTGGATCTCGATACGCCCGCTCCGCGGGCTACTCGATCAGCATGCGGGGACGATCAGAAGAAGGTGGCGGCATTCATGCTGGTCGAGTAGCCGCCGCAGGCGGCGTATCGAGACCCGTCCCTGCCGGTCGCGTGGATCTCGATACGCCCGCTGCGCGGGCTACTCGATCAGCATGTGGTCGCCCGCCGCGCGGGCTACTCGATCAGCATGGGCATGCCCGTTCCGCGGACTGCCCGATCAGCATGGCGATCCCCGCTCCGCGGGCTGGGCGATCAGCGGGGGCGGCCGTTGCAGCGGGATCGTCGCCGGGTCGATACTGGGGCCCTCCTCGACAGGAAGGCGCCGTCATGTCCACGAGTCTCAGCCCCTACATCGGCTTCCGCGACAACGCTCGCGAGGCGATGGACTTCTACCACTCGGTCTTCGGCGGGGAGCTGCAGTCCAGCACCTTCGCGGACTTCCACGCGAGCGAGGATCCGGCCGAGCAGGACCTGATCATGCACTCGCAGCTGGTCACGCCGAACGGGCTGATCCTGATGGCGTCCGACACCCCGGGCTCGATGACGTTCGAGGAGGGCGCGCGCATCACGGTCGCGCTCTTCGGCGACGACGACGCCGAGCTCGGCGGCTACTGGGACAGGCTCGCCGCCGGCGGCTCGGTCCAGGAGCCGCTGACCACGTCACCCTGGGGCGACCGCTTCGGGATGCTGACCGACCGCTTCGGCGTGCACTGGATGGTCAACATCTCGGGCGCGTCCGCCTGAGCGTCCCGATCGCCGCCCGCGCGGGCGCAGAATGGAGGGACCGCCCGGTGTCCGGAGCGGTCCCCTCCCTCTGACGAAGGCGGCACTATGACGATCACGCTCGGGTACAAGGCATCGGCGGAGCAGTTCGGGGCGCGCGAGCTCGTGGAGCTGGCCGTCGGCGCCGAGCGGCACGGCTTCGAGAGCGCGGTGGTCTCCGACCACTTCCAGCCCTGGCGCCACACCGGCGGCCACGCGCCGTTCTCGCTCGCCTGGCTCGCCGCGGCCGGCGAGCGCACCTCGACCATCCGGCTCGGCACCTCGGTGATGACGCCTCACTACCGCTACAACCCCGCCGTCATCGCGCAGGCGTTCGGCACGCTCGGCGTGCTCTACCCGGACCGCATCATGCTCGGCGTGGGCACCGGCGAGGCGCTGAACGAGGTCGCGACCGGCTACCAGGGCGCCGGCGAGCAGAGCTGGCCCGACTTCAAGGAGCGCTTCGCCCGGCTGCGCGAGGCCGTGCGCCTCATGCGCGCCCTCTGGGCCGGCGACCGCGTCTCCTTCGACGGCGAGTACTACTCCACCCATGAGGCGTCCATCTACGACAAGCCCGAGAACGGCGTCCCCGTCTACATCGCCGCGGGCGGGCCCGTCGTCGCGAAGTACGCCGGCCGCGCGGGCGACGGCTTCATCTGCACCTCGGGCAAGGGCATGGAGCTCTACACCGAGAAGCTTCTCCCCGCGGTCGAGGAGGGCATCGCGGCGGGCGGACGCGACTCCGCCGCACTCGACCGGATGATCGAGATCAAGCTCTCCTACGATCCCGACCCGGCTCTCGCGCTCGAGAACACGCGCTTCTGGGCGCCGCTCTCGCTGACCCCCGAGCAGAAGCACTCGCTGACCGACCCGGTCGACATGGAGCGCGCCGCGGACGAGCTGCCGATCGAGCAGGTCGCCAAGCGCTGGATCGTCGGCTCGGACCCGGACGAGACGGTCGCCCAGATCAAGCCCTACGTCGACGCGGGCTTCAACCACCTCGTGTTCCACGCGCCGGGCGACGACCAGCAGCGATTCTTCGACGCGTTCGAGCGCGACCTCGCGCCGCGCCTGCGCGCCCTCTGATTCCGTCGCGACCGGCCGGCGCAGTGCCGCCGGCCGTCCGACCCTCCCGTGCCCCGACCCGTCGGCGCCCGCCGACCGACCCCTCCGGAAGAGCCGCCTCCGCATGACCGTGCCCACCCTCCTCGCCCGCCTCGCCGAGGGCGAGCCGATCACGCGCGCGAGCGCCGAGGTGCTCCTCGAGGCACGCGGGGACGACCTCGACGCGGTGCTGCTGGCGGCCGGGCGGCTGCGCGACGAGGGGCTCGCCCGCCGCGGCCGGCCGGGAGTGATCACCTACTCCCGCAAGGTCTTCGTGCCGCTGACCAAGCTCTGCCGCGACCGCTGCCACTACTGCGTGTTCGTCGAGACGCCGGGCGGCCTGGCGCTGAAGCGCGAGTCGACCTTCATGGAGCCGGAGGAGATCCTCGAGGTCGCCCGCGCGGGCGCCGCGCTCGGCTGCAAGGAGGCGCTGTTCACCCTCGGCGACCGCCCGGAGGACCGCTGGCCCGTCGCCCGCGCGTGGCTCGCCGAGCACGGCTACGCCTCGACGCTCGAGTACGTGCGCGCGATGGCGGTGCTGGTGATGACCGAGACCGGCATGGTGACGCACCTCAACCCCGGCGTGATGTCCTGGGCCGAACTGCAGCGCCTGCGCCCGGTCGCGCCCTCGATGGGAATGATGCTCGAGACGACCGCCGAACGGCTGTGGTCCGAGAAGGGCGGCGTGCACTACGGCTCGCCCGACAAGGACCCCGCTCTGCGGCTGCGGGTGCTCGACGACGCCGGGCGCAGCCGGATCCCGTTCACCACGGGCGTGCTTCTGGGCATCGGCGAGAACACGGCGGAGCGGGCGGACGCGCTGTTCGCGATCCGCGACTCGCACGCGCTCTGGGGCCACGTGCAGGAGTGCATCGTGCAGAACTTCCGCGCCAAGCCGCGGACCGCGATGCAGAACGAGGTCGACCTCGAGCTGCAGGAGTACGTCGCGAACGTCGCCGTCGCGCGCCTCGTCCTCGGCGCGGACATGACGATCCAGGTGCCGCCGAACCTCACCGACGAGCAGGAGCTCGGGCTGCTCCTCCGCGCCGGGATCGACGACTGGGGCGGGGTCAGCCCGCTGACCGCGGACCACGTGAATCCGGAGCGGCCCTGGCCGAACATCGACGACCTCGCGCGGCTGACCGCCGACTCCGGCTACCGGCTGCACGAGCGCCTCACCGCGCACCCGCGGTACCTGAGCGACGCGGAGACCTGGATCGACCCGCGGGTCGCGCCGTACGTGCTCGCGCTCGCCGACCGGGAGTCGTGGCTGGCCGACGAGGCCGCGCCGATCGTCCCCCGCCCGTACGAGGAGGAGCCGCCGCCCGCACCGCGTCCGGCCGCGCCGACCCTCGCCGCCGTGCTCGAGCGCGCGAGCGCCGACCCGGCCGGTCTCGACGACGCCGACTATCTGGCCCTGCTCGCCGCCGACGGCGACGACCTCGACGCACTGGCCGCCCTCGCCGACGACGTCCGCCGCGCCGCCGTGGGCGACACCGTCACCGTGGTGGCCAACCGCAACATCGACACCGCGCTCTGGGGCGCCGGCGGGCTCACCGTCGAGACCCTGGAGCAGCTCGCCGACGAGGCCGTCGCGCTCGGCGCCACCGAGCTGTGCCTCCAGGGTCCGCTCGCGACGCCGGGCGAGGACCACCTGCTGATCGTGCGCACCCTGCACGCACGGCACCCCTCGCTGCACCTGCACGCGTTCCGGCCGGGCGAGATCCTCGACGCCGCGACGAGCACCGGGCGCACCCCCGCCGAGATGCTGGCCGCGCTGCGCGAGGCGGGCGTCGACTCCGTGCCGGGGACCGCGGCGCGGATCCTCGACGACCGGGTGCGTGCGATCCTGAGCGAGGGCGCGGACCCGAGCGTCGCCGAGTGGCGGGAGTCGGTGATGACCGCGCACCGCGGCGGCCTGAAGTCGACCGCGACCATGGTCTACGGGCACGTCGAGACGCCGCAGCAGCAGATCGACCACCTCCGCGCGCTGGCCGCGATCCAGGACGAGATGGGCGGTTTCACCGAGTTCATCGCGATGCCGTTCGTGCCGGCCGAGGCGCCGGCCGCGGTCGTCGCGCAGACCCGTGGCGGGCCGACCCGGCGCGAGACGCGCGCGGTGCATGCGGTGGCACGGCTGCTCCTGCACGGGCGGATCGAGCACGTGCAGACGGCCTGGACGAAGCTCGGGCTCCAGCTGTCGCAGGAGCTGCTGCGCGGCGGCGCGGACGACCTCGGCGGGCTGCTGCTCGACGGCGCGATGAGCCCGGAGGCGGGCGCCGAGGCGCACCGCTCCCTCGACATCGCGACCGTGGCGCGTCTCACCGGCGAGATCGGCCGGCCCTGGCGTCAGCGCACCACCGACTACGGACAGGTCGCCCCCGAGCGCGCGATGACGGTGCCGGCGCCCGGCAGAGCCCGGACACGACGACTGCGGCTGCCGGTGCGCGAGGCCGGCCGCGTCTCGTGACGCGGTCGTCGGCGTACCTCGAGCGGCAGGCGGCGCTGATCCGGGAGTCGTCGCTGACGGTCGGTGACGACACGGTCCGCCTCTACTCGGGTGGTGAACCGGCGACGGACGTCGTCCTGCTCGTGACCGGGCCGGGGCGCGGTGCCCGGGCCGACGGGGCGCTGCTGCTGCCGATGCTCGCGCGCCGGCACCGGGTGGCGGCGCTCGAGCTCGCCGACCTGCGGGATCCGCTGCGCGACGCGCCTCGCGCCGTCACCGCCGCGCTCGACCGGCTCGGCGCCGAGCGGGCGGCGGTCGTCGGCGTCTCCCTCGGCGCCTGGGCCGCGATCACCGCCGCCGAGGCGGACCCGCGCGTGGTCGCCCTGGTGCTGGCCGCCGGCTGGCTGCGGCCCACCGAGCGCCTCCTCGCGGTCGCCCGGCTGTGGGAGTCGCTGGCCGGCCTCCCCGACGCCCGCGCGGACCTGGCGCGCGTGATCGGCGTCCGCGCGCTCGCCGACCTCGGACCCGGGCGCGAGACTCCCCTGGCCGCCGACGCCGCGACCGCCGCGCTCCTCGCCGCGGCCGCCCGCGCCGACGCGACCGAGGCCGCGGCCCGCCTGCGCGTCCCCGCGCTCGTCGTCGGCTGCACCGCCGACGCCGTCGTCGGCGTCGAGGGGGCGGAGGCACTGCTCGGGGCGATCGACGACGCCCGCTACGCCGTGATCGACGCGGGCCACTGCGTGCTGGCCGAGCGGCCGGCCGAGCTGCTCGCGCTCGTCGAGCGCTTCGTCGCCGACCCGCACCGCGAACCGGCCGGGTCGACACTCCCCCGGACGATCGTCTGATGGCGACCTCGGTCGACGTCGTCGTGGTCGGCGCGGGCTTCGCGGGCATCGGAGCGGCGGCGCGCCTCGCCCGCCGCGGCGGCGTCTCCTTCGCGGTGCTCGAGCGGGCCGAGCGCGTCGGCGGCACCTGGCGCGACAACCGCTATCCGAACGTCTCCTGCGACATCCCCTCGCACCTCTACTCGTACTCGTTCGCGCCCGAGCCGGACTGGTCGGCGTTCTACGCGCCGGGTGCCGAGATCCAGGCCTACCTCGAGCGGGTCGTCGAGCGCGAGCGGCTCGCGCCGCAGCTGCACCTCGGGACCGACGTGCTCGAGATGACCTTCGACGAGGACATCGAGCGCTGGCGGGTGCGCACCTCGCAGGGCGACTTCGACGCGGCCGTCCTCGTGGTCTGCGCCGGGCGGCTGTCGGAGCCGCGCCTGCCCGACGTCCCGGGGCTGGACGGCTTCGCGGGGCCGGTCTTCCACTCCGCCCGCTGGCGCGACGACGTCGATCTGGACGGGGCGCGGATCGGGATCGTCGGCTCCGGCGCCTCTGCCGTGCAGATCGTGCCGCACCTCGCGGAGCGCGCGGCCGAGGTCGTGCTGTTCCAGCGGTCGGCGCCGTACGTCGTGCCGCGTCGGAACCGCGCCTACCCTCCGGAGGAGCGCCGCACGCTCGCTCGCGTGCCGGGCGCCGTCGAGCGGCTGCGCTCCGAGCTGTTCTGGCGCGCGGAGCTCGGCTTCGCCGGCCGTGTCGGCGTGCCCGAGGCCATCGACCATCTGCGGGCGGAGGCGCTCGGCCACCTCGCCGCGCAGGTCGTCGACCCGGAGCTGCGCGCGGTGCTCACGCCGGACTACGAGATCGGCTGCAAGCGGGTGCTGCTCTCGGACGACTACTACCCCGCGCTCGCGCAGCCGCACGTGCGCGTCGTTCCGAGCCCGCTGCGCCGGATCGAAGGCTCGGCGGCGATCGGGGGCGACGGTGTCGGCCACGAGGTCGACGCGCTGGTCTTCGCGACCGGCTTCCACGCGACCCGCCCGCCGTTCGCCCGCCGGATCCGCGGCCGCGGCGGCGAGCTGCTGGCCGACCGCTGGGGCGACGGGATGTCGGCGTACGAGTCGACCGCCGTGCACGGCTTCCCGAACCTCTTCGTGATCAACGGCCCGAACGCGAGCCTCGGCCACAACTCCGCGGTGCACATGATCGAGTCGCAGATCGACTACGTCCTCGCCGCGCTCGAGCACCGCGAGACCGCCGGCGTCGAGCTGCTGGAGGTGACCCCGGAGGCCGAGGCCGCCGCGCTCGCACGCCTCGACGCGCTCAGCGCCGACACCGTCTGGACGAACGGCGGCTGCGAGAGCTGGTACGTCGACTCCGCCTCCCGCCGCCTCACCCTGCTCTGGCCCGACTTCGCCTTCGCCTTCCGCGAGGAGCTCGGCCGCTTCGACCCGTCGGCCTACGCGCGCTGACCACGCTGACACGCGGTAGATGCGGTGCGGGCATCATGCTGATCGAGCAGCCCGCGCATCGAGATCCACCAGCGCCGAAAGCCGAGCCTGCAGACCCGCCCGGCTGACAACGGCGGGTCTCGAGACGCCCCTCCGGGGCTACTCGACCAGCATGCACGCGTGAGCCACTGGACTCGGGCCCTTCGCAGGACCGCACGCGGCATCATGCTGATCGAGTAGCCCGCGAAGCGGGCGTATCGAGATCCACCAGCTCCAGACGCCGAGCCTGCAGACCCGCCCGGCTGACAACGGCGGGTCTCGATACGCCCCTCCGGGGCTACTCGACCAGCATGCACGCGTGAGCCACTAGACTCGGGCCCTTCGCAGGATCGCACGCGGCATCATGCTGATCGAGCAGCCCGCGCAGCGGGCGTATCGAGATCCACCAGCGCCAGAAGCCGAGCCTGCAGACCCGCCCTGCTGACAACGGCGGGTCTCGATACGCCCCTCCGGGGCTACTCGACCAACATGCACGCGTGAGCCACTCGACTCGGGCCCTTCGCAGGACCGCCCGCGGAATCATGCTGATCGAGTAGCCCGCGAAGCGGGCGTATCGAGATCCACCAGCGCCAGAAGCCGAGCCTGCAGACCCGCCCTGCTGACAACAGCGGGTCTCGAGACGCCCCTGCGGGGCTACTCGACCACGATGCAGCGGCGGCTAACGGGACACGCGGCGCCGCGACCGACGACGCGCGATCATGGAGCCACCCGATCCCCGCTCGACAGGACCCCCGCCATGCCGTCCGACGCCGCTCCGCCGCCCCCGCCCGCGCTCGACCACGAGGTCGCGGCCGCCCTGCTGCGCGAGCGCTACGGGCTGCACGGCGCGCTGCGCGAGCTGGGCAGCAATCAGGACCGCAACGTCCTCGTGGACGCCGGCGACGAGCGGCTGCTGCTCAAGATCGCGAATCCCGCGACGCCGAGAGGGCGGATCGAGGCGCAGACGGCGGCCGTCGCGCGCCTCGCCGAGCACCTCGAGGGCGTCCGGCTCCCGCGCGTGCGCCCCGACCGCGAGGGCCGCACCCTCCACGAGATCGACCTCGGCGGCACGACCGCCGTCGCCCGGGTCCTCGACTTCGTCCCCGGCCGCACGCTCTCCGGCTCCGGCTACCTCTCCCCCGCCGTCGTCCGGGCGATGGGCGACCTCGCCGCCCGGGTCGACGTCGCGCTCACCGAGCAGCCGCTCGACGGCCTCGAGGAGACCGACCAGTGGGACCTGCGGCGGTCGGGCGAGGTCGTCGACGCGCTGATCGGCCGGGTGCCGCGTCGCTCGGCGCGGGCGATCCGGGCGGCCGTCGACGCGGCGCTGGCGGTCCTCGATCCGCTCGCCGCCGCGCTCCCGGTGCAGCTCGTGCACGGCGACCTCACCGACGACAACGTCGTGGTCGACGCGGGCGTCCTCCCCGACGGCGTCATCGACTTCGGCGACCTCGGCGCGGGCTGGGCGGTCGGCGAGCTCGCGATCACGCTGTCCTCGCTCCTGCACCACGCGGACGCCGACGCCGCCACCGTGCTCCGCGCCGCCACCGCGTACGACGCCGTGCGCCCGCTCGCCGACGCCGAGGTCGAGGCGCTCTGGCCGCTCGTGGTGCTCCGCGCGGCGGTGCTCGTCGTCAGCGCCCACGACGTCCTGGCCGGCGACCCCGCCAACGACTACGCCCGCGAGAACCTCGAGCACGAGCGGCTGATCCTCGACCGGGCGACCGCCGCGCCGCTGCCGGTGCTGCAGGCGCTGGTCCGGCGGGCTCTCGGCCGGCCGAGCGCACCGGTCGCGCTCGCCCCCGCGGTCCCCGTGCTCGGCGGCCTCGACGCCGTCGTCGTCGACCTCTCGACCGAGAGCCCCGCGCTCGACGCCGGCCGCTGGCTGGACGACGACGCCGAGCCCGCCCTCGCCCGCGCCGCGCTCGCCGGCGGCGCCGGGGCCGCGGTGCTGCGCTACGGCGAGCGCCGTCTGACCCGCGGCCGCCCGCACACCGCGCAGGAGCCGGAGACGACCGCACTGGTCACCGAGGTCCACCTCGCCGCGGAGACACCCCTGGTCGCGCCGTTCGACGCGGAGGTGGGCGGCGGCGTCCCCGGCGCAGTCACCCTCGTCGCCGACGGGGTCCGTCTGCGGCTCGACGGGGTCGACGACGCTCCCGCGCCCGGCACCCGGGTGGGAGCGGGCGATCCGGTCGGAACGGCCCGCGGCCTCCTGCGCGCCCAGGCCGCACCGCGCGCGCTCGACGCGGTCGACCTCCCGCCCTTCGCGAACGCGCGCTGGGCCGACGCCTGGCTCGACGTGCTCCTCGACCCGACCCCGCTGCTCCTGGGACGCACCCTGCCGGCCCCGCAGCCGGACCCCGAGGTGCTCGAGCGGCGGCTCGCGCACCTGGCCGAGGCGCAGGAGCACTACTTCGAATCGCCGCCCACGATGCTGCGCGGCTGGCGCGAGCACCTCGTCGACGACTCCGGCCGCGTGCACCTCGACGTGCTCAACAACGTCACCTCGATCGGCCACGCCCACCCGCTGCTCGTCGAGCGGGTCGCGCGGCAGTGGCGGCTGCTCAACACCAACTCGCGCTTCTCCTACCCCGCGATCGGCGAGTTCTGCGAGCGGCTGGCGGCCCTGCTGCCGGACGGGCTCGACACCGTGCTGCTCGTCAACAGCGGCACGGAGGCGGCCGATCTCGCGCTGCGGATCGCCCGCGCGTGGTCGGGCCGCGACGACGTGCTGGCGGTGCGGGAGGCGTACCACGGCTGGTCGGGCCTGTCCGATGCGGTCTCCACCTCCGTCGCCGACAACCCCGACGCGCTCGCGACCCGGCCGCACTGGGTGCACACTCTCGACGCGCCCAACAGCTACCGCGGCACGCACCGCGGGGCCGAGGCGCACCGCTACGCCCCGGAGGCGGTCGCCCGGATCGAGGAGCTGGCCGCGGCCGGCACTCCCCCGGGCGGCTTCATCGCCGAGACCTTCTACGGCAACGCCGGCGGCATCCCGCTGCCCGACGGCTACCTCGCCGCGGTCTACCCGGCCGTCCGCGCCCACGGCGGGCTCTGCATCGCCGACGAGGTGCAGGTCGGCTACGGCCGGCTCGGCGAGTGGTTCTGGGGCTTCGAGCAGCAGGGCGTGGTGCCCGACGTCGTCGCCGTCGCGAAGGCGATGGGCAACGGCCACCCGCTGGGCGCGGTCGTGACGACCCGCGAGATCGCCGACCGCTACCGCTCGCAGGGCTCGTTCTTCTCCTCGGCGGGCGGCAGCCCGGTCAGCTCCGTCGTGGGGACGACGGTGCTGGACGTGCTCGCGGACGAGCGGCTGCAGGAGAACGCGCGGACCACCGGCGCGCACCTCCGCCGCCGGCTCGAGGAGCTCGCCGAGCGCCACCCGCTGATCGGCGCCGTGCACGGCAGCGGGCTGTACCTCGGCCTCGAGCTGGTCCGCGACCGGGAGACTCTCGAGCCGGCGACCGCGGAGACGCGCGCGATCTGCGAGCGCCTCCGCGAGCGCGGTGTGATCGTGCAGCCCACCTCCGACCGGCAGTGCGTGCTGAAGATCAAGCCGCCGCTCTGCTTCACCGTCGAGAGCGCCGACTTCTTCGCCGACCAGCTCGACGAGGTGCTGACGACGGGCTGGTGAGCGGGCGTCGCCTCACGCCCGCGCCCCGCCCGCCAGCACCCGCCGCACGATCACCCGCTCGCAGAGCGTCCACGTCGTCGTGACCGTCAGGTAGAGCGTCGCCGCGAGCGGCACGAACGCCGCGAACACCACCGTCAGGAACGGCATCCAGCTGAGCACCCCCGTCAGCTGCGCGACGGCCGCGGGCGTCCCCTCCGGCACCGGGGTGAGCGCCGCCTGCCGCAGCGCGACGCGGCGCGCGAGCCACGAGACGAGCGCGATCACCCCGAGGAGCACCGCGAAGACACCGAGCTGCGCGGGCTCGCCGCCGCCGAGCGCCGTCACGAACGAGCGCCCGAGCGGTACGTCCAGCAGCCGAGCGTCGAGCAGCGCGTTGCCGTGCCCCGCGATGTCCGGGTGCACGAACAGCCCGTACAGGAGCGAGACGACGGGCGCCTGCAGCAGCACCGGGAGACAGCCCGCGAGCGGTGAGGCCTTCTCGTCGGCGTAGAGCTTCATGGTGGCCCGCTGCAGCGCCTCCGGATTCTTCGCGTGCTTGCGCTGCAGCTCGCGCAGCAGCGGGGCGAGCCGGCGGCGGGTGATCTCGGCCCGGCCCTGCGAGATCCCGACCGGGATCAGCAGCACGCGGACGAGGAGGGTCACCAGCACGATCGCGGCGGCGGCCGAGGCGCCGCCCGCGAGGGGCTCGAGGGCGGAGGCGAGGCCGGTGACGAGGTGGGAGGCGGCGTCGAGCGCCGCCGCGATGGGCGGGAAGTCGTAGAAGTTCAAGAGAGTCCTGTCGTCGGGAGGTGAGCGCGATCGCGAACGGTCGCGCCTCCCGAGGCAGAGCTCCGGGCTACGCGACCAGTCCCGGCAGGCCCGGTGCCCGCGAGCGCACGCGACCCGCGGTGCGCGGGTGCTGCGGCGAGGGCTGCGCGGCGAGGCCGAGCCGGTGCTCCCGGGCGCGGCGGCCGATCGACAGCACGGGCCGGCGAGCGCCGACGGCCAGGTAGCGCGCCCCGAGGACCAGGGCGGCGACCGCGGTCGTGGTGACGACCAGCACGACGGCGGCGTCGGGACTCGAGACGAGCGCGAGCAGCAGGAACGTCCCGCTCAGCAGAGCGAGGAGCTGCTCGAGGTGCGCGCGCACGGGAGTCCTTCCGACTCGACCAGGCTAGCGGCAGGTGCGCCGCGGCGGGTGGGGTGCCAGGCTGTCGAACGGCGGAGGGAGCCGACGATGGCAGCTCGAGGAGACAGCACGAACGGGCGGGTGCTGCGGTTCCTCGCCGCCGCCGGCCGGATCCTGCTCGCCGGCGTCACCGCCGGGATCGCGACGCTCAGCCCGGGCGGCGAGACGCACCGTCCGGACCTGCCGCCCCCGCGCCGCGACGAGTACCGGCCCTGACGCCGGCGCCCGCGACGAGCACCGGCCGCGAGCGGGCAGGGTAGGCCCCCCGCTCCGCCGCGGCCAGCCGTCGCCGGGCCGCGCCCGAGCCGACGATAATCGGGGGATGCGTGAAGACGACGATGTCGATCTGGTGATCGACGCGTGGGCCGACGCCCTGCCCGATCTCGACTTCGCCCCGCTCGACGTCCTCTCCCGCCTGCGCCGGCTCAGCCCGCGGGTGCAGGAGGTCCGGCGCCTCTCCTTCGCGGCCGGCGAGCTCGCCCCGTGGGAGTTCGAGCTGCTCTCGCTGCTGCGCCAGAACCCGGCCGGCACGATGACCCCGTCCGTTCTCTCCACCCGCCTGGGCATCTCCAGCGGCAACCTCGCCAGCCGCGTCGACCGGCTCGGTGCGCGCGGGCTCGTCGTCCGCGAGCAGAACGCCGCCGACTCGCGCAGCAAGATCGTCTCGCTCACTCCGCGCGGCACCAAGCGCGTCGACGACGCGATGCGGCACCTCGTCGCGGCCGAGGGCGAGGTCCTCGCCGACCTCGACTCCCGGCAGATCGGCGTCCTGATCGAATGCCTGCGGACCATCAGCGCGACCCTCGACCGCCTGGACTGACCGCCCGCTCCCCGTGCGCCGGTCGCGCTGCACCGGCGATACTCGACGGGATGCGGATTCTGGTGGTCGACGACGAGGCGGTCTTCGCCGACGGCGTCCGCCGCGGTCTCGAGGCCGAGGGCTTCTCGGTCGACGTCGCGCACGACGGCGTGGACGGACTGTGGCGCGCCCGCGAGACGGTCTACGACGCGATCGTCCTCGACCTGATGATGCCCGGGCTCAGCGGCTCCGCCCTCTGCCGCACCCTCCGCGACGAGGGCGACTGGACCCCGGTCCTGATGCTGACCGCGAAGGACGGCGACCGCGACCAGATCGAGGGCCTCGACGCCGGCGCCGACGACTACGTGGTGAAGCCGCTGGAGTACACCGTGCTCGTCGCGCGGCTGCGGGCACTGGTGCGGCGCGGGCGGCCGGAGCGGCCGGTGGTCCACCGCGTCGGCGATCTGCTGATCGACCCGGCGCTGCGCGAGGTGCACCGGGGAGACGTCGCGATCCGGCTGACCTCGCGCGAGTTCGCCGTGGTCGACTTCCTCGCCCGCCACCGCGACCGGGTGGTCGCCAAGCGCGAGATCCTCGAGGGCGTCTGGGACGACGCGTTCGACGGCGACTTGAACATCGTCGAGGTCTACGTGGCGCGGCTGCGCGCCAAGCTCGACCGCCCGTTCGGCACGCAGTCGATCACCACGCTCCGCGGCGCCGGCTACCGGCTCGTCGAGGGCTGAGGACCGATGGCTCCCCGCCCGCCCTGGAGCATCCGCGTGCGGCTGACCGCCCTGGTCTCCGCCGTGATCCTCGCCGTGCTGGTCGCCGGCTCCGTCGCCTTCACCGCTCTGCTGGAGCAGTCCCTCGTCGACGCCGAGGCGTTCACCGCGAACCAGCAGGCCCGCCAGATCGCGACCGACACCGAGAGCGCCGGACGGCTGCCGCCGTTCAACACCGACGAGGTCGTGATCCAGCTGCAGCGGGAGGGATCGGTCGTCGCCGTCGCGGACGACGACTTCGTCTACGCCGTGCCGCTGCCGGTCTCCGACGCGCCGCAGATCACCTCGATCGACGGCACCCGATTCGTCGTCGGCTCCGAGAGCCTCCAGCTCGGCGGCGACCCGGGCGAGACGGTCGTCGTCGCGCGGACACTCGCCGGGGCCGACGACGCCGCGGGCTCGGCCGTCCGGCTGCTCGCGGTCGCCGTCCCGCTCGTCACGGCGGTGGTCGGAGCGCTGGTCTGGTTCGTCGTCGGCCGCTCGCTCCGGCCGGTCGAGCGGATCCGCGCCGACGTCGAGGCGATCGAGGCCGCCGATCTCCAGCGCCGCGTCCAAGAGCCGCCCGGCCGCGACGAGCTCGCCCGCCTGGCCCGCACGATGAACGGCCTGCTCGACCGCCTCGAGCGCTCGCAGGCCGCCCAGCGCCGCTTCGTCTCCAACGCCTCGCACGAGCTGCGCTCCCCGGTCGCGGCCGTCCGGCAGCACGCCCAGGTCGCCCTGCGGCATCCGGAGGCGGTCCCGCTCGCCGACCTCGCCCGCGTCGTCGAGGACGAGGGCGAGCGGATGCAGCACCTCGTCGCGAGCCTCCTGCTGCTGGCCCGAGTGGACGAGCGCGACGAGGGAGCCGAGCAGGACGTCGACCTCGACGACCTCGTGCTCGCCGAGGCCGCGCGGCTGCGCGCGCTGGGCGTCGACGTGCGCACCGAGGACGTCGGACCGGCCCAGGTGCACGGGCACGAGCCGCTGCTGCACAGCGCCGTGCGCAACGCCGCCGAGAACGCCCGGCGGCACGCGGTGAGCGTCGTCGCCTTCACCGTGCGCGAGGAGGACGGCACCGCGGTCCTGCGCGTCGACGACGACGGCCCGGGCGTGCCGGCCGAGGACCGCGAGCGGGTCTTCCTCCGCTTCGAGCGCCGCGACGACGCCCGCGCCCGCGACACCGGCGGCTCGGGCCTCGGCCTCGCGATCGTCGCCGAGGCGGCGCGGGCGGGCGGCGGCACGGCGCGCCTGCTCGACTCCCCGCTCGGCGGCGCGCGGCTCGAGATGCGCCTGCCGGCTCCCGGCTGACCGCAGGACACCGAGGCTGTTCAGGCTGGCGAAAGGTCCCGCCGGTCACGCTGGCGCAGTGGAAATGCCGACCTACCTCCTCGTCCTCTGGCGCTGCAAGCTCCTCGTCGTCGCGAGCGCCGTCCTCGCGGTGATCGTCGCGACCGCCGTGCACTTCACCGTCACCGACGAGGGGCTCACTCTCCGCGGCGACCGCGAGCACAGCGCCGCCGTGACCGTGCTGCTCGGCGGCGGCCCGAAGAACCCCTACGCCGCGCAGATCCCCGGGGTCGAGCGTGTCCCCGGCGTCGAGGACGACCAGTTCAGCGACCTCAGCAACACCGCCGTGATCTACGCCTACCTCGCCAGCGGCGAGGAGGTGCGCGCCACCGTCACCGAGCAGGCCGGTCCGCTCGAGGAGGGCGACGGCGTCGGCGCCGTCCGCCGCACCACCCAGCCGCGCGGCGACGAGTCGAACGGCGGCCGCTTCACCCTTCCCTTCCTCTCGGTGATCGGAACCTCGTTCGATCCCGCTCGCGCCGTCGAGCTCTCCCGCACCGCTACCACTGCCCTCCTCGACCGGATCGCGCGGGAGCAGGACGCCCAGGGCGTCCCGGAGTCGATCCGCGTCACCCTCACCGTCACCGACGAGGGCGACGCCGTCCCGGGCGCGCTCGGCACGGTCGCGATCCCGATCGCCGGGACCGGACTCGCCGTCTTCCTCCTGGCGCTCCTGGGGATCGTGCTCGGTCACCGGTTCCGCGTGCAGCGCGGTCTCACCGCCCCGATCCCCCGTCGCGACGAGCCGGACGAGGACTCCTCCCTCGACGCCGAGCTCGAGTCCGCCCTCGCCGCCGAGAGGCAGGACACGGTGTCCCGTCGGTGACTACCTCTGCGCACCTGGGAGGTCAACCCCGTTCGGGAAGGACACCCGCGGACCTAGCGTGAGGACGCACGGTCGAGGCGGAAGCCTTCCGAGCACGATGCACGCGAAAGAGCACCAATGACCCAGATCCCCATTCTTCAGCCCGCACGATGGAGTCGCAACGGAGTCCGGATCGTCGTCGTTCCCGGGGCGGAGCTGCCCCGCTTCCGACTCGAGATCGAACCCGGACGAGCCGTCCTGACCGGGGCCTTCACCGGCCCCTTCGCCACCGTCGAGGAGGCCGAGCGCGCCGCCGAGGCCATCACCTCGGCCGCCGACCGCAAGCTGTCCGCCTGACGCCTCAGCCGACGAGCTCGTCCAGCCCGCAGGTCGGCAGGGCGATCCAGCCCTCGGCCTGCGCGGCCTCCCGGAGCTCGTCCGGCACCGGCACCGTCCGCCCGAGGGCGTGCGCCCGGGCGTTCAGCGCCGCGATCACCGCGTCGAAGGCATCGTCGGAGCGCGCCATCAGCGCCGCCGCGTCCGCCGGCAGCACCAGCCACGGCGCCGCCCGGCGCAGCGCCTCGACGGCGAGCGCCACCGCCTCGGGCCGCGTCTTGTAGCCGGTGGTGTCGACTCCCCAGAGCCGGAGCGCCGCCGCGGGATACGCCTCGACGAGCCTGCCTCCCCCGGAGCGGTCGACGTCCTCCCCTGTCGCCGCGAAGGCATCGAGCAGCTCCGCGCAGCGCATCGCCGTCATGCCGAGCCGATCGGTCGACACGCTCAGCGGCCAGCGGCCCGTCACCTCGCGCGCGGCGCGGTCGGTCTCCCGGTAGGCGAGCCGTCGCCGCCAGTCCCGCCCGGCGAGCGTCCGCGGCGAGACCTCCCGGCGGGTGTGCGCCGAGACGAACGCGGCGAACTCCAGCGGCCAGCCGAAGGCGCAGTCGATCCCGATCGTCGTCGCCTCCCGGGACGCGGCGACGACGTCGTCGTCGGAGGCGCCGAGCACCAGCGAGCGGACGACCGCCCGGCCGCCGCCCCACTCCAGCGCGGCCACCGCCGTCCGCACGGGCTCCGCGGCGAGGTCGACTCCGATCGTGAGCATCGGATCAGGCTACCCGCCGGGCGCGCCCCGGCCCCGCGCTCGCTACGCTCGTGCGATGACGCCGCCCTCCCCCGCCCTCGGGACGCGCGCGACCAGGATCCCGGTCGCCGTCCTGCGCCTCGTCGTCGCCCTGACGGTCCTCGCGGCCGTCGTCGGCACCGCCCTCGACACCGCCTCGCGGACGCCGATCGTGCCGGTCAACTTCTTCGGCTACTTCACGATCCAGGGCAACATCCTCCTGGCCGTCGTGCTCCTGATCACCGCGGCGGTCGCGCTCGGCGACCGACCGCAGGGACCGCTGCTGACGCTCGTCCGAGGAGCGGCGACGAGCTGGATCCTCGTCGTCGGCATCGTCTACAACACCCTGCTGATCGGCACGGCGGGGGGCGTGACGCTGCCCTGGGCCAACACGGTGCTGCACGTGGTCTTCCCGATCTACGGACTGCTCGACTGGCTGCTCGTCGCCGACCGGCCGGCCCTGCCCTGGCGCCGCCTCTGGGTCGTCACCGTCTATCCGATCGTCTGGCTGGTGGTCGTCCTCGTCCGCGGCGCGACCGACGGCTGGGTCCCGTACCCGTTCCTCGACCCCGCGAACGGCTACGGCGCGGTCGCGATCGCGGTGCTGATCGTCGCGGTCGCGTTCGTCCTCTCCGGTGCCCTCGTCTGGGCGCTCAGCCGGGTGCGGCTGATCGGCGATCGGCCCGTCTGACAGGGCGGGGCTCGGCGGGCCCCGTTCTGGGGCCACAGGCGCAGGACCGCCGGTGACCCCGCAGGCCTAACGTCAGGATCGGCGGCCCCCACCGCCGTCCCCCGACCGAGAGCGGTTCCCCTCATGCGACTCCCCACCTCCCTCCGCCCGCGCCGCATCGGGAGCCGCCGCGTGCGCGCGCTCGCCGTCGGCGCGGTGCTCGCCCTGGCCGCGGCGGTGGTGCCCGCGGGCGCCGCCTCCGCCGCGACCCCGACCTTGTCCGTGCTCAGCCTCGGCGACTCGATCACCCAGGCCTACGGCACCTGCGGCCAGTTCGCGGACTGCCCGCGCAACAACTGGTCCACCGGCACGAACGCGACCGTCAACTCCTTCGCGAGCCGCCTGCGCACCGCGAACCCGGGCACCACGGTGACCACGGCGAACTTCGCGCAGACCGGCGACCTGATCGCCGGCGTCCCCGCGCGGATCGACGCCGCCGTCGCCGCCGGCGTCCGCCCCGACGTCGTCACCCTGCTGATCGGCGGCAACGACCTCTGCTCCGCGAAGAACCCGGTCGCGGCCGACGGCTACACGATGACCACGGCCGCCGCCTTCAGCACCGGAGCGAGCGCCGCGATCACGAAGATCCGCAGCACCTGGCCCGCCGCGAAGATCGTCCTCTCCTCGATGCCGAACGTGGCCGCCGAGTGGGCCGTCGTCAAGGGCGGCCTCGGCTCGGTGATCTGGTCCTCCGGCAACCTCTGCCGCACCACCCGCGGCGTCAGCGCGACCGGCGGTCGCCTCAGCAGCACCGCCGCCTCGGCCTCCGCCGCCGCCGCGAAGACCCGGACGACGCAGTACAACACCGCCCTGCAGCAGGCGTGCACCGCCGCCGGCACCCTCTGCGACTACGACGGCGGCGCGCTCACCGCGACTCCGGTCACCAAGGCGCTGATCGGCACCACCGACTACTTCCACCCCAGCATCGCGGGCCAGGCGAAGATCGCCTCGGTGCAGTGGTCGGCGTCGAACTTCGGAGCCGCGGGCTAGCGCCCGGAGCGGCCGCTCGACGCCTCAGGCGTCCTGCGGCCGCTCGCCCTCGCGGAGCCGGCGCTGCTCCTCGGCGAGCCGCGCGTAGTGCGCCTCCTCGCGCTCGAGGTCGGCGAGCTGCTCCTCGGTGCTCTTCGTCGGCGGCCGCACCACCATGGTCGGCGGCGGCGGCGTCTTGGAGCGACGGGGCCGGCGGGTGCGCCCGCCCGGCACGAAGGACGCGCCGTCGCCCTTCTTCCAGTCGTGCCCGAGCAGGAACCAGATCGTCACGCCGATCAGCGGGATGAAGACGATCAGCAGGATCCACACGATCTTGGGCAGATTGCGGACCACGTTGTCCGGCTGACGCACGACATCCACGAGCGCCAGCACCATCAGCACGACGGTCAGCAGCGAGAACAGAAACCCCATGCGTCCGAGGGTACGTCGCCGATGCTCTGAGCATCCTCGCAGTCGCCGTTCCGCCGCGCCCGGCGCCGCAGCGGTGCGCTCGAGGCATGCGGCGACCGCGTACTGCGCGCCAGCGGCCTCCGAGCAGGGCGCGGTCGCGGCTAGCGTCTCCTCCCGAGCCGAGGGTCGGCACCCGCCGCCCGGAGGATCCCCGATCACGGCTGCGGACCTCGGTCCCGCCGCGTCGAGGGGATCCGGGCGCGCCCGGAGGAGTGCGAGTGACGAGCGACGCCCTCCCGACGACGGCGGCCGCGGCGCCCCGGCTCCCCCGGCCCCTCGTAGGCGCACTGCTCAGCAACGCGGTCTTCGGCGGCATCACCGCGGTCGGCGTGCCCGTCGCCCTGAACGCCGCCGGACTCGCCAAGGTGCAGATCGCGGTCTTCTTCGTCGTGAACGCCGCGATCGCGATCGGCTACAACACCCTCCTCGTCCCCCGGATCCGCCGGGCCGGCTACCCGCGGTCCGCCCTACTCGCGACCTCGCTCGCGGTCCCGGCCGGAATCCTGCTCGTGCGCGCCAGCGGCGGCCACGTCCTCGTGCTCTACCTGGGCGGCGCGCTGATGTTGTTCGTCAGCACCCTCGTGCCCCAGCTCTTCGGCCGCGTCGCCGCGCAGGGTCGCGGTGACACTCAGGAGTCGTCGATCGCCCGGATGCGCGCGGTACTGATCTCCGGGTACATCCTCGGGCTGATCCTCTACGCCCTGCTCGCGCAGGCGGGTCTCGATCCCCTGCTCGCCGCGGTCGCCGCGGCCGTGCTGACGACCGTCTGCGCGACCGGCTGCCCGTCGACCCCCACGGTGGAGCCGGACGCCCGGGTCGCCTCCGCCGCGGCTCGCCCGCGCCTCGTCCTCGTCTTCGTCGCGGCCCTCGCGCTGGTCGCACTGCTGAAGTCGGTCGACACGCTCCGCGCGATCTATCTGCCGCTCTTCGCCGTCTCCTCCGGCGTCCCCGCCGCGCACGTCCCGCCGGTGCTCCTGGCCTCCGCGGTCCTGGAGCTCGCCGCGCTGCCCGCGCTGACCCGGCTCAGCTCGGCCCGCGGCAGCGTGCTCACGCTCGCCGTCGTCGCGCTGGCGGGGGGTCTGGCGTTCTCGATCCTCTCGAGCACGCAGTCCTACCCCGCGCTGCTCGTCTCGCAGGCGGTCTACGCGGTCGCGGCCGCCGGCTACCAGAGCATCGGCCTGCTCCTGCTCGAGCGGACCAGCGGCGGCGGACCCGGCGCCGGGGCGAGCGCCTACATGGCGGTGGTGCAGATCGGCACCGTCCTCGGCGCCCTGCTGCCCCTCGCGGTCACCGGCTACGACCCGCGGATCTTCCTCCTCGCGGTCGGCCTGGCGGCGGCGGCGCTGCTGCTCGCCCTCACCCTGCGGCTCGCCGGCCACCGGTTCTGAGCCCCCTCCTCCCTCGCCACCCGCCGCCACCACCTCCGCCCGGTCACCGTCGGTCCGATCTGCAGGCGATCGGAGCGCTCCGGAGCCCTCCACGCGGCGGACGCGCTCCCGCCCCGGGATCACCTGCAGACGGCGCGGCCGGCACCTCTCAGCCGCCGCGTGACACCATCGACGGATGAGCGCGCCGACCCCCGCCCCCGCGAGACGCCGCTTCCTCACCCCGCGCCGCGTCGCTCTGCTGGCCGCACTCAGCGCCCTCGTCGTCGGCCTCGCCCTCCTCGGCCTCGTCGCCCTGCAGTACTCGACCCTCGCCGCGCAGGGCTTCGACGACGTCTGCCTCAACGGCGTCGGCCGCGTCCCCGCCGAGGAGGGCTCGCTCGTCGCCGGCTCCTGGTCCTGGTGGCCGCTCGGCGGCACCTGCCGCTGGGAGCTGCTCGACGGCACCGTCGTCGACTCCGCGCCGGACTGGTCGACCACCGCCGTCGCGATCACCGGCGCCGCGCTCGCACTGCTGGGAGTGGTGGGCACGGCGCTCGCACTCCTCGTGTGGCGCCGCACCCGCTGACTCAGCGGTCGAAGAGGTTCCCGAGCCCGCCGAGATCGGGCATCTCGAAGTTCGAGCCGAAGTCCGAGACCTGCTCGCCGAGACCCGACACGTGCTCGCCGGCACCGGAGACGAACTCGCCCGCGCCGCCGGTGATGTCGCCGAACTCGCCCAGATCGCCGAACTCGCCGAGCCCGCCGGCCAGGTTCTCGAAGTCCACGCCCATGCCCGCCGCCTGGGCGAGCAGCGGGCCGGCGACGCTGCTGAGCACCGCGCCGCCCGCGACCGCCGCGAGCAGTCCGCCCGCGGCTCCCAGGCCGACGCCGGCGACCGCGCCGACTCCGGCACCGGCCAGCGCGCCCTTCGTCCCCGGCTTGGAGAACATCTTCTTCAGGAACCCGGGGTTGTGCGCCTCGCCGCGCGTCGCCGCCCGGGCCAGGTCGTCCGGGGCGGAGGAGCGCGGCTGCTCGTTCGCGGGCAGCTCGTCGCGCAGGCGCCCCTCGACCTGGGCGCGCTGCGCGGGGGTCAGCTTGGCGAACGCGTCGCGGTGCACCTGCTCCAGCTGCTCGGGGTCGGCGGTGCGGAGGAGGTAGTCGTAGCGCGCGATCGCCGCGCGGTCCTCCGGCGCGACGGCCGCGGGGCGGGCGTCCTGCGGCCGGGCCGAGGTGTGCGGCGAGCCGTAGGCGGGGGCGGGTGTGCGGGGCGCCGAGGGGTTCGATGCGGCCGTGCTCGAGGACGCGGCGCGGGAGTCGCCCGTCACCGCGTTCGCGGCCGAGCGGACCATGTCGCGCCAGTCCGTCCCGCCGCCGGTGGAGGACGAGGGGCGCGAGGAGGAGCTCGACGAGCTCTTCGAGTCGAGCGCCTTCGACGCCATGCTGAGGATGCGCTTGAGAGTGCTCACAGGGGACCTTCCGTCGGGTAACAGGTTCGATAGTGGCGGGCCCTCCTGAGCGAAGCCCGGTGGAACGCCCTCCGGTAGCCGAGAGCGCCCGCTCCGACCCGGGATCGCCCGCGCGGTCCGCTGTCAGCGGACTCGGGTCCTTCGGGGAGGCGCCGCCGGAGGATCGCGGGCAGACTCCTGCCATGGAACTGCTCTTCGTGCACGGCGCCCTGGTCCGCGACGGCGACTGGTGGTGGCACCGCACCGCCGAACTCCTCCTCGAGCGCACCGGTGTCGCGAGCCGCGCCGTCGCCCTGCCCTCCTGCGGCGAGTCGGCGGCGGACCGCGCCGGCGCCGGCCTGGTCGAGGACGCCGCCGCCCTGCGCACGGCACTCGACGACATCGAGGACGACGAAGCGATCGTCGTCGGCCACTCCTACGGCGGCACCGTCATCGCCGAGGCCGGCGCGCACGCCGCCGTCGCCCACCTCCTGTACGTCTCCTCCTACCTCCCCGACATCGGCTCGGCGCAGGGCGACATCATGGCCGGAGAGACGGACCCCGTCTCGATCGCCCCCGGCGACGACGGCACGCTCGGCGTCACCGGCTACGACGCCGCCTCGTTCGGCCGCCGCTTCCTCCAGGACGCCGACGAGAGCACCCAGCGCGCCGCCTGGGAACGGGTCACCACCCAGTCGATCGCCGCCTTCACCACCCCGACCACCGTGGCCGGCTGGCAGGGCGTCGACTCCTCCTACCTGGTCTGCACCGAGGACCGCAGCACCTCGGTCGGCCTCCAGCGCCTCCACGCCGAGCGCGCCACCCGCTCGATCGACCTGCCCACCGGCCACCACCCCTTCCTCTCCCGGCCCGACCTCGTCGTCGCCGAGCTCGAGGCGATCCTGCGGTCCTAGCCGACCGGATCCGGACGCCCTGGCCGGAAGGACCTCGCCGACCCGCGCTGCTCGCCGATCGGACGGTCGTCACCCGTTCGTCACGCGGCCGCCCTCGACCCTCAGCACCTCGTCGCTGAGCATCTCGATGTCGCTGTCGCGATGACTGGTGAACACGATGGTCGTGCCATTCGCCTTCTCGGCGACGAGGATCTCCCGCAGGCGCTCGACCGATTCCGCGTCGAGGGCGTTGAACGGCTCGTCGAGCAGGAGGACCGCGGGGTGCTCGAGCAGCGCCTGCGCGAGCGAGAGCTTCTGCAGCATGCCCAGCGAGAAGTTCCGCGCCTTCAGCGGCGACGACGGCGAGAGACCGACCTGCTCGAGGACCTCGTCGATGCGGTCCTCGCCCACCTGCTTGCGGATGGCGGCGAGGTCGGCGAGGTTCTGGCGAGCGCTCCTGCCGGCCAGGTAGCCCGGGCCGTTGATCGAGACGCCGAATCGATCGGGGTAGTCCCGACCCCGGGAGAGGTAGGCCGGATCGATCGCCACGGTGCCGCTCGAAGGTCGCAGCAGACCGCACATCAGGAGCAGCAGCACCGATTTGCCGGCGCCGTTCGGTCCGACGAGGCCGTAGGTCCGCCCGTCCTCGATCCGGAGGGACACGTCCCGGAGGATCTCCTTCCGGCCGAAGCTCTTGCCGACCTCGGCGAGGGTGATCACCTCCACCGGACCACGACCTTTCTTCGTGCAGTGCGGGCGAGGAAGCCGACGCTTCCCAGCGGCAACAGGGCGAGCAGGGACGCCATGAGGACGGCGATCCGCGGGAGGACCCGATCATCGCCGTGACCGTCGTCGGCGAGACCGCCGAGGAGGAACGGGTTGTCCGGGGCGCACGAGCGGGACAGGACGACGGCGAAGGCGACGAGGCAGACGGCGACGAACCTCGACTGGACGCCCGCGATCGAGCAGCGCAGCACGACCCCGACACCGGAGTACAGGGCCGCGCACACGCCTCCCGCGGCGACGGCACCCGCCCCCGCGATCCACTCCGGCGAGGGCGGGACGACTCGCTGCGCCGCGCCGAGGACGCCGATGAGCACGAGTAGAGCCGCGACCATCCACGCCGCGAACGAGCCGACCGAGCTCCGGACGACCTCGCGCCGCAGCCGGGCCGCCCGACTCCCGACTCTGATGAGCTCGTGATGCTCGCGCTGAGGAGTGGGCGATCCCCGGCCGATCATGCCGACCAGGAGGAACGGGAGGAAGACGAGCAGGTACTGCATCGACTCCGCGATCGATCCGAGCGGACTCGGCACCAGGAGACCGGCGACCTCGAGCAGGTCCCGGCCGGCGGACGCCTGAAGGAAGGAGAAGAGGACGAGCAGCGCCGAGACGGCCAGGAGAGCGGACACGGCGACCCGGTCAGCGCGGCTCGAGGCCCGCGCGGCGAGCCGCACCACCAGTCCGACGCCGAGGAGGACGATCATCGGCCTCAATGCCGTCCCGACAGGGGAGGTCCTCTCCAGTCCGACCGCCACATCGAAGAAAGCGGCCGCGCTGAGGGGCGCACTCGGCGGAACGACAGCGAGCACCGAGAGGACGACCCAGAGGAAGAGCCCGCCGACCGACGCCCAGGCAGCGGCAGCCCTGCCGGAGAGCAGGCGGACGGACACCACGACAGCGGCCGTCGCGCAGAGCGACGCTCCGAGGAGGCCGACCTGCGCGATCAAGGCCGCGACCGGAGCGAAGCCGTGCGCTCGGAAGACGGCGGCGACGCTCTCCGGAGGCGCGAACGACGTCGGCTGCAGACCCGCACCGCAGACGAGGCAGACGGCGAGGGCAGCCGCCGCCGCCTTCGCGTACAGCGTCGCCAGGCCCGTGAGGGTCCCGCCCCAGGCTCGGAGGAGCGACCCGTGGCGGAGCAGCGCTCCGGGCGAGGCAGTCCGGGTCGCCCGCAGCGCCGACAGCACCAGCCACAGCGGAACGACGACGAAGCCGAGGTAGTACGGATTGCCGGCCAGGTCCATGAGGAGGTCCCAGACGCCCAGCGATCGACCGGTTGCTGTCTCCTCGAAGACGCGCGAGTGCAGGGCATAGGCGCCGGTGAGCGCCAGGAAGACCAGCGCGGTGAGTCTCTGCCCCGTCACAGGAGGTGCCTGCTCTCGCTCGGGCGCCGCACGATGAACAGCCAGAGCGCGGCCGCGACTGCAGCCGTGACGAGCGTCGGAGACGCTGCGACCAGCCACGGAGACTGCTGAAGACCCGCGGGGAAGACGGAGTACAGCGGCGTCAACGCCGGCTCGTGGAGAACGGAGAGCACGACGGTCATCGCAAAATACGCCGCGAACGGCAGAAGCAGGGCGACGGCTCTGTTCGGGACGAGGACCAGACTCGCCGACGTGAGCACCGAGTAGACCGCCGCCGCGAAAGCGAACCAGAGCGACATCAGCAGCCCGAAGACCAGAACGCTCCCACCGCTGAGATCGGCGAAAGTGAACCGTTGCTCGAACGGCACAAGAGGGTGGTAGCCAGAGGGATCGATCGCCGGATCCCCGATCAGTGGCCAGACGACCGCTGCGATGAGGGTGGCGATTCCTCCGAGCAGGAAGAACACCGTCGCCGAAGCGAGTGCAGCGGCAACGATCTTCGCCGACAGCAGCGCCGAGAAAGGCTGCCGGTACCGCTCGTTCACGAACGATCTTCGCGCGACATCGTCTGCAAGAGAACGCGAGCCTACTAGCGCGACGAGCAACGGGAACACATAGACCAAGGGCGAATTGAGAAGAGAGACCAGGACGTCGCCCTCGTCTCGGAAAAGCGCGTTGGCGGTCTCGGTGACTCCTTGCAGAGTCGGCAGGAGAACTATCCCCGCTGCGGCGCAGAGAGTCCACGGAGATCGCCCTCGGACAAGCTCCCGTCTGATCGCCGTCGTCAGATCTCGACGGGAGCGATCGACGAAGACCATATGTATCCCCACCCTCTTTCAGCTGCCGCGATCGGGCTCGAATCGCGTGCTCGGAGACGAGCACGAGCGTGACGAAGCATCAATTGCTTCGCCACGTCCCCTGCACCTGCACCTTCACGACGTTGCCGCCGCCGCCCACCCGCATCTGCAGCCTCACCTTCGAACCGGCGGCGAATCCGTTCGGCAGGTCGGCAGTACTCCTGTCGTTCAGCCCGAATCTCTTCGTTCCGCAGACCAGCAGTACGCTCTGGCACATCTCGACGTCCACTACGTAATCGCTCCCCACGGAACCGACCCTGACGTGTCCGTCTCGGTTCGAGATCTCCTTGTGCTGGTCGTCCGTCCAGCCGGGGATCTGGAAGGTCGGCAGAGTCTCGTTGAACGTACTGTCCTGCGTCCCGGCGTACGCAGTGCCGGTCGCTCCGACCATCAGTGCGGCCACGAGAGCGCCGGTCGCAAGTGCTTTCGTCGAATTCTTCATGTCAGTCACTCCATCTATGAGCGCGTCCATCTCCATTGCGGACGCCATACGGGTATGCAACTGCAATGCGCGCTCTTGGACAAGTGATTCGACCGCTCTGGCGCGAAACAGTGCGCGGGACGAAGGCTCTCTTCACCGAAAGCGGACCGGGACGACTCTCACCGTGCTTGCGAAAGACGCAGGCCCGGCGCACCGGGATCCACCCCTCCGAGCGAGCCGCCCGTACACTCGCGAGCATGCCCTCCGCGCTCTCTCTCGAGCACCCGATCGGAGCCGTCTGAATGCCGGACATCGAGCTCGTCAGCGCCGACGGCTCCGTCCGCGCCTCGATCAACCCCGTCGCCGCGAGCATCCGGACCCTCGAGGTCCGCGGCCGCGCCCTCGTCGAGCCCTACGCGGGCGACCAGCCGCCCGGCGCCGCGGGCGCGGTGCTCGTCCCCTGGCCGAACCGAGTCCGCGACGGCCGCTGGCTCCTCGACGGCGCCGTCCAGCAGCTCGCGATCACCGACCCGGCGACGCACTCGGCCAACCACGGCCTCCTCGCCACGACCCGCTACCGCGTCGGCGAGCGCACCTCCGACAGCGTCGTCCTGCACGCCCGCCTCGACTCCCCGCCCGGCTACCCCTTCACCCTCGCCACCAGCGTCCGCTACCGGCTGCGCCCCGCCGGGATCGACGCCCGCCACGTCCTCGTCAACGAGTCGAGCAGGAGCGCCCCGGTCGCGCTCGGCGTCCACCCCTATCTCCGCGCCGGCGAGGCGCCGGAGCCGACGATCCGCCTCCCCGCCCGCGAGCGCCTCGTCCTCGACGAGCGCCACCTGCCCACCGGCGAGCGCCGCCCGGTCGCGGGCACGCCCTTCGATCTCCGCGCCGGCGTCCCGGAGCGCGACGCACCCTGGCACGCGAGCTTCACCGCTCTCGATCGCGACCCCGACGGCACGGTCCGCGCCGAGCTCAGCGCCCCGGGCCACGGCCGCACCGCGCTCTGGGCCGACGCGTCCTTCACCGGCCTGCAGCTCTACATCGACCGCGACCGGCGCCCGCCCGCGATCGCGATCGAGCCGATGACCGCCCCGCCCGACGCCCTGAACTCGGGCGAGGGTCTCCGCTGGCTGGAGCCGGGCGAGCGCGCCGAGTTCCGATGGGGAATCGATGCGGACTGAGCAGGTTCGTTCAGGCCGCCGCATGGAATACCTGGTGGAGCAGTCAGAAAGAGGATCGATCGCCCGCGAATCGTCCAGGTGACGCGGCAGATCGCCCATTCCTCCACGCGCGCCGCGCTCTCTACCCTCGACCCATGGCAGTCATCGCAGAAGCCTCGCAGCTCATCGCGCCCCCGCCGGCGGCGGCCGACCTCCTCGCGCAGGGCGCGGCAGCCGTCTGGGAGACGACGATCACCCTCCCGACCTACACCCCCGAGGAGCCGGTGCAGCTGCCGATGTTCCTCGACCGCCGCGTCTACCAGGGCTCGAGCGGGCGGGTGTACCCGCTGCCCTTCATCGACCGGATCGCCTCCGAGGCCGTCGACCAGGAGTGGCGCGTCGTCGTCCTCGAGAACGAGTTCGTCCAGGTCGTCGTCCTGCCCGAACTCGGCGGCCGGATCTACTCCGGCTACGACAAGACCACCGGCTACGACTTCTTCTACCGCAACACCGTCATCAAGCCGGCGCTGGTCGGCCTCGCGGGTCCGTGGATCAGCGGCGGCGTCGAGTTCAACTGGCCGCAGCACCACCGCCCCGGCACCTACCTGCCCACCGCCTGGAGCCTCGAGCGCGCCGACGACGGCTCGGTCGTCGTCTGGTGCAGCGACCACGACCCGTTCAGCCGGATGAAGGGCCTGCACGGCGTGCGCCTGCGCCCCGGGTCCAGCCTCGTCGAGCTCGACGTGCGCCTGCACAACCGCACCAGCGAGCGGCACACCTTCCTCTGGTGGGCGAACGTCGCGGCACAGGTGCACGACGACTACCAGTCCTTCTTCCCGCGCGACGTCCGCTACGTCGCCGACCACGCCCGCCGCGCGATCACCGCCTTCCCGGCGGCCGACCGCCCCTACTACGGCGTCGACTACCCCGCCCTCGCGGCCGAGCGCGGCGACGGACCGACGCCGGACGGCCCGCCCGCCGACCGGATCGACTGGTACCGCAACATCCCGGTCCCCACCTCCTACATGGTCGTCCGCACCGACGACTCCTTCTTCGGCGGCTACGACCACCGCGCCGGAGCGGGCTTCGTGCACTGGGCCGACCGCCGCTTCGCCCCCGGCAAGAAGCAGTGGACCTGGGGCGACGCCCCGTTCGGCCACGCCTGGGACGCGCAGCTCACCGACGCGGACGGCCCCTACGTCGAGCTGATGGCCGGCGTCTACACCGACAACCAGCCCGACTTCTCCTGGCTGATGCCCGGCGAGACCAAGACCTTCTCGCAGTACTGGTATCCGATCAGCGGCATCGGAGTGGCGCACCAGGCGACCCGCGACGCGGCGGTGCACCTCGACGTCGAGGCCGGGATCCTCCGCGTGGGCGTCGCGACGACGCGCCGCATCCCCGCCGTGACCGTGACCCTGCGGGCCGACGGCGCCGTCCTGCACGAGTGGACCGTCGACCTCGAGCCCGGGCAGCCGCTGCTCGCCGACCTGCCGACCACCCGCACCGGCCCGGAGGGACTCGGCGTCACCGTCGTCGCCCAGGGCTCGACCGTCCTCGCCTACGAGGTGCCGACGGAGTTCGACGACACCGAGCCCGAGGTCGCGACGGAGCCGCTGCCGCCCGCCGAGACCGCGTCGGTCGACGAGCTGTACCTCGTCGGCGTCCACCTCGCGCAGTACCGGCACCCCACCCGCTCGCCGCTGCCCTACTGGGAGGAGGCGCTGCGCCGCGATCCCGGCGACGCCCGCGTGCACCTCGCTCTCGCCGACCACGCCTACCGCCGCGGCGAGTACGCCGACGCCCTCGCGCACGCCGACGCCGCGATCCGGCGGCTCACCGCCCGCAACGGCAACCCCGCCGACACCGAGGCCTTCTATCTGCGCGGGCTGATCCTGTGCCGCCTCGGCCGCACGACCGAGGCCGCCGCCGCGTTCGGCAAGGCCGCCTGGGACGGGAAGTGGGCGCACGCCGCCCTGTTCGAGAGCGCGAGACTCTCCGCTGCCGCCGGCGACCACGCCGCGGCGCTGGAGGACCTCGCCACCTCCCTCCGCCTCGACACCGACGACCTCCGCGCCCGTGCCCTGCGCGCGGTCTGCCTCCGCGCGCTCGGCCGCGTCGGCGAAGCCGAGCGGTCCCTCCACGAGACCCTGCGCCTGGATCCGCTCGACCAGCTCGCCCGCACCCTCACCGGCACCGACCCCGCCGACGCGCACGAGAGCATCGACGTCGCGCTCGACCTCGCCTCGTTCGGTGAGACCGGCGAGGCCCGCCGACTGCTCCGCGCCGTCGCCGGCGGGAACGCCGGCACCTCGGGAGCGGGCAACGCCGCGCCGATCGCCGCGTACCTCCTGGCCCGGCTCGGCGAGACCGTCGACACCCGCGCGCTCGATCTCACCCGCGCCTTCCCCGCCGGCCTCGACGCGCACGACGCGCTGACCGCCGCGGTCGCGGCGGATCCCGCCGACAGCACCGCGCGGTCGCTGCTCGGGATGCTCCTCTACGACGCCGGCCGCCGAGCCGAGGCCGCCGAGCACTGGCGCCGCGCGATCGCGGACGGCGGCGCCGACGCCGTGACCCACCGCAACGCGGGCCTCGCCGCCTACAACGACGAGGCCGACGACGCCGCCGCCTGGGCGCACTACCTCCGCGCCCGCGAGCTCGCCCCGCGCGACGCCCGCCTGCTCTACGAGCTCGACCAGCTCGCCGACCGCCTGGGCCACTCCGCCGACCGCCTGGAGCGCCTCGAGGACGAACACGACCTCACGCTCTCCCGCGACGACCTGACCGTCGAGTACGCCGGTCTGCTGATCGCCGCGGGCCGCGCGCAGGAGGCGCTGTCGCTCCTCGAGTCGCGCCGCTTCCAGCCGTGGGAGGGCGGCGAGGGACGCACCCTCGCGGCCTGGGACGCCGCCCGCGCCGCGCTCGGCCTCGAGCCGGCGACGCCGCCGTCGACGCTCGGCGAGGCACGTCCCCGCTTCGACGCCCCGCAGGCGACGCTCGAGGACGGCTCCACCGACTACTTCGCCACGAGCCTGCCCGCACTGCTGCTCTTCCACCGCGACTGAGCGGAGCGGGGGCGTCACGCGCCGCGCACACCGCGCACATGAGGAGAGGGCCGGCTGCGAACAGCCGGCCCTCTCCTCGTGCCCTGCGTCTACTTGCTCGAGCCCACCATCAGCCCCGAGACGAACTGCTTCTGGAACGCGAAGAACACGATCGCGGTCGGGATCGCCGCGACCACCGCCCCCGAGGCGACCACGTTCCACTGGCTCACGTAGCCGCCCTGGATGTTGAGCAGTGCCGCCGTGATCGGGAAGTTCGTCTCCGTCCGCAGCACGGTGACCGCCCAGATCAAGTCGTTCCAGATCCAGGTCGTCGCGAGGGCGCCGAGCGCCGCGAGCGACGGCCGGCACAGCGGCAGCAGGATCCGCCAGTAGGTGCGGAGGACCCCCGCGCCGTCGACCTGCGCCGCCTCGAAGATCTCGGCCGGGATCGACCGCATGAAGCCGTGCAGCACGAAGGTGTAGAAGCCGAGCCCGAAGCCGACCTGCACCACGATCAGCGCGAAGAGCGTGTCGTAGATGCCGAGGCTCTCGGTGATCCGCGAGACCGGGATCAGCAGGATCTGCGGGGGCAGCAGGTTGCCGGCCAGCATCAGCAGCAGGATCCCCCGGCGGAACGGGATGTGGAACCGGCTGAGCGCGAACGCCGCCCAGGAGGCGAGCAGCAGCGAGAGGAACACGGTGAAGACCGTGACGATCAGGCTGTTCACCAGCGCCTCGCCGACCAGCCCGGCCGTGAACACCGTGACGAAGCCGTCGAAGCTGAAGCTCGCCGGCAGGGCGCCGAGCCCGTTGCCGGTGATGTCGTCGAAGCTGCGGACGGCCACGAAGAGCACGAACAGCATCGGCAGCACCCAGAGCAGCGCGACCGGCGCCATGATCGCGTGGAAGATCCACGAGCCCTTCACCCGGCGGCGAGGGAGCGTCGGCGCGGCGAGACCGGGCGCGACCGGAGCGATGACGGCCATCTCAGTCCTCCTCCTTCGTGGCGCGCACGAGGTAGCTGATGATGAAGACGATCGCGAGCAGGAAGATGACGACCGCGATCGCCGAGCCGTAGCCGAGGTTCAGCACGGTGAAGCTCTCCTGGAACATGTAGGTCGAGAGCAGCTGCGTCGAGTTGTACGGACCGCCGCGGGTCATCGCCCAGACGATGTCGAAGGTGCGCAGCGAGTCGATCACGGTGACCGCGAAGACCACGCCGTTCACGCCCTTCAGCTGCGGCATCACGATCCGCCAGAAGCGCTGCGTCCGCGAGGCGCCGTCGACCTGGGCGGCCTCCTCGAGACTCGGGTCCACGCCCTTCAGCCCGGCCAGGTAGAGCACCATGATGTAGCCGCACTGCCGCCAGACCGCGGCGACCAGCACCGCGTAGAGCGCGAGGGTCGGGTCCGCGAGCCACTGCCGCTCGAGGTCGCCCAGGCCGATCCCGCCGAGGAAGCTGTTGACGACGCCGTCCGGCTGGTAGATCACCCGCCAGAAGAGGCCGGTCACCGCGAGCGAGAAGACCATCGGCAGGTAGATCGCGCTGCGGTAGATCCCGACCCCGCGCCGCGGCTTGTTCAGCGCGACGGCGAGCGCCAGCCCGATCGCCACGGAGAGCCCGCCGAAGCCGACCACCCAGATGACGTTGTTGACCAGCGCGGTCGCGAAGATCGGATCGGAGCCGAGGTCGACGAAGTTGTCGAGGCCGATGAACTCCGGCTCGCCGATCCCGTTCCACCGGGTGAGCGAGAGGTAGAAGGAGTTGATCGCCGGCCAGAAGACCCAGGCCAGCTCGACCGCGAGGGGGATGAGCAGGAAGAGCCAGACCACCGCGGGCACCCGGGTGATCCGGCGCCCCTTCCCCGAGCGGACCAGCGGGCGGGCCGACGGCTCCGGCGGCGTCCCCGGCGAAGGGGCGGGCGGCCGCTCCACGGCGGCCGCCCTGGTCGTCCCGGTCACGGGTTGAAGACCTTGTCGGCCGCCGTCTGCCACTCCTTCAGGATGCTGTCGACCTCGCCGGGCTGGGCGATGAACTTGGTGAGCGCCGCGTCGGCCGTGGTCTGCAGGTCGTCGGAGGAGTCGCGGTTGAAGAACTGGGTGATCTGCTCGGTGCCGGCCAGCAGCGCGACGCCCTTCTGCACCAGCGGCGAGAACACCGAGGTGTCGACGTCGGGCGAGGTCGGCAGGTTCGACGACTGCGAGGCCGAGATGTAGGCGGACTGGCTCTCGGCCCCCGCGAGGTAGGAGAGGAAGGCCTTGGTGGCGTCCGCGTCCTTGGTCTTCGCGCTGGCGAAGTAGCCGTCGGTCGGCGCCTCCTCCGCGCTCGGGATGCTCGCGTCGATCACCGGGACGGAGAAGAAGTCGAGGTCGTCGCCCTCGCCCTCCGGCATGTTCTGGCTGATGAACGCGCCGACGAGGTACATCGCGTTCTTCTTCTGCACCAGCGGCGTGACCGCGTCCTGCCAGGCGTACGAGGGGGCGTTCGGATCCATGAACGGCACGATGTCGGCGTAGTACTTCATGACGTTCTTCACCTCGGTGGAGTCGAACGACGACTTCCCGGCCAGGAGCTCCTTGTGGTAATCCGCGCCGTTCACGCGGAGGTTGAGGATGTCGAACCAGCCGGACGCCATCCACGGCGTCGAGCCGATGCCGTTGGAGAGCGGCACGATCCCCTGGCCCTGCAGCGTCTCGCAGAGGGCCATGAACTCGTCCCAGGTGGTGGGCACCTCCACGCCCCACTCCTCGAAGGCCGACTTGCGGTAGAAGACGCCCCACCAGTAGTAGTTCGTCGGCAGGAAGATCTGCTTGCCGCTCGCGTCGGTCGAGAGGTCCTTGAGCGCGGCGGAGTAGCCGGCCGCGGCGCCGTCGCCGGTCCAGAGGTCGGAGAGGTCGAGCAGCAGGTCCTGCGCGGCGTAGTCGCGGGCGACGGAGCCGGCGTACCAGGTGAGCACGTCCGGCGGGTTGCCCGAGGTCAGGTAGGTGGAGAGCTGCGCGCGGAACTGCTCGATCGCCACGGTGTTCAGGGTGACGGAGCCGCTCGAGTAGCTCTTCACGAGCGCCTCGAGGGCCGCCTTCGGGGCCGGGTCGGAGAGGGAGGACTGCAGGACGATCCCGCCGCCGCCCGCGCCGCCGCCACCCCCGCCGCCGCCCATGCAGCCGGTGAGGAGCGCGGTGCTGCCGAGCGCGGTCGCGCCGTAGAGGAAGCCTCGTCGGGTGAGGTTCGGGAATCGCTGTTCGTTGGTCATGGTGTCCTCCTTGACTCCGTGATGCCGGGGGGCCGTGCTGTGCTGTGGTGCCGGTCCTTTTCTGTCGTGCCGTCGTACGGTCGTGCCGTCGTGCTGGTCGTGCGGTCGTGCCGGTGGTGCCGTCGCCGGTCCGCCTACGCGGGCGCGGCGAAGATCTCGTTGCACTCGCGCTGCAGGGCGACGTCGTCCCACATCGGGTGCTGGGGAGCGCCGTTCGAGCAGACGATCGATCCCCGGGCGCCGATCCGTCGCGACTCGCGCATCGCGAGCCGGCAGTACTCGGCGCCGATCGGCCCCTCCTCGAAGCGGCCCTCGAGCGGTGTGTAGCCGACCCAGCCCTCGCCGAAGACGAGCGGCACCCCGCGCAGGGCGGCGTGGTCGGCGGCGACGGCGATCCAGATCTTCAGCGTCGAGCGCATCTCGAGGTGGTGCGCCCCGTAGCGCTCGTACAGCCAGCGGTCGATCCGCTCGGCGTCGCCCCAGTCGTGCGCGTAGATCTCGCCCTTGCCGACGATCGTCGCGGTCAGCTTCCACTGGTCCTCGGCCGGGAGCGTCCACTCGGCGATGGGCGGGGCGCCCTCGAGCAGGAAGGCCTCGGCGGCGAGATCCTGCTCGAACTCCTCGATCGGGCTGCGCAGCGCGAAGGCGGCGATGAACTCGTTCAGCACGCCGTAGATGTAGGGGTGCAGGACGAGCACGTCCGAGTTCCACGGGATCCCGCGCATCCCACCGACGGGCACGTGCGCGTAGTTGACCGAGCACGGGACGCCGTCGGTCAGCTCGTGGAACCGGTCGATGCCGCGGGTGAGCCGCGGGGTGAGGGCGAGCGTCGCCGCGTCGAGGTCGGCGCGGTCGTAGTCGAGCCCCTCCGTCAGGTGCCCCGCCTGCACCTCGTTGTGCAGCTCGACGAAGGCGATCCGGTCGTCGAGGTCGTGCTCCGCGAGGAAGTCGACG
The DNA here is from genome assembly GCF_003751825.1 of Rathayibacter sp. PhB186. Classification (NCBI taxonomy): domain Bacteria; kingdom Bacillati; phylum Actinomycetota; class Actinomycetes; order Micrococcales; family Microbacteriaceae; genus Rathayibacter; species Rathayibacter sp. PhB186. Next base: position 985,032 of record NZ_RJKO01000001.1, on the reverse strand, counting down.
AGCGCCGCCTGCGCCTCCGCGAGCCGCTCGGCGCGGTCGTCCGGCGCCACCGCCATCAGCGCGTCGAACCAGTCGCGCTCGAGCGCGAAGGAGGAGGACTGCTGGTACTCCCAGGACGAGACGATGACGAACACCCCGTGCCGCTTCGCCGCTGCGAACAGCGCGAGGAGGTGGGCGCGGGCGTCGATCACGGTCGGCTCGGCGACGTCGTACCAGCGCACCCGCTGCGCGTAGGAGCCGCCGAGCGGCCCGAGCCGGAGCTCCCGGGTGTCGAGACCGGACCCGAACAGGAGGAACGGCATCGCGCAGATCCGGATCGTGTTGTACCCCCGCTCGACCGCGCCGGCGAAGGCCGCGTCGAGGTCCTCGAACGGCTCGCCCGGTCCGGTGCGGACGTACCAGGAGAAGTCCCAGAGGGTGATGGTGAGGCGCTCGGGGAGGTGGTCCGCGAGCGGCACCGGCTGGTAGGGGGACGAGGGGTACTCCGCTGTGAGCATGGCGCCAGCCTAGGCACGCGCCAAGCGCCGACCAATGAAGCGTTGGACGCCATTAGCTGGACGATTCTCTGCTCTGACCTACACTCGTCGGCATGCTGATCCCCGACGGCTTCCTCGGCCAGCGCCTGCATGTCCTCCCGAAACCGCGGGTGGGCGAGGCGCTCGCTGCCCCGATCACCGAGCGTCTGCTGGTGACGGATGCTGGACACTTCCCGCACGCCGCCGCTCACGGCCGCAGCCGCCCCGAGGGCACGCGGGAGGCCGTGGTGATCCTCTGCACCGCCGGCCGGGGCTGGGTCTCGATCGCGGACTCGACCGTCCGCGTCGACCCAGGCGAGGTCGCCGTCATCGCCGCGGGCACCCCGCACCGGTACTGGGCCGACTTCGCCGACCCGTGGACGATCTGGTGGCTGCACGTCGCCGGCGCCGATGCCGCCGCCCTCATCTCGGCGGTCGTCCACGAGCGGACGTCCCCCGTCGTCACCGCGCGCGACGCCTTCTCGGCGAAGACCCTCATCGAGCACGCCGTCGCCGCCCTCGAGCGCGACGAGACCGATTCGAGCCTCTACGCCGCGAGCGGCGCCGCCTGGAACCTCCTGGCCCAGCTCGCCTCCGACCGCACTCGCGGCACCCTCGAGTCGGGCGACCGGATCCGCATGGCCCAGGACCACCTCCGCGAGCACCTCGACTCCCCCACCAGCATCACCGAGCTCGCGACCCTCGCCGGAATGAGCACGTCGCACTTCTCCGCCCTCTTCAAGAAGGCCGCCGGCATGAGCGCCGTCGAGTACGTCAAGCGCCTGCGCAGCGCCCGCGCCCGCGAGCTCCTGATCACCACCGACGCCTCGATCGCCGACATCGCCCGCGCCGTCGGCTACTCCGACGCCTTCTACTTCTCCCGCCAGTTCCGCGCCATCAACGGCACCAGCCCTTCGGAATACCGCGCCGAGTTCCACGGCGAGGCGCTGCGCTGAATTACGTGCACTGAGCGCACTCGATGAGGCTTTCGAACAGCGCCTCGAGACAGCCCGTACCTTCGGCAGCATCACGGCGCGTTCGAGCCGCGAGATCAAGGAAGATCTCGCCATCGGAGCGCCTCCGCGAGCAGCGATCACGGGGGTGGCGCGGACCTCTGACCACCGCCGACGCCGCCGTTGGAAGACCTGGTGGCGTACCTCGAGGAGCGGCTGACACGAGTCACCGCGGGGAGTACACGCCAGCGCCAGCGATGTCTCCCGCCACGAGACAGGGCGCCGGACCGTCGAACCCGAGAACCAAGGGTCAATTTCCGCGCTAATTGGCGCATCTCATTCCTCTTTGGCGGCTCTGCGCCCGAATGGCGCAATTACTTCATTGACCCCAATCGCGCCCTTTGCCACCCTGATCAGACCGCCGCAATCCGAGTCATCTGATGACTGAACCGGGAGAGGCGCATGACTTCGACAGATCAGGCTGTTTTCGGCATTCCGAGCCTGAGCAAAACGGCGCCGCGATTCTTGTGCTTTGTGTTCCGAAACCCGGCCGCTCTCCTCGTCGACGGTGATCGGCGTCGAGCAAGGTCACCGCCTGACTTGCACAACGCCGGCATACAACCCTGCCTTGGCATTGGTCACTACAAGCCGGCACAGGCGATGACCCGTTGCGAGGAGAGCACGACCACCGGTTGACGCCCCAGTGCAACAAACGGAGCCACGGAAGAAGAGAGTTACGTCCGCCGACGACCGAGCTCTCACTCGAGAGAAGACACGGAGCCAATCATGAATAAAGTCTCAAAGACGATACTCGCGATCGATTGCATCTGCGCATGCGCCATCGGGTGCGCCCCTGCCGCAGAGGCGGGGTCGCCGGGATATCCGACGACAGCAAAAGACAATCTCGTATTCGTGAATACCGACCCGCGGGGGTATCAAGCGAAATACATCAAGAATTCCGGGCCTTCGGAGGTGATGGATTTCAACCTCGCCTGCAGCAACGGGAAATGGTTCGGCAGCGAAGGTGCGTTAACCGCAACGGCGACGAACACCTACACCTACGTCTTCGCCGTCGGCGGACAGGGGCCGTGCGAGGTCCAGATCAAGAAACTCGCGACCGGTCAGGTCTGGACAACCGGCTACGTCGGATAGGAGGGCCCGAAGATGCAACGCTTGAGAATGCAACCGTCTCTCGTCTGCGCAGTTCTTGCCGCTACCGCGGGATCACTGCTCTTGGCACCGATCGCGTCGGCCGCTACGTCGTCCTGCGTGACGGCGGCCGGAGGCACGTTGTGTGCCACAGTGTCAAACGGAGGCTATCGTGCCGCGTTCACACCGGGAAACGCCGGCCGCTATGACTTCCAGCTCTGGTGCGCTGACGGCAACTGGTTCGGAGACGGCGGCGAATTCAACGCGTCGTCGGCACGAACGAACTCCTACGTGTTCGCCATCGGCAACAGAGGTGAATGCTCAGTCAGACTGATTCATAAGGATCAGCCGAATGGAAACTCGACTCAGACCTGGAACACCGGTCTCATTCGTCCCTGAGCGCAGCAACGACTGAGTGGGCCCCTCGGACTCACCCGCGGGGCCCACTCAAGCAACGGCATTAACGCGCGCAATCTTTCGACGGACCGGTGTAGTCCGGCGACTCAAGGACCTCAACAGTGCCAAAGCTCGCTATGATGCGGTAGCCATCCGCAATCGCGTCGTCACGGATGACCGACGTCTCCATCTTCAGGCCGCGAACCGACCCGGCTTCCTCCTGACCGAGATCCAGGACATAGAAATCCGGGGGTCGCTGAAGCACACCCGGAAGCGACACCCGATTCGTTCGCGTGAGAAGCGGGACCAGACGATCATCGGCCGCTACGCATGTCGACGGAGGTACATGGGCGACCGCCGAAGCCTGGTCGATCATGTGCTGACTTATCGACCAAACCTCTCCGGCGGCGATTCGACCCAGCGGGTAGGCCTGCCGGTCGCCGACGACAAAGGTACCTATTACAGGCAGGACACAGACAATTATTCCCGCGATTAGCGCCACCCTTCCGCTATGCGGCGAGGAACGAGCGGTTCGGGCGAGAAGACGCCCTCCGCCGTCGAGAGCGGCCAGGAACAGCACGACCCAGACGGGGGCGTTGTAGTGAAATTCACTCGTCCAGAGCGAGGACCTATCAGAAAGAAAACGCTCGGCCAGAAGCGGAAGACCGAGCAGGGTTATCGGGGACAGGAGAGGAAGAAAGAGAAGCGGCGAGAAGAGATTCAGCAGAGTGAACGTCTTCACGACCGGGGTGAAGAAGAGCGTGATCGCGACCCAGGGCCGAACAAGGAGAGTGTGCACGACGCTCGCCGAGTCGGGCCCGAGGTCTCCGTAGTCCCAGTACGCGTATCCGCGTCCGCTGAATGCCGGGATCACAACCAGCACCACGACCGCGAACACCGCTGCCCCGAGAGCGGCGAGGAGCACGCCAAGTGCCCTAGACCTCCTCGCAACCCGCAGAAGACCGAGAATCATCGTCACAGCCCCCATGTCCTCCCGGACCAGGAGAAGAATCACCGCTGCCGCTGCGAGCTGTCTGTCCCTCTGGCCGTCGATCGCATCGACCGCCCACGCGAGGACCGGCACCGCGAACGCGACCTCGTGGAAATCGAAGTCGGCGAGGCATTGCAGCGGCCAGCCGAGGAGATACCCGACCACCAGCAGGCAGCTCGCCCCCGTGCCCGCCCTGCGACGTGCGAAGCGCCAGACGAACACGGAGGAGATTGCGACGAGTGCCGCCTGCGCCACGAGAAGCACGCGACCGTCGTCCCAGATCCAGTACAGGGGAGCGAGAACGACGAGGATCGGATGGAAGTGGTCGCCGAGCAGGTTGAAGTCGTCGCCCTTCAGCGGCGAGAGCGGCGGACGGAACTGCGAGTAAGCCCGCACCGCCTGGTCGAAGATGCCGAGGTCGTACCCCGCCGTGAGCATCTGGTCGGCTCGGGAGATCGAGTAGATCGAGTAGACCGCGAACGCCAGAACCGCGAGCGGGACGATCGGCGAGCGCAGCCACGAGAGGCGCCCACCGCACGCCGGCTGGCTCCGGCCGTGCCTCATCCAGCGCATCCGCACCTCCGCCGACGGCGGACGGCGCACCGCTGACCGAGGAACCCGCTGTCTCTGCAGACGACAGTAGGCGAGCTTCCCTCAGTGACGCCGGACTGGCGCATAGCGTCGCCCCACCGTGCCGGATCAACCGTGGCTGCCGAAGCGCCGCGGACGCGGCCGACGTCGGCCTGCTCAGCGACCGAGCCACTAGCCACCTCGACCTCGGCGAAGGTCGTTACGATCCGCAGAGATAGCGCCTGCGAGACCACGCGAGGAACGATTCAGCGGCGTCGCGCAACGCGTCCCCGCCAGCGACGTTTCGCTCGGTGCGAGTGAGGCAGACCTAGGTGTGGCAGTCCTGGTAAGTGACGACTACTTTCCAGCCGAGATCCTCGCTGCTGCTAGCACGAGCAATCATCAAGTTCGAGATCTCGGACGGTCGCATCGCTAGCTTTCTCTTCTTTCTGAGCCTGTGCACCGGAGGCGGATCGTCTGCGGCAAAGAGCAACGCCGCCACCTTGGCCACATCGGTACTGTGAGCTTGTGACCGACAACCCTCTGCCGCAGCCCGTACCGAGAACCGAACCGAAGACGCGCTTGAGCACGTCGTCCCTGCTCATAGGCGCCGCAGGCGGGTTTGTACTCGGCGGGTTGTTCGTAGGCGGCATCGTCGCCGCCGTCTCGCTCGTTGGCGGTGCCACTGGATCGCAGTCCGCCTCTGCCCTGACGAATGCTGTTGAGGAGTGCGTGACCAACACCGAGGGGGCAGCACTGTCTGACGGGGACCGTACGCTCACCATCGATAGCGAAGGCGAAGAGGATTTCGCGGGTCTGGATTACTCCGAGTTGGAGTGTTTACTGACGGAGACGGACGCTCCCCAATCGGTCGTCTCGCACGTCAATCAGACGACGTCACTCAACGGCCGTCAGACGGAAGAGTGGGGCGATGTCTCGTTCTCCTGGTCCTACCACCCCGACCGTGGCGCCGATGGCGTCTTCACCATCGCCCAGTAGGCGGAGGAGTCAGTTCGGAGAGGCCCGAGTCGCGCCTTGGGTAGGATACGGGGCCGGTATCGGGTCAAGCGCGTCCTGTGATTGGCCAGGGTAGGACTACTGGCTTCCGCTGTGGGTAGGCTCGCGACCATGAGAGCGTCAGGTGCTGAAGGCCAGCTGAGCCACGGCCGGCTGGCTCTAGCGAAAGCGCCGTTGTCCGCCCGCCTCCTAGCTGCGGCTCTGCTACTGCTGGCCGTCGGATTTGCGATTGGCTTCGCTGCAAAGCCGACAGGCGTGTCCGAGTCCGACTACCGAGCCGTCGTTGCAGAACGAGACGAACTCTCGAGTAACGCGGAGGAGATCCGGTTGCGCAATGAGGGTCTGACGGAGGCGATCGCAACCGCCCGAGACGAGGCAGCTGACGCGCAGGCAGACGCCGTCACAGCCAGCGAGAGAGCCACGGCAGCGGAAGCTGAGTCGGATGCCCGCACGAAGACGCTCGATGAGCGGGAGGTCGCCCTCGCTGCGCGAGAGTCCAAGGTGTCGGGAGCCGAGCAGACCGCCGCCGCGAATAGCTTCGGGAACGGAACTCGCGTCATCGGGCAGGGTATTGCTGCCGGCACTTACACAACAACGGGTCCGACCGGGGCGAACCCTGTCGGCTGCTACTACGCGTGGAAGAGCGGCACGGGGAGCGACGCCGAGATCGTGAACAACAACATCGTTCAGGGGCCAGCGACGGTGACCCTAGTGGACGGCGAGATCTTCGAGTCGACTTCCTGCGCCAACTGGACGAAGGCAGGCTAGCCTCACCGCGAGCGACAAACCGGCTGGCGGTACGAAGTCAACTCGGGTCTGCCATCACCCCCTCCTGATCTACCCGCTCATCACAATGGTCGTCGTAGCTCTGGCCGCCGCTGGTGCCATGCCGCGTGGTCTCGTCGCGTTCGCTGTTCTGCCAGCGCCCCACGACGGGGTCTGGAACGATCAGGCGTAGAGCCACGAGCCGACGCTCCACTAGTCTCCGAACACCAATAGGAGGATTCTCATGGGTTTTCGCGTGCGCAAGTCGTTCAAGATCGCGCCTGGTGTGCGGATGTCGGTATCGCCGAAGTCCATCGGGTTGAGCGCGGGGGTCAAGGGCGCTCGAGTGAGCGTCAACAGCCGGAGGGGTGTCACTAGCACTGTTGGCATCCCGGGTAGCGGCATCTCGTACAGTGCGACGGCAGGGAGGCCGAAAGTGGCGAAGGGCACGCCGCAAGGAGCTAGCGCCCCGGCGACGCCTGTTCCACTGACGAAGCCGAAGCCCGGCATGTTCGCGCCGGCGTGGGAGAAAGCGCTGCACAAGACCGTGACGGGTACCGGGGACGCGGCGTCGCTGCAGCGCCTCGCCGCTGAGACTCCGACTGCAGCTGGGGTTCTCAGCCTCGCTGAAGTGATGTTCTACTCCACCAAGAACGGCGACCTAGCGCGCACTAGGGCGCTGCTCGACTGGCTGGTTACGTCCGGCTACCGTCCGGAGTCGGACGAGCCGGCGAAGAAGTACCTGATCGACCAGACCATCACCCTCCCCATCGCGACTGGGATCGCGGCTGTGATGCCCGTGGATAGCAGCGCGATCGGGCTCCTCCTGGCCGAGATCGAGCAGGACGCCGGGAATCTTGGGCGAGCGACGGAAGTTGTCGAAGGTCTGGAACCCACGACACTTGCGGCTGTATCTCTTGCCGAGCTCTACGCCGAGCAAGGGCGGTGGAGAGATGTCGTTGAATTGACGGACGGGCTCACGAACGAGGATGAGCCCTCGACCTACCTTCTAATGCAGCGCGGAGCGGCGTTACGAGAGCTGTCTTACTACGACGCTGCAATTGAGGCCCTGAAGGAGGCGCTCCGCGTGCGGTCGCGGCCGTCGGAGCTGAAGAACCTGGCGCTGATCGAACGGGGGAAGACGTACCTGGCGTCAGGGAAGAAGGGCATGGCGCGCAAGGACTTCGAACGAGTCATGGCTGACGACTCTCGCTTCGAGGGGCTCTCCGACCTAATTGCTGCAGCAGCCTAAGTCTGACCAATGTCGAGGAAGCCCACTCGCCTGCTCCGCACGCTTCCACTTCTGCACGGTGTTGGTGGAGATCTCGGCGGCGGCTGCGACTTCGCGGATGGATTCGCCTTCGTTGAGGAGGTCGCCGACGACCTCGCGGAGTTCGGCTTGCGCATCGTCGAGGGAGCGCTGTGCGGTTCTGGGGCGAATTGTCTGCTCGTCGGCGAGCTTCTGCTTACCGCGGGGCATTCTGCAACGTCAGCGAGGGAATCGCGTGCTCATCGCGAGTCGGATGTATATCGAGCCCTCGCCCCCGGGACCGCAGGTTCAGCAGCGGTTGATGGTTGCTGGAGCTGCTCACCGTCGCTACGGTGCGGAGCATGGAAAGCGAGCACGCGGAGAAGCGTTGATTGGCCGGAGATGACGTCGTGAGTGGGATCTTGAATCGCGTGACGCTAGCAATAGGAGCCCTCGTGATCGCCTACAGTCTGCTCGAGAACGCGGTCTTGCTTGCCTCTCAAATGTTCGTGGTTTATTTGCCCGCCTCAACCGCCAGCGCGTTCTTCGACAACGCCAAGTTTTTACGCTGACTGCTCGAAGTCACACGGGCACTAGCAGGCAGGGCCTACAGCAATCATGCGCCGGAACTGGCAGCTGAGTGAGCTGCGATCAAGAGGACACTCAAGCCTATTCTTGACGAACGGAACAGGCTCGTGTTCCACACCATCGCTCAAAACGTCAATCCCGGAACCTGCGCGGCCATCTCCCTGCACCGGTTCGAGGCCACCTGCACCGCCGCAAGTCTCTGCAGATTCGGTCCGTGACTTAGCTCGATCTTGCCCCGCCTTGAGGAGACCATTGCGAGCCATCAATCACGTTATCGTCGCCGCGCAGCTGCACGCCAGTCTTTTCTCACTACAGGACGACGACGCCGATCAAAAGATGGTGCCTTATTTTTCTCATAGTAAAAGTGAGAGAGTCTGCGTGCAAAAAGTGAGGTTGTCGCCGTCTGCCCTCTACGTGCCGAATACTGAATTACAGGGCAACAGGCGCACGCGTTCCGACGTTCTTCCACCACGAGGAGGGGAAACCTGCCAACGGACTGTTGCCTTCGTCCGGCCTCTGGCTCCGTAAGTGAGCGTCGGTCACGGCTCGCAGGTGAGCGTCGGTCTCGATTGCCCACGAAATTTCATGATGCTTTAGATCGGAATCGACATGGGAGCGAACTCCCGAAAGGGCATCCTCTGGCCATGCCCAAGAAACGAAAGGCGCTCCCTTACCAGGAAAATGCTCGAAGGAGTTTTTTCCAAGAGCCTCCACGGACGAAAAGACCGGATCGAAATGAGCTACGTAAAGACTTTCAACAGAGGGAAGGCTTGCGGTAAGACTGACGTCGAGGATCGTCGTGTTCTCATGCCGCTCAAAATCCGCTACGGACGCAGCTTCCTGCGCCAGCGCCTTCAACTCACGAGCGCCCGCCGCAATTCCCTGCAGCGCCGTCATTAGGTCACGTCGCTTTCGACGAGCGATTACCTCTGTCCTAATGGGAATGAAAATGCTAACGAGAAAGACGACAAAAGTGAGGAAGGGGAGGCTTGCCCCAACAGCTTCCATAAGCTACCTGCCCTTTTTCCTGTTGAGATCATTCAAAATGACTAGCGATTGATTTACGCTCGTTTCAAGACTCTCAACCCGTGCCGACAATTTTACTACACCGGCCACCGACTCGTGAAGCTGCTTGAACGCATCCGTTGCAATCGTATTCACAGTGTCGGCTGCGCCATCTTTTGTCGGAAAGAACTTCCGGATGATTGGCCCCCCGATTGCAGTTACTATTGCCGTACCAAAAGAAAAGAGAGCCGCCCAGAACGTAGTGTCGGCGTTGAACACCACAGTTGTGGCCGCATCGCCAGATGATCCCATAATCACCTCGCAGCCTCACTCCCGGCATGTATTACCCGTACCCCGTCTCCCGGGATTTGCAGATTTTGTAACGCCGACTGGACATTGGAAAGTTGGGCGATCAATATTTCCAACTCTCGTTCGTTCAGTTGAAAAACAAAGGCACGCCCGCCGCCCGATACCGGCTCGTCAAATTCGAAGCGCGTAGTTACCACAGGCAATGCGACCGGCGCTTCGATCCCCTGTATGACCCGCAGATCAATCGCAAACCGCGATGAGGTAAGAATCGGAAGAAATGAATTCCGCATGCGGTTTGCCAATAATTGCTCACGAGCGCTCTCCGCACGAGAAAGTGCTGGCCTCAGCCGCTCCAACGTAGCGTCGCGCAAATCTGCAGCGCCGCGGAGATCCTCCATCACGTCGTCAGCGTCGTCGGTCGCCGCGGCCTGCAGGAGGAGCAACATGGCCCTCTGTTCGAGCTCCTCGGATGTTTCCGGTGCCGCCATCTCTGGCGAATCGTCTCGAAGCTCGACTAGAGCAGTTTCGACTAGAGCGTCGAACCTCTTCGGTTCCACGGTAAGGAGGTCTCGAACTGTGGTGCGAAACGACTCGATTCGGAGAAAGCCTGAAATCGAACTCACAGTTGACCTTTCGTTAGCGTCGACCAGCACCAGCCGACCCAGATGGAGCTTGATCCTCGATGGCACCAGCCCCCTCACGGTAGCAAGGTTGTCTAGCGCGCCGGGACCCCTGTTGAGGCTCCCAGGTTCAGCGCCGCCGGTCGACCCGTGTTCGTACCCGACTTGGGCCGTGTCGTCGGCAGGCACTCGTTCGTCGGAGCGTCGCGCCGACACCGCACGAAATTCGGTCTGTGAGCGCTCCGAGCAAGAGGGTGGCCGCAGGTCGACGCCGCTTGGGCGGCGAGGCGCTTCCGGTCATGGCGCTTCACGTGCTGCGGCACACTGACGCAACGCTGCTCCTCAGCGCGGGTATTCACCCGAAGGTGTTGCAGGAGCGCCTACGCCACAGCGACATCTCGGTCGCGATGGCCGTCTACTCCCACGTCGCCGAAACGATGCAGAGAGACGCCGTCGACCGGCTTGCAGCCATCAGGGCGGGCGCCTGGGCACCCGGTTCGGCACACCGCCTGGATTGGGAGACGCGTGCATCAGTGATTTCTCCTGATCAGAGCGCATTTAGCAGTGGTGCCCCTGGAGGGACTCGAACCCCCAACCTGCTCCTTAGGACGGAGTCGCTCTTCCATTGAGCTACAGAGGCCGGTGCCGTCCAGTGTACCGATCGCCCGGAGCCGTCGCTCTTGACACAGCACGAGCTGCGTGGTTGGTTAATTACTGCACCAACGAACCAACACACCATCAAGCACCCCAGACCGAGGGAAGGAGCCCCATGGACGACTCCCGCCCGATCTTCCTGCAGATCGCCGAGCAGATCGAGAACGACATCATCGCGGGCGCGCTGCCCGAGGAGGACCAGGTCCCGTCGACGAACGAGTTCGCCGCGTTCCACCGCATCAACCCGGCCACCGCCGGCAAGGGCGTGAACCTGCTCGTCGACGAGGGCGTCCTGTACAAGAAGAGGGGGATCGGCATGTTCGTCGCCGAGGGAGCGCGCGACCGCCTGGTCGAGAAGCGCCGCACGCAGTTCCGCGACCAGTTCGTCGCCCCGCTCCTCGCGGAGGCCGCCAAGCTCGGCCTCACCCGCGAGCAGCTCACCGCCATGATCACCGACATCGAAGGGGGATCGCGATGAGCGCGGTCATCGAGGTCGCCGGCCTCAGCAAGCACTACGGCAGCATGCACGCCGTCTCCGACGTCAGCTTCACCCTCGAGGAGAACCGGATCCACGGCCTCCTCGGCCGCAACGGCGCCGGCAAGACCACCCTGATGTCGCTGCTCACCGGCCAGGAGTTCGCGAGCACCGGCAGCATCCGCGTCTTCGGCGAGACACCCGTCGAGAACGCCGCCGTCCTCTCCCGCACCTGCTTCATCAAGGAGAGCCAGAAGTACCCGGAGGACTTCAAGGTCAAGCACGTCCTCCGCAGCGCCCGCTGGTTCTTCGAGGGCTGGGACGAGGAGTTCGCCCAAGAGCTCATCGTCGACTTCCGCCTCCCGCTCGACCGCCGCGTCAAGAAGCTCAGCCGCGGCCAGCTCTCCGCGATCGGCGTCATCGTCGGCCTCGCCTCCCGCGCCCCGCTGACCTTCTTCGACGAGCCGTACCTCGGCCTCGACGCGGTCGCCCGGCAGCTCTTCTACGACCGCCTGCTCGCCGACTTCGGCGAGCACCCGCGCACCGTCGTCCTCTCCACCCACCTGATCGACGAGGTCAGCAGCCTCCTCGAGCACGTCCTCGTCATCGACGACGGCCGCCTCCTCGTCGACAGCGACACGGAGGAGCTGCGCGGTTCCGCCGCGACCGTCACCGGCAGCCGCGCCGCGGTCGACTCCTTCACCGAGGGCCGCGAGGTCCTCTCCCGCAGCGGAGTCGGCGGCCTCGCCACCGCGACGCTCCCCCACCTCGGCACCGCCGACCGCGACGAGGCCCGCCACCGCGGCCTCGAGCTCGAGCCCGTCTCGCTCCAGCAGCTCGTCGTCCAGCTGACCACCGGAAAGGCCGCCTCATGACCGCCCTCGCCCCGCAGCGCTCCGTCGCGCGCCACCGCCTGCTCAGCATCGTCCGCCTGCACCTCGCGAACCCGGCGACGCTGCTCGTCACCCCGCTCGCGATCCTCGGCGCGATCTTCGTCGGCAGCCTGATCATCTGGCTGCTCGTGCTGCGGATGGTCGGCGTCCCGGCGGCCGGCGGCGACTCCGGCGTGCAGATCACCGGTGGCACGACCTTCATCTTCATCTACATGCTGGTCGTCGCCGTCCAGGCCACCAATGTCACCTTCGCCCTCGCGCTGGGCTACGGCTCGACCCGCCGCGACTACTCCCTCGGCACGGCGCTGACCTTCGTCGGCCTGTCCGCCGCCTGGACCGTCCTCTACTCCACGATGTCCGCGCTCGAGCAGGCGACGAACGGCTGGGGGCTCGGCGGCTACATGTTCCGCGCCGCCGCCTACAGCGACGTCTCCTGGCTCGCCCAGACCTTCGCGGTCTTCAACCTCTTCCTCTTCTTCTTCTTCGCCGGCTCGGCGGTCGCCGCGGTCTTCGTCCGCTGGCGGGCCACGGGGATGACCGTCTTCTTCCTCGCCCTCGGTGCGCTGATCGTCGGCCTGGTCGCCCTGTTCACCCTCACCGACAGCTGGGACTCCGTCTGGCTCGCCTTCGAGGCGATCGGCTTCACGGGCGCCTTCGCCCTGCTGCTCGTCCCGACGGTCCTGTCCGCGGTCCTCGGCGCCCTGATCCTCCGCCGAGCCACCCCGCGCGGCTGATCCGGCCGCAGAACATCAGCTGAGAGAGGGGGGCATCCGCTGAGGAGCGATGCCCTCCCTTCTCAGCTGATGTTCTGCGGCGAGCAGCCCCGTCCGGACGGCGCCCCGCCGCCCGCAAGGCCCTTCCGCCCCGCGCGCTCGCCTGGGAGCGTTGCAGCATGGCCGCATCCCACACCACCGCCGCTGCTCAGCACGTCTGGGCCGCCCGCGACGACAGTCCGCTCGACCCCGCCACCCTCGACACGATCGACGCCTGGTGGCGCGCCGCGAACTACCTCGCGGTCGGCCAGATCTACCTCCTCGCCAATCCGCTGCTGCGCGAGCCCCTCGCGAGGGAGCACATCAAGCCGCGCCTGCTCGGCCACTGGGGCACGACCCCCGGCCTCAACCTGATCTACGCGCACCTCAACCGCGCGATCACCGAGCGCGCGCAGCCCACCCTCTACATCACCGGCCCCGGCCACGGCGGACCGGGCATGGTCGCCAACGCCTACCTCGACGGCACCTACAGCGAGATCTACTCGCACATCGACGAGACCGAGGACGGCCTGCGCCGCCTCTTCCGCCAGTTCAGCTTCCCCGGCGGCATCCCGAGCCACGCCGCCCCCGAGACTCCCGGCAGCATCCACGAGGGCGGCGAGCTCGGCTACTCGCTCAGCCACGCCTACGGCGCCGCCTTCGACAACCCGGACCTGCTGGTCGCCGCCGTGGTCGGCGACGGCGAGGCCGAGACCGGCCCGCTCGCCACCAGCTGGCACTCGAACAAGTTCGTGAACCCCGCGACCGACGGCGTCGTCCTGCCGATCCTGCACCTCAACGGCTTCAAGATCGCCAACCCGACGGTCCTCGCCCGCATCCCGCACGAGGAGCTCGAGAGCCTGATGCGCGGCTACGGCCACGAGCCGTTCACCGTCGAGGGCGGCTTCGACGGCGAGGACCCGATGCGCGTGCACGAGCGCTTCGCCGCGGTCCTCGACACCGTGCTCGACCGCATCGCCGCGATCAAGGCGCGCGCCGCCGAGGGCGACCTCTCCCGCCCCGCCTGGCCGATGATCATCCTGAAGACCCCGAAGGGCTGGACCTGCCCGGCCGAGATCGACGGCGTGCAGGTCGAGGGCACCTACCGCGCCCACCAGGTCCCGCTCGCGAACGCCCGCGACACCGAGGCGCACACCCGCCTGCTCGAGACCTGGATGCGGTCCTATCGCCCCGAGGAGCTGTTCACCGAGGAGGGCGGGATCGCCGACCGCGTCCGCTCACTCGCACCCGAGGGCGACCTCCGGATGAGCGCGACGCCGCATGCCAACGGCGGCCTGCTCCGCCAGACCCTCCGGCTGCCCGACTTCCGGCGCTACGAGGTCGTCGTGCACGAGCCGGGCGGCACCGTCGCGGAGGCGACGAAGGTGCTCGGCGAGTGGCTCGCCGACGTCATCCGCGAGAACCCGACGAACTTCCGGATCTTCGGCCCCGACGAGGTCGCCAGCAACCGGCTGCAGAGCGTCTACGCCGCGACCGACAAGCAGTGGAACGCCGAGCTCAGCCCGCTCGACGACCACCTCGCTCGCGCCGGCCGCGTGATGGAGGTGCTCTCCGAGCACCAGTGCCAGGGCTGGCTCGAGGGCTACCTGCTCACCGGCCGGCACGGGCTCTTCACCTGCTACGAGGCCTTCATCCACATCATCGACTCGATGTTCAACCAGCACGCGAAGTGGCTGGACGGCACCCGCGACATCGAGTGGCGCCGCCCGATCGCGAGCCTCAACTACCTGCTCTCCAGCCACGTCTGGCGCCAGGACCACAACGGCTTCAGCCACCAGGACCCGGGCTTCATCGACCACGTCGTCAACAAGAAGCCGGAGGTGGTGCGCGTCTACCTGCCGTTCGACGCGAACACGCTGCTCTCGGTCTACGACCACTGCCTCCGCAGCGTCGACTACGTCAACGTCGTCGTCGCCGGCAAGCAGCCCGCTCCCGCCTGGCTCACCATGGCGGAGGCGGTCACGCACTGCACCCGCGGCCTCGGCATCCTGGAGTGGGCGAGCAGCGAGCGCCGCGGCGAGTCGCCCGACGTGGTGATGGCCTGCGCCGGCGACGTGCCGACCCTGGAGACCCTCGCGGCCGTCAGCATCCTCCGCGAGGCGCTGCCCGACCTCGCGATCCGCACCGTCAACGTCGTCGACCTGATGCGCCTGATGTCCGAGTCGGAGCACCCGCACGGACTCTCCGATCGCGAGTTCGACGCGGTCTTCACACCCGACCGACCGGTGATCTTCGCGTACCACGGCTACCCGTGGCTCATCCACCGGCTGACCTACAAGCGCACCGGCCACGGCAACCTGCACGTCCGCGGCTACAAGGAGAACGGCACGACCACCACGCCGTTCGACATGGTGATGCTCAACGACCTCGACCGCTACTCGCTGGTGATGGACGTCATCGACCGCACCCCCGGCCTCGGCGCGAAGGCGGCGGGCCTCCGCCAGGAGATGCAGGACGCCCGGATCCGCGCCCGCGCGTACACCCGCGAGCACGGCGAGGACATCCCCGAGGTCGCGAACTGGACCTGGTCCGGCTCCCGCTCCGGCAACGCCTCCGAGGCCACCGGCGGCGACAACGAGTAGCCCCGCCCCTGCTCCCCGCGAGATGCCACTTGTGCACGCGACACGCCGTGTCGCGCGTGCACAAGTGGCATCTCGCGGCGGGGGTCAGGCGGCCGCCGCCGTGAGGTAGTCGTCCCACTCGGGCTGGGTGCGCTCGGCACCGCGCACGAGCCAGGAGCCGGCGCGCGGCATCCGCGGCACGGAGCGCAGCTGCCAGCCCATCTCGAGCGGCGTGCGGTCGCTCTTGACGTTGTTGCAGCGGTGGCAGCAGGCGACGAGGTTCTCCCAGGTGTCCCGCCCGCCGCGCGACTTCGGCTGGATGTGGTCGATCGTGTTGGCGTGCTGGCCGCAGTAGCCGCAGCGGTGGTTGTCGCGCCGCAGCACCCCCCGGCGCGAGACCGGCACGCTCCGCGAGCTCGGGATGCGGACGTAGCGCGTCAGCACGATCACCGAGGGCCGGACGTAGTCGCCGGTCGCTCCGTGCACCGGGTGCTCCTCGTCGGCGACGATGATCATCGCCTTCTCGGTCATCAGCAGCACCAGCGCCCGCTTGAACGACACCACCGCGAGCGGCTCGTAGCCGGCGTTGAGGACGAGTGTGCGCATCAGTGACCTCCGTGCTGTCGCACGCCGCCGCACGGAGACGCCGCGACCACGCGAAAGGGCGCCGTCGTGATGACGGCGCCCTTCGAGGCCGCGGCGCAGAGCCGCACGGTGACGTGGTGCCGTATCCGAGTGTCGGCGGAGTGGAGTGCGGCGAGGAGGATCCCCGCCCGGATCGCGTCGGTCCGCCGCACGCGCGAACGCAGCCCCACGCAGTGGCGCCCGTTCCGCTCGGCCATCCCGGCACTCCGTCCCTCGACGAATCGCTCCGCTCGCCACGCGAGCGGACTGAGGTTCAGATTAACCCTTCGCGCCCGGAACACCAGAGGAACCGGGGTTTTCGTCATCCGCAGTTCACACGGCGCGCGGTGGGCCGGCACTGCCGGGCACGCGGAAGAGCCCGCCCCGGTGAGGGGACGGGCTCTCGGCCGATGCTCGCGGTCGTCGTCAGCCGGAGATGCGGACGATCGTGTAGTCGGTCGTCCAGATCGGCTGCACGCGGACGCTCGCGCCCTCGTACGGCGCGTGCAGGATGTTGCCGTTGCCCGCGTAGAAGCCGTCGTGGCCGGGCATGATCACCAGGTCGCCGGGCTGCGCCTCCGACACCGGGATCTGCGTGCCCATGGCCGCCTGACCCGCGGCCGAGTGCGGCATCGAGATGCCGTACTGCGCGAAGACGTACATGACGAGGCCGGAGCAGTCGAAGCCGCTGGGGTCCGCACCGCCGAAGACGTAGGGCACGCCCTGGTACTGCAGCGCCGTGTCGAACACGGCGGAGAGGCTGTAGCTCGTGCTCGGCGCGCTCGCCGCGAGCTCGCTGGCCGAGGCTCCCTCGTAGGAGTTGAAGCTCTCGGCGGTCTCGGCGCGGGCCTCGGCGACGTCGCTGGTGTCGACGACGGGCTCGACGACCGGCTCCGGCTCGGGCGGCGGCGGCGCGGCCTCGGCGGTGAAGCCGTCGCGGGCGATCGCGGCCTGGACCACTCCCCCGGCGACGGCGACGGTCTGCGCGTCGCCCTGGCGCAGAAGGTCGGCCTGCGAGGCGGCGAACAGCCCGTCGCTCTCGGTGCCGGGCGAGAAGGCGTAGGCGGGCAGTGCCATCGTCGCGACGAGCGCTCCGGCGAATCCGACGATGGCGACCTTGCCGATCGTGCGGCCGCGGCTGCGCTTGCGCGGCGAGCCGGCGGGCGTCGGGACGAAGTCGGTGACGTCGGCCCGGCGGGACGGCGCCGACGGCACGGCCCGGCGGGCGACGGGCGCCTCGTCGGTGTAGCGGGCGCGGATCACCGGCGGCCGGTTCTCGAAGGAGGACGCGTTGCGGGGGCTGTCCGGGTGGGTGGAGCGGAACCGGTCGGGGGAACCGGAAGGGGTGGTGGGGTTCTGGGGCAAGGGGGAGGACCTCCGACGTCCCGCCAGCCCAGGCAGCTGTCCCGTCTCACGTGCGCGAAGCATCGGCGTTCACGGAGTCCGAGACGGGAAGGGACGTCGGACCCCGCGCCTCACGACCGGGGTTCGGGCGCGGGGCTCCACAGAGCGTAAGCGACCGTTACCGATTTGTCACCAACCGGAGACGAGATCGTGTCCCGCCCCGAGCCTCGATGCGCTAGTGCGCGTGGAGCGGGCGTTCAGCTGACGAGGAAGATGTGCGCAGCGACCTCGTTGGGCAGCTCGATGCCCGCCTCCGCGCCGTCGATGCGCACGAGCACGTAGCCGTTGAGCGCCGAGAACTCGCCCTCGGCCCCGGGGACGACACCGGCCTGCTTGAGCTGCAGCAGCAGCTCCGGGTCGACCTGCGCGGGCTCGCCGAGCCGGCGCACGGTGCCGCGCTGCGGCTCGGCCGAGCCGGCGACGAAGCGGGGGATGCTGATGACGCCGTCCGCGAACCGCGACGCCGGAGTGTCCCCCAGCTCGTCGAGCCCCGGGATCGGGTTGCCGTAGGGCGACTCGGTGGGGTGGTCGAGCATCTCGAGGAGGCGGCGCTCCACCTGCTCGCTCATCACGTGCTCCCAGCGGCAGGCCTCCTCGTGCACGAACTCCCAGTCGAGCTTGATGACGTCGTGGAGGAGGCGCTCGGCGAGGCGGTGCTTGCGCATGACGTGGATCGCCTTGCGGCGTCCGTCGCCGGTCAGCTCGAGGTGGCGGTCGCCGGAGACGACGACGAGGCCGTCGCGCTCCATCCGGCCGACGGTCTGCGAGACGGTGGGACCCGAGTGGCTGAGCCGCTCGGAGATGCGGGCCCGCAGGGGGATGATGTTCTCCTCCTCCAGCTCCAGGATGGTGCGCAGGTACATCTCGGTCGTGTCGATCAGATCCGTCATCTCAGCCTTCCGGTCTCAGCGCGAACAACCTTACTGGGCACCGTGTCCCGTCTCCGTCGACGGGGCAGGGCGCAGGGCCTCCGATGGTCGAAGGCGGGGCGGGCCGGGAACCCTAGTATTAACGCATGCCGGACGTCACCATTCCTCGCGAGCTCCTCCCCCACGACGGGCGGTTCGGCTGCGGCCCGTCCAAGGTGCGGCACGACCAGCTCGCGCACCTCGCGACGCAGGGCGCGCACCTCCTCGGCACCTCGCACCGGCAGGCCCCGGTCAAGAAGCTGGTCGGGTCCGTGCGCGAGCACCTCGCGACGCTCTTCCGCATCCCCGAGGGCTACGAGGTCCTGCTCGGCAACGGCGGCTCCACCGCCTTCTGGGACGCGGCCGCCTTCTCGCTGATCGACCGCCGCGCCGAGAACCTCACCTTCGGCGAGTTCGGCCAGAAGTTCGCGAAGGCGGCCTCCGCGCCGTTCCTCGAGCCCGCGCACGTCGTCTCGGCCCCGGCCGGCTCGCGCAGCGAAGTCGAGGTCCTCGAGGGCGTCGACGTCTACGCCTGGCCGCACAACGAGACCTCCACCGGCGTCATGGCGCCCGTCCGCCGCGTACACGGCGACGAGGGCGCCCTCACGGTGATCGACGCGACCAGCGCCGCCGGCGGCATCGACTTCGATGCGGCCGAGGCCGACGTCTACTACTTCGCTCCGCAGAAGAACTTCGCCTCGGACGGCGGCCTGTGGTTCGGCCTCTTCTCGCCGGCCGCGATCGAGCGGATCGAGCGGATCGCGGCGAGCGGCCGCTACATCCCCGAGTTCCTGAGCCTGCAGAACGCCGTCGACAACTCGCGCCTGAACCAGACGCTGAACACCCCCGCCCTCTCCACGCTGCTGCTGATGGAGTCGCAGCTCCAGTGGATGAACGAGAGCGGCGGACTGGCCTGGGCGTCGGCGCGCACCCTCGAGTCCTCGTCGGCGATCTACGACTGGGCCGAGGCCTCGCCGGTCGCGACCCCGTTCGTCGAGGTGCCCGAGCACCGCTCGCAGGTCGTCGCCACCGTCGACTTCGACGCCTCCGTCGACGCCGCGCTGATCGCGAAGATCCTGCGCGCGAACGGCATCGTCGACACCGAGCCGTACCGCAAGCTCGGCCGCAACCAGCTGCGCGTGGCGACCTTCGTCGCCATCGAGCCGGACGACGTCCGCTCGCTGCTCGGCTGCATCGACCACGTCATCGAGCGCCTGGCCGACTGAGCGACCGGGGAACGGGGAGGCGCGGGATGAGGCTCTGGCTCCGTCCGGACGAGCGCCGCCCCGCTCCCCCGCCCTACGCCTCCGACGACGCGACGGCGCTCCTCACGGGCTGCGTCGTCTGGGTGCTCGCCCTCGTCGGCGTGCTGATCGCCGTGGCGGCCGGCGCGACCGTGCCGCCGCTCGTCCTGTCGACCGTCGTGATCGGCGTCGTCCTCGGCACGATCGGCCTGTTCTACAGCCGCAACCGACGCTGATCCACCCACGTCCGCGCGCGGTGCGCGCGGACGGCGCCGTGGCCGAGCGAGGGCGACCCCGCTCGGCCGGGTCCTCACCGGCGGCGGCGCCGTCGTCCGCGACCGCTGCCGCCGCGTCGTCCGGCGGCCGAGGCCACCGACCCGTCCTCGGTGCCGGAGTCCTGGCCGTCCGAGTCGTCCTCATCGGAGTCGTCGTCGTCGGAGTCGTCCTCGTCCGAGTCGTCGCCGTCGTCGTCCGAGTCGTCCTCGTCCGAGTCGTCGTCGGCCTCGTCGTCGTCGAGGATCTCGTCCTCGTCCGCCTCCGCCGCGTCGCCGTCGACGACGGTGTCGTCGTCGTACTCGTCGTCCTCGGTCTCGTCGCGCTCACCGCTGGCGTCCTGCGCCGCGCGGTAGTCCGCGAGCCGGACCGACCACGGCACCCAGTCGGGCGCGAGCACGCTGCCCTCGCCCGGCAGCAGCTCGACCTCGAGGACGTTGACGTCCTCGGACTCGTCGATCCTCGAGAGCGTCGCCGTCCAGAGCCAGCCCGGGTAGCCGCGCATCAGGTTCGTGAACTGCAGCGAGACCACGTGCTCGCCCTGGGCGAGCGTCGCGACCAGGTCGCCGATGGTGTCGGCGGTCGTGATGTCGAGGAGCGCCTCGCGCGCTCGGTCCTCCGAGGCGGCGAGGACGGCGTCGAGCTCGTACACGGGCGCGGGCTCCGGCTCTCCGGCGGCCGCTGCGGACCCGGCGTCCGGGTCTCCTCCGTCGTCGGAGTCGGAGTCCTCGTCGGAGTCGTCCTCGTCCTC
The DNA here is from genome assembly GCF_003751825.1 of Rathayibacter sp. PhB186. Taxonomy (NCBI): domain Bacteria; kingdom Bacillati; phylum Actinomycetota; class Actinomycetes; order Micrococcales; family Microbacteriaceae; genus Rathayibacter; species Rathayibacter sp. PhB186. The sequence goes on along the minus strand of NZ_RJKO01000001.1, from coordinate 964,345 downwards.
CTCGTCGATCTCGTCGCTCCAGACGGCCACCACGGGAGCGGGCGACGCCATGACGCCGCCCGACGAGTCCGCTGAGCCCGCGGACCCCTCGGTCGGGGCCTCGGGCCCGGTGTCCGGAGTCTCGTCGGTCTCGGGCGAAGGATCGCCGGTCGTCTCGCCGGCGTCAGGCATCGAGCTCGTCCGCGACCCGGCGCAGGAGCGTCGCGATCGTGCGCCCGTGAGCCTTGTCGGGGTAGCGGCCGCGCTTGAGGCCGGTGCCGATGCCGTCGAGCAGCTTGACCGTGTCCTCGACGATGACGGACATGTCGTCGGCCGACTTGCGGCTGAGCTTGACCATGCTGGGCGGGGTGTCGATGATCCGGGCCGAGAGGGCCTGCGCACCGCGCTTGCCGTCGGCGATGCCGAACTCGAGGCGGGTGCCGGCCTTGACCGCGGTCCCGGAGGGCAGCGCGGAAGCGTGCAGGAAGACCTCCTGGCCGTCATCAGTGCTGATGAAGCCGAAGCCCTTCTCCTCGTCGTAGAACTTGACCTTGCCGGTAGGCATGCAGAACCCCTCCTGGAAATGAAGCAGCCATCAGTTTAGAGGACGGCACCCGCCCTATCCTTGACCCGTGAAGCCACAGCAGCCCGCGGGCATCGGACGCGCGGAGCGCGTCCTCGCCTACATGTTCGTCGCGATCATCGTCGTGACCGTCATCGCGTTCATCGCCGTCCTCGTCGCGCCGATGATGGGCGTCCGCGACTACAGCGGGAGCCTCTGGCAGTTCGTCCTCGCCCTGCCCCTGGTCGGCCTGCCGATCGCCTTCCTGATGATGATCGCGATGCTCGTGGTCGGCGTCCGCCGCCGCCGCTCCTCCTAGAGGAGACCTCTCCGGCGGCGCCGAGCCCTCGACGAGCAACCGGTCACACGACTCCCAGACTTCATCCAGGCCACGCGCAGATACTGTCCGCATGGACGGACCCCGCATTCTCATCGTCGACGACGAGCCCAACATCCGCGACCTGCTCACCACGAGCCTCCGCTTCGCCGGCTTCGCCGTGCGCGCGGTGGGCAACGGCGCCCAGGCGATCTCCGCAGTCCTCGAGGAGGAGCCGGACCTCATCATCCTCGACGTGATGCTGCCGGACATGAACGGCTTCGGCGTCACCAAGCGCCTGCGCTCGGCCGGCTACACCTCGCCGATCCTCTTCCTCACGGCGAAGGACGACACCGAGGACAAGATCACCGGTCTCACCGTCGGCGGCGACGACTACGTCACCAAGCCGTTCAGCCTCGACGAGATCGTGGCGCGCATCAAGGCGATCCTCCGCCGCACGATGCACGCCGAGGAGGACGCGGTCATCCGCGCCGGCGAGCTCACGATGGACCAGGACACGCACGAGGTCCTCGTCGGCGACGAGCCGGTCGAGCTGAGCCCGACCGAGTTCAAGCTGCTGCGCTACCTGATGCTCAACCCGAACCGGGTGCTCAGCAAGGCGCAGATCCTCGATCACGTCTGGGAGTACGACTTCAACGGCGATGCGGGCATCGTCGAGTCCTACATCTCCTACCTGCGACGTAAGCTCGACACGCATTCGGAGGAATCGCTCATCCAGACCAAGCGAGGATTCGGATACATGCTGAAGGTCGCGAAGGTCTGACCTCCGCCGCCCCGGCGCCGGCCCCGTGAGGGGGCGGGCGCCCGCACGATCTCGAGGGAGTTCCACCGCCATGCACCAGGGTCTGGCCGAGCGGTGGAACTCCATCTCGCTGCGCACGAAGATCACGGCCGTCACCGTCCTCCTGCTGACGCTCGGCCTGCTGGTCTCCGGCATCGGCACGATGACGATGCTGAAGCCGCAGCTGATCTCCCAGCTCGACGCGCAGCTCGCGGACAAGGTGCAGAAGGTGGCGACCGACCTGTCGGCACAGGGGGTCTCGCAGTTCTCCGAGTCCGACGACTACTACGGCGCCGTGTACGACTCCTCGGGGACGCTCGTCTACTCCAACGCTGCGCAGGGCACCGACCCCGCCTTCCCCTCGCGCTACACGATCGAGGAGGCTCTGAACGCCTCCAGCGAGTCGAACACGCTGATGAGCGTCAACGACCGGATCGAGTACCACGCCGTCTCGACGGTCTACTCCCGCGGGAACGACTACCAGACGCTGCTGCTCGCCACGTCGACCCGCGACATCGACAACATCATGACGATCTACCTGACGATCTTCCTCGGGTTCGGCGTCGCGATCGTCGTCATCGGCGCGATGCTGACGCGGCTGCTCGTCACCACCACGTTCGCTCCCCTGCGCCAGGTCGAGCAGACCGCCGCCGCGATCGCCGACGGCGACTTCAGCCAGCGCCTGGACGGCACCACGCCGAACACCGAGGTCGGCCGCCTCAACCGCTCGCTCAACGCGATGCTGGTGCGCATCGACAGCGCCTTCCGCGACCGCGCCCGCACCATCGACCAGATGCGCCGCTTCGTCGGCGACGCGAGCCACGAGTTGCGCACCCCCCTCGTCTCCGTCCGCGGCTACGCCGAGCTCTACCGGATGGGCGCGCTGCAGACGCCCGAGGCGGTCGGCCAGGCGATGGAGCGCATCGAGAAGGAGGCGATCCGGATGGGCGGCCTCGTGGAGGACCTCCTCGAGCTCGCCCGCCTCGACGAGACCAAGCCGCTCGCCCTCTCCCCCGTCGACCTGATGCCCCTCGCCCGCGACGCCGCCATGGACGCGATGGCCTCCTGGCCGGACCGCGACTTCGGCGTCGAGACCCGCGACGACACCCCCGTCGAGACCCCCGCGCTCGAGATGGACGAGCCGTCCGGCACCGCGACCCAGACCATGGAGGTTCCGGCCGCCGCCGGGCTCACCGGCCCGATCGCGGCCGCCGGCGCGCGCCTCGCGCGCTTCCGCCGCCGCCCGCGACGCGTGCCGGCCGAGGACCTCGCGGCGGGCACTGCCCCCGAGCCCGAGCAGGTCGGCGTCCCGGCGCTCGTGATGGCGGAGGAGAACAAGATCCGCCAGGTGCTGACCAACCTGATCGGCAACGCCGTCCGCTACACCCCCGAGGACACCCCGATCGAGGTCGGCGTCGCCGTCGACCGCGCGCGGAGGCTGGCGTTCCTCGAGGTCATCGACCACGGCGAGGGCATCCCGCCGCAGATCCGGGAGAAGATCTTCCAGCGCTTCTGGCGCGCCGACACCTCGCGCACCCGCGAGACCGGCGGCAGCGGCCTGGGGCTCGCGATCGTCTCCTCCATCGTCGCGGCGCACAAGGGCCGTGTCGACGTCGTCGAGACTCCCGGCGGCGGCGCCACCTTCCGGGTCGCTCTGCCTCTCCTCACCGTCGACCCGGACGGCGATCCGTCCCCAGCTGCGGCCTGACGGCCCGCGCGGCCGACGCGGTCCGCCCTAGGTTCTCTCCCACGCGCCGAACGGCGCGGACGAGTGAGAGGACCTGACATGACCCACTTCCAGACCGACATCGAGGCGATCAGCACCGCGAGCGGCTCGATCCACGGCTCCGCGGACCGTATCCGCGCCGAGGTGGCCGGCATGCTCGGCCTGCTCACCGGCCTCGAGAGCTCGTGGACGGGGCAGGCCTCGACCGCGTTCCAGGGGGTGGTCGGCCTCTGGCGGACCACGCAGGGGCAGGTCGACGACGGGCTCGAGTCGATCGCGCTCGCCCTGGGGGCGGCGGGGCAGCAGTACGCGGAGACCGAGGAGGCCAACGCGCGCCTGTTCGCGTTCTGACCCGCCGGTGGCGTCCTCGACCGACTGCGGGCCGAGGACGCCACCCGGGAACGCCGAAGGCGGCTCCCCCGGAGGGGAACCGCCTTCTGCGTCGTTCGGGTCGGACTAGAAGTCCATGCCACCCGTGGGGTCTCCGCCTGCGGCGACGGGGTTCCGCTCGGGCTTGTCGGCGACGACGGCCTCGGTGGTGAGGAACAGACCGGCGATCGAGGCGGCGTTCTGCAGAGCGGAGCGCGTGACCTTGACCGGGTCGATGATGCCGGCGGCGATCAGGTCGACGTACTCGCCGGTCGCGGCGTTGAGGCCGTGTCCGGTGGGCAGCTCGCGGACCTTGGCGGCGACGACACCCGGCTCGAGACCGGCGTTCAGCGCGATCTGCTTGAGCGGCGCGTCGATGGCGACCTTGACGATGTTCGCGCCGGTCGCCTCGTCTCCGACCAGCTCGAGCTTCTCGAAGGCGAGCTTGCCGGCCTGGATGAGGGCGACGCCACCACCGGCGACGATGCCCTCCTCGACGGCGGCCTTCGCGTTGCGGACGGCGTCCTCGATGCGGTGCTTGCGCTCCTTGAGCTCGACCTCGGTCGCAGCTCCGGCCTTGATGACGGCGACGCCACCGGCGAGCTTCGCGAGGCGCTCCTGGAGCTTCTCGCGGTCGTAGTCGCTGTCGGTGTTCTCGATCTCGCCGCGGATCTGCGCGACGCGACCGGCGATGGCCTCGGCGTCGCCGGCACCCTCGACGATCGTGGTCTCGTCCTTGGTGATGACGACCTTGCGGGCCGAGCCGAGCAGGTCGAGGGTGACGTTCTCGAGCTTGAGGCCGACCTCCTCGGAGATGACCTGGCCGCCGGTGAGGATCGCGATGTCCTGGAGCTGCGCCTTGCGACGGTCGCCGAAGCCGGGGGCCTTGACGGCGACCGACTTGAAGATGCCACGGATCTTGTTGACGACCAGGGTCGCCAGCGCCTCGCCGTCGACGTCCTCGGCGATGATCAGCAGCTGCTTGCCCGCCTGGATCACCTTGTCGACGACGGGGAGGAGGTCCTTGATGTTCGAGACCTTGGAGTTGACGATCAGGATGTACGGGTCCTCGAACACGGCCTCCTGGCGGTCGGGGTCCGTGACGAAGTACTGCGACAGGTAGCCCTTGTCGAAGCGCATGCCCTCGGTCAGCTCGAGCTCGGTGCCGAAGGTGTTCGACTCCTCGACGGTGACGACGCCCTCCTTGCCGACCTTGTCGATCGCCTCGGCGATGATCGCGCCGATCTCGGGGTCCGCGGCGGAGATGGAGGCCGTGGCCGCGATCTCCTCCTTGGTCTCGATCGCCTTGGCACCGGCGACGAGCTCGGCGGTGACGGCCTTGACGGCCTTCTCGATGCCCTTCTTCAGGCTGATCGGGTCGGCGCCGGCCGCGACGTTGCGCAGGCCCTCGCGGACGAGCGCCTGGGCGAGGACGGTCGCGGTGGTGGTGCCGTCGCCGGCGACGTCGTCGGTCTTCTTGGCGACCTCCTTGACGAGCTCGGCGCCGATCTTCTCGTACGGCTCGTCGAGCTCGATCTCCTTGGCGATCGAGACGCCGTCGTTCGTGATGGTGGGGGCGCCCCACTTCTTCTCGAGCACGACGTTGCGGCCGCGCGGGCCGAGGGTCACCTTGACCGCATCGGCCAGGGTGTTGAGTCCACGCTCGAGGCCGCGGCGGGCTTCTTCGTCAAAAGCAATGATCTTGGCCATGTGTGTTCTTCGTCCCTCCCGGACGTCAGGGGAATTCCGTCGTTGGCACTCGACTGGAGCGAGTGCCAACAGCGATTCTGGCACTCACCCGGGAGGAGTGCAAGTGACGTCGGCGCCTGGCGCAACGCGAGGAGCCGCCGTCCGCACGAGGCGGACGACGGCTCCAGGCAGGGCGGGGGCCTCAGACCACGCGCACCGATTCGGCCTGCGGACCCTTGGACCCGGTGCCGACCTCGAACGCGACGTGCTGGCCCTCTTCGAGGACCTTGTATCCCGACATGTCGATGGCGGAGTAGTGGACGAACACGTCCTGTCCGCCGCCGTCGACCGTGATGAAGCCGTAGCCCTTCTCAGAGTTGAACCACTTGACGGTTCCGTTCGCCATCTCTCACTCCCAAAGTGCTGTGCTGCCTGCGACACGAGCGATGCGCAGGTGCCTGACTAGGGAGCATAAGCCAGCGTTTCGGCCCGGAATGGGGCAGAAAGCGCCCGGGGGAAAGAGTTGTCCGGGATTCAACATGAATTAAACGTGCCGGAAACAGAGCACCCCCGGAGAGCGGCTCGACGACCGTGTTCCGGGGGCGCTCGCGGCCTCTCGCTACGGCGTCGGGTAGTCCGAGCCGAGCACGACGACGACGGCGCCGGTCTCGACGAAGTCCGCGGTCAGGACGATCGTCCCGACGCCGAGCGACTGGACGACGCCGAGCGCCGCTCCCTCGAGTCGCGGGTCGGTGTAGTAGACGGTGGTGGCCGCCTCGTCCTCGGTGTTCGCGTTCGCGACCGTGGGCACGCTCCAGCCCGCAGCGGCCAGCGCGTCCCCGGCGTTCGCGGCGAGGCCCGCCGTCGCCGTGCCGTTCAGGACCGCGATCGCGAGGGTCGGGTCGACGGTCGGCGTCACCGCCGGGGTCGCCTCCGTCTCGGCGATGCCGGTGGGCGGTGTGAAGACGTCGTTGAACTGCACCCGGTTGTCGATCACCAGCAGTCCGATGAACCCGAGCAGCACGATCACTCCGGTCGCCAGCGCCGCCCAGGCCAGGGCGACGGCCCGGGCGTGCGGGGCGGGCGGGCGACGGTGGGCGCCGACGCGGCCCTCGGTGGCCGGGATCTCGTCGAAGCGGTCCTTCAGAGCGGTGGTGGTCATCGTCGGTACGGCCGGCCTTCCGTTCGTGGGCCCGAGCAGCTCGTCTACTCGGGGCGCCCGAGGCGGCGCGCGGCGCGGGCGCCGGCGCGCCCGTCGCGGATGCGCTGCAGCCGCTTGACGAGCATCGGGTCGTGCGCGAGGGCGGCCGGTGAGGCCAGAACCGCGCTGAGCACCTGATAGTAGCGGGCGACCGAGAGGCCGAACCTCTCGCGGATCGCGTCGTCCTTGTCTCCGGCGCGGGCCGTCCACTCGCCCTCGAACTCGAGGACGCGGCGGTCCCGCTCGGACAGGACGGCGCCTGTGCTGCGCTCGACGTCCGTGGCCCTGCTCATCCCTCCACAGTAGGGAGGGACGGCTCGGCGGCGGCTGAGGCGCTCCGGTACATGCCGATGTGTGGGATGCCCGCCTCGTCGAACTCGTCGCCGAACGGCTCGAAGCCCGACCGCGCGTAGAGACCCGCGATGTAGGACTGAGCGTGGAGCAGGAGCGGCTCGTCCCCGTGGCGCTCCAGGACCGCGCTCACCAGTCGGTGCGCGAGGCCCTCGCCCCGCCGGTCGGCCCGGGTCACCACCCGCCCGATCACCCGGTGGGCGTCGCGGTGCTCGGGCCGCTCGTCCCGGAGGGTGCGGAGGTAGGCCGCCGTGCCGCGCTCGTCGGCGATCCACCAGTGCCGCGTCGTCGGCTCCAGATCGCGGCCGTCGAGCTCCTCGTCGTCGACCCGCTGCTCGCGCAGGAACACGTCGGTCCGCAGCCGCGCGAACGCGTAGACCTCCTCGGTCGTGAGTTCGCTCCACGCCTTCGAGATCACGGAATTCAGCTGCACGGCGGAGAGTTTACGAGAGGAGAGGGGAGCGCCCTCCCCCGTACACTGACCAGGATTCCTAGGGAGACCCATGTCGTCGTATTCCGTCAACAAGACCGACGCCGAGTGGCGCGAGGAGCTCGACCGCGAGCAGTACTCGGTGCTGCGCCAGGCCGCCACTGAGCGCCCGTGGACCGGCGAGCTGCTCGATGAGCACCGCGAGGGGCTCTACACCTGCGCGGCGTGCCACGCCGAGCTGTTCAAGAGCGGCACCAAGTTCGACTCCGGCTGCGGCTGGCCGAGCTTCTACGAGTCCATCCGCCCCGACGCGGTGCAGCTCATCGAGGACAGCACCCTCGGCATGGTCCGCACCGAGGTCCGCTGCGCCAACTGCGGCTCGCACCTGGGCCACGTCTTCCCGGACGGCTTCGGCACGCCCACGGGAGACCGCTACTGCATGAACTCGATCGCGATGAACTTCACGACCGAGGGCGAGTGACCGTGTCCGCGACTCCCGTGCTCGAGGCCGTCCTGGCCCGGCGCTCCCGCTCGAAGGTGACCGCGGAGGCGCCGGGGCACGAGGAGATCGCGGCGTACGTCTCGGCCGCCTCGCGGCTCGCGGACCACAGCTCGCTCCGGCCCTGGCGGGTCATCGAGATCCGCGGGGCGGCGCGCGACCGCATCGGGCGCAGCTTCGCCGCCGCGTCCGGCGACAAGAAGGACGCGCGCAAGCACATCGAGAAGACGCACCGCGCCTCCCTCCTCCTCGCGGTCGTCGTGAGCGTGAAGAAGTCGAAGGTGCCCGCCTGGGAGCAGGAGGCCGTCGCCTCGGGCGTCGCGCACTTGCTCAGCCTGCTGCTCGACGAGGCGGGGTGGGGCGTCTTCTGGCGCACCGGCTCGTACACCCGCGCCAAGGCCGTGCGGAAGGCGCACCGCCTGGAGAAGGGCGAGGAGCTCCTCGGCTGGCTGTACGTCGGCCGGCCCGACGGCAAGATCGGCGGGCCGAAGCGGCCGACGCCGGCCGAGCGGCACCTGAGCATCCTCGAGCCGTGATCCGCCCGCGCGGGCCGGAGCCGAGGCGACTTCCGGCCCCGCGATAGGGTGGCCCGGTGCGGTGACGCACCTGCCGACGTGGCGCAATTGGTAGCGCACCCGACTTGTAATCGGGCGGTTACGGGTTCAAGTCCCGTCGTCGGCTCCGAGGCGGCCTCGTGAGCAGCCGATCGGCCGCCCACTCCCCCGCGACCCCCTGCTGCTTCAGGCCGTCCGGCGGCAGTCCGGCGTACGGCAGTCCTCGCAGCCTCCGCGTGAGCGGCCTCTCGACCCAGCGGTGGATCACGATCCCGGCGATCAGCGAGACGGCGATCGTGCCTGCGACGGAGAGCGCTCCCGATCGCAGGCCGATCAGTGCCAGGACGGCGGGCACGACCGGCCCGATCAGGGGATGGAAGAGGTACAGGCTGTAGGACGCCTCGCCCAGGGCGAGCAGCGGTCGCCGGAGGACGCGGTTCGCGCCACGACGCGATGCGAGCCGCCGGAAGAGCGGTTCGGCCAGGACCACCGCGACGAACGCGGCGGTGACGATCCCCTTCCGGAAGAGCGCGTCGCGCTCCCAGGAGATCCCCTCCGGCGCGAGAGCCGCGACGACGGTGAACACGGCGGCGGCGCCCAGCGCGAGGAGCAGGCCGCGGCGCGCGCGCGGGAGCCCGGCGATCCTCCCGATCGCCATGCCGACCGCGAAGTACAGGACGAGCGGGTCGAAGTAGACCGCCCAGGCCGGCCAGTCCTCGGCGGGGCGGAGGAGATGGCCCGACGCGACGACGAGCACGACCGTCGACGCGAACACGAGGACGTTCCGCCGCAGGAGCAGCCCGAGAGTGAAGACCGCGTAGAAGGCCGTCTCGTAGGTGAGGGTCCACCCGACGCCGAGGAGCGGCTCCACAGCGCCGTCGGGGTTGCGCGCGGGCAGGAAGAGGTAGGACGCGACTCCCGACCACGGGGTGAGGGCGGCGTGCAGCACTGCCCCGGGCAGGATGAGGAGCGACGCGATCTTCAGGGTCGTGGCGATCCAGTACAGCGGGACGATCCGGATCACGCGGCGGACGGCGAAGAACCGCCAGCCGCCCCGCACCTCGAAGGGACCCGCGGTGACCGCCATCACGAAGCCGGAGACGATGAAGAAGACGTCGACACCCGCGGCGGCCCCGTTCCAGACGGCGATCGAGTCGTCGAGGCGCTCGTGCGCGTAGAACGTCGCGTGCGCGATGACGACCAGGAGAGCCGCGACGAAGCGCAGGGCCTGGACGCCCTCGACGATCGGTGTGCCGGCGGTCGTCGGCGTCACGATGTGCGGCGTGGTCATGGCGGCCCCCCGGAGAGATCGGGTGAGCCTATCCACGAGCGCGAATAGCCGACGCGGAGGCGCGGAATCGGCTGTCGCGCGATCGTGGACCGTCCTCCGTCCCGCAGCGCGTCCCCGTGGCGACCGGGCTCAGGCCTCCCGAGGAGCACGACGAAGGGCCCCGGTCTCCCGGGGCCCTTCGCGTGTTCCGACCCGTCTCAGCGGGTTCGCGGTCTAGCCCGCGGCGGGCGTCGGGGTCGGGGTGGCCGAGGAGTAGGTGTCGGCGGCGGCCGAGAGCACGAAGGAGCTGAAGGCGTCCGCGTCGGTGAGCGAGCCGGTGTACGCCTCGCCGTTGACGAGGACCGTCGGCGTGCCCGAGACGGAGGCGACCTCGGTGCCCGGCAGCGGGCCGGAGGTGGCGCGCTCGGTGGCCGCGCGCACCCAGCTGACGAAGGACTGGTCGTCGATGCAGGAGTTCACCGCGGCGGTGTCCTCGACACCCGCGTCGGCGGCGGCCTGCTTGAGCTGGTCGTCCGAGAGGCCGTCGGTGCCCTCCGCCGGCTGCTCGGCGAACAGCGCCGCGTTGAAGTCGAAGAAGGAGTCGGGCGACCGGTCGGCGACGCAGGCCGCGGCGTTGGCCGCGCGCTCCGAGTACTTGGTGCCGTTCGAGCGGGTGGTCAGGATGGCGATCGGGTGGATCTCGACCGTCGCGGCGCCGCTGGTGACCCACTCCTTGATCTGGTCGCCGTTGGTCTGCTCGAACTGGCCGCAGTAGGGGCAGAGGTAGTCGAGGTAGACCCGGATGTCGACGGTGCCCGTGGAGGTGTCGAGCGCGCTCGGGGTGGGGGTGCCGTCGGCGGGGATCGCCGGCGTCGTCGAGGCCACCAGGCCCTCCGTGACGAGGACGCCGTCGCTCGCCATGTTGGCGGGGCCGGGGCCGGCCGGGCGGATGCTCGAGGTGACTGCGAAGACGACGACCGCGACGATGGCGATCACCACGATCGCGAGACCGCCCTGCAGGGCGAAGCGGCTGACGCGGTCGCGTCGCTTCTGCTGCTCGCGGAGTCGGCGGGCCTTCTCGCGGGCGGCCTCTCGACGCTGGTTCTTCGAGAGACGGTCGTTGGCTCCGCCGATGGTCATGACAAGAACGCTCCGAATGAGAGAGGAAGAAGTGCCGCCGGGCTGCGACTCGCCGGAATCCTACGCGCGAGCCCTGGGAAACCTCCAAACGACGGATACCGCAGGCCCCCGGCGCCCGGCATCGGGCCCAGGCTCCCCGCTCCGGCGCTCCGTGGCATACTGTGACGGTTGGTCGGAGTCGCCCACGCGACGACGACCGTCACTTCCATTCACTCGGATCGTCCGGCACGTACCTGCCGGTGAAGGAGCAAGAACAATGGCGTCCGTAACCTATGACAACGCGTCCCGCGTCTACCCCGGGGCCACGCGTGCCTCGGTCGACAAGCTGAACCTCGAGGTCGGAGACGGCGAGTTCCTCGTCCTCGTCGGCCCCTCGGGCTGCGGCAAGTCCACCTCCCTGCGCATGCTCGCCGGCCTCGAAGAGGTCAACGAGGGCCGCATCCTGATCGGCGACCGCAACGTCACGGACGTTCCGCCGAAGGACCGCGACATCGCGATGGTGTTCCAGAACTACGCGCTCTACCCGCACATGTCGGTCGCCGAGAACATGGGCTTCGCGCTCAAGATCGCCGGCATCAACAAGGACGAGCGCGCCGCGCGGGTCCTCGAGGCCGCGAAGATGCTCGACCTCGAGCCCTACCTCAACCGCAAGCCGAAGGCCCTCTCGGGTGGCCAGCGTCAGCGCGTCGCGATGGGTCGCGCCATCGTCCGCAAGCCGCAGGTGTTCCTCATGGACGAGCCGCTGTCGAACCTCGACGCCAAGCTCCGCGTCCAGACCCGCACGCAGATCGGCACGCTCCAGCGCCGCCTGGGCATCACCACCGTCTACGTCACCCACGACCAGACCGAGGCCCTCACCATGGGCGACCGCATCGCGGTCCTCAAGGACGGACTGCTCCAGCAGGTCGGCACGCCCCGCGACCTCTACGAGAACCCGAACAACGTCTTCGTGGCCGGCTTCATCGGCTCGCCCGCGATGAACCTGTTCCACGCGGACGTCACCGACGGCGGCGTGAAGTTCGGCGACACGGTCCTGCCGATCGCCCGCGAGGCGCTCGCGAAGACCACCCAGAAGGTCGTCACGCTCGGCGTGCGCCCCGAGGACGTCACCGTCTCGACCCAGCCCGGCGGCCTGCCGATCGAGGTCGACCTGATCGAGGAGCTCGGCTCGGACGGCTACCTCTACGGCCACACCGAGGTCGAGGGTCGCCGCACCGACATCGTCGCGCGCGTCGACGGCCGCGTGCACCCGACCGCGGGCGACCGCGTCTACGTGACCGCGAACCACCGCGTGCACATCTTCGACGGCGAGTCGGGACTGCGCCTCTCCTAGGCTCCGCCCCCGCGCACACGCTGCCGCCGTCTCCTCCGAGGCGGCGGCAGCGTTCGTCCGGGCCCCTCCACCGTCCGACTCCCGACACGAACGGCGCGCCATGTCCGGCTCCCTCAACATCACCTCGGCCACGGTCGACCCCGCCCTCCTCGACCTGCCGTGGAACCTGCGGCTGAACGACTGGCCCGACGAGTACATCGCCGCGCTGCCCAAGGGCATCTCGCGGCACACGGTCCGCTTCGCACACCTCTCCGGGCACGTCGTCGCCGTGAAGGAGACGACGGCGGAGATGTCGCGCCGCGAGTACGAGATGCTCAAGACCCTGCAGCGGCTCGACGTCCCGTGCGTCGTGCCGGGCGCCGTGATCACGAACCGCACCGACGACGAGGGCGACGAGCTGCCGGCCGTGCTGGTCACGCGGCACCTCAAGTTCTCGCTCCCCTACCGCGCGCTGTTCTCGCAGACGCTGCGCCCGGACACGGCCACGCGCCTCGTCGACGCGCTGGCGCTGCTGCTGGTGCGCCTGCACGTCATCGGCTTCTTCTGGGGTGACGTCTCGCTCTCGAACACGCTGTTCCGGCGCGACGCCGGCGCCTTCGCGGCGTACCTCGTGGACGCGGAGACGGGGCAGCTCTACTCCGGCGGCCTGTCCAACGGCCAGCGCGAGAACGACCTCGAGATCGCCCGGGTCAACATCGCCGGCGAGCTGCTCGACCTCGAGGCGGGCGGCCGCGTCGACGACGACCTCGACCCGATCACGGTGTCCGACGGCATCGTCGCCGCCTACCGCAGCCTCTGGAAGGAGCTGACCGGGGCGGAGTCGTTCTCGACCTCCGAGCGCTGGCGCATCAACGACCGGGTGAACCGGCTCAACGAGCTGGGCTTCGACATCGAGGAGCTCGCGATCAAGACCGACGAGGCGGGCTCGACCGTGCGGATCCAGCCGAAGGTCGTCGACGCGGGTCACCACCAGCGCCGGCTGCTGCGGCTGACCGGACTGGACGCGCAGGAGAACCAGGCGCGCCGCCTGCTGAACGACCTCGACTCGTACACCGCCACCTACGACAAGCAGGGGCTGGACGAGGAGATGGTCGCGCACGAGTGGCTCGCGCAGGTGTTCGAGCCGGTCATCCGCTCGATCCCGCGCGACCTGAAGGGGCGCCTGGAGCCGGCGGAGATGTTCCACCAGCTGCTCGAGCACCGCTGGTTCATGTCTCAGCAGCAGGCGCGCGATGTGCCGCTGGCGGAGGCGGTCACCGCCTACGTGAACGACATCCTGCGGCACCGCCGCGACGAGGCGACGATCATCGCCCCGCCGACCGAGGCGATCACCCTGCCGAACCTCGTCATCGACGGCGCCGGCGACGCCGAGCTGACCGACGAGGACGCCGACGTCGACTGGATGAAGAACGTCTGACCCGGCCCACCGGAGGGCTCGTGCGGATCCCGGATCCGGCACGAGCCCTCCGTCGTCCGCGGCGCGTGCTGACGCGGATCTCGATACGCCCGCTCCGCGGCCTACCCGATCAGCATGAAGCGCCCCCTGGCCGGCGATGACCGATCAGCCTGCGCCTCCATGCTGGTCGAGTAGCCGCGCAGCGGCGTATCGAGACCCACCGTCACCAGCAGCCCGGCCTGCAGACCAGACTCCGGGCATGGGCGGATCTCGATACGCCCGCTCCGCGGGCTACTCGATCAGCATGAAGCGCCCCCGAGCCGGCGGTGGCCGATCAGCATGCGCCCCCGCTCGCCGAAGGCGGCGCCCCCTCAGCCCTCGCTCGCCGAAGGCGGCGTCCCTCTGCTGCCGCTCGCCGAAGGCGGCGCCCCCTCCCCCTCCCCCGGCGTCAGCGCGGGCGAAGGCGCGGTGAGCTGCAAGGCGGAGGAGGAAGCGATACCGGCGGTATCGCGCCCGACGACAACGCCGCAGATCGCCGTGCCGGCGCCCGCGCTGCCCGCGCTATTCGGAGGCGGCGCGGAGTTTGGAGATCTCGTAGAGCGCGACCGACGCCGCGATGCCGGCGTTGAGCGATTCGGTGGCGGCGCTGATCGGGATGGAGACGACGGCGTCGCACTGCTCGGTGACGAGGCGGGAGAGGCCCTTGCCCTCGCTTCCGACGACGACGAGGAGCGGCCGGTCGGCGAGCTCGAGGCCCGGCAGCATGGTGTCGCCGTCGCCGTCGAGGCCGATGACGAAGACGCCGTCGCGCTTGTAGTCCTTGATCATCGCGGTGAGGTTGGACGCCATCGCGACGGGCACGCGCGCGGCCGCACCGGCCGAGGTCTTCCAGGCCGCCGAGTTGAGTCCGACCGAGCGGCGCTGCGGCACGATGACGCCCTGCCCGCCGAAGGCCGCGACGGAGCGGATGATCGCGCCGAGGTTGCGCGGGTCGGTGATGCCGTCGAGCGCGACGAACAGCGGGACGACGCCGCGGGAGACGCTGCGCTCGAGCAGGTCGCTCGGGTGCGCGTACTCGTACGGGGGGACCTTGAGCACGAGGCCCTGGTGCACGGAGTCCGGGCCGGCGAGGCGGTCGAGCTCCGGGCGCATGACCTCGAGGACGGGGATGCCGCGGGCGGTGGCGAGCTTGAGCGCCTCCTTGACCCGGTCGTCCATCTCGATGCGCGTCGCGAGGTAGAGCGTCGTCGCGGGGATCTTGGCGCGCAGCACCTCGAGGACCGAGTTGCGGCCGGTGACCATCTCGGACTCGTCGCCGCTCTTGGGCTTCCGCGACGGGGCCGGACGGCCCTGGCCGCGGGCCGCGCCGTTCAGCGCCGCTCCGGGTCGGCCATTGCCGCCGGCGGCGACGAAGCGCTCGCGCGCCAGCTTCGCCTTGCCCGCGGGGTGGTACGGCCGGTCCTCGGCCTTGGGTGTGGGCTTCTTGCCCTCGAGGGCCTGACGGCCCTGACCGCCGGAACCGACGGCCTTGCCCTTGCTCTTCTTGCGGACCGCTCCTGGGCGGCCGGGCTTATTCGCCATCGAGACTCCAATGCGCACCCGTCTGGGTGTCTTCGATCGTGATTCCCGCAGCAGCGAGATCGGTTCGGATGCGGTCGGCGGCCGCCCAGTCGCGCTGCTCGCGCGCGGTCTGCCGCTCGGCGACCAGGCGGTCGACGAGCACGGTGAGGGCCCGGTAGGTGGGCTCGTCGTCGGAGCGCGCCCACTCGGGGGCCTCCGGGTCGATCCCGAGGACCGATGCCATGGCGAGGACCTGGGTGCGCAGCGCGGACACCGTGCCGAGGTCCTCCGCGTCGAGGGCGGCGTTGCCGGCCCGCACGGTCTCGTGCAGGACGCCGATGGCCTGCGGGACCGAGAGGTCGTCGTCCATCGCCTCGGCGAACTCGTCGGGCACGACCGGCTCGCCGACGGCGGCGAAGCGGGTGCCCTCGAGGCGCCGTCGGGAGCGGTCGAGGAAGCCCTCGATCCGCTCGAGCGCCGCCTCTGCCTCCTCGAGCGCACCGTCGTGGAACTCGAGCGTCGAGCGGTAGTGCGCGGAGCCGAGGTAGTAGCGGACGACCAGCGGACGGGCGGAGTCGAGCAGCTCGGAGGCGAAGACGGAGTTGCCGAGCGACTTGCTCATCTTCTGCCCGGTGACCGAGACGAGCCCGTTGTGCAGCCAGTAGCTGGCGAAGGCGTGGCCCGCGGCACTCGACTGGGCGAGCTCGTTCTCGTGGTGCGGGAAGCGCAGGTCGAGCCCGCCGCCGTGGATGTCGAACTGGGTGCCGAGGTACTTGGTCGACATGGCGGAGCACTCGATGTGCCAGCCGGGACGGCCCCTCCCCCAGGGCGAGGCCCAGGAGGCGGACTCGGGCTCGTCGGGCTTCATGCCCTTCCACAGCGCGAAGTCGTGCGGGTCGCGCTTGCCGCGCGGGTCGGCGTCGGTCGCCGCCTCCATGCTCTCGAGGCGCTGGTGCGTGAGCGCGCCGTAGTCCGGCCAGGAGCGGGTGTCGAAGTAGACGTCGCCGGAGTCGTCGGGAGCGGGGTAGGCGTGGCCCAGCTCGATCAGGCGCTGCACGAGCGCGACCATCTCGGCGATGCTCGCCGTCGCGCGCGGCTCGTAGGTGGGCGGCAGGATGCCGAGCGCGGAGTAGGCGGCGGTGAACTCGAGCTCGACGCGGTAGGCGAGCGCCCACCACTGCTCCGAGGGCTCGCCCTCGCCGGCCGCGCGGCGGGCCTGCTCGGCGATCGCGAGGATCTTGTCGTCGATGTCCGTGACGTTGCGGACGAGGGTGACCCGGTAGCCGCGGTAGGCGAGCCAGCGGCGCAGCTGGTCGTAGACCAGGGCGGAGCGCAGGTGCCCGATGTGCGGCGACGACTGCACCGTGGGTCCGCAGACGTACATCCCGACCTCGTTCTCGCGGAGGGGGACGAAGTCGACGAGGGCCTGGGCCTTCGAGTCGTGCAGTCGCAGAGTCACGCCGCGAGTTTACCGGGCGGGGCGGGCGCGGCCGGGCGGCGGGCTGGCGCGGTGGATCAGTGCGCGGATCCGGGAGTGGGGAGGACGAGTGCCGTGGCCGTGGCAGCGACCCCCTCCCCGCGCCCGGTGAAGCCGAGCGCGTCCGAGGTCGTCGCGGCGACGCTGACCGGGGCGCCGAGGAGCGCGGACAGCAGCTGCTGGGCCTCGTCCCGCCGCGGGGAGAACTTCGGGCGGTTGCCGATCAGCTGGACCGAGACGTTGCCGATCGTGAAGCCGGCCGCCTCGACGAGCTCGCGGGTCGCACGGAGGAAGACCTCGCCGTGCGCGTCCTGGAATCTCGGGTCGTCCGTGCCGAAGCGGGAGCCGATGTCGCCGAGGTTCGCGGCGGCGAGCAGCGCGTCGCAGATCGCGTGCGCGACGGGGTCGCCGTCGCTGTGCCCGGACAGTCCGCGCTCCCCCGGCCAGTGCAGTCCGGCGAGCCAGAGCGGCGACGCGTCGTCGAAGGCGTGCACGTCGGTGCCGATGCCGACCCGCGGCACCGCGGACGACGGCGGCGGCGCGAGCAGCTGCTCCGCGCGGGCGAGGTCCCAGGGCGTGGTGATCTTGAAGGCGAGCGGATCGCCGGGGACGACGACGGAGCCGCGGCCGTGAGCGGCGAGGAGGGCCGCGTCGTCGGTGAACTCCCGGCCGGCGGCGGCGTAGGCCTCGTCGAGCAGGCGGCGGGGGAAGCCCTGCGGCGTCTGCACGGCCGCGAGCTGCGAGCGGTCGACC
The DNA here is from genome assembly GCF_003751825.1 of Rathayibacter sp. PhB186. NCBI lineage: Bacteria > Bacillati > Actinomycetota > Actinomycetes > Micrococcales > Microbacteriaceae > Rathayibacter > Rathayibacter sp. PhB186. The sequence goes on along the minus strand of NZ_RJKO01000001.1, from coordinate 946,938 downwards.
GTGTCGAGGATCGCCGCGTCGGTGCCGACCAGCTTGATGGTGTCGGTGACGGGCAGGCCCGGGATCGCACCGCCGCCGGTCGAGCGGACGGCCGCGAGGACGCGCTCGAACTGCGCGACGGGGGTGAGGGCCCGGGCGGCGTCGTGCACGAGGACGGTGACGACTCCCGGGTGCAGGAGGGCGAGTCCGCGGGCGACGGAGTCCTGGCGGGTCGATCCGCCGGCGGTGACGAGGACCTCGACGGCGGACCCGGCGGCGCGGCGGCACAGCTCGACGGTCGCGTCGACGAGGGGCTCCGGTGCGACGACGACGACCTGGACCGGCTCGGCGAGAGTGAGGACCGTGCGGAGGCTGCGCTCGAGGATGGTGACGCCGGCGCACTCGACGTAGGCCTTGGGCAGCTCGCGCCCGAGGCGGGTGCCGCTGCCTGCGGCGACGATCACGACGGCCGCGGTCGGCGCCGATCCGGAGACGGTGTTCAACGGGACGTCCTTTCGCCGCCGGTCACAGTAGCAGCGGGCGCGAGGAGGGGGCAGCCCGGCCGGGACGCCGACGAGGCTGCGCTAGTCTTTTTCCGGCTCCTGCACCTCGATTCCGCCCTGTCCGGGGCGGGCGGAGCCGATGATCTGGAGGAACCCGTGAAGGCGCGCATCGCTGCATCCGTCGTTCTCGCGGTCGGCGTCGCGTTCGCCACCGCCGGCTGCAACCTGGTCGCCCCGCAGGCGACGCGGGCCATCTACGACCCGAGCGACGGGGTGGGTGCGACGATCGGCGATCTCGCCATCCGCAACGCGATGATCATCTCCGAGGACGGCGAGACCGGCACGCTGGTCGTCTCCCTGGTCAACGACACCGACGAGACGGTGAGCGTCGAGGTGCAGTACGAGGCGAGCACGGGCCGCACCAGCGACACGGTGGACGCGGTCCCCGGTCGCACGGAGGTCCGCCCGGGCAGCACCGAGTCGGTCACCATGGAGGGCCTCGACACGATCCCCGGCAGCCTGTTCCCCGTCTACTTCCAGTACGGCTCGGAGGAGGGCGAGGAGCTGCTCGTCCCGATCCTGACGAACGCCCTCGAGGCCTACGCGACGCTGACCCCGGCCCCGTCGGCCAGCCCGACCCTCACGCCCACGCCGAACCCGGCGCAGACGGCGCTGCCCACCCCGACCGTGCAGCCCGGCGTCGACGCCCCGGCCGAGTAGCACCCGCTCCCGCGAAGGGCCGTCCACCTCGGTGGGCGGCCCTTCGTCATCCCGGCGGGCGGGTCTCGATACGCCCCTGCGGGGCTACTCGACCAGCATGTTCCGCCGAACCCGCTCGTCGCACAGCGACGGCCCTGTCGCAGACCGCTCGTCGCGCAGCGACGGCCCCTCTGACCGCTCGTCGCACTGCGACGGCCAAATCAGCGCCTGCACGTCTGCAGACGGCGGTTCGCCGCCCCCGACGTCAGCACGTGATCGCGGGGCCTGGCGGGGGTGGCTGCAAGGCGGAGGAGGGCGCGATACCGGCGGTATCGCAACCGACGACAACGCCGCAGACGCCCCCGCCAGGCCCCGCGATCTCAGGCGTCGAAGCGGTAGCCGAGGCCGCGGACAGTCACCAGGAGCACCGGCTCCTTGGGTGTCTTCTCGATCTTGGAGCGGATGCGCTTGACGTGGACGTCGAGGGTCTTGGTGTCGCCGAAGTAGTCGCTGCCCCAGACGCGGTCGATCAGCTGGCCGCGGGTGAGGACGCGGCCGGCGTTGCGGAGCAGCATCTCGAGGAGCTCGAACTCCTTGAGCGGCATCGGGGTCTCGACGCCGTCGACCTCGACGGTGTGGCGCTCGATGTCCATGCGGACGGGGCCGGCGACGACGATGCGCTCCTCCCCCGGGTCCTCGGTGCGGCGGCGGAGGACGGCGCGGATGCGGGCGAGCAGCTCGCGGGTCGAGTACGGCTTGGTGACGTAGTCGTCGGCGCCGAGCTCGAGTCCGACGACGATGTCCACCTCGGAGTCCTTCGCGGTGACCATGATGATCGGGATCGCGGAGCGGGTGCGGATCTCGCGGCACACCTCGGTGCCGGGCATGCCGGGGAGCATGAGGTCGAGCAGGATCAGGTCGTACTCGCCCTCGTCGAAGGCGGCGACGGCGCGCAGCCCGTCCTCGGCGACGGTGACGTCGTAGCCCTCGCGTTCGAGCAGGTAGCTGAGCGGCTCGCTGAGGGCGCTCTCGTCCTCGACGAGCAGGATGCTGGTCACGCGGTGTCTCCTATCGGGGCGGCGGACGCGAAGGGCGTCCTGGCCGGGTCTACTTCGGGGAGTCGGATGGTGAAGGTGCTGCCGCGGCCCGGCTTGGACCAGACGCGGACGTCGCCGCCGTGGTTCTGCACGGCGTGCTTGACGATGCTGAGGCCGAGCCCGGTGCCGCCGGTGTGGCGGGAGCGGGCCTGGTCGACGCGGTAGAAGCGCTCGAAGACGCGGTCGAGGTCCTCCTCGGGGATGCCGATGCCCTGGTCGGTGACGGCGATCTCGACGACGCCGCCGGTGGAGCGGACGCCGATCCCGACGCGGGAGCCGGGCGGGGAGTACTGGATGGCGTTGGCCAGCAGATTGTGCAGCGCCGAGACGAGCATCTTCTCCTGGCCGGCGACGTACGCCTTCTTCATCCCGCCCTTGACGAGGGTGACGTCGTGCGACTCCGCCATCACGTGCGTCGTCTCGAGCGCGGCGACCACGATGTCGTCGACGCGGACGACCTCGGCGGAGCCGGCGACGTCCGCCGACTGCAGGCGGGAGAGCTCGATGATCTCGCGGGTGATCTTCGCGAGGCGGTGCGACTCCTGGGTGAGGCGGTGCGCGAACCGGCGGACCTGCTTCGGGTCGTCGGCGGCGGAGTCGAGGGCCTCGGCGAGCAGGCCGACCGCGCCGATCGGCGTCTTCAGCTCGTGCGAGATGTTGGCGACGAAGTCGCGGCGGACCGCCTCCAGCCGGCGGGCCTCGGTGTGGTCCTCGGCGAGGACGAGGACGAAGCGGGAGCCGAGCCGCGTGGCGTGCACGACGAGGGTGACCGCGGCGTCCGAGAGCGGGCTCGTCGCCAGCTCCAGGTCCTGCTCGATGTCGTCGCCGAAGCGGCGCACCCGGTCGACGATCGCGACGAGGTCCGGGTGGAGGAGCGTGTCCTGGGAGACGAGGCCGAGCGAGATCGCGCGGGCGGACGCCTTCAGCACGTTGTGGGAGGGGTCGGTCACGAACGCGGGAGCGCCGACGGCGTCGATGATCGCGCCGATGCCCTCGGGCAGGCCGACGGTGACGACCTCCGCGGCGATCCGGCCCTGGCGCGCGGCGAGGGTGACGACACTGGTGAGGACGATCCCGATGACGATGCCGAGAACGAGCGACAGCACGACGATCAGGCCCGGATCCACGCTCCCAGGCTATCCATCCACCGCGCGTCTCCCTACCGGATGCCCGGCGACGGGTCGCGGGTCGAGTACTGTTCAAACGCTCGGCACCGTTCGTTAACCTGCCGTGGTCATCATGGCTGCGCCTGCGCCGGACTGGTGCAGTCGCAGCGCCGTGCGCGGCGCGGATCGGCACCGGTCTCCGTGCGTGCCGCAGAGAGGGTCGAGAAGAAGATGCGCGAAGTTTTCCAGCAGGAGCTGGCCGAGGTCCAGGATCGGCTCGTCGAGATCTCCGGACTCGTCGAGATCGCGATCGAGAAGGCGACCCAGGCGTTCAACCACTCCGACGTGTCCCTCGCCGAGGAGGTCATCGCCAGCGACGCCCGCATCGACGAGCTGGCCATCAGCCTCGACGAGCTCGCGATCGACATCCTCGCCCGCCAGGGCCCCGTCGCCCGCGACCTGCGGACCGTCGTGTCCGCACTGCGGATCAGCGCCTCGCTCGAGCGGATGGGCGACATCGCCGAGCACATCGCCCAGCTCTCCCGCTACCGCTTCCCCGACAAGGTCGTGCCGAAGTCGCTCCGCCCGACCTTCGTCGAGATGGGCCGCCTCGACGTCGTCGTCGCGCACAAGCTCACCGAGCTGCTGCGCACGCAGGACCCCCGCCTCGCGGAGGAGATCCGCGACGAGGACGACAAGATCGACGAGCTGCACGTCAGCGTCTTCGACAAGGTCCTCAGCGAGGCGTGGAAGGGCCAGGCCGCCGACACCGTCGACGCCACCCTCGCCAGCCGCTACCACGAGCGCTTCGCCGACCACGCGGTGTCCATCGCGAAGAAGGTCCAGTACCTGATCTCGGGCGACTGGGGCTGAGCCACTGCGCCGTCTCGTCGATGTCGCGCGAGCGCGACATCGACCGCGGTCGGCAGGTCGCGTGGGCGCGTTCCGCGGAGCGGGGCGCGAACGGCTAGGACGAATCGCTGGCACGCGATTCGCCCGTTCGCCTTGCAAGGGGCGGCTGGTCTCGACTCTCCGCGCTCGGGCGTCGGTGTGTGAGTACCTCCGTTCATGCTGATCGAAGTGCGCCGGCATGCAACGGGGGCGTTCCGCGACCCGGCTCGTCCATGCTGATCGAGTAGCGCGCGCAGCGTGCGTATCGAGATCCGCCGTCGTACGGAGGCGGGGTCTCGGTACGCCGCGTGCCGCGGCTGCTCGACCAGCGTGCGAGGGGCGCGTACCGCGACCTGGCTCGTTCATGGTGATCGAGTAGCGCGCGCAGCGTGCGTATCGAGATCCAGCGTCGGGCGAGTGCGAGGGGACGGACGCGGACGGCCCGCGGGAGTCGGGACTCCGGCGGGCCGTGCGGGGGTGCGAGGGGTGGGCTACTTCTTGGCGCCCTGGGCGGCGACGGCGGCGGCGCCGGCGGCGGCGGCCTCGGGGTCGAGGTAGCGGGCCTCGCCGATCGGCTCGAAGTTCTCGTCGAGGGTGTAGACGAGGGGGATGCCGGTCGGGATGTTCAGCTCGGCGATGTCCGAGTCGGAGATGCCGTCGAGGGTCTTCACCAGGGCGCGCAGCGAGTTGCCGTGCGCGGTGATCATGACGGTCTTGCCCGAGGCGAGATCCGGCTTGATGTCCGACTCCCAGTACGGCAGCATCCGCTCGATGACCAGCTTGAGCGACTCGGTGCGGGGCAGGTCGTCGCCGAGGTCGGCGTAGCGCTCGTCGTGCGCCTGCGAGTACTGGTCCTCGTCGTCGATGGGGGGCGGCGGCACGTCGAACGAGCGGCGCCAGGTCATGAACTGCTCGGGACCGTACTCGGCGAGGGTCTGCGCCTTGTCCTTACCCTGCAGCGCGCCGTAGTGGCGCTCGTTCAGGCGCCAGGAGCGCTTCACGTCGATCCAGAGGCGGTCGGCCGTCTCGAGCGCGATGTTCGCGGTCTGGATCGCACGCGTCTGGCGGGAGGTGTACACGACGTCGGGGTGCAGCTCCGCCTCGACCAGCAGCTCGCCGGCGCGAGTCGCCTCCGCGACGCCCTGCTCGGTCAGCCGCACGTCGACCCAGCCGGTGAACAGGTTCTTCTGGTTCCACTCGCTGTTGCCGTGGCGCACGAGGATGAGGGTGTAGGTCTCGGACATGCGTCCAGCTTAGAGGCGGCCCCTGCGCCCACGGATACGCTGGAGACCATGCCGATCGGAGCCGTCACCCGCGGCACGACGGGCACGAACCGCCTCCGCCGGGTCGACCGCCGGCTGGCCGAGCTGCCGGTGCTGCGCACCACCCCGGAGCCCGTCGTCGTCGACCTCGGCTTCGGCGCGAGCGCGGTCACCACGCTCGAGCTGCACCGCCGCCTCGTCCGCTCGGCGCCCGGCGTCGACGTGGTCGGCTTCGAGATCGAGCCGGCCCGCGTCGAGACAGCGCGACGACAGCTGGAGCGGATCCGCCAAGGGGGTACCGCCTTCCCGGCCGATGCGCGGGTGCGCTTCGAGCGCGGCGGCTTCGAGGTCCCTCTGCCCGGGCGGCAGCGGGCGAGCGTGATCCGCGCCTTCAACGTCCTCCGGCAGTACGACGAGTCCGCGGTGGCGGAGGCGTGGCGGACGATGACCGACCGGCTGACCCCCGACGGCGTGCTGGTGGAGGGGACCTGCGACGAGATCGGCCGGATCTGCACCTGGATCGAGATCGGCCGCGAGGGGCCGCGCTCGCTCTCGCTGTCGCTCCGGCTCGGCGCCGTGCCCTCGCCGATAATCGCGGCGGAGCGGCTGCCGAAGGCGCTGATCCACCGCAACGTCGCGGGCGAGCCGGTGCACGCCTTCCTGCTCGCGCTCGAGCGGGCCTGGCTGCACGCCGCCCCGCTCGCCGTCTACGGGCCGACGCAGCGCTGGATCGCCGCCGTCGAGTCGCTCCGCGGCGAGTGGCCGATCCTCGGCGGCCGGCGGCGGTGGCGGCTCGGGGAGGTGACCGTCGCGTGGGAGGCGGTGGCTCCGCTCGACCCGGCCCCGTCCCTCCTGTGAGCATTCTCATATTTAAGGTCGTTACCCTCATGCCCCATGGACGACCCTCCCCCTGAACCTTCGCCTGCCGCACCGACCTCGACCCTGATCGGCGGTGCCGCGGGTGCCTGAATGGCTCGGCATCGTCATCGGCCTCCTCCTCACCGTCGGCACCGGTCTCTTCGTCGCCTCCGAGTTCGCGCTGGTCAACCTCGACCGCAACGAGCTGGAGGAGCGCCGCGCCCGCGGTGAGAAGCGCCTCGACCCGACGATCTCCGCCCTGCGGATCACCTCCACCCATCTCTCCGGCGCGCAGCTGGGCATCACGCTCACCACGCTGCTCACCGGCTACACCTTCGAGCCCGCGATCAGCTCGCTGCTCGGCGACCCGCTGCGCTCGCTCGGGATCCCGGCCGAGATCGTGCCGGGCATCGGCACGGTCGTCGGCGTCCTGCTGGCGACGGTCTTCTCGATGGTGATCGGCGAGCTGGTCCCCAAGAACTTCGCGCTGGCGCTGCCGCTGAGGACCGCGCAGGTCGTCGTGCCGTTCCAGATCCTCTTCACCACGGTCTTCAAGCCCGTGATCCTGCTCTTCAACAACACGGCCAACGCCCTGATCCGCGCGATGGGCATCGAGCCCAAGGAGGAGCTCTCGGGCGCCCGCAGCGCCGACGAGCTCGGCTCGCTGGTGCGCCGCTCGGTGCTCGAGGGCACGCTCGACAGCGACCACGCGGACCTGCTGCACCGCACGCTCCGTTTCTCGAGCCGCAGCGTCGCCGACGTGATGACGCCGCGGGTCCGGATGGCCTCCGTCCCGCTCGCGAGCACCGCGGAGGACGTGGTCCGGCTCGCGAACCGCACCGGGTTCTCGCGCTTCCCTGTCATCGGCCGCGACTCCGACGACGTCCGCGGTGTCCTGCACGTCAAGCACGCCTTCGCACTGGCACCGGAGGACCGGGCGCAGGCGACCGCGGAGTCGCTGATGATCGCGCCGATGCGCGTCCCCGAGACCGCGCGCGCCGACGCCCTGCTCGCTCCCCTGCGCGGCAGCGGCCTCGCGATCGCGGTCGTCGTCGACGAGTACGGCGGGACCGCGGGCGTCGTGACGCTCGAGGACCTCGTCGAGGAGATCGTCGGCGAGCTGGAGGACGAGCACGATCGCAGCCGCGCCGGCGTCGTCCGCTCCGGCCGCTCGGCGACCTTCGGCGGCGAGCTGCGCCCTGACGAGGTCGCGGAGCGCCTCGGCGCCGTGGTGCCCGAGGGCGAGGACTACGACACGGTCGCGGGCTTCCTCGCCTCGACGCTGGGACGCGTGCCCGAGCTCGGCGACGAGGTCGCCGTAGCCGGCGGTGTGCTGCGGGTCGACCGCGTCGCCGCCCACCGCGTCGACCGCGTCCGCTTCACCCCGGCCGCCGGCGAAGGCGATCCCGACGGAGGCGATGCCGTCGGCGTCGCCGCGCTCCGAGCCGAGGGGGCCGTCCATGAGTGAGTACCTGCCCGGGATCGCCTGGCTCGTGGTCCTGCTGATCGTCAACGCCTTCTTCGTCGGCGCCGAGTTCGCCGTCATCTCCGCGCGCCGCTCGCAGATCGAGCCGCGGGCCGATGCGGGCAGCCGCGCGGCGAAGACCACCCTGTGGGCGATGGAGCACGCCACCCTGATGCTCGCGACGAGCCAGCTGGGCATCACCGTCTGCTCGCTGGTCATCCTCAACGTCTCCGAGCCGGCGATCCACCACCTGCTCGAGATCCCGCTCGGCTTCACGGCGCTGTCCGCGGAGGCGATCGGCGTGATCGCGTTCGTCGCCGCGCTGCTGCTCGTCACCTTCCTGCACGTCGTGTTCGGTGAGATGGTGCCGAAGAACCTGGCGTTCTCGGTGCCGACCCGGGCCGCGCTGCTCCTCGCTCCGCCGCTCGTGCTCGTCTCGCGCCTGGTGAAGCCGGTGATCTGGTCGCTGAATGCGGTCGCCAACGGCATCCTCCGCCTGGTGCGGGTGGAGCCGAAGGACGAGGCGACCAGCGCCTTCACGCTCGACGAGGTCGCCTCGATCGTCCGCCAGTCGACCCGCGAGGGCGTGCTGGTCGACGCGTCCGGCACCGTCACGGCGGCGTTCGAGTTCACGACCAAGCGGGTCGCCGACGTCGCGGTCCCGCTCGAGCGGATGGTGCTGCTGCCGGCAGAGACCACGCCCGCGGACGTGCGCCGCGCAGTGGCCGAGCACGGCTACTCGCGCTACTTGCTCGCGGACGGCGACGGACTGCCCGGCGGCTACCTGCACCTCAAGGACGTCTCCGACCTCGACGCGACCGAGGTGCCGGTGCCGCGCAAGCGGATCCGCCGGCTCGCCGCGGTCTCGGCCGGCGACGAGCTGGAGGACGCGCTCGCCGCGCTCCGGCGCACCGGCGCGCACCTCGCCCGGGTGGTCGACGCCGAGGGCCGCACCACCGGCGTCCTCTTCCTCGAGGACATCATCGAAGAGCTCGTGGGCGAGGTGCAGGACGCCACCAACGCGTGAGCGCCGGAGGAGCCCGGCCGGTCAGGCGAGCTCGGGCAGCGCGGCTCTCGCCTCGGCCGAGCTCGCCCCGGTCGCCGTCAGCAGGTCGACGACGAGCGGGCGGAGGATGACCAGCAGCGTCTTCTCCGCCAGCCGCGCCTCGGGGATCAGCGCCTGCGGGTCGAGGGTCGTCGCGAGCAGCACGAGGTCCTGACGCGCGAGCGCGAGCACAGAAGGCTCCATGACGGCCCGGCCGAGCAGGGCGATCCCCGGGCCGACGTCCGCGACCACGTCGGCGAGCGCCGGCCGCGGCACGGCGTCGCCGACCAGGAAGTCGGTGCGCCGCGCGACGATGCGGAGGTTGCGCGTCGCGAGGTCGAGCGCGGCGAGCATCGTGCGCTGCCGCTCCAGCTCGGCGCGGTGCCGCCGGACGAACGGCGAGATCCGCGCGACGCCGATCGCCGAGTCGAGGGCGGCCGTCCAGCCGTCGATCACCGGCTGCGTGCCGCGGACGCGCTCCAGCGCCGCCGCGGAGGCCGCCTGGTCGCCCCGGCGGAGCGCGTCGGCGAGCGCGTCGATCGTCTCCGCCAGTGCCGACACCAGCCGCCGCGCCTCGGCGCGCGCCGCCCGGAGCGGGTTGCGCGGCACGATCGCGGTGCACAGCAGCGCGGCGAGTCCGCCGACCAGCCCGTCGAGGCTCCGGGTGAACACTCCCCCGTCGGGCGCGGGCAGGATCATCACCAGCATCGCCTGCGTGCCGGCCGCGACGGCGAAGCCGGGGGACGGCGAGAGCGCCCGCCCCACGGTGAAGACGATCCCGAGCACGACGGCCAGCTGCCAGACGCCGGTGCCCCAGAGCAGCAGCAGCACCTCGCTCGCGGTGATCCCGATCAGCATGCCGATCGCGGTCTCGGCGACCTGCTTCGGCCGGGTGTCGCGCGCGATGCCCAGGCTCGAGATGGTCGCCGTCAGCGACAGCACCGGGGCGGGGTGCCCGAAGACGAAGCGCGAGACGGAGTAGGCGAGGATCGCGGCGAGGACGATCTGCAGCACCGCGGGCAGCGAGGCCACGGCGCGCGCGACGCCCCGGCCGGGCCGGACGTCGTCGAGGCGGACGAGCGCCCGGATCCGCGCGGCCGCCCGGTCCCGCCGAGCGGGTCCTGCGGCCACCACGGCGTGGCCTACCTGGTCGCTGCCCCGAGGCGGGGCAGGCGGGGCACTCCCGCCTCGGCGCCGGCGCCCGGCGGCACGACGACCTCCTGGGCGGCGGAGACGCGGATCTCGCCGGCCAGCACGGTGAGCTCGAGGTCGACGGGGACCGAGCGCTTGACGACGGCGAGGGCGATGGGGCCCTCCTCGTAGTGCCAGGCGCTCGCGGTGACGGTGCCGACCTCGACCGGCTCGCCGCCCTTGAGCGCCGTGACGACGTCGCCGTGGCCGGGCAGCGCCGAGTCGGAGCCGTCGAGCTGCAGCAGCACGAGGCGGCGGGGCGGGTGGCCGAGGTTGTGCACCTTGGCGACCGTCTCCTGCCCGCGGTAGCAGCCCTTGGCCAGGTGGACCGAGGAGCGGAGCAGGTCGAGCTCGTGCGGGATCGAGCGGTCGTCGACCTCGGTGGCGTGCCGCGGGCGCCAGGCGGCGATGCGGAGCGCCTCGAGGGCGTCGGAGCCGGCGAGCGCCACGCCCGCCGCGCGGGCCCGGGACTCGAGCCCGTCGAGCGCCGCGCGCGGCACGAGGGTCTCGCGGGCGGTCCAGCCGGCGGCGGGATGCGTGGGAGCGGTGGCGTACTGCCAGCCGCCGGGCTGCACCTGCGCCCACGGGTCGAGCCAGCTGACGCCGGACTCCCCCGCGAGCTCGAGGACGAGCACGGTCGCAGGGCCGTCGCCGAGGGTCGCGAGCGTCGCGAACTCGGCGGTGCGGTCGGCGATCTCGACGCGGAGCATGAAGCGCATCCGGTCGAGCCAGGCCGCGAGTCCCGGCGTCTCGTCGCGGTCGAGGAGGAGCCAGGCGCTCTCGCCGTCGTCGACGATGCGGATGAGGTGCTCGATCCGCCCGGACGGGTCCAGCAGCAGGGTCTCGGCCGAGTCGCCGGGGGCGAGGCGGGCGAGCGCCTGGCTGGTCAGCGAGTCGAGCCAGGTGAGGCGGTCCGGGCCGGTGACGGTGACGACGCCGCGGCCCGAGAGGTCGACGATCGCGGTGCCCGCGGCGAGCGCCCGCTGCTCGCGGAACGGCTCGCCGTAGTGAGCGGCGACGCCGGGCTCGGCCGCACTGGTCCCGACGACGGCGCCCGAGACCGACAGGAGCGGGGAGATCGGCAGGCGCTCCGAGGACGCGGTCTCATTCGACACGGGCGAGCCTTCCGGAGGAGTGGGTGCGGAGCCCCTGGCCGAGCGCGGCGATGTCCCAGGCCCAGAGCAGGTGGTCGTCGACGAGGCCGTAGAGGCGGGTGGCGGCCGCGTAGTCCTTCGCGGCGGCGGTGCGCATGACGGCGTCGGTCGCGAGGTCGATCCGCGGGCCCTTGACCTGGCCGAGGTACAGCTCGCTGACGCCGTCGGGGTGCACCAGCGACACCTCGATGTCGAAGCCGCCCGCGCCGTTGCGCAGCGTCTCGACCGACTCGGCGTCGGGGAACGCGGGCGCACCGCGGCCCGGCAGCATGGCGGGACCGGCGTCGGCGTCGGTGAGCGGGCGGCTGAGCCGCCAGTAGCCCATCTCGCTCACGAGCGGCCGGTGGCCCACCTCGCTGTCGTCCTCGAGCAGCCAGGTGTACGAGCTGTAGTTGAGGTAGGGCAGGCCGTCGTAGCTGAAGCTCACGCGGTGGCCGAACTCGGCCTGCACGGAGTCGTCGCCGACGGCGTAGTCGATGACGCCCGACCCCTCCCAGACGCCGAGCAGCCAGGAGAGCGGGACGAGTTCGGGCGGGAGGCCCGAGGGGAGGGAGATCAAACCTGCTCCGGCGGCGGCTAGCGCTGGCCGCGGTAGAGCTTGTAGACGACCACGCCGGAGACCCACGCGATCGCGAGGGAGGCGAGCCCGAGCAGTCCGAGATAGAAGAGTTCGAGGGCGAGAAGCATGACCCCATCCTATCCGGCGGCACCGACGCGACGGGGTGGAGGAGGCCCGATCAGAGCGAGGTGAGGGCGGCGATGCCGCTGGCGACCGCGACGACGACCATCGCGCCGACGACGCTCGTCATCGTGCGCACCAGGTAGCCGTCCGCCTTCGCCACGGCGAGCTGGACGGCGAAGGTCGCGAGGACGCAGCCGCCGAAGGTCAGCGCCAGCCAGAGCTGCTGCGAGCCGGCCGGGGCGATCACCAGGGTGACGACGGAGCCGAGGAGGGCGAGCACCCAGACCGCTGCCACTCCCGCACGATCCCTGCCCATCCCTCAATTGTGCCCCAGGGAATCGGCCTCTCCGACCCGCCGCTAGTATTGCCGGAGACCAATCCTGGAGGATCCGTGGCGCAGTTGTTGATACTGACCTCAGCCGGTGGCTCGGAGGTCCTCCCCGCACTGGGCCTGCTCAGCCACAAGACCCGGCAGATCCCGGCGGAGCCGGCGCACCTCGTGAACGCCCCGAGCTGCGACCTCATCTTCGTCGACGCCCGGCAGGACCTGGCCAGCGCGAAGTCGCTCTGCAAGATCCTGACCACCACCGGGATCAACGTCCCGCTCATCCTCATCCTCACCGAGGGCGGTCTCACCGCGGTCTCCGCGGACTGGGGCGTGAACGACGTCATCCTCGACTCGGCCGGCCCCGCCGAGGTCGACGCCCGCATCCGGCTGGTCATCGGCCGGCTCGCTCAGGAGCAGTCGACCTCGCGGATCCAGGCGTCCGGCGTCGTGATCGACGAGGCCAGCTACTCCGCGAAGGTGCACGGGCGCCCGCTCGACCTCACCTTCAAGGAGTTCGAGCTGCTGCGGTTCTTCGCGACGCACCCGTCGCGCGTCTTCACCCGCGAGCAGCTGCTCAGCGAGGTCTGGGGCTACGACTACTTCGGCGGCACCCGCACGGTCGACGTGCACGTGCGGCGACTGCGCGCCAAGCTCGGCGATCTGGAATCGCTCATCGGGACGGTCCGCAACGTCGGATACCGCTTCAACGTGTACGAAGAGGACAATGAACGAGTCGCTCAATCTCTCGGTTGAGAACCTGGCCGATCCCGCCGTCGCCGCGGGGCTCGAGCACCTGATCGGCCGGGCCGCCTGGTTCGACGGCCGGCCCCCGTTCAGCGATCAGACCCTGATCGACGCGCGGGCCGGGTCGCGCACGCTCCTCGTCGGCCTGCGCGCCGACGTCGTGGTGGCGGCCGCCGTGCTCGGCCAGGGCGAGCTGGAGTTCGTCGTCGATCCGGAGTGGCGCGGCGTCGGCTTCGGCCGCGCCGTCCTCGACCAGGTGCTCGCCAGCGGACGCACCGGACTGCTCGCCTGGGCGCACGGCGATCACCCGGCGGCCAGGGCCCTCGCCGCCTCGCACGACTTCGCACCGGTGCGGACGCTGCTGCACCTCGCGCTCGACCCGCTCGTCGCGCCCAAGGTGAGCGTGCCCGAGGGCTTCGCGCTCTCGGACGCCCGCGACCTCGAGCCGGCCGAGTGGGTCGCCCTCAACGCCCGGGTCTTCGCCGCGCACCCCGAGCAGGGGCGGATCACCGAGGACGACCTGGCCGCGCGCCGGGCCGAGCCCTGGTACCACGACGAGGACTTCCTCCTGCTCCGCGGCGCCGACGGCGCGCTCGTCGGCTACGACTGGCTGAAGATCGAGCCCGAGTCGACCACGGGCGAGATCTACGTCCTCGGCGTGGCGCCCGAGACCGCCGGTCGCGGGCTCGGGCGGACGCTCCTCGGGGCGGGACTCGCCCGGATGCTCGAGCGCGGCTGCACCGTCGCGGACCTCTACGTCGAGGCCGAGAACCGCTCCGCCGTGGCGCTGTACCGCTCGCTCGGCTTCACCGACGCCGCCGTCGACGTGCAGTACCTGCACCGCCGCCCCGCGGTGCGCTGAGCGGCGCACTGGCTCCGAGTCTCCTCCCCAGGCCGGGTTCACCCGGCATTCACCACGGGCGGCGCGGGCGCGTCCGGCGCGGTGCCAGGATGGTCGCATGGACGGCGACAACCTGATTCTCGAAGACGGCCTGAGCGACGAGCTCGACGACGACTTCGACGAGGAGGAGGAGGGTCACTCCGACCCCCTGCTCCCGGACGACCGCTACCTCGACCGCGAGCTGAGCTGGCTGGCGTTCAACCAGCGCGTGCTCGAGCTGGCCGAGGACCCGCTGGTGCCCGCGCTCGAGCGGGCCAACTTCCTCGCGATCTTCTCCTCCAACCTCGACGAGTTCTTCATGGTCCGCGTCGCCGGGCTGAAGCGCCGCATCCTCACCGGCCTCGCACTGCCGACCAACATCGGCCGGGTGCCGGTCGACGTGCTGACCGACATCTCCGAGAAGGCGCACCTGCTGCAGCAGCGGCACTCGCGCGCCTTCAAGGAGCTCGTCGAGCCGGCCCTCCGCGACGCCGGGATCGACATCGTCCGCTGGAGCGAGCTCAGCGACGCCGAGCGCGAGGTGCTCGACGACTACTTCTCGGCGCAGGTCTTCCCCGTGCTGATGCCGCTGGCCGTCGACCCGGCGCACCCGTTCCCCTACATCTCGGGGCTCTCGCTCAACCTCTCGGTGCGCGTGCGCAACCCGAAGACGCAGAAGACCGAGTTCGCCCGCCTCAAGGTGCCGCAGATGCTGCCGCGCTTCGTCCGGATCGCCGGCGTCGCCGCTCCCGGTGAGCCGATGCGCTTCATCTCGCTCGAGGACCTGATCGCGAACCAGCTCGACGACCTCTTCCCGGGCATGGAGATCCTCGACCACCACGTCTTCCGGGTCACCCGCAACGAGGACGTCGAGGTCGACGAGGACGAGACCGAGAACCTGATCAAGGCGCTCGAGAAGGAGCTCCTCCGCCGCCGGTTCGGCCCGCCCATCCGCCTCGAGGTGACCGACGACATGGACGACGAGACCCTCGGGCTCCTCGTCCGCGAGCTCGACATCACCACGCAGGAGGTCTACAAGCTCCCCGCGCCGCTCGACCTCGGTGGCCTGTTCAGCCTGCAGAAGATCGACCGGCCGGACCTCAAGTACCCCAACCACGTCCCGACGACGGCCGTGCAGCTCTCGCCGAGCGAGCCGAACCAGCGCCAGGACATCTTCAAGGCGGTCTCCCGCGGCGACGTGCTGCTGCACCACCCCTACGAGTCCTTCGCGACGAGCGTCCAGGCGTTCCTCGAGCAGGCCGCGGCCGACCCGGACGTGCTGGCGATCAAGCAGACGCTGTACCGCACCTCGGGCGACTCCCCCATCGTCGAGGCGCTGATCGACGCCGCGGAGTCCGGCAAGCAGGTGCTCGCCCTCGTCGAGATCAAGGCGCGCTTCGACGAGAAGGCCAACATCTCTTGGGCGCGCAAGCTCGAGAAGGCCGGCGTCCACGTGGTCTACGGCCTCGTCGGGCTGAAGACCCACTGCAAGCTCGCGCTGGTCATCCGCCAGGAGAAGGGCGGGGTGCTGCGGCACTACTCCCACATCGGCACCGGCAACTACAACCCGAAGACCTCGCGGATCTACGAGGACCTCGGCCTGCTGACCGCCGACCCCGAGGTCGGCAAGGACCTCACCCGCCTCTTCAACGAGCTCTCCGGCTACGCGATCGAGAAGAAGTTCAAGCGCCTGCTGGTCGCGCCGCGCCACCTGCGCAAGGGACTGCTGAAGCGGATCGCGGCCGAGACCGAGAACGCCCGCGCCGGCCGCCCCTCCGGCATCCGGATCAAGATGAACTCGATCGTCGACGAGTCGGTGATCGACGCGCTCTACCGGGCGAGCCAGGCCGGCGTGCCCGTGGACGTCTGGGTCCGCGGCATCTGCGGGCTGAAGCCCGGGCAGGAGGGACTCTCGGAGACCATCCGCGTCCGCTCCATCCTCGGGCGCTACCTCGAGCACTCCCGCATCTTCAGCTTCGTCAACGGCGGCGAGCCCGAGGTCTTCATCGGCAGCGCCGACATGATGCACCGCAACCTCGACCGCCGCGTCGAGGCGCTGGTGCGGATCGTCGAGCCGGCGCACCTCAGCGAGATCGCCGACATGTTCGACCGCGCGATGGACGAGAAGACCGCCTCCTGGTGGCTCGGCCCGGACGGGATCTGGACGCGGCACCACCTCGACGAGGACGGCGCACCCCTCTCCGATCTGCAGAACCGGCTGATGGCGCACATCACGCATCGCAAGCGCACGGCGACGCGGACCGGCTCCCGAGCCTCCACCCGCTGACGCCGTGACGGGGACCGTCTACGCAGCCGGCGCGGTGTGCTGGCGGATCATCGAGGGGCGTCTGCACGTCCTGGTGATCCACCGGCCGCACCGCAAGGACGTCAGCCTGCCCAAGGGCAAGGTCGATCCGGGCGAATCGCTGCCGGAGACCGCGGTGCGGGAGATCCGCGAGGAGACCGGGTTCGCGGTCGCGCTCGGAGTGCCGCTCGGCACCGTGCAGTACGCGCTGCCGAACGGGCGACCGAAGACCGTGCACTACTGGGCGGCACGGGTGACCGAGAAGGCGGTGCTCGCCTCGGACTTCGTGCCGAACCGCGAGGTCGAGGCGCTCGAGTGGGTCACGATCAAGCGCGCTCGCAGCTACCTGACCTACCCGCACGACATCGAGATCGTCGACGAGTTCGCGCGGATCGTCTCGCGCGGCACCCACGACACCTTCGCGGTCGTGGTGCTCCGGCACGCGAAGGCGGTCCCCGCGTCCTCCTGGGACGGTCGCGACTCGACCCGGCGCCTCAACCGCCGCGGCGAGGAGGAGGCGGCCGCGGCCGGCCGCGCCGTCGCCGCGTGGCGGCCCCGCCGGCTGGTCTCGAGCACGGCGAAGCGCTGCCGCACCACGATCACTCCGCTCTCCGCGCTGCTCAAGCGGCCGGTCCGCCTCTCGGAGGACCTCAGCCAGGACGCGCACGAGCACGGCACCGCCGACGTCCGCTCCGTCGTCGGCAAGCGGGTCCGCGCGCGCAAGAGCGCCGTGCTCTGCAGCCACGGTCCGGTGATCCCCGAGATCCTGCGCGAGCTGGCACTGGCCACCGCGACCCCGATCGGCCCGTACCTCGAGGAGGCCTCCGACCTGCCGACCGGCGGCTTCGCCGTGGTGCACCTCTCGGTCGAGCACCCGGGCTCCGGCATCGTCGCGATCGAGACGCACGCACCGCTCGAGTGAGCCCGCGCGCGGGACGCAGACCTGCCGCGCGAATACTGCTCCTCCGCGCTCGGCGGCGCCTGAGGGCGGCTCGTCGTTCACCGCGCGTTCACCGAGCGGACGGGGCCAGGACACGACCCCTCCGTACTCTCGCTGGCGGGCCGCACCAAGCCCGTCCATCCCCCTGCTTTCCTACCCGAAAGGGATACTTGTGCGTTTCTCGCGTCTCGGCCAGGCGGCCGTCATCGCCGCCGTCGCAGCCATCACGCTGACCTCCTGTGCTGCCAACGAGGGGCCCGCCGCCACCGGCGACTCGTCCTCCTCCGGCTCCGCCAGCACCCTCGAGGGCACCCTCAACGGCATCGGCGCCTCCTCGCAAGGCTCCGCCCAGGAGGCCTGGGTCTCCGCCTTCCAGCAGGCGAACACCGGCGTCACCGTCAACTACTCCCCCGACGGCTCCGGCGCGGGCCGTGAGGCCTTCATCGCCGGCGGCGCCGACTTCGCCGGCTCGGACCGCGCGCTGAAGCTCGAGGAGCTCGACGGCTCCTTCGGCAAGTGCGTCGACGGCACCTCCGCCATCGACGTCCCGGCCTACATCTCGCCGATCGCGATCGTCTTCAACGTGGAGGGCCTCGACGAGCTGAACCTCGACGCCGCCACCATCGCGGGCATCTTCAAGGGCACCATCACCACTTGGAACGCCCCCGAGATCGCCGCGCTGAACCCCGACGCGACGCTCCCGTCCTCGAACATCACCGCCGTGCACCGCTCGGACGACTCGGGCACCACCGAGAACTTCGCCGCGTACCTCAACGCGACCGCGCCCACCGTGTGGGACGCCGAGCCCGACGGAGTCTGGCCCTACGAGGGCGGCGAGGCGGCCCAGGGCACCTCGGGCGTCATCGACACCGTCACCAACGGCCAGAACACCATCGGCTACGCCGACGCCTCGCGCGCCGGCAGCCTGGGCACCGCCAAGGTGAAGGTCGGCGACGACTTCGTCGCCTACTCGCCCGAGGCCGCTGCCGCGATCGTCGACGCGTCCCCCGAGGCGACCGACCGTCCCGAGAACGACATCGTCTACGAGATCGACTACGCCTCCGAGGAGTCCGGCGTCTACCCGGTCGTCCTGGTGAGCTACCTCGTCGCCTGCCAGGAGTACCAGGACGCCGCGACGGGCGAGCTCGTCAAGGCGTACCTCGGCTACGTGACCAGCGAGGAGGGCCAGCAGGAGGCCGCCACCTCCGCCGGCGCCGCGCCGCTCTCGTCCGAGCTGTCGACCCAGGTCGCGACGGCCATCGAGTCGATCAAGTAACCTCCCCCTCATGACGCGGCCCCGGACCCCAGCCGGTCCGGGGCCGCGTCACGGCTCGGCCCCCTCCCCCACACCGAACGCAGGGACACCCACATGACCACCGCAGAGCGGCCCGTCGGCGCCATCAAGGCGAAGCAGCGGCCCGCAGACCGGATCTTCTCCGGAACGGCAGTCGCCTCCGGCGCGCTGATCCTCGTCATCCTCGCCGCCGTCGCCCTCTTCTTGGTCGTCCAGTCGATCCCGGCCCTCACGGCGTCCCCCGACACGATCTCCGGCGGAGCGGGCTTCTGGTCCTACGTCGGCCCGCTCGTGTTCGGCACCGTCTACGCCGCCGGGCTCGCGATGGTGATCGCGGTCCCCATCGCGATCGGGATCGCGCTCTTCATCTCGCACTACGCCCCGCGCAAGCTCGCGCAGGGCCTCGGCTACGTGATCGACCTGCTGGCCGCCGTGCCGTCGGTCGTCTTCGGCCTCTGGGGCATCACGGTGCTCGCCCCCTTCGTCCAGCCGTTCTACGCGTTCCTCACGGACGCCTCCGGCTGGTTCCCGCTCTTCAACGGCCCGGTCTCCGGCACCGGCCGCACGATCCTCACCGTCGCCCTCGTGCTCGCGGTCATGATCCTGCCGATCGTCACGGCGATCTCGCGCGAGGTGTTCCTCCAGACGCCGACGCTGCACGAGGAGGCCGCGCTCGCCCTGGGCGCGACCCGCTGGGAGATGGTCCGCACGGCGGTCCTGCCCTTCGGCCGCCCCGGCATCATCTCCGCGTCGATGCTCGGCCTCGGCCGCGCGCTCGGCGAGACGATGGCGGTCGCCATCGTGCTCTCGCCGTCCTTCGTCGTGAACTTCGCGCTGCTGCAGTCGACGAACTCGAACACCGTCGCCGCGAACATCGCGCTGAGCTTCCCCGAGGCCTACGGCCTGAAGGTCAACGAGCTCGTCGCCTCCGGCCTGATGCTCTTCGTCATCACGCTGCTCGTCAACATGCTCGCGCGCTACATCATCAACCGCCGCAAGGCCTTCTCGGGAGCGAACTGATGGTCACGATGACTCCGCCCCGCCAGCGCCGCGTCGAGGACGCGGTCCCTGCGCCGGTCAACACGCTCACCAGCGGCCAGCTGCCCAAGTGGGCGCCCGTCGCCCTCCTGGTCGGCAGCATCGCCGTGATGGCGCTCGTCTACGCCCTCCTCGCCGTCACCGGCACCACGCAGGGCTTCGACGTCGTCGGCACCGTCTTCTTCGGCGCCGTGCTCTACACGGTCGCCGTCTTCGTCCTCGCCCGCCTGGTCGAGGGACCCCGCCGCGCGACGGACCGGGTCGTCACCACCCTGGTCACCGCCGCGTTCGTCGTCGCGCTGATCCCGCTGATCTCGCTGATGTACACCGCGGTCACCGCGGGCGCCGCGCGCTTCGACCTCCTCTTCTTCACCTCCTCGATGCGCAACGTCGTCGGCGAGGGCGGCGGAGCGCTGCACGCGATCGTGGGCACGCTGATCATCACGGCGCTGGCCGCGGTCATCTCGATCCCGATCGGCCTGATGACGGCCATCTACCTCGTCGAGTACGGCCGGGGCGCTCTCGCCCGCGGCATCACCTTCTTCGTCGACGTGATGACCGGCATCCCCTCGATCGTCGCCGGCCTCTTCGCCTACGCGCTGCTGGTGCTCCTCTTCGGCGACGGCATCCGGATGGGCTTCGGCGGCGCGATCGCGCTGTCGGTGCTGATGATCCCGGTCGTCGTGCGCTCCACCGAGGAGATGCTGCGCCTGGTCCCGAACGAGCTGCGCGAGGCGTCCTTCGCCCTCGGCGTGCCGAAGTGGCTGACCGTCGTGAAGATCGTCCTGCCGACCTCGATCGCCGGCATCGTCACGGGCGTCATGCTCTCGATCGCCCGCGTCATCGGCGAGACCGCCCCGCTGCTCATCGTCGCCGGGTTCACCCAGTCGATGAACTACAACCCGTTCGACGACCGGATGATGACCCTCCCGGTCTACGTGTTCCGCCAGTACGCCGACCAGGGGGCCGACGCCGCCGCCTACATCGATCGGGCCTGGACCGGCGCGCTGGTCCTCATCCTGATCGTCATGCTGCTCAACCTGCTCGCTCGCCTGGTCGCGCGCATCTTCGCCCCCAAGCTCGGCCGCTAACCCTAAGGATCTCCGTTGTCCAAGCGCATCGAAGTCAACGACCTCAACGTCTACTACAGCAAGTTCCTCGCGGTCGAGGGAGTCGGTCTCACCATCGAGCCCCGCACCGTCACGGCGTTCATCGGGCCCTCCGGCTGCGGCAAGTCGACCTTCCTCCGCACGCTGAACCGCATGCACGAGGTCATCCCCGGCGCCTACGTCGACGGCGAGGTGCTGATCGACGGCAACAACCTCTACGGCCCGGGTGTCGACCCGGTGCTCGTGCGCCGCCAGGTGGGCATGGTCTTCCAGCGCCCCAACCCGTTCCCGACGATGTCCATCCGCGACAACGTGCTGGCCGGCGTCAAGCTCAACAACCGCCGCATCTCGAAGTCCGACGCGGACGACCTCGTCGAGAAGTCGCTGCAGGGCGCGAACCTCTGGAACGAGGTCAAGGACCGGCTCGAGAAGCCCGGCTCCGGCCTCTCCGGCGGCCAGCAGCAGCGCCTGTGCATCGCCCGCGCCATCGCCGTCTCCCCCGACGTGCTGCTGATGGACGAGCCGTGCTCGGCCCTCGACCCGATCTCGACCCTCGCGATCGAGGACCTGATCGAGGAGCTCAAGAACGACTACACGATCGTCATCGTGACCCACAACATGCAGCAGGCCTCGCGGGTCTCGGACCGCACCGCGTTCTTCAACATCGCGGGCACCGGCAAGCCCGGCAAGCTCATCGAGTACGACGACACCGCCACGATCTTCTCGCGGCCGTCCGTCCAGGCGACCGAGGACTACGTCTCGGGCCGCTTCGGCTGAGTCTCCGACCGCACGCACGAGAGCCGCACTCCCCCGGGGGTGCGGCTCTTCTGCTGTCCGGGAGCCCGTGAGAGCCGTCTGCAGCCGGCGGCCCCCGGTGGGGAGCGCAGAAGAGCCGCACCCCCTCGGGGAGTGCGGCTCTTCTCCACTCGATGCTGTGGCGGTGTCAGGCGGTCGCGATGGCCAGGATCGGGTCCGTGGTCGGCGCCTCGGAGCCGCCCGCGTCCTCGACGGTCACCGCTACGACGGCGCCCTCGGCGAGCGTGCCCTCGAGCGGTGCGACCGTGCGGCCGTCACCCCCGTCGAAGGTGCCGGCCGAGACCGGGCCGGACGAGCCGATGTACCAGAGCTCGTAGGTCTTGTCGTCGGGCAGGGGCGCGAGGTCGTCGACGACGAGCGCCGAGCGGCCGAGCGAGGCCGACCAGACCAGGGTCGCGGTCTCGCCGGTCGCGACGGCTCCGGCCGTCTCCTGCACGTCGGGAGCGCTGCGGATCTGCTCGAGCGCGGTCAGCTGCTGGCTCTGCCCGGCATCGGGCGTGAGCAGCGGCGGGAGCGCCACTCCCCCGACCACGATGACGGCCGCGGCGGCGGCGGCGGAGAGGTAGACGGCGGGGCGGGTGAACCAGCGTCCGCGGGCGCGGGCCTCGGCGCCGTGACGGCCGGAGGTCGCGGTGGCGGACGGCGCAACGGCCGACGGCCCGCTCGCGGCGGCCGCGGAGGGCTCGACGGCGTGCAGGGTCGGGACCGCTTCGCGCCGGTCGGCGAGGTCCTCGGCCGGAGCATCGGAGGTGTCGTCGCGGGGCAGCTGGGGCGTGGTCGCGATCAGCGCCATCAGATCGGCCTTGAGGGCCGGCGACGGTGCGACCGCCGGAGCGTCGGCGGCCAGCGCGTCGGCCACGGTCGAGAACGCGTCGGCCTCGCCGCGCGCCTCCGGATTCTCGTCCAGGAATCTCTCGTACCGGGCGGTCTCGTCCGGGGTGAGGATGCCGAGTGCGTGTCCTGCTGCGAGTTCGCGCGGATCTTCGGGGAGTTGCACGTCGTTCACAGGGCCACCCCCATCTCTTCTCTCAGTCGTATCATCCCGTCGCGCAGGCGCGTTTTTATGGTACCGACGGGGCAGTTCAGGATCCCGGCGATCTCGCTGTGCGAGTAGCCGCCGTAGTACGCGAGCTGCAGCGCTTGCCGCTGGAGCTCGGTCAGCCGCTCCAGGGCGGCGGTGACCTTCTCGTGCTCGAGGGACACCTCCGCCTGCTCGGCGACCTGGTCGTAGTCGCGACCGAGGTCGCGGATTCCTATGCGGACGTCCCGATCACGGCCCGCTTGGGCCGCGCGAACCCGATCGATGGCCCTGCGGTGTGCCATCGTGAGGATCCAGGTCGTCGCACTTCCCTTATTCGGAGCGAAGCGTCCAGCGGTTTGCCAGATCTCGAGGAAGACCTCCTGGGCCACCTCCTCCGACTGGGCGCGGTCGACCAGGACCCGCGTGATCAGTCCGAGGACGCGCGAGGCGACGAGGTCGTAGAGCTGCGAGAACGCGGCCTGCTCGCCCGCGGCGATCCGCTCGAGGAGAGCGCCGAGGTCGGGGGCGGTGCCCTCGGCGGTGGTGTCGTCGCTCATGCGCCCTGCCCTGCTCGTGCCCGGGACTTCAGATTCCGGGTCATCCAGAAGGCTGTCACGGCGAGTCCCGCTATCACGACCGACACTTCGAGGGGGAGGACGACGAAGCGGACGTCGAGAGCGAAGCCGCCCAGGTCGACCAGCGCCGCGGCGCCCATCCGCGGGGCGAGCCACAGTCCGATCACGGCGACGAGGGCCGCGGTCAGACCGGCGGAGCTGCGCGGACGGACGAGCACCCAGAGCGCGGCGGCCGTGTCGAGCACGGCGAGCGTGCGCATCAGCGCGCCCTGCGAGAAGACGACGCCGTTGCCGAGGAGGGCGCCGATCTCGTCGTCCACGCCGGGGGCGGAGAGGAAGAGGAGGACGGCGATCACCAGGAGGGCGATCCCGGCCCACCACCGCGCGCCGATCCGGAGTGCCCTGCGGTTCTTCATTCCGGATGTCGCCTGTCTGTCGGGGACTCTGCCGGGAGGGGAGGACTCGCGCCTCGAACCGCCCGCCACTGGGCCCTCGCTCGCCGCCGGGATCCGCTGGGGATGCTGTCGAGAGGAGAAGGGGCCGGATCGCAGAAACGCCTCTCGGCGCGAGGCCGCTCGAAGCGGCTATAAGTGGAGCCCGGGGTTACTGCGATCCGGCTCCGACCAGTGTACCGGCTGTCCCCCGCAGGCCCGCGAGGGGCGTTCGCGGAGCGAGAACGCGGGGTGCCGCAGGGCGCCGCGATCGGGTAGCGGAGTCCGCTCCTACTCGAGCGAGTCGCTGCGCCAGAGGCGTGCGCAGCTCACCAGCTCGGCCGCGGTGGTCGAGAGGCGGAGGGCGCGGGTGGTCAGCTGGCTCGCCCGCGGTCCGTCGATCAGCTCGACGTCGTCGGCCACCGAGGCGGCACCGGAGGCGCTCACCCGGCAGAACGCCGCCGCGCGGTCGAGGGCGACGGCGAAGTCGCCGTCGAACACGCCACGGAGGATGCGGTCGGCCAGCTCGGTGATCTCGGCCGGGCCGGTCGGCGTGACCGCGCCGGCGACGACCGGGTCGATGGTCGCCGAGAGCTCGACGCCGCGCTGGTAGAGGAAGCTCGTGCTCTCCGGGTCCTGCCGGATCACGAGCCGCAGCAGGTAGATGCGCCAGAGGGCGCCGGGGAGGCTGGACGGGCTGGAGCGGGCCCACAGCTCGGCGAGCGCGTCGATGCCGTTGTGGTCGGTGTACTCGACCAGGCGGTCGATGACCACCGGATCCGGGTCCTCGCGCACCCGGCTGAGCAGTGCGATCGCCGTCTCGTGGGCGACCCGGCTGATCTGCGCCGGGTCCTCCCCGCCCTGGAACGCCTCGAAGACGCGGGAGGGGAACTTGGTCGGCTTGTGGAAGCCGTCTGTCATGGGGCCGCCTTCCGCGGTCGGGCGGGACGCGCGGACGCGTCCTGCTTCGTGGGGGTTCGAGGAGGGTAACGCCTGTGCCTGGGCAGGTATGCCCGACGCCGGTCCGGGCGCGCGGGGGCGCTACCCTGGATGCCGCGGGCCTCTAGCTCAGTTGGCAGAGCAGCGGACTTTTAATCCGCGGGTCGTCGGTTCGAGCCCGACGGGGCCCACTCCTCCCGCCGCCCCCCGAGCACGACCGCCGCGTGACGCGCGCCGGTGGACATGGCGGAGCAGCAGCGCTCGACACCCCTCCCGACGTCGGCCGAGATCACTCGTGGCAGAGGGACCAGGCGGCGTCGGGGTACTCGCGCTCCTCGCCGTCCTCGAACGAGACCAGGCGCCAGACGCCGTCGTGGTGCTCGAGCAGGCGGCCGCGGACGATCTCGGACTGCCAGCCGTCCACGGTGCGGAACCAGCGGACCAGGCGGACGGTCGTGCTCTGGTGGGGCTGGAGGCGGTGGGTCATCGGGTGTGTCCTGTCGGGGCGGGGTGGTGGCGGGGCGCCTGGTGGAGCTGCTCGATCGGCGGGGGGTCTCGGTACGTCGCCGGCGGCGGCTACTCGACCAACAGGGATCGGTGGCGGGGAGGGGCTGCTCGAGAGTCGGGTCGACTGGAAGACAGGCCGCAGATCTTGCGGGTCGTGGAGCCCCGCAGGGGCGTATCGAGACCCACCTCCCTCTGAACCTCGGTCGACTCCTCGCCCTGCGATGGCGGCTGAGCGATCAGCAGGGGTGGCCGCGGGGGCGGGGCGACCGGCGGAAGGGGACACCGCCGGCCGCCCCTGCGGGTCAGCGCGTGGGGTCGTCGGCCCAGAAGCAGACCATCGTCATGGTCGAGCGGTAGAACAGCGTCTTCGCGTCGACCTTGTCGACCGCGCGACCGGGATCGTCGAGGTACTCCTCTCCGGCCGAGTCGACGCCCGGCGGCAGACAGGCGTCCTGGGCCACGTAGCGGGTCGGCTTCTTCGGGGCGTACCAGTCCCCGCCGTCGCCCTGCTCGGTGCCGGGGATGAACGACGGGATCCTCGTGTAGGAGCAGACCAGCGTCAGCGAGGCGCCGGTGCGGACGAAGCGGTAGCTGGTCGTCGAGAGGCTGATGTCGGGCGAGCCCGTGAGGAGGGCGCCGTAGTAGCAGGAGCCGCTCGACGAGATGTCGGTCGAGGCGTAGCCGTCGAGGTTGGCTCCGGCGTTGTGATCGGCGAGGGCGGGGGTGGCGGCGGCGCCCACGAGGGCGACGGAGGCGGCGAGGGCGAGCAGGGTGGAGCGGAAGGACGGCATGACGGTCTCCTCATCGAGACGGCGTCGGCGCTGAGCGTCGGCAGGGAGCGGTCGCTCGTCGTGCGAGCGGACGGCGGGCCCGGCTCGTGAGACGGCGTCGTCCCCGTGCTCGGCCCCGCGGGCGTCCGGCGGACCGGATGACCCGAACTCTAGACCGCTGCGCGCGCGCTGTCTGCCCCCTGCGAGGTCACGCAGGCGCTCCTGCCAGGGCCGTCAGACCAGGCGACCGGCGCGCAGCCTGCGGGAGCGGCGGCGCAGCGTCCGATCGCTCGGACCGAAGCTGTCGGATTCGAGAAGGAGTCTCAGCGAGAGCGAGACCTGGCGGGCGAGACGCGGGTCGATCCCCTCCGGGACCCGTACCGCGTCGATGAGATCGAGAGCCGTCTGCGTGGTCCGGGACATCGCCATGCCCGTGACCCTAGAGAGGGTCGGCACATCCTGACGGCCCCGACACGGGGGCGCACGACGGCAGCAATGCTCAGCCGCCGTGCGCCCGGGTGCGGGTGGTGCGGGTGACTACTTGCTGCCGTCGCCGCGGCCGGTCGCGGACTGCAGGCGATCGATGTGCTCGGACGCCTCCGCCTTCGTGATGTCGGCGGGGAGGGTCTCGCCGGCCTCGCGGGCGAGGGTGTCGAGGTAGCTGCGCTGCGGGCCGGTCATCGGCTCGTCGCCGGTGACCCAGTCGGACGGGTCCTTGCTGGCGCTGGTGTCGCTGCCGTCGTCGGCACGGGCGCCGAGGACGTCGCCCTCGGTCTTGACGTCGGGATCGGTGGTGTTGGGGGTGTCGTCGCTCATGCTGCGACCGTACGCCCGACCACCGACACCGGCGAGGGCTTGCGGAGCGGGCCGGAGCGACCCGTTCCGATCGCGCACAGGATGCGGCGCGCGTCCCTAGTCAGGAACCGAGCAGCGCGTGCGCCACGGTGAAGATCACCAGGCCGGCCAGCGAGCCGACGACGGTGCCGTTGATCCGGATGAACTGCAGGTCCTTGCCGACCTGCAGCTCGAGCTTCTCGGAGGTCTCCTGCGGGTCCCAGCGGCCGATCGTCTCGCCGATGATGCTGGCGATGTCGCCCCGGTAGCGGTCGACGAGGTTCGCCGCGACGGTGCCGATCCAGGTGTCGACGGTCGAGGCGAGCGCCTGATCGGTCGAGAGCCGGCGGCCGAGGTCGACGACGATCGACTCGATGCTCGCGCGCAGCGGGCTCTCGGGGTCGTCCATCGCGCCGAGCAGCGACGACTTCGTCGACTCCCAGGCGTCCCCGGCCAGCTCGCGCACCCGGGGGCTGTCGAAGGCGCGGTTCTTGATCTCCTCGACGCGCATGATCAGGTCGGGGTCGCTGCCGAGGTCCTTCGCGAGCGTCGCGAGGTAGCCGTCCACCGCGATCCGGAACGGGTGCCCCTGGTCGTCGCGGATCGTCTCGACGAGGACGAGCGCCTCGCGGTAGAGCCGCTCGTCGACCGCCCTGCTGACCGCGGAGGGCAGCCAGCTCGGGAGCCGGCCGCTGACCATCCTCGTGAAGCTCTCGGGATTCGCGATCAGCCAGACCTCGGCCTGCTCGACCAGCGTGTCGACGAGCCGGCGGTGGTGCCCCGCCTCGACGACGCTGCCGACGAGCGAGCCGAGCGGCGGGCCCCACTGCGGGTCGAGCAGGTGGCGCCGGGCGAGCGCCTCGATCACGCGTTGCACGTCGGAGTCGTCGAGCAGCGCGATCGCGGAGCGGACCGCCGCCGCGCTCTCGCCGCCCACGCGGTGCGCGTTCTCGGGCTCGGCGAGCCAGAGCCCGGCACGGCGGGCGATGCCGAAGGAATCGAGCTTCTCGCGGACGATCGCGCCGCGGAGGAAGTTCTCCTCGACGAACTGGGCGAGGCTCGCGCCGATCTCGTCCTTCTTGGTCGGGATGATCGCCGTGTGCGGGATCGGCAGCCCGAGCGGCCGCCGGAAGAGCGCCGTCACCGCGAACCAGTCCGCGAGCGCGCCGACCATGCCGCCCTCGCTCGCCGCGCGCACCCACTGCAGCCAGGGGTAGCGGTCCTGGAGCGCGAAGGACACGGCGAACACGATCGCCATCAGCACCAGCAGTCCGGTGGCGAGCCGCTTCATCGCGACGAGGGCGGCGCGCTTCGCCTCGTCGTCGCGCCCGGCGGAGGTGCCGCCGGCGGAGGTGCTGACGGCGGAGGTGCTGACGGCGCTCGTGCTGCTCGTCGTCATGACGAGGCGGGGAAGCCCTCGTGGCGGATGCCCCAGGCGACGCTCCACTCCTCGCCCGGCTCGAGCCAGCGCAGACCCTGACCGGAGTTGAGCGCCTCGGCGGGCGCGGTCATCGGCTCGACCGCGATGGCGGTCTTGACGTCGTCGCCGTCGGGGAAGATCCGGGTGATGAAGACCTGGATGAAGTTGTGCGAGGCGTCGGCCCAGAGCAGCACGCGTCGGCCGTCGTCGGCGCGGAGGCCGTGGACGCTCTCGCCGTCGACGATCGTGACGTCGGCCCAGGCGTCGTCGAGCTCGAGCTCGCCGATCCGGCGGCCGCGGCGGAGGTCCCACTCGGTGCCGTCGACCGGGCTCTGACCGGTGGGGTTGAGCCGCTCGTCGACCTCGATGTGCACGGCCGCGTCGACCGTGATCTCGAGCTCGTCGGTCGGGACGTCGCCGATCGCGAGGAACGGGTGCGTGCCGATCGCGACGGGTGCCTCGTCGGCTCCGACGTTGACGACGCGGTGCACGACCTTCAGGCCGTCGGCCTGCAGCTCGTAGCGGACCGTGGTCTCGAGGTGGAACGGGTAGCCGGCCTGCGGGACGACGGGCGCGGCGAGCTCGACGAAGGACGGGCCCTGCTCGACGACGCGGTAGGAGGCGCTGCGCAGCAGGCCGTGGATCGCGTTGTGGTACTTGGGCTCGGTGATGTCGAGCTGCTGGGTGCGCCCGGCGTGGTGCCAGCGGCCGTCCTTCACGCGGTTGGGCCAGGGCATCAGGACGATGCCCGAGCCGAACGGCGGGACGACGGTCTCGGGGTATCCGGCGGTGATCTCGACGCCGTCGACGGAGAGGTGGCGCAGCCCTGCGGCCACCTCCGTGACGACGGCGTGCAGGGTGCGTCCCTCGGCGGTGAGGTCGAGGGCGAACTGGCGCCCGGTTGCGGGGGCGGGAGTGAAGTCGGCCATCCCTGAATCCTACGGACCGGCACCGCCGTCGGCCTGCGGACCGGGCCGGAGCGTGCCGCAGCGGATGACGGCGAGGCCCGCCGCCTCGAGCCGCCCCACGACGGCCTCGCCCGCGGCCGCGCCGGTGAGCAGGCGGTCGAACTCCTCGGTGCCGGCGACCCGGCCGAGGTCGACGACGCCGAGCTTGCTCGAGTCGGCGACCACGACGCGGCGGGTGGCCGCGTGCAGCATGCGGCGCTTGAGCGTCGCCTCGGGCAGGTTCACGTTGGTCACGCCCGCCTCGGGATGGACGCCCGTGCAGCCGACGAAGACGACGTCGGCGCGGATCCGCTCGAGCACCTCGGAGGCGAGCGGCTCGACGAGGGAGTGCTGCAGCGGGCGCAGGGTGCCGCCGGTGACGACGACGGTGAAGCGCGGGATGGCGGGCTCGAGCGCGAGGGCGACGCTGAGGCCGTTGGTGACGACGGTGACGTCGCGGAGGTCGTCGCGGGCCACGAGCGCGTGGGCGATCGCGAGCGTCGTGGTGCCGACGTCGAGGATCACGCTCTCGCCGGAGACGACCGAGGCGGCGGCCTCGCGGCCGATCGCGGCCTTCTCGTCGGAGGCGGCGGCGAGGCCCTCCTCGAACGAGCGCTCCCCCGAGCGCTCGCCGGTCGGCACGGCTCCCCCGCGGACGCGCTGGACGGTCCCCTCGCCGGCGAGCCGATCGAGGTCGGAGCGGACGGTGACGACGGAGACGCCGAGGCGGTCGGAGAGGTCCGCGACGGAGACGAAGCCCTGCTTCTCGGCGAGCAGCCGCATCTCGAAGCGGCGCTCGAGCGCCGAGCGGCTCTCCTGCTCCCCGTCCGTCCTCATCGCTCCATCGTGTCCTTCGCGCCATCGACTTGTCAAAGAGAAACCGCGCTTTCCTTTCCGAAGGTCGCGGTCTATCGTGGGCGTGCCATGAACGAAGCAATCCCCCTCTCCGCCGGCGTCGTCAAGCGCCCGCACGTCCTCGCCGACGGCCGCGACCTCATCTACTTCGATGACGCGGACACGTCCCTCCCTCCCGAGCGCTCGGCGGACGCCCGCGAGCTCGATCCCCGCCCCGCGACCGCGCGCATGCGCCAGGACGTCCTCACCGGGGAGTGGGTGTCGATCGCCGCCTCCCGGCAGAACCGCGTCTTCCTCCCGCCGGCCGAGCTCGACCCGCTCGCCCCGGCCTCCCCCACCAATCCGTCGGAGGTGCCGAGCGTCTACGACGTCGCCGTCTTCGAGAACCGCTCGCCGTCCTTCGGACCGCTGCTCGAGGACGAGGACGCGCCCGCGTCCCTCGAGGACCTCCGCACGCTCGGCCTCGGCCGGACCCTGACGAGCGTCGGCCGCTGCGAGGTCGTCTGCTTCAGCCCCGAGCACGAGGGCTCGTTCGCGACCCTCTCCGCCTCGCGGGCCCGCACTGTTGTGGAGGCGTGGGCCGACCGAGTCGCCGCGCTGTCGGCCCTGCCCGGGGTGCAGCAGGTCTTCCCGTTCGAGAACCGCGGAGAGGCGATCGGCGTCACCCTGCACCACCCGCACGGCCAGATCTACTCCTACCCGTACGTCACCCCGCGCACGACGCGGCTGCTCGCGTCGCTCGACGCTTACGGCCCCGGGATGTTCGCCGACATCCTCGCCTTCGAGCAGGCCGGCGAGCGCGTGCTCGTCCGCGGCGAGCACTGGACCGCCTTCGTGCCCTTCGCCGCGCGCTGGCCCATCGAGGTGCACGTGCTGCCGCACCGCCACGTGGCCGACATCAGCGAGACGACGCCCGAGGAGCGCGACGAGCTGGCCGTGGTCTACCAGCGGCTCCTGCGCGGGATCGACGCGCTCTACGACTCGCCCACCCCCTACATCTCCGCCTGGCATCAGGCGCCGGTGCACGAGCGGCGCGACGAGGTGCGGCTCATGCTGCAGATCACGTCGCCGCGCCGCGCCGCCACCAAGCTCAAGTACCTGGCGGGCAGCGAGGCGGCGATGGGCGCCTGGATCGGCGACATCGCCCCCGAGACGAGCGCCGCCGCCCTGCGCGAGGCGATCGACCGCGCCGACGCCGCCACCCTGGCCGCCGAGACGGCCGCGAACCCCGACGCGTCGCTCCCCGCCGCCGACACCACCCCCGAGGAGAACCGATGACCACCTCCGCCTCCCTCGACGCCGTCGCCGAGCGCGCCGCGCAGGACTTCGAGCGCGCCTACGGCCACCCGGCCGTCGGCGTCTGGGCCGGCCCCGGCCGGGTCAACCTGATCGGCGAGCACACCGACTACAACGACGGCTTCGTCTTCCCGTTCGCCATCGACCGCGCCACCGCGATGGCCGTCGCGCCGCGGGAGGACCGGGTCGTCCGGATCTCGAGCGCCTTCTCCCCCGAGCACGTCGAGATCTCGCTGGACGACCTCGGGCCGGACGCGCTCGACGGCTGGTCGGCCTACCCGCTCGGTGTCGTCTGGGCGCTCACCGAGTACGGCGTCGATCTCGGCGCGCGCTCGGGCTTCGACGCGTTCGTCGACTCCGACGTGCCGGTCGGCGCGGGGCTCTCCAGCTCGGCCGCGCTGATGTGCGCGATGGCCGTGGCGCTGAACGAGCTCTGGGAGCTCGGGCTCGACCGGGCGACGCTCGCCCGCGTGGGCCGTCGCGCCGAGAACGTGGCTGTCGGCGCGCCGACCGGGATCATGGACGAGTCCGCCTCGCTGTTCGGCGAGCGCGACGCGGCCGTCTTCCTCGACTGCCGGAGCCTGGACACCGAGGTCGTGCCGCTCGGCTTCGAGGAGGCCGGGCTGGTGCTCCTCGTCATCGACACCCGGGTCGAGCACGCGCACGCCACCGGCGGCTACGCCGAGCGCCGTGCGTCCTGTGAGCTCGGTGCCTCGACGCTGGGCGTCGAGTCGCTGCGCGAGCTGTCGGTGGACGACCTGCCGCGCGCCGAGGAGCTCCTCGACGACGTGACCTACCGCCGGGTGAAGCACGTGGTGACCGAGGACGCCCGCGTCCTCACCACCGTCCGCACCCTCCGCGAGCAGGGGCCGCGCGCGATCGGCGAGCTCCTCGACGCCGGCCACGTCTCGCTCCGCGACGACTTCGAGATCTCGATCCCCGAGCTCGACACCGCGGTCGAGGCCTCCCGCGGCGCCGGCGCGATCGGTGCGCGGATGACGGGCGGCGGCTTCGGCGGCTCCGCCATCGCACTCACCCCCGTCGAGAAGGAGGAGGATGTCCGCGCGGCGGTCCTCGCCGCCTTCGCCGACAAGGGCTTCCGCACCCCCGAGCTGTTCCTCGTGACGGCGGCCGACGGCGCGGGCCGCGTCCGCTGACCCTCGGACCTCCTAGAAAGATCACCTGGTAGGCATGGGCGAACCATGCTGATCGAGTAGCCCGCGGAGCGGGCGCATCGAGATCCACCACCGTCAGAACGCGAGTCTGCAGACCCGCCCTGTCGAGGGCGGTGGGTCTCGATACGCCCCTGCGGGGCTACTCGACCAGCGTGAGAGGGGGCGCGGCGCGTCCTTTCTTCGCCGCTCGATACGCCCGCGGAACGGGCTGCCCGAACAGCATGAGGGGCGGGCTGCTCGAACAGCGGCCTACTGAGCCGGGGCCGGCGGGACGACCGAGCGCAGAGCGCCTCCGGTGACGCGGACGAGCTCCGCGGCGCTGGTCGGGTAGACGGTGTGGGCGTGGCCGGCGGCCGCCCAGGCGGTGTCGAACTCGGCCAGGGCGGAGTCGACCACGGTGGGCAGCGGGGTCGGGTGACCGACCGGCGCGACGCCGCCGATGGTCTGGCCCGTCGCGGCCTTGACGACCGCGGCCGAGGCGCGGGTGATCTCCCCGCCGAGCTCGGCGCCCAGC
Organism: Rathayibacter sp. PhB186; assembly: GCF_003751825.1. Lineage (NCBI taxonomy): Bacteria > Bacillati > Actinomycetota > Actinomycetes > Micrococcales > Microbacteriaceae > Rathayibacter > Rathayibacter sp. PhB186. The sequence goes on along the minus strand of NZ_RJKO01000001.1, from coordinate 914,268 downwards.
CAGTCGGTGTCGACGCGGTGCGCGCCGCTGGTGAGGATCAGCAGCGGCGACCCGTCGAGGAGGAAGACCAGCGAGTTCGCGATCTGGCCGACCTCGATGCCGAGGGCGGCCGCGGCGAGCGCCGCCGTCGACGCCGCCTCGTCGAGCCAGCGGACCGGCGGCCGCACCCCGTGCACCTCGAGATCGGCCAGGACGCGGTCGACCGCGGGGTGGCTGCGCTCGCTCATGCGAACGACCGTAGCCGACCCCGCGGCCGGTGGAACCGCTACTTCGTGAGCGTCGCGATGTCGATGACGAAGCGGTACCGCACGTCCGAGGCGAGCACGCGCTCGTAGGCCTCGTTGATCTGCGACGCCGAGACGACCTCGACCTCGCTCGCGATGCCCTTCTCCGCGCAGAAGTCGAGCATCTCCTGGGTCTCGCGGATGCCGCCGATGCCCGAGCCCGCGAAGGAGCGGCGCGCGGCGAACAGGGTGAAGACGTGCAGCGGCAGCGCCTCGGCCGGAGCGCCGACGTTCACCATCGTGCCGTTGCGGCGCAGGAGGCCGAGGTAGGCGTCCAGGTCGAGCGGCGCGCTGACCGTGTTGATGATGATGTCGAAGGTGTTCTTGAGCGTCGAGAACGTCTCCTCGTCCTTCGTCGCGTAGTAGTGGTCGGCGCCCAGACGGAGGCCGTCCTCCTTCTTGCTCAGCGACTGCGAGAGCACGGTGACCTCGGCGCCCATCGCGTGCGCGAACTTGACGGCCATGTGGCCGAGCCCGCCGAGACCGACGACGGCGACCCGCTTGCCGGGGCCCGCCTCCCAGTGCGAGAGCGGCGAGTAGGTGGTGATGCCGGCGCAGAGCAGCGGCGCGGCGGCCTCGTAGGGGATCGACTCCGGGACGCGGAGCACGAAGTCCTCGACGACCACGACGTGGGTGGAGTAGCCGCCCTGGGTGACGGTGCCGTCGCGGTCGACGGAGGCGTAGGTGCCGGTGTTGCCCTTCAGGCAGTACTGCTCCTCGCCGGCGAGGCAGTTCTCGCACTCGCGGCAGGAGTTGACCATGCAGCCGACGCCGACGCGGTCGCCGACCTTGTGCTTGGTCACCTCGGAGCCGACCTCGGCGACGACGCCGACGATCTCGTGGCCGACGGTGAGGGGGTACTGGACGGGGCCCCACTCGCCGCGGACGGTGTGGATGTCGGAGTGGCAGATGCCCGCGTAGGCGATCTCGATGAGCACGTCGTGCGCTCCGACGTCGCGGCGCTCGATCGTGGTGGGGACGAGCGGCTCGGTGGCGGAGGGGGCGGCGTAGGCGTTGACGGTCAGCATGTTTTCTCCTTCGTGGGGGCGCGCTCGAGCGGTGGTCCGGAGGGGGTGGGAACGCGAGCGCGTCTACCCACGCTAGCGAGCCCCGGCTGGACGCCGCCCGTAGGCTCGGAGGATGCGGAGGACGATCGATCTGAACGCCGACCTCGGCGAGGGCTTCGGTGTGTGGTCGCTCGGTGACGACGACGCGATGCTCCGGATCGTCACGAGCGCCAACGTCGCCTGCGGCTTCCACGCCGGCGACCCCTCGATCATGCTCGCCACCTGCCGCACCGCCGCCGAGCGCGGCGTGGCGATCGGCGCCCACGTCGCCTACCGCGATCTCGCCGGCTTCGGCCGCCGCGACCTCCCCGTCGGCCCCGACGAGCTGCACGCCGACGTCGCCTACCAGCTCGGCGCCCTGCAGGCGATCGCGCGGGCCGCGGGCACGGAGGTGCGCTACGTGAAGCCGCACGGCGCCCTCTACAACCGCATCGTGCACGACGAACGGCAGGCGGAGGCGGTGGTCGCCGCCGTCCGGGACACCGCTCCCGCACTGCCCCTGCTCGGCCTCGGGTCCTCCGCGGTCGAGCGCGCGGCGGCGAGCGCCGGCCTGCCGATCCTGCGCGAGGCGTTCGTCGACCGCGGCTACCGCGCCGACGGCACGCTGGTGCCCCGCGGCGAGCCCGGCGACCTGCTGACCGACCCGGCGGTCGTCGCCGCCCGGGCCGTGCGGATGGTCCTCGAGGGCGCCGTGACGGCCGCCTCGGGCGAGGACCTGCAGCTCGACGTCGACTCCCTCTGCGTGCACGGCGACACCCCCGGCGCCGTCGCGATGGCGGAGGCGGTGCGCGCGGCCCTCTCCGAGGCGGGCGTCGCTCTGGCGAGCGCCGCCCCGTGATCCCGGTGCGGCTGCTGCCCTCCGGCGATCGCGCCGTGCTGGCCGAGGTCGACGGCCTCGACGAGGCGCTCGCCCTCGCGGCGGCGCTCGACCGCTCCCGGCCCGCAGGCGTCCTCGACCTGGTCCCCGCCGCGCGGACGGTCCTCGTCGTGCTGGACGAGTCGCTGCCGGTCGCGACCGCGTCCCCGTGGATCCTGCGGACCGCGGAGGCGACGGAGCCGACGGGGCCCGGCACCGTCGGCCGCCGGCACGAGATCGCCGTCCGCTACGACGGCGTCGACCTCGCCGAGGCGGCGGACGCCCTGGGCTGGACGCCCGCCGAGCTGATCCGCCGCCACGCGGCGACCCCGTGGCGCGCGGCCTTCGGCGGGTTCGCCCCCGGCTTCGCCTACCTCGTCGCGCTCGCCCCCTGGCCGGAGGTCGCCCGTCGCGCCGAGCCGCGCACCCGCGTCCCCGCCGGCGCGGTCGCCCTCGCGGTCGGCTACTCCGGCGTCTACCCGCGCCCCTCCCCCGGCGGCTGGCAGCTGATCGGCTCGACCGACGCGGAGCTCTGGGACATCGAGCGCCTGCCGCCCGCCCTGCTCGCCCCCGGCGACGAGGTCCGCTTCCGGGCGCTGCCGTGAGCCTGCGCATCCTCGACCCCGGCCCCCTCGCCCTCGTCGAGGACCACGGCCGCCCCGGCCATGCCGCCGTCGGCGTCGGACGCTCCGGCGCGATGGACCGCGGCGCTCTCCGCCTCGCGAACCGCCTGCTCGGCAACGCCCCGGACGCGGCTGCGCTCGAACTGCTCGGCGCCGGCTTCACCGCCCGCTTCGAGACCCCCGCCTGGATCAGCCTGACCGGTGCCGCCGGAGCCGCGACCCTCGACGGCGCCGCCCTCGACCGCGTCCTGCCGACGCTCGCGCCCGCGGGCTCGGTCCTGCGACTCGGCCCCCTGACGACGGGCCTGCGCCGCACCCTCGGCGTCCGCGGCGGCATCGCCGCGCCACCCGTCCTCGGCTCCCGCTCCCGCGACACCCTCTCCGCCCTCGGCCCGGCCCCCCTCCGCCCCGGCGACCTGCTCGCGCTCGGCACCCCCGTCGGCGAGGTCCTCCTCCCCGACTGGTGGCCCTTCGACCCGCGCCGAGACCCGGTCCTGCGCGTGCTCCCCGGCCCCCGCCTCGACCTCCTGCCCCCCGGCACGTGGCAGCGCCTGCTCGCCGGCCCCTGGCACCTCAGCCCCTCCGCCGACCGCATCGGCCTCCGCCTCACCGGCACCCCCCTCCCCACGGGCGACGCCCCCGAGCTCCCCAGCGAGGCCCTGGTCCACGGCTCGATCCAGCTCCCGCCCTCAGGCCTCCCCGTCCTCTTCGGCCCCGACCACCCGACAACGGGCGGCTACCCCGTCCTCGCCGTCATCGCCTCGACGTCCCTCGACGCCCTGGCCCACCTGACCCCAGGCGACGAGGTCCACTTCCACTCCTGACCGCCCCGTCGCCTGGTCCCGCCGCCCCTGGTCCTCAACCCTCGGTTCTCCGGTCCCCAACGAGCCTCAGCGCCCCCGACCGGCGAAGCCCGGTCCCCCGTCCGCCGGCCCGGAGGGGCGCGGTGCCTCGTCGCGGCTCCTGGCTCGGGTCTGGCGGGCGCGCCGAAGGCGCGCGGGAAGGAGCCGCGACGAGGCACCGCGCCCCTCCCACCGTCAGAACGGCAGCAGCAAGCACCCCCCGACGTCGAACTAGCGAAGAGCCCGCTCCGCCGCCCCCACCACGTTGTGGATCAGCATCGCCCGCGTCATCGGCCCGACCCCGCCCGGCACCGGCGACAGCCACCCCGCGACCTCGGCCACCCCGGGAGCGACGTCGCCGGTCAGCTTCGCCTTCCCCGTCTCCGGATTCTCGACCCGCGTGATCCCGACGTCGAGCACCGCCGCCCCCGGCTTCACCCAGTCCGCCGCGATCAGTCCCGGAACACCCACCGCGGCGACGACGATGTCCGCCCGCCGCACCTCCGCAGCGAGATCCGTCGTCCGCGAGTGGGTCAGCGTCACCGTCGCATCGAGCCCCTTGCGCGTCAGCAGCAGCCCGAGCGGCCGTCCGACCGTGAGACCGCGCCCGACGACGACGACGTGCTTCCCCGAGATCGGGATCTCGTAGCGCTTCAGCATCTCGACGATGCCGTTCGGCGTGCAGGGCAGCGGGCTGTCGAGCTCGCCCTCGACGCCCAGCACCAGCCGGCCGAGGTTGGTCGGGTGCAGCCCGTCGGCGTCCTTGTCCGGGTCCATCAGCTCGAGCATCGCGTTCTCGTCGATGCCCTTGGGCAGCGGCAGCTGGATGATGTAGCCGGTCACCGAGTCCGATTCGTTGAGCTGCCGGATGGCCGCGCGGATGTCCTCGGCGGACGCCGTGGCGGGCAGGTCGACGCGGATCGACTCGATGCCCACCTCCGCGCAGTCGCGGTGCTTGCCCGCGACGTAGGAGCGCGAGGCCGGGTCGTCGCCGACCAGCAGCGTGCCGAGACCGGGCACGACGCCCTTCTCGCGCAGCACCGCCACGCGCTCGGCGATCTCCGCCTTGACCGTCGCGGCGGTCGCGACGCCGTCGAGTACCTGTGCCGTCATCGTGGAACTCCTCGTTCGTCGGCGCTCCCGCGCCTGTCGTGCAGTAGTGCTCGGCGGTGTCCGCAGGCGCGCTCGGCGCTCCGGACCCCGCCGAGCGCAGGGTGACCCGAAAGGGGCGGGGCGGCCTACAGCCCCGGGTACAGCGGGAAGTCGTCCGTGAGCCCCTTGACCCGGGCGCGCAGCGCCTCGAGGTCGGCCGAGGGCTTGAGCGCCTCGGCGATGACGTCGGCCACGACGGTGAACTCGGCGTCGCCGAAGCCGCGGGTCGCGAGAGCGGGGGTGCCGATCCGCAGGCCCGAGGTGACCATCGGCGGGCGCGGGTCGAACGGCACCGCGTTGCGGTTGACCGTGATGCCGACCTCGTGCAGGCGGTCCTCGGCCTGCTTGCCGTCGAGCGGGGAGTTGCGCAGGTCGGCGAGCACGAGGTGCACGTCGGTGCCGCCGGTGAGCACGTCGATGCCCTCGGCCTTCGAGTCGGCGGCGGTGAGCCGCTCGGCGAGGATCTGCGCGCCGCGGATGGTGCGCGCCTGGCGGTCGGCGAACTCCTGCTCGCCCGCGAGCTTGAACGCGGTGGCCTTCGCGGCGATGACGTGCATGAGCGGTCCGCCCTGCTGGCCCGGGAAGACGGCGGAGTTCAGCTTCTTGGCGTACTCCTGCTTGGCCAGGATGAGGCCCGAGCGCGGGCCGGCGAGCGTCTTGTGCACCGTGGTGGTCACCACGTCGGCGTGCGGGACGGGCGAGGGGTGCAGGCCCGCGGCGACGAGTCCGGCGAAGTGGGCCATGTCGACCCAGAGCTTGGCGCCGACCTCGTCGGCGATCGCGCGGAACGCCTCGAAGTCGAGGTGACGGGGGTAGGCCGACCAGCCGGCGATGAGGACCTGCGGGCGGACCTCGAGGGCCTTCTCGCGGACCGCGTCCATGTCGATGCGGAAGGTCTGCGGGTCGACTCCGTACGCGGTGGCGTTGTAGAGCTTGCCCGAGAAGTTGAGCTTCATCCCGTGGGTGAGGTGGCCGCCGTGCGCCAGCTCGAGACCGAGGATGGTGTCGCCCGGCTGGACGAGGGCGGCGAGCGCCGCCGCGTTCGCGGTCGCTCCGGAGTGCGGCTGGACGTTCGCGAACTCGGCGCCGAAGAGGGCCTTGGCGCGGTCGATCGCGAGCTGCTCGGCGACGTCGACGAACTCGCAGCCGCCGTAGTAGCGACGGCCGGGGTAGCCCTCGGCGTACTTGTTGGTGAGGACCGAGCCCTGCGACTCGAGGATCGCGCGCGGCACGAAGTTCTCGCTGGCGATCATCTCGAGGTAGCCGCGCTGGCGGTCGAGCTCCTGCTGCAGGACGGCGGCGATCTCGGGATCGACGACGGAGACGGGCTCGTTGAACGAGGCCGAGACACCGGTGCTGGCGGTGCTCGAGGCGGGAGAAGAGGACACGTGCGCTCCTTGGCTGCGAAACGGATGGCGTCCGCGAGGCGACGAGGCACGCTCGGGCACGCAGGACAACGGTATCCGTTCCGGCCCAGGCGAGCGGCAGGAAAAGTGTCCGGAAGAGGTCTCCGGAGAGGGTGCCGCTCCCTGATGGTCACCCATCCGAACGCCAGTCGCGACGCGGCCAGTGTAGCAACGGGCGGCCGATATCCTGAGCGGATGCAGACCGATTCCGCCGCGCCCGCTCCCGCCCGAACGCCCGCTGACGCGGCGAGCGGCGGCTCCGACGGCGGTCCCGGCAACCACTGGACGCTCACCTTCGCCTGCCCCGACCTGCCCGGCATCGTGCACGCGGTCTCGGGAGCGGTGGTGCAGGCCCGCGGCAACATCACCGAGAGCCAGCAGTTCTCCAGCGCCGACACCGGGCGCTTCTTCATGCGCCTGCAGGTGCAGTCGCCCGTCACCCGCGACGAGTTCGAGGCCGCCCTGCTTCCGGTCACCGAGCACTACGGCATGACCTGGCGGCTCGACGTCGTCGGCCGCCCGCTGCGCACGCTGCTGCTCGCCTCCACGGCGGGGCACTGCGTGAACGACCTGCTGTTCCGCCAGCGTGCCGGGCAGCTCGCCATCGACGTCCCGCTGATCCTCTCGAACCACGCCACCCTGCAGGACCTGGCCGGCTTCTACGGAGTGCCGTTCGAGTCGCGCGCGGTGACGTCGCCCGAGACCAAGCGCGCCTTCGAGGAGCGCGTGGTCGAGGTCGTCGAGGAGCACGACATCGAGCTGGTCGTCCTCGCCCGCTACATGCAGATCCTCTCCCCCGAGCTCTGCGCGCGCCTGGCCGGCCGGGCGATCAACATCCACCACTCCTTCCTGCCCGGCTTCAAGGGCGCGAACCCCTACAAGCAGGCGCACGCCCGCGGGGTGAAGCTGATCGGCGCGACCGCGCACTTCGTGACGAGCGACCTCGACGAGGGCCCGATCATCGAGCAGAACGTCGTGCGGGTCGACCACTCGCACTCCCCCGCGCAGCTGGTCGCGATCGGGCAGGACGAGGAGAGCCGCACGCTGACCCAGGCCGTGAAGTGGTTCGCGGAGGACCGCGTGCTGCTCGACGGCGCCCGCACGATCATCTTCCACTGACCGCCGCGCCGCTCCGGCGTGCGGCGTCGAGTCGCCCGGAACGGCTGTTCGCAGGGCGGGAGAACGAGCCCTCTCGGGCGACTCACCGCGGGCGGATACGATGGTCCGCGTGAATCGAGCGACAGCGGGCACTGCACGGACCGATCCGAAGGTCGGGCCGAACGACGTCCTCCGCCTCGTGCTCGAGCTGTTCGCGTTCGTCAGCCTCGGACTGTGGGGCTTCCTGTCCTGGGATCTGCCGTGGAGCATCGTCTTCGGTGTGGGCGCACCGGTGCTGGCGATCCTGCTCTGGGCGCTCTTCCTCTCGCCCCGCGCCGTCTTCGCGATCGACCTCTACGGCCGCTCGCTGATCGAGCTGCTGATCATGGGCGCCGCCGCCCTCGCCTGGCTCGACCTCGGGCAGCCGGTCGTCGCGATCGTCTTCGGCGTCGTCGCCGTGGTGTCCGGCGTGATCTCGGGGCGCCGCGCGCTGAGCTGACGGCGCTGTGCGAGTGCACCTTCGCTGGCAGACGAGGGCGTCGCTTCATGCTGATCGAGTAGCCCGCGCAGCGGGCGGATCGAGATCCACCACCGCCTGAACCGGAGCCTGCAGACCACCCTGCTGACGACGGCGGGTCTCGATACGCCCCTCCGGGGCTACTCGACCAGCATGCACGGGGGCCGCGGCTCAGCAGACGAGGGCGTCGCTTCATGCTGATCGAGTAGCCCGCGCAGCGGGCGTATCGAGATCCACCACCGCCTGAACCGGAGCCTGCAGACCACCCTGCTGACGACGGCGGGTCTCGATACGCCCCTCCGGGGCTACTCGACCAGCAT